>CAVWKW010000001.1:0-1232500 GCA_963755705.1 uncultured delta proteobacterium
GCCAATTACCGGCGGCACATCATCTAAAATGAAATATCCCCAGATGGATCTCCAGCAGAAAATTCGCACTTGCCTGCCTCCGCGGGCGTTTACCTGTACAAAAACGCCGAAGGCGACATCATCTATGTCGGCAAAGCCAATAATTTGCGCAGCCGCGGTTTCATCCTATTTCCATGAGGGCCGCAATGGGGGATGCAAAGACTGAACATTGGTACGCGAGGCCGTGGACGTCGATTACATCGTCGTAGCCAACACCAAAGAAGCGCTGGCGCTCGAAAACCATCTCATCAAGCAGAACAGCCGCGCTTCAACATTCTGCTGCGGGATGACAAGACCTATCCTTATGTCAAATTGACCCTCGGCGAGCGTTTTCCGCGCGTTTACGTGACGCGGCGTTTAAGAAAAGATGGCGCGGCTTACTACGGGCCGTATTTCCCTGCCAATCTGGCATACCGGATCGTCGATCTCATTCACCGTAACTTTCTGATTCCGTCCTGCAAAGTGGATCTCAATCGTTATCATCCGCGGCCCTGTTTACAGTTCTACATCAAGCGCTGTCTAGGCCCGTGCGTGAAAAACCAAACGACGCCGGAGATTTATCAGGAAGCGGTCCGCGATGTGAAATTGTTTCTCGAAGGCCGGCCAGACGATCTCTTGAAGTCGCTGCGTGAACGCATGGAGCAGGCCGCCGGCGTCCCAGGAATTGAGCGGGCCGCCAAGTATCGCGATCTGATCTCGACGGTCGAGCAGTTGCAGGAGAAACAGCGCATCGCGAGCCGTCGAAGGCGACGACGCCGATGTCTTCGGATATCACTACGAAAATGGCATGCTGGCGGTGAATCTGTTCCACATGCGCGGCGGCAAGAGTGCTCGATCGCCGCGAGTTTTTCTGGGAAGATTTGCCGGAGTCGAGGCACCGACGGAGCAGGATTTTCATCCCGGCGAATTTTTCTCCGCTCTGCTCAAGCAGATTTATATTGGGCAGCCTTATGTGCCGCGAAATATTTATGTTCCGGTGGAATTCGAAGATCGCGAGATGCTGGAGGAAGTGCTTGTCGGAGCAGCTCGCTGCCGATGGCGGCCGCGCCACCCGAGTCAACATTCTGGTGCCGCAACGCGGCGACAAACGCTCGCTGCTCGATCTGGCTGGGAACAATGCCAAGCAGTCCTATGATCAGCGTTTTCGGGTGATGAAGCCCAATGCCAAGGCCATTCAGGAAGCGTTGCAAGACGCGCTCGGCCTGGCCGAGTTGCCGGAACGCATTGAGTGCTTCGACATCTCGCACATTCAGGGCGCGGAGACTGTCGCATCAATGGTGGTATGGGAAGACGGGCAAATGAAGAAGTCCGACTATCGCAAATTCATCATCAGGACAGTCGAAGGCGTGGACGACTTCGCCTCCATGCGCGAAGTGGTGTCGCGGCGCTACAAACGAATGCAGGAAGAAAAGAAGAAGATGCCCAGCCTGGTGCTGATCGATGGCGGCCTTGGCCAGTTGCACGCCGCCGCCGAGGCGCTGGATTCGATCGAGATCATCAATCAGCCGCTGGCGGCGATCGCCAAGCGCGAGGAAATTATCTATGTCTAGGACAGGAAAACGAGCCGGTGGTGCTCGATCATCACTCCCCGGTGCTGCACCTGGTGCAAATGATTCGCGATGAAGCGCACCGCTTCGCGGTGACTTTCCATCGCAAGCGCCGTCAAATGCGCGACCGCAGCGACGAACTACTGGAAATTCCCGGCGTTGGAGAAAATACTACCCGACGGCTGTTGCAGCATTTTGGGAGCTTGCAGGCGGTCAAGCAGGCGGATGTCGCGGCGCTGTCGTCGGTTGTGACTCGCAGCCAGGCCGAGGCAATCCTGCAACACTTTCAGAAATGATCTTCTTGGCAACCTTTGCGGATTTTATTTGCGTCTTTAGCAAAGAAGAGCCGCAAAGAACGCTAAGGGTTCGGTAGCCGGTTGCTTGACTGTTCCGTTTCATGTAAAGAGCGCCAAACCATCCATCCGACAATTCCCAGCATGCCGCACCAACCCAAAAATCGAATCATTCCGGCGATGGTTGTATCGTGCTGCAGAACTCCCAGACTGGTGAAGATGGTATGCCAGTCATGCTCGGCAAAATCTGGATCGCCAACCGTGACCAGGGGCAAAATCATGGCGCGCGCGTCAGCCATATAGGTTGCGGTGTAGAGCCAATTTTCGAAGAAGAAGAATAAGGAAGAAAACGAACGCGGCGGTCTGGCGTTGCACAAAAAAATAGGCGGCCAACAAAAATGGGACCGTCCACTGCAGGATTGTTCCGCCCCATAATCCAATCGTCCGCCCGAACCAACCAAATAGAAGATGGCCGCCTTCATGCACCACCAGATTCGCCAGGTCGATGAATAGAAATTCGCCATGCTTCGAAAAAGCGTAGATCTGACGCTCAAGACCGTCGGAGATAACCCGGAGTATATCCTTTTCTCGGAATGGTCGCCCGTCAACGGCAACATGCTCAAGCGTCGCGACTTTACTTTCCGCAGCCTTCTAACGCACGAGAGGACCAAGGAGCTTCCGCTGTTCTCGGATCTAGGGGAAGACGTATTCATTCCGCGGCCGGCCAAGGAGTATCCGCCAGTGCACTTCCTGGAAATAGCCAATGAGTGACAGCAATAACTACAACCCGGACGTGCTGAGTTGTCTGGCGAATCTCAGCAGCGACGAAGTATTTACTCCGCCGCAACTGGCAAACCGCATTCTTGATCTGCTACCCGCCGAAATCTGGTCTGAGAGGAAGGCGCGTTTTCTCGATCCAGCCTGCAAGTCCGGCGTCTTTCTGCGCGAGATCGCGAAGCGGCTCGATAAGGGGCTGGAAAAAGAGCTTCCCGATCGGCAAAAGCGAATGAACCACATTTTCAAGAACCAGCTTTACGGTCTTGCCATTACGGAATTGACCGCGCTTATGTCCCGCCGCTCGGTGTATTGCTCCAAGACAGCCAACGGAAAGTATTCCGTCTGTGAGGCGTTCGACAATCCGCATGGGAACATCTTGTTCAAGCGTCTCGATCACACTTGGCAGGATGGGCGCTGTCAATTTTGCGGAGCCAATAAGGAAGGCTACGCGAGGGGACCTGAATTAGAAACACACGCTTATCGCTTCACTCATACCAAGAAGCCCGAGGAGATTTTCAACATGAAATTCGACGTGATCGTCGGTAATCCGCCATATCAGCTGAGCGATGGCGGTTATGGACGGAGCGCTTCGCCCATCTATCAGGATTTCGTTCAGCAAGCGAAGAAACTAGCCCCGCGTTATCTCACTATGATTATCCCTTCGCGCTGGTTCGCAGGTGGAAAGGGGTTGGATGATTTCCGCGTCCAAATGCTAAACGACAACCATATTCGGAAAATTGTGGATTTCGAAGACTCCTCAGAAGTGTTTCCAGGAGTGAGTGTGGCAGGGGGAATTTGTTATTTTCTGTGGGAAAGAGATTACAACGGTCCATGTGAAATAGTGAATATGCACAATGAAGTCGAAGCGGCCGCGACCAGAGATCTAAATGAATTCAGTACGTTCATCAGGCATAGTCAAGCTGTTCCAATTATTCGAAAGATATTAGCTCGAAAAGAGAAGCGTATGAGCGAGCAGGTGTCTTCTTATAAGCCGTTCGGCCTACGGACTTACGCAAAGCCACAGAAATCTGGCGACCTCATACTGCATTGGCAGAAAGGTGAAGGGCCGTACAAGCGGAAAGACATTACAGTCGGCATTGAGATGATCGACAAATGGAAAGTCATCTCGTCCCGTTCTGGACATGAACATGCCGGAAATCCAGGTACTGACGGTACGCGGAGGGTTCTCGCAAAGACGATTGTATTGCCGCCCGGTACGATTTGTACTGAAACGTACCTTGTCGTAGGAACCTACGAGACGCAGGAGCAAGCAAACAATTTGTTGGCGTACATGAAAACGCGCTTTTTCCGTTTCCTGATGTCTCTGTTCATGTATTCCCACGGCATAACCAAAGACACGTACGCGTTTATTCCTATCCTAGACATGACCAAACGATGGAAAGATGAGTCACTGTACGAACGCTACGGTCTAAACCGAGAGGAAATCGCCTTTATCGAATCGAAGATTCGACCGATGGAGGCGAACGGTGAGTAGGGATTTCTTTCCACCGCGGCCACAAACGAGGCCGACGATCTACGCTTACGAGGACACCAACCCTGTGTACGCGGGTTTGCTAAAAGTCGGCTACACCACAGTGAGTGCGCGAAGCCGCGTTGCGCAGCAGTACCCAACGTTGCGGCCCGGCAAACCGCCTTATCGGATCGTCCTCGAAGAGTCCGCGATGCGCAACGACGGCACGGTATTTACGGATCATGACGTTCACCGCTACCTTCGCAACGCCGAAATCAAGAATCCCGGCGGGGAATGGTTTCGGTGCGCCGTCGAGGAGGTGAAGGCGGCGATCATTGCCGTCAGAGCGGGACAATTGAATGAGGAAAACCGCACTCTTGATTTCAAGATGCGGCCCGAACAGAGAGCTGCGGTCGAAAAAACCGCCGCATACTTCAGGAGTTTCCGAAAGGAAAACCACAACAAGCCTCCCCATTTCCTCTGGAACGCCAAGATGCGGTTCGGAAAGACGTTCACCGCGTACCAACTGGCATTAAAGATGGACTGGCGGAAGGTTCTGGTCCTCACCTTTAAGCCCGCCGTCCAAACCGAATGGGAAAGCGATCTGAAATGCCACGTTGATTTTCAGGGCTGGCAGTTTATCAAGCCCGGTGGACTCTCGTACGAGGAAGCGGACAAGAAAAAACCCTTCGTTTGTTTTGGATCGTTTCAGGATTACCTGGGACGAAATCCCGGGTCCGGCGGAATCAAAACCAAGAACGAATGGGTCCATGCAATCAACTGGGACTGCGTCATCCTGGATGAATACCACTACGGCGCATGGCGTGAAAACGCGAAGGATTTATTTGAGGCCGAGGACGAGAAGGAAGTTGAGTTTGGAACCGGCAAAGGCATCGAAGACTTCGACGAAGAGATCGTGCCGATCACGACTGGCGGCTATCTCTATCTGTCGGGAACGCCGTTCCGGGCCATCGCGGCCGGAGAGTTCATCGAAGAGCAGATATTCAACTGGACGTACTCGGATGAGCAGCGGGCCAAGCGGGATTGGAAGGGCCCGGACAACCCGTACAAGGCGCTCCCGCGCATGGTTCTATTGACCTATCAATTGCCGGACGCGATTCGCGAGATTGCACAGCAGGGCGAGTTTAACGAGTTCGACCTCAATGTGTTCTTCTCGGCAAGCGGCATCGGGGAGAAGGCAAAATTCAACTATGAGGATGAGGTTCAGAAATGGCTTGATCTGATTCGGGGCGGATTCATTGCGACCAGCGTGGATAATTTGAAGCTCGGGGCGCAGAAGCCGCCGATGCCGTTCTCGGACGCGCGATTGCTAAATGTCCTTTCGCACACGTTCTGGTTTCTGCCCAGCGTCGCATCGTGCCACGCGATGCGTAACTTGCTGGCGAAAAAACAGAATCGCTTCTATCACGACTACAGAGTTGTTGTAGCTGCGGGAAGCGGCGCCGGTATCGACGCGGCCGCATTGCAGCCGGTGCAGGAAGCAATGGACGATCCTCTGCGAACCAAAACCATTACTCTTTCGTGCGGCAAACTTATAACTGGCGTGACCGTGAAACCCTGGACCGGCATTCTCATGCTGCGAAACTCGTCCAGCCCGGAGACATATTTTCAGGCCGCCTTCAGAGTTCAATCATCATGGACGATCAAAAACCCGGACGGTGCGTCGCCCAATGAGGAACAGATCATAAAGGAAGAGTGCTACGTTTTCGACTTCGCCCCGGATCGAGCTCTGCGACAAATCGCCGACTACAGTTGTCGTTTAAATGTAAACGAGTCCAACCCGGAAAAGAAAGTCGAGGAGTTCATCAGCTTTCTGCCCGTGTTGGCCTACGACGGCAGTTCCATGAAGCAGGTCGATGCGGCCGGCGTCCTTGACATCGCGATGAGCGGAACAACCGCGACACTATTGGCGCGCCGATGGGAAAGCGCGCTGCTGGTGAATGTGGACAACGACACTCTGAAACGGCTCATGAATAACAGCGCGGCGATGACCGCACTGATGAATATCGAGGGGTTCCGCAACCTGAATCAGGAGATCGAAACGATCATCAACAAGTCGGAAGCCGTGAATAAGGCACGCAAAGAGGCCAACGACGAGAAGTTATCCGCCAAAGAGAAGAAGAAACTGACGGAGGAGGAAAAAGAGTACAAGAGTAAGCGGAAGGAGATTCAGGAGAAACTCATCAAGTTCGCAACACGAATCCCTGTCTTTATGTATCTTACCGACTATCGGGAACGATGCCTGAAGGACGTCATTACCCAATTAGAACCAGGTTTGTTCAAGAAGGTCACTGGTTTGACCGTGAAGGACTTCGAACTTCTTGTGAGCCTCGGAGTTTTCAACAGTGCCCTCATGAATGACGCCGTGTTCAAATTCAAACGCTACGAAGATTCGAGTCTGACCTACACCGGCATCGACAAGCACGAGGACGAAGAAGTTGGTCTTTACGACACGGTACTCAGTCAAGATGAGGCGCGAAAAGTCTTCCGGAACGTCGCTCTAGGCAAATGACGGCGTGGGACAGGCGCGCGTCGGGCGCATAGCAGAATCAACCGGCCACTAAGACACTAAGACACGAAGAAAGGGAGAGTGCGAAGAGAAACACCAGGACATAAGAACAACACCAAGGCACCGAGGAAAAGAGCACCAAGGCAGACAGAGGAAAAAGGAAGCGGGTTCTTCCTTCGGGAAGGACCCGCTTCTGCTTGGTGTCTTCCTTTGTGTCTTGGTGTCTTGGTGGTTCGATTTTGCTTTGACAGTTTGATTGGTTGGATGCCGAAGAACACAGGCTAAAGCCTGTGCCACTTCATACAAAATTGAATTGAGTGCTGATCGTCGTCGCAGCTAACTTCGGAGTTATCTATGAGTCCACCGTCCTCGAATCCGATCACGGATCGGCGGATCAATGATGTCCTTGATCGGCTGCATGCGCGTGCCGGCCGGGAGCTGCCGGGGCTCGTCGTCCACTTGGCGTGGGAGGCCGTGAAGGGGCGGGTGGGTGCGAAACGCGCGAATGATGCCGATGCAAAATATGTCCGCGACAAACTGATTCCGATCGGCCGGGGCCAGGGCTGGTTGATCTACATGCTGTGCCGCGGCCAGCAGGCGCGAAGGGTGGTCGAGTTCGGAACGTCGTATGGGGTTTCCACCCTCTACCTTGCGGCGGCGGCGCGCGACCAGGGTGGCGGCCTCGTCATCGGGACGGAAATTGAACCCGAAAAGGCGCGCCATGCGCGCGGCAATTTCGTGGAAGCGGGAGTCGCCGATTTGATTGAACTTCGCGAGGGCGATGCGCTGGTTACGCTCAGAGACTGCGGCGGCCCGGTCGATTTTCTGCTGGTGGACGGTTTCCCCAAACTCGCCAGACCGATCATCGAATTGATGGCGCCGCAGCTACGCAAGGGCGCGATCGTCGTGTGCGATAATGTGGGTCATTTTCCGAAGACCTTCGTCAACTATCTGGACTTTGTGCGACGTCCGGCCAACGGCTTTGTTTCGACTCTCCTGCCGCTCCGCGGCGGCACCGAGCTTTCGGTGAAAACGTGATCGAGGCTTGTAGCAACAGGCTGCGCGCAGAGGCCGGGGCGAGCTGTTCAAACGACGGCGTTCGCTGCCGGATAGCGTCGATCATGTTCTACCGCGGCTGACTAAAGCGGCAAATCGAAATCGTGCCAACCCTATTCGGAGGAAGCGGAATTGATCATCAAGACGGGAATGATTCCCGGACCTGACAGCTGCGCGGTTTAACGATTGGTCTTCAATCCTGTTGTTTGTATCTCAATGAACATTCGTTTGTCGGAGCGAGATTGGGCGGTCTTGTATTCTAGTTCTATAAACTCCATCGCTTCCTCGATTCTTCTTGCGGCGTGGAATTCAGGGCACCGAATAGCAATCCGGCTCAACCGTCTAAATCGAGCACGCATTCCCTTTAAGATTCGTGGAGCTATCGAGTCGAAATCATGATCGCAGCTTACAAGAATAGCGCCATCCATATCACCTACCGTTGCCACCACTGGGTCTGGTGAATCTGTTGGCATAATCTCGCGCAAAAGCGCGACGATATGTCCTCGTTCTCGAAAAACTTGCGCTACTGAATCAGGAACGTTGTGGTCGAGCAGAAGATGCAACTGCGTCGCCCAAGTGGACGTTTAGCTGGCCTTGCGTGCTAGTTGCTGCTGCTCATGCGAAATGGCCGATGATACATCTGAGGGGGTTAGTTGTGGATAATCTTTGATTATAGAGGCCGTGTCGAATCCAGCCTGATGGTACCGCCAAACGGTCTTTGTAGGTATGCGCGTCCCCGCTACGGTCCATGCATTGTGGACTACGTTTCGATGCCGCTCCACTTGGCCAATTTGCTCAGCTCTCCGATAACGCAGAGCATCGGCCTTCGACTGCATGTCCGTGGTGATGGCATCAAGAGCGACTTTGAAAATATGTTGAGGATGGCCGACCTTTCGGATTATTTCAGTATCAGGCTGCTTAAAATAAACACCCTTGCCAACTACATACAGAACCAGGCCCGACCAAGGTCGGGAATGGTATCGTGCAAGTTCCTCTGCGATTTTGCGGAGCTTCTGAAGGGGAACCTTCCGCTCGTTACGGAGGATAGCGATTACCCGCAGTCCAACAAGATCCTCAAAGGAATAGACGCGGCTAAACGGGCTTCGACGGTTTTCCGACGCATAATAGGGCAAGAAGAACTCTGTGTCATCCCAATATGACAACTGACGGAGCGAGAGTCCGGTCAGACGGCATACATGAAATGCGCTGAATGCTCGAATGACGCTGGCCATTACGTGCATTCTGGAAGATTGTTTGTTTTTGTCAATACCGCCAGCGGACGTCGTGCTTTGGTGTTTCATTTCACTGCGATTTCAACCGTTTATGCGCGCGTTCTTTTTCGATCAATTTTCTGGTCCTCGTTGGGGATGGAAATCCGATCGAATCGGACGAGCTCTGTCTTCTAGTAGTGGAATTGGAGAATCAGGCAAAGGCAGCCGACTTATCCGAGATTCCGAAGGAGCGTTCACGTGGAGTGCCTCGTTCGACGGAGGCGAGGCTCGCTGGTCTGGAAGCCGGAGCTATTCGTGCTCTGGCCAAGGTTTTTCTGGAATCGGTGGTTTGAACGCCCAGGTGTATGATGATTGGGTGCGCCATAGGCTTCCGCCGCGCTCGACGATCGGCCGCAAGTGTTTCTCGAAGCGCTCGCGCTCCTCAAGGTTGAAAATTTCGCCGATTAACTCACCGTTCGTTGGTACCAGAGGATTGCCGGACGATCTCATCATGGCGTCCCAATTCATCGCCGGGACCGGACCAACATCCAGATACAATTCGGTGTGCACGCCGACGAATCCCGCCGCGACACACATCTGTACCAGGTCTCGTTCATTGAAATTCAGCATCGCGGTGTTGACGTGCTTGTAGTTTGTCTTCCAATGGGTGGTAAGTCGTTCGAGCAAATCTCTGACGGGTCGGGTTTCCTCCGAATCGGGATTGGCCCAAGCTCTTTTGCGCCAGAATCCGGAAAACTCACTCATTCGCTGATCGTCGATCGGCTCGAACAGAGCCGTCCTCCCGCCCGGCCTCAGCACACGAAAAAACTCACGCAACGCCCTCTGCTTGTCATCCACATAGATCAAAACGGAACGGGTTGTTACGAGATCAATCGATTCGCTTTCGATCGCGCTCAGATCGTCCGCGCCGGCTTTAACGAAGGAGCATCGATCGAGCACACCCATCTGTTCGGCTGCGGAGCGATCGAAATCGAGCAAAGCTTCGGAAATGTCGGAGAAGACCACGCGGCCCGTAGTGCCGACGCGTTCGAGCGCACCAAAGCCGATCAACCCTTCGCCCGCGCCCACATCGAGCACAACCTTGCCTTCTTCAAGACCGGCTTTTTTCAGCAAGTGATCGCGCACCTGCCTGAGATGCCGCATCTGCCTATCAGCGGTCCTGGAATCACCCCCGAAGCGCGTTTCCGCGAGCCACTGTGACCATTTGTCAGATTTTGGCATTCCCTACCTCCGGCAAATGCCGTCTTCGCCAGTCTTGCTCAAACAACACTGGTTCATTTTGGTTCGGGTCCCGCTACTGAGCAATCGTAGTAAACGACCTTCCGGGTCAAAGAGTGAAGTACCGTACGAATCGGGGATGGGGACGGCGGAGCAGCACCCTCACCCGCGCGTCACGATGCTTGCGAAAAAAGCGCAAGCATCGCGCCGCGCCGCCCTCTCCCGGCGGGAGAGGGAATGGAGAGCATCCGCAGTCGCTGAAGAAATAGAGAACGTGTCGGGCGCTGTCTGTTAATCGTGGCTGGGCGCGGATCCCGGACCATGCGATAGCGACGGCATGATCTCGTGGGCGAAGCGGCGGAGCGACTCGCGCGAGCCGTTGGGATTCAGGATCACGTAGGTTACGCCGATATCGTGGAGGGCTTCCAGCTTGGCGGTGATTTCGTCGGTGGTGCCGATTAGGGTGTTGGCGCGCGATTCCTCCGAATGCGCGTACGCCAGGATGTGCGAGCCGCCTGGGTGATCGGGCCATCGGGAGACCGACAGGATGCGCTCGTGCTCCTCGTCGTTGCGCTCGTGCGCGGCGCGCTTTTCGGATTCATCGCGGGCTACATATATGTCGCGTGCTACGCAAAGCTGGGATCGATCGAAGACACGGCCATGAGATTCAACCTCGGCTCGATAGAGAGCGACGCGTTCGCGGATCATTTCGAGCGAGGCGAACTGATCGAGCATCAGATTGAAGCCGCGCGCTGCTACCTTGCGGATCGAGGAGGTGCTGGCGGCCGCCATCCAGATCGGGGGATGCGGCTGCTGGCGGGGCGGAGGCTCGACCGTGATGTCGTCGAAGTGCCAGTAGCGTCCGCGATGCGAGAAGCGCTGCTTGGAGGTCCATCCGCGCAGGATGATCTCGAGGGCTTCTTCGAAGCGTGCGTCGGCTTCTTCCAGCGCGACGGCGAAGCCCTTGAACTCGCTGTGCCGGTAGCCTTTGCCGATTCCGAAATCGAGCCGGCCGCCGGACATCAGATCGAGCGTTGCGGCCTGCTCGGCCAGAAGGACAGGATTGTGCCACGGCAGTACAATCACGGCAGTGCCGAGGCGGAGCGTGCGGGTGCGCGCCGCGAGCCAGGTCAGCAGAGTGAGAGGAGCCGAGACTTGATTCCATCCGCTGAAATGGTGCTCGACCAGAAACGTGCTGTGATATCCGAGCGCCTCGGCCTCGACGTTCAGGTCGATAAAGTCATGGAGGCCCTGTCCGATGACCGCGCCGGGGCGCGTGCTGCCGGCTTGTGCGCCGCCGAAGATTCCAAACTGCATCGCCTTTTCGTTCATCGTGAACCGTGGCTGCCAGCGTAGCCGAAGACACAGGCTGAAGCCTGTGTTCTGAGGTGAATGTTCGGGAGAGCAGCACCGGAAGAAGATCGACCTAACCCCTACCCCTTCCCGCGCGGGAAGGGGGCAAAGAACCCGGAGCGGTCGGAAGAAGATCGACCTAACCCCTACCCCTTCCCGCGCGGGAAGGGGCAAAGAACCCGGAGCGGCCGGCCTAAGAGCTGGTCTAGAGCTGAAGACACAGGCTAAAGCCTGTGCCACTTAAACCAAAGATTCATTGGATCCAGCCGCGATCCTTGAATCTAATTTTTAGCTGTTCTGCGATTGCGTCGGCGGTTGCCTTGGCCCTGCCCTCGAGTCCGTTCCTGCCGCTCGCCTCGCCGTAGATTTTCGCGCCGCCGACAACGATCAGGCCGATCGGGTTGGCCGTGGCGATCGCCACGGCGGCAGGCACCACCATCCCGGGGGTTTTGTTTCCGGAAGAGGTGAGCGTTCCCGAGCCGAGCTTGCGCCATCCTTGAGGCGTGACCGCGTATCCTTCCACGACGGTATCCATCTCCGAAGTTCCGGCGCCGAATCCGATCACGAAGCGCTGAGCCATGCTGCCTCCCTGCACCGAGACAAGGTAGCCGCGGATTACGCCGTCGCCGACTTGCGGCGACGATCCAGGTCCAGCCTGTATGGCAGGGAGTCCCATCGCCTGGATATCCGCAACGAGATTCGAGGCGATAAGCGCGCCGAGCCTGCGGCCTTCTTCCAATTGCTCCGCCGTAGGAGGCGTGCTGGGCGAGCCGACTTGGCCACTGATCGAGGAATCGGCCGGCATGTCGGCCGGGTTGGCGATGAAGTTGTAGACCCAGATCTGATTGGGCCGCGCGAGACCAGGACTGCTCATCGGTGTCTGCTGAGTGACGTTCGTCGAAGCGCACCCGGCTACAACAACCAGGGCGAACATACACAGAGCGAAACGGCTTACATACCTCATCATGGATCTCCTCGAGGCGGTTCAGCGCAGCGGAATTCTGTTCGGCATACTTGATTCAATCACGCGCCAGTTTAGTTGATGCCTTCGTCGATTACAGCGTCCTGTCGTTCCTCTTCCTCTTGCGCTTGTGCGGGAGGCGGCGTCACCGCGATCGTCACCTTATCGATCGTGCCGGTGAATTTGTTGTCGCCTTGTTTATAATCTTCGCTCACGGGGGTGCCGAGGTCCTCGCCGACGTCTTCGGTTTCATCGGCTGAGAAGATGAACGGCACAGTGCGATCGATTCGGCCTTCGGCGACCTTTTGGCCGTTGACAAAGAGTTGCCCAGTACCACCCTTGCCAACCCCGCCACCATCATAGTTGAACTCGAATTTGACTGTGACTTTACCGGCTGGAAGCGCGTCTTTTGACTCGAGCGCGTAGCGCTCGCGATCAAGCCAGTTGTAGCAATACTTCAGCTTCCCGTCCTTCACATAGAGACTCCACCCGGCGAAGCGTCCGCCCTGCGCGATGATCACGCCTTGCGCATTTTCTTGCGGTACCTCGAGTTCGGCGGTGATGGTGTGCGAGCGATTTTTGATGTCGAGAGTGGCGTTCTCCAGCATCGCGGTCATCCCGGGATAAAGTGTCACCGAAGTCCGCCCCCACATCAGCGAAGGCCTGCCCGCAAGTGTTGGCACAAAACGCTCGATCCGCCGATCGTCGAGCGGGAGGACGTTGTATTTTTCCGCTTCGGCGAGAAACAGGCGCTGAAGCGCCTTGAGCTTGTCCGGGTATTTCGCGGCGAGGTCCTGCGACTGACTGAAGTCGTCGTTTGTGTTGTAGAGCTCCCACTTATCCTCGCTGAACTTGGGCGGCGTGCTGACGACGTCCCACGGAATGCTATGCCGGGTCACCGCGGTCCAGCCGTCGTGATAGATCCCGCGGTTGCCAAACATCTCGAAGTATTGAGTGGTATGGGTTGTCGGCGCTTTGGCGTCGGCAAAGGAGTAGACCATGCTCACCCCTTCCATCGGTTTCTGCTTGATTCCGTCGACGGTCTTCGGCTGCGGCAGTTTTGCGGCGGCCAGGAGGGTCGGCGTGATATCGACCACATGATGCCACTGGGTGCGGATGCCGCCGGCGTCCTTGATGCCTGCGGGCCACGAAATCACCATGCCGTTGCGCGTGCCGCCGTAGTGCGAAGCGACCTGCTTGGTCCATTGGAAGGGAGTATCGCCCGCGAGCGCCCATCCGACGGGAATGTGCGGAAAGCTGTTCGGACCGCCGATGTCGTCGAGATGCGCGAGTATATTTTGAGTCGTATCCGGAGCACCGTTGAACGCCGCCAGCTCATTGAGAGTCCCAAGCAGGCCGCCCTCCGCGCTCATGCCGTTGTCACCTGCGATGTAAATGACAATGGTGTTGTCACGGACTCCCAATTCTTTGAGAGTATCAATCAATCGTCCAGTCTCGTGGTCCGCGTACTCGCCAAAGCCGGCGTAGTTTTCCATTAGCCGCGCGGCGACCTTCTTCTCGTCGGCGCTTAGCTGGTCCCAGTGCTGAACGCTGCCGGGCCAGGGCGCGAGTTGGGTCGTCGCGGGCACGACGCCGAGCTGCTTCTGACGCGCCAGGGTTTCCTCGCGATACTTGTCCCAGCCTTCATCGAACTTGCCGGCATACTTGTCCCGCCACTCTTTGGGCGTGTGATGCGGCGCATGCAGAGCGCCCGGCGCGAAGTAGATAAAGAATGGCTTGTCAGGCGTCATTGTATGCTGGAATCGCATCCAGGCGATCGCCTGATCGGTCATATCGGTCATGAAGTTGTAGCCCGGGGTGTGCGGAGGCTCGACGTGCGTCACGCCGTCGAAGATCAGCGGCGCCCACTGATTGGTTTCGCCGCCCAAAAAGCCATAGAACTTTTCGAAGCCGTCGCCGATTGGCCAACGGGTAAAAGGTCCGGAGATGCTCGTTTCCCAGACCGGGGTCTGATGCATCTTGCCGAAGGCTGCGGTGTTGTACCCGTTCAACTTGAAGATTTCGGCAACCGTGGCAGCCTGGTTCGGCCGCATACCAGTGTTTCCCGGTGCGCTGGTTGCCAGTTCGGTAATCGATCCCATCCCTACCGAATGATGGTTGTGCCCAGTCAGCAGGGCCTCGCGGGTCGGCGAGCAGAGCGCGGTGGTGTGGAATTGGGTATAGCGCAGGCCATCCTTTGCGAGCGCGTCGAGCGTGGGCATGTTGACGCCGCCACCGAAGGTGCTCGGTGCGCCGAAGCCGATATCGTCGAGCAAAATTACGACCACGTTGGGCGCACCTTCAGGCGGGCGGAGCAGTTTGATCGGCGGAAACTTTGCGTCGCGCGCATCCAACGGTACTTTGCCCGGATATTTGTATTGCGTGTCAGGTATCGGCAACTGAGTGCGATCGATTGGTTGCGCCCACGCGGGAACGATCCTCGCCGCGATCAGCAGGAACAATGAGGCTCCAAGAACCAAAAACAAGCTTCTGATCTTTTCCATTCGAAGTTCCTCTCAGACTGATCGCAGAGGGATCGAGCGATGGGGGTTTCGTTGGCGTAGCTGTGAACCCAGCTATTCATAGCCGAGGCTGATTCATGTCGCTATGCCTTGTTTGCTGCGGGAAAAGACAATCAAACCACCAAGACAAGGAGGCACGAAGAAAGACACGAAGGCGGACGTGAAAAAAAGAGAGCGGGCCCCTTCCGGTTCACTCGAGGGCAAAAAATTGGTTGAAGAATCTCCAAGGCGAACGTAACATTTGCGTGCATAGCTCTGGAAATCAAAGGAGGTTTATCGATGAACATTTTTTCGCGTGGGTCGTGGACGGTAACGACCCTTTCAATCGCCGCGTTGAGCATCCTCGCGTCAGCAATCGCGTCGGGCGCGGCGTCATCGCCCAAACTCGCGAAATTCGAAGCGGTTGCGTCCGGGACACTGAGCCTCGCCTCGAGTTTTGCGGACTGCACTGAGTTGTCATGCCCAACGGGCGATGGATGCTTCTGTTTTCAATTCAGTGGCCCGATATCTGGAAACCTGATTGGCGGCGGCTCGAATCTGGCGATGGAGACCAGCCAGGACTCGAGCACGACCACCCCTTCGGGAACCTCAGGGGTGAATTGCAATCCCGGTTCCGGGGCGGGCACGATCACAGCGAAATCCGGCGACACGGTCAGCTTCGACTTCTACGGCGAGTTCTGCACCACGGCGAATCTGGCGCGCCTGTTCAACGGCGTCTATCGGGTCAATGGCGGGACCGGAAAGTTCTCGACCGCTTTCGGCGGCGGAAGCCTCGATTACGGTGAGATAACTCCGGGTGGACCGAACACTCCGGTTACGCTGACGGGCGCGCTGGCGAAATAGCGCGACTGCACTCCGCGGACTGGAAACCACGCCGAGGAATAATCCAACCACTGCGGCACCAAGATACCAGGGAAGACAAAAGACGGACCCGAGAAAAAGAGAGCGGGTCCTTCCTTCCGGAAGGACCCGCTTCTGCTTCGTGGCTTTTCTTCGTGCCTTGGTGCCTTTGTGTTTAGGCCCGCCGCCGAGGCTACGAGGCTAATGCACGCTTAGAACGAAGCCGCGCGCACCATCGCGTCGGTGGTGAAGAACGAACGATCCACCGCGCCCATGTTGATGTACCAGCATTCGCGCTCCGGCGTCTCGATGCCCGGCAGATAGCACATCGTGGCCAAGCCGGATTGCACATCAGTCGAGCAGGCGCCGACGACGAAGGAACGCTTGAAGGGATAGATTGCGACCTTGGCATCCGGGACCGGACGGTCGCGGGTCGCCAGCCAATAGATGTGGCTACGGAACAGGTTTCCCCTCTGGTCGTAGGTGTCGATGTACGGCTCGAACCACATTTCGCCATCGAGATAGATGATCGTCTTGGAATCGAGCGCGTTGATCTTGCTCCGGTTGGGCAGAGCCTGGATGACGTAGAGGTGGCGCATTTCCCAAGCTTCGGGGCAGGCGCTGGTGCCGCCGTCGGTGGCGCAGCGCATCTCGGGAGAATGGATGGCGTGGATCGTCCCGAGCATGTTCTTCTCGCCCAGGAACTTGTAGTTGTACTCCTCGGTCTTGGGATTGAAGCCTGAATAGTGATCGGGATCCCAAGTGTGCGCGGAGGTTCCACCAGCCGTGGTCGATGAGCTCATGATGGACTCGTCAACGCGGCGGATACGGCGCGCACCGGCGCCGAGGCTCCAGATCGCGTCGCCTTCCTTCGGATCGGCGTAGCGCCACCGGATGAAGCCGGTTCCGCGAATCTCCTGGGGTGAGAGCAGCGGATAGAGCGCGAACAGCCAGTAGCGTCCGGTGGTCTTGAAGTCGGGATCGGCAGGAATCGGATCGACTTCAGTGCGGCCGACCAGATCGTAGCCGGCGTAGTGGCCGATCTGGAAGTACTCGATCTGTCCCGCCTGCGGCTGGCCCTTCTTTTCGTACGAAGAGTCGCAGTCATAGAAGCGCAGATCGTAGTCGTCGGTCGTGATCGGGCGGAACACGTTGTTCCATACGACCTTGACCGCGACGTCCGGGTCATTCGGGTCGATCAACGGGAAAGGCTGTCCCGCGACGTAGCCGACCAGGCTTTTGTGGTCCTGGGTCAGACGGACCTGCGAGGAATATTTCTCGGTTGCATCTTTGTACGGCGGTGGCCAATCCACCCGCTCGGTCGGGACGATTTTCATCGACATCCCGTGTTCGACTTTGTACAAGACTCCCGGCGAAACCAGGTCTTTGACCTTGTACGAGTTATCAGGAGTGATGAAGTCGCCAGGCTTTACTTGCGCGTGAGCGGTGATGCCCATGGCACCGAACGCGAACAGCGATAGAGCCGCGACGACCGTCACTCGCCATGACGACGTTCTCCAGAGCTTTCGCATGAACAGCCTCCGAAAGGTTTATGGCGGCTTGATTGCCGCGGTACTCCCCGAAAGGGGATCATTAGGGAAACTTTCGGGATTTGTCAAACTTTCACCATACCGGTCGTTTAACAGATTCGACGCTCCGGTCCCGACCACAAGAACGACTAATGCAGGATCAGATAAACCATAGGTTTTACAAGGAGATTTACGCGATCGAGCCGAAAGGACTAGCCGTATTCCGGGTCATTTCCGACACAGTGTCGGTAGCATCGCCAAGCCTAACGAGCATTAGCCAAGCTGCTTATCTGGAAGAAGGAACGAGCGCGAAGAGCTCGCGAAAATTCCCGACACTATGTCGGTAGCTGGAACGAGGCTGGCGCTGCATCAACGAGCCCACAAATAAAAGAAAAAGGCGGCCACGAAGACTCCAGGAACGAGGAACCGATGCGGTCGGTCCGTGACTCGCGAGAGCTGGCGAGTCATTCTTGGTGTATGAACACGACCGTGCCGTTTGAGGATCGCCGCGGCGAGCTAATTGCCCGCGCGATCGAGGTTTTCTCGCAGGATTCGCGATTTTCGGCCGGATGGCTCGAAGGAAGCCTTGCCGACGGTTCGGCGGATTCGTATTCGGATATCGATCTGTACCTGTGCGTCGAGGAAAAGGCGTGGGACGAGGTCTGGCCGAATCGGCTGAAGGTGATAGGCGAGCTGGTGCCGATTCTCGCCTCGCTCGATATAGCAGGCGCGTCGGGGGTCGGATGCCTGGCGGAGGGACCGGTCAAGCTCGACGTATTTTTCGAGCGCGAAAGCACGTTGGGATCGCATCCGAGGGTCGCGGTGAAGCGGCTTTGGGGAGAGGAGCGAATTTACGCGCAGCTCAAGCTCGGCGAGGATCGCGGTGAGGCGGCGATCAAAGCGGCGCTGCGCCACGGCGTCCTGGGATTTCTGCAGGGGGCGACGTGGCCAGTGCGGATTCTCGCGCGCAGACAGGTCAACACGTTTCTGTTCAACGAGATCCTGCTGGTCGAGACCGGGATTATCCCGCTGATGCTGCTGGAGAAGGATCGGCGCGCGTTTCATCGCAACATGTTCACGCGGGCGAAGATGATTTCCGCCGACGAACAGGGGCAATGCGCACGGATCGTCGATCAGATATGCGCCGCGGTGCGGGCGGGCGATCGCGCCGCGATGCGCGAGGTTCATATAGAGATCTTCCGCAGGATCTGCGGCCTTGGGCGGGCGGCGTTCGCGCGCTATGGGATGGAGTTCCCGCCGCGGGTCGAGGAGGAGATGGTGGCGTTTTACACGCGCGAATGGCCGCTGGAATAAGAAAGAATCAGGCGGGCAGGAAAACACCAAGGCACGAAGGAAGAACGGGCTGCCTGGTGCCTTGGTGTTTCTCTGGTCTTCGTCAGGAGTTGGGGTCTACGCCCCACTTTTTCTTGTTTTCGGCGACCTGCTCTGAGGTTGGATGCTCGGTTTGCACGAAAAGCTTGACTTTGAACCGGTCCATGATGTCGAGCATTGCATGGTTCAAGTCGATATCGTCCTTCAAGACGTCGGGAACCGCGGGTTCCTCGAAAATTGCCTGCCAAGGGCATTCGGGTTCGCACGCGCCGCAGTCGATACACTCGTCGGGATTGATGTATAGCTGGTTGGGAAATTTTTCCTTGTCGGCGCCGACGTACTCATAGATGCAGTCAACCGGGCATACGCTAACGCATCCGGTATCAAGGCAATCGCGGCAAAGCCGTGTAATCGTCCAGGGCATGGGTTATCAATCCTCTCGTCTTGCTTCTCCCATTGAGGAGCGTACGGTCCATAAGCTACATCGGCATGAGCTGTCAAGAAAGGTCTGCGGACGGGGCGGCGAGAGAGAAATGGCCGTGAAAGGAAGATTGAGATGAGCACTAGCCACGATAAGGCGGGCGGATCCGTGCGGGTCGAGACCGATTCGATGGGCGCGATCGAGGTTAAGAGCGATCGCTACTGGGGTGCGCAGACTGAGCGCTCGCTGCTGCATTTCGCGATCGGCAGGGACAGGATGCCGCGCGGAGTGATTCGCGCCTTTGGGCTTCTGAAAAAAGCGGCGGCCGAGGTTAATCGCGATCTGAAAAAGCTGCCCGAGGACAAGGCGCGGCTGATGATCGCGGCCGCCGACGAGGTGGTCGCCGGGAAGCTCGACGAGCATTTTCCACTGCGCATCTGGCAGACCGGCAGCGGCACTCAGACCAATATGAACGCCAACGAGGTTATCTCGAACCGCGCGATCGAGCTGGCCGGCGGAGTGCTCGGCAGCAAGAAGCCGATACATCCGAACGACGACGTCAACATGTCGCAATCCTCGAACGATACGTTCCCGACGGCGATGCATATAGCGGCGGCCGAAGAGCTGGTGCATCTGCTGATCCCCGCGGTCAAGATTTTGCGCGACGCGCTGGCGAAAAAATCGGCGGAGTTCGCCTCGATCGTGAAGACCGGACGGACGCATCTGATGGACGCGGTGCCGCTGACGCTCGGGCAGGAATTTTCGGGCTACGTGGCGCAGCTCGACGCGGATTTGAAGCGGATCGAGATGGTGCTGCCCGACATCTACGAGCTTGCGATCGGCGGCACGGCGGTCGGGACCGGGTTGAATACGCATCGCGAATTCGCCGAGCGGGTGGCGGCGAAAATCGCGGAGTACACCGGGTTGCCCTTCACCTCGGCGCCGAACAAGTTTGCGGCGCTCGCGGCGCACGACGCGCTGGTGATGGCTTCGGGAGCGCTTCGGACGCTTGCGTGCTCGCTGATGAAGATCGCCAACGACATCCGCTGGATGGGCTCGGGGCCGCGCTGCGGACTGGGCGAATTGTCGCTGCCAGAGAATGAGCCAGGGTCGTCGATTATGCCGGGCAAGGTTAATCCGACCCAGAGCGAGGCGATGACGATGGTGTGCCTGCAGGTGCTGGGCAACGACACCGCGATCGCGGCGGCGGGCACGCAGGGAAATTTCGAGCTCAACGTTTTCAAACCGATCATCATCCACAACTTCATGCATTCGGCGAGCCTGCTGGCGAACTCATGCGTGTCGTTCAGCAAATACTGCGTCGAAGGGATCGAGCCGAATCGCGAGCAGCTCGCGCGCAACGTCGGCAATTCGCTGATGCTGGTGACGGCGCTCAGCCCGCATATCGGGTACGACAACGCGGCCAAGGTGGCGAAGAAGGCGCACGCCGAAGGAACGACGCTGCGCGAGGCGTGTATCGCGCTGGGACTGCTCAAGGGCGAGGACTTCGATCGGCTGGTGCAGGTGGAAAAGATGCTCGGGCCCGAAGATTAAGCCGGGCAATGGGGAGGATTGAGCACGATGCGGCGATGGGCGGATGCGGCGGTGATGGTGATGCTGGCGATGCTGATGCTGTCGCGCCCGATCGCGGCGTTGGCGGCTGACTCGACGCGGCCGCCGTATGATCATGATCCGGGTGCGGAGCCGCCGATCGTCGGCGGCAAGCCGGTGGTGGTTTCGGTCAGCCTGCACGTTATCAACCTGTCGAAGATCGACGATTCGGCGCAGCATTTCGATATCGACGGGTACCTGTTCGCGCGCTGGAACGATCCGCGCCTTGGATACGTGTCGAAGGGTCCCGCTGATCTGATACGGACCTACCGGATGGGCGAGATCTGGACGCCGCGGCTCGAGTTCGTCAATGCGACCTCACCGCGGACGATTCACGATACGTCGATCAGCGTTGCGCCGAATGGCGACGTTACCTATGTCGAGCGCTTCAACGCGGAGCTGTCGGCCCGATTCGAGCTCAAGCGGTACCCGTTCGACACTCAGGACCTCGACATTTTCGTGCATCCGTTTATCGCTGACGCGAACCAAATCATTTTCACGCTGCGGGATTCTGACGTCTGGACCGCGAGCGAGTTCAATGTCTACAGCTCGCTGGCGCAGTGGGACCTGAAGGTGATGCAGCCGACCCTGCATGTACATCAGGAAAAATCCGGGACGATAGCTGGAGTGCGGTTTGGAATACAGGTGACGCGGCGCTCGGCGTATTACGTCTGGAAGGTGTTCGTGCCGCTGGTCCTGATGGTGTGCGTATCGTGGGGAGTATTCTGGATCGAGCCGCACGATCTGAACTCACAGATTGCGGTTTCGGTGACCACGATACTGACGGTGATCGCGTTTGCGTTCGCGATCTCGTCGAGCATGCCGCGGGTGCCCTACCTGACCTATATCGATGCGTTCTTTTTGCAATGCTATGTGTTCGTGTTCCTTGCGTTCACCGAGATCATGATCGTGCACGTGACGCATAGTTCGGACCGGCGGCGCGACCTTGGGCTCAAGGTTCGCAACTGGTCGCGGATTTTGGTGCCGTCGGCGTTTGTGATCTCGAACGTGGTAATCGCGGTCCGGTTTTTGGGATAGCAGCGTTGCCGAACCTATTGGAAATTGTTGTATCCGTATCTATGCCGCCCAAGAAGTGAATTGCCGGCCGGTATTTGTCGGAAAAGACGTTTCCGTGAGACACTTACTATATTCAAGGTTTGGAACCTTCCGAGGAGAAACATGGTCAAAAAAATCAAAAGGACCGATGAGGAGTGGCGCAAAGAGCTGACGCCGCTCCAATTCGCGGTGACCCGCGAGAAAGCCACCGAGGCGCCCTTTTCCGGCGAGTACGAAACAGTCACGACGCCCGGCCTCTATCGATGTGTCTGCTGCGGCGAGACTTTGTTTGAGTCGGATACCAAGTTCGACGCCGGATGCGGCTGGCCCAGCTTCACGAAGCCCGCGGCCGACGGACTGATCACCGAAGAAGCGGATCGAAGCCACGGAATGGTCCGCACGGAAGTAATGTGCGCCAAGTGCGACGCGCATCTGGGACACGTGTTCGAAGACGGCCCCGAGCCCACCGGACTTCGCTACTGCATCAACTCCGCCTCGTTGAAACTTGATCCAAAAAAATGAACCTCTGAGCCATTGAGTTGTTGATGAGCTCGAAGGCAAACCTTCCGATCGTCGATATAGCGCGGCTTCGCGGAGGCGCGAACGAGCTGATCCGAATTGGCGAGGCGCTGGATCGGGCGTGCTGCGAGTTCGGATTTTTCTACGTGACCGGGCATGGAATCAGGCCAGCGCTGAGTGCGCGGATGTTGACGCTCGCGCGCGAGTTCTTTGACCTTCCGCTGGAACAGAAGATGGCAATCGCGATGACGCACGGCGGGCGGGCGTGGCGCGGATACTTTCCGGTGGAAGGCGAGCTAACCTCGGGCCAGCCCGATCGCAAGGAAGGAATCTACCTGGGCACCGAGTTGGGTTCGGACGACGCGCATGTCCGCGCAGGCGTTCCGCTGCATGGCATGAACCTTTATCCGGCGCTGCCCGGATTCCGCGACACGCTCCTGGCCTACATGGATGAAGTCACTGGGGTCGGTCAGCTATTGCTCAGCGGAATTGCCGTCGGTCTTGGGCTGGGCAAGGACTATTTCCTTGAGCGCTACACCCGCGACCCGACCGTGCTCTTCCGCATCTTCAACTATCCGCCCTCTCACACCAGCGTCGACGACGACAAGCTAGGCCTGGGTGAGCACACCGACTACGGATTGCTGACGCTGCTGCGCCAGGATGAAGTTGGAGGGCTCGAGATCTGGCATCAGGATCGCTGGATAGCGGCGACGCCGGTGCCCGACTCATTCGTGTGCAACGTCGGCGACATGCTCGAGCGATTGACCGCCGGACGTTACGTGTCGGCGCTGCATCGCGTGCGCAACAAGTCGCAGCACGATCGCATCTCGATGCCGCTATTCCTCGACCCGAGCTTTGATGCGGAGCTCACGCCGATCGAAGTTCTTGCGCCGGACCCGACTGCCGCTGGCCGACGGCGCCACGGACGACGATGGGACGGCACCGACCTCGCGGCCGTCAGCGGCAGCTACGGCGATTATCTATTGAACAAAGTCTCGAAGGTATTTCCGCAACTGAAAGCAAAAGTGCTGCACGACTCGCGCGGCTAAGCGGCCGCGGCCCCAATCATTACGGCGCGTTTCCGCGGGCTCCACGCCGCTTGGGTTGAGCTTGCGATCCGGTTGGAAATCAGCGACTACCTATTGCAGATCGCAACGGAGGTGGGCCATGGCTGAGCCGCAGCGCGCGTCGTCTTATCGATGGGTGATTGAAATCCTCCTGTTGCTCGCGCTTGCGAGCCAGACGCTTACCTGGCTTGCGCCTGCGCCGATCCTGAGCGCGATTATTTCCGATCTTAAGATTCATCTCGGCGATGCCGGCCTGCTTATTTCCGTTATCGCGCTCTGTATCGCGATCTTCGCGCTGCTGGGTGCGATGGTCGCGCAGAAGTTCGGCGCTCTGCGATCATTTATCGGAGGACTATGGTTCCTCGCGGTCGGCGGAATCCTGAGTGGTTATGCGCAGAGCTTTGGCGCTCTGCTAGCGTGCCGCGTGCTCGAGGGAATCGGCTTCGGCGTGATGATCGCGCCGCCGGCGACTCTCGTGATGCAGTGGTTCGACGAAGCACAATGGCCGTACATGAACATGCTGAATGCGGTGGCTCCGTTCGCCGGACTTACCATGGCGTTCGCGCTGACCGGTCCGGTGTTCAACGCGTTGGGCGGCAGATGGCGCGCCACGCTGCTCGTGTACGGCGTTGCGGTAGCCGCGATCGCGATCGCATGGACGATACTTGGCCGTAACGCTCCCGGGCATGAGCATGCGCGCGGACATGTGAGTGAAACCGGCGCGATGGCGAGAGTGCTCAGGATGCGCGAAATATGGACCATCGCGGTGGCTTTGTTCGCCGGCATGTGGGTGTTCCAGTTGTTCAGCGCGTTCCTGCCGGAGTTTTATGAAACCGTACGCGCGATGCCGATGGACCGGGCGGGCAGCCTGACCGCGCTGGTTCCGTTCGCCGGCATCTTCGCCGCGGCGGGCGCCGGAATCCTGACCGGGGTGATTGGCCTTCGCCGTCCGTTTACCTGGCCGATGCAGGTGCTGTTCGTGCTCGGATGCCTGGGCTCGGTGACGCTCACCAATCCGGGTGCGCTCAGGCTCTCGCTGATTCTTATCGGGGTCGGCTCTTCGGCGTTGCTGCCGACGCTCAGCACGATCGTGATGGAGCTGCCCGGAATGACGCCGACCAGCGCCGGGTCGGGGCTCGGAGTGGTATGGTGCGCGGGCTACGCGGGCGCGTTTCTTTCGCCGGTCGTCTGCGGCGCGCTGGCAGGAAGATTTGGCCTCGAGAAGGTGATGGTCGGTTCGCTGGTGTTCGGATTGGTCGCGATCGGCGGATTTTTCCTGGTGCCGGAAACCGGCCGCGGCCGCGCCCGCTCGCGAGTTACCTCGGCCGAGCTTCGGACACCCGGAGCCGTCGTCTGACTTCGACCCGGCGTCACGGATTTGGTTCATCCTGCCGATGCGGCCACAGCCACGCCGCGCCCCGGACTCCGCTCGAGTCGCCGTGGACCGGAGGAACGATCGGGGTATCAAACGCGTCCGAGAATACGTGAATTGGAATCAGCCGGGGCAGAGTTCGGTACAGCCGCTGGATATTGGAAAGGCCGCCGCCCAGCACAATCGCGTCCGGATCGAAAATGTTGACGACGTGGGCCAGAGCGCGGGCGAGGCGCTCCTCGAATTTTTCGATCACTGTACGCGCCTGCTCGTCGCCCGCTTCTGCATCGCGGGCGATCTCTCTCGCGCTCAGCTCGCGCGAGGTCGCGGCGCGAAACTGTCTGGCGAGTGCGGGGCCTGAGATGAGAGTTTCGATACAGCCGCTTTGCCCGCAGTAGCATCGCTGACCGGGGCTCTCGTCAGGATCGGGCCACGGCATCGGATTGTGTCCCCATTCGCCGGCGATCCGGTTGCGTCCCACGACCACGCGCTGACGCACGATCAATCCTCCGCCCACACCTGTGCCAAGAATCACGCCGAACACCGATTCGGCACCCTTTGCCGCACCGTCGATCGCCTCGGACAGGGCGAAGCAGTTGGCGTCGTTCTCAATTCGTATCGGCCGCTTCAGGATGCGCGAGATATCCTGGTCCAGCGGCCTGCCATTCAAGGCCGTGCTGTTTGAATTTCTGATCAACCCGGTCTTGAGCGAAAGCGACCCGGGCGTTGCGATACCCACGGAGCCAGTCGCCTTAATCTCGCGCTCGACTGTGAATACCAACTCGGCGATCGCGTTCAGCGTGGCAGCGTAATCGCCGGCAGGAGTTGCGATCCGATGCCGGCAGAGGACCGTGCCAGCATCATCAAGCGCGATAGCCTCGATTTTGGTTCCACCCAGATCAACGCCGATTCGCATACTTCTGACTCAAATGTTTCAAAGCGGAGCGCCACCGATGCGGAGGATCTCCGAATCTAGGGTTTGTCGACGCGCTGAAACTCATCGGGCGGAGAGTACGGTCCCTTCAAAAGCTCTGCAAGGTAATATCTCCCCATAAAAGCTACGGCGGAGTCGGGATCCTTCGCCAGCGTCTCCAGATATTTCCGCGCCTGTGGGGTGCCGATACCGCCAAGGAGATACGCGGCATGTTCGCGCGTCGCCGGATCGCTGCTTTGCGCCAACTGCGCGGCCGTATCCAAGCCCTCGTTTGGAGCAATATTCAGAAACTTCTTGATCCGGTCTGCCTCCGCCTGCAGGCATTTCTTATCGCTCTGATCGTCGGAGGACTCGGTAATTGGAGACGCGGAAATCCGCTTGTCGATCGAGTCGAGTCTGTGACGGTAAAAGTCCTTGAACTGGTCGCTGACGTTCTTATAGCCGTCGCCCGCCCACGCATAGATCACGGGCCATCGAGCAGTGCAGTGCGGAAACTGTTCGTCCAGACTGCCGTCAAGAACGAATTCCATGCGACCGTCGTGTTTAAGATCCTTGAGGCTTGCGGATACATCGCCACCATCACCGATTGAACCACCCCCCGTATACAATTCAAATCCCGAGGTTGTCTTGTCGATGATGAAAACGTCTCGGCACGAGGGTCGTTCAGGGACGCCGATCCCCGCGACGAGAGAGAGGGAGCCGTTGTGGCGAAGATCTACGAAGCGGAAAGAGCATACGTATCCGGCGTGCTCGTCGTCCGAGTCGCTGTTTCCTATGTCTGCGTCTTCCCCGACCGCGGTTTCAAGGGCGTTGAGAAATTTCACGAGGACTTTCATCGACGGCGGAGCGCTGGCCAGGTTCGGCGATGCGCCGACTGACCAGTCATGGGACGCCAGACTCGATCTCAGCGCGTTCGCTGGGATCGCGGTGCGCGCTCTTGACGGCGTAGCCATCCCGGTCGGTTTTACCGACGCCCGGGTTGTTGCTTGCGGCGGATACTCGCTGGCGCCGTCGTCAGCCACGAAGCGTACCGTCTCGACGATCGATCGCACAGGAACGATTTTGTCCTTAAGCGGCGGTGGGGAGGAGGATCCTATCGAGCACAAGCGGGGCGAGAGAATTTCGACACTCCACATGCACGCAGGCCAGCACATCACGCACTCGAAAGCGGCTTCCTGGCCGCCCAGCCGAATCGGCTTGCATCCACGATCGAGCGGTTGAAACGCGGTGGCAGCGTCGTGATATACGACGAATCCCAGCACGAGAGTTTTCTGTGCGTCCACTAAATCGACTATTGCATCGGCGTCGGGCAGGCCGGCCCTATGAAGACTTCGCTCGCGAATTTGCAGCGACGGCGGGTACCGGAAGGACAATCCAGTAGCCGCATTTCGGTACAGCTTCCAGTCACGATCGCTCGCACGGCTGCCCGACGGATAGAGCAACAAGACGCTCAACAGGGCGGCGAGCATCCTCAATGGGTGCGTTTTTGGCCGCACAAAAATAGGTGGAGGGGATTCGGCGAGGTTGATGTGTACACCTCTTGGCGCACTCCAACTAACTCGGAGTGTATCGCACTATAGTAAACGCCATCCTTTGATCAAACCTTTGGAGGTGAACCTTCCGGATGGCGAGCCAGGCGGCTTGCGAGGCGCAACCGGGTTGGCTATTCGCGGTGCTATAGAGGAGGAGCAATCCAACAGGTCGCTGGAGCCGGATATGAGCCAGAAAATGCCGCCGCGGATCCTCGAGGGGTACAAGGTCGTCGATTTCACGCAGATAGTCGCGGGACCCACCTGCACCTTGATGCTCGCGGAGATGGGCGCCGAGGTGATCAAGGTCGAGATGGCGCCGGCGGGTGATCCGTCGCGCGGCGCGCCGCTTATGCGCAATGGACGCAGTGGCTACTTCGTCCAGCACAATCGCGGAAAGAAAGGCATCTGCGTTGACGTGAAAACTTCGGCGGGGCACGAAATCGTCGCGGAGCTGATTCGCGGAGCCGATGTCCTGGTCGAGAATTTCGCGCCGGGCGCGATCGGACGCCTGGGTTTCGGTTACGAACGCGCGAAGCAACTGAATCCGAAAATCGTGATGTGCTCGATCTCCGCGTTCGGTCAAAGCGGGATGCTGGCGCACGAGCCGGGGTTCGATTACCTGGGCGCCGCGTATGCGGGAATCGTTTCGATGGGCGGAGAGCCGAACGGGGCGCCCTATGTGATCATGTCGGCGATCGGCGACGTCAGCACCGGCGTGCACGCGATGGGCGCGATCTGCGCGGCACTGCTTTATCGTGAGAGGCGCGGTCTGGGCCAGTTTCTCGATATCTCACTGCTCGATAGCTACTTCCATTATCACGAGGCCGCGGTCGAAACCTTCAGCCTGAGCAAAGGCGAGATCAGTCCGACTCGCTCCGGCCTGCACTCCTGGTACTCGGTTCCCGCCGGACTCTTCAAGGCGAAGGATCGCTACATAATTATCATCGCGCCGCTGCTGCATCAGTTCGCCGGACTCTGCCGCGCGATGGGCCGGCCCGAGCTCGTGGAAGATCCGCGCTTCAAACCCGAGAGCCGTCTCGCACATCTGAAAGAGCTGGTCGCGATCGTGGAAGCATGGCTCGCGTCGATGCCGAGCGATGAAGCCTCGATGGCCGCGATGAAAGAGCATCGCGTGCCCCACGCTCCCGTTCTGTCAGTGGCCGAGGCGGTGAATCATCCGCATCTGCGCCAGCGCGGAACGGTCCGCACCATTCACGATCGAATTCTGGGCGACTTCGATGTCCCCGGATTCGCGCTCAGATTCTCGGATTTTCCAGAGAACCTGGAACTCGAAGCGCCGATGCTCGGCGAACATAACGAAGAGGTGCTAACCACGCAGCTTGGTTATTCGACCGCGCGCGTCAGAGAGCTGGAACGGGGCGGTGTGCTCCGTTCCGGTCCTGCCTGACGCAGTCTCTATGACGTTCACCAAGCGGCTTCGTGCGCCAATCGCGCGCGGCGAGATCACGTGCAGCATCAGGATATGGCGCAGCCCGCATGTCCGGGTCGGCGGACATTACAGACTGGACCTGGGGTTTATCCTGGTGAACTCGGTCCGGCAGATCACCCTTGCGGACATCACGCCGGAACTGGCTAAACGTAGCGGATTTTCAGGGGTCGTCGACCTTCTGAAAGTGGCGAAGCATGGTGCGGGCGAGAACGTCTATCTGATCGAATTCGAATACCATCCATAGCCGGGCGCGAACGGACGATTGCATCAGGATCGCGGTCGCAGGTAGCTTTGCGCGTAACATGAGCATCGCCCGTATCCGATTTGTTCCCCGGGATTCATTTCCGCCGGTCGTTATATTTGCGGCTGTGATCGCGCTGGCGGCGGCAGGATGTAAAGGCGCGGCGCCCGCTTCATCCAGCGCGGCGATCCCGCAGGTGCTGGTTGCGAAGGTCGTCCAGAAAGATGTGCCGACCTATACGGAATCAGTCGGAACGACCGAGGGATTCGTCAACGCCAGGATTCTTCCGAAAGTATCCGGCTACCTGCTCAAACAGGATTACAAGGACGGCGCTCACGTCCATGCCAACCAGTTGCTATTCGAGATCGATGATCGCCCGTACAAGGCGGCGCTCGATCAGGCGCTCGGCAATCTCGCGCAGGTGCAGGCTCAGCTAAAACAGAATCAGCAGGACCTAGCACGTTTCACCGCGCTCTACAAGGCGCAGGTAATCTCGAAGCAACAGTTCCAGACCCAGACTCAGTTGACCCGCGCGACCGCGGCGCAGGTGCAATCGGCGCAGGGCGCGGTGGAAACCGCAAGGCTCAATGAGAATTGGACCAAAGTATATTCGCCGATCGACGGTATCGCCGCGATCGCAAAAGCGCAGGTTGGCGATTTAGTGAGTAATATTACATTGCTTACTACGGTCTCGCAGCTCGATCCGATCAAGGTCTCGTTTCCAATCAGTGAAAAAGAGTACCTGGTATTTGCCGGCCGGATTAACGCGCGAGAGAACGGAACCCCCAAAAACACTGACGCTCCATTTACATTGATGCTCGACAACGGAACGACCTATGCGCATCGAGGACAGTTTTACGCGGCCGGCCGGCAAGTTGACGCGCAAACCGGCACTATCGAGATTCAGGCTACCTTCCCCAATACCGAAGACCTCCTGCGGCCCGGAATGTACGCGAAGGTCCGGGCGGAAACCGGCGTAATCAAGGACGCGGTGCTGGTTCCGCAGAGCGCGGTGTTTGAGATCCAGGGACAATACGAGATCGCGACAGTCGGCGACGACAACAAAGTCACGCTCCGTACCGTGACTCCCGGAAAAAAAGTGGGCGATCTCTGGCTTATCGATTCAGGCGCCACCGCGGGAGAAACGGTCGTGATTGAAGGCGTCCAGAAAATGAAAGATGGAATGGAAATAAATCCGCAGGTCGCGCCGGTGCCGTCACCGGACCTCACGCCGGAAGCAATCTCGACTCCGTCGATCAACCTCGCCCCGGCCCGGCAACAGTAGCGTCGATGTCGAAGTTCTTTATAGACAGGCCCATCATCGCGATGGTGGTCGCGATCTTTTTCGTGATCGCCGGCACCGTGATGATCTTCCGCCTCCCGGTCGCGCAGTTTCCGGAGATCGTGCCCCCTCAGATCCAGACTTCGGCGACCTACACCGGTGCGGACGCGCTGACCGTCGAGCAGTCGGTAGCCACACCTATCGAGGAACAGGTGAACGGCGCCAAGAACATGATCTACATGGAGTCGATCAACGGCAACGACGGCTCGATGTCGCTGCAGGTCAGTTTCGAAGTCGGAACCAACGTCGATATCGATCAGGTGCAGGTGCAAAACCGGCTCTCGCAGGCGCTGTCGAGCCTGCCGGCGGCGGTCAGCAACTACGGCCTCACCACGCAGCAGACGGTGGGAATTCCGCTGCTGGTGTTCGCGATCACCTCGCCCAAGGGAACCTGGGATCAGAGCTTTCTGTCCAACTACACCGCGATCAATATCGAAGACGAACTCGCGCGGACTCCGGGAATCGGGCAGGTAAAGATCTTCGGCGCGGGCAACTACGCGATGCGCGTGTGGGTGACGCCGGACAAGCTGACCACCCTTCAACTGACGGTGGCCGATATCGTCAATGCGCTCTCGACCCAGAACGTAGTGAATCCCGCCGGCACGATCGGCGGCGCGCCCGCGCCCGCGGGACAGCAGTTCACCTACCCGGTGGTTACGCAGGGCCGCCTGATGAGCGCGGACGAGTTCGGCAATGTGATCATTCGCGCCAATCCCGACGGCTCGTTCGTGCGCCTTAGAGATGTCGCGCGGATCGACCTGGGCGCGGAGAATTATAATCAGCTTTCGTACATAAACGGCGCGACGTCGGCCAACGTGTTGCTCTATCAAAACCCCGGCTCGAATGCGCTGCACGCGGCGAACCTGGCGAAAGCCGAGATGGCCGCGCTTTCGAAACATTTCCCGCAGGACATGCAATCCGTCCTGACGCTCGATACCACGGTGCCCGTCACCGAGGGCGCCAGCGAGATCGTCAAGACGCTGCTCGAAGCGATCGGCCTGGTGGTGCTGGTGGTTTTTATCTTCCTGCAGAGTTGGCGGGCTACGCTGATCCCGATCCTCACCATCCCGGTGTCGCTGGTCGGCGCGTTCATGTTTTTCCCGATGGTAGGATTCTCGATCAACACGCTTTCGCTGCTCGCCCTGGTGCTCGCGGTGGGTCTGGTCGTCGATGACGCGATCGTCGTGGTCGAGGCTATCGAGGCAAAGATCGAGCAGGGGCGATCGCCTCACGATGCGGCGGTCGAGGCAATGAAGGAAGTCAGCGGCGCGCTGGTCGGGATCGCGCTGGTGCTGTCGGCGGTGTTTATCCCGGCCGGCTTCATGACCGGTATCACCGGGTCTCTCTACCGCCAGTTCGCGCTCACGATCGCATTCTCGGTGCTGATCTCGGCCTTCAATGCTCTGACGCTAAGCCCGGCGCTGGGAGCGCTGATCCTGCGGCCCAAAACGGCGCAACCCACCCGGGTCCGCTTGGGTATTTGTTTGGAGGGTTCAACCGCGGATATGCGCGGGTACAGAACGTCTACGTCCGGGTGTGCGGATTGCTCGCGCGCAAGGTGCTGATCGCGGTGGCCATCCTGGTGGGCTTCATTATCCTTGCTGGAGGTTTCGGCAAGGTGCTCTCGAGCTCATTTCTTCCAGACGAGGACCAGGGTTACTTCCTGATGAACGTCGAGCTTCCGGAGGGTGCCTCACTCCAGCGCACCGAGGCGGCGCTGAAACAGATCAACGCGATCCTGAAAGACGAACCCTCGCTGCGCTACTACACCGGTATCGCGGGCTACAGCATTCTCTCGCAGACCAGCAGTCCTCGCAGCGCTTTGTTCTTCTGCGAGCTGCAGCCCTATCCGCAACGAATGACTGCGGCGCAGCAGGCGCCAGTTATCGTGGCAAATCTCAACCGGAAGCTCGCGGCACTCTCGAGCGCGCAGGCGTTTGCATTTTTGCCGCCCGCGATTCCCGGTATCGGGCAGGCCGGCGGTGTCGATTTTTTCATTCAGGATCGCGGCGGCCACGACGTCGATTATCTGTGGCAGAACACGCAGAAGTTTCTCGCCGCGGCGCACAAGCGGCCGGAACTCGCGCAGCTGAGTTTGACCTTCAGTCCCAGCGTTCCGCAGTTCTTTGCCGACGTCGCCAAGGACAAGGTGTTCAAGCTCGGCATTCCCATCAGCGACGTGTACGAGGAGCTGCAAACCCTGCTCGGCGGCGCGTACGTGAATCAATTCAACCGCTTCGGCCGGGTGTGGAAAGTATTTGTCGAGGCGGAGCCGCAATATCGCAGCAAGGCGTCCGACGTCGGCCAGTTCTACGTCAAAAACAAAGCCGGCCAGATGGTTCCGCTCTCGACGCTGATCACGATGCAGCGCACGACGGGACCGGAATACACGACGCGGTTTAACGAATACCGCTCGATCGAGATCTTCGGCACTCCCGCGCCGGGCTACAGCACCGGCGACGCGATGAACGCGATCAGCGCGACAGCGGCCAGCGTCCTGCCGCGCGACATGGGATACGCCTGGAACGGGATCACCTTTCAGCAGGCGGCGGCGGGCGGCGGCGCAGGCGTATTCGGATTGTCGATCGTCATGGTCTTTCTAATCCTGGTGGCGCTCTACCAAAGCTGGTCGCTCCCGTTCAGCGTGCTGCTGAGCGTACCGATCGCGGTTTGTGGCGGATTCTTCGGGCTGTGGGTGCGCGGACTGGACAATGACGTTTACGCGCAAGTCGGACTGATCATGCTGATCGGACTTTCGGCGAAGAACGCCATCTTGATTGTGGAATTCGCCAAGGCGGAACTCGAAAAGGGCGAGTCGATCATCGACGCCGCGCTAAACGGCGCGCGCATCCGTTTGCGTCCTATCCTGATGACTTCGTTTGCATTCATTTTCGGCTTGATGCCGTTGCTGTACGCTCTTGGCGCCGGCGCGGTTTCCCGCAGGCTTATCGGCACTGTCACGATCATGGGAATGGTGTTCTCGAGCGGGATCGCGATTTTCCTGGTGCCGCCGCTGTTCGTCCTGGTCGAGCAGTTGTCCCATCGAGTTCGCGGCAAAGGTTCCAGACTCGCTCCAGAGGCTCAGGGACCCGCCGCACAGGTTGCAGCATCTGATTGATTGGCGCTGTGCCGGCAATTTTAACTGGCGCCCGCATCTGAACTAGGCTATTCATCCATCAGTCACGAGGTGCGGGGTCATGCCCGAAAGCTCCAAGCCAGCCGAACACGGTCGATCGCTCCACGAGGACGCGCGAATCGATCCGAACGGGAGCGCAAAGCTGGTCACTTTACCATGCGACGCGCCTATCGAAGACGCGATCAGATTGGTTGAGAGCGATGGCGGTGTCGTTATCCGCGATTTTCTCTCCGGCGATCTTCTTCAGCGTCTGCGCGCGGAGCTGCGGCCTTTCGTCGAAAGCGGCACGCCGGGCAGCAAGGAATCCAATCAGCTCTGGAACGTGTTTCACGGCGCGCGGACCAAGCGCTTTTGCGGACTCGCCGCGAAGTCGCAAGCGTTCGTCGAACTGCTGATGAATCCCGCGCTGAAGGCCTACGCGGATTATTTTCTGCTTCCGCGATGCGGTAGTTATTGGCTCAACACGGGCCAGATGATGGTCATCGGTCCGGGCGAGCCGGCGCAGATGCTTCATCGCGACTCGGCCAACTGGCCGCACTTTCCGTGGCCCGCGCCGGAGGTGACGGTAAGCTGCATGTTCGCGCTGAACGATTTCGACCTCGAAAACGGCGCGACCCAGGTCGCACCGGGAAGCCATCAATGGAACGAACCCGACCGCGTGCCCGCCGCATCCGGGATAACCCAGGCGGTGATGCCCGCGGGATCGGTACTTCTTTACAGCGGCAACGTGATTCACGCGGCGGGTGAAAATCGCACTGCGGATCGCTGGCGCTGGGGCATGCACCTAAGCTGGGTGGTCGGATGGCTCCGGCCGGAGGAATGCCATTATCTGGCGGTGCCGACGGATGTTGCGCGCAAGCTGCCCGAGCGCGTGCAGCAGATGCTCGGATATCACTCCTATCATCCGGCGGGCTACGGCGGTCGGTTGGGCCTGGTGGATTTCGAGGACGCACGGCGTTTGCTATAGGAAGCTTTCATGCGATCGTAGTGATTGCCTGAGGCCGCTGTATACAGTTCCTGACAATCAGATGTTGTGAATCATCCGCGCTTCGTTTTGTGGGTTGGTGCTCAATCTCCATGGCTTTGTCGGTAGTTAAATGCTTCGCTGCGCCGGGATTGAACGGCGGTGGTTAAACACGGTTCAGAACCGAAGCCTGAGGGGATCATTGCCCCGCAAGATACGGTAGCGGCTCGCCCGGAAGAAACCGCTTCGGACAATCCTGCTGAAAAACTGGTTGACGAACTGCGGGAAGCAGTCAAGGTTCGCGATGATTTCCTGGCCATTGCGACTCATGAACTTCGCAACCCGCTGACCCCGATTCTGCTCTGTCTGCAACTCATTCGCGCCGCGGAGGCGTCAAATGACCGGTCGAAACTGATCCACGAGATTGATCGCCTCGAACGGCAGATCAAACATTTCCTTGCGCGCACCAATGTCCTGCTCGAAGTTGCGCAAATCACCTCGGGCAAGTCCCATCTGGATCCGTCGCAGTTGAACCTGTCGGACTTGATCTCGGGTATTGTGAACGACTACATGCCGTTGGTGGTTCGCAGCGGCTCAGCCCTGACTATGAACATTCAGAACGAGGTCACAGCGTTCCTTGATCGAATCGCGGTTTCGGAAATCGTGGAAAATTTACTTTCCAACGCGATCAAGTATGGCCGCGGCAAGCCGATCGAAATCGCTCTGACGGCGTCAGCCGAAATGGCGCAGATAACCGTTCGTGACAGCGGTATCGGCATCGACGAAAAAGATAAGGCACGCATATTCGAACGTTTTGAACGCGCGGTGCACGGGCAAGCTCATTCAGGCTTCGGAGTTGGCTTGTGGCTGTCTCGCAATCTCGCAGAATTGATGGGCGGCTCCATTACCGTAATCGGGGAATCTGGCGTGGGTTCGCATTTTACCGTGACCTTGCCGACCAAACAGGGGAAAATCCATGAGTAGTGACGTTCGACCGCTTACGCGCGTTCGCTCTGGGGTTAAAGGACTCGACGATATTCTGAGCGGTGGATTTTTCGGAGGCGGACTTTACATCGTCGAGGGTCCTCCTGGAGTTGGTAAGACGATTCTTGGGAATCAAATTTGCTTCAATCAAGCAGCAGCCGGAAGCAGGGTTCTGTATGTCACGCTGATCGCCGAAACGGTTGGGCGCATGCTTCTCAACATTAGAGGTCTGAAGTTCTTTGACGAGGCCGTGGTCGGCAACGGCATCTTCTATGTCAGTGGCTACAACGCGTTGAAAAAAGACGGCCTGTCCGGATTGCTTCATCTGCTGCGCAGAGAAGTCTCCGGGCGCAAGGCGACCACGCTGATCGTCAACGGCTTTGCTTCAACCTCCGATCATTCGCAGTCGCGGGAGGAATTGAAGTTGTTCGTGCAGCAGTTGCAGACCCAGGCTGATGCATCGGACTGCACCGTCTTTCTGCTCACGAATCCCGCCGAACAGAAGCCTTCATCGGAAGAAACCATGGTGGACGGAATAATCAACCTGAGCACCACCGTCCACGAATGGCGCTCGGCGCGCGAATTGTGCGTGCGAAAATTCCGCGGCAGCGGATATCTTCAAGGGGTCCACTCCTATGACATCACCGAAGAAGGGATCACGGTCTATCCCCGGATCGAGACGCTGATCAGCCCGATCACCGCTCTCAACGGAGAAGCAAAGAGAGTGTTATCCGGAAATCTCCGGCTCGATGCGATGCTTGGCGGCGGATTCCCTGCGCGATCGGCGACGATGGTTATCGGACCTTCTGGAACAGGTAAGACCAGTCTGGGTCTGCAATTTCTCTCACAATCAAATGCCGCCGAGCCGGGATTGCTGTTCGGATTTTATGAAACTCCGGCGCGAATCCGCGCCAAGGCCACGGCGATTTGTCCGCCGCTGCTGCAGCAACTCGATGCCGGTCACGTGCAGATTCTGTGGCAGGCGCCAACGGACCAGTTTCTCGATGAACTCGCGGATCGGATGCTGCGCGATATCAAAAAAAGAAAAGTGAAGCGTCTGCTGATCGATGGTCTCGGCGGATTCAAAAGAGCGCTCCGTTCGAGGCCGATCGAGCCGTTCTTTTCCGCGCTGGTCCATGAGCTACGCGCGCAGGGAGTCACATCGGTCTGCACCGCGGAAGTTATGGAAATCGTCGGACCGACGATTACCGTGCCGCTGCAGGGATTGTCTGACGTCACCGATAATCACCTCTTGCTACGCTTTGTCGAATCGGGTGCGAGCTTGTATCGGATGCTTTCGATACTCAAGGTGCGTGACAGCGCGTTCGATTCTGATTTGCGAGAACTCCGTTTCGGCGTTAGCGGGTTTGAACTCGCCGAAAACTCCGCGAGCGTCAAATCAATTCTGCCGAGGGCGGCTACGAAACCCCCAACCGAGGTGACTCAAGACTAAGAGACGAGTGGGGCGGATGGAGAACAGCCAAAAGGCCAGTCTGGCTGGCAAGACCATTCTAATCGTCGATGATGAATTCGGAGTCCTCGAGGTTCTCGAATTCATCCTCAGCGATGCCGGGTATACCGTGGTGTCCGCGGTCAACGGGCAAGATGCGCTGGCTCGCCTCGAGGATACCACGCCGGACCTGGTCATCGTGGACTTCATGATGCCGATTCTCGACGGCAACGGAGTTATCAAGGCGATCCGCTCGGACGATAAGTTGCGGAACGTTCCGATAATTCTGGCCAGCGCATTGCCTGAACAAACGATCCGGCAGCGCTGCGAGGGTTATAATACCTTTTTGCGCAAACCCTACCGCACCGAACAACTGATGGAAGAAATTTCCAAGCTGATTGCGGGCGACGGCCGCCCGCCCAAGACTGATCCTCGCTAATTCATGCGCGATCCGCCCGCGGACGCAATCTCAATCTTCGACAACCGGAGCTTGGCGAACCCAAGAAAAAGGTGGCGCGAACCGGTGTTCGCGCCACCTTCTGGTGAAGTAGTGAATCGGGTTGGTTACTGCGTGACGGTGGGTGTGACGATAGTCGGCGTGATGTTGATCGTGCCGCCCGTGTCTCCTTTGAATTGCTTGCCGCAGTTCGCCCATCTGTAATTTCCCAGGATCTGCCCGCCGCCCGCGGTAGTGCTCTTGAACCTGATGTGGCAGCTCCTCTTATCGAATTGGCCGCTCGCCAATTGGAAGTTCACCCGCCGAGACGAGGACCTGCCTCTGAAATCGCCCAAAAACTCCGGCACCGCATTGAAGGTCGCAGTCCAGCCACCGTTTAGTTTCCGCCTGTTTTGGCTAAACGTAATCGTGAAATCTCCAGCCCCCATCTTGTGGTCACTAATGGTCCCGCTCCATGCGCCGGTGACGCTGATCGGGAGAGCATCGGGAGAATCGGTGTCGGCTCCGTCGCTCGCGTCCATTGCCGATGAATCAGCGGGCGCCGAATCCTGAGCGCCGATCTCTTGCGCGTGAGCGGAAGAGACGATTGCGGGCAAGGTCATTGTACCTATCCATACCATCGCTCCGAACAACGCGCTGGCCATGGATATCTTCGCTATCGGAAAACTCATCTCAAACATCCTCCACTGAATGATGACTATTGAATGATGACTATCGACGCGGTCAGACCCAGCAAGCCGTGTGCCGGAGGTCAAACCTTGGATAATGCCTCAAAAAAGTTATCGTTTGCGCACTGGCATCGCAATATCAAATAGAGACTGTGAAGAAATTGCAATTTGGATCTCAGAATAATCAATTCCCCCAGCCGGCGTGGCCTGCGAGTACTTGACTTCTGATCAGTGACCGGCGTGTGATCCGCTTCGGAGCCAAGGAGGTCCTCGCCATGGCCAAGGTCATCGACTCTGACGGTCACGTGGTCGAGCCACGCGCCGTCTGGACCGAATATATCGAGCCGGAGTTTCGCGATGGCGTGATCCAGATTCGTCGCAATCACGACGGAATGGACCAACTCTGGATCAATGGCGAAAACCGCAGCCGCGCCTCGCTGCCGGTGGCCGCATCGATGATCCCCGGCGGGCTGAAAGATCTCGAGCGCGCGCGAACTCTGACCTGGGACGACGTGCCGGCTGGCGGATGGAATCCGCGCGAGCGCCTGAAGGTAATGGACGCCGAGGGTATCGACGTCGCGGTGCTGTACCCATCACTGTGGCTTCTGTACGGAGATCTGATCGAACCCAAATTGGCGGCGGCCGCGTGCCGAGCCTACAACAACTGGATGGCCGACTTCTGCAAAGAGTCCCCGTCGCGGCTGTACGCGGTCGCGCCGATGCCGCTGCAGGACGTCAACGAAGCGGTGCGCGAGATGCGGCGCGTCGTGCGCGAGCTCGGATTCAAGGCGGTCTTCGTCCGGCCGAATCCTTTCGCCGGCCGGCGGCTCAACGATCCGGCTTATGAACGCTTCTGGCAGACGGCGCAGGAGTTGAACGTCGCGGTCGCGGTCCATTCGAGCTTCGGCACAAAAATGCCGACGATGGGTGCCGATCGTTATCGCGATCCGTTCTTCTTCCACATGGTCTGTCATCCGTTCGAGCAACAGGGCGCGTGCATGGACGTGATCTGCGGCGGCGTGTTGCAGAAGTACCCGAAGCTGCGCGTGGGATTCCTCGAGTCGGGCGTCGGATGGCTTGGCTACTGGCTGGACCGGATGGACGAACACTTCGAGGGCATGCACAGCTATGTTCCGTGGCTGCGCGAGCGCCCGAGCGACCAGTTTCGCGAACACTGCTTCGTCACGCTCGATCCGCACGAGACGATGCTAAAAGCGACCACCGTGGACATGCGCATGGAGGGAAATATTCTGTGGGGCTCCGATTTTCCCCACTTCGACTGCACCTATCCGGGAATTGTCGGTGAGATCAAACAAGCGTGCGCGAAACTGCCCGAATCCGCGCGCCGCGCGATCATCACCGACAACGCCCTTCGCTTCTACGATCTCTGAGAACGCGTCACTTCACGCCGACGATCTCGGCGGTCGAGCAGTGATAGACCATCGTGGGCGCGCCGAAACACCAGATGAGATCGCTGTCCTTCTGCGCTCGATATAGCGGCAGCTCGCCTTCCGTGTTGGTGCAGAGGCAGCGGCCGCACGGGGTCTTTCCGCAGCAATCGCGATAGCTGACGATATAATCCTTGCCGTCGCCGGGATGCTTGCAGGTCCCGACCCACGAGGTTGGCGAAGGCGACGCGCCCGGCGGGCAATCGTGCGAGCCGCCGCCGCAGCACGAGCACAGGTAACCGTCGATCGCGCAGTATTTCCAGTAGTCGCAGGCCGAGTCGTCGTTCGGATTTCCTTGCTTCGCCATCGCTTCCATTCCTGCCGGGACCGGCGCGCCGGGCGGCAGCGTAGGAAGAATCTGCGCGCGCGCCGAAGCGGTCACGCGATCGACGGGCAGCAACGGAATAATCATTCCGCCGACCGCCAGCTTGCCCAGACGCGCAAGAAAACTGCGGCGCGAGGTTCGCTGCGCAATCGCGCGGGTCAGATGCTCGAAGAGTTGGTCGATCTTGTCCACTTCCGCTCTCGTGCCTCAGGGACCGTAAATCAGAAACGGAACGCCAAGGTTGCGATAGACACCGATATATTTACCGTCGGGCAGGCTATAGGTCTCGAGCTGACTCTGGATTATCGCTAGTGCTTGGAGAATAGGCTTGGGACCGGCGCTTGCGCGAATCGAATAAGCCTCGGTCTTGAGCGCGATCCGCGCGACGCGGGTTTTCTTTGCCACATCGAAGACCCAAACCTCCTTGCCGGTCTGCTTGTGGGTCCATTCGCCGCCCTGATGCATCAGCAGATAGACACTTCCGTCGGCGGTGGCCGAGATTGTTTGCCATCCGCCGGGCCGCCAGTTGGCTTTGTTATCTTCATCCGACACCGCGGACCATCCGGGCTCGGCAACCGCCTCGTCGCCGGAGAGGTCAACCTTGTAGATCATCCCGCGATAGGAATCGAAGTACGCGGTGGTCCCGGCGATCGCGGGCTGATCGAAGACTGGATCTTTCGCCGGATCGAAAAATGGCTTCGATTGTTTGCGACTCTCGAGCTTGCCGGTGTCCTCGAGATTCACGGTCAGGATCGATCCGTCCGCGCACATCGAGGAAAATTTGCGCACACCCGAAGCCAGCACCTGGACGCATCCGGGCGTTTCGATCTCGCCGACGAACTTCCGTGACTTCAAATCGACGACGCTGACCGAGGTCGCCGGCGTCATGTTCGCAATCAGCATGAAGCGCCCGTCGGTGGTGACGGCGGCGGAGTTGTCCTTCGGGACGATCAGCAGCCGCTTCGGCGGAATCTTTACTTCGCTTTTGAATTCGAGCGTGCGCGCGTCGAAGATCTCGACCGCGTCGGTGCGCGTGCCATGCCATGCGCGCGAGTAAAACGTCCCGACCATGTACAGCTCGCTTGCGTCGGGCGCCGCGACGAAACTCGCCAGGTAGCCGCCGTTTAATTGGCCGAGCATCTTCTGCGCGTCGGTGTCGAGAATATAAACTTTGCTGACCTGAGGAACCGAACTCGGGCTGTCGAAGATGTAGGCCCAATGCGGAGCCGGCGCGCCGAGCTTGTACGAGGTCATCTGGTCAGGCGGAAGCTGCGCGCGCGCGGAAATCGGCGCTGCGCTTAGCGCAAGCAGTGCGGCGGCAACGATAGCGAAACGGCGGCGCATCGGCTCTCGAATCAAGCCTGATTAGTACAGCCCATCCGGGTTCGTCAAGCCTGACTATTTTCGTGCGGTTTTGGCTTTCACCCGCGGCGCTTCGATGCGCAAGCGGGCGGCAGCCAGGCGCTTTGGCGCTAACATCTGGTAGCCGTCGTTCAGGATCGCCGCCAGCTCGTCCCAGCGGACTTTCACGTCCAGGCGCACGCCGACCCATCCTTTGGGTCCCACGTAGGGCGGCTTGAAAAATCGCTTCGGGTCCGAACCGACCAGGATCTCCTGCACCATCGCCGGCGCTTTGATCCAAACCGCGATATGGCCGCTGTTGTGATGGTTGTTGTCGGTCATTGCGAACATCTTGCCGCCGACTCGGAAGGTGCATTCGCCCCACGCTTCCTTTTCGGTCGTATCGGGAAGCGCGAGGCAAATCTCGCGCAGCCGCTTTATCGCGGGGTTGGAATCGTCATATTTGCGTGGATGCGCCATCGATCACGCGTGCGTGGTCACGCTTGTTTGCTCATGGCGGCCATCCGCTTTTTCATCTCTTCGGGCGATACGTCTTCGACATGGCTCGAGATATCCCATGAATGTCCGGAGGGATCCTTCACCTGCGCGTTGCGATCGCCGTAGAACTGATCGGCAGGCTCCCTGAGCGAGGTAGCGCCGGCGGTAAGCGCCGCTTTGTAAACCGCGTCGATATCTTCTACATAGATATGAATCGCCACCGGTGAGCGGCCCGCGCCCAGCGCGATCGGGCTCAGGAATCCCATATCCGGAAATTCGTCGGAGAGCATTATCCCCGCGCCGCCGATCGCGAGCTCCGCATGGCCGATCCTGCCGTCGGGCATATCCAGGCGCAGGTTCTCGGTCGCACCAAAAACTTGCTTGTAAAAATCGATCATTCTGCGGGCATCGCGCACGATGAGATAAGGCGTGATGCTGCGCGCGGGATCGGGGATGGGGTTCACTTTTGAGGCCATCGGTAATCTCCTCGGCATTTACTTTGAGTGTCACGAGCGCGATCGCCGCTCAACCGCTCACATTGCCGCTATTACCTAAACCGTCGTAACGCAAGAAAGTTACGGGCGCGCCGCAAGCTCGCGACACGCCCGATATCAATAAACTTTACCGCGGCGCATCGATCACGCGCATCGCCGATCCGTGGACCATGCGGCTATTCTCAGCTCTGTCACGTCTTCGGATGCGGCGTGCCGATATATGGGAACTCCTTCAGAATGTCGGTATGCGGCTTAAGTCCGTCGGAAGGGCATTCGCCCTTGGTCAGGAAAGCGAGGCGATGATCGATGACATCGTCGGTGAAAACGCGGCCGTTGGGATACTTCGCGGGCTTCGACGGATTGAAGTTCAGCATGTCGGGCAACAAACCGTCGGCGTCGATTGCGGCGATTGCTTCTTCCCGAGTGTAGTTGCCGGTATGCCCCATCAGGTGGACGAACTGATCCGTCCAGCGCTTGCGATCATTAACTGGCTCGCTGGCGTTGTATTCCAGTTTGGTCTCGTCGGTGTTGAAAAAGCTGCTGACGCTCGGGTGACCTGCGCGATCGACATGAAGCAGCTTGCCGTCTTTGCGCACACTGCATCGCCCCCAGATGCGGATTTCGGGCTTGGCATTTAGCTCAATCGTCGGCAGCTCGATCACCGTCGAAAACACATTGGCCTGCGTATTCGAATCCACACCGGTCCATGGAGACTTGCCGCTCAAGTGGGGTGCGGTGAAGTTTCTGCCGCCCTTGGTGTCGAACAGGGCTTTGATTCCGTCGAAGTCGAAAAAGAAAGCGTCGCTGCGAGCACCGGCGAAGAACGTGTAGGCGCCGGCCTTCACGATGTTAGGTTTGGCGCCGAAGGAAACCTCAGCGTCGGCGATGATCTTCGCGCCGGCCGCTTCGACCGAGCGCGATTCTGCGCCTTTTGCCACAAAGACGTTCACGGTCTGCTTACCGTTTTGCGGCGGCGAGAACACATAGCTGATCGCGAGGTCCGTCAGGCAATCTCCATCGTTGTCGATGTTGAGGCGGTAGATGGCATCGGGATGGAGCGCGTCGGCAGTGGGATTTGCATTGAGAATGATCACGGTCCGCGCGGGGTCCGCGGGCGATTGGAACGCGTAGAGGTCGCACAGGTCGAGTCGCTGGTCGCCGAGGGGAGGTCCGAGGTTCAAGCCGGTAAAATGATTCGACATTTGAATCTCCTTTTTTCGAAATGATTTCTGGTACGAGAGCTGCGGCGCGAGAACGAACTCTCCCGCGGAGATGCCGCCTCCTGATTATGGAGTCAGATATCGAAATTCTCAAGGACAATGCGTGGCGAGCTGATAAGTCGGAATGCTTCGCGATCACCTCAAAGCCGGTCAGCTTACGCAACTATCGGCCGCGACCGCTCGCCGCTCATTTCCGGCTAACCCACGGCGCGAGAATGTCTCCGGCGCGCAGCGCCACCGCCATGATTGTACCAATCGGATGCGCCGGCACGATCGTTGGTATCAACGACGCATCGACCACCGCTACGTTGCTCGTGCCGCGCAGGATCAGCGTCCCGGGATGGACACCGCCGGGTCCGGCGCTCAGCGGCGCCGTGCCGCCGAAGTGGTTGATCGTTAGCTTGTTGAAATAAATGTTATCAACCGGCGCCGGTCCGGTAACATATTTTTGTACATCGTCGATGCTGTTCGGATTCAAGTTGGGATGACTCAGTCCGCCCGGACCAAACACTATTTCCAGCGCCGGCTCCTGCGCAAAGAGTTGAATCATGTTGTAGACTGCCTGCGTCATCAGCGTCGTGTCGGCGTTCCCGGCAGGCGTGTTCGGCAAATATATGTTCGGATAGTTTACATTGCCAATGGTATCCAATGTTATCATCCCGCGCGCCTGCGGATTGAGCAGCATCAAATACGCGGCCATGCTATTCGCGGAATAGTAAGGACCTGCGGGACTCCCGGCGCCGTTGGGGTTGAGAAAAATCTCAACGTTTGGTATCGCGCCTCCGCCCAACGCATAGTTTAAAATCGTCACCGGCTGATACTGCGCGTATGGTCCGCTGCCGTTGCCAAGATAAGTATCCAGACCGGCAGCATTACCGCTGTAGTTGCCATAGTTGTAGACCTGGTACGGCACCGACCCAGTATAGTTGTACGTGATCATCGTCATCACGTGGTCGTACAAGCCAACCCCGACCAGCGAATTATCGATCGCAAACGGAGGCCGCGATTGTCCCGGGAAAATCTCATTCTCGAGTCCCCTTGGACCAATTCCACTCAGCAGCAGCAGCCGTGGTGTTATCAACGCTCCAGCAGCCATCACCAGCAGGCCGCCGGATTTCAGACGCGCTATTCCGGGACTGCCGGGCTGGGTCTGATCCAGGCTCTCGCGTTTCGAGTAGCGCACAGCGACCGCTGTGCCAGCGTTATCGAACTCGATTCGGTCTGCCTTCGAGAACAGCAGCATCTCGAGGCCCGAGATCGGAACGCCACCCGGATCCACTTGCGCGAAATAGCCGCTAATCGGACCCGCGCGCCTACCTTCGGTTGCAGCGACATAGGGGGTACTGTAGATGCCGGTCCCAGCGAACGGCAGGCTGGTGTCTCCCTCGATCCAGCCTTCGCCTTCGTAGAGCGGACTTACTATCTGCGCCGGCCCGGCATTGTATGCGATTCCGTCGGTGGACGGAGTATTGGTCACCGGGATATTCGCGCGCAGGCCGGCGAAATAGGGCTGCATATCCGTCCACTGCCATCCTGCGGGCCAGCTTTGATCGAACACCTGGGCGGGATTGGTCTGGAACAGCATACCGTTGAACTGTGAATTCCCGCCCAGCCCGATACCCTGATAAGTAAACAGGGTTTCAGTGAGTTGATACGGCTTGCCCAGCGGCATCCAGGCCATTTGCGAATACTCACCCGGCACGTCAAAGATAGTCAGATCAGTGCGATCGGATGGAAGCCACGGCGGATAATCGGTCCCCCCGATCGCGGCGCTGGTGGATCCACCTGCTTCGATGATCAAAATACGCTTGTTCCCGCGCATCGCGCCGAGCAGCCTTGCCGCCACGATTGTTCCCGCGCTACCCCCGCCGACGATAATCACATCGTACTCGCCCGTGGATTGACTAATGGAGTTCGAGCCGCCACCGCCGCATGCGGTCAGCAGACCCAGTTGCGAACCAATAGCAAGTGTTAAAGCGGCCTGACGCAGGAACTCCCGGCGGCTGATGGATGACATAGTTCACTGGATATTAAACTTTCTGAACCCGACGTCAATCCAGAGGCCGGCGAAATAGTCAATCACTGCGGAACGTTAGTAAAGTCCGCGTGCCAGGTCATGGTGCTCCACGGACGATTGTTCCATTGCGCGTATACGCTCGCCGCGACCTGCATCACACCGCCCTCGATCCGGCAGTTCATATTGGTCAGCTCATCGACCGAGCCGCGCCCCGCGAACAGCCCAAACAGGTTTCCGGCCGGTTCGTCGAAATGCAGCAGCGCGCGCATCTGCGCGGTCGTGCGCCCATCGGTCGAGATCACTTTCATTATCGCCTTGACGTTGGTGAGGTCGCGATTTCGTCCGACAAGCCCGGCCTCGCTCAAGGTCAGCCTGAAAGGCCCGCCGGCGGTTTGCTCGTAACAGATGCGATAGGTCTTCGGAATCCACTTCGAAACTCCCGGCCCGCCCAGCATCCGGATCGAGTCCAGGCGCGGAACCACACCGCTCCAGCATCCGCGAAACTCCTTTGGCAGGGGAATCTCGAGCGTGCTGGTGCCGGGCCCCTGATTCGCGGGCGGGATAGTCTCGACCTGCGGGGCAGCCGGCGGCGATTGCCGCTGAAGTGACGGAATAGTGACCGTCGTCGAATTGTTCCTGGGAGTTTGCGGAGGCTGCGCCCGGGGAATCGGAACCTCGAGCTCGCTGCCCGCACCGGGCTGCGAATTCTGCGAAGAATTCGGCAGCATATTTTGCGAGTAGGCCGCAGGTGCAGCGGCAAGAATCGCGACCGCGACGATCAGCCTGCATGCCACGCGGACGGCCGTCCGCCAATGATGCTCAAAGGCCCACACCCAATCAAAATTAGCATGCCGCAGCGCCGGGTGCGCTGGGTTCCCGGAAGCGAGTTCATTTTGAGCGACGCGGACTCGGGGGATCAGGAATCTTTTCGTCCTCGCAGCAAGACTTTGACATTGGGCCCTGTCCGCCGTCGCACCATACGTTGATACCGTTCCCGTTCGCGTTGGGCGCGCTCCTTGCCGTGTTCATGCCGGTAAGTGCGGCTCGCCGTCTTGTTCGCGCATCGATGGCAGCAATATCTCTGGTTCTTTCTTTCGGCCAAAAAAACGCGCGCGCATTCGCGCTCTTCGCAGCGTTGAACCCTCAGCGCCGCTTTGACGTCTTCATAGACATCGTCAAGCGCCACCCGCACGACCGCATCCTCCAGGTTCGAGTCGCGATAGCTAAGCGCCCTGCCGCCTTCAGCGCCGAGCTTCCCCGCATCCAGGATAACGCTACCTCCTGCATAAGGCGCCTGGAACTTCTTCCGATCCGCGACCGCGCCCAGCAAATCCGCAACCTGATCAATAATTCTTTGAAGACGCGCCGGATTCTTCTCCAAAACATGAATCTGAGCGTTGAGAGGCTCGTTGGGCTCAATATCCAGCCACTGCCGCAATTCGTAAACCAAATTGGGAAGATCGCCGGGCCGTCCCTTCGTGAGTAACGCGGCGTCGTTGCGCGAGAAATCAACCAGCCACGGCAGGATTCGATGTCTCAGCATCGGCGCAGGACGCTCGAGGTTCGCGGCGTTTTTGGAAGCAAGCCGTTTTCCGGAGGCGTTCATTTGCAGAAGATCGTATCAAACGCACACCCTGGCGACAAATCCTCTTGCAAGATGAAAATCATCTGGCCATAGCTATTTGATACTTGAATATTGCCAGAACCGAGCGTCGCTGTAAGATGAGGTCAAGCGAGAAACACCGATGAAAAACCTAGCAATGATCCTGACCGTATTTTTGAGCCTGTTGACACCCCGAGTCGCGACGGCTCAAACTCCGGTCCCAGCCACCGGATATACGATCATCACACCGGGCAGGCCGCCGAGCTTTTTCAACCCAACATCTAACGGCGGTTACACGGTAATTTCTCCGGGTCAGCCGACGACCTTCATTAGTCGCACCTTCGACGGTGGCTACACCGTCATCAAGCCTGGCTCGCCTCCGACGTACGTCCATCCGATCATTCCTTTGTATTCGAACAGACCACTATTCGGTGAAGGCAGCAGCGAAGCGGGAAACCAATGAAATAGGATTGCCCGGATGGAGCTCAACATGACGCAACGGGAAGAATATCAAATTGCATACCGAGAGGCTCAGCACGCGAAAGCTCGGGTTGAAAGTTTTCTCGAAAAGACCGATCCAGCGCTTGTTCAGGAAGTCGATGGATGGAAGCAAGGAACCGTCGCGCTCCTAGGGCCGGCGAACAGCTGGCGGGATAACTACCAGACTAAATGTTTCGATGCGAAAACCACGCCCGAGCGGCGCGAAATTGGCAAGGCAATTTCGGCCTGGTATTCGGCGATGAGCTTGGTCGAGATAAAATGGGGCGGCTTTCAGCATGCCGAGCCGCGGGCGACGGATCTTAAAAAGCCCGACTCTCTGACCATATAGGAAGTAGCTTCGTCGCCCGCGCTACCCTCGCGAAGCGGTGTCCGCGGCGGACTCGGCTTCCATCAGGGCCGCGATCATTTCGTCGGCTTCCTCCGGTTCTATCTCGCCGGACTTGACCGCTTGCAAAATCTTCATGATGTCGCCCTGAAAGGCTGCCGGATCGAGCGGGCGCGTATTTCCGGCGCGGGGCGCGCGCGGCGCCGTTTCAGAATGGGGAGGCGAATCCGGCGCAGCGGGATGCGGACGCTCTTCACTCGTGGGATGGCGTGCGGCGCGCCGGGCCTCGCGAATCGCGGCGCTCATTTTGCGCGCGGCCTCGTGTATCGAATCGCGCATCTGGCGGCGCTGGTCGCGAGTCTGGCAGCATCCGGGTTGTGCCGCGCGGCGGATCTCTTCGCTGAGCTTGCGGCTGAATTCCTCGACCGCGCGGGCGACTTCGCCGGTGGCTTCGCCGCCCGCATCGCGCATCACGTCGCTGGAGAATTTTCCGCCGCGCGCAACGATTCTCCCGGCGGCACCGAGGATCGAGTTAACGAACCCTGGTATCTCGCCGCCGAATTCCGCGGTCAGGATATCGCCGAGCTCGTCGAACGCGCCCGGAAAACGCCGGCCTGATCGCCAGGAGTCACTGTCGCGCGCACCGGCGCGAGCAATAATGATGTCGGCATTGCGGGTCTCGAGGCTAAGGCGAGTGCGCTGATCGGATGCGCGCTCGACCCCGATCGAGCCAGTGACGCTGCTGCTGCCGGCGCGATGAAGCCCGGCCTCGTCGATTCCGTAGAGCCTGATTCGGCCCCATCCGGCCGATGCGGCTATGCTGAGTGAGGCGTCGGTGTCGAGTTCGAGCTCGATCCGGCCGCCGCTCGACGCGTGCCAGATCTTGCCGGCCGGGAAAGGTCCGTGCAGATCGACCGCGCCGCCAACGCGCCCCAGCTCAAGGTTTCCGCGCACGCCGGAGACCGAGCCGTGTCCGCCGACGCGATCGATCGCGGCGTCGCCCGTGACGTTCTCGAGCCGCAGGCGTCCGCCCACGCGCCGGATCGATACCGAGCCGGAAGAGCCGCGCACGACCGCCTTTGCGCCGATCGTGTCGATCTCGATTGGACCGGTCGCCTCGGCTTCGAGCTTGCCGCCGATCTGGCGGGTGCGCACGAACGCCTGCGCGTGATCGATCGCCAGCGAGCCGCCGATCTGTTCGCACTCGAAGCCACCGGAAGTTTCGACCGTCGCGTTACCGCCAATTCGATCCCGAATCACGATCGCGCCGGTGCGCCGCGTGCGCAGGTTTCCGCCAACGCGGCCGAGCACCACCGGAGCGGCGACATCCTCGATCTCGAGATTGCCGTGGCAATCGACGATCTCGAGCGCGACTCCCGCCGGGATACGCAACTCAGCATTCGAACGCAGGCTAAATTCCGCGCGCGAGCCTTCGCGATTAACCCGAGGCTCGACCGAGCAGAGAACCGCCGCGGGCGGCTCGCTCGCACCGCTCACACCCAGATTTCCATGCGCGCTGGTGATTCGGATCGATTCAACGCCATCGAGCTTAAGTTCGTTCATTGCCGCCTCCGTCGCTGCGGATGATGTTATTAATCGCGCGGTCTGCGTGTCTCGCCAACCGCTCCGATCGCCGCCATCGCCTCTTCGGGCGTGATTTTTCCGGCCTTGAGATCTGCCAGGATTGCCCTCCGGCGCGTCGCGGGACTTTCCGTTTCGTCGCCATCTGCTGACGACGGCCGCACCTGGTAACCTAGCGCCCCGATCAGATCGTCCAGGCGCGCGCGGACCGTTGGATACGAGACTCCTAGCTCGCGCTCGACGTCGCGAATCACGCCACGGTTCTTGAGGAAGACCTCCGCGAAATCGAGCTGCGACGGAGCGAGCCGCAACAGCGCGGGCATCGCGAATTCGCCCTCGAGCGCGATATCACACTTTGGGCAGTGGATTTTCGCGACGGTCAGATCGCCCTGGCAGGAAGGACACTTGAGAATGATCGGCCGCATGGGAAGAATAATCCCGAAGCCGGTTACCTATGTCAAGGCAAATCTTAAGATTTTTAATATTTGATTAAATAATATAAGTGATATTGGAGAATAAACTATGTATCCTCAATAGTATCCTCAATGTATTTCAGGATGCTGCTGTGTCAGACAGTGAATCGCGCCGAGGCCCCATACGAGGTCAACCGACGGAATTCCGATAATCCGGCGGCCGGGGAATAGCCGTGCGAGGATCGCCGCGGCTACCGCATCGGCAGGGCAATCGAAGGTCGGCATCACGACGCCCATGTTCGCGATATAGAAATTCGCGTACGACGCGGGCAGGCGCGTGCCGTCATAGACGACCGGCGGCGGCATCGGCAGCCGTTCGATCTTGAGCGGTGCGCCGCGCTCGTCGCGCATCGCGTTGAGCCGCGCCAGGTTGTCGCGCAGGATTTTGTAATTCGCATCGGCGGGATCATTCTCGACCACAGTCACGACCGTGTCGCGCGCGACGAACCGCGCGAGGTCGTCGATATGGCCGTCGGTATCGTCACCGACAATTCCGTCGCCGAGCCACAGAACGTTGCTCACGCCAAGGTAGCTGCGCAGGTAATCTTCGATTTCGGCGCGGGTCAGATGCGGATTGCGATTTTGATTTAACAGGCACGACTCGGTGGTGAGGAGCGAGCCCGCGCCGTTGGGATCGATCGAGCCGCCTTCGAGCACGATCCCCGTCTCGGCAACCTCGAAGCCGAAGCGCGCGCCGAGGCGCTGTGGCACGACGTCATCGAGGTCGTAGCGGCCGTACTTTTCGCCCCACGAGTTGAATTTCCAATCGAGCGCTATCTGCGCGGGACCGGGCGCGTTGGGTTCGATTTTGTTGACGAAGATTGGGCCGTGGTCGCGAATCCACGAATCGTTGGTCTCGAGTTGGAAGACCTCAACCCGGCGCATCACCGCGTCGTCGCCACGCGCCGCATCACGGACCATCGCGCGCACCGGCTCGATCTCGGCGGCATCGTTGACGATCAGCCGCAGAGGTTCGAACGACGCGATCGCGGCGGCGATTTTAGCGAATGCCTGCGGGATCGGCTCGAACTTGCCAGGCCAGGTCTCCAAGTTATGCGGCCAAACCAGATAGGTCGCCTGATGCGGAGCCCACTCGGGCGGCATCCGATAGGCGCGAAAGCGCGTCCGGTCACGTTCGGAAATCGGGAGCATCGGCTTCAGGAGCGGAAGCGCCGGACCAGGTCGCCGTACGCGTCGATCCGGCGATCACGCAGAAACGGCCAGTTGCGCCGGGTCGCCTCGATTCGCGCGAGGTCACATTCGGCGAGGAGAATTTCTTCGGCGCTCGGGCTCGCATGCGCGATCACTTCGCCCATCGGATCGCACACGAACGACTCGCCCCAGAACTCGAGATCGCCTTCGACGCCAACCCGGTTGGTCACCGCGACGAAAACCCCGTTGGCGATCGCGTGCGCGCGCTGAATGGTTTTCCACGCATCGAGCATCCGCGCGCGGTCGGCGGCGGTCTCGTCGTGCCACCATCCAATTGCGGTCGGATAGAAAACGACTTCAGCCCCCGCCATCGCGGTCAGCCGCGCCGCCTCGGGATACCACTGGTCCCAGCACACCAGCACGCCAAGCTTGCCGCGCGCGGTCTGATGCGCAGTGAAGTCGAGATCGCCGGGAGTGAAGTAATATTTTTCGTAGAAGCGCGGATCGTCGGGGATATGCATCTTTCGGTAACGCCCGACAATCTCGCCGCTCGCGTCAATCACAACAGCGGTATTGTGATAAACGCCCGCCGCGCGCCGCTCGAAGAGCGAGGCGACAACGACGACCTTGCGCGCCCGTGCAATTTTGCCCAGCGTCTCGGTCGAAGGCCCGGGAATCGCTTCGGCCAAATCGAAACGCGCGGGATCTTCGGTCTGGCAAGGATACTGCGAGCGAAACAGCTCCTGCAGGCAAACCACCTGCGCCCCGCGCGCAGCCGCCTCGTCGATTCGTGCTATCGCTTTGTCGAGATTGGCCGCAAGATCGACTGCACACGACATCTGCACCAGCCCAAGAACTATCTTATCGTGCGCCGAAGCCATCGTGAGATCTTGATATCAGCGCGGCGCCAATGGCGCCACCGTAGCCACTCGTCGCCAGTTTTCCAGGCGAAGGCCCTCGACCTGATTGAACTCGCGCAGGTTTGAGGTAACCAGAATCAGCTCATGAGCAAGCGCCGTTCCCGCGATCAAAACGTCGTATGCTCCGATCGGCCGTCCACGCTTCTTCAATTCCGCGCGCACCTTGGCGGTCGCTTCGGCAGCAGCCTGGTCGTATGGCAAGATTTCGATCGCGTGAAAGAAAGCCTCCATCACCGGCTTTAGCCGGCTCGCCACCCTTGGATTAAGCGCCAGTCCGTAAGCCACCTCCATCCGCGTGATTGCGCTCGCCGCGAGGTCCGCGGGCGAAGCCGCCTTGATGCGCGCGAGGGTCTGGCTCTGGCCTTGAGCGAAATCACTGACCACGCAGGTATCAAGCAGGAAGCGCATCGAACGGATCCGTTGGCGGCTTGAGCTTCTTCCGATCCGCCTCGAACCGTTTGATTCCCCGCAGTCCGCTGAAGTTCGCGACCACCGCCGGCCACTTAACCGGACGACGGCGGCCGAGCCATTCCACAACCGCTTCCCGAATGAGGGCATTGCGCGGTCTTCCGATCTCCTTGGCGGTCTGGTTGAGGATTTCGACCAGCTCGTCGTTTAGATGAACGCTAAAATTCATGCCAATAGTCTAACAGGTTAGGTTATGTTAGCAAGCCAAAGCGCCGGTCACTGAGCGAGCCAAGCCTGCCGCTACGGTATGGAGATACGCGCACGCCCCGCGAAAATCGGCGCGATGACCAGAACTTTGCGCGCCCGCGATCCCGCGCCCGACTCGACCGCGCAGGACATCTGCGCCAGTCCAGCAATAATCATGTCGCGCGCAGGGGCCATCTCTGATCTTGATAGCAGGACCAGCCAACCACGGTATTGCGGGCAGCAAAGCGATGGGTGGATATCGCCATGGAGATTTGCGCGAGAGCGAACCGCGATCCTCTGATTGGGGATGTTATTCGCTCAAGAGTTTTCCGGTTATTCCTTGATGACCCGCTTGTTGTACCGCATTGGTGCTAATCCAGTCCCTGACGCTGCCCTGGCTCAGTGGGAGTCCTTCCGCAACAAAATCGACCTCTTTGTCGCTTACAATCTGGAACGAATACTCAGTTCGCGCGGTTCGGCCTTCCTTTGGAACAGTGAAAATCACGGCAGTTCCTTTCCCGTCGCTATCATGACGTACGTGCCATTCACCGAATCCAGTTCCCCGAGATAGATTTGCTGGCCGCGAATGCCTCGGTGCGTATCGAACTCGATCTCGCCGGAGCCAAGTTGGGGGCCGCCGCCGAACTTCGCATAGGACGCAAGAGTCGAGGTGATTTTCCACTTCTCAACCAGATCCGAGTTCGAGTAAGTCCGCGGCGAATTGTTCGCCGCCGTGCACCGGCTCAAGGAAATAGCTGAGATGAACAAAACGCAATTGAGGTAGTTCAGACAGGACAATGGTTTCAGGTCCGGACCGCTAAACGCAATTCGATCGCTCAATCAAAAATGCGCGGAAGCCTTAGAGATCTTCGAGATCGACGAAGCCCTCTTTTTTACCGCGTTCGATCGCTTCGTCGATCAACGCCCAGAAGCGCTTGTTCCTGGATAGCGCCAGAGCTTCGAGATCAGTGTCTTCGGTGACTGGTACGAGCGCGGCGCACGGCCGGCCGTTTTTGGTAATCACGACGGAGCCGCTTTTTGGAAGCTCCTTGATGTAGCGGCTGAAGCGCGTTTTGACTTCCCGGATACTTTCAATCTTCATAATGTCACCTTGGCGCCGGCGATATAGAGCTGGTTACCGCGCTTGCGCCCGATCGCGTCAACTAGCACCTGGCGGTCTACCACGCGATAAAAGACCCGCAGATCGGCGTCACGAAACTCAAACTCGAACTGCCCTGCGGGGCGGCGTAAGCGGAAGCGGTTTTTGCTCTCGCGCGTGGCGTCGTCCTGGCCCAAAGAAGCCTGCATCGCGGCCTTGAGGCGGGAGCGTTCGGCCGCGCCAAGCGTCTTGAACTGCTTGATCGCATCGGGACCTAGCCTTACCGCACGCCTCGGCATCTAAATCAAATGTAGTTCAAATTGTGGCCACATGCAACTTATCGTATCCCGCAGCGGTGCAGCGACCCTCTTTGAACGCGGACTCGTCGGGACGGCATCTGCATCTCTGTCATGGAACTCGGTTGCATCAGCTGCGATGTGGTACTCTAATGATGCGGCGTTTGGGAAAGCGCCGCGACGTAATCTCGAATCTTCGCTGCCCGCCGCTGATAGCCGGGTCCTGCGCAAGGGAAGGCCGCGAACCCCGCCAGGTCCGGAAGGAAGCAACGGTACCGGCTGTCTCCCTGTGCCGCAGGGGTGCCTGGCTATCATTCGGCGGGCAGCTTCACTAACAGGGTGCGGAAAAATCTCTATGCCGCTACAACCGCTTCCGCACCGCGAGAAAAAAGCTGGCTGCTTTCCTGATTGATCGCACGATGGCTCAAGCTCCGCATCTGGTTCTCGCGCGCAAATGGCGCCCCGATCGCTTCGGCGACCTGGTCGGCCAGGAGCACGTTACCCGCACGCTCTCCGAGGCGCTTAAGCGCGGCCGGATCGCGCACGCGTTCCTGTTCACCGGAATTCGCGGAGTCGGCAAAACCACCGCCGCGAGAATCCTTGCGCGATGCCTAAATTGCGAGCGCGGCCCCACCGCAGATCCGTGCGGCGAATGCGCCGCATGCGTCGAGATTCGCGCTGGACGCTCGCTCGATGTCAGCGAGATCGACGGCGCGACCTACCGCAAGATTGACGACGCCCGCGCGATTATTGAAAACCTGAGCTACCGTCCCGCGCGCGACCGCTTCAAGATCTACATTATCGACGAAGCCCATCAGCTAACCGACCAAGCCTTCAACGCGCTGCTGAAAACCCTCGAAGAGCCGCCCGCCCACGTCAAGTTCATCCTCGCGACGACCGAGCCGCAGAAGATGCCCGAGACGATCCTGTCGCGGCTGCAGCGCTACGACTTCCGCCGGATTCCGTTCGCGACAATCTACGAACGCCTGCACGATCTCGCCGCGCGCGAAAAGATCGACGCCGAAGAGACCGCCCTGCGATTGCTCGCGCGCGAGGCCGGCGGCTCGATGCGCGACGCCGAGCGGATGCTCGAGACCGCGATTGCATCCGCGCCGGAGGGCCGCGTCAGCGAGGCCGAGGTCGCATCGTCGCTGGGCGTTGCCTCGCGCACGATCGTGTTTGGAATTGTCGAATCGATCCTCGAACGCAAGGCCGCGCCCGCCCTGCGCGCGATGCGGGAGCTGTCGGCGCGCGGCGCGAACCTGGAATCGCTCGGACGCGACCTGCTCGAGACGCTGCGCAATCTCGCCGTCGCCAAGCTTCCGGCCGACGGTGGCCAGAGCCCGCTGGATGATATTCCCGACAACGAGGCGCAGGAGCTCAAGCGCTTGGCGGCTCTAACCTCGAACCGCGACCTGATGCGCCTGTTTCGCCTGATGGCCTCGACGCAGGAAGAGATCATCCAATCGCCGTATCCGGATTTGCTGCTCGAGATGGCGATCGTGCGGATGGCGTCGCTCGCGCTGGTTGTCGATATGGACGAACTACTCGGTACGATCGCGGCGCGCGGCGGCGCGTCGTCGTCAGGAACTACTTCTGGATCATCCTCCACCGGTTCTTCCGGTGACGTACCGCGCCCGCCGGTTGCCCCTGATCCGGGACCGGCTGCGGGGTCGCGCAAGCTGCGAGTCGAAGGCGAAGTCAAAGCCGCAGCTCCAATCCGCGCCGCACAGCCGAGCGCGCCGAGTGCCGGAATCATGCCGCTTCCTGGAGCGCCGGTCGCGCCGTCGGCATCGCGCGAGATGCCGGAGCTGCGCGAACATATCAAGTCGCGGCGCGCGGCGTTGGCTGGATTCATGGAGCAGGGCGCCGCCCTCTCGCTTGCGGGCGATGTGCTGTCGATCGCGCCGAAGAGCGATATCTACGTTCGTTATCTCGCGGATAATCGCGCCGTGATCGCGGAGCTCTCGTCGGATTTTTTTGGCCGCCCGATTCGCGCCGAGATCGTCGCCGCGAACCTTGCCACGCCGCCACCGGCCAAGGCTGAAGCTCCGATCGCCGCTGCGCCGAGGGATAGCAACGGTATCGCCGATAGCCGCATTCCTTCCGGGAATGCTGCGCGCGAGGACGCGCGGCCGGTCGCGGAGGTAAGCCCAAATCCTGCTGCCAAACCGGCCGCAAATGCCGCCGCATCGCAGACCACGCGCCGCGTCTCTACCTCACCCGAGGAGCGCGCCGCACTTTTCGCCGACCCTGTAGTCGAGCGTATCTTCGACACGCTCGAGGCGCGCCTGGTCGAGGTTCGCGCACCCGTCGCCATAGCGCCAATCGGGGCTGCCGAAGTACCTGGCGCATACGAGGATTCTCCCGAAGAAATTCCAAATGATGATGCCGAGCCGCGCGATTGACCGCCGTTTGTGTCGATTCCATCAATCGCGGCCGAGGAGCAACTAAATTGGCAGAACTCGATCTATCAGCATTGATGAAACAGGCTGCGGCGCTGCAGGACAAGCTGAAGGACATGCAGGCCGAGGCGGCCGAGCGTATCGTCACCGCGGAGTCGGGCGGTGGGATGATCCGCGCGACCGTCAACGGCGCGATGCGCGTGCGCAAAATCGAAATCGACGCCTCGCTGCTCGCCGACAACGACAAGGCGATGCTCGAAGACCTGATCGTCGTAGCGGTTAACGAAGGACTAAGACGCGCGCAAGAGATGGTCGCCGAAGAGATGGCCAAGCTCGGCCCGGTTGGCGGACTTAAATTTCCCGGCTTTGGAAACGACTGATTAATCAGCGATGGCGACCGACAATCTCAAACGCGGCGACGGACTTCCGCCCGCGATGACCCGGCTGGTGAAGGAACTCTCGCGCCTGCCCGGAATCGGAGAAAAGACAGCCTCGCGCCTCGCTTTCAACCTGCTCAACCGGCCCCGAGACCAGGTGATCGCGCTGGCTGAGTCGCTGCTCGAAATGAAAGAGCGCGTGGGACTCTGCGACCAATGCTACGGCCTGTCGGATAATCCGCGATGCCAGATCTGCGACGATCCCGCGCGCGAGCGGGACATGATTTGCGTGGTTGAAGGACCCGCTGACCTGATGGCGATCGAGCGCGCGCGCAGCTTCAGCGGCGTCTATCACGTACTGCACGGCGCAATCGCGCCGCTGGACGGAATCGGACCCGACGACGTGAAGCTGAAGGAATTGATCGCACGCGTCAGCCCACCCGCCACCGTGCGCGAGGTGATTATCGCAACCAATGCAACCGTCGAGGGCGAAGCGACCGCGCTCTACATCGCCAAGACGCTCCGCCCGCTCGGCGTCAAAGCAACCCGCCTCGCCCGCGGCCTCCCAGCAGGCGGCGACCTCGAATACAGCGACTCCGCCACCCTGACCAGCGCGCTCTCCGGCCGCCGCGAGCTATAGAATTTTCCGGCTGGCCCGAGAGGCTTTCGCTCGTCCCGGCGTTCAATCAATTTCCGAAATCCCAGCTCTCTCCGTTGTGATACCGCGAGAGAATGTTTTTCGCGATCAGGATCCTGTGGACCTCGTCCGGCCCGTCCGCGAGCCGCAATGTGCGGGCTCCCTGATACATGCTGGCAAGCGGCAAATCGCCCGAAACGCCCGCTGCGCCCCATACCTGGATCGCGCGGTCTACCACCCGCTCGTAAGCTGCCGGGACGAAGACCTTGATCGCCGAGATGTCCGTGCGCGGATCGGCGCCGCTGTCCATGCGCTCGGCGCAGTGGATCGTCATCAAGCGCGCCGCCTGGATATCGATATAGGAATCGGCGATGAAGCCCTGGATGAACTGCTTGGTCTCGAGCTTGCCGCCATGCACTTCGCGCGTCGTGGCGCGCTCGACCGTCAAGTCGAAGGCCCGCCACATCTGACCGATCGAGTTCATGCAGTGATAAACGCGTCCCGCGCCGAGGCGATCCTGCGCGGCCTGATGGCCCGAGCCTGCCTGGCCGAGCTGGTTGCTCAGCGGCACATGCACGTCGTCGTAAACGATCTCACAGTGGTCGCTCGCATGGCCCCAGACCTCGACGCCGCGGACGATACGAAGGCCGGGAGTATTCTTGGGCACGATAATCTGGGTCATGCGGCCGTTGTCCGCGCCTTTCCCTTCGGTTCGGCACATCACGATCAGGAAGTCCGCGCGAAATCCGTTTGAGGTAAACCATTTGTGTCCGTTGATTACCCACTGGTCGCCCTCCCGGCGCGCCGTGGTCTTGATCGAACGCGGATCGGAGCCGGCCGAATCGGGCTCGGTCATCGAGAAGCCGGATTCCATCTTGCCCTCGGTCAGCGGCACCAGCCACTTCCGCTTCTGCTCTTCGGTTCCGTACTTGAGCAGGATTTGCTGGTTGCCGGAGTTGGGCGCGACTACGCCGAACAGCGCCGCCGCTCCCATGCTGTAAGCCAGCACCTCGTTCATGTACGCGTGCTCGAGGAAGCCCAGACCGGCGCCGCCGTACTCCGGCGGAAGATGCGGCGCCCACAGGCCCGCCTGCTTCACCTTCGCCTTGATTGATTCCCGCAATTCACGAGCGTTGCGCCGCTCTTCATCCGTCGCGCCGGCGCGATATCCGGCCCACAGCTTGCGTTCGTTGGGGAGGATATCTCCGTTGACGATCCGCGCCGTAAGCGCGCGGATTTCGTTGATCCGGGGGTCGAGCGATGGGATAGGTTTCACGTTCATATTCATGTGTGGCGTCCTCTATGGGGCAAAGCGTAGCACGGCAACCGCAATCAATTTAATCCTCTACCATTGGATCAAATTGACGGGCCGCACAATCGGGCGATCCTCTGCACGCATCCGGTGACGTCGTTCACCAGACGAGCGGAACCAGGCGATATGTCACCTTGGTTCGATATTCTGAATAGCCCGGCAGGCTCTGCGCCAGAAATTTCTCTTCCTCGAGCAGCCTCCATACGATCACGATCGTGATCGGAATCACCATCAGCAATCCCCACCACGAGCCGAGCGCGAGGGGCACGCCGAACAGCATTATCAGCGCGCCTGAGTACATCGGATGGCGCACGACCGAATAGGGTCCGGTCGAAACGACCTTCTGCCCGGTATCAACTTCGATAGTCGCTGATGCGAACGTGTTTTCCTTGAACACGAAGAAAACGATCAGAAATCCAAAGGCGACCAGCGCATCCCCGATCAGCGCAATGTACGTTGGCACCGCCGACCATCCGAAGCGGTGATCGAACGCGGGAAAGAGGAGGATCGCGAAAAATGATATGAAGGCGACGAACTGTATGATCTGCTGGCGGGTCTGTTTTTCCGAGCGCGGACCCGCGTAAACCCTTCGCTCCAGCAGCTTCGGATCGTGCTTCATCAGGTACGCGGTGATCGCGAGCGAGGCGCCTGCGAATATCGCCAGGAAGATCCACGCCTGCCAGTAGTCGATCGTCCAGGCGGCAAGGAACACCGCGCCCGCCAGCACCGGCAGAAAGCTTCCGAGCTTGCCCAGGGCTTTGCGGTTGAGATCATTCATGGGTTGGCTCCGAAGGGGGTGGACCGGGTTGACATGGTTTGCAATCTACACTATTTTCACAACATTGTGAAGGTTACGAAATATGACCGGGAGGCGCGCTCCGGATTTGTCGAGCGCTTCGCCTCGGTCCTGGCGCAATCCGGCTTTCCCCGGATGCCGGCGCGCGTGTTCGCCGCCCTGCTCGCATCGGAACCCGGACGCCTGACCGCCGCCGAGCTGACCGCGATGCTGCAAGTCAGCCCCGCCGCGATCTCGGGCGCGATGCGCTACCTGGTCCAGGTCAACCTCGCCAGCCGCGAAACCGCACCCGGTTCGCGCCGCGAGCATTACCGCGTCCACAGCGAGGTCTGGTACGAGGCGATCGCACGCAAGGATCAGGTGCTCGACCGCGTCGAGGCCAGTCTGCGCGACGGCGTCGAGATCGTCGGGCGCCACACCGCCGCCGGCGCGCGGATCGCACAGACGCTCGCCTTCTTCGAGTTCATGCAGCAGGAGCTGCCGGCGATGCTCGAGAAGTGGCGTGCGCGCAAGGCTGGCGGCTGGCGCGAACGTCGATGATGCGAATTTCTTCGGGCACGATCGCTGCGATCATAGCTGCCCTGGCACTCGCGGCATGCGGCAAGACCAGGCCACCCGATGCGGTCGAACGCGGGCGCCTGGTGTACGTGACGCACTGCATTGTCTGCCACAATTCGGACCCGAACCTCGACGGCGCGCAGGGCCCCGCGATCGCAGGCTCTTCCAGCGAGTTGCTCGCGGACCGGACGCTGCGTCTCACCTATCCGTCCGGCTACAGGCCCAAGCGCACGACCCACAACATGCGCGCGATAACCGATCTGACGCCCGCGCAGATCGATGATCTCACTGCCTATCTGCGCGCGGTCGCAAAGCCCTGAGACCGCCGCGCGGGGAAACTTGCTTGCAAGCTGAAAACTGCGAGCGGTAGAATGACTTAAGGAAAGTCCCGGTTTCCCGAGGCTTTTGCGCTCAAAATTCTTCTTTAGACCACATGACCGATCGATTCGATTCGATCCCGGTCAGAAAAGGACGGTGTCGTAAAATGGCTTTCGAACTTCCCAAGCTGCCATACGCGATGGACGCGCTTAAGCCGAATATCTCGGCCGAAACGCTCGAGTACCATTACGGAAAGCATCACGCGGCCTACGTGACCAACCTGAACAACCTGGTCAAGGGGACGCCCAACGAGCACAAATCGGTCGAAGAGATTATCAAGAGCGCGCCGGCCGGCGGCCTGTTCAACAACGCGGCCCAGCATTTCAATCATAGCTTCTACTGGAAGTCGCTCGCGCCGCACGCGGGCGGAGAGGCCAAAGGCCCGGTGGCCGACGCGATCAAAAAAGCGTTCGGCAGCTTTGACGATTTCAAGAAGAAGTTCAGCGAGACGGCCACCACCCATTTCGGCAGCGGATGGGCGTGGCTGGTGAAAAGCGCCGACGGCGGAGTCGCGATCGAAGCGACTCACGACGCCGGCTGCCCAATCAAGGATGGCAAGAAGCCGATCCTAACCTGCGACGTGTGGGAGCACGCGTACTACATCGACTATCGCAACGCGCGCGCGAAATACGTCGAGGCGTTCTGGAATCTCGTCAACTGGGAATTCGCAAACGAAAATCTGAAATAGCGCGCCGAGCAAGCCGCGCGCTTTACGATATGCGAACGCCGGATTCCTGGAACGGGTCCGGCGTTTCTTTTTCGATCGAGCGTGAAAACGCGACTCAGATTACGGCTTCGGCGCCCGGATGCAGATGCAGGCGCGAGCGCTCGTGCTCCTCGGACTCGGGAACCAGCAACCGCGCCGCGATGATCTTGTACACGTCCGCGCTCACCGCCATCCCGACGTGCGAGCAGTGCACTTCGACATTTTCGACCAGCGGCGAGCCACTGCGATCGATGCAGCTATCCCAATGCACGATCCCGTCAGTCCGCGAGTAGAGAACGGTCGTCGGAACCAACGTCGGTGCCGTGTCCGAGATCGAGAGACCGCAAGAACAGTTCTCGCTGAGGCATCCCTCGGCCCGTCCGCGCCAGGCGGCGATCGAACTGGCAACGGCCTGCACCGCGCGGTTGGCCGCGTCGCGCGGCCGCCTGATCGGCGAGCCCATCGTGATTACGCGTTCGACCAGTTCCGGATAGCGACGCCCGATCTCGCGCGCGTAAATTCCGCCCAAGCTATGCCCAATCACCACGACCGGGCCGCCGTGGCGCTCGACCACGCGCTCGATTCGCGCGCCGATCAACTCGAGCACCTCGCGCGGACAGCTCGAGTTCGACCAGATTCCCGACATCACCGAGCGATGACCCAGAAAACGGCAGAAGTTCGCAAGCGGCGCCAGCGAGATGTCGCCGGCCATGAAGCCGGGAATGAACATGATCGTCTTCCCGTGCCCCGGCACTGCATGAGGCCATGAATAGGTCAGCGCGTTGAGCCACAGCATCGTGGCTTCCAGCGGCACGCGGAACTCGCCCAGCACATCGAGAATCGAAGGCCGCAGAACATCAGAACGGATATTTGGCAGGACAATCGGCTTTCCAATCGGCGCCGCGGCCATCGGGCTTATTTTCATAGTGCCTCGCTCACCTATCTCACCATCGCCTGCACCATCGCCACGCCCATTGTATTAGACGCAAGTAAGCAAATGTTCAATCCAACGTAACATAGGCGAGATAGACGCCGCCCGGGAAAAAATCAGCTCGCGGCTAAATGCTGAATGAAATGGCCTTCTTTCTATTCTCGGCCAAAGACTGGAGGGTGGTCTGACGCAGGATATTGTTCACGCTTTCGCGCACTTCGCGCCAAACATCACGCATCGGGCAGGGCTGGTCCTTGGGACAGGTCGCGGCGCCGGCCTCCTCAAGGCATTCGACCGGGCAGTAGTCGCCCTCGATAATCTCGACCACGTCGGCCATCGTGATTCGCGAGGGGCTCTTGGCCAGCATGTACCCACCGCTGGGCCCCTTCTGACTCGCGACTAACCCGCCGCGCTTGAGCTCGATCAGCAGACGCCGAAGGTAATTCTCGGGGACCCCTTGAGTATCGGCGATCTCCTCGACTCGCGTGGGTTGCGAGCCAGGATATCGCTCCGCGAGCATCAGGAGCGCTTTAAGGGAATAATCAACACCGACGCCAAATTTCATAGAATCTACAATAGGTTTCTAACATATCCCGAGAATTCAGGGAATAGTTGACTTGGCTTGTCATCTAATTAGTTGACTAACATTGTAACCTTAGTTACTTTTTGATCTCTGGAAGTACCCTCAAGTGCCAAAACGTGAAGCCCCATCGTGGGAACTGGTCCTCAAGCGCAACTCCGTTGAGCGCCTGAAGCACGAGATGTTTCCCACCGAGCTTGCCGACAACTGGCAACGCCTGGTCGATACATCCTACGAAGCCCTGCCCGAGGAGGATATCGTCCGCCTGCAGTGGTTCGGGATGTATCACGACAAGCCTAAGATCGGCACCTTCATGATGCGCGTGAAGATCCCCAGCGGGATTCTCTCGCCTAAGGGACTGCGCACGATCGGTGAAATCTCGGAGTACTATGGCCGCGACCAGGGTGAACTGACGACACGCCAGAATATCCAACTTCATTACATTACGCTCGACAAATTTCCCGAGATTCTCGAAAAGCTCAAATCCGCCGGACTGACCACGATGGGCGGATGCGGCGACGTGGTGCGCAATATCACCGGATGCCCGGTCGCGGGCGTCGATCGTGACGAGTTGTTCGACGTCACCGGTCTGGTCGCCGAGGCGGCGAATTTCTTTTACGGCAATCGCGACTACTCCGACCTGCCGCGCAAGCACAAGATCACCATTTCGGCGTGCCGCTACCAGTGCAATGCGCCGGAGATCAACTGCGTCGCGCTCGTCGCTACAATCAAAGATGGACGCGAGGGTTTTGCGGTGCGTGTGGGCGGCGGACAGTCGTCAACTCCGCGCCTCTCGCGTCATCTGGGCGTGTTCATCACGCGCGAGCAGGCGATGCCGGTGATGCGCGCGATTATCGATACCTGGCGCTCGACCACGGAGTACCGCATCTCTAGGGTCAAGGCGCGGCTCAAGTTCATGATCGACGATTACGGGCCCGAGGAATTCCGCAAGCTGGTTCAATCGCGGCTCGATTTTCCGCTCGAAGATCTCGCCGAGATGCCGCTGGCGGCCGAAGAAAGCGATCACGTGGGCGTCCACGATCAGAAAGACGACGGCCGGTGCTACGCGGGCTTTCCGGTTTACCTCGGCACGATGACGGGCAAGCAGATGCGCGCGGTCGCGGATGTCGCAGAAGAAATCGGCGGCGATATTCGGCTCACTCGGCGGCAGAATTTCATTTTGACTGGAATTCCGAAAGATCGGCTCGAAGAGATTGCCGGCCGGATCGGCGAGATCGGCTTTCCGCTCGATGCTAACGGGCTGTACGCGTCGTCGATCGGATGTATCGGCGATCCGCATTGCAACTACGCCGTGACGCCGACCAAGACCAAGCTCGCCACGATTATCGAGCGTCTGGTCACCGACTTCGGCGACGACGTGGCGGGACTCAAGCTGAATCTCGACGGATGCCCTCATGCGTGCGCGCAGCACTGGACCGGCGATATCGGGCTTCAGGGCACGACAGGCCGCGGACCCAACGGCGAGCCGCTCGAGGCGTTCGATATCATCCTGCGCGGAGGACTCGGACGCGATGCTGCGATCGGAAAGCCGCTCCTGCGCCGGATTGCGTCGGCCAATGTCGAGGATTACGTGTCGCGCCTGTTCGCGGGATATCTGGCGCGCCGCACTGACGGCGAATCCTTCACCCGCTTTTGCGTCCGCACCACCGACGCGGATCTGACCGCGATTGCACAAGGGACCAATCAATCCGGCGCTGCCGAAGCCGCCGCCTGAACGCACATGCCGCAAGCGAGCACAGCCGTGGAACACGAAATCGAATTTCCCAAACCGACCATCGTGATGGACGAACTCGAGGCGGGCGAAGTCGCCGTCGATCTTGACGACCGCGAGCCGCAGGAAGTGCTCGCATGGACGATCGAGCGCTTCGGGCGCCAGATCGCGATCTGCTCGAGCTTTCAGGCCGAAGGCTGCGTCCTGATCGACATGGCGCATCGCATCGATCCAGGGGTTCGCGTGTTCACGATCGATACCGGGCGCACGCCGCAGGAAACCTATGACCTGATCGACAAGGTGCGTGAGCGTTATGGAATCAAGGTCGAAACCTTTATGCCCGACGCCAGCGTCGCGCAGCAGATGGTCACGAAGCACGGCAACAATCTCTTTTATCGCGACGTGAATCTGCGCCTGCTCTGTTGCCAGGTGCGCAAGGTGCTGCCGCTGCGCAAAGCGCTGATGAACTACAGCGGATGGATCACCGGACTGCGACGCGACCAGTGGGCCACGCGCTCGAATATCCGCAAGCTCGAAATCGATCACGACCACGGCGGAATCGTGAAGGTCGCCCCGTTGGCCGACTGGACGGAAGAAGAGGTCTGGGACTATATCCGTGCCCACGACGTTCCCTACAACGCACTCTACGACAAGGGCTTCAAATCGATCGGATGCGCACCGTGCACCCGCGCGGTCGGCGAGGGACAGGATGCGCGATCGGGACGATGGTGGTGGGAGACGGGTGCGCCCAAGGAATGCGGGATGCACTGCTCGATCGAGACCGGCGGCTTCGAGCATGAACTCGCGGCCCTGCTGGGTCATCGCGAGATGACCGGCGACGGCGACGGAGTCTGATGACGCCAAGCGACGACGCTGCCGCGCCAAGCGCCGAACCGCTCACGCTCGACGCACTGCAGCGCGATATTCTGCTCCCCCAAATCCAGGCGTTTATCGACGCCACGACTGACCCGGGCGCACGTGAGGTCTACGTCACGTTGAAGGCCGCGGTCGAAGCGATGGAGATCGCGCGGGCCGACTTGCAGGCGCGTCTCGGCGCGATCGTCGAGGTGGCGCTCCAGAGCGGGCGGATAAGAAAACTGTTCGGCCCGGGCGCCGAGTTATCGCTAAACGCGCTCTTCCAAAAAACTCCCCGCGGCCGCGAGATCGCGACCTCGCTGCGCGAGCTCAACCGCGCGCTCGGAAAACTCAAGGGCGACACGGTTGAAGAACTAACCGCGGCACTGCGCGCTCCAGGCGCATACGCGCTAACCCTGAAGACGAGCGGCTGCCAGCTGGTAATCCGCTTCGAGCCATCCGGCGTCCGCGTCGAATCGGTAGAACTGGCGCTAGACTAGTCATCGCATTGTCCAGTCTGATCGATGATCGCCGGTGCCGCCAAACGCGACCAACCATTGATGCCTGTCGATCCGGTTGAGGTGACGGGTTAGACTTCTCTCGTCGGCTCGTGACCGATCGCGGAGGTTTCAAATGCGCGTGTATGACTTCAAGGTACTTCTTGAGCCCGATGAGAGCGGCGGCTACGTCGTAAGCTGCCCGGCGCTCGCAGGCTGATACAGTCAAGGTGAGTCGGTGGCCGAGGCAATGACGAATATCAAGGAGGCGATCGAGCTCTGTCTCGAGGATACGAGAGCACGCGGCGAGACGATTCCGGATCCGAGCGGCGTTCTGGTCGGCAGCATAGTCGTCAGCGCCGAGTGAGCGGTAAACTTCCGATAATCTCCGGCCGCGAAGCGGTTCGCGCTTTCCAGCGCCTCGGTTATGAAATAGTGCGACAGCGCGGCAGCCATATCGACTGCGCCATCCAGCCGACTCTTCAAAGCAACCACTCATCGTGCCCGATCATCGAACGCTCAAGCCGGGTTTGCTGAGGCGGTTGATTCACGATGCCCAACTCGAGGTCGAAGATTTTCAAAAGTTTCTTGGCGGCGATTCCTGACCGGAGTCTCCACGGCATCATCAAATTACGATCCCGTCGCGATGGCCGCCAGGCGCTCTTGCTCGTTCTAACCTCTTAAGTAATGCCGCGACCGCCCGAGTGAGTCGGTCTACCGCGGGATTCCTGATCGAACCACGGGACATCGCGTGGTAGAATTTTTGCTCGTGGGCCTGCTGCCCGCGGCTTTTCCTGTTATGCACCCGAAGAACTTCCATCCGCGATTTTCGCCGATACCCCGAGTCGCTGCTCTGATCGCGATGATCACGGCGGCGATCGTCCTCGCGATCATTCCGGCGCGCACGATTCGCGCCGCGTCGCCCACTCCCGCGCTCAGCGCCGCCGCGTCGCCGGGCGAGGCCACCGCACGGGCGCAGGCCTCCGCGATGCCCAACGCGCAACCTTCGATCGCCAGCGCGCTCAAAGCGGTTACCGCGCCCGCATCGCAATCCGCAGTTCCGTCGGCCGAGGCGACGCCCGCTCCGGCAGACGCCACTGCGGTCATCACCTACTTAAGTAATGTCATAAGCTGGTATCGGCATCTCGCAGTTGAAGCGCAACTCATACGCCAGCCGGAAGAGACGCTCTTCTATTCCAACGATGCGCAGACCGCGAATCAGATCATCGCACTTGCGTTCGTGTACGCGCGCGCACAAGTCGCCTACAACGCAAAAGTCGAGTCCCAAGCGCCGCACCCCGCCGCGCAGAGCGGCTCGCTCAACCTGAGCGATCTGAGCCAGAAGTCCGCGCAGGCCAGCGCCGCCGTGGCATCCGCGCAGAAGCGTCTGAAAGATTTGCAAGAGGGCCTGGCAAAGGCCAGTGCAGGCAACCGCGCGACCCTGAAATCGCAGATTGCAGCGATGCAGAGCGAGGTCGAGCTCGCCCAGGCACGCGCCGACGCGCTGTCCGCGTTGGCCGAATTTGTGGCGGGCAACTCGAAGTCCGTGGGCGAGGGGACCGGGCTGGCGGCGCAAGTTGACGAACTTGAGCAGTCAGTTCCGCAGGCGAATAGCACCACCAAGATTATCCCGCCGCGAATCGCTGAGCCTCCCGAGATAGGCGGAATAATCGGAATGATCTCGGACCTGCTCGACTTGCAAAATCAATCCGAGTCGCTCGAGGAGACGATCTCGCTCACCACTGCGCTGCTGCGGCGGGTCAATGCGATGCGCGCACCGTTGATCGCGGAGCTCCAGAAACTTGATAAGCGCGGCGCGGAACTTGCCAATCTCGGCAACACCGGCAATCTGAAAGATTTCCGCCAGCGCCGCGCGGGCTATCAGGATCTTATTGACGCGCATAAACAGGTCACCGATGCGCTCGTGCCGCTCAGCAAGCAGCAGGTGTTGCTGGCGCTATATGGCGACAACCTGTCGCGATGGCGCGCGTCGGTTGATCGGCGCGCGACCCAGGAGTTGCGCAGCCTGACCGTGCGCCTGGTGGGATTACTCGCAATTCTCGCGCTGATCCTGGCCGGGGCGTACTTGTGGCGTTACTTCACGGTGCGGTTTATTGCCGATCCCCGCCGCCGCCATCAACTCCTCGCAGCGCGCCGGCTGGTGATGTGGGTTCTTGTCGTTTTCGTGATCCTGCTTAACTTCGCCAACCAGGTAAGCTCCCTGGCCACCATCATGGGTTTCGCTGCAGCGGGTATCGCGGTGGCCCTGCAGAACGTGATCCTTTCCGTGGCAGGATATTTCTTTTTGATCGGACGCTTCGGAATCCGCGCCGGAGACCGGGTGCAGATAGGCACTGTCACCGGTGATGTGATCAGTATCGGATTGGTTAAACTCACCCTGATGGAGCTGGCCGGCTCTGACCGCCAGCCAACCGGCCGCGTGGTGGTCTATTCCAACGCGATCGTATTTCAGCCCAGCGGCAACTTCTTCAAGCAGGCGCCCGGGATGAGCTTCGTGTGGAACGAGGTGCGCCTGACCCTGGCGCCCGATTGCGATTATCGGCTCGCGGAAAAGCGGTTGATGGACGCGGTGGATGAGGTCTTCTCGCGCTATCGCGACAAGGTGCAGGGCGACTTCCGCCATCTCGAATCCGACCTGCACGTCCTGCTCGATATTCCGCGCCCAAGCTCGCGGATGACGCTCACCTCCAACGGACTCGAGATGATCATCCGTTATCCCGCCGGTGTGCGCGTTTCATCGCAGGTGGCCGACGAAGTCACGCGCCGCGTGCTCGACGCGATTCGGCGCGAACCGGCGCTCAAACTGGTTGCACCCGGAGTTCCAAATATCCAGCCGATCGACGTTTCCGATCATGAGGAGGCGGTCATCCCGAATGCTGGCGAGAATGGCGACGGAGCCGTGAAAACTATCGCGGCCGCCGCCGAGCGTCCCGATGACACCGCCGCCGACGCGGCGAAAGCGCCGGTGGAAAAACCAGGCAAACCTAGTGCGCCGCGGTCTGGTTGAAGACGCTATCGACGATATCGGCCAGCTCGGGGATTCGATATCGCTCGCCGCTGTACGCCTTATAGATCAGGAACAGCCAGAAAATCGCCAAAACGACGTTGACCAGATCCAGGATCACTCCCAGAAGCGCGCCCAGCGCATGCGGCAGTACCGCAATAAACACCCCGAACACTATCTCGATCGCGAACCACAGCACCGAGAACCCTATGGATTGCCGCGCGTGGAAGCGCACGTAGTCGTCCTGGCTGTAGGGTTCCAGGTAAAGGAAGATAATTCCGGTCACGAAGAAGCCCAAATAAGTGACCGCCGCAATTACGTTATTTGGTTGCCGGGACGTTTCCCCACTCATCGCCAATCCTCCTTGCGAACTCACCGCCCCTCAACAGTCTTCGCCGTAGCCCCTTTAGACGAGTATGTGTACTCAAAGCACCGCGTGCAACGCAATCGGACGATGCAGTCCCTTGATGGCAGTGCGCCGCGGTGCGAAGAATCAAATATCTCGTTGAGGAGGACGTTTGCGTGATGGCGATAGAAGTTACCTATGATCGCAAAATTTGCATCCATTCGGGAAACTGCGTGAAGACTCTACCGCAGGTATTCAAAGTCGAAGACGGCAAATTTGTGATCAATACCTCCGCAGCGGAGGAGTCAGAGGTGCGCGCGACGGTCGCCGCCTGCCCCTCGCACGCGCTGAAGTTCTGATACCTCGCCATGTAAGAGGCTTCGATAATTGGCGCAGCGCAATCTGTAATGACCGACAAGACGCCAGTCTTATTGAGAAAATGCCTAATTTCAGTAGGGCCGTCTCGGCGGCCTCTTACCCCCGAAGGATCTGAGCCTACTTCCTATGCTTGCCCATCGAGTCTTCGAAGCGGGTCAGCGTCGCGTCAGCGTGGCGCCCCGTCGCGACCGCCTCTAGCTGGGTTCGAATGCGGTTTGCGAGCTGATGGCGAAAGACTGGCTTGGCCAGAAAGTCGCTGACCCCCAAACGGATTCCCTCGGCGCGCGCGTCCAGATCGTCGCGCGCGGTGATCATGATAATCGGAATCTCCGCGGTATCCGGATTGTTCTTGAGCGCCTTGCATACCTGAAAGCCGTCCATTCCCGGCATCATCAGGTCGAGCAGGATCACGTCGACCTCTTTCTCGAGCACCAATTTGAGACATTCAGGACCGGAACTGGCTTCGAGCGGCAGAAATCCCTCGCGCTCCAGGTGACGCGCCAGAATTGTGACGGTGTCCGGGTCGTCGTCAACCACGAGAATCTGGGGCAGCTGAGTCGAATCATCCATTTTCGTATTAGATATCCTCAAGCTCTTCGGTTTCGTCCAAAGAGGCTTGTGTTATCACTCCGCAACGCCGCAGCTTGGCCGCAAAAGTCGTGCGCTTGAGACCGAGTAGCTTTGCGGCCGCCTGCTTGTTGCCGCCGGTCTGCTTCAGCGCCTCGTTGATCAATCTACCTTCCAATTCCCGTACCAGAGCGGGAAGATTGACGCCGCCATGGGCCAGCGATTCCGGAATCGCTGGCAGTTCCGGACGCACCTTCGAGAGCATCGCGGGCGGCACGATACCGACGTCGATCACCGGCCCGTCGCACAAGATCGCCAACCGCTCGACCAGATTCTCGAGCTCCCGTACATTGCCAGGCCAATCATAGGACCACAGATGAACCATCGCCTCGCGGCTCACGCTCAATTCGCGGCCCGGAGTGCGCGCGCGAATTCGCTCGAGAAAGTGTTCGATCAAAAGCGGGATATCGGCGCGGCGCTCGCGCAGAGGCGCGATAACAATCGGGACCACCTGGAGCCGGTAGAAGAGATCCTCGCGGAACGCGCCCCGTTTGACCGCGCCCGCAAGATCGCTGTTGCTGGCGGCGATCAGGCGCGCGTCGATTCGGATTCCGCGGTCAGAACCGACGGGGCGCACAATTCCGTCTTCAAGCACGCGCAGCAGCTTGGCTTGCAGCGCGATCGGCATCTCGCCGATCTCGTCCAGGAAGATCGTGCCGCCGTCGGCGCTGCTGAATAATCCGTGGCGCGAGCCTGCCGCGCCGGTGAAGGCACCGCGCTCATGCCCGAACATCTCGGACTCGAGCAGATCGTGCGGAATCGCCGCGCAGTTAACCGGCACGAAAGCGCGCGCTCGGCGTAACGCTCGCGCATGAATCGCCTGCGCGACCACTTCTTTGCCGGTACCGCTTTCACCAGTAATCAGCACTGTCGCATCGGTGGGCGCCACCCGCTCGACCAGCGCACGCAGCTTTACAATCGTCGGATGCGATCCGATCAGCACGTGCTCGAGCGACGGCGTCTGTCCCTGCTCGGCTATGTTGGCTCGTGAAGCCACCCCTTTTCCTTCTGGCGCCGGCGTGAGCCGGCCGTCATCGATCACGGAAGAAATTCTGTCACGCCCGGAGCATAGTTGACAAGCAGTTAACAATCGACGCGAAGCGAAGCGCGCGAGAGCGCGCGGTGTCACGGCTTGGCGATTTCCTGACGATAGGTCGCCGCCTGCCCCGGTCCTTCTGCAACTGAAATCTCGAGCGTGGTAGCGTCGCTGAGTGCGCCATGCGTAGCGAGCGCATCGTGCAGTTCGTTCCAGATATATCGCGCAAGCTCCTCGGCCGAGCTGTGCACGATCGGCGCAAGGAAAACGTCGGCGGCGGGAAACGTGAATTCATCGCGTTCGTAGATAACGCGAATCTGTCCGCCCGGCAGCCGATCGATCTTCAGGCAATCACTCTTTTCCGGGATGATCGTATGCTCGTCGAGGCGATCGAGAATTTCCTTGGTCAGTTTTTTGATCAGGCCGAAATCGATCACGTAGCCGGTTCCCAGAAGCCGCCCCTCGACCCGCACACCGACCTGGTAATTGTGGCCGTGCAGTGGCTCGCGAAAACCCGGATAGGCGATAAAATGCGCGGCCGAGAACTTCAGGTTTTCCTTTGCGACGTGAATCGAAAACTGGGTCGGCATGGTCGAGTCTTATCCGACCCGCGCGCGGTTGAGAAGCGCGAGAATCGGCGCAAGCGACGGGTCCGTTCCCGCTGCGCCGAACCGCTCCTGATACTCGCGCGCTCCTAGCGCGGTCGCGGCGGCGAAACGCTCGCGCTCGCCGGCGGCTACGACGCGCAGGCACTCCTCAAGCTCACGCGCACCCTCCGAACCGGTGTCGAACTCCTGCATCAGGTCGTCAACCGCAAGTCCATGCAGGCCGCCCATCAGGCATTCCGCGTAGTAGCCAATCTGGCCTGCGCGATCGATTTCGAGCGAAGTGATCGCAAGCGCCGCGTCGAGCGAATGCATCCGATCGATTCCGAATTCGCGCCGGCGCGAGACTACCGCGTCGTCGCCGCTGCCCTCGAAGCCCGAGCCGATCGCGACAATCGCGATGCGCCCGTCCCGGATCGGAACTGGATGAAATACGTAGCCGGGCGACGTGTAGCCAACCAATTCGCGCAGTGCACGGCGGTACTCGAGCAGATCGAAGCGCGTTTCTTGGGCGGTGCGCATCAGGAAATCACCGAGCCGCGCACCTGCGTCGTCCGCAAGCCCGATCAGGCGCTCGAACATGGCGGGATCGTATTCCTCGCGCCGTGCGATCATCGCGGCCGAGCTGCGCTCGAAGGTCAAGAGGAGCCCGCCGAATTCGCCTGCGACGCCTGGGCCGCGGCCGCTACGCGCAGTGATCGAAACGGCGCGATCGACAGGCTCAATATCCATCGCAAGGTAGCTGCCGTGACTCGAAGGTTTCGCAAGGCCACGCCGCGCGTTGGCGATCAGCACTGGCTCAGCATCGATAGCCAACAGGCGGCTTGCTCCTCTGCGCCGCTCGGCCATCAGACCGTAACCGCTCATCAGCGATCCGTAGCCGAGTACGACCAGCCGCGCGTTGAGTTCCACTCAGATATCTTCGACCGGCGGATAATATTTTTTAGCGCCGAGATCGTCCACCGCGTTCCAGAATTCGGGGCCCGACGCGCTCATCGGATTGGTCGGGTCCGTAAGCGACATTGCCTGCCGCTTATAATTCCAACTCTCCGGCCGCAACGCGCGCGCGATTGCGAAATATTTCTGCGCCGCATCCGGAAAGCCGCATTCGTGCAGATATTCGCCGAGCCGGAAATTCGCCGCCGCGCGCACGTCGTCGTCACCGGGCGTATGCATCCGGCGCAGGACTTCGGCTTCGCTGAGCGCGAACCTGCTCGCGGGCCCGTTGCTGACCCAATCCCGGATTGCGTTTTGATAGGCCAGCCGCTTGGCCTGCATCTCCTTCATCGACGCTTCGGGCATCGTGAAGGTCTTGCGGTCGAGGGTGCGAAACGCATCGGTCGAGCCAGCCGCCTCGCTCGGCCGCACAATACGTCCGCGTTCATCGATCCACACCGCAGTCGGTACGTTCACCATGTCGTAGAGTTCCGCGACAATATGGCGCATGTCGATCACGCACGGATAAGTTGGTTTCGCGGCGGTAATCCACGGTTCGACCGCGGTCTTTCCGGCGCTGTCGAATGCCACCGCGATCGGAACAAACCCTTTTGGCCCCAGTTCTTCGTACATCGCCTGCCACACGGGCAGGTCCATTCGGCATCCTCACCATGAAGCCCAGGAGACCAGCAGAACCTTCTTGCCCCGATATTCCGACAGCGAATGCATCCGTCCCGCGAGGTCCGGCAGTGAGAAATCCAGCGCGTCGAGCGACTTGAGCGTGCGCGCGCGCTCGGCCGCAGCCTCTCCGACGCACCACGCGTGATGCTCTTCGTCGGCCACCATCGGCTGTCCGAGCAACTTCGCAATCGCGGTAAGGTTGTAGCGATCGCCAGCCTCGAAGTCGCCGACACGCGCGGGCGGCACTGGAACGCAGACCTCGCCTTTGCAGAACCCCTCGGGCTTGAAGGTCCACCCCGTCGTGCGCTCCAGATCGTCGGCGCGAAGCCATAGCTCTGCGCCGCGAACTTCGGCCGGAATACCGGTCGTTACTTGTTCGCCATAGATCAGACTGATTGGAGTTTCGGGCATAGATGCTCTCCCGGACGCGCTATCGCGCCGCGATTATCCTAGCGCCTGCGCCACAGCGGTCATATCCAGAGTATCACGCCGGTTGCGGGTTTTCCGGTCGCCGCGCGGATTGCGCGCAGATAAATTGCGATCTGTGCGCGATACTCGGGAAGTCGCGCCGACAAGTCGGCGTCGGTTTTGAAATCGACGATCGTCCAGCTCGTTGCTGCTCCGGTTTCGGTGCGAAACGCCAGGTCTGCGATTCCTTCGGCCGTGGTGCCATCGTCGAGCGTCGCGAGGACGGGATATTCGCGGCGGATCTCGGTTGCGCTGGCTGCCGCGCGAATCACCGCCGAGCCGAGCGCGCTCGCGACCGCTTCTGCCGCGGTCTCTGCGTCGTCGGTGTCCGCACCGACCATCCGCGCAACGCTCGATACGACGCGTTCGATCTCCTGGCGCGGCGCGTCGAAGCGGATTCGCAGCATCGTCTCGTGTACCAGGATACCGAAGAGTTTTAGACGCGCCCGCGATCGGTCGCGCGCAATCTCCTCTATACGAATCTCGCCGCGACCGGCGTCAGCGTCATGAGGCATCACGCCAGACTCCGACGCCGCGGTCACACTGACTACTTTGATCGTCGGCACGGCGCCGTGCGCGAGCGACGCGGCCCGAGCCTCGCTCCACGCGCGATGCGCCTCATCGCCGCGTTTCGAGATCTCCCCGCTCTGGTCGGCTTCGAGCAGCACGCTCTGGCGCAGTCCCATCGCTTCTTTCACGTCGAGGACAAGCCTGGATGGATCCCACCATACGACGCGATGCGCCCCCGCCTGCGCGCGATACGATCCCGGCGCGACCGAGCGTGTCGGCGCGGGCGCTCGCGAGGGCCGTACGCGCACCGAGTCTTCGCCGAACTCGGGGCATCCCGCGGGTTTTCGGCTAAGCGGTGCTCGGCGATACTTTTGTTCCGGATAGATGACGGGATTGAGCCGCGCGAGCCATCCATCATAAGCGCCGTCGCCCAGGGTGGGCACGATCAGCAGGTCGCGCGCACGTGTCGTCGCGACGTAGAGCAGGCGAATCGCCTCTTCGACGTCGCGGCGATGCTCTTCCTCCTGATCCTCGAGCAGTTCGCGCGGAGCGCATCCTGCTATTTGCAGCGCTGCGAGTCCGCGCTCCGGATCGATATAACGGGTGGGCTCGCCGCGGGTTTCGTTGCAGGTCAGGTCGGCCAGGATCACGACCGGAAATTCGAGTCCCTTCGCTCGATGCACCGTCATGATGCGGACGCCTTCGGTTCCTTCTTCGGCCAGCGGCGTCTCGCTCGCCTCGTCGCGTTCGGCGCGCGCTTCGAGTTCATCGACGAAGCCGCGAAACGAGGTCGGCCGGTTGCGCGCCTCGTAGCGACGCGCCTGATCCATCAGGCGCATGATATTGGCAAGCGCCTGATCGCCCGTCGGCCAGATGGCGACGCCCGCATGCGCGCGCGTTTGCGCGAGCGCGCGCGCCAGCGTCTGCGCGATAGGCCGGCGGTTGCGCTCGCGATGCAGCTCCAGGATCATCGCGCGTGCCCCGAGCACTGGGCGCAGCCTGCCATCCGCGTCGTCGGGCGGGTTCGGCCACAGGCTGAAGCCGCCGGCCGCCTCTCGATATTCGAGCAGCAGATCGTCGCCGAGCGAAAAAAACGCGCCGCGAAGAGTCGCGAACACCGCCAGCTCGTCGTCGGGGCGCTCGATTGCCGCGAGCAGGTTGCGCACCGAGGTTACTTCTTCGCGATCGTTGAACGAGCCGCCCTTCACCAGCACGTGCGGCAGATGCCGCGCCTCGAGCGCGCGCAGATACGGTCGCGTTACGTCGCGTCCATACGAGTTCAGGCGGCGAAATAAAATACAAATGTGGCGCGGCGCGATCGCTACGCGGCGCTCCGGCGCCTCGCGCTCGGTCACGGTCCATCCGCTTTCCTTCACCATCCATTTCGCGAACGCCGCAATCGCGTCGGGCAGCGATTCCTCGATCCTCCAATCCGTCACGCGGCCAAAGTCGCCGTACGGATCCGGCACCGGCAGCGCGACGATCGAGGGTTGCGCGTCCGGGTCCAGCCGCGTCGATACCAGCGGCGCGTATCCCGGCTGAGTCGGCGAGTCGGCCGGCATCAGCGGCGCGAACGCCGCGTTGATCATCGCATGGAGCTCGGGCGTCGCGCGGAAACTCACCGTCAGATACAGGATGCGCGCACCCTTGCTCACGAGGCTGCGCTTGACCTCCTGGTAGAGCGCGACATCGGCGCGGCGAAAACGGTAGATCGATTGCTTGGGGTCGCCCACGATAAACAGCTTGCCAGGAATCGGGCGCGCCGCGCGCCAATCGTGGGTAGCGGGATCATCGGCGGCGAGCAGCAGCAGAATTTCGGCTTGCAGTGGATCGGTATCCTGAAACTCGTCGATAAAAATATGCGTGAAGCGGTTCTGCAGCTCGGCGCGCACGGCCGCGTTGTCACGCACCAGGTCGCGCGCGACCAGCAGCAGATCGAGAAAGTCCAGTTGCCCCTCGCGCCGCTTGATCTCGTCGTAGATCTCGACGATCGGCCATAGCTCTTCGCGCAAGAGCGGGGAAAGATTAGCCCCCGCGTCGCGGCGCATCCGTGCAAGCCGCACGCGCAGCTCTCCGCGGCGGCGAAAGATTTCCTCGCGCTCGATTCCTCCCATGCCTGCGCCGAAACCCTTCCAATCCCAGCGCCTGCCGCCGCCGAGCGTCAGCAGCACCGCCTCGAGCGCGTCGTAATCGCGCCCGCGAACCGCCTCCAGCCGCATCGCTTCGAGCACAGGACGCGCAATTTCTTCGAGGCTCTTCGCGAGCCAGTCTCCCGGCTCGCCGTCGCGGGCGAGATTCGCGAGCGCGGCGATCTCGGCAACGATCGCGTCGATCTCCTGGTCGCGTGCGAACGCTTGCGGCGCCCACCTGGCGGTGAAATCGCGCCACGCGAGCAGCTCCTCGGCGGCGCGGCGCGCGATCGCGCGCGGTCCGTCCCGGCTGACTGACTCGCGGCGGCGCAGCAACCGGCGCATCCCCTCGCCCGGATTCGCGAGCGCGCCTTCGAACCAGCGCGAGAACGCCAGCTCGAGGATCGCGTCGGCGGTGTCCTCGGCTGCGACTTCGAACATCGGATCGACGCGTGCCTGCACCGGCCGCTCACGCAGAAGGTCGGCGCAAAAGGAATGGATCGTCCCGATACTCGCCTGCTCGAGCTCGCGCAGCGCGGCGCTTAGCCGCTCGCGCGGCTCTTTGCCGAGCGAGCGGTCATTGCGCGCTCGCTCGATCTCGGCGCGCAGCCTGAGCTTCAGCTCGCCTGCGGCTTTTTCGGTAAACGTCACCGCGGCGATACGCGCAAGTGTGCCCCGTCCCGACGCGATCACCGCGACTATTCTGCTGACCAGCGCCGTGGTCTTGCCTGTTCCTGCCGCCGCCTCGACCACCAGCGTGGCGTCGAGTTCGCGCGCGATAGCGTCGCGCGCGTCCTGGTCGGCGACGGTGTCGTTCGTGCTCATTTCATTTTGCGCAGACGCGCCAGCGCTTCGAGCCGCGCGTGCGGCTTGACGTCTTTGACCCGGCGCTCTTCGTACGGACCGCACACGCGCCGGTAATCGCACCATTGGCACTCGCGCTCGGCCGGCGCGGCGGGAAGAAAACCGTCGCTCAGGGCCTGGCCGACTATCGCCGCGAACTCCGCCTCGGCCGCACGCGCAGCCTCATCAACCGCGACAACCCGTTCCTCGTATCCGCCCGCCGCCGTGCAGTAATAGAGCCTGCCGACCCCGATCGATTCGCCCAGCACGCGCTCGGCCGCAAGCGCGTAGAGAACCGGCTGAAGATATTTTCCGCCGCCGATTACGAAATCATTCGCGGCGCGGACCCGGCCGGTTTTGTGATCGGTGACGCGCAGACGTCCGTCGGGCGCGCGTTCGATTAAATCGATCGACCCGCGCAGCTTAAGCCCGCCGTCGAGCGCGCTCGGCTCACGCGAGCTTGCGGGGTCCGCCTGCGCGCGATCGGCGAGCCCGAACGCGAGCTCGAAGCGTTCGGGACGCCAGCGTTCGGGATCCTCGGCCGCGCGCCGCAGCCATTCGCGCAGGTCGGCGCGGATCGATTCGATTCCGTCGAGCCATACGCGCTCGATCGCGGGCGCAAGCTCCTCACGCCACTTTGTCGCTACTTCGTCGAGCGTTTCGTCGAGCAGCGCGCTTGCCGCCTCCAACGTCAGTGGCGCTACCGGCAGCGCATCGGCAGCCCGCAATCGGGAAAGAATTTCGTACTGCACTTCGGCGAACAGGCCGCCGCGCGTCAGCGGATCGATCACCTCGATCGCGACCGCTTCGTCACGCGGTTCGAGCCGATGAATCGCCTGCAGGAAAAATCGGTACGGACACTCGGCGAAATGCTGCAGCGAGGTGGGCGAGTACGATCGCGCGGCAAGCTGATGCCGTCCCAGCGCAGCAAGCGCCGCCGGCTCCGGATCGACCAAGCCGTCCGCCGTGGTCCAGCGCCGAAGCCATCTGCGCGCGCGCGTGCGCAGCGCGCGCCCGAGATACTCGTTCGCGCCGAGCAGATAATGCGCGGCGCCGCGTGTGCTTTCCGGATCGCGGCCGGCAAGTTTTTCCAAAACCGCGAGATCGAATTCCGCGTCGTCGATCGCTTCCGCGGGATCCGCCGGCCCGGGCCAGCTCGGGCTGGCCGCAGAAGGCGCGGACGCGCGGCGCGCCAGCTCGTCGAAGCCGGGCAGCCGTCCTTCGGCGGCGCGCAGGACTTCAAGTGCGTAGAACGACGGCACACGCGGCCGGCCCTGGTCCAAATCGACCCGCGGATAGGAGAACATCACGCGCTTCTCAGCCGCTCCCACTGCGATTCTGAGCGCCAGCCGCTCACTCCCGACGCGATCTTCGTTGCGGATCAGATCCGCGCCCAGCGCCGCGCGCGACCCATCGAGCAGGATCGGATCCTCGGTCACTTTCTGCGGAAAAATTCGCTCCGCCAGCCCCGGAACGATCACGACCTCAAACGACATCGCGCGCGCGCGATGCGGCGACGCGACAAACACCGCTCCATAGCGGCGCGGCGCAGGCGGATCCTCGAGCTTCGCCAGCCGCTCGGCCAGAACGTGGCGCACCTCGTCGAGACCGACCGGCCCGACCGGCGCCATCGCATCCAATTCGCCAAGCGCCGCCTCGATCTCGGCGCGATCGCGAATCGCCGCCGCGGCGATCGCGCGGATCCTCGCTACCCATTCACCCCACAGCGCGCGCTTCGGCAGCGCCGCAAGTATCGCGATATGCGGGAGCGCGGTCTCCCGCAGATGCCGCAGGTCGGCGATCTTATGCTCGAGCGCCGCGGCCTGCGCGGTGTCGTCGTCGAGTTCGGCGCGCCGCCGCGCCAGCTCGCGCTCCAATCCGTCCAGCCGCCGCGCCCAGCGCGCAGCGCTACCGATCACGGCCGCATCGACGATTATCTGCTCCCATCGTCGCGGCGCGCGCGCGCGGTCTTCAGCCACCGGCGCCTCCGTCGAGGTTGCAGGATCACGCAGATCGCGGCCGAGCGAGCTCGCGAACAGCTCACTATCGAGCGCGATCTCGCGCGACGCTTCAGCCTGCGCGCGGCTGGGTATCTGCGCGAGCGAAAGGTATTCGGAATAGCGGCGGGCCGAAAGATTCTCGGCCGCGCAGGCAAGCAGCGCGAGCAGCGCACGCCCTCCCGGACGCGGACGCCGGGCGCCAAGCGCAAAATAGGCGGGGATATCGGCGCGGTCGAGTGCCTCCTGCAGGCACGGCAGGTAGCGCACCGGGTCATGCAGGAGAATCGCGATTCGATCGAAGCGCACGCCCGCGCGAGCCTCGTGATGGATTCGCCGCGCAATCTCGACGCACTCGTGCATCTCGCCCGGCGCTGAGTTTATGGTGACGGTTTCATCAAGATCGCGAGCGGAAGGAGTCAGGTCGCCAAACAGATGGTCCTGCATCCGCGTGAGCGAGGTTGCCTCGCCGACGTTATTCGCGAAGGCGGACCGGACCGCAACGCCGAGCGATTCGCTGAGCATCCGCGCCGTTCGTTCGTCGCCTGCGGGAACGGTCGCGAAAAAACTTGGTGCGCGCGCGGCGAGCGCCGCGGCCAACGCACCCTCGCGCCGGGTTTCCAGCGGCAAATCGAGTAACAGCGTAGCGATCGCCGCGAAGCGCGGCAGCGCATCGGCGCCTACTGCCTCGGCAGCGAGCGCCAGGATCATCGCACGATCGGCGAGCTTCGCGTCCGCCAGCTCAGCTTCGAACCGCAGGAGCATCGCACCCAGCTCCGCGCCGGAATCGCCCTGCCCCGCGAGCTCGTCGGCCGAAACATCGCCCAGGCGCAGTTCCTCGAGCGTGCGGGCAAGCGCGTTGGCAAATCCCGGTTGATCGATAACCGGTGCGAAGTACTGAAGCCGCGCCGCCGGGCGTAGGTGAAACACGGCGCGCGCCGCAATCGCGCGCGTCGCCAGCGCAGAGGCGGGCGCAAGGCCAAGCGCCGCCATCGTATCCGCGGCGAGCAGGCCGGCTAATCGATTGAAAGTCAGGCGATGAATTCCCGCGAGCGCGCCGCGCTCGGCCGCGAGCGCGCGAACCAGATCGTCAGCGCCCGCCCGCGCCGGCGCGATCACGATCGCCTCTGCGCCGGGCTCGAGCGCGCGCAGCCACTCGCGCGCCGCCGCGATTCGTTCGGCGGCGCGGGTCGAGGTGATTATCTGTCGCGAATCAGGCATCGGAAGCAGCACACGGCCGCTTACCGATTATTTCGCCGCAAGCGCATCGGCGAGCAAGAGGGCACCCGAGCGGTATCCACAACCGTGTCAACCGCTGTCTTTGCGCCAAAGGCGCCGCGAACCTACTTCAGCAGGTAAACCGGATCGCCGATATGCACGCCGCCACCCGCGCCGATCGCGGCGAACACGCCGACGTTGTTGCGATGGTGCCGGGCCGAAGTGCGCAGCACGTCGAGGTCGCGCGGAAGATCGTCCTGCGAATGCGTCGTCATCACACAGCGCAACGCGGGAACCATCGCGGTGACTTTCACGCTCGCACCGACCAGCAACTCGCCGCCCTCCCATTCGTCTTCGACAAATCGGTCGTCCCCGGGCCCGCTATCCACCAACAGCGTGGGACGGAAGCGGCGCGGATCGAAAATCGATTTCGATCCCGCCAGCTTCGCGAGATGACGCAGCGTTCCGGTCGCGATCACATGCATTACCGCCGTGTCGAAAAAGGAACCGGGTGAGAGGGAGAATTCCGGGGGCAGATTTTCCGCTGAGAGTCCGGGAATCACTTGCTCGATTGGCACGTCGGCGAAAACCGTTTTCGGATCGATCCCCGCGCGCTCGCGGACCGCGGTCTCCGCCCGCTCGAGCGTGACCTTGCGGCCCAGCGCGGCGCTGATCCTCTCCGCCGCTGCCGGATCGTCCGGATGAATCGTGCTCCCGTCGGGCATGCGGATAGTGATCGGCGAGCCGTTTCCGGCCGCCAGCGGATCATCATACTTGGCGCGGAAGTCGAACAGTCCCGAGAATTTCTTGGCGCTTGCGATGCGCTGCGTCGCCGTCTCGCGCATCGCCCACGCGCGATCGCCCACCGCGCCGCGCTCGGTAATCTCGACCTGCGCGAGCTGCTCGCCGAGCATCGATTTCACCGGATGCCGCCAAATCGCGGCGAGCACCCCTACCTGCTTTTGCGCCATCGATGCCTCCTGTCTGCCGCGCGTTCCCGATCGCGCTAATGATCGCGCGGATGAGTCGCGTTGTAGTCGCGGATCGCTTTCAGGATCGCGCCGCTGGCTTTTTCCATCAGCTCGCCCTGATTCGCGGTGACACGCGCCGCCGACGCTTCGATCGGTTTGATCAGTCCCTGGCATCGCGGCATCACGTAGCGAGCGATCATTTCGTAAGAGCGCAGCGACTGCTCGCGCGTGGTCCAATCGTGCGCAAAGCTGAGAATTGTGCCGAAACCGCCCGAAAGTTCCTGCAACTTTGCGATCCGTTCGAGCGCGTCGTCAGGCGTGCCGATAATCGCGCCGCCGTAGTCGGACATCCTTTTGGCCGCGGCGTAGCCGTCGTCGAACCGCGGGCGTTGCGGCGTACCGAGAATCCCGATGATATATTCATTCTGCCATTTCTTGAGACCGTCGGCGACTTCGCGCAGCGCCTGCTCTTTCGAATCCGCCAGATGAAACGGCATCACGATCCGCCAGTTGCTGCGATCGATATGCTGCCCATGCTCGCGCGCCGAGGTCTCGCCAAAATTCCACTGCGTCGGCAGCGCCATCAGCCCCTCTTCGGAATACGACGCGACCGAGAGCACGCCGATTCCGTACTTGCCCGCGCACTTCATTCCCGACGGCGAGATCGTCGAAGCGGTCGCGACCGGAATCCGCTCCTGCAGCGGACGGATCTGCAGCGCCGCGTTGTTGAGCTCGAACCACGAACCCTTATAGCTGAAGGGCTCGTCGGTCGTGAGCAGGCGCAGGATCACGCCCAGGCCTTCGTCCATCCGCTCGCGTTGTGTCATCGGATCGATCCCGAGCATTACCGCATCCGACGGCAGCGCGCCCGGGCCGACTCCCAGCATCGCGCGTCCGTGGCTCAGATGATCGAGCATCACGATCCGCTGCGCGACGTTGAACGGGTGATGATACGGGATCGAGACGACTCCGGTGCCGAGCTTGATCCGCTTGGTCCGTTCCGCTGCGGCAACCAGGAACATCTCGGGCGACGCGATCGTCTCCCATCCCGCCGAGTGATGCTCCCCAACCCAGAATTCGTCGTAGTGAAGTTGGTCGAGCCACTGCGCCAGTTCCAGATCACGCTGGAGCTGAAGCGTCGGGTGCTCGCCAATCGGATGATGCGGCGCCAGAAACGCGCCGAAGCCGAGCCGTTTAGTCATCGAAGAAACTCCTTGCTGATTCGTTGATACAGGCGACGCACGCGTCGGCTGCCGAAGCTAACCGCGCATTGCAGTGATTTGAGCGCTATCCAGATATTCGTCGAGGCGCGTGATTTGCCCGCCCTCGACGATTCCCACCATGCATCCTGCGATCGCAACCGCTTTGCCCGACGCCTTTACTCTTCCGTGCAGCACGTGTTGCTGCACGAACCCTGTAGGTGTTGGCTGACGTTTGATATCGGTGTACGCAATTTCCGCGACATTGCCCACCATCCATTCGAGCAGCGCGAGGTTTTCGTCCATCGTCTGGGTGGCGCCGTCGAAGTTGTGCCAGATCTTTATGCTCGGCGCGTAGAGTCCGCGAACCGCGGCGACATCGCCATGCTCGATCGCTTTGAACAGACGATTGGCGACCTCGAGCGATTGTTTTTCCGATGCTTTCAGTTCCATGATTTGCCGCCTTGAATTAATGACCTGATTACATTGTGGTCGGTGACGCGCTCGCAGTTGGCGTGGGCATTGGCGGCGCCACGGCGGACGCTGCAGCCGAGGCCGCGGAAGCTGCGGCAGACGCCGCCGCACTTGGCATCGGCGTTGGCACCGCGACCATCGGAATCGGCGTCGCGATCACCGGAACTCCCGGACTTGGCGCGGCTTCGGCTCTCTGCGGCGTGGTTCCCACTCCGTAATCATAGACCAGCTCGCCGCCCAGATGACCCTGATAGCAAATCGCCACCACCGCGATTAACGCGACGACAAGATAGATCACGCGCGTCCGCACCATCGCCGTCAGTCCCTGGATCAGGATCCGCCAAAGCGCGAGCACGCCGAATACGTACATCAGAATATCGCCGAGTTGCGCATGCCGATGCATCAGCGGTTTCGCGACCGGCGGGATAGTCTTCCACACCCACTCCGGCTGCAGCTTTCCGCCCGTGACCCACGAACCCGCGACCGCGATCGCTCCCAGAATCATCAGGGTCAGCGCCATGTACCGCATCCAGATGCGATTGGGCACCAGGGTCGCGGCCAGATCGATAAGCACCGCGACGACAATCAGCGCGATCGAAAAGTGATCGACCACCGGATGAATCTGCAGGGATGTGATCCAAGCGAGGACGTTTGCCATCGGGTCTCCTGAAAGGCGCAGCGCTCGACACACTCGAGCATAGGCGAGCGACGCGTGCGCGACCCAACTTATATCGCAGAGCCAGCCAGTTCAGGCAATTCAATTGATGACATCGGAATGTTTTGTCGATCGGTAATCGAAGAAAAGGCGAAGCACAGCTCTAGCGCTCACTTCGGTGATGCCGAAGCCGACGGCGATTCATTCATGGAAGCAGTCGACGACGCCGTCGGCGATTCTGTGGGCGATGGGGTCGCGCTCGGCGTCGGGGACGCGATCTCAGTCGACGTCGGCGTAGCGGTTGCAGTCGCTGAAGGTGCCGAAGCTGGCGCGGGCGTGGCCGCGGCGTTCGGCGGCTGGCGCACGACGATAGAAAGATCGTTAATCTCGACCGGGCTCCACGCGTGCGCAGTCAGAAGAAAGCGCAGGGCCTCTGCCGCTCTGAGCTTGCTGAAATCTGGCTTCCAGCTTTCTTCAAATCCAAATTGAAAACTGGTTTGCGTATCTGCCGATGAGTCAGAAGGATTTCTCGTCGCGACGACGGTTGCGTTTGCGGGATCGGCGGCCGGCGCGATCGCGCGCAGATACCACGAGAGTGCGGGCGCGTCGCCGGGCAGCGCGGTGGTCGCCCCCGCTCCCGCCAGTTTGATCGCGCGAGCGCATTGCGCGGGAGTCTGGATCGTCGTCGCGGGCCCGTTCCATAAAAGTGACGCGCGCCGCTCCCATTGCGCCTCGCTCGCGTTCGGCGCCGCGATCACCGCGCTGGTCACGAATTGCGCATACATCGCGAGTATCGCGATCGCGGCCGCCGGATAGCGCACGATGTCCCATCCTTGAAGCTCATGCAGCCACTGGATTCCCCACGCACCCACAAGCGCCACCGGCACAATGAATCCAACCGCGAACTCGGCGCGATACGGCCGCGCGATCGTCCACACCGCGAAGCTCACGAACATCCAGACCAGGCACCATCCGGCGAAGTACGACTTGATCCTCCGCGCGAGGATCGCGACCACGCCCGCGAGTGCCGCCAGCACGATCGCGAATTCATAGAAGCCGGTTATTGCGAGATACAACCGCGGCGCCGAAAGCGCAGACCAGCTGACCGTATTGGCGAGCGGTGCATACAACGCGGCGAACGGAACCCGCAGGGCCCTGGCACTCAGTATCTCGATGATGACGATCCATGCCGCGATGAAAGCGATCCCTCCCGCGACCAGTAGCCATCCACGCCGCGTCCACCAAACCCGGATGCGCAAGACCGTGTTGCCGCCTGCGATCGCGTTGACAACGCCGACGATCGCCAGTGCGAGTATCGCCGTAAGCGCATCAATTGCGCCGACCGGCCCTGCGCTGATCGCCAGCGCGAGTATGATCGCAAGACCCGCCGCGCGCGCCGCCGTCGGCCACCGGACCATCGACATCGCGATCGCGATCGCGATCATCACCAACGCGATCGCGACGTTGGCGGTTGTCCCGAAGCTGGAAAAGTAGAGCAGGGTCGGCGAGATCGCGAACATCGCGGCCAGCGCGAGTGAGCCCGCGCGCCCGATGGCGCCGCGCAGCGCGAACGCCGCGCACAGTATCAGTAACGCGCCGAGCGCCGGAACGACCCGCGCGCTCATGTCCGACACGCCGATCGCGTGAAAGATTCCGATCTGCACAAACCCGATCCATCCGAGCGCCCTGTCCGCCGCCGAAGGATAAGTGACCCCGGTCGCGAGTGCGTATTCTCCAAGAGCGCGCGCTGCCTCACCGGGGAACATCGGGCGCGTCGCGAGCGCGGCGAACCGCGTTACAATCGTGTATGCCGCGACCAGCATCCATCCGAGATGCTCTGCCGTGATCGTGAATAGCGGATGCTGGAGCCTCCGGGCGCTGCGAACGCGGCTGTCCTGCGCCTCGGGCGCGATCTGCTGCGCGGAGGCGGGCTCGACCCGATCAGCGCGATCGTGAGGATCGATTCCGAGCCGCCAGTCGTCGGGCCCGCGATGTTCGTCATTAGGCATCGATGCAAATCGCTATGTTCCTCCGCCCGCCGTGTCAACGCCGCCGCTCCCGAAAGTTACGAACCCATGAAAAATCTATTTCACACTTGTGCGACACGTTCATCCGATTATGCTTGAGTCGTTTGGGGCGGTCAGATGGCAGACGACAAGATCACTCCGGTGCGGCGCCTGTTTGGCGCGACCGTGTCATTCCTCGCGCTGGCGGCGATAATCGCGTTGTTCTTCGCCTATCGCAGCCGCGCCGAGCTGCCGCTGCATCCGCCGAGGTTCTCGAGCTCGATCGAGCATCTGCCCTACTACGCCTTCTGCTCGTTCTACCGGATGCTCGCCGCGTATATCGTCGCGCTGTTTTTTTCCATCGGATACGGGATGCTGGCGGCGCGCGGCGGAATCTGGGAGCGCGTACTGATTCCGACGGTCGATATCGCGCAGTCGGTACCGGTAGTCGGTTTCTTTCCCGCTGCGATTTTCTTTTTTGTCGCGCTCGCACATGGCCGCCAGATCGGCGTCGAGATGGCGGCGATCTTTCTCATCTTCACCAGCCAGGCGTGGAACATGACGCTGGGCGTGTACGAGGCGGTGAAGACGCTCCCGGGTGATTCGAAAGAAGCACTCGAGGCATTCGGCGTCTCCGGATGGCTGCGGTTCAAGCGCCTGTGGATGCCGGCGTGCGTGCCCAAGCTGGTTTACAACTCGATCCTGTCGTGGGTCGCGGGATGGTACTACCTGATCGAGTGCGAGATAATCGCCGTCGGCCCGGCCAACTATCGTCTGCCCGGGCTGGGCAGCTTTCTGATGGACGCCGCCGAGCACGGCGCGTGGATCGAGCTCAGCGCTGGGCTTCTCATACTGTTGGTCATAATCGTGCTGATGGACGCGATCGTGTGGCAGCCGCTCACAATCTGGTCCGACAAATTCCGCTATGAGTTTGCCGCCTCTTCCCAGACCGCGCGCTCGCTTGGGATGCTCGATGCCCTGGGCGGGATCGGACCTGCTATGACGCGAGCACTGCGCGTCGTACTGGTGCCACCCTATCGCGCGATTTTACGGGTGACGGGAAAGATCCCACGCGTGACAATCGCTTCGAGTCCCGCAGCGCGGCGCGCTGGCCGGCTCGTGCGGACATTCCTCATCGCATCGGTCGTCGTATTTTTTGCCTATGCGATCGGCGCCGGGTTAGTCGCACTGGCGCGCGCACTGATCACACCGTGGCCAACCGCGGCAAAGCAGATTCCGATTGCGACCCTCGCGTCGTTCACGCGGATGGTCATTGCGTATGCGATTTCACTGGCGTGGACGATCCCGTGCGCTCTGGCAGCCAGCGAGAGCCCGCGCTTCAACCGCTTCCTGGCACCCGCGGCGGAGATCGTCGGTGCGATGCCAGCGACCGCGCTGTTCCCGCTGATCGTGGTGTTTGTGATCCGCGTCACCGGCGAGATGAACCTCGCATCGATCCTTCTGATCCTCACCGGGATGCAGTGGTATCTCCTGTTCAACCTGCTGGCGGGCGTCAACCAGGTGCCCGAAGATTTGAAGGAGGCCGCCCGCGTCTTCGGACTCTCGCGCACCGCGACCTGGCGCAAGCTGATTCTGCCGGCCTCGCTGCCTTCGCTCATAACCGGCAGCCTGACCGCTTGGGGCGGCGGATGGAACGCGCTGATCGTTTCCGAGTACTTCGTCTTCCGCGGCGAAACATATAAGGTGACCGGCCTCGGCGCGCTGCTCGATATCGCGACCTATCAAACCCGCAACGGCACGATGATCCTTTTGAGCCTGCTGTCGATGGTCGCGGTCGTGTTAGTCTTGAATCGACTCGTCTGGCGGCGGCTATATAACGTAGCGACCGAACGCTATCGGCTGGATTACTAACTTCTCCTATATACGCCCAATGTGCGAAGACCCTGACCCCGCAGACCCATGCCGCTCCTCGAGCTCCGCAACGTCTCCAAAAGCTTCTCCATCCCCAAGGGATCGCTGCTCGTGCTCAACGATATCTCCTTCACCGTCGAGGAAGGCGAATTCGTTGCGCTGGTAGGACCCTCGGGATGCGGCAAATCCACGCTGCTGCGCCTGATCAATGGGATCATCCCGCTCAGCTCCGGCCAGGTGCTCTACTGCGGCAAGCAGGTCAACGGGATCAATCTCGAGTCCGCGCTCGTGTTCCAATCCTTCGCACTGCTGCCGTGGCTCTCGGTGAAAGCCAACGTCGAGATGGGCCTCGAGGCGCGCGGGCTCGGGGTCGAAGAATGTGAAAAGCGGGCCAGTATCTATATCGACAAGGTCGGCCTCGACGGCTTCGAAGAGGCCTACCCGCGCGAGCTCTCCGGCGGAATGAAACAGCGCGTCGGCTTCGCACGCGCACTCGCCGTCGAGCCCCGCGTGCTCCTGATGGACGAGCCGTTCTCCGCCCTCGACGCTCTGACCGCGATCACCCTGCGCGAGGAATTGCTCGATATCTGGCAGGCACCCGACATGTCGGTGAAGACGATCATCATGGTCACCCATATTATCGAAGAAGCGATCGAGCTCGCCGACCGAATTATCGTGCTCGGCTCGAGTCCGGGCCATGTGGTCGCCGATCTCAAGGTCGATCTGCAGCGTCCGCGCGACCGCCGCTCGGATCCCTTCAACGCATGGACCGACAAAGTCTTCTCACTGATCGAGGAGCGCAGCTGATGCCGGTCAATATCATCCCGATTCCGGACTGCCAGCTCACCTGGGTCTTCGGCCTGCTCGAGTTGCTCGAAGATCGCGGTGGCCGCGAGGACGGCTACAAGATCGCGCGCGACCTGCAGTTCAAGTTCGGCGATCTGCTCAAAGTCATGAAGGCCGCCGAAATCCTGGGCCTGGTCTCGACTCCTGCCGGCGACGTAGTGCTCGAACCCCTCGGCAAGCAGTTGCTTGCCGACGACATCAACCAGCGCAAGCTGCTCATTCGCGAGCAACTGAAAAAGCATCCCCTGTTTAGCTACCTGGTGCGGCTGCTGCGCGGACAGGAGGATCGCTCGCTCGCCAAGGAAGTCGTGCTCGAGCACCTGGCGATGCTTTTGCCGAGCGAACCACCGCAGCGGATGTTCCAGACGATCGTCAACTGGGGGCGCTTTGCCGAACTATTCGGCTATAACAAGGATGAGGACCGTTTCTATCTCGATCACGAATAGGCGCGCCGCGCGTGAGCGCATCCTGGAGGATCCAACAATGGCGGAATCAAGCTACGAAGTCGTCGAGCGGTTTTGCAACGCATGGAAAAATCACAACCTCGATGAAGTCATGGCGTTCTTCACCGACGACGCCGAATACCAGAACGTCCCGATGGGACCCGGCGCCAAGGGTAAGGCCGCGGTCAAAGGAATAATCGACACCTTCTGGCCGATGGCCAAATCGATTGAGTTCAAAGTCCTGCGCGCCGCCGCCAACGGCAACACGGTAATGAACGAGCGGGTCGATATCTTTTACCTCGGCAACGGCAAAAAAATTGAGTTGCCGGTGGCGGGCGTCTTCGAGGTGCGTGGCGGCAAAATCGCGCTATGGCGCGACTATTTCGACCTCGCGATGTACACCAAACAAATGGGCTGATGCAGACTTGGCGGCCGTTTGATTTTTGACTGACCGGGCAGCGCCAGTTGCAGACGGTAGCTATCGCATCGCCCAACGAGCCGTCGGCCAACTGTCCGCGCCGGTAGTCTCCGGTCCTGAAAACCCCGAAGGGTTCGCCGGCATCGATCCGGACGGGTATTTAGGGGCGTTTCTTCCTGCGCTCCGCCCAACGTTTTTTCATCGCCTCCGACAAACGCTTCCTACCTTCTGCTGTGATTCCACCACGACGTCGGCCCGGCCTTGGCGCGGCCCCTGTCCGCTTCCCTGTAACCGTCAACGACGCTATCGCGTCCAGCGCATGGATAGCCCGGTCGATCCGGTCTCTTTCCGCTTTCAGCTCCGACAAAATTTTCTGTACGTTCAAAAGTACGCTCCTCTGACCCGACCGATCGCCTCAAGTAACTCTATCCTAAAATGATTCGCGAGAGAGTTAGCGCGACGGACAAAAGCCGGTGACGAAAATAGTTCGCAACCCACTAACCGCATCGCAATTACTATGTGAACGAACTAGCTGTCAAAAGCAATAATTCGAGAGCGGCAGCCAGCGGCTTTCCTGCGAGATTGGATACTCTCCGATCGGCCACTCGACAAGGTTTACCTGGCGGCCATGTCCGTTTGGGCTTCGGGATCGGATTGGTGCAGTGCAAGCGAAGTAGGCTGCGTGGTTTGCATAACGTCCCTCGCCTTGGCCACTTCGGCTGCCGTGCCGTGGGCGACGACGATGAACTTGTCAGCCTTGAGGGCGGATTCGTATTTGACGACACTGTCTTTGGGAATACCGATACTGTAGAGTCCCGCGCCGATCGCGGTCATCCCACCGACCACTATTGCACCTTCGAGCGCTCCGACAATCCACGCGACCATCGGGCCAGCGACCAATACCGGTCCGATTCCGGGTATCGCAAAGAAGGCGGCGCCGAATAGCAGTCCCCAGAAACCGCCTCATGCGGCTCCGATCTTTCCCCAGTACTTCATGCGGTCGCCGGTATTGTAGTAGCCGGTCACATTCTCTTCAGTGTGGTAGTCCTTTCCGACGATAGACAGTTTTTTCATGTCAATCCCGGACTTCTGCAGATTTTTCACCGCGTCTTCCGCCTGAGAATGAGTATCGTAAACGGCGACAACTGAGTTTATTTTCGTCACGAAGATGGACTCCTCACTGATTTTGAGTGAATTGACTATTGCTCATTGTTTTCCTGTGTCGAGCTTCCCGCTTCCCGACCTCCAGATGAGGCGCGCCACAAATACAGTAGTTCCGATACGTTGAATTACTCTTTTCGGGCCGGCCATAGCCGGCGAAGAACCGAAGTATTTTCGACAGTGATATATTCACCGTAATATGCACCGTCAACCGAATTGTTCTTGTGACGAGTGGCAGGGAATACTGTGGCCGGAATCTCCTGGCGCGTCGCTTCTGTTAAAAAACAGTTTATCCTGACCGTGCGTACACCTCCATCAAAAAACGCGAGCAGTTGGTTATCTGGAGTACAGACGACGCCGATCGCGGGCCACGCCATATCAGGCAATCTGTCAAAGTGGTGGTGCCAAGCGCTCAGTACCAGCCATGAAACACGTCCGCGTCCAATGTGCGTTGGAAATTTGGATGTAAGGGAGCGGCGCGGCGTGCAAACGCATATGACGACGGCACGATTGCGCCATCGGCGGCGGCGCCCTCTGCGCCGATCGTGCAGGAGACCGGGCTATCGGCCCGAAAAGGAATTTAAATCATGATGGTAGAAACCCTTTCCGCAGAATTGCTTCAGAAAATCAATGCCTACTGGCGAGCCGCCAACTATCTGTCGGTCGGCCAGATTTATCTCTACGACAATCCACTGCTGAAGGAGCCGCTGAAACTGTCGCATGTGAAGCCGCTGGTGGTTGGACACTGGGGCACGACGCCGGGCCAGAACTTTATCTACGTGCACTTGAACCGGGTTATCAAGAAGTACGAGCTGGACATGTTCTATATAGCCGGGCCCGGTCACGGCGGCCCTGCGCTGGTGGGCAATACTTATCTGGAAGGCACTTACAGTGAGATTTATCCGAACATTAGCCAGGACGAAGCCGGCCTGAAAAAGCTGTTCAAACAATTCTCGTTTCCCGGCGGGATTTCCAGCCATGTTGCGCCGACGACGCCGGGATCGATTCACGAAGGTGGCGAGCTCGGGTACTCGCTTAGCCATGCCTTTGGAGCCGCATTCGACAATCCGGGCTTGATCGTCGCTTGCATCATCGGCGATGGTGAAGCGGAAACCGGTCCTCTCGCGACCGCGTGGCAGTCCAATAAGCTACTGAACCCAATTTCAGACGGAGCCGTGCTGCCGATCCTCCACCTCAATGGCTACAAAATCAGCAATCCGACCGTGCTCGCTCGTATCGAGCATGAGGAGTTAGAGCAGTTTCTGCGCGGCTGCGGCTGGACGCCCTATTTTGTAGAAGGCGATGATCCGGAAAAGATGCATCAACTGATGGCGGGTACTCTGGAAAAGACCATCGAAGACATTCGCCGAATACAAACCAACGCGCGCTACAAAAACGAAACCACCCGGCCACGCTGGCCAATGATCGTTCTGAAATCACCCAAGGGCTGGACCGGACCGAAATTCGTCAACGGCTTGCAAGTCGAAGGTACCTTCCGGGCTCATCAGGTTCCGCTTCTGGTGGACCGCGCGCACCCCGATCACGTTAAGCAGCTTGAAAGTTGGATGAAAAGCTACAAGGCCGAGGAGCTATTCGACAAAAACGGCCGGCTGATACAGGAATTGGCCGACCTGGCGCCCGAGGGCGAGCGGCGAATGGGCGCCAATCCTCACGCGAACGGCGGCATTCTGCTGCGCGACCTGCGCATGCCGGATTTCCACATCCACGCCGTGGAGGTGCCATCGCCAGGCGCCGTTGACGCCGAGGATACGTTCGTACTCGGCAAGTTCCTGCGTGACGTGGCGACGCTGAATCAGGAGCGGCGTAATTTCCGCATCTTCGGCCCCGATGAAACCCTCTCGAATCTCTTGGGCGCAGTTTTTGAAGTCACCAACCGTCAGTGGGACGCGCGGGAAGTAAAGAATGATGAATTTCTCGCGCCTGCTGGACGCGTGCTGGATTCGATGCTGAGTGAGCATCAGTGCGAGGGTTGGCTGGAGGGTTATCTACTGACCGGACGGCACGGACTTTTCAACAGCTATGAGGCGTTCATTCGCATCGTCAACTCGATGTTCAGCCAGCACGCCAAGTGGCTGAAGGTAACCTTGGAGCTTCCCTGGCGCCGGAAGATCGCCTCATTGAACTACCTATTGGCCTCCCACGTATGGCAGCAGGATCACAACGGCTTTACGCACCAGGATCCCGGTTTCCTCGACCACGTTATCAATAAGAAGGCTGATATCGTCCGCGTTTATCTGCCACCCGATGCCAATTGCCTCTTGTCGGTCTTCGATCACTGCCTGCGCAGCCGGCATTACGTCAACGTGGTAGTTGCCGGCAAGCATGCACTGCCCCAATGGCTCGGCATGGACGCCGCGGTGGTGCATTGCACGGAAGGAATAGGTATTTGGCAATGGGCCAGCAACGATCAGGATGCGGAGCCGGACGTAGTAATGGCCTGTTGCGGAGACACGCCCACGCTCGAGATTCTGGCTGCCGTTTCCATCCTTCGCGAATATCTTCCCGAGCTGAAAATTCGGGTGATCAATGTGGTGGATCTGATGAAGCTGCAGTCGGCGAGTGAGCACCCGCACGGACTAAGCGAGACGGATTACGACTCGCTTTTCACCAAAGATAAGCACATCATCTTTGGCTTTCACGGATATCCATGGCTCGTCCACCGGCTGACCTACCGCCGCACCAACCGAAACCTGCACGTGCGGGGATACAAGGAAGAGGGCACAATCACGACCGCTTTCGATATGCGGGTGCAGAACGATTTGGACCGCTTTCATCTGGTGCAAGACGTGGTGGATCGCTTGCCGAACTTGGGCGCCAAAGGCGCCTATCTGAAGCAGATGGTTCAGGACAAGCTCATCGAGCACAAACATTACATTGATAAGCACGGCGAAGACCTGCCGGAAATTCAGAACTGGAAATGGAAGGGGCCGAGTAGTAACGACATCGCCCCGAAATCATTCGAGGCGGAATCAAGAATGCAGGGGCTCAATGACTAGGACAAACCACCATCATCATAAGCACGGGAATCCAGAGAGAGACGGTGAAAATCATGGCTTTCACCGTCCGTACTGGAAACATGCTCATCATGATTGGCGTTTAGTGGTCGCGGTCATCTTGATGCTTCTCGCTGTTACTACCTATGTGATGACTGATGACCTTGCGTGGCGGCCGCGGCGTCCGCTTTCGGCCGCCGTCAGTAAATAGCAGCGAGTGCTGACTGACTCCGCGAGTCCGCGAGAACGATCGTCATCAGCGGCGAAGGCCGTCAGCGATCGATAAGTCGAGGAGTTGAACAATGACTACCGAGAAGAGCTCCGGGGGAGCCGCGAAAGCCTTAACCGATTCGACGAGCCCGACGCCAAACGGGGCCAAGCCAACTATCGTCAAGTCCAATGAGTCGGAGCCCGGCGTGGATGAGATTCGCAAGCGTGCTTTCGAAATATTCCAGGCGCGTCAAGGCGGACCCGGAAGCGCGATCGGCGACTGGCAAAAGGCAGAGGACTCCCTTTCCACAGATACAGCCAAGGCCGACGCTCCCAAGGCCGAAAGCTCCAAGACTATCGCGCCCAAGGCTGATCCGCCCAAAGATGTGCAGGTACCAAAAGATACCGGGACAATCCAGGAGGCACTCGGCAAGTTCAAGTCGAGCCTCGAGCACGGACTGACCCAGGAGGAAGCGGCGAGCCGGCTCAAAAAGGACGGTCCGAACGCAATCGAGGAAAAACGAATCAGCCCGCTCAAGCGGTTATTGACGTTCCTGTGGGGACCTATCCCGTGGATGATCGAGATTGCCGCGGTGCTTTCCGCCGTGGTGCGGCACTGGGAAGACTTCATCATCATCTTTTTCATGCTGGCGCTGAACGCGGTAGTCGGTTTCTGGGAAGAATTCAAGGCCGACAACGAGATCGAGGCGCTGAAAAAGAATCTCGCACTACGCTCGCGAGTACTGCGCGACGGCAAATGGAGTGACCTCGAGGCCAAGAGCCTGGTGAGTGGCGATATTGTCATGGTCAAGCTTGGCAATGTCATCCCTGCCGACCTGAAGCTGGTCGATGGCAATTATCTGAGCATCGACCAATCGGCGCTGACGGGAGAATCGCTGCCGGTTGACAAGAAGAAAAACGACGTTGCTTATTCGGGATCGATCGTCCGAATGGGGCAGATGAATGGACTGGTCATCGCTACCGGAATGAATACCCTCTTCGGCAGCACGGCCCGGCTTGTCGAGAGCGTTAAGACGGTATCTCATTTTCAGAAAGCGGTGCTCAAGATAGGTAATTTTCTCATCCTGATTACGCTCGGGCTGGTAGCATTGATTCTTTCGGTCGCGCTATATCGCGGCGACCCACTGGTCGAAACTTTACTATTCGCACTGATTCTTACCGTGGCTGCCATTCCAGTGGCGTTACCCGCCGTGTTGTCCGTCACGATGGCGGTCGGAGCTTCGGTGCTCGCCAGAATGAAGGCAATAGTCTCGCGCCTCGCCTCGATCGAAGAGATGGCGGGGATGGATATTTTGTGTTCGGACAAGACTGGCACGCTCACCAAGAACGAACTCAAGTTGGGCAGCCCGGTCATCTTCGATACGAGCAACGCGCAGGACCTGATCCTGTGCGGCGCATTGGCCTCGAGACGCGAGGGCGCAGATGGAATCGACGAGGCGGTCCTCAAAGGTCTCGGTGATCAGTCGACGCTGAAGGCTTATCAAGTCACTCATTTCACGCCGTTCGATCCGGTCAGCAAGCGAACCGAAGCCGAGGTCAACCACGACAACGCCTGGTTCAAAGTCTCAAAAGGCGCTCCACAGGTGATTCTCGATCTGATCCATCCCGATCCTGCCGCCCGTACCAAAGCTGAAGGGCAGGTTAACGATCTCGCCAAAAAAGGCTATCGCACTCTCGGCGTTGCCCGTACCGACGCCCATGGCAAGTGGGTATTTCTGGGGTTGCTATCGCTGTCCGATCCGCCGCGAGACGATTCCGCATCAACCATCGCGACCGCGCGAAGCATGGGACTGCAGGTTCGGATGGTAACCGGTGACAACCTGGCAATTGCGCGTGAAGTATCACTTGAACTCAAGCTTGGCCCGAACATCGCTGTCGCCGGAGATCTCTTCCCCGACAGCAAGTCCGATGATGACGCGAAAATAGATACCGCGGACGGCTACGCGCAAGTTTTCCCAGAGCACAAGTTCAAAATCGTCAAAGCATTGCAGGCGCGTCGCCATATTGTCGGAATGACTGGTGACGGCGTCAACGACGCTCCCGCGCTCAAGCAGGCGGATTGCGGAATCGCGGTTAGCGGCGCGACTGATGCGGCCCGCGCCGCCGCGGATTTGGTTCTCACCGCGACGGGTCTCTCAGTGATCACCGCTGCCATCGCGGAAGCGCGCAAGATCTTCGAGCGCATGAACAGCTACGCAATTTACCGGATCTCCGAAACCATCCGCGTGCTGCTGTTCATGACGCTCTCTATCGTGGTGTTCAACTTCTATCCGGTGACCGCGGTCATGATCGTGCTTATCGCGGTCCTCAACGATTTCCCGATCATGACGATCGCGTACGACAACACTGTCGTAGCTCCACGGCCCGTACGCTGGGACATGGAACGCGTACTCACGATCAGCTCGGTTCTCGGCGTGCTGGGAGTCATCGCCGCGTTCGGCCTTTTCTGGATCGCGGAGGAATATCTTCACCTGCCAAAGCCCGTCGTCCAGAGCCTGATGTTTCTAAAGCTGCTGGTGGCAGGGCACCTGACTATCTACATCACGCGCAGCGCCGGTACTTTCTGGAAGCGGCCATGGCCGAATTGGCGCCTGGTCGCGGCCACAGAGACAACCCAGGTCATCGGAACGCTGGCCGCTGTCTATGGTTGGGGCATGACGCCGCTCGGATGGAAATACGCACTCGGAGTGTGGGCCTATGCGCTCGTGTGGTTTGTCATCAACGACATGGCAAAGGTTGAAGTATCCCGACTGATGCATCTGGGAACCGCAAGCCATCAGCGCCACCTGGCCAGAGGTAACGCGAGCCTTCATCCCACTGCGACCAAGGTGACGCCGCATGCAGCCTAGGGGGCCAGTGATCCTGTCTAGAAGTCATGTGCTCCGTCAACCAGACCGTTCTTATGCCGAGTGACAGGCAATACCGCAACCAGAATCTCAAGACGCGTCGCTTCCGCTAATGCCCACTTTATCCTGAATGCGGGCTTCGCGATCGGCGTTGTCTGTGCTCCAGATGATCGAGTGCTGGCGATTTATGATGGAGCTGCACTCGATGCCACCTTCAAAACGCGGTCGAATCCAGCAGGTGGCCGACGAGTACCTAATCAATGACTAATTGATTCGGTATGGCGACCGCGAAGCCAATCGCGGCGGGCGGCCTTGCGTGGATGCTGAGCGAAAGCGATGAGCGGGAAAACCAGATCTACCCTCCTAACCTGTCTGGGATTTGTCGCGTGGATCGCCTATGGCCTTTTGGGCTTGCGGGAGCATTGGAGAACAGCGGCATGCGCGGGGTTGGTAATCATGCTGGCGATTATCGCGATTGAGGTTCGTACCCGAAGCGTCAAGATAATCGACTGCACCTCGCTCGCGTTTTTCTTCCTTGCGATAGTCGCGCTCGTCATCGCCGGTGAAGCGGCTTTCAGCCGCTACCAGGACATTGTCGGATGGAGTTTATTCGCGGTAGCGGCTTGGGCAACGATGATAGCCGGGGTTCCCTTCAGGCTGCAGTACGCTCGGGAGAGGGCGCCGCACGCGCTATGGGACAAGCCACATTTTCGCAGAGTTCACGTTCACGTCAGTGCAACGTGGGCAATCATCTTCACCCTCGATACCATTTTGGCAGCGATCGAACTCGGCATCGGCCATCGCTTCGTGCTGATCGTGATCCTGCCGGCGATGAGCATGGTCCTGGGCTTTGCGTTCACCGTGCTCTATCCGAGATTCTACCGGCGCCAAATCTTCGACTACCTCGAGCATCGCGCGTAGCGGCACGCTGGCGGAGAGGTCGCCGGAAATAGCTACGCGACACCCCGCAGCGGCGCCAGTGCTCGCGTACGGCGCCTGCCGCGCACCGAAGAACTTCGCCGCTGGGCTTCGCCCAGCCTATATCGGCAGCATAGTGCATGGCGTCGAATCGATTACGAAGTCCGAGAGTCTGCCAGAGATACTCAGCCCGTTCATGCTCTTGTACGGTCGATAGGTGCAATTCGATGCCGCGACTTCGCACTCCCGCCAATTCCTTCAAGAAATCGTAGGGCATGACAGATATTTCCCTTCCGGCGCCCCCGTGTGCATCGATCTCGAATAGCAAGCGCTCGTACTGCGCGTTTGCAACCCAAATGTCGTTCTGAAATTCTGGATCGCAATTCGGGGTGAACGTGCAAATCAAAGCCATCAGGCAAATCTGGCTTCTCTCGGTCACCGTCACGCTTTTGATTGGAGCTGGCCCAGCCCGCGCAGCGTGGATCAAGAGCGAGTATGTGTCCAGTGGCCAACCGGTCGAGGTGTACGCCTGCGCGCCCGACTCGAAGCCACCGCTTCCAGCCATGATACTTATCCATGGCGCGGAGGTTCATGGCGCCGGTTATCACGACATGGAGCAGGTCTGCGGGGATCTTGCGGCGCAGGGCTACTACGCTGAGATGATCGAATACTACGCGCCAGGGGAAGAGGTCGTGCCAGGGGAGCATGAGAAAATACGCCAATCGTTTGTCGGGTGGGTCAAGAAACTTCACGACGGGGTGGGCGCGCTTGGCAAGAACCCGGCGGTCGATCCCAAGCGTATCGGTGTGATGGGGTATTCCCTGGGTGCAATGTTGGCGCTGTCTCTCGGAGCGCGCTATTCGGACCAGGTGGCGGCGGTCGTCAACTACTACGGCCCAGTGCCTCCATCGATAAAGGAAAAAGCCGCCACCATGCCGCCAACCTTGATCATTCACGGAGGGAAAGACCGTCTTGTACTTGCTCAGCAGTCTCGGGAGCTCGATCAGATACTCACTAGCGCGGGACGGCCGCATCAACTGAAGCTCTATCCCGACGCAGATCATGGATTCAACTTCGAGGACTCAAATGCCTACGATGCGGGCGATACGCAGGACGCATGGACGGTCACGCTCGATTTTCTGGCGAAATATCTGAAGGAAAATTCGCCGGCCGCACACTAGACATTTCAAACATACATCGCAGTCACCACTCGGAGCGTGGAAAAATCGGTTTCAAGATGGCGGTAATTCAATCAGAGGTTGCGCCTTTGGGCATTGCAGAGTTCTCGCGTTCGACTCTGCTTTGTTAGGTATGCGGTTGAAACAGAACCCGCAACGGCTATCCGAGAGACCTTCGAATGGCTAATGATCCGGGAAAAGGAAACCACGGCATGTCCGGCGGGCTGCTCGCTGGAGCTGCCGCTCTCGCCACCGTTGTCGCTGCGCTCGTAGGGATACTTAATCAGTTCGGCGTCATCGGAAATCACGAGACCAGCAGAAACGCCGAAGTCAGCGCACCGGCACCACTTGCTGAGGAACCTGCATCGGGACCTGGATCGGCAGTTCCGGATGAAGCTCACTCCGGGACCGGACTATCAGCGTCTTCGTCGCCGCTCACCTTGACCAGGCGCGGCAACCCGCGAATTCTTACCGGGGCGTGGCGCGACGCCGTGGGCGGATGTCATTTCATCAATCAGGTTGGATCGAAGCTCGAAGTGACGAACTACTTTCCCGAAACTGACGACGTGATGAGTCACGGAGGCGGCTCGGTCGATGGAACTCGGATTCAGTTGCGGCTCCGGACGATGCATGGGGAGTTTAAAATATCGCCCGACGGCACGAGCTTGAGCGGAACAATGTTCCGCTCGTCTGGTCCGGGTCGTTCGGTCTGGAAGTACGTCGGGCCCTCTTGCCAGAAATCAGACCGAACGGGTGAATAACAGGAGCTCCATTATCGCACATCAAAACTTAATTCGAAGGGGATTCGTTGGTGGTTCAGATCGCCCGGCGCTAGCCTGCGTTCCTGATCAGCAATGTGAAGTCCATTCATGCGAATACTCAAAAATGATGATATCTGAGTGAGGAACTATACTTCAGTTCGACACTCAGCGGAGCAGATCCTCAGCCATGATCATCGTGGTTGCGGACGGATCCGTAGGGATGCGTCCGGGTTCCTCTCCGCTCCATCGGCGCCACAGCATTTCCAACCGGCGAGCTAAGCGATAACGCCCTCGATCCAACCATCCGCGCGACTGCAGCTCAGAAGCGCGGCCTCCGACGATAGGGCCAAACGCCGGACACGGACCGCCAGCGAAGGTGACGGCGCGTCGAGAGCATTCCGGTTCCGGCAGAGGGTGACCGGCATCATCGAGTGTAATGATCGAGCCTGGGCGATCATTCACCCGGAAACTCCATTTGCAGCGCACACATGTGTAGAGATAAGGATGCGAACGGAACCCTCCGGGTTTCGGCAAAGTCTCGATAGCAAAACTGTGCCGAGCTTCGCGAGGCACAAACCCTCCGCGCGTTTTGCGCGCGGCCAAGTTTTCGGATCTCTCCTTTCGCGGTTCGCTCAGGTTTTGGAATGGAGTGGGTGCGAAGGCAGTCAACGGATAGACCCAAGCAACCGGAATATCGCCCGCCTTCGTAACCGGCCGCAGGGCTAGAACGTCGCGACGCGATTTCATCTTCACGACTTCCTGTGCGCGAAGAATCGATGTTTCGCGCCACGTCAGGCGTCATAGCAAATACTGAGCCGGAGATCGGCGAGCCTTCACCGCGCAGGATCGGCACATCTTGCGGATGCAGATCTCCAACGAAGTTCGAGAATTTATCCGGATCGTGCCACCCACGTCGGTCGAAGCAGTCCTCCTGGTTGAGCACGTTGTTCAGTTCGGTGCGACCAGATAACGCAGAATGAATTGCCGTGACATTTCAATTTGAGCGATTCGCTAGCCCGTGATCAGGAAAGTCGTGTAGCTCAAGGATTTTCAGCCCGGCACAGGCGATGCTGTAGCTCAGGGCATGCGCCGCTCGTCGGCGGCTGACACCGATTGCGGCCGAACAAATCTCGCATTGGCCCGTTGACTGCATACACGTACTTTTCCGCACGCAAGGGCCGAAATAATACATCCAATGAAGAAAGTTGAAGCGATTCTGAACCCAAACATTTTCGCTGCAGTTAGAGAATTCCTCATCAGTCGCGGCTGCCAGGAGTTCGTGGTCTCCGAGGTTAGTGTCGCGACGAGCAACGGAGCGCGGTTGAAGCGCTATCGCGGCACCGATTATACCGCTGATGAGCCGAAGCTGAAGCTTGAAACTGTCGTCGCCGACGAAGATGCCATGGCCACTGCGCATGCTATCCTCGCCGCATCGCATAGCTATGAGCTATCAGAGCCAGCGGTTTCGCTGTTCGCCCTCGAGGGCGTGATTTCGATCGGCATATTGAGCCTCGATGAGCAGCGTTTCGACTCGCACCCCAGCTCTCGCGGGGAAATACTCAGGGCAGGAAGCAGTTCATAGTCAAATATACCCCCGTAACCTCTGCCCAAGCCGCAAGTAAACTCAGGTTATTATGGCGGCGCCGCTGCGGCAGATTCCATTAGCGAAAGATCCGGCATCTCGGTACCCCACGGCTTTGCCACCACCGCCGAAATCGAATTCTGCGGCGAGCCGTTGATTAATTGGTCGGTCCACACCACATACGCAAAACTTTTGTGCGGCGCGTCCCAGAACCGGCTGACGTGCAGCCGCTTGAACAGCACCGATCGTTTTTCGGTGAAGGCGTCCTCGCCGTTTTCGAAGGCTTTTTTCACCTTGATCGGTCCAGTCTGGCGCACAGCGACCGAGGCGTTGGACGTATCCTCCGCCACCCCGAGCGCGCCTTTGATCCCGCCCATCTGCGACTTGCTGATGAAAACGGTGATACCGTCGATTTTCGGATCGTCATAGGATTCGATGACGATTTTATGGTCCGGTCCGATGAGCTTGAACTCCGTATTGACAGAGCCCAGGATGTTTCGCTTCGCGCTCGAATGATGCCAGTGCAGCAGCAGCCCAAGCACCAGCAGCGCCGCCGCGAACCCGACTCCCCATTTCACTTTTGACCTTCGGGCCATTGCCTCACCCCTCGTCATTAAAACGATTCGTGACCCACCCAATCAAACAACCAGCGTAAAGTTGGTCAAGGCGTAAGTAGTGATTCCGCTCCTGCCAGAATTCATTTAATTATCATTTTCTTGAGAGGTTGCCCCGAGTGTCGAGTGCGAGTCGCAGTGGATCGGATCACACTTGAGATCTAGGAATCTTCGTTTTGCGGAGCACTACGATGCCGGGAAACCTCGGATTAAAATCCTCGAAGGGATACCTGCACCGTTTGGCGCGATATCCCCCTCGAAATGGCTATCGACTACTTTGCTCGTCGTGTTCCATCGCGTAGTGTTTTGCCGCTTCCTTTTACATAGTGAGACCTAAAATTGAATTCTGGCCGCTCGCCGCTGAAATTCACAGACGGGCGATGTCTTGGCGAACACGAGTCGTGCAAATGATGGCGCGAAGGGCACCGGGTCGGTTCTCGACAGAGAGAGTCGAGCATGAAATGAGCTCACGGACGCTGGATCTGCGCCTCTCCGGTCCCCTCCAATGCAAGAAAATGCGCGAACGCGCGCACCATTTTTGGGCTTTCTGCAGAGAATGAGAAGATCGTGGACTGGATGGCGGAGAGGGGGGGATTCGAAAACCCGTTGAAGAAAGACTCCGGTAAAAAAGAGTAGATTTCTCGTGCGACTTTTCACTCAGTGGTACCGCTGATCTGCTAAAAATTACTCTGGTTCGTCCCCGAGGGACAGCGGTTTTGTAGCCCGGGAGATTTGGAGGCATACCCGCATCCGCCGCCATGCCATTAGGAAGCGACGCTCACGGTCGATGAGCTGCGCGAAGTAGTGATGGCGATGGTGCTCGGCGCGGCGGCGGACTCGCGGATGGCTATCTCGATGGTCTCGTTCGGCTGCAAATTCGGCGCGCCGGTTGGGATGAATATAATCCTCGACCTGCGCTTCATTCCGAATCCGTTCTTCGTCCCCGAGCTGTGCCCGTTCGACGGCACCGTCCCGCGCGTTCGCGACTACGTGATGGCGCAACTCGACGCACAAACATCCATCGACGAGACCGGCCGTCTGCTCGACTTCCTGATTCCGCTTTACCGGCGCGAGGGCGAGAGCTATCTGAGAGAGGCCCTCGGATGCACCGGCGGGCGGCATCGCTCGCCCGTGCGGGCGCATGCGATCGCAGACCGCCTTAGCCCGAGCGGATTCGACGCGACCATGCGCGACGCGCATATTGCGCGCTAAATTTGGTCAAGCGTTTGGTTCGTACTTTCATGATTGTTTCGCGCGGCGCGGCGGTGAAGGCTACTGCGGCAGAAAAAGCTGCCATCCCCATGTGCCTGTGGCAAAGCATCCGATGCCATATTGTCCGAGTGTGGTACCCGCAGCGGGGACCCCGACGTCGGCAAGGAAATAGCCCTGAGGAGTAGAACCAAAACTGGTCTCAGGCATCGCCGGCGGCGTTCCGGTCAGAGGGCTGCTGAAAGGCGCCCCACCCTCTTCACTTTCAGGCGACTCTGATCCTGGGCAATTGAAAACATTGAGGAGCTTACCCTCCGATAGCATATTAGAGGAGGCCGGACCGTCGGTGAGAACGCCCTGAGAGCCATTCTCCGGATAACCGAAAAGCACGAGGTTGGCCAAGTTGGTGGCTGCGGCGCGGTAAGCGGCCAGAAAACCCGAAAGCTCCGGGCGCACAGTGTTACTGCAGATGTTCTCCAGTACATGTTTGAAATCATACGTTCCCGTTTCTGAGGACGAACCATAGACATGCGCATAAGCGTATTCCGTCCCCAAATCTCCGTCCTTGCAGTCGCCCTGGTCCATGCTCTGCGCACCACCCTGATTCGCAATCGACAGTGTGATCCATGTCGAGTCGGGCGCCGTCGGCGGTGTCGGGAAGCTGCCGCCCATATTGAGGAACGCAACGACGACGTCGCCGTTCTGGAGCCCGGCGGGCGCGGGAATCTTAAGTACGCAATTCTGTCCAGGGCTGACTGCGCATTCAGCTTCCGTTGAACTGTCGCTCACGAAATACGGCACCGGAGTCGGATCGGCGAGAGCTTCCCAATTCGTCAACTGGTCCGATCCGCCTTGACTGATCTCCTCCACCGACCACCAACTGCCCTCGCCGCCAGGCGGTATCGCGTAGGGGTCAAAGACCATTGTGTTATAGTCGCCCCACCTCACCGGTGGTGTCTGGGCGGAATTTCCGGTGTATTCCGCGGTACCGATTTCGATAAAGTTCTGGCCGACGAACGACAGTCCTGCGTACGAGTCCCAGATCGTGGAGGGGAACGAACTTGAAGTGAACTGCGTACTCCCTAGGTAGAGCTCTAGATCTGCGTCGATGGCGATCGTCGGGAATGCGTACCACTGGCTTCCGCCGGCAAAATTAAAGGCCGACAGCCAACTGGCGGTCGAGAGGTTTTGAAGGAACCATACGTTCTGACTTTGAGGACCTGAGCTGCCAGCGTTGACCCCCGTCCCAAAGCCGAATGTAAGGACTGGGTAAGAGATACCCGAGATGTTTGTGGGTCGGATCTGTGCCGCGGTAACTCTCGCATCGCCTAAAGTTACCTCGCACGAACTCATGTCGCCGCACCCCGATTGATCTGCGGAGCCGAGGTTATAGGTCGGCGGTGTGCTGCCCCATTGGAAACTTGTCGATACCGGGGAACAACCAGAGGTTCCAGCCGCACAGCCCGAACTGCCAAATACGCCTGAAGCGTTTGCAGTATACTCCACTGCATAGGGTTCCGTGTTTGAGGAGCTTGGCGCACAGTTCGGTGCTGTCGCCTGGAACCCGCTGTTCGGCACAATCGATGTTAAGAGATATGCGTTAGATAGGGTTCCCTGCTCATCGCGTGCAGGTGCCATTTTGGCGCATGGTGCCACCATAGGTGTCGGAAGCGTCTGCGAAACGGATGTGATGGTGACATTGGAGATAACAAAAAGGTTGTCAGGTCCAAAGGTCGGCTCGTTAGCTGGACCTTGGAAGCACGTGACATCGACAACGACTACTGAATTACTCCATCCTAGAAGTGGTTCGTCCATCGCTGTATAAGGGCTACTGTTGCAAGTTGAAGCCCACCATTTATTCCAACCTCCCGTCGAGGATAGCGTCGAGGACTCGGACACCGCGAAATATAGAACGCCAATGTGGCTGGTACCGTCCGACGCATTGGTCGTTGCGATCCAGCGCTCGAGCGTCGCGTCATATCCAATTTGGGTGTCACCGAAAGTGCCGAACGTCTCTTGACCGTTGACACAACCATTAAGGGGCTGACCGTTGACACCGTAGCTATCGCACCAGAAATCATTGAGCGATATTTTTTGGATGGGCGTGGGAGGCGATACGATTGGGAGGGTCGGCTTGTTCCAGACCCATAGCCCCAGGAAGTTGATGAACTCTGCGTTTTGCGTAGATGAAACGTCCGCTGAAACATTTGGTGGTTGCCCCTGTCCTGACGCCGTGGCGCTCAGGTCCTGACCCGGAAAACTGGAGAAAGGGCCGGGCGGCAAGACGACGGAGCTCAGCGCCGCAGAGAGAGCATCTGCTGCATCTGATGTCGGACCGCTGGGAGCGGGAGCAGGTTGCATCGGTAGAATAAAACCTGAGCCGCCGCCAGGAACCGGAAAGGGGCCTTGGGGCTTGTCAGTAGGAGGAGGAAAGGCGTTAGGTTTCAGTTGGCCTGACTGCTGCAGCTTCCACAGGTGCCACCTCTCTCTAGCGTTTCCACATATGTAGCCGCATCCCATTTCTCCCGCTTTGGCATTCATGCACATCTTCCTGGTTGCGGCCCAGTTCCCCGGTTTAAGTTCAAAGTTTGGGGGCGGCGGAGACGCCGGCACGTCCGCACACCAGCTCGGATTTGCAGGAGAGCCGGAGGTACTCGTTTGATTTTCGGACGTCAACCTTGGTGGTGTCCGCCCTTCCGCGTCATCTGCCAAACCGCACTTCTCGATGCACTTGTCCCACAAAGGACGATCGAACGCTCGTCCCGCCGTCGCCGCCGCGTCGTTGGCGATGCACGAGTTGACGAACTGTGTCCAAGCTTGAACTGAGATCACCCATTTCGGCGGAGCTTGCGCGGGGCAGACGTTCGCGAAGTCATACGCTTGCACGGTCGCGCTCACAAAGAGGAGCGAGGAGGTAGCGACGACAATTGCGACTGCTATCGATTTTACGATGTTCATATTCCCCTCCTTTTGCTAACGTACCGAATACCATTGCTACCGCGATCCCCAAGGTCACGGCGGTCAGAGCCACTCGTGCCACATGCGCTCGTTTGACGCTTCGCCTGCGGAAAGGCCCACCGGGTTTGGGGAAGCCGGAATCGTCCGCCCGTAACGGTAACTGCCGAAGACGTTTTCATGTCTTCCTCCTCCGTGGTGACAGTGTGTCGGTCCTAAAGAGACGGCCAGTTATCAGCGGAGCGGCGCGACCTTACCCCCCCCGCGGCTCTTTGTCAAGCGAGGGCAGAATCGTTGGCTAATCCATGATCGAGCAGGCGGCGACGTTGAGAGTCTGCCCGGTCATCCCGGCCGCTGTGTCGGTCACCAAAAAGAGCGAGACGCGCGCCGCGCGACTTCCGCCTCGGTCGCCATCCTGTTCATCGCGGCCTGCGACAGGAACTGCCCGCGCACCTGTTCGCACGGAACCTTGAGGGCATCGGCGCGCGCGCGCATCACGCGCTCGATTGCGTCCGGGCAGATTCAGTTGCATCGGATTCCGCGCGCGCCGCATTCCGCCGCGACAGTTTGCATTAATCCGATCATCGCCCATTTGGCAGCCGCATACGGCGACCGCATCGGATAGCCGCGGCGTCCGGCGCCCACGAGATGTTGAGGATATTGCCGCCGCGCTGGGTGTCCATCGTGGGCAGAACCGCGCGGGTCGCGAGCCAGGTTCCGGTCAGTTCGATATCGATCGTCGCCTGCCATTTGGTAGCGACATGTCGGTGATGCGCTTGGTCGGCCCGGAGATTCCAACGTTGTTGACCAGGATATCGATTCGTCCGCCGAACGCCTTGTGGGTTTCTTCGAGCCCTCGTGCAGCGAGGCGGCAACGCGCGAAAACGATCAGGAAGACGAAATCAGTACGCAGTCGGGAGCCGCTGCATCGGCTTGCAGGTGTTCACACAATGAACTCAAGGACTTGGAGCAGGTTGCTCCGAATTCCGCAAGCAGACGTACACACGTTGTACACGCCCGTTTACCTATTAAAATCGCGGGGTTGGCGGCTTTCCGTACACGCTTGCGTACACCTGCTTCATCCAGGGGGATGAGTGACGTGTCATACCAAAACACGCGCGAAGCCTCTTAGGCAGAGCGCGTCTGCGGTCACGGCACTCGGCGGCTGGCTGCGCGGCATGCACGTGTCTGGAGCGCTGACGGCCTATAGGCGGATTCACGGCTGGGTCACAGCGTGGCAGCGGGTAAGGAGTTGAGTCGTGGACAGACATGGACGGCCGGGTTCAGGATGCCTTGCTGCACGGCGCCGACACGAGTAGGCGGTGGTCTGAAAAGCGTGACGGCTGAGCGCCTGGCGCAAAGCAAGGATCGAACATGTCTTTGGACGCAGCACTCTCGGATCATGAAATAGACGAACTCGACGCCTTTCTGCTCTCGGATGCGACGCCTGACGACTGCATGGACATCGTGACCCTGGACGGGTTTCTGACCGCGTTGGTGATTGGGACCGGTCTGGTGCCGCCAAGTGTCTGGCTGCCTCTTGTCTGGGGCGGGAGCGCGGAGCCGACATTCAAATCGTCGGCGCAAGCGCAAGGCGTGTTCACGCTGATGATGCGCCGGTTCGAGGCGATAAGCGGCGCGTTGGCGCTTGACCCGCCTGAGTTTGAGCCGATCCTTCAGATGCGAAGCGTGGCCGGCGCAGAGGTCTGGAGCGCCGAAGACTGGTGCTGGGGCTTCATGGCGGGAGTCCGCCTGGCGCTCAAGCACTGGCAACCCTTGCTCGACGATCCCGACGGCCGCGCGCTGCTCCTGCCGATCGTCACCCTGGGCAGCGAGGAGGGTTGGAAGCTGCTGGAGGCGGACGCCGATCCTGATGCCGCTGAGCAAGCCGCGTTGGATGAGTTGGCGCTGTCGGTGGTGCCGATCAGCAGGTATTGGCGCCGACACCGGCAGGAACTCGGGGGAGTGCTCCGCCAAGCCTCGATTCGGCCTAAATCGCAGCGCGTTGGGCGCAACGATCCCAGCCCATGCGGCAGCGGGCGCAAATACAAGCGCTGCTGCCTGAATGCCGCAGGTTGAGAGTCAACACTTTTCGCCCGCCGGCCTCTCGCGATGACTGGAGGCTGGCGGGCGAAAAGCTGGGATGGGGGCGGGGAGTGGGCGGATAAGAATCCATATCGCGCCACCGCGGCGCCGTGCGGCGCGCCGGACGGGCGCTGCGCCCGGCCCAGCGTCGCGCGCCGCGGCGGCGCTACCGCTTTCAAACCTCTGCCCATGCTCTTTTCGGTTTGCATGCAGATGTGATAACCTAGGAGGGTCGAGAACAGGAGCGGAGGCGGAGGTTATCGTGAATACATTCGGCGAGGTGATCGCGCAGGCACGCAAGAAGGCGGGCCTTACCCAGCGCGAGCTGGCAGCGAGAATCAAAACCGAGGAGGGCAAGCCCATATCGTTCCCGTATCTGAACGATCTGGAGCACAACCTGCGCCATCCACCCCGCGGTCACCTGCTCGAGGAGCTGGCCAAGCATCTCAAGCTCGACGCCGACGTGCTCTACTTCCTGGCCGGAAAGCTGCCGCGTGATATTGCTCCGGACAAGGCTTCCGAGGAGCAGGTGCGGGCCGCCTACCGCGCCTTCCGCAAGGAACTGAAGAGCAAGGGCGGGAAGCGATGAACTGGCGTCGCGACAGCAGCGGGCGGTTTGCCCGGCGCCCTTACTACGAGCAGAACGAGCTCGACTCGGGAGCCGAGCAGCTAATGGCGCAACACCTGATGCGCCTCTATGGACAAGTGCTGACGCCGGTACCGACCGGAGCCATCGTCAAGCTCATCGAACGCGACGCCGACGATCTCGACAACTACGCGGATCTGACTGCGGAAGGCGAAGGGGTGGAAGGGGTGACCTACTTTTTCCGGGGCGGTAAGCCGCGCGTGCGCATCACGAAAGAGCTAAGCGAGCAACGCCATCGGGCGCATCGGCTGCGAATGACTCTGGCGCACGAATATGGCCACGTTTGGCTTCATTCGGGGCTCTGGCAAGAGACGACGGAGTTCGCAGTGTCTCACCGCTGCCGACGGGAACAGATCGAGGCGAAAAGTCTGGTTGACTGGATGGAGTGGCAGGCCGGTTACGCCGCCGCCGCGCTGCTGATGCCGGAGAGCCGGCTTTCTCTGGTGGCACGCGCGTGTTGCGGAGAGGATCGGCCGGCGCCGGATTCCGGGCAGGCGGCCAGCTTGATCCAGCGCGTGAGCGAGGCGTTCGACGTGTCGGAGGAAGCGGCGCGAGTGCGGTTGTCGCAACTGGGCCATCTATTATAGGCGCGTTGCCGGGGCGATGATTTTTTGGGTCTTGCATTTGGCCGCGTTTGCTACTATATCTGCATACAGACTGATTTGCACAAGGCTGATTCGATCATGGATGCCATCGCCCCCGCCCTTCTCTCCCGTCTCGAGAACGCACTCGGAGAACTAAGCAACACCGTAGCGCAGCTCCGCGCCGCCTCAACCTCAGACTCGCGCCTGTCCGAGCAGTGGCCGCGCGAGTATCTGTCGGTCAAACAACTGGCTGCACTGATCCCATACTCGGAGCAGACCATCCGCAATCTGATAAGCGCGGGTGAGTTTCAGGAAGGCGCGCAGTACTACAAGCGCCGCGCCCGCGTTGTGTTCCGCTGGTCACAGGTTGAGCGCTGGCTGAGCGAGCGCCACCACGACACTAATGCGGGCGAAGAGCCCTTCTATCCGGTGCATCATGCCCGTACGCGAAAAGAACGGTAAGCTATTTTTCGACTTCCACTGGCGCGGCATCCGCTGCAAAGAGTACACCGGGCTGCCTGATACTGGCGAGCACCGCCAGCGCTGCGAACAGAAGATGCGCGTCGTCGATCGCGAGATCCGGCGCGGCGCTTTCGACTACCGCCAGCACTTTCCACGCGGAAGCCGACTGCATCTGTTTCACCCGGAGTTGCGAGAACGGGACGGCTCTGCGACGACCTTTGCTGACTACATCGCCCAATGGCACCGCCAACGCTCCCCGATTCTTAGCGACGGCCGCGTGGTGCGGGACGCCGATCTGCATCCCTCGACCTGGATTCATGATGGGAGCGTAATCCGGACGCGGATAGTTCCCGCCTTGGGGGCGTTGCGGCTGTGCGAAATCACTCCGGCGCACTGCAACGCGCTGAGGCGCTCGATCATCGACGAGGGCCGCAGCGGCAAGACCGCGGGTAATAGCATGGGCCTCCTGCACAAGGCGCTGGCTGACGCGGTTGATGAAGGACTAATCGAGCGCAACCCTGTGCTGCGCGCGACCAGCCGCAAGGTACAGCGCAGTCGGCGCAATCAGCGGCTTACGGCGAGCCCTCTCAGACCTGACGAAGTGGTGCGATTCCTTGAAAAGGTTCCCGACTGGTACCGCGACTTCTACCTAATCTGGTTTCACACCGGATGGCGTTCTTCGGAGATCGTAGCGCTGCGTTTCGGCTGGCTCGATTTCCGCCGCCAGATGGTTACGCTCAAGCGTGGTCGCATGCCCCGCTTTGGCGGTCTCGAGGCGGAGCCCAAGACCGGGCCGCGCGAAGTGGATTGCACTTATGCTCCTGAGATCTTCGCCGCGTTCTCGCGGCTCCGGGATCGCGCCGTTGCCGTAGGTCCCGAAGATTTCGTGTTCACGGGTCAGACCGGAGATGCTCTATCGCAGGAGTGGCTCAATCAGCAAATCTGGACCGCGACTCTCAAGCTCGCCAGCATTACACACCGCGGACAGTACTCGATCCGCGACACCTTCATTACCCTGGCGCTTTCGTCAGGCGAGGATCCCGGCTGGGTTGCTCAGGTGTGTGGAACTTCAGAGGAGATGATTTTTCGGCACTATAGACACTGGATTCCGGGATTGAGGCCGGGTGCGGGCGAGAAGCTCGGCGCAATTCTCCGATCTCTTCCACTCCCTAACCTCGAAAAACTGTCCCTCAAACCGTCCCCGGAAAAGCCACAAATCGGAATTGACTTTGAAGTGCCTGCGAAAAGTCTGGCGGAGAGGGGGGGATTCGAACCCCCGAAACCCTTTCGAGTTTACACGCGTTCCAGGCGTGCGCCTTAAACCGGGCTCGGCCACCTCTCCGCTGGAAACCGCGATTATGCCATCGCAGCGAAGCTCCGCGCCACATCCTTGCGACGCGGCATCGCGCGCGTGGCTTCGATTGGCTTGATTGTTCGCGCCGCGCCACAGTATAGGGTCGATCAGGAGCGAGCCCTCACGCCGCTTACCATCAGGAGTACACAGCGATGCTAGAAACCCCGATTTGCGATTATTTTGGAATCAAGTACCCGATCCTGCTGGCCGGGATGGGCGGCGTGGCGATGCACAAGCTGGTCGCGGCGGTGTCCAACGCCGGAGGCCTGGGCGTGATCGGAGCGGCGTCGCTTACGCCCGACGAAATGCGCACCGAAATCCGCAAGACTCGCGAGCTTACCGACAAGCCGTTCGCCGTCAACCTGCTCGCGCCAATTCCCGACATGATGCGGCCGCATATGCCGGTCCTGATCGAAGAGAAGGTCCGCATTTTCGTGGCCGGCTTGGCGGTGCCGACCGAGTTTATCCAGGCGATGCACGAGCATGGGATGAAGGTCGTCGCGATGTGCGGCAAAGTGCATCACGGTGAGAAAGCGCAGGCCGCCGGCGTCGATGTAGTCGTTGCGCAGGGCACCGAAGCGGGCGGGCATACGGGAGAGATCGGGATGCTGTCGCTGGTGCCGCAGATGATCGACGCGATCAAGCTGCCGGTGCTTGCGGCAGGAGGAATTGCCGACGGGCGCCAGATCGCGGCCGCATTGACGCTGGGCGCGCAGGGCGTGGTGATCGGCACGCGCTTTATCGCAACTCCTGAGGCGCAGGCCGCCGACGTTTATCGGCAGGCGATCCTGAACGCGCACGAGGACACCACGATCCGCACGCGGTGCTATACCGGCAAGCCCTGCCGCGTGATTCGCACTTCGTACGCGCTCGAATGGGAGCGCGATCCCTCGAAGATCAAGCCGTTTCCCGAACAATCGATGATCTCGCAGCGCAACGGCGTGATGAACTACACCGGAACCCGCCGCGGCGAGGCCGATCCCGACCGCACCTTCATGCCGACCGGCCAGGGCGCCGGATTGATCAAAGAGATCAAGCCTGCGGCAGAGGTTTTCGCCGACCTGGTGCGCGAGACCGAGGCGGCGTTCAAGACCGCCGCCGCGCTGATGACCGATCGCAGCGCGCGCCAGCATTCCGCCGCGCCTCCGCGCTGAGCAGACGGCTGACGAGGCAAGAGGGTAGCGCCGGAAGCTTCCTTGACTGCGCGATCCGCCGTCCTTATGTTCTGGTTAGCAACGCTTCGGCGAGGAGAGTGGTTTCAATGTCCAGCGACAAGATTGTTCATGTTACCGACGGTAATTTCGAGCAGGAAGTCCTCAAATCCTCGACTCCCGTGCTGATAGATTTCTGGGCGCCATGGTGCGGGCCCTGCAAGGCGATTGCTCCGATAGTTGATGAACTTGCTGCCCAATACGAAGGCCGCCTGAAGGTCGTCAAGATGAATGTCGACGACAATCAGGACGTTCCGGCGCGTTATGGTATCCGCGGAATCCCCAACCTCATCATTATCAAGGACGGCCAGGTGAAGGAGCAGATCGTCGGCGCGGTTCCACGCGCGCACCTGGTCAAAGCCGTCGATCACGCGCTTGAAGCCTAAAGAGTCGTGAAACGTGACGCGTGGATGAGGGTGCTGCGCACGCCGCCAATTGTCTATCTGGAAGAAGATGGTGACGCCGCGGGACTTGCTCCCGTGTGCGTCACGGTTTTTTCGGCCTCTGCAATCCAGTAGCGCATCAAATTCTCGCGATTGTTCTCGTAAGCCTGCCGCGCCTGCTCCGGTATGTAGCGCACCAGCGTGTCGTTGTACTCGACCAGCATCGGCGCCAGCTTCGAATCGCGTAGAATCGAAGCGTCGGGCGGCAGTACCGCCGCCATCAGGATCACTACTATCCCCATCACGACGCTGATCAGCGCGGCGCCCAGCAGGCTGCCCGCAAGCCGGTCGGCCCAACTCAGGTGCACCACCTGGATCAACCGAATTGCGGTCGTGCCCACCAGTTCGATGGCCGAAAAAATTATCAGGAATACGATCACATATCCGATGATCGAGGCGGCCGTCGCCCCCGTCCCGAACTCGTGTTGCGCGATCTCGCCGGCGCGCGCGTAATAGGCCGACGCGATGAATACCGCGGCGAGCAGCGCCACCGCCGAGGTGATCATTCGCAGCAAGCCCTGGCGCAGACCGTAAATCGCCCCTGCCACCACCACTCCGATCACCACAAAGTCGAATGCGTTCATCGGTGTTGCGATGAGGCTACCTGAAGGCCGTGCCGGTTGCGACGCGCTGGCGCTGCTCCGCGACGCGCCCTGATGTGCTTAAATGGGGCGCATGTCGTGGGTCTATATCGAGGATCTTCCGCGTCACGTGGGCGAAGAAGTCACGCTGCGCGGATGGCTCTACAACAAGCGCTCGAGCGGCAAAATCCATTTCCTATTGGTGCGCGACGGGACCGGGCTATGCCAGTGCGTCGCGTCGAAGGGCGACCTTGGCGATGAGGCATTCGCCGCCGCCGATCACATGGGGCAGGAAACCTCGCTCGAAGTGACCGGCACGGTGCGTGAGGACAAGCGCGCGCCGGGAGGCTTCGAGCTGACCGTCGCGAGTGTGAAGCAAATCGCGCCCTCGGCAGATTATCCGATCACGCCCAAGGAGCACGGCGTCGCGTTTCTGCTCGACAAGCGCCATCTTTGGGTTCGTTCGTCGCGGCAGCATGCGATTTTGCGCATCCGCAGCGAGGTCGCGCAGGCGTGCCGCGATTTCTTCGCCGAGCGTGGCTTCGTTCTGTTCGACGCGCCGATCTTGACTCCGACTTCCTGCGAGGGCACGACCAATCTTTTCGAGCTCGATTACTTTGAAGATCGCAAAGCGTACCTGACCCAGAGCGGACAGCTCTATGCCGAAGCCGGCGCGCTCGCGCTGGGCAAGGTGTACTGCTTCGGCCCCACTTTTCGCGCGGAGAAATCGAAGACCCGGCGGCATCTGACGGAATTTTGGATGGTCGAGCCGGAGGCCGCGTATTTCAACCTCGACGACGACATGGCGCTGGCCGAGGACTTCGTTTCGTACATCGTTCGCCGCGTGCTCGAGCGTCGCGCGCCGGAGCTCAAGACGCTCGAGCGCGACGTCTCGAAGCTCGAAGCCTCGACGAAAACTCCTTATCCGCGAATCACGTACGACGAGGCGATCGAGCGCTTGAAAGCCAAGGGCGCGAGCGTCAACTGGGGCGACGATTTTGGCGGCGACGAGGAGACGATGCTCTCGAGCGAGTTCGATCGCCCGGTGATGGTGCATCGCTACCCGACTGCCTGTAAAGCGTTCTACATGAAGCAGGATCCCGGCCGGCCGGAAGTCGCGCTATGCGTTGATATGCTTGCGCCCGAGGGCCACGGCGAGATTATCGGCGGCGGACAGCGCGAGGACGATTTCGATACACTCAAGGCCAAGATTATCGCGCACGAATTGCCGCTCGAACCGTTTGAATGGTACCTCGACTTACGCCGCTACGGCTCAGTGCCGCACGCGGGCTTCGGTATGGGAATCGAGCGGATGACAGGGTGGCTCTGCGGTATCCACCACATCCGCGAATGCATCCCGTTCCCCCGAATGATGGAACGCCTAGAGCCGTAGGGCTGGATCGCGCAGGATACCGCCCGAAATAGCTCCGGAGTATGAGATAGGTTTGTGGAATTCACCGCTGTTTTTCGCGAGGTGCCCGAAGGAGGCGATATCGCGTTCGTCGAGGAGCTTCCCGGTGCGAACACTCAGGCCGCGACGCTCGATCTCGCACGGCAGAATCTGAAAGAGGCGGTCACCCTTGTGCTCGACGCTAACCGCACTCTGGCCGAGGAGTCGCTCAAAGGCGTGAAGGTGATAAGGGAGTCTCTTCTGATTGAAGGGCGATGAAGCGCCGCGACCTGCTGCGTCATCTCGAGCGTCATGGCTGTGTCTCTTGCGCGAGGGCGGCAATCACATAGTCTTCGTCAATCGCGTTCGCGGCAAATCTTCGACGATTCCCCGCCATCGCGACATCAACAATTTTCTTGCCCGCAAGATTTGCCGTGACTTGGAAGTGAGGGAACCTGCGTAATCCCGGTCGTCGCCCTTTCCTATCGTCTATCGGTGCGTGTTCCTCAGTAGCCCTGCGCGGCGGCGCCTTGCGCGGAGGGCGCGAGGTCCGCGTAGCGCGCGGGAGGCGTCCACGGCGTCGCGAGCGCGTCGAAGCCGGCGAATAGCTCTTCGATATCGCGCACCTTCGCTGTCTTCCGGATCATCTCGCGCACCATCGGCGGTTGATCAACGATCCGCTGCCGCAGCATCGCGCGCAGCGAGCGCTCGACGAGCGTGTCGACAGCCCGCTTGCCCGGAATTTCCTTGCCATCTTCTGTGAGCAGCGTGCGCGCCGAGATTTCCGATAGCGCGGTGCGCAGATATTCGACGTGGGGCGATTCGTCTGAGCGGATGAAACGCACCAGGTCGGCTGCCGCGACCGGCGCATCGGAGACTTCCGGATCGGAGAGAATTTCCTCGGCCCACTGGAAGGTGGACGCCGCAAACACCTCGATCGCGAGCACGTTCACCATGAAGCGCAATAGCCGCTCGACCGGCGCGCCCAGCTCGGGGAAGAGCGCGAGCGGCTCGCCGGTGCGGCGCGCGATAATCGCGGCGAAAATCTCAGGCGAAATCTCCGGATTCGAGAGCGCAGCGTCGCGCGCCGCCTCCCACATCTGGCGATGGCCGCCCTCTTCGCTCCATCCTGCCTCGTCGCGTGCATGCGCCTCGAACAATCCGCCAGTCAGATGCGCCAGCGCGGTGCCCTCGGTGCTTTCCTTGATGAAGCTCTTGAGCGGAGGGACCGGCAGGTCGCGAATCTGCGCGCCGAAGCCTTCGATGATCGCAATTTCGGTGAGCGAGCGGATCATCGGCTCGCGCACGCCCTTGCGTAACAGATATTTTGCCTGCGCGACATTGGGCAGCCGCGGAGAGACCGTATCGGCCGGAATCTCGACCAGCGGCATCCCCGAGGTCGCGAGATGCTGTTCTTGCCACGCCTTGATCGCGGGCACGCGCCATAGCGTCCGCGGCGAGACGTACTTGCCCTCGGTATCGAAACCGCCGTGGCATTTCACGCCCTTTACGACCAACCGTTCTTTGACCGGAGGATTGGAAAGGATTTCCGCTTCGCTGAAGGAGAGCGTGGATTCGTGCGACATGATCGGGTGACCTCTACGCGCCGGCGCTTGATGCGCCGCAGCTATTGCCTAACATACGTTAGGGTGTTTCATCGAGTCAAACCGCTGCGGTGGGCACGATGACTGCATCCCGCGCGGCAGTCTTTTGCGACAATTCGCGTGTCTCAGGTAGGTTGTGGAGAACTATCGGCACATGAGCGCTACGCCAGCACCGCAGCCGGACGCGATCGATCAGCAGACGCCCGAGGCGCACGAGTTCTCGAGCGCGCGTAAATGGACAATCGCCGTCTCGGTCATGCTCGGCACCATCCTCGAGGTGCTCGACAGTTCGATCGTCAACGTCTCTCTGCCACACATGCAGGGCAGCTTTTCAGCCAGCGTCAACGAAATCGCGTGGGTGGTGACGAGTTACCTGGTCGCCGCCGGAATTATGATCCCGATGACCGGATGGATCGCCGAGCGCTTCGGCCGCAAACGTTACTTCGTCATCTCGATCACGATGTTCGTGATTGCGTCGGCGCTGTGCGGCGTCGCGCAATCGCTCAACCAGATCGTTCTATTCCGACTCGCGCAAGGCGCGGCCGGCGCGGCGATGATGCCGCTGTCGCAGGCGATCCTGATGGAGACCTTTCCGCCGCGTGAGCAGGCCCTGGCGATGGCGGTGTGGGGAATGGGGATGATGGTCGCGCCGATCATGGGCCCTACCGTCGGCGGCTATATCACCGACGCGTGGAGCTGGCGCTGGAACTTCTATATCAACGTTCCGATCGGCACCGCCGCGGCGTTTATGGTCTGGCGCTTCGTCGATGACCCCGCGTACATGAAGAACCGGCGCTCGGGCCGAATCGACTTCCTGGGAATCTTGTGCCTGTTCGTCACGCTTGGGCTCGGCGAAATCGTGCTCGATCGCGGCGAGCGCGCCGACTGGTTCCAGAGTCCATGGGTGGTCTACTCGACTATCGCCTGCGTCGTCTCGCTGGTCGTATTCATCTATCACGAGTTGCACACTGCCGATCCGGTGGTCGATTTGAGAATCCTGAAAGACCGGCGCTTCACGCTGCCCGTCACGCTGGTAATCTTTCTCACCTTCACTCTCTATGGCACCGCCATCCTGAACCCGGTCTTTCTGCAGGAACTCCTCGGCTACACCGCGTCGAAGGCGGGTCTGGTGATGGCGCCGCGCGGGATCGGCACAATGTTCGCCATGATCGTCCTGGGCGCGTTGGCGCGCCGCGGAGTCGATATCCGTCCGCTGGTCGGAATTGGGTTCGTTTTGGTCGGCTTCGCGATGTGGTCGATGGCGGGGCTCAACCTACAATCCGATATTACGCGAATCGTATGGCCCACCGTGATCCAAGGTATCGGCACCGGGCTGATATTCCCGGGGTTGTCGGCGGCCGCGCTATCCTCGATGGAGAAATTCAAGATGCAGCGCGCCGCCAGCCTATACGCCGTCACGCGCAACCTGGGCGCGGCGCTGGGAACCTCGTACCTGACGACGCTTCTTATCCATCGCCAGCAGGTCCGGCAGAGTTACCTGGTCGAGCATGTTTCGATTTTCACGTTGCCGCATCTGCGGGTGCCCGGTGCGCAAGGAATGGATCTGATGCATCAGTTGGCGATGGGGCAGCATCGCGGGATGGCAATGATCTACGGGATGCTCCAGCGCCAAGCGATGATGCTCTCGTTCAACGACATCTACCGAATGCTGGCGGGCCTGATGATCATCCTGGTGCCGACGTTCCTGTTCCTCCAGCGCGACCGCCGCAATCTGCCTATCGCGGAGCATTGATCGCGCTTGGCGCGAAAATTCTCGTCCTAAGCCGCGTGCGATGAAGTCGTCGCTTGCGCTCCGCCGCCGAAGCGCTCTTCGAGGGCGGCTTTGGCTTCGGCCATCACGTCGCGGACGATTTGGCCTGCAGGCTTGATCGAATCGATCAGGCCCGCGCTTTGACCGCAGGCCATTCCGCCCTCTTCTATCTTGCCTTCGTAGCGCGCTTTTTCGGCCAGCGGGAAACCGTACTCGACCGACTGGATCGGAAACGGCCGGATTTCCGCCTCGCGGCCGACCCATGAATCGGTGAATTTGTTGCGGATGAGGCGGCAGGGCTTGCCGGAATGGCATCGCGTGATGGTGGTGCCCTCTTCGTCAATCTCGACGATTTTGTTCTTGTAATTGGCATGCGCAAAGGCCTCGATCGAGGCGACGAAGCGGCTGCCCATCCATACGCCCTCGGCGCCCAGCGCGAGCGCCGCCAGAAGGCCGCGCCCGTCGGCGAGGCCGCCTGCGGCCAGCACGGGGACACGCACCGCGTCGACGATCTGCGGTACCAGCGTCATCGTGCCGATGCGTCCGGTGTGTCCGCCGGCTTCATGTCCCTGCGCTACTATGACATCGACGCCCGAGGCCTCGAGCCTGCGCGCCTGCTTGACGTTGCCGCACAATGACATCACGACCACCCCGGCCTTATGCGCTTGCGGGACGATACCCGCGGGATTGCCCAAGCCGGAGACGATGACCGGGATTCGCTCCTCGAAGGTGATATCGATGAGGCGTTGCACGTTCGAGGCGTAGCGCAGAACTGTCGCATTTTTGGGATCGGCCTTAACTTCGGCAAAAAGGATGTCGACGGCGAAGGGCCGGTCGGTCAGATCGTGGCATCGGTGGATTTGCTCGGTTAATTCTCGCGCACTCATCGAGCCCGACCCGATGCATCCTAGCCCACCCGCGTTTGACACCGCCGCGGCCAGCTCGGCATGCGCTACAAAGCCCATCCCCGCTTGAAAGACAGGAAATTTGATTCCGAGGCGTCTGGTGATCGGGGTCTCAAAGCTCGATTCGAGTGTCATTAGGGCACCTCATCCAGATGCCGACACAGTGTCGGCGGATGTGCCAAAAAAGGTCACGCATGGCTTTCGTTGTCAAGGACAATTTGATCAATTAATCGATTATTCAATGTTGCTCCAGTATAGGGCGCGCGCTAAATGAGGTTGTTAGTAACGCGATCCGGGAGCCGTTGGCCTGGTAACGTCGCACGGGCTGAGACGACCTAAGCTTGTCGGTTTTGATTGGGCCGTCTCCTTCGTGCGCCTGTTCCATCGAGCCGCCGCTTGGGGTGTGGGGATCGTTGCAGGCGGTTGCGGGTACCGAGCGGGCTCATGGTTGAGTAGAAAGAGCCCTGCGCATGGCGCGGAATGGTTTCGGTGCTCTTAGTATGGCCAGCTCTGGCGGTCGCGCCCGCCTGGAGCCATCCCGTAGTCGTCGGTTGGGTTCGTTCGATCAACTTCACTACAAAAGGACGGCTGAGCAGCAAATGAGTTTCGCTGAGCTTGCCGATTCTCAAGTCTTCGTCTCTTTAGCTCTTTTCTTCGCCGCTTTTGAATTTCAAATACAACCTGGAAAGGGTTTCGGGCATCGTGCCGAATGCCGCGGCTCGTGGGGACTTTGCGCGGCTGGATAGCGATGCGCGAATCGGGAGAACCAGGGAGGTTAGCCTGTGCGAAATGGCCCGCTCGTTCATAGACGCCCTCAGGTCTCGAGATTTGCCTACGGCACGCCGACTCCGCTCGAACGCTTGGCGTCGCTCGCACCGTTAGGAGTGCCGCGAACATTCACGCGCCGTTTACGCAACCAGCAACCGGAACCCGAATCCCCGGATTTCGAGCCGATACGGCTGAATCTCGGCAGCCGGCTGCCGATCAATCTGCGCCATTTTCTGAGCAAGCAATTGGGTTCGCTGGCGCGAATCGAAGAAGATTCGATCGTCGCGCTCAAACCCCGCTCGAGCGAGGCGCTGATGCGCGAGCTGGCGCGGGCAATCCGCCGGTTTTCGGCCGAGCGGGCGCGCGAGGCATGGTCCGAATGTGCGATCGGACTGGAACGCCTGGAGCACGAGTTCTTCGGTCCTGAAGCCGACGAGCGCGCTCCGGTCGTGCTATGCCTGCGATGCATGGCGTTTGGGACCGGCGCGCTCGAACAGCATTGCGGACCCAATTGTCTGGCGGTTGATCTGGGCGCTGCCGTGAAGGCCGACCGGATCGAGCGCGGACCGAGCGCTCCCGGCTCGAATGCGATGCATCGCGCGGTCGAGAACTTCCGAATCGCGCGCGAAGCAGCGGGTCTCGAGCATCACGATCTGGATTGCTACGTCGCGGGCGGCCAGGTGAGTTTCAGTTGGCGTCCGCTACCCGCGCTCCATTAGCCCAGAGCGCCGTGTCAGTTCCCAGGTGATCGCGCGGCGCGGCCTTATCGGGTCGCCGCCTTGCGAGGCCGGCGCCCGTCGTGATGATCGCGGAAAATTTCGCGGGGAAAACTAAAGAGCAGATGCGCGGCGGCGGCGCTGTTCTTTACGGCGGCGGCGCTGGGCTTCCGAACGCTTGCGCTTGCGGCGGACGCTGGGCTTCTCATAGAACGCACGCTTCTTCATTTCCTTGAACACCCCCTCCTTGGCCAGCTTGCGCTTGAGCACGCGCATCGCCTGATCGAGGGAGCCTTCAACTCGAATTTCCATAGTTCTCCTTAACGTCCGCAATTCAGCCTATCGAGATTAGGTCCGGCGACAAGGAGAGTCAACGGCCGCATCCCGAACGATCGCACCCGCCGACTCGTATCGGCGTCGTCGCGCAAAGCCGTGTCTGCTAAATGATACTGGATATCTTCGCCGCGACGAGCCGGCACGAAGGAGCCTCTCGATGGATTTGGAACTCAAGGGTAAAGTCGCGATGGTCACCGGCGGCAGCCGCGGACTTGGGCGCGCGATGGCCGAGGCGCTGGCCGCCGAGGGTATGAGCGTCAGTATCTGCGCACGCGACACGCACGCGGTGAGCGAGGCCGCGGCGGCGGTCAATGAGATCGGCAAGCGTACCGGAGCCAAGCCTGCAGCGGGATTTGTGGGCGACGTCACCAGTGCGTCTCAGATGGAAAAATGGGTCGCCGCGGTCGTACGCGAATGCGGCCGAATCGACGTGCTGGTGAACAATGCCGGCGCCGCCCGGCCCGGCGCGCTCGCGGAGCTGCCAGAATCGGCATGGCAGGAGCAGTTCGACCTGAACCTGTTTGCTCCGGTGCGGCTCGCCCGGATGGTCGCGCCGCACATGGAACAGCAGGGCGGCGGCTCAATTATCAATATTGGATCAATTTATGGGCGAGAGTCCGGCGGCCCGCTGACCTACAACGCCTCGAAGGCGGCGCTGCATTCTTTTACCAAGCTGCTTGCGCGCGAGCTCGCGCCGAAGAAGATCCGCGTCAACACAGTGGCACCGGGATCGATCCTGGTGCCGGGCGGAAATTGGGAGAAGCGCTTCAAGGAAAGCCCGGCGTTCGAAAAAGACTTCTTAGCGCGCGAGATGCCGGCCGGACGCCTGGGCAGCGCCGCCGAGGTCGCATACGCGGTCGCGATGCTGGCGTCGCCGCGCGCGAGCTGGATCACCGGCGCCAATATTCCCGTCGATGGCGCGCAGGGCCGCTCAATCCTGTGAGTGTCTTGCCTGTGAGTATTGGCGCGCGCGGCCTCGTCCGCGTCGGAATTGGCCTGCTCATACTTGTAGCCGTGGCGGGATGCTCGGGGCCTTTGCCTACGACCCAGTTGCCGCCGACGCGGCTGGTCGCGCCGGCGCTCGAGTTCCCGGAGTTTCGCGATTATCGCGGGGTTGTCGATTGCCGGATGAAGGCGGCGGGCCTCGATGAGTCGGCGGTCGCCGATCTGGCGCGCAACGCGCAGATCGATTTCGTGATGATCGGAGATCCGGCGGCCTCCGGCGCCAGCGACTACGGAATCGGCGGTTTCACCAACCAGATTTTGTTCATCCCCGGCGCGACGTTCGCGGTGGACGGCGGAGAAATCGTCGGTGTGAATCTGCGTCAGCCGATCGACGGCTCGCGGCCGGCGACCGAGCTGATCGGCGCGATTCATGATCAGGGCGCGCTGGCGATCGCGGCTGATCCCGGAGCCTTCAAATCGCCGGGCGACTACGCGCTGGCCGACGCGATGGAAGTATACAATCAGAATGTCGCGTTCGCAGCGGCGAGTCCGACGATGCTCTACTGGCGTGCAATGTTCTTCCAGACTGACCGCTTTCTGCTCGATCTCGCGCCGCGCCCGGACGCGAACCTTACGCTTTACGACACGATGACCGCCGGCGCGCGAGTTACTCTGGTGGCCGGGATGGGCGCGCCAGATAATCTTTCTGTGATGGGTTCGAAAGTCGGCACCTTCGAGCAATTGTTCCTCTTCTACACGACCCATCTGCTCGCGCGCGAGCGCGATGTTGACGCGCTGATGGACGCGATGCATCGCGGGCACGCATACGTGAGCTTCGATATTCTCGGCTACGTCGGCGAGTTCGCGTTCTTCGCCCAGAGCGGCGCCACCAAGACGATTATGGGCGACGAGGTTCATCTTGAAACCGATCTGACGCTGAAGGCCGAACTGCCAGCCAACGCTGATCGAATCGTGATGCTCAAGGACGGCATTCGGGTCGCATCCGTCGATAACGCGATGGATTTCGCATTCGCGCCCAAAGCTGCGGGCGCCTATCGAGTGGAAGCCTGGCGCCGCGGCCATCTGTGGATTATATCGAATCCGGTCTACGTCCGCTGATTCGCAGGGAGGACTGCGATGTCCAGAGCGATAGCCAGTGCGTTAGTCAGAAAGGCAATTTCGATCTTGCTCTTCGCGACGATGATCTCGATTTGCGCTGGATGCGGCGGCGTAGCGAAACAAAATCCCGCCTCGCAAGCAGCCACTTTGCAAGACGGCGCAACTAGCTATGCGCAGGTGATCGAAGGCATGGGTCCACCCTACCAGGACTACGGTGATCAGGACGGCAGCAGGACCGTAGTCTATATGTTGAATCCGGAACCCGCCGGCGCGAATACTCATTCGCCCCAAACGGCAACGACTCAAGTACAAAACAAGCTAACGCTTAAATTCGATCCAAACGGAATTCTGGTTAGCCATTCCACGCAGCCAATATCTACCCCACCATCGCCACAGTAACCATCCAATCGGTCACAAAGACACGAAGAACTGATAGATGTTGACAAAAAGCCCTTCACTTTATTCCGCGGACCGCAATACAAGTTCCAGCTACAATCAACAGTACCTTGAGCGTTTGCGAGTCATGCGGATCTCCTCGATGGCGTCTTCGATCGACGACCGCGCGGCTACGGTCTGCTCGCGCAATAGCGCAACCTTGAGCGACTTCAGCGCTATTGCCCGATTTTTCACGTTAACTAAGCCGGGAAGAAGGCTAGCCGTTGCACATCGGACTATATAAGAGTCGTGCTTTAGCCCGCTTAAAAAGTAATCGAAATTTCTCTCAACACCGAGCTTGACCAAGGCGTAGTAGATTCCATTTCGCTCCCAATCCCCTGATACACTGATTCGCTCTTTCAAGGCACCGCGTGCTTCGACGGCATTCATATCTCCGAGCGCGACAGCGGCTGCCGATCGCACAAGTCTGCTGTGGTCGGAGTTAAGTTGCCGGATCAGTCTATCTCGCAGTGAGAGCAGTCTGCGTTCGCCAGCGATCTCGGCTGCCGTTGTGCGTACGAGCTCATCGCGGTCACTCATTGCTTTTCGGACGTACGGCTCAAGCTCAATTTCGCAATCGTTCAATGCCTCAAGCGCTTCCAGTCGTGTTTCGTAGCTGTGCGCAACAGACATGCGTGCGAGACGTTCAACTGATTCTTTTATTCGAACGCGCGCCTTCCGAATTTCACGCATATCACGAGCGTATCTGTTCATCGCGTCCGTGTCTCACGTACTCAAAAAAGGATGCGTGTATTACTGGCGAACGATCGAACCGGTCAGCGTGTGGCCGTTGGCGGAGTCGATTCGTACTGGGATTGTTTCGCCTACAGCGACTGAGTATGCGCTGGGGAAAACTGCGGTTTTGAATTGCGGGGTTTTACCGGCTAGTAAGCCGATGCCGCGACGGGCGGGGCCTTCTATCAGGATTGGATAGGTGCGACCGATAGTTGCACGGTTGCGTTCCAGCGACATCGTTTCTTGAAGTGAGATTACCGCGGCTATGCGGCGGCCTTTCTCTTCTTCGCTTACTGTGTCGCCGAGGCGATAGGCTCGCGTGTTCTCGCGGATCGAGTATTTGAATGAGAATGCCTGATCGAAGCGCACCGTGCGCATCAGAGCGAGGGTCGCTTCGAAATCGCTTTCCTCTTCGCCGTGAAAACCTACTATTACGTCGGTGGTGAGCGCGATTCCTGGGACTGCTGCGCGCACCTTCGCTACCAACGCGAGGTATTCTTCGACCGTGTAACTGCGATCCATTGCGGCGAGGATTCGGTTCGAGCCCGACTGCACTGGGAGATGCAGATGCGGCATCACCTTCGGTTCGGATGCAATTGCGTCTATTGCCGCGTCGCTCATGTTGCTTGGATGCGGCGAGGTGAAGCGGATTCGCTCGACCCCGTCGATCCGCGCGGTCATCCGGAGCAGCGCGGCGAAGTCGGTGTCGCCGGAGCGGTAAGCGTTGACCGTCTGCCCGAGCATCACAATTTCCTTCACGCCGCGGTCGGCGAGGCCGCGAATCTCGCGCATCAGGTCGGCAGGAGCGATCGAACGCTCGCGTCCGCGCACGTAAGGCACGACGCAGAACGCGCAGAACTTGTCGCATCCGCGCATGATCGTGACGTAGGCGCGCACGCCGCCGTCATGCTCTGGGCTGATGTCGGCGTAAGTCTCGGCGCGATCCAGGCGTACGTCGACCGCCGGATCCAGGCCTACGCGTGCGAGCAGCTCAGGTAATCGGCGATAGCTGTCGGGTCCGGCGATCAGATCGAGGTACGCGGCCTTTTCCGAAATCGCCGCGCGATTATGCTGCGCCATGCATCCGAGTAGACCTAGCTTTATCTCGGGCCGCTCCTGCTTGAGGCGCGCCAGAGCGCCCAGACGCCCGAGCACGCGTTCCTCTGCGTGTTCGCGAATCGCGCAGGTGTTGAGCAGGATCACGTCGGCGTCTTCGGGACGCTCGGCATTCGCGTACCCTGCGCGGCGCATGATCGCACCGACCGTCTGCGAGTCGGCGACGTTCATCTGGCATCCGTAGGTTTCGAGATAGACCTTCGGCTGCCGCGCCTGTTGAGGATTCGGTTCCATCGCGATGAGGACAAATCTTAGGCCGTGCCGATGCGGCGATACAACGCCGCGAGCTGCCCTGCTAGCGGTTGCTTTGGAATGAGGTCGGCTCGATCTCGTAGATCACGCGCGCGTGCGCGGGATCGTGGAACGGATATTTGTCCCGATCGAGGTACTTCTTCGCCAGCGAATCGATATGAGCGGCTGCGCCCTCTTCGGTCTCGTTCACGACGGTGCCGCGAATCTGCACGTATCGATACGGATCGTCGGGATCGATGATTGACAAGGCGACCCGCACGCCCGGCTTGAGATTGCGATCCTTCACCCGGCCCCGCGCAGTGTTGATGCGGATCTTTCCGCCCGCTTCGTCGAACCATACCGGCGTCACCTGCGGAGAGCCGTCCTTCATCACGGTGGCCAGGTGCGCGAATGTCTTTTTGACGTGGATAAGGTCGTGGAACTTGTCTGGAATCGTAGCCATGATTCGAGTCTCCTTCTGATCGGGAAACGGACGACACGATTTTTCCCGGTGCCAGGCGCGCGCGCTTCCGACGGTACCGCCAACGTACAGCCGTGGCCGCGGCGAGGCGAACGCAGTATGGGCGGACATCGATTTTGAGCGTTTTTGCTGGAATTTCAGGCTCTGGCAGGGCGCGAGCAGGCGCCTTGCGAGCGCTTTGGTGGAAACTATCCTTATCGGCGATGCGCCGATAATTTGACACCCTCATTTACATTGGATATTAGCCATCCGGAAGCTCATATTTTCAGCAGGCGAGGACTGCCTCTCGCCGGGGAGCGGTTCGCGATGGCGCTATTCAATAAAGAGCCCGAAAAGACCACTACGAAGCCTGGATCTGTAACGACGCCCTCAGTGTCGCCATCGTCCACGCCGCCGCCTCCCGTCCTCGCGCAGTCCTCTCCGGCACCCGCGGCTGCGCCGCAAGCGCAGGCGCGACCGGCAGCGCCCGCGGAAGGGCGAGCCTACCTCGACCGCGGCGCGAAGGTCAGCGGCAAGCTATCGTTCGACGGTCCGGCACGAATCGACGGTGAGGTTGACGGCGAGATTACCGCAAAAGAGAGTATCGCGATCGGCGAGAGTGCGGCGGTAACGGCACAAATCCGCGCCGCGTCGGTGGTCGTGGCGGGCAAGGTCAGCGGCGATATTATCGCGACTCAGCGGATCGAGATTCGTCCGTCGGCCAAGGTGATCGGAAATCTCAGCGCGCCCGTTCTCGTCGTCCATGAAGGCGCGCAATTCGAGGGACACTGCTCGATGCAGCCCGAGGGCGTGCGCGAGGATCGCAAGGTTACGGTGTTTCCCAAGGAGGAGCGGCCGCTGCAGGCCGCCGCCGGAGGGCAGAAGCAGGCCTGATCTTCGCGGCCGGCCGCAAGCGCCCGTCCCTGTCATTTCCGATGTTATCGTTATTCAGGAGCCCCGCTGGGGAGACGCCGTAAAATGCATATCCCACCGAACTGGGGAACGTTCTTTGTCCTGATTGTGTCGTTTCTGGTTTTCTGGTTTATATTCAGCCGGCTGTTTTTTCGGCCGTTTTTGAGCCTGTTGGCCCAGCGCGAAGAACGGTTCCAGAACTTGAGCGATCGCACCGAGGAACTCATCAGAGAGGCGCGCACCGACGACGACGAGCGCGAAAAACGCATCGCAGAGATCCGGCGCGAGGCGCTCGCGATGCGCGAATCGCATCGCCGCTCCGCGGAGGCGGAGGCCGCGCAGATGCTGGAAGCGGCCAGAGCCGAGGCGCACGCCGCGATGGAATCGGCGCGCGTCAAGCTCGAGCGCGAACTCAAGGACTCGGAGGAGCAGCTCGAAGCGATGAGCCATAACCTGGGCGCCGAGTTGGCGGTGCGTATTTTGGGCCGTCCGGTTGACGGCGCCGCAGGATCGAATAACTGAGATGAAGCGATCCTTCTATAAGGCATCTGTGATAGTGCTCGCCGGCGCTGCGATGATGCCCAAGGTCGTGCGCGCGGCCGAAGGCGCCGTCGAGCCTACGGGCTCGTGGTTGACGCTCGGTTTTTTCACGGCGAACTTCGTCGCGTTTTTGTTCATTCTCATTTACTTCGCGGTTCCGCTGGCCCGCGGCTTCCTTACCGATCGCGCCGCGTCGATTCGCGCCAGCCTTGGAAAAGCCGAAAGCGCGCTAGCCGAGGCCGAGGCGAATGCCCGCGCGGCCGAGGCGCGCAAGGCGGCGCTCGAGTCTGAGCTCGCGCGGATCAGAGCCGAGTTCGAGACCCAGACCAATTACCAGATCGCACGCGTGCGCGAGCTTGCCAAGGCGCATACCGAACGCCTGATGCACGACAGTCAGATGACCGCGGCCGCGATGACCGAGGCGGCTCAGCGCCGGGTGCGCGAGCGGCTTGCCGCGGCGGCGGCTGCGCATGCCCGCGAGTCGATCGCGCGCAACTTCAGCGGCGACGACCAGGGCCGCCTGATCGAAGGCTTCATGGACAAGCTCGGACAAGAGGGGCGGCGATGAAAGGTTCTCGCGTCGCCAGGCGCTACGCTCGGGCGCTGCTGGATATTGCGGAACGCGGGCAGGCCGAGAATTGGGGCCTCGAGCTCGATCGGCTGGCCGCGATCGTCGACTCGCCCGAGCTGACCGCGCGCCTGACTTCGCCGGAAATCAGCCAAACGGCGCGCTGCGAGGCGATGGCGAAAATCGCGGAGAAGCTTAACCTGAGCTTTCCGCTGCGCTCGTTCGCGGTGGTGATCGCGCGCCACGGCCGGATCGACGAGATCGCCGCGATCGCGCAGGCGTATCGCGACCAGGTCGACGAGATGCTCTCCCGCGCGCGTGCGACCCTGATCTTTGCGGTCGCGCCGGGCGACGCGGAGATCGCGCGGGTGGTCGCCGGACTCGAAGGAATCGCCGGCAAGAAGATAATTCCGACCGTCAAGGTCGATAAAGATTTGTTGGGCGGGGTGGTGGCCGAACTCGGCGGAAAAATTTACGACGGCAGCCTTGCGACGCGGCTTGTGCTCGCGCAGCAGCGGCTAGCCGGTCAAGTCTGAGCGGAAAACTCATTTATGGCGGACATTCGACCATCTGAAATCAGCGAGATTCTGAAGAACGAAATCAAGGGCTTCGAAGGCCAGATTTCAGTTCGCGAAACCGGCCGCGTGCTTTCCTGCGGCGACGGTATCGCGCGAATCTACGGTCTGGACAATGCGGCCTCTGGCGAGCTGCTGGAGTTCCCTCATCAGATCTACGGGATCGTCCTCAACCTCGAAGAGGACAACGTCAGCGCCGCCCTGTTCGGCGATCCCCAGGCGATTCGCGAGGGCGACGAGGTCAAGCGCACCGGCCGAATCGCCGAAGTGCCGGTGGGCGACGCGCTACTCGGGCGGGTCGTCAACGCGCTTGGCCAGCCGATCGACGACAAGGGACCGATCAAGACGACCGAGACGCGCCGAATCGAGATCAAGGCGCCCGGAATCATCGCCCGCGCGCCGGTCAAAGAGCCGATGCAGACCGGAATCAAGGCGATCGACTCGATGCTCTGCATCGGCCGCGGACAGCGCGAGCTGATCATCGGCGACCGCCAGACCGGCAAGACCGCAATCGCGATCGATACGATCATCAACCAGCGCGGCCAGGGCGTGCAGTGCATTTATGTTGCGATCGGGCAGAAGCGCTCGACCGTCGCACAGGTGGTCGAAAAGCTTGCCAGCCACGGCGCGCTTGAGTACACCACGATCGTCGCGGCGACCTCCTCTGAGGCGGCACCGCTGCAATTTATTGCACCATACACCGGCTGCACGATGGGGGAATACTTCCGCGACAACGGCAGGCATTCGCTCCTGGTTTACGACGATCTGAGCAAGCACGCGCAGGCTTATCGCCAGCTCTCGCTGCTGCTGCGCCGTCCTCCGGGACGCGAGGCGTACCCCGGCGACGTGTTCTACCTCCATTCGCGGCTGCTCGAACGCGCGGCCAAGATGAGCAAGGAAAACGGCGGTGGCTCGCTGACCGCGTTGCCGATTATCGAAACCCAGGAAGGCGACGTCTCGGCCTATATTCCGACCAACGTCATCTCGATCACCGACGGCCAGATCGTGCTGGATAAGGACCTGTTCAACTCGAATGTGCGGCCCGCCGTGAACGTCGGTATTTCGGTTTCACGCGTGATGTTCTCGGCCGCGATCAAGGCGATGAAGCAGGTTGGCGGCACGCTCAAGCTCGACCTTGCGCAGTATCGCGAGATGGCGGCGTTCGCGCAGTTCGGCTCCGACCTCGACCCGGCTTCGCAGCGCCTGCTGAATCGCGGTGCGCGGCTGACCGAGATGCTCAAGCAGAACCAGTACGATCCCTTGACCGTGGATAAGGAAGTCCTGCTGGTGTTCGCCGCCAATGAAGGCTATCTGGACGCACTCGAAGTGGCGCAGATTCGCGCTTTCGAGCATGAGGTCTATACGGCTTTCGATTCACGCCACGCCGATCTGCTGACCGAGATCCGCGAGAAGAAAGAGATCAGCGACGCGCTGCGCGGGAAGCTCAAAGCCGCGCTTGATGAGTTTCAGAAATCGTTCCTGGCCGAGCACGCCAAGGATTCCCCGCCGTCTGCGACAGCCGCCTAAGCGGTGAACGCGGGCGCATAGACGATGGCCTCGCTAAAGGCAATCAGGCGGCGGATCGCTTCGGTCAAAACGACCCAGCAGATCACGCGCGCGATGAAGCTGGTTGCCGCGTCTCGCTTGCGGCGCGCGCAGGATGCGCTCAACGCGGCGCGGCCGTATAGCCAGGCGCTGGCGCGTGTCGCCGATTCGTTGCTCACATCAGAGGGGATCAATATCGCGCCGCCCGAGGGCGCGCGGAAGGCCGCGCTGATCGCCGTGATCGCGTCGGACCGCGGGCTATGCGGCGGATACAACACCAATCTGCTGCGCGCCGCGGAGGAATCGCTGCGAGTTGCCGAACGCGACGGACTTGCGGCCGGTTACTTCGCCGTCGGCAAGAAAGCTGTGGATCATTTCCGCCGCACTAAAGCGCCGATGAGCGCGCAGAGCCAGGACAATCTGCCCAAGCTTGCGACGATCGGGCTTGCGCGGAAAATCGCGGCGCGGATGCTCTCGGATTACCAGTCGGGAGCGATCACCGAGGCGTCGATCGTCTATACCCAGTTCAAATCCGCTATCTCACTGCGTCCCGTTTATGAGCGGCTGCTGCCGGTCGCGAAGCCGGAGAACAAAGATCCGGGCGCGCAGCCCATCGATTACCTGGTCGAGCCGAGCCGCGCGGAACTGGTGCCGGTCGTGCTCCGGAGTTATCTGGAAGCCGCCGTGTTCAACGCGCTACTGCAGGCCGAGGCGTCGGAGCAGGGCGCGCGGATGACCGCGATGGATAGTGCGACCAACAACGCAATCGAGATGATTGGCGCTTATACGCTCGAAATGAACCGCGCGCGCCAGGCGCAAATCACGCGCGAGCTGATGGATATCGTCGGTGGCGCGGAAGCGCTGCGTGGCTAGCGAGAATCAGTATTTCACGGGGAACCACGAACTATGAGTGACACAGCAAACGGCCATATCAGCCAGATTCTGGGCAACGTCGTTGACGTTCAGTTTCCCGCCGGCGCGCTGCCGGAAATCTTCACCGCGCTGCGTGTGACCAATCCCTCGATCAGCGACAAGCCCGAAAACCTGGTGCTCGAAATCTCGCTGCATCTCGGCGAAAACTCCGTGCGCTGTATCGCGATGGACTCGACCGACGGCTTGGTGCGCGGGATGGACGTGAAGAATACCGGCAGTCCGATCTCCGTTCCGGTTGGTCCCGGAACGCTCGGGCGGCTGATGAACGTGATCGGCGACTCGATCGACGAGGCGGGTCCGATAAAGGGCCTCAAGACGATGCCGATTCATCGCGACGCGCCTCCTTTCGCCGATCAGGGAACTGAGGTCGAGATTCTCGAGACCGGAATCAAGGTGATCGATCTGATCTGCCCGTACTCGCGCGGCGGAAAAATCGGACTGTTCGGCGGCGCCGGAGTCGGCAAGACCGTCACGATTCTCGAGCTAATCAACAACGTCGCCAAGCAGCACGGCGGCGTGTCGGTGTTCGCCGGCGTGGGCGAACGCTCGCGCGAGGGCAACGACTTGTACGGCGAGCTCAAGGAATCGGGCGTGCTCGAAAAAACCGCGCTGGTCTACGGCCAGATGAACGAGTCGCCGGGCGCGCGCGCCCGCGTGGCGCTGACCGGGGTCACCGTCGCCGAGTATTTCCGCGACGAGGAAGGCAAGGACGTCATCTTCTTCATCGATAACATCTTCCGCTTCGTGCAGGCGAACTCCGAAGTCTCGGCGCTGCTGGGCCGCATGCCGAGCGCGGTCGGTTATCAGCCTACTTTGGGCACCGATATGGGCGAGCTCGAAGAGCGCATCACCACGACCAAGAAAGGCTCGATCACCTCGGTGCAAGCAATCTACGTCCCCGCCGACGACTACACCGATCCCGCGCCGGCCACCACGTTCTCGCATCTCGACGCGGTCACGGCGCTGGACCGCAAGATCTTCGAGAAGGGAATTTTCCCCGCGGTCGATCCGCTGGGTTCGAATTCGCGAATTCTCGATCCGCAGATCGTCGGCCAGGAGCATTACGACGTCGCGCGCGGCGTGCAGGCAATCCTGCAGCGTTACAAGGACCTGCAGGACATCATCGCGATCCTCGGGATGGAAGAGCTGTCGGCCGACGACAAATTGGTGGTTGCGCGCGCACGCCGTATCGAGCGCTTTCTGTCGCAGGCGATGTTTGTCGCGGAGCAGTTCACCAGCGTTCCGGGCAAGTATGTGAAGCGCGAAGAGACGGTGCGCGGCTTCAAGGAGATTCTCGACGGTAAATGCGACGATCTGCCCGAGCAGGCATTCTACCTGGTCGGCACGATCGAAGACGCGCGCGAAAAAGGCGAGCGCCTCGCTCGCGGCGAGGCGCGCTAGCCCTTCCGGCGGTAATCGGCGATGGCGACCACTTTTCCGCTCCAGCTCGTGACCCCAACAGGCGTCGTGTTCGAAGGCGACGTCGAAGAGGTCACCGCGACCGGACCGCTCGGCCAGTTCGGCGTACTCGCCGAGCACATCAACTTCATCACCTCGCTTCTGCCGGGCGCGCTCGAAATCAAGCGCGCAGGCGGTGCGACGGAAGTATGGGTGATTTCCGGCGGACTAGCCGAGGTCAAAGACGGCGCGATGACGGTGCTGGCAAGCGGCGCCGAAGCCCCGGCCTCGATTGATCGCGCGGCAGCGGCAGCCGACGAGCAAGCCGCCGATCAGAAGATCGCCGCGATGAGCTTTTACGATCCCGAGTATCCCGCTGCCGAAGACGCCCTTATGCTAGCCCGCGCCCGCGCCTCCGCATCAGGCTCCTCGCCTCGCGCGGGACACTAATTGCCGCCCCCCCACCTGCCGGGCGGTATCGATTTTCTGTAGGGAATCGGTTCAAAAATCGGAATTCCTGTCGCAGCCAACAATCATGGCGCGAATCGTCATATTGGGTTGCGCGGGAAGTGGGAAGACCACTTTGGCGCGGGCGCTTGGCGAACGCTCGGGTGCGCCCGTTATCTGTCTAGATGCAATTTGGCAGCCCCATCGGAAAGAGAAAGACGTTCCCACTTTTCGAGCGTTGGTAAAGGAAGCCCATGCAGTTGATGCGTGGATCAGCGATGGTAATTTTGCACTGGCGACTTTCGATATCCGATTATCTCGCGCCACTCTGGTGATTTGGCTCGAGCGGTCAAGACTGTCTTGTGCCTGGCGTGCAATCACGCGCGTATTCAAACGCGGCGAGACTCATCGGGTAAGCAAACTCCCCGAAGTGCTCGCGTTCATCTGGAGATTTGACCGGGTCAACCGCCCCCTAATTGAGATGACCAGAGTTTCTCACGGACCGAATGTGCCGGTCTGCAGATTGACCGGTAGCCGCGACATTGCGGCCTTTCTAGATACTTACCGCAATGATGCCAGGTATCGAACTTCAAACTGACACCCTACCCAATTTTCTCGCAAACGTATCTATGGTGTCATCCTGGGAGGAAGCGAAGGATCTCCTCGAAGCGATTAACGCATGGACGCCTCGGGATTTCTCGCCCATGGGCTCGAAATGACGGCCAAGGGCTGGGCTGAGACTACGATACTTATCGCCCCATTTTTCATGGCAAGATGACGGACAACAACTCGGTCTTTACCGATAGTCTTACATCGATCGACGGGCTGGCACCGAGGCCGAGCCGCGGATTATCATCAAAGCGAAATTGATATGAGTGCACGTTCAAAGCGGCTGAAGCCAATTCGTCCGGGAGAAATTCTCCACCAGGATCTTCTTGTGCCGATGAATCTGAGCATGAACCGGCTCGCGATGGATTTGCACGTCCCGGTGACCAGAGTCGCCGAGATCGTCCACGGCCGGCGCGCGATCACCGCTGACACTGCGCTGCGCTTATCCCGGTACTTCAATACCTCAGCGCACTTTTGGCTCAATCTGCAAAAGGATTATGAATTAGAAGTAGCCGAAGATGCGGTTCGAGCGCTGATAGATCGGCAGGTTCGTCCTCTGGCGGAACTCGCATCAGCGCGTTAACACACCACGATTGCCGAAAGAGGTTATGGCCATGTCCAACGCGGCCGCGCAGCGGGTCCGCATTCACGGCGGCTGACCGTGCGGTGCAATTCGTTACTTGGCTACGGCTGCGCCCTTAGAAGCACATTACTGCCATTGCCGAATGTGCCAGCGGGCGGTCGGCAATGCATTTGCCGTCTTCGCCGTCTTTCAAACTCAAGCGTTTCGATTCGTAGCCGGCAAGCCGCGATACTATCGTTCGTCGCAGATCGCGCGGCGCGGTTTCTGCTCGCGATGCGGCACGCCAATTCTGTTTGAGCATCCTGGCGCGCGAACGATCGGTATTACGATCGGCACTTTGGATCATCCTGAGAACGTGCGGCCCAAGATTCACCGGGAGAGTCAGAACTTCCGTGGCTGACAATCGCTGACGGCCTGCCGCATAAGCACACGCTGGACGATCCGGAGGTTGCCAAAAGATGGACGGAGGTGAAAACGAAGCCGCGAAAGCCCGCCGAAAACGCCGTCACCAGAGTCCGCGCTCGCCGAAGCGTGATCAGGCGCCCACCGCCGTGCATTTGGAGTCAGGCGCAGAGCGTATCGTAGTAGGATTCATTCAAGGTCGCTTTCGTTGATCCCGGCAAGTTTCGTCAAATGTTCAGCGAGTCCCCGCTTCAACGGTGTATTGCCATGTAGGGGTTGATAGACGCACCACGCTGCCCGGTTTGCCGAAAATGTGATGGCTCCCATGCACACGAAGCAGGCGCCAACCGTGGCGCTCCACAATCTTCGCGAGCCTCTTGCCGGAAAGCTGTCTCAAACAATGATCTCTACGATCCGATCATTGCTGGTAGCTTTGGGTGTGCTGATATCGATCGCCAGACAACCCTCGACCGCCTCATATAGGTTTTTAAGCAGCTCCTCGAAAGTCTCGCCCTGAGTGGCGCAACCCGGAATCGACGGGATCTCTGCCCAGTAGCCTCCCTCTTCCGCTTCGTGAACGACGACTTTGATCTTCATGGTGGGATCCTTACGCGGATCCCGGTTTCGATTCAAAGATAAGGTTCGCGAGCTGCTATCCGCGTAGCGCTTCCAGACGCTCGAAAAAGTCGGGGAAGGTTTTGGTTACGCATCCCGGATTGCGGATGCGGAGGCCGGCGAGTTTTAGTCCGGCGATCGCGAAGCTCATCGCTATGCGATGGTCGTCGTAGGTTTCGATCGATGCCGGCTTCAGCGTTGCCGGAGTGATCGCGAGCCCGTCATCGAACTCTTCGGCGACCGCGCCGATCCGGCGCACTTCTGTGGCGAGCGCGCGAATCCGGTCGCTTTCGTGGTGGCGGATGAAAGCGACGCCGCGGATGCGCGTGGGCGACGACGCGAACGGCGCGAGCGCCGCGAGCGTCGCGACCATGTCCGGCATCGAGGTCATCGCGACGTCTACTCCGGTGAGTGTGCCCGTGCCGGTCACCACCACGTTATCTTCGTTCCACACGACCCGCGCGCCCATCCGTTCGAGAACCTCGAGAAACGCGATATCGCCCTGTACCGAGCTGCGCGAAAGCCGTTCGAGCGTGACGTTGCCGCCGCATAGCGCGGCTGCTGCCGCGAAATAGCTTGCGGCAGACGCGTCTGGTTCGACGACAAATCGCTGCGCGCGATACGACTGGCCGCCCGGGACCGTGATGGTATTGCCTTCGGAAGAACTGCGCGCGCCCCACGAATCCATCAGCGCCAGCGTCATCGTTATAAATGGCCGCGCCGCGTCGCCCTGCACCGAGAGGACAAGGCCGCGCGGCCACAGCGCCGCCGGCATCAGCATCGCGGAGACGAACTGCGACGAATCGCGCGCATCGATCGAGGTCTCGCCCCCCGCGAACGTTCCGCGCGTCGCGTCGACCACCACCGGCGGACATTGGTTGTCGCGCTCGCTATAAACCGTGGCTCCCAGCCGCTGCATCGCTTGCACCAGCGGTGCGATCGGCCGCTGGCGCATGCGAGGATTTCCGTCGATCTGGTAGCGTCCGCGCCCCAGCGTCAGGAACGGCACCAGAAAACGCATCGCCGTGCCCGCGCCGCCGACGAACAGTCCCGCGCCGCTGGACGCGATGGCGCCGCCCTGGCCGTCGATCGTGATGCGCCGAATCTTGGGTTCGATTTCTACGCCGAAGCCGAGCGTGCGCAACGCATTGGCCATGTAGCGCGTATCGTCGCTGAGGAGTGCCCCGTCGATCACCGAGCGGCCGTTCGCCATCGCCGCCAGCAGCATCGCGCGGTTGGTGATGCTCTTGGAGCCGGGAAGCTCTATCCGAGCCGCAATCGGTCCGGCCAGTGGCGCTATTTCGATTTCGTCCGATTCCATCGCTGCGATGCGCCAAGCGGGCCGCATCTACACGAGCTTAGCCGCGGCAGCCAAGGCCGCTCAAGTGCGCGGCGCCGCGAGGGCAGCGGTTGATTGGACCTATGGAAGGTGATTTAACAATTTGTAGGATTATGGATGCATCGAGCAGACTCGTCGAGGCAGGGGAGGCGATCCGATGAAGCGGTATCTGTACATGCTGATAACGGTCATAGGAATGACGGCGATTATCGTCGCCGCGATGGTATGCGGGGCGATCGCGCAGACCTTGGGAGAATATGGTGCAACCACCGCCAGCGCTGGTACGGGTACCGGGGTCACCAGCCAGGGATCGATGGACTCACAGGTTCCGGAAACGGTATGGGCGGGGGCGACCAAATTTCCCGAGAGCGATCAGCTTTCCGATAAGTCCAGCTTCCCGGAATCGGAGCGCTTTAGTTCCGCATCCACCCTCGATAACGAATCGAGCGATCGCTTCAGCTCGGCCGATCAATTCCCGCAGGCGAGTGCGCTCGACTCGAGCGCAGATCGCTTCGAGACCCCCGACCGCTGGAGTCAGGATAGCTGGGGCAAGTAGGAGCCTTCGCAGCCTTACCGGTCCGGGACAATGATCTTTCCGTCGATAATATCCTGATTCGCTTGCTTGGCTCTCGCCATTAAGGTGAGTGGAATCTTATCGACCAGCCGCGGGTTGTATACCACCTCCACCATCCCGTCTTTCATTCCATATTCGAGCATCCCGGGTTTGAATCTTTCCTGTTTGATCTCGGTCGCGACGCGCAGAAAGGCTTTCGGAATATGTGTCAGCGCGCTTGCGAGCACATTGTCGGGTGCGACGCTGTTCTGATCACGGTTAACTCCGAACGCGTAGATGTGAGATTGCACGGCGGCCTGGAACACGCCCAATCCGGCGGCGTCCGCGTTGTGGATCAGGAAATCTGCCCCCTGGCTCACCTGCGCGAGCGCCGCCTCCTTGGCTGCGCCGACGTCGTCGAAGCTGCCGGAATAGCTGACCAGTACGCGGCCATCCGGGCGCGTGGTCAGGAAGCCCTGGCGAAAGCCCTCGAAAGTGATGCCGATAGAGGGAATTTTGATTCCGCCGATCGCGCCAACTACGCCCGATTTTGTCATTCCGCCCGCGATCACGCCTTCGACGTACGCGCCCTCTTCGATTCGAAAGGTGATCGATGCGACGTTGGACGAAGCCGCGCTTCCCGATGTCACGATGAACCAGGTCTTCGGGAACAGCTTCGCTACCTTGAGCGCCGTGTCGGTGTACTCGAAGCCGTGAGCGAAGATGATGGTAAATCCGCGCTGCGCGAAGTCACGGAATGCGTCCTCGAAATCCGCGGGCGATTGGGTTTGCACCATCGCGGTTTCGGCGCCGAGCTCCCGCTTGACCAACTGCAAACCGTCGAACGCCGCCGCATTCCATCCCGCGTCGCTGACCGGCCCCGGCGTCAAGAGCGCAACTTTGAATGAGTTCTGCGCGGGAGCGCTCGAGCTGCTGCCATGCCCGCCGCTGCACCCGGTCAGGAGCACCGAGAGCAGCAGTAGCGCGGCGCAGACGGCTGTCGCGCTGAACGCGAGGTGCTCGATCGTCCTGTGTTGTTGCATCCTTGCCACAATTTACCTCCGCCACGCACGCGGCCTCCGTTGACTATCAGACGCGGTGTCTGTAATCGATATTGGGTTACCGGTTAGTCGAACCGGTACCGGGGTTAGGCGCCGGATAGCATCGGCGTCAGGAGGAATCGCGTTGCGCGCGAGATTGGGGGTTGGCCGCACCATAGCGGTGATAGCAGGCGCAATCGGGATCGCAATTGCGGTTGGCCTCGCCACGCCGGGAGTCTCGGCCGCGGAGGCGTCGATACCGTTCCCCCAACCTGCCGGAATCGAAGCCAACGTAAATTTCTGGGTCGAAGTATTCACGACCTATTCGGTGCGTGATTTCGTCATTCTCGATCGCGAGAACGTGGGGCGCATCTACCAAGTCTTTCATCTACCCGGCATCGGCCAGCCAACGCGCGAGGATATTGATTGGGCCAACGCGTATCTTAAAACCAAATACGGTGACATGCTGACTCGCCTCGCCTCGGGTGGCGCTCCGGAAACTTCAGAAGAGCGCCGCGTCGCCGCGCTCTTCACGGGCGAGGGTCCGGGCGCGTATGCGCTGGCTGCGCAGAATCTGCGCGTGCAAGAGGGATTGCAGGAGCAGTTTCGCGCGGGCTTGCTTCGCAGCAGGTATTATCGGCCGACGATGGAGCGAATTTTCAGCGAGGCGGGGTTGCCCCCCGAGCTGGTGACGCTGGCGCAGGTCGAGTCGGGCTTCGAGTCGCGCGCGCATTCGAGCGCCGGCGCCTGTGGAATTTGGCAGTTCACGCGCTCGACTGGCAAGAAATACTTGCACATCACGCGCTACCACGACGATCGCCTGAACCCGATCCGCTCGACCGAAGCCGCGGCCAAGCTTCTGCGCTACAACTACGACATGCTGGGCAACTGGCCGCTCGCGATCACGGCGTACAACTACGGCACTGGTGGCACCGCGCGCGCGGCCGAGTTTTCCGGCGGCGACTATTCGAAGATGATTGCGGACTATAGCGGTCCGCACTTTGGCTTCGCGGTGAAGAATTATTATGCGGAGTTCCTGGCCGCAATGCAGGTGCATCGGCACGAGGACACTTACTTTCCGGGAATCGAAACCGCAAAGGCTTATGTTGCCGCGACTCGCAACTATACGATTCGTAAGGGCGATACTCCGTCCAGGATCGGCGAGATGTACGGCGTCTCGCCGCGCGCCCTGATGGCGGCCAACGGATTTTCGAGTCCGCGCGAGCTGCGGATCGGATCCGAGATCGTGATCCCCGATTCCGACACCGATTCGAGTGACGAAGCGTCGAGCGCCGCTCCTGCTGCCCACATCAGGCACAAACGCAGCCACACGCGCCACATCAAACACGCCCGCGGCCACAGCGCACGCCGCGTCAGCGTCAGCTAGCGATTCGTCTGGTTCATCCCGCCGCGCGCTCGGCCGCCTCGGCAACTTTGGTGCGCGAGCTTATCGCGCGGTAGCTTCTTCTTCCGCGAAGATTGTTCAAATAGCGCTCAACCTGGGGCAACCCGTCGAGCTTCATCGCGTCCACCTCGAGCACCATCGCCAGCGCCATCATCGGCGCGTCGGCCAGCGAGAACTCGCCGCATATATACCCGCCCGCGCCCGCCCGCTCGAGCAGCCTTTCGAAATACCGCAGATCGCGCGAGCGCAAAAGCTCCCGGCCCTTTTCCATCTGCTCGGCATTGCGTTTGGCTGGGTCGCTCCAATACGGCATCCAGATGAGCGGCAGGCTGCCGATTAGAATCGCCTCGTCGGCGAAATTCTCGGCCTCGCGCACGCGCATCCGCGCGATCGGATCGGCAGGCATTAACCGCGGCGACGGGTAACGCTCCTCCAGGTACTCGTTGATCACGGTCGAATCGAAGATCACCAGCTCGCCGTCTTCGAGATACGGCACCTTGCCCAGCGGATGCTTGGCGAGCATCTCGGGTGGTTTCTTCCAAAGATTTCCCGGCGGCAGATTTTCGATCCGGTAAGCCAACGACTTCTCCTCGAGAATCACCTTGGTCTTGGCGGCGTGGGTCGAGCGCAAGGTGCCCCACGGGTAATCGCGTTCGGTGGTGTATAGAACGATCATCGCCACGGATCCTCCACGATAGAGTCCGGCAATTGTCCATCGTGTCTGTTATCGTTTCAATCAGATGAAACCGAAGCGCCGATTGCGCTCTGAGCTGACCGGCCTTGGCGAGACTCTCGCCCGGCGGCTCGGCGATGCACGTATCGCCGTCCGCGCGACCACGATGGTAGCGGAGCGCGCACCCGACGAGCGGCTGGCGCTCGCGTTTCTTTTGCAACTCGCCGAGCATTCGCGCGAGCAGTTAACGGCGGCGCTGCGCGATGAAGCGATCGCCGGCGATCTAATCTTTTGCCTCGGATCCTCGGAAGTGGTCGCGACCGAACTCGGAATCGCGGGTCCCGGATGGCTCGAAATCTTTTCCCGTGCGCGCGTCGCTACCGCGGATTCGATTCGGGCTATCAGGGCTCCCGAAACGATCGAGGCTGCTACGCGCCAGGACGCCGCGACGGCCCTCGCACGTACCAAGCGGCGCCGCTTTCTTGACCTCGCGATCGCGGACCTTCTGCGCCGCATCACCGTGTCGGACACCGCGCTTCTGATGTCGGAGCTGGCCGACGATTGCATCCGGATGGCATACGCCGCGGCTCGGCGCCTGCTGGGAGCGCGCGCGGCCGAGGCCGGAGAATTCTGTGTCGTCGCGCTCGGAAAGCTCGGCGCTCGCGAACTCAACCTCAGCTCGGATATCGATCTGGTTTATTTGAGCGATCCTTCCGACCCGCAGGCGGCGGTCGCTTCGACCCGGATGGGCGAGATGATCACCGAGATTCTGGCGGGTGGATCGTTTCGGGTTGATCTCCGCTTGCGCCCTGGCGGACGCAACTCTTCGCTGGTCGTGCCGGTGGAGGCGGCGCTCGGTTTCTATCAGAGCCTCGGCCAGACCTGGGAGCGTGCGGCGCTCTTGCGTGCGCGCGCGGTTGCGGGCGACACGCAAATCGGCGCGCGGCTTTTGGGCGAGCTCGAAAATTTTATCTATCGCCGTTATCTCGATTTCGACACACTCGGACAATTGCGCGCGATGAAGCATCAGATCGAGGCCGAGTTACGCTCGGCCGCGATGGTCGAGCGCAACGTAAAGCTTGGCCGCGGGGGAATTCGCGAACTTGAGTTCGTGGTGCAGTCACTGACGCTGATTTATGGCGGACGTGATCCGCGCATCCGGACCGCGCGCACAACGATCGCGCTCGAGCGGCTCGCGGAGTTCGGGTATCTGCCCGCGCAACGCGCTCGGAGGCTTGCCGACGCCTACCTTTTCCTGCGCGACGTCGAGCACAAGCTGCAAATCGTCGCCGGCCGCCAGACGCATACTCTTCCTACCGAAAGTAACGCGCTGCGTGCGCTTGCGGCGCGGCTTGGCTTTGGCAAGCGCGCGGCTGACAGCGAAAAATTCCTGCGCCGCCTGACGCGATGCCGCGAGCTGGTGGCCGCGCAGTTTCGCGACACCCTTGCCAGCGGCGACGACGACGCGCCGCACGCAGTCAGCGCCGCGGCAGAGGCGGCATGGTCTGCGGCGCTCGACCCGGCGCAATCGGCCAAGTCTCTTGAAGTGCTTGGCTACACCGAGCCCGAAGCGAGCGCGCGTCATCTGGAATTGCTGGCGCGCGGCCCGGGGCATTTGTCGATCACGCCGCGGCGGCGCGAGTTAATCGAGAGTATCGGTCCGACGCTGCTTGAAGAGATCAGCAAGCTTGCCGATCCGGACCTCGCGATCTTGAACCTGGCGGATTTTATCTCGGCGGTCGGCGCACGAACTTCGTTCCTGGCACTCCTCGGGCAGCATCCGGCGACGCGCCGGGTGCTCCTTAGCCTGTTCGCTTCGAGCCGCTACCTCTCGACGGTTTTCATTCGCCATCCCGACATGCTCGACACTCTGGTGCGTTCCGATTTGGCGCGACGGCGGCGCGAGCTGGCGGATCTACGCCAGGAGCTTTCGGGAATTGTTGCGGCGAACGCGGATTTCGAGAGCAAGCTTGACGCCCTACGTGCGTTTCGCCACCAGGAATTCCTGCGTATCGCGATCGCTGATATTGCCGGCGACCTTGAGGTTGCGGAAGTCGAGACCGAGCTCACCAACCTTGCCGAGGCTGTCCTTGGTGCCGCGCTCGAGATCGCGCGCGCCGACGTGGCAGCGCGTCATCCGATCCCGGCCGCACTCAGACTGGTTATTTTGGCGATGGGGCGGCTTGGCGCGGGCGAGATGACCTATAACTCGGACCTTGACTTGATCTTCGTCTACGACGATGCGGGCGATGAGGGTGCCGGCGCACGGATGGCTGCCTCGCGAATCGCGCAGCGCCTGATTGCCACGCTCGAGTCGCGCACTCGCGAGGGTTACGCCTACAAGCTCGATCTGCGCCTGCGCCCTTCTGGCAATCAAGGCCCTCTGGTTACATCGATCGAGGGCTTTCGCGAATACCATCGCCAGAGCAGCGCCGTGTGGGAGCGCCAGGCTCTGGTGCGCGGCCGCGTGGTTGCGGGTGACCCCGGACTTGCCGATGAAGTCGAGTCCGCGCGGCGCGAATTCGTCTACGGCAGCCGCATCACGCGCGAAGAGGTCTCGGAAATCGCCGCGATGCGCGCGCGGATGGAGCGCGAGATCGGCGCGGAAGACAAGAGCCGGATCAATCTCAAGCACGGGCGCGGCGGTCTGGTCAACGTGGAGTTTCTCGCCCAGATGATGTCCCTCCGACATGCACATCAGAATTCTGCGTTCGCGATCAGAAGCACGCGGGCGCTGATCGCCGCGCTCGCGGATGCAGGCCTGATGGCGCCGCGCGACGCGGCGCACTTGACGGACGATTTCGGCTTTCTGACCCGGCTCGAAAACCGCCTCCGGATCGAGAGCGACCAACCGGCATGGGCGGTCCCGACTGATCCGGCGGCGCTCTTGCCGTTGGCGCGCAGGATGGGATTTCGCGGCGTACGCGGATCAGAGCGGATGCTCGCGCAACTGCTTCCGCGGCGCGAACGAATCCGCAGAATCTTCGACCACTACTTTGCCGCCGAACTCGCCCGCCCCGAATAACCGCGCCCCGCAGCAATTTCCATCACAGACACAAAGACACCGGGACGCGCAGAAGGGGTCCTCTCCATCAGGAAGGACCCGCTCGCTCTTCTTCGTGCCTTCGTGCCTGCGTGTCTTAGTGGCCGGTGGCTTTCCTATGCCCGTGCATTGTCATGGCTGCAAGTCCACCTTCACCCCCGCGACGAAATTTACGGTCGGCGAGGGAAAGCCGAACGCCGCCTCATAATGGCGATCGAGAAGGTTCGAGACTCGAGTAAAAACTTCTTCGTCGGTGACCCACTGCCATGGCGCGCCGAGCGCGTACGACGCGACCAGGTCGAAGCGGCTGTACGCAACGTGATTGGCGATTGTGCCTTCGCTCGTGATGTCGTCGCGGTCCCCTACGAACGTGTATGCCAGGCTCGCCGTTATCTTGTCGCGCGCTCTCAACACGTCACCGTGGGTGTATTGCAACAGAGCTTGCGCGGAATGTTTCGGTACCCGTAGCGGCTGTGCGCTTGGAGTGACCGAGACGTGAGTCTCGTCAATTATCGTGACGCTGCCGCCGAAGCTCAGCCCCGGCAGCGGGGTGATACTCGGCGCGACCTCGACTCCCTGCACGTCAACGCGTCCAGCGTTTCCCGGCAGCGCACCGAATTCGCATCCGGGACCGAAGGTGCAGGGAACCGAGACGATCAGATCATGCACCCGCCGTGAAAAATAAGTGGTCGTGATCGAAGCCAACTCGCCGAAGTTGGTGGTGAAGCCGCCGTCGTACTCGCTCGAGATCTCCGGCTTCAACTTCGGGTTGCCGAAGTCCGGAAAGTAGAGTTCGTCGAAGGCGGGAGCGCGGAAGCCCTCACTATAACTGCCGCGCAGCGTGGTCGAGATTTTCTTGATCGGAATTGCGACCGACCACGAAGGGCTGACCTCTTTGCCGAATTGGCTGTTGCCGTCTACGCGGAAACCTCCGGTCGCTATCAGATGGCCGTCGAAGAGCGAGGCCTCCTGTTCGAGGTAGCCGGCATATTCCTGGCGGCGTGCGTTGAAGACCGAGGTCGAAGGGACGGTCAACGGCGGAAATATGTCGGAGCCATAGTCGCGAGACCACAGGTCTTTGAACTCGAATCCCGCCAGGGTGCGAAAGCCCTTGGCCCAGGTGTACACGGCGTTGAGTTCGCCGCCGCGTGTCTCATCAGGAATTCGATCGACTTCGCTGCCCGCAAAGCCCGCAAACGGAACCTCGTTGATGCGGACTTCGTTGCGCACAAAGAACGCGTTGGCCGTCGCCACCAGATGCTCGCCAAAGTGATGCTCGATCACACCGTTGAAGAGCATGAACTCGCTGCGCTGATGCGCGGTCGGATTGTCGGCGATCGGCGGGAAATTCGACACCGAAAAATCCGGCAGGCTTACGTTCGCCCGGTAGTAGCGCGCAAACCCGCGGATGATCGTGTCGTCGGTCAGATGATAATCAAGCCGCATATTGCCGGCCAGATTGTCCGAGCTGTCGTTGACCGGGCGAAACCCCTGGGTCGAGAAATAGGACAGCGCGCCGGAGAAATCGAGCTGGTCTTCCGAACCCGAAGCCGTCAGCACCTGCCGCTGGGTCGCGCGGTTGCCCCCCTCGGACAGCAGCGAGTAATGCGGTGCGCCCTCGCCCTCCTGCGAGAGGATATTTACCACTCCGCCAATCGCTTCCGAGCCATAAAGCGAGCCGCCCGCGCCGCGCAGCACCTCGATCTGGTCCACGTTCTCGGTGGTGAGATTCGAGATATCGAGTGCGCCGCTCGATCCGGTGTTGGCCGGGACCCCGTCGATCATGATCAGCGTCTGCGCCGAAGTCGAGCCGCGAATCGAAACGTCAGTCTCGGTCCCGGGCGATCCGTCCTGCGTGATCTGAACCCCGGGGACCTGCTCGAGCGCGGTGCCGACATGTTCGATCTTCTGCGAGTTGATCTGATCGCTGTCCACCACACTGACCGTGGTGCCGATTTCGCCGACCGGCTGCCGGATCCGAGTCGCGGTCACTACCATCGTCTGGAGCTGGTTCTCGCCGGGCGACGGCGACGCGGCTGGCGATGCGGCGGCGCCAGCCGACTTGGCGGACTGAGTGGGCAGCGCCGACGGTGTCGATGACGGTGTCGCCGACGGAATTGGCGAAGACGCCGCACGCGCATTGAGCGCACCCAGCGCGATGATCAAAAAGGTGATCGAGATGAGACCGGCTATGCGTGACATGAACTCCTCCGCGTTCGTCCGCTATTCGCGAAGGAGGTTCACGCCGGAGATCGAAAAACCCGATCCCTGGCGCGAAAGGATCGGGCTTCGAGCCGTGAACGGCTCGCCGCCACCCTCCCCGCGGAAGGCAGACATTAGTAGCCCGGCCGGTCTCCTGGCTTGGGGTTCGTCCTCGGGCCCGCCTTCCCGCCTAAAGGCAGTGGCATCGATGGGCCGTCGTCCCCCGTCACAGTTGCGGGGCAGCACCGGAATTTCACCGGCTTCCCGAACACCGGGCGCGGGCAAACAATTACGCCCGAAGAGTTTTGCAGTCAACCCGCTGCAACTGGCGGTTCTGATTCGAAGCGGACGCGGCGGCGGTGTAGTCTCGAATCCTCGATGGGGAAGATCACCCTGATTACTGGTGGAGCGCGCAGCGGAAAGAGCGCGCACGCACTCGAACTCGCGGATCACTACCGCGAGGCCCGGCGCTATTTCGTCGCGACCGCAGAGGCGCTCGACGACGAGATGACGGCGCGCATCGAGCGCCACAGGGCCGATCGCGCCGCGGATTTCACCACGGTCGAAGAGCCGGTCAATCTTGCCAGCGCGCTGGAAGGACTGAACGCCCGCGCAGATCTGGTAGTGCTCGATTGTTTGACGCTTTGGGTTTCCAACCTGATGCGTGTGTATTCCGCAGGGAGCGAAGAGTCGTTCATCGCCGATGCGGACGCGCTGGCAGGGGTGATGCTTACCGCGCCGTTTGCCACGCTCGTCATAACCGACGAGGTTGGTTCCGCCATCGTGCCGGACAATCCCGTAGCGCGCCGCTTTCGGGATCTGCTTGGATGGACCAATCAAACCATCGCGAAGGTCGCAACCGAAGTAATTCTGATGGTCGCCGGATATCCTGTGCGCGTGAAGTAGCGTGCGCTCAGCGCGCGAAGAGAATCAGCACCGCAATCTCGACGATCTCCCCACATGCGCCGATAAGATCACCCGTCACTCCGCCCAGCCATCGGCGATAAAACGCGCGCATCGCGAGGACGATCACAATCGCGGCCAGCATCGCGCAGAGGATTGTCCACAAGCCGAGTGGAAGCATCGCGGCTACGACGGTGAGGCTCGCGATCGTCAGATTCCGCCGCTCGGATTTGCCGTCGAGTAGCACGCTGCCGGCGCCCTCCGCGCGCAAATAGGGGATTCGGTCCGCGACCGCGACCATCGCCCAGCGCGCAAGTCCCACCGCCGCAAAAATCGCGGTGTAGCGGCGAGCTCCGTAAAGCGTCGCGAGCGCGACAACCTTGAGCGCGAGCGCGAAAAAAATCGCGGCGGCACCGAAGCTGCCGATCCGGCTATCGCGCAGAATCACCAGCGCTCGATCGCGATCGCGGCCTGCGCCAAGAGCGTCCGCCGTGTCGGCAAGTCCATCCAGATGCAGCGCGCCGGTGGCGATCGTCAACGAGAGCACGATCAGGATCGAGCGAACGGTCAGATCGAAAAAGCGCGCGAGAATGAAATCCTCGAGTGAAAGCGCGACCGCGATCGCGAACCCGATCAGCGGGAACCATCCGAAGGACGCGGCCACCGATTCATCGTCGATCCGACCGCGCGGTAGTGTCGGAACGATAGTTAGAAAGCTGGCTGCGATCCGCAACTCGGCAACCATTCCGCCTGCGGACGGGTCGAGCGGTCCGGTGTCTGGCGCGGCGCTCATCGCCACTACGGTAGCTTGCCCGACACGCCGGCCGATTCGAACGTCGCCATCGAGTGATACATCGCCAGCGCCGCTTCCAGCAGGTTCATCGCCAGCGCCGCGCCGGTCCCCTCGCCCAAGCGCATCCCGAGATCGAGAAGCGGCTGCACGCGCATCCGATCGAGCGCGCGCGAATGGCCGCCCTCGGCCGAGCGATGCGCGAAAATCAGGTAATCGAACAGGCCCGGACGAATTCGCTCTGCCGCCGATGCGGCCGCGGTAGCGATAAATCCGTCCACCACGACCGGAATACTCAGCGCCGCGCCAGCGAGACATACACCCGCCATCGCGGCGATTTCGAATCCTCCGACGGCCGCAAGGATCGCCTCGCCGCCGGTGAGCGCATCGCGATGAAGTTCGAGCGCGCGCTCGAGCACCGCAGCCTTGCGGCGCACGCCCGCGTCGTCCAGTCCAGTACCGCGTCCCGCAAGATCGGTCGGGGCAAGGCCGGTCGTTGCGCACAGGATCGCCGCGGCCGAAGTGCTGTTGGCGATACCCATCTCGCCGATTCCGATAACGGTCGCGCCCGACGCGGCAATCTGCCGCGCGATCTCGATACCGGTTTCGATCGCGTGGCGCACCTCGTGCGCAGTCATCGCGGGCCGATGCGCGAAATTCGCGGTGCCCGCACCGATTCGGCGATAGATGACGCCGGCGAGCGGCGCCGCGCTGGTATCGGTCTTCACGCCGACGTCGAACACCAGGAGCTGGTAGCCGAAGCGCCGCGCCAGCACGCTGATCGCAGCGCCGCCGCCGGCAATATTGCGCAGCATTTCGAGCGTGACCGCCTGCGGAAACGCGCTGACGCCCTCTTCGGCGATACCATGGTCCGCGACGAACACCGCAAGCGCGCCCCCACCCATCCGCGCCGCGGCGTCGCCGCGAATCGCCGCGTAGCGCTGCACGATCTCCTCAAGCCGACCGAGGCTGCCGGGAGGTTTGGTGAGTGAATCGAGCCGCGTCGATGCGACGCGCGCGGCGGCGGCGTCGAGCGGGGCGATCGCGGCGATCGTTTCTTCGAGAAGCGTCATCGGAAGTTCGCGCCTATCGCATCATGCAGCCGCGCGCGTATCAACCTGCTCGGCGTGCGGTGACCCATCGCGCCGCAGCGGCGACCAGGCGCTGGTTTTCGGCGCGCAGCCGAATTCCGATCCGGTAGAGTCCCGCGCCCGCACCCGGCATCGTCGCCAGGTCGCGTATCGTGATCCCCTCGCGCAGCAGCTGTGCCGCGAATGCGCCCGGTGCCGGCTCTTCGGCAATTCGCAGCATCAGAAAGTTTGCGGCCGAAGAAAAAACGTGAATCCCGCGGAGCGCACCGAGCGTCTGCGCGAGAAATTCCCGCTCGGCCGCAATCACCGTGCGTGTATGCGCGAGAAAATCCTCCGCCGCCGCGATACAAGCGAGCCCGACAGCCTCCGCCGCGACGTTCACCGACCACGGTTCGATTGCCGCGGCAAGATTCTCGATTGCCGCCGGCGCCGCGACGATACATCCGAGCCGAAGACCCGGAATCGCAAATGACTTGGTGAGCGAGCGCAGCACGTACAGACCAGGACACGCCGCGGCGAGCTGTGCCGACGATTCGGCGCCCGTAAAATCGATGAACGCTTCGTCAAAAACGCACAGCGCGTCGCGGCTCGCGCAGCGCTCCGCAATATCGCTCGCTGCGCCCGTGGAGATCATCGACCCGGTTGGACTGTTGGGACGTCCGACGAAGACAGCGCGCGCACCGGCCTCGAGCGCGTTGTCGATATCGGCGAGATCGAGCGCGTAGCCGCGGCTTGGATCGAGGCGGATCGGCGACGCCGCAACGCCGGCTATCGCGAGGGCGTTGGCGAATTCGCTGAAGGTCGGGATTGCGATCGCAGCGCGCGGGACACCGAGCGCGCGCGCGAGCACATGAATCAACTGGGTCGTGCCGTTGCCGGCCAGAACATTTACGGGCTCGACGCCCAGCCACTTCGCAAGTGCGCGTTCGAGCCGCTCGCTGCGCGCCGGCGGATACGCGCCGATTTGCGCGGCGGCGTCGCGATACGCGGCGATCGCGGACGCCGGCGGCCCCAGCGAATTGATGCTGGCGCTGAAGTCAAGCGTTCCGGCGGAAGGGTTACCGCCGTGGTGCCGGTCGATTGGAATGACGCTCATAATAAGGCGACGATCTTCATAAAATCTGGAGAAACCACCGCGCCGCCGCAAGGACGACAAATGCGATTAGCGTCGCGATGCGCAATAGGTTTCGTGCGGCCGCGATATCCGCGCCGGTGGCGTCGCGTCCGGATGCGCTTAGAACCGCGCGCGGTTCTAGTTCGCCGCCATATATCGCGGTGCCGCCGAGCCTCACGCCCAGCGCACCCGCCATCGCGGCTTCGGGATAACCCGCGTTGGGGCTCGCGTGCGAACGCGCGTCGGCAAAGACTGCCGCGATGGCTTCGTGCGCGCGGGCGGCGGTCAACTGCGCCGCGAGAGCGATAAAGATCGCGGTCAGCCGCGCGGGAATCCAGTTGGCGAGGTCATCGAGGCGCGCGGCGGCGCGGCCGAAGAACAGGTAGCGTTCGTCACGATATCCGATCATCGAATCGAGCGTGTTGATCGCCTTGTACGCGATCGCCGCGGCTGGACCGCCAGCGAACAGGTACAGAACCGGCGCGATAACGCCGTCGCTCGCGTTCTCGGCCACCGATTCGATGCAGGCCTGCGCCATCGCGGCGCGATCGAGGGCGTCCGGGTCACGCCCCACCAGCGCGGGAATCGCCCGCCGTGCCGCAGTGTCATCGCCTGCTGCCAGTGCGCCCTCGACGCCACCCGCAGCCTGATCGAGTCCGCGCAGCGCGAGCGTGGTCCACGCGATCGCGACCGCGGCCAAAGCGCCCATTATCGGATGAATCCAATTCGCGAGCGCGACCACCCCCCACGCCGCGAACGTCGAGATCGCGACGACGCCCACCGTCAGAATCGTTCCGCGCACGAGGTCGCGCCCCGGATTTCCGTTGCGCAAGAGACGTTCGCCGCGCTCAATTAGCCTTCCGATCGCACGCACCGGATGTGGCAGCCATCGCGGATCCCCGAGCACAACGTCGAGTGCGAGTGCTCCCGCGATGAGCGGGATCGAAAGATGAAATGCGTAGCTCACAATCGGCTGCGTGCAATCGCGCGCGCGCAGCTCTTAAGCGCCGCGCGCGCGATAAGCTCGCCCACCAGCGTATGCTTGCCGCACCATGGATGAGCGCGCGGGCCGATGGGCGCCGCGATGACCATACAGTCGGTGCCAGTGCCGGTCGCGGGTAGCCCCGAACGCGTGCTGATGATTCCCGCCTGCTGCACCGCGAGCACGCGCGCCTCGGTCGCAATCTGGATCGCCTCGGCCATCGCGGAAACGCCGAGCGGCTGATTTATCGCGACAATCAGGTTGATTGTCCCAGGTCTCGTGTCGGCGACCGTCGCGCGATCCCCGGCACGCAGTGCATTGGAGCACCCCGCAGTGCACCAGGCGGCCACCGCGAGCGCGCCGCGCCGTATGCACACATAGGCGGCGTCGGTGACTTGCGCCCCCGTCATCATTGCCACTGTGGATGCAGCGGCGGCCGCGCCGGGTTCGAGCGCGCGGATCCGCCGGCGCAGATATGCGCCGGGAACTCCGTCGCGCGACGATTATCCCGATCAACCTGATGATTGCTGATGAGCCGCGTGCGCGCGTAGCCCCCGCCGAGTGGGGCCCACCCGAGAGTGCGATAGGGCGCAGGAAACCGCACGATCAGGGTGCGCGCCGTGATTCGCCATCGCCACGGAACGGGATGCTTCAAGCTCGGCTACTGCTCGGCTGGCACTTCGTCAGGCAGGATCGCGCGCCAGATCTTGGGGTTTTCGATCTCGCGCACCAGTGGGTCCGCGCGGTCGGGCGCACCTGTCCACGAATCAAGGTGAATCAACTCGCGCGGCGGCAATCGTTCGGCCCATCCGGCGCTTGCGAGCAGCGGCCGCAGTGGAAACTCCTTCACGTAGCCCATGCATAGGTAGGCCAGCGGAATCACTCCCTGCGGAATCGCGAAGATTTCCTCCAACGCGTCGTTGCGCAGAATACTGACCCATCCCACCCCCAGACCCTCGGCGCGCGCTGCCAGCCAGATATTCTCGACCGCGAGACAGGCCGAGTAGATCTCGACCTCGCGGATACTGACCTTGCCGAGCACGCTCTTGCCGAAGCGTCCGGGGGTGCAGGTGACAAGCAGATTGATCGGAGCGTCGAGAATGCCCTCGAGCTTGAGTGAGAGGAATTTCTCGCGACGCGCGCCGGTGAACTTGGCGGCGTTCTTGGCGCGTTCGGATTCGAAAACTTGCTTCACCTTTTCACGGTGTTTGCGGTCTCGGATAACGATGAAATCCCACGGCTGCGTGAAGCCGACGCTGGCTGCGTGATGCGCCGCAATCAGCACTCGCGCGAGTGTCGCGTCGGGAATCGGGCCGGGCAGGAACTCGCGGATGTCGCGGCGATGGAAAATCGCCTCGTACAATCCGCGCTTCAGATCGACCGGAAACTCGTGCGTGCGCGTGCGTCGCGAAACCGGCGATAGCGCTGGCGCCGAAACAGATGCCGAGGATGAAGCCGATGACGACCGCGTCGGGCGCTTGCGGATCGCGCCCGGCATCAGGCGCCCGCCGCCTTTTTCGCGGCGTTCAGCGCTGAGTCGTAGTCCGGATGGTTGGCGACTTCCTTAACGTACTCGACATGAGTGACGTTGTCGTTTTTGTCGACCACGAATACCGCGCGTGCGAGCAGGTGCAGCTCCTTTATCAGCGCGCCGTACTTTTCGCCGAACTCGGCCGAGCGGTAGTCGCTGAGCATCGTGACCTTGTCCACCCCGGCCGCCGCGCACCATCGCGCCTGCGCGAACGGCAGGTCCATCGAGATCGTCAGGATCTGCACGTCGCCCGGAAGCTTCGAGGCTTCTTCGTTGAAGCGGCGAGTCTCGGCGTCGCACACGGGAGTATCGACCGAAGGTACGGCGCTGATGATCTTGACCTTGCCCTTGAATTGATCGAGCGAAGCGGGTGCGAGTCCCTTTCCGACTGCGCCGAAGGCCGGTGCCTTCTGGCCGACTTTGATTTCGGGACCGACCAGCGTCATGGGATTACCGCGCATCGTGACCGCGCCTTTGCGTTCTTCAGCCATTGAAGATGAGTCTCCTTGATTAAGTTTATCTCTAGACCGGAATTATTCTGAAATTTGCGCGCAGGGATTCTTGCGCCGAAATACTGATCAGCGCAGACCTTCAACTCTAGCCGCTCGGGCGCAAGCCGTAAACCGGCGCCACGCTCCGCTAGACGATCGCGCTAAAGCCGGTGGATCGCGATACCGAACAGGCCGCCGATTACGAGAGCCGCGTTTACCAGGAACGTGAGGCCCGCACCGGCCGCGCGTTTCTCGGGCGCTTTGATATATCCCGCCGCGTAGATAATTCGTGCGGCGATGAAAATCAGTCCCAGCGCGATCGCGATCGGGATGCTCAGGTAAGTCGCGAATAGCCACAACGCCGGAACGAACACGATCAGCGATTCGAGCGTATTCTGATGCGCCCGGAAATAGCGCTCGAAGACCGGATCGCCGGTAGTGGCAGGAGCGGGAACGTTGTATGTCCCTCGCGCACGACCGACCATGAAACCAAGCAGCAAATACTCGATCAACGCAAGCCCCATAATTGCCGCAACACCGGTCATCATCCTCACCTCCTACCCGCGATCACTTCGGTCGTTCACCCGCGATTTCTCTTCCACGTCGCCACGCGCTCAGCCTCGATCCGATCTGCGTCCTCACGTGGCGGCCGCTCAGGCATCCATCCCTTGGTGTAATCGACGACCTCCCACGTGCGATCGTCCGGATCCCACACGTAGGGCAGTTGGACGATCGTGCCGGGCCGATCTATCGCCTCGAACGCGCGCATCGCGCCGCCGACGATCCGCCGTTGCAATTCGGGGTCGTTCGGCTTGCCGGTCTGATGCCCCAGCGGGAAATTCAGGAACACCGCGCGCGGCGGCTTGACCGCCTGCGTAATATCGAGCGCCGAGGTCATCGATAGAGTCGGAATTCCGCTTTCCTCGGCCGCGCGGGCAATCAGTCCAACGGACTGATGACATACGGGTCATGCCGGCACCAGGAAGAAGGCGTCGGCATGCGCGCGCCGGAGTTCATCGACGATCTGCGGAGCAAGCTCGTCGCGCACCTTGCGCGCCGAATAGATCCCGCCCATGAAGCTCAGCGCGGGGTCGCACAACTCGCCAATAACACCCTCGCGCTCGAGCGCGCGCATCGGCTCCAGCGGAAAGACGCAGTTGGGATCTTTCTCCGCGTCGGCAGTCTTGTAGCCGAAGTGCCATACGCTCAGATCTTCTCGGCGTGCGTCTTTCGGGATTCGCCTGTACGACGCGTCCTCGCGATGAAAGCGCGGCTGATCGCGGTACATAATACCGCCTGAGCTGATCAGTGCGACGCGCGACTCGCGAAGCGGCTTACGCAGAGGAGTCCACGGGATCGAAGCGGCGTCGTTTTGCACCCAGCGGTACGGCGTGAACTCATCGTACAGCTCGCGCGTGCGAGGAATATATTCGACCGGCATCCGCGTCACCTCTGGAGAATATCATCGCGTCGCAAAGTCATCTTTACCACATACCACATGCGACACGAATCGTCGGCGAATGGCCGTGCCCCATGCGGTCCGATTCTGGATGTCGATTAGCGTGGCTGCTCGTCTTCATAAGTTGGTTGCATCAAATTCTTATACAAAAAGTAGCAATTAAATTCTCCGCATTTTTGTCTGAAAAGGGTCTCTGCGCTCAAAACAGGACATACATGATCAAAACATCAAATTTATCTTAAAATAAGCTAAAATATGCGACGACGTGAATTTCGTCTATATCAGTTGACTTAGCGACACCATTTTTGCCACAACGGAATTCGACGCGGAAACCCATCGGGCGGCCAGTTTCTGCGAACTCTACTACGGAAATCGGTAGTTCTAGCGCCGCCGTCAAAAAGGGAGGGGCAAGAATGCGTAGATCTTACAGGTCTGGCGTGCGCTGGATATTCGGTGCCGCCGCAGCGTTTCTATTTGCGACCGTCGCTGGAGCGAACAATGCCCAGGCTCAGACTACGAGCCTCTGCATCAGCCGTGGAGGACGGATCAAAGGGATCGATACCACTTGTCGAAGGAATCAGGACTCACTCACCTGGATGACCAATGGCCTTCCGGGAGGATCCGAAGGGACGATGGGTGCGCAAGGACCTGCCGGAGCTGCGGGTCCTCAGGGTCCGCAAGGAGCGCAGGGCGCCCAGGGCCCGGCGGGCGTGGCTGGCGCGACCGGCCCAGCGGGGCCAATCGGTGCCACAGGCCCTACGGGCGCGCAAGGTGCGGTAGGTCCAACAGGACCGGCAGGAGCCGTCGGTGCGACCGGCGCGATCGGCCTGACCGGTGCAACCGGTGCGATCGGACCAACTGGCGCGGCTGGCCCGATCGGCCTAACCGGTCCGCAAGGACCGCAGGGCGCGCAAGGTGTTGCGGGGCTGACGGGAACCACCGGACCTCAGGGGATAGTTGGAGCGACCGGTCCCACGGGGCCTGTGGGACCTAATGGAGTTGAGACGACGCTTCTGGTCGGCGGGAACTTTGGCCAGGAAGTCGGTTCCAACGCGGGCGGAACGCAACTTGATCCAGCTTCGACAATTTATCTGGGCCCGAACGACGGCGCAGACCCTGCTATCGCTAACGTCGCCGCGCGGCTTCCAGCGGGCACACTCAAAAATCTGATCGTGCAGGTGGACTTTGCGCCGGGCGTCGCTTTGCAGACCGACGTGTTCGATGTCTGCATCTCGGCTAACTGCGATACCGGAATCACCTGCACTATTGCCGGCGTCGGGCAGACCCAATGCACTGACACGACCGACATCGCCACGATGACGACTGGCCAGACACTATCGCTGCAAGCCACGGCCTCGGCGACCTCGCATTTCACCAACGTCACCTGGTCGCTCGAGTATCAACATTAATGAAAGGGCGAGGAGCGCTTCGATCGAACGCCGACTATGAAAGCAACGCCCATTATCGATTGGTTCAAGGAGGGGACGCAGATGTATAGGTCTTTGAAATTCGCCTGGCGAACGCTCGCAGCGGCGGGCGCAGGCGCGATGCTAATGCTTGTGATGCCGGCTGAAGGCAACGCTCAAGTTGCACAAACGCCAATCAACATCTGCATCACGGCCAAAGGATTTATCGGCGGGATCAATGTACCCTGCCGTTCGAACGAACTTGGGCTCGCATGGAATGAGCCCGGAACTCAGGGCGCCACGGGACCCGCGGGCGAACAAGGTCCGCAAGGTGTTCCGGGAGCACCAGGGGTTGTTGGCGCTCAGGGTGGTGTTGGCCCAGTTGGACCCACCGGCGCCGCGGGACCAACAGGTTTGACGGGAATAACTGGTGCGACGGGTCCCGTCGGGCCGGTTGGACCCTCAGGTGCACAGGGCGCCACAGGATTGGCCGGACCGACCGGAGTGACCGGTGCGATCGGCAATCAGGGACCAACAGGCGCGATCGGCCCGACCGGTCCGGTCGGAATTGTCGGTCCCACCGGACCTGTGGGCGCGCAAGGACCCGTCGGCGCTGATGGAGCTCAGGGTGCTACGGGACCGACCGGAATCCAGGGAATCCAGGGAATCGCCGGTGACAATACCTCTATCTTGACTGGAGGAAACCTCGGCCAGACGATCGGGGCTGCCCGCGCAATACAATTTGTCGCCGACCGGGATACGACGCCGCTCTTCCTTGGACCGGGGGATGGCGCGAGCAATTCGTCTCAAAACTCGGTATCGGTTCCCGTGCCGGCCGGAACGCTGAGCAATCTGAACGTCGTGCTCGATCATGCTCCGGGCAGTCTCGCTAATCCTACATATGGATACACAGTCACCGTGTGCGACAACTCGGTTTGTGACGGTCCGATCTGCGAGATCGTCGGAACCTCCACCGCATGTATCGCTACGGGTACGCAAGCCTATGCGACCGGGGATTCGATCACTCTCAAGGTGACCTCGGTAACGGGCCTCGAGACGACTGCTAATGCGACGTGGTCGGCAAACTATCTGATTACGGCTCCTTAAGCGGTGTTAACCATGAAGCCGTACAGTCAAAGGCCACCAATGGACCGATACAGGGAGGGCATCACGATGCCTGGATCAATCAATCGAACGCTGCGCTGGATGCTCGGCGCATCCACTATGGCGATGATGCTTATGTCAATTCCCGGCGCGACTCACGCGCAGACTATCAGCATCTGCGTACGAAATGGACTCATCAAATCAGTTAATGGAACCTGCGCCAAAAAACAGACCCAAGTCAGTTGGTCCCAAGTGGGATCGGGCGGTTCGGTAGGGCCACAGGGACCAACTGGGGTGCCGGGTCCGGCTGGTCAGCAAGGACTTGCGGGACTCACCGGCATTGCGGGTCCTGCAGGAGCGACAGGTGCAACCGGACCTACCGGTGCTCAAGGACCAACCGGAGCAGCAGGGGCGACGGGTCCGCAGGGCGCAACGGGTCCGGTAGGTCCGCTTGGACCGCAGGGGCCTGCAGGTGCGACCGGTCCCCAGGGTCCCACTGGCCCGACGGGTCCCGACGGCGCGGTTGGCCTTCAGGGTATACCGGGAGCGACCGGGCCTCAGGGTCCGACCGGCCTCCAGGGAGCAGTCGGCCCTGTTGGCGCCACTGGGCCTCAGGGCGCACAGGGCGCGCAGGGCGCCGCTGCCGTGAACTCGATACTTCTGACGGGAGGAACCGGCGGCGGAACCCTCGCCGCCGAATTTGGTACGGGATTGGCCGTCGGAGCAGGCATCGTGATCGGTGCCGGGAACGCCTCCGATACCACGGCCAACGATGCCGAGATGACTCCGCTTCCTTCAGCGGGCACGCTTGGTAATTTCCGCGTGCAATTGTCTGTGAATCCGGTCGGTGCTGCTGGCGCTGGCTACTCCTTCACGGTGTGGACCTGCTCCGCGACTCTGGTCTGTGCGGCGACACCGATTACCTGCAACGTCGTCGGTCCCGCCACCAGTTGCAGCGATCTGGTCGATACTGAATCTTACGAGCCTCAACAACTGATGTATGTGACCGGTACCGATATCACGGGCTCCGAAACTGCTCTGCCGGGGATGACGTGGTCTGCCACCTACATTAATGGCGTCGCGGATTAACATCTGAGCCAACGACACCATCTGAAAGCCCTCGCGCGAGTGTTCGCGCGGGGGCTCTTCTTTTCTGCAGCACACCTGCCCGACGCTGCGGCGTCGCCAGCAGCGCGTGAGAAATGCAGTCAGCGGGCGGACAGGCCGCCGTCCACAATCAGCTCGGTCGCCGTGATGTACGACGCGTCGTCGGAAAGCAGGAACACGATAGCCTTCGCGATTTCCCAGGGTGTCCCCTGACGGCGCATCGGGATTCGCGGTGCAACGGTGGCTTCGCGATCGCCGATCGCGCGCCGGACCATGGTCGAGTTGATAAGACCCGGCAGGATCGTGTTGACGCGAATCTTGTCGCGCGCCAGCGTCATTGCGGCCGATCGCGAGAGACCCAAAAGCGCGGCCTTGGTGGCTTCGTAGGGGATGAGAGAATTGCTGCGCAACGCCGCCATCGAGGAGACGTTCACGATCGCGCCGCCGCCGGCCTTGGCGATCTCTGGCGCCGCGTAGCGCATGGTCAGGAAATGGCTGCGCAGGTTGACAGCGTACATCTTATCGAAAGCCTCGGTCGTGGTCTTGAGCAGGTTTCCGCCGATTCCGATTCCGACATTATTGACCAGCAGATGCAGTGCGCCGAACTCGCGCACTGCCGCCTCGACTGCCGCGCGGCAATCTTCTTCGCGGCTCGCGTCGCACGCGACCGCCGCCGCGCGTCCGCCCTCGGCGCGAATCGCCGCGGCGGTCTCCTCGGCCAGTGCGAGATTCAGATCCGCGGCCATCACGGCGGCGCCTTCGCGCGCGCACTGGATAGCGGTGGCGCGACCGTTGCCGATTGCGACGGTTTCGCCTTCGCGGGGCGGTCCGTCAGCTCCGCCGCCGATGATCAGGACAAATTTTCCGTCGAGCCGTCCCATCGCGGGTTTTCTCCAGGCAAAACTATTTCAGAGTTTCGGCGAATAGCGTGGTCAGCTTTTCGAATGCGCGCTCGGCCTGTGGTTGGTTATAAACCGGAGCGTCCGGAGTCGTCCAACCGTGATAGGCGCCGTCGTAAACCTCACTCTGCGATTTGCCGCCCCACGCCGCGAGCGCGCCGTCGAGCTTCTTGATCGCGTCGGCGGGCATGCTGTGATCCTCGATTGCGTGGCCGAAGTATAGCCGCGCCTTCATCCGCGGCAGCACGTGATGCGGACTAGCCGGAGTCTCGGCATAAAGGCCGCCGCCGTGAAACGAAGCCACCGCGCCGATCTTGTCGGGCCGCACCGCCCCGGTGCGCATCGCCATCCCTCCCGTGAAGCAGTAGCCAACGACTCCCATTTTGCCGCCGCTTACGCCGGAGCGCGCGGCCAGAAAATCAACGTATGCGGCGGCGTCGCGCTCCTGGGCCTCGGGCGACATCGGCGCAGCGAGCTGGCCGAAGCGTTTCATGGTGCGCTCCTCACCCATCTTTGGGGTGAAGTCGAACATCGGCGGCCGTCCGGTCCGATAGAACACGTTGGGCATCAGCACGACGTAGCCCTTGCCCGCGACGCGTTCAGCCAATGCGCGATGCGAAGGGCGAATTCCGCCGATATCGGTAAGGTGGATAACGCCAGGAAGTTTGTCGGCGCTGTCGGGCCTGAAAATAAATCCATCCGCAGTGCCGTCTGCCGTCTTAATCTCGATAGCTTGTTCGATCACAACCTACCTCCAGTGCGCGCGAATTTGTTTGAACTTCTGTCGTATAGCACAGGCTATCGCGAAGGCTCCATCACCATCCGCATCGCGAACGCCGCATCGCGTCCTATAGGTCCTGTGATTCAACAGCAAACAAGAAATTCGGGCGCGTGCGCAATTTTATAGGTTAGAATTAAATCGATGCGCGCCGGGTTCGCACCCTCGAACCGCGCGCGGCGTCCCTGATGATTGGCAAGCAATCTTTACCTGCATGCTCCAACTGCCAAGAGGTACCGATGAAATATCTTATGTTTGCTCTGATCGCATGCGCACTGCTCAGTGGATGTGCCGCGTCGGCCCTGGGCGCCGCCGGAACCGCCACTGGAGGCGCCGCCGGCATTGCGACTTTGCCCAGTGTGATTCCCAGCCCTTCGGTCCTGGATTTCGTTGGCGTCTCGAAGACCAAGATTGGATTCATGGGTCCCGGCGCGCTGTTGAGCGATAGCTGGCCGCCGCAGCAGGCGATTATCAACGAGCAGTGCAGCTTCCATACCGCCGATCCCATGTTCTTTGTGCCGACCGAAGCCGCGCAGAAGGGATGGGCCTTCGCCGGAAGACTCAATCCGGAGAGCCATGAGTTCCAGGCCAATGAATACAAGAGCGTGCTCACACTCGGCCTCTACGGCTCGCAGCAATTGAACACTTGGCCGGTGAGCATGATCGCGCTGAGCGATTTTCCACGTGCTTATCTGGAACCGCGACTTGCGATGGTCGCTGCGGCGAAGCTGGATGCCGCCACCCAAAAGGAGTTGGCGCATCAATTCGTCCACAACGCCGATCATATAGAAGCCGTGGTCCAGCGGCTCGAGAGCGCTTACGATCCGCGCGAGGAGTGCCTGCAGCACTGAGTCCTGAAGCCGCGACATCGGCCGCGATTTCGTGCGGTTGTGCAAGCGCTGAGAATCCTGACCGGCAGTCATGCTCTGGCTCAGAGATTAGCGTGCGCGGAACAGTCGGGACTTTACCGCACTGACAGTGCTGCCCGAATCCAGTCTACGATTCGCGATCTGCAACCGATATGTTCGCGTGACCATTTTGCGCTAAAGCGAGAGCTGCTAAAGCGGAGCTGGAGGAGGAAGGGGCCCGGTGGCCCCACCGGTCTTCAAAACCGGCCTGTTCGGCTAATCAGCCAAAATAGCCAATAAAACCTTAGGTTCCTCGGGGCCCCCACCACTACCCAAATCGGCCGCTTAAGGCCAATTCGGGTCACAAAAACGTATACAGAGGGCTTGCCGTTGCGATGCCGTTGCGGCTCCGGGAAAACAATGTTGCCCACGGCGCGAACCCGTCGCAAGATTTTCTCATAACCCGGAGGCCGAAGGTTCAAATCCTTCCCCCGCAACCACGAATCTCCAATTCTGATTGGTATTTACCTCGACGTCGCGTGAGGGCGCCATCGACGCCAGGCGTTGTGGTGCCGGTTCGCTTCAACGCCAATGCTCTGTCTGCCTCGGCATATACGAGGCTATGTTAGGACTGCGCGGTGAGGAGGGCGATCGTTCGCTCCGGCCGTTGTTTCGGATTCAAATATTTTGTTGTACAGATCTTCGCCGTAACTGGTTTGCAGGGGTTCGCCGACGATCAATTTGAAAGTTCGTTCTCCGGCGGCTTGCCGGTCGGCGCGGAGGAACAAAGCATCCTCCTTGCCCTGCCCCCACAATCCATTGGCCAAGTCATAGAAGTGGGTCACGAAGAAAATCTTGATCCGCTTTTCCGAAAGCGCCCGAATGATCTGCCGCGCGATCTCCGAGCCCTCTCTTTCATTCGTCGCCGCAAATGACTCATTAAACAGCACCATCCCGTTGAGCGTCAGTTCATCGACAATCTTGCTCATTCTGGCGAGCTCTTCGTCGAGCTTCCCGCTCTTCATCGAGGCGTCTTCCTCCCGCTTATAGTGGGTGAACAGGCGGCTACAAATGTTGGCGCAAAACGAGTTAGCGGGAACAAACATCCCGCATTGCATCATCAACTGGGCTAAACCGATGCTGCGCAGAAACGTCGATTTACCACCCTGGTTAGCGCCCGTGATTATCACGAGGTCTCGGTTGTCCGCATTCACATCATTGCCGACAACTTTGTGATTCATGGTTAAAGCCAGACTGACGTCGTACAGTCCCTTGAACGAATATCTGCGGTCGCTGGCAGGCGCCAGTTCGGGAAAGCACAGCGGCGCGTTCGCCTCAGAGAGTTGGCCATGCAGATTCAGACAACCGATGTAAAACGCCAGCTCTGCCCGCAACATGCTAAAGAAACTGCGAATGTGATCGGTGGACTGCGCAAGCGCGTTGGCGACGAGGTTGATCCCACGATCTCTCAATATCGACAGATCTGTAAAGCCGGCCTCGTCGCGCGGGTGGAGATGAAAGGTATGGCTTGGCGGTACTTCCACAAAGATCCGCTTTAACCAATTCTCGCTTTTCGGTGGTTTATGCAGTGTGTAGTTGGCGCCCTTATTGCCTTTCTCCAACTCCGCGCTGATTAACACTCCGTCGCCAAAGGCGAGTTGCTTCAGATGCTCATGGATGTCGGCGAAATACTCATCCGTGAGCTCCCTCCTGAGCATTGCAAAAAGGACGGTCAACCCTTCAGACTGACATCGATCAGAATGTTCGGCAGCGAGATCTCTGAGCTTTCGGAGATTGTCCACGAACATATGTAATACGTCTATTGATCTACTCAGTATCGAGCTGGGATATCGACTGCCGAAGAACCAGAAGTTCCTTTTTTCGTTTCCGATCGATTCTACAGAGATATTGTAAATATCCCGAATCACGACCGGATTCTTCAAGCAGTCTCGGAGAATGTGCTGGCGATACCGGATTGAATCAAGGTCTTGCACGCTCGCCAGTACCGCTCTCTTTGCGACCTCGAATAGGAAGCTGTCGCCGAGTGCCATAGCATTGAACACCGCGCCTAACTCCAGGTCCTGCGCGAGTTCCTGTTGGTTAGATGGCAAGGTCTGTTCGAGGTCGAAGTCACGATCGCGATACATGAGAAACGCCTTCATGATTGAATGCGCTCCTTCAGGCAATCGTAGGTCAGCCGGTATTTCTCGGCGATCGAGATCGCATACGAAAGCCCATCAGCAGGCTGTCTTACCACCTTGAAGGTCCGCGTAGCGGGATCTTCGGGAAGAACCGTGCTGACCATACTTACAGTTTTCCTGATGAGAGCGGCCAACTCATCGATGAAAGTGACACAGACACACAACGAGTCCAGATCTGCTATTCGCTCAATTATCTTCCTTCCCAGAAAGATTGCGTCGCTCAGCGAGGTTGAGGTAAAAATCTCGTTTATAATAACGATACTATTTGAGGTCGCCTGATTCAGAATGCCGTGGATGCGGAAAAGGTCATCCTCGAGCTTCCCGCGCAGTGTTCTGATGTCCTCTTGCTTTTCGAAATGTGTCAGGAGGCGATCAAACAAAAGGAGTTGCGCGTCGCCCCCTGGGACCGGGCATCCTATGCTCGCCAGATAATGGAGTTGCCCAAACATGCGGGCGAAGGTCGTCTTGCCGCCCTGATTCGGTCCGGAGACGACCAGAATACGTTCCTCGCCGCTCAGATGAAATTCATTGCACACTACGGGGACACCTTCGCCAGCAAGCTTATGAGCCAAGGCTAGGTCGAATGCTTCGTGACCGTAGACCTCCTTGGCGCCGAGCGTGAGCGTCGGGTAGCAGAACGTCAGACCCCCGCGTTTGAGCGTCGCGATATAATTCAGATAGGCGATGTAAAATTGAATTTCTCGGTCGAACCCGGCTATCGATTCGTCGAAGAATGAGGAATTGTTTTTGCTAAATGCATCGAGCTCGCGAAATTCGTCGGGGTACAGGAGAGCTACGAAATCGAGCACTTTCTCTTCAATATGGTTCATGTCGGGCGGGTCGGAAAACTTCACCGTGTAATTCTTCACCACGCCCTGTTTGAATTTTTCAAAGGTCTGTTCCACGTCAACGCTGTAGTCCGTCTCAGAATCGTATCTACGAACAGTGAAACAGCCCTCCCTTATGAGTACGCTGTATTTGATCGCGGACATACTGGCATTAAGTGTTTGGGTTTCCGCGAGGAGCGAGGTAAAGCGCGCCGACGCTTTGTAGTTCAACAGGTACTCGCGGAAGGCGAGAAAGCCCCGCGATCGTAAGTCCGCGGCAGCTAAATCGTCTGAGAGTTGGTTTACAGCGTTGCAATAGATCCCGACTGCGTCGAGAAACCATCTCTCCTTCTGATGTCGATGATGAAGCTTGTCCGCCTGGACGAGATGCGCGCGCATCGATCGCATTGCGTCCGCAAACTTCATGATATGCGAGAAGACAGCACTGTTCTCGAGATCTCGCATGATCTCGTGGCGATACTCGATCGCATCGATGTCCGTTAACGGGGAATAAAAGAAGGGCCTGAGATTGTATTCGCCCTTGGTGGCCGTAACAGCGTCTACTATCTGGTCCAGGTTTAGATCAACAAAGCACGCTGGCGCTTCGCGCGATTCGGCACTTATGCGATCCTGAGGATTTAGGAATAGTATGCTGTGGAACGTCATAATGCTGAGATGGTTTCGAGGTTCATCCGTAATCGACGGCGGCGGTTGTCCTGGCGAAACGCCGGATGGCACAGACGATATAGTCACAACTCCGCGCGGTCGATCGATGGTTCGGCCGCCTGTCGCGTTGCGTGGGCAATCTTCTCGCGGAGCTGTTCAAGATGTTCCAGGCTTGACCTGACAGCTTCGGTACCGGCGGCACGCGTAGTTTCCGCGCGAGCGAGAGTGGTCTCCGCTGTTGTCTGCAATTCGTTGAGCATGCCTCGGATTTCCGCTTCCAGGCGCCGTCCGCTTTCGCGGACTATCTCATCGAAGTCGTTCAGAATTCGGGTGCTGTTCAGTGACAACAGCGTGTCGAGATATCGCGCGACCTTTCTTTCCGCGGCTTCGAGTTGACTGGAACGGGACATGAACAGACCGGTGATTCGCTCTACCGGCGTCTGGCGCGGGAAGCCGAAGTGTTCGCCGAAGTACAGGCGGCCTTTAACCCGGAATCCCGACTCTTCGCATAGTGCTTGCGGCAAATCCGCCAGCATTGGGCCGCCCGATTGGATAATGCGGGTGAGGAAGTCGTTGGCGAGGGTCACAAACCGCCGCGCCGATTCGCGATACATCGCTTCGGCAGTGGGGCGCTCTTCTTCGAGCCACTGAGTCAGAAGTTGCCGCGAAATCGCTTGAGCGATTTCGGTTGCGCGATTGTGAAGCGCGGAACCTCGTTGCTGCTTGGCCCCGATGATTAGCTGGTGGAACTCCTTGCGCGCGATGGAAATTGCGCGGGCCAGGAATTCGTCTCGCCGCTCGGCGCAACGCCGGCTTACGCGCTCCTGCTCGGCTTTAAATAGATGGGTCAGATCGCTCAGCGAGCGTTCGGCGTCTGATATCACCTCGCGCATGCGCGTTGTGCGTTCCTGCAATTCCTCGATCGGCGCGATCAGCGCGTCGCGCTGGTTGTCGCATTCGCGCAAAAGTTCGGCCGAAAGCCGCCGGATGCCGCGCTCCTCCGCTGCCAGCACCAGCGCAGGACCCGATTCCCGCGCCAGCCTTTCCAGCTCGGCTAACAAAGCCGGCGCGTCACGTGACGGACCTGCACCACTGAGCCATTCGGACGCGCTGACCTGAAACACGGCACCCGGCTGAGGCTTGATCGTCTGCGCCAGAGTGCGCCGGGCGAATGCAACCGCTTCGTCGCGCTCAGAGGACGTCAGTCGATCTGCTTTGTTGAGAACAAACAATATCTCGCTCACGTCGGGCGCGATCTCTTCGATCAGCGCCAACTCGTCGCCCGATATCGGCGGGTCGGCGCCCAGCACGATAAGGGCAGCGTCAATGTGAGGAACGAATGCCCTGGTCACAGCAGTATTGCCGGCGTACACCGAACCGATGCCAGGCGTGTCGACCAAGCACATGCCGGAAGCGAGCAGCGGGCTGGGCACAAAGACCTCGACTACTGCGACCCCGCGAAGATTTCCAGGATTTCGTTCCTCAGAGACGTAGTCGGAGATCGTCTGAGCGGGAACATTCTGGCGCGATCCGTTCTCGAAATGGACCAGGGCGTGCAGTATCGGGCCGTGGCGAATGATCGTGACGATGGCTGTGACCGGAACGACGCCTGTCGGCAGTACGGGATTTTCCACCAGCGCATTCACGAGGCTCGACTTTCCGCGTTTGAACTGCCCCAAACAGGCGAGGAAAAAGCGTCTATCCGTCACGCGCTCCGCCAGCGCTTGGGCTTCGCGCTCCACGCGTTGGCTTCCCAGCTCCTTGGCGGCTTCGATCAACGAGAGGAGCGGACGATGACGCAGGAATTTCGCGCCACTCGCACCGATGTCGAGCGCTTGTTGTCGCAGCGTTTCCACTTGCTCTCCCTGATCATCACCCAGAGAGACCGCGGAAATGAAAACTCCCACGGCTCTATCTGCCGCAGGAGTCATTGGCCGTTTACCGGAAAACGACGATTAGGGCGAACTCCACCGCCTAATCCGATTCTAGTAGGTATTCGTCCCCGCGCAAGAGATCCGCCGGGCTCGGTACTGTCTTAATTCGAGGCTGAGTCTCTGAATTTGAAATCGTGAGTGGCTTAATTTGCCGGGACTATCCGGGATGAGCCGGGATGGAGCGGGACACCCTAATTTCCCTTGAGGCGCGGATCGTCGGTCCCGATGCAGGCAACACCCAAGAAAACTAGAGCGTCGCTCCGGTCCTTATGTTCTTCGTCTAAATTGGCATGAGCGTTTTCGCAATGCTCAGCACTGTCGAAACTCGCCATAATGGCCCACCGTGATAATGGTGCGTTACTCTGCTCACGCAATGGCCATCGCGAAACTACGGGCGGCAGCATCAGATACCAACCCACAAGCGCGAGCGCAGCGGTGTGGCGGAGCTTCATTCGCGCGTCGCCTCATCGGCCAGAGCCTCAAGCTTTTCCGGGAAAGGCAGTTTCATTGTTTGCCCATACTGAGGATACTCCAGATCAACGCGTTCCATGAAAGTCTCTAGATTGGGCGAATACTTTGCGAGCATCGTTTCGCCCGCGAGCAATTCGCGGACTTTCGGATGTCCATAGGTGGGAGTTAGGCCCTGAAACAATTTCTTTTTCAGTCGCCCTTTGTCATCGCGCGGAATCTTGCGCCGTAATTCTTCAAGAACGCCGGGGGCTAACCGCTTGTAAACAAGATTGTTTGTAATGTGCCCCAATACTGAGGGCTTTCCGCAATTCTCGTGGTAGTCCCATCCGTAGAGTCGGAATATCTGTTTGTAGAACTCTGCCGGGAATGTCCTAACGTATGGTTGAAGTTCCTTAGCAACAAACCGCTCTATGATTTTTGCAAGCGCATCGCGCGCTCGAAAATCTTGATAGCCCGTCGCTTCGTCCACGAGGGCGATGATTCCGACGGTTGCAAACCCATGTTGCAGAAGCGCGCATTGTTCGGCGAGACGCGCTTGCTGCTTTTGAAGTAACCCGCGCCTGCCAGCTTCAATAATAACTGCGCAAATGTCCGGCAGGATGGTAGCTTCATATCCATCCGCAGGGTTTCCACCATGTGGCGGGATGAACCGAATTGGCGAAGTGCTTCGCGCGATTAAGTCCCCGGTATTTAAGCCTTTTTCAGCCAAACTGGCCATCAAAACCGTTAATCGCCTCGCGCCGCGTCGGCCACCAGCTTCGGACAGTCCTATCCCGCCCTGAAGACCTCGCTGAGAGAGCACGCGGCGACCGTCCATGAGCACGTAGCAGGGAATCTCAATTGGTCCTATTCGGAGTGGCCGATCTGGCGATCCGTATTCGGCGAATACGGGCGGTTCTTTTCCTTCTTTCATCCATCGCGCCACTGCCGCCTGACGGGCGAGATTGCTGCGCTGCTGAGCAGTCATAGATGCAACGCGCGCCTTACCACCCTTCGATGCGCCAATCGCGGCTAGCGCCCTTCCGTGCTCACTTGATCCAATTTTACTCATGGCAATATGTCTAGCAGCGTTCGCATTTAGTTGCAATACCAGCACGTGCTAGCATTTGACTTCTAACACGTGCTGGCATACAACATATTTCATGAGAACCACATTAGCCCCGACACCCGCGCTCACCGATGCGAGGGGCCACAACGGAAAGGGCCGCCCTGTCAGCGTGGCTGCGACAGGCGCGACCCATGGTGAGCATTCCCAAAAACCGACCGGCGCGAGTGTTGATAGCACCCGCGCCAGTCTCACTTTAACGCATCCGGGTAAGCGGACACGCCAAAGCTGGCAAGCTCTATTGTCGCTTCGCTCGCCCGGTAGGTCAACCCACGGAGCGAGCCATGAACGTCCTACCAATCGAAAAGCAAGTCCAAGTAATTTCCGCTCTGACCGAAGGCTGTTCGATCCGCTCGACTGAGCGCCTGACTGACGTAAACCGCAACACGATCATGAGCCTGAGCCTTCGCGTCGGCGATGGCTGTGAACACTTGCATGACGGCATGATGCGCGATCTGCAAGTGAACCAGATCGAGCTTGATGAACAGTGGGACTTCATCCAGAAAAAGCAGAAGCGCGTGCAGACTGGCGATCCTAGCGAGTTTGGCGACGTGTGGTTGTTCGTCGCGCTCGCGGCCACACAGAAGGCCGTCCTGAGCTATCTGATTGGGAAGCGCTCGACCGCGAACACCCATGCGCTCGCGCGCGATCTGCGCGCCCGGATCGTGAATCGCCCACAGATCACGTCAGACGGATACGCGCCATATGTGGGCGCGGTTGAATCCGCGTTCGGTTGGGACGTGGACTACGCGATGCTCACGAAAGAGTACGTCGGCGATTCCAATCTGCCCGATGCGGCGCATCGCTACTCGCCCGGTCACGTCGCGGGAATCGAAAAGACCGTGATAAGAGGACGCCCAAACGAGGATTTGATCAGCACGTCTTACGTCGAACGCTTCAATCTTTCGAGCCGGATGCAGATGCGCCGGTTCACGCGGTTGAGCAACGGATTTTCAAAGAAGCTCGAAAGCCATCGCGCGGCAGTCGCGCTTTGGGTCAGCTTCTACAACCTGTGCCGCGTGCATGAAACGATGCGCTGCACGCCCGCGATGGCGCTTGGCGTGAGCGATCACATCTGGACGATTGGAGAGCTTGTACAGGCTGCGCTTGCGCCGCAGAACGTACCGCCATTGCCGCAGCCGACTCCGCAAACGACGCTGCGACCGGGATACAGGCCGCTCAGACTGATCATCGGACGTGGCGGTAAGGGGGCGAACAAACCCCGCTGAAAAGGGTTTGCCTCGCGTGTTGCAACAGGTAGTATGGAATTGGTACACACCTCCCAGCGGTTCCGCGCTGGTATTAGCCGAGGGAGGATGCCAGATGGAAGCTCACGAACGCCTCAAAATCCTTCTATTCACTGAAGGCTCAACCTGGATCGCGCAGTGCTTGCAGATTGATATTACTGCGCAGGCCCATTCGCATACGAAGGCTCTTGACCGTCTCTCGATTCTCTTTTGGGCACAGCACTATCTTGATCAACAGGCGAATCGGCTGCCGTTCTCAGCAATCCAAAAAGCGCCAAAGCGCTACTGGGATATGTTCAAACAAGGCACCGAAGTTACAATTCATCTGGACCTGCCACCGATTCCAACGGACGACGTAATTCAAGAAGCGGACGTAAAACTGGCGACGGCGGCATAGCCGACCGCCAGTGAACGCGCCCGCTCCGCTCTACCCGACGTTTGCGCAATTCCGGCAAATTCTCATCGACAGATTTCGTTGCACGGTAGATCCGCCGATTCCTAATCTTGTTTACAGTCCGACGACGATCACTACGTTCAGGCGGAATGTAGGCAATGCGGACTGTGATTGGACGGCGTACATGGACGACGATGAAACTATCACGCGGGAAATAGCGCTTGCCGCCTGCCGACACTTGCGCATTTATCCGGGCTATCTGAATTTCCTGCCCAATCCGCCAGTTCCTTGACTGTCTTAATTTCCCGCCCCGAGTGGCTTAATTCAGACAGTACCCCGGGCTCTTGAATCGGCCATCGGCGACTCGAGGGTTGCTCCTATCCGCGCTTAACGTCGCTTGCTGATCGCCCGATCGCATCGCTGATGTATTCGAACGTCTCGTCGAGTTCCATCCAATGCGAGATTCTGAGGCGACTGCCCTCTTCGAGATCCTTGTAATGGTTGAAGAAGTGGCTGATCTGTTCATGCAGAATTGGCGGAAGATCGGACAGCGTCTGAACGGCAATGTAGTAAGGGTTTAATCTGTCCACGGGAACCGCGATGATCTTCTGATCGCCGTCTTCCATCGCAAGGCCGCCGATTGGCCGGCATCGAATGACCGCGAGCGGGATGATGGGGACTTGTGAAACAACCAGCACGTCACATGGATCCCCGTCCCGACACAGGGTGTGCGGAATGAGTCCGTAGTTGGCAGGATAGGACATGGGAGTATGCAGAAAGCGGTTAACGAAGAGGCAACCCGAGGCCGGATCGAACTCGTATTTGATCGGCGCTCCGCCCTGAGGAATCTCAATTATGACATTGACCTCGGACGGAGGATTGTCTCCCGCTGAAATCTTTCTGATATCCATTTTTAAGTCCTCTCAACGTTAGGCCGGCATGATTCCACTGCACGAGATCGAACACTCAGAGGTCGCCGGACCAATGACATAAAAAAACTCCTGCGGCGCGTACCGCAGGAGTCATCGGCCGCTCGCTGAGAGCGGCAATTTTGGTGGACTCCACCACCTTCGAGATCAACCTAGCAGAGCGATCGGTTCCCCCGCCAGCTTTGATTTACTCCAAAAGATCGGGGAAACGGACGTGGCGAAATGCGATCGCGAAGTCGTAAATGATGTCCGGCATAGTCACCGACATCAGGAGAGTATCGGCGAAGGGAACTCGCCAGACCTTGGCAGCGGCTGACGCGTACCAGGGGTAGCAAAAGACGACGCGACGCTCCTCCGGCAAGATCAAGGCGCCTAATGCCTTTGCTATTGGACACTCGGCATTGGCCGAGTGTATCGAGCCGCGTGGAAGGACCGTCAATGCAGGTTCACGGACCTCGCTTCTAACGGCGTTGATCAGTTGTAGCGCATTTGAGGCAAGTTGTGACGCGAATACTGCGTCCACGGAGGACCCCGCCCTGCAGGAGTCATTGGCGTGCCGACCAGCAGCAGCGTTTCAGCGGACTCCACCGCGTTCCCGCGCATCGTCATGCGCGGGCGAATTTGCCATTTCCCGGCGCGGCAGCTTATCGCCGTGCGAATGCATTGACTCCCGCGTACCGAGCCTTTGTTCCCAACTCCTTTGAAATCGCCAATAACCGATTGTATTTGGCGATTCGCTCACCGCGACAGACCGATCCGGTCTTGATTTGTCCAGCGCCGGTGGCGACTGCGAAATCCGCGATCGTGGTGTCCTCGGTCTCGCCGGAACGGTGCGAGATCACGCAGGTATATCCGGCGTCACGCGCGACGCGCATCGCCTCGAGGGTTTCCGTGACAGTTCCTATCTGATTCAGTTTGATGAGCACGGAATTCGCCACATGTTGCGCGATCGCGCGGCGGATGATGCCGGGATTGGTGACGAATATGTCGTCGCCGACGATTTGGATGCGACCTCCCAGCTCCCGGGTCTGAGCTTTCCAACCGGCCCAATCGTCTTCCGCCAGCCCGTCTTCCAGCGAGATGATGGGGTAGCGGCTGATCCAATCGGAAAAAAGCTGGGTCATCGCCTCGGCATCCCGCGACTTTCCGTCGGAGCGCGCGAACACATATTTCCCATTCTCATAGAACTCGCTGGCCGCAGGATCAAGCGCGATCCAGGCGTCCTCGCCGGGACGATAATTCGCTTTAACGATTGCCTCGAGGATCAACTCTATCGGCTCCTCGTTGCTGCGGAGCCTCGGCGCAAAGCCGCCTTCATCGCCGACGGTAGTGGGATAGCCGCGTGACTTGAGCACCGCGGCAAGCGCGTGAAAGATCTCGACCGCCATCCGCAGCGCCTCGGGAAAGGTCGGTGCTCCGGCGGGCACGACCATATATTCCTGAAAATCGACACCTGACTCCGCGTGCCTGCCGCCGTTCAGGATGTTCATCTGCGGCACCGGCAGAAGGTCCGCGTCCGGCGCGAGATAGCGATAGAGCGGAAGCCCGCGCGACGCCGCCGCCGCGTGCGCTGCCGCGAGCGAGACGCCGAGGATTGCGTTGGCGCCGAGCCGCGATTTGTTCTCGGTACCATCCAAGTCAATCAAGACCCGGTCGAGATCGGCCTGAGCGGCTGCATCCAGGCCGTGAACGCGCGGCGCGATGATTTCATGGACGTTGGCGATCGCCTTGAGAACTCCCTTGCCACCATAGCGGCGGGAATCTCCGTCGCGCAGTTCGTGCGCCTCGCGCGAGCCGGTCGAGGCTCCCGACGGAATCGCCGCGCGGCCGATCGCGCCATCATCAAGCCGCATGCTGACCTCGATCGTCGGATTGCCGCGGGAATCGAGGATCTCGCGCGCGGTAACACTGTCGATAGTTGATTCATTCATGGACTCAGACCTCGGTCATAAGACGAGGAGAATGCAAGCGTGCCTGTGCGAGAAAGATCTTGACTAGCGCGCTCGTCAGTTGTCTTATGGTACTCGCGAACGGTGATGGGGTTCCACCGACAACCGCTCCCGCTTGAGTGAGCTGATGACCCCTACTGATGTTGAACATGGTAGGGGCTTTTCTTTTGAAAGGGCTCTGCCGCAAGAGACGGAGTCCTTTGTGACCGTTCATATTCCGAACATGACAGCCTTCTGAGAGAACGCTTCGGCGCGGGTGTGCCTGCGACTCAATCCGGTTGGGAGGGCAATGATCTATGTTCACAGGCAGAGGTAAGCAGCTGACTCTCTTCGTGACCGAAACCGATCACTATCGCCATCAATCGTTGTACATGGCGATTATCGAGATGCTCCGACGCGAGGGATGCAGCGGCGCGACCGCCATCCGCGGGATCGCCGGGTTTGGGGCATCCAGCCTGATACATACTGCCGCAATTCTGAGGCTGTCATTGGATCAGCCGTTGATGATTACTGTTGTGGACCGGGCCGAGCGAATCGAGCGAGTTCTGCAGCCGCTGCGCGAAATGGCCCCCGCCGCCTTGATCACCATTCTGGACGTGGAAGTTGTTCAATCCGGGGCGCCCTTTAAGGAGGGTCTGCCCGACGTGAAGGTCGTCGAGGTAATGCGTCGCGAAGTTGCGACGGTGCATCCCGACAGTCCCGTTACAGAGGTCGTTGAGTTGCTTTTACAGAAGGATTTTACCGCCGTACCAGTCGTGGATGACGAGGGAAAGGTCGTCGGCATGGTCAGCGACAGCGATCTACTGACGCGCGGCGGCATGAACGTGACGATCAGTCTTAAGAAAGCGACCGATCTGGACTTCGTACGCGGGATTCATGAATCGCTGGAGAATCCGGCACGCAAAGTTTCAGAAGTCATGACACGCGAAGTAGTAACCGTCGATCCCGAAATGATTCTTGGCCGGGCCGCGCGAGTGATGGTGGAAAAGCACCTGAAGCGACTGCCGGTAGTCGACGACGCCGGCAAGCTCGTCGGAATCCTGGGCCGGCTCGATATTTTGAATACAATCGCCGCCGTTCATCTGCCCGAATGGCACCCGGAAGCCCGGAGCATCGGCGCACAAGCCACAGTTGGCGAGGTGATGACGCGTGAGGTTCCAGTCTTACACGAATCCGCAACCGTGGAAGAAATTTTTGAGCTGCTGGTCTCGTCCTCTCACAAACGGGTGGTCGTAGTCAACGCGAAAAGGCATGTGGTTGGAATCGTCGCTGATTCAGACCTGATATCGAAGGTGAGCCGTGAACATTGGCCGGGGCTGATGGAACTCCTGGTCTCGAAAGTCCCGATCGAAAGAATCAGCGGCGTCGCTCGAAAGCACGTCCAGCAACTGCGCGCGCGTTCAGCGAAAGAGCTGATGACGCGAGGCGTGATCACGGTCCGGGAGAAAATGCCCGTCGCCAGCGCTCTCGCGCTTTCAGCGGAAAAACGTGTAAAGCGCCTCCCCGTTGTGGACGCCGAAAATGAACTGGTCGGGATCGTCGGACGCACCGAAATGATGAGAGCGCTTCTGGCCGGCGGCGCGCCGACGAAAGGTTCGTAGCGTGGAGAGAGTCCTTCTGGTGGGGTCTGGCGGAGCTATCGGATCGGTCACTCGCTATCTGGTTGGTGGATGGTTCGCTGCTCGTTTCGGAAGCGCTTTTCCCTATGGAACTTATGTAATCAACGGTACCGCGAGCTTCATCATCGGTTTTTTCCTGGCGCTCGCTCAGGTGCGCGCAGGGATCGGTCCCTACTGGCGATTGTTTGTGGCGACCGGTTTCGTCGGCGGTTATTCCACCTTTTCGACCTTCGAATACGAGTCAATGAGACTGCTCCAGGATGGCGAGATGCTATATGGGATGCTCTACCTGATCGGAAGTATGGTGACGGGTCTCGGAGGTGCTCTCGCGGGCATTGCACTTGGCGGTTGGATTTGAGTTGACTGCAACGAATCCCTTGCTAGACTTCTTCGAGCAGAGTTGGTGATGGGGTTCACCGCTACAACCGCCCTTTCCTGAGCTGGGCTGATGACCCCTACCGAGGTGTAAGCCGGTAGGGGTTGGCTTTCTCAGGTTCCCTACCTGGTCATTCGAGATCTCTCGCAAATCGGCGCCGCCTCGCGCCGAGGGACGAGACTTAACGCCGCATGGAACGAGCGTAGCGGATGATGGCGCGTTCGATCGGGTTCAACCTGCTTCAAGTGCTGTTCGTTGTCGCACTGGCCCCGCTGGTCTCGGGCGTGTTGTCGCGGCTTAAGGAGATCGTTCAATCGCGGCGCGGTCCCAGCGTTCTTCAGCCCTATCGCGACCTACGAAAGCTGTTCAACAAAGACGAAGTTGTGTCCGAGTATGCTTCCTGGGTTTTTCGGGTGACTCCTTACGTTGTTTTTGTTGCGCCGATCTTCGTAACCACGCTGATTCCGGTGCTCACCAGCTATCCGCTCTTTTTCGCTTTCATGGGCGACATGCTGGGAGCCGGTTTCGTGCTGGCGCTAGGCGGTTTCTTTGCCACGCTTGCGGCGGTTGATACTGCCAATCCCTACGGCCCGATGGGCGCCAGTCGAACCCGGATGGTTGGCTTCCTGGCGGAACCCGTTTTCATGATAGTTTTTTTTACAGTCTCATTCGTGGCCGGCTCGACAATCCCTTACGTCGTTCAGCAGCACTGGGTGACGCCGTTTTCGAATTTTCTTGCACCTTCGCACGTGCTGTTGGTGATCGCGTTCATCATGCTCATCATCGCCGAGGCTGGCCGGATTCCGGTGGACAATCCGACTGGCCATTTCGAACTCGCGATGATCGACGAGTCGAAGAGTCTCGAGTACTCGGGCACCGGTATGGCGCTGATGAAATGGGGCGGGCAGATGAAGCTGCTGGTGCTGATGTGCATCCTGCTCAACGTATTGGTAACGCCATGGGGACTTGCCATCGGCCAGAACACTGCCGAGGTCCTGCTGGCGGCACCGCTGGTGCTCTTCAAAGTAGCGATTTTTATACTGGTGGTGGTAGTGATCGAATCCTCACTCTCGAAATTGCGGCTCTTTCGCGTCAGTGAATTTCTGGGCGCGGCCTTCGTAACCTCGGTGGTAGCAATGATCACCGGGCTACTGAGCTTTTAGCCAAAGACTCCAATGGCGAATTACTACGCATTCATGAGCTCGCTGAATGGCCTGGCCGCGGGACTGTTCCTGATGAGTTCGTTCGGGCTCGCGGCGACGCGCCAGATGCAGGGATGCCAGCGATTCTATATTACTCAGTCTTTGTGCCTGGTGGTGTCGGCGCTGTTGCTCGGCCTCGGTTTGCACGCACCCGACCTGTTGGCGGTCGCCGCGCTTGACGTGGTGGTAAAGCCGATTGTAATTCCACGGCTGCTCCGACGCATGGTGCCTGAAGCCATTTTCAGAAGACGCGAGATCGATCAGGTATTGAATATTCCCAGCTCGCTGCTGATCGCGCTCGCGTTGACGCTGCTGGCCTATTTTCTTAGTGGATATCTGCCACCGGCGGCCGGCAGTTTGGCAAGAATCAACCTTCCTATTGGCCTCGCGGGGATATTCATAGGCATTTACACGCTCACGGTTCGGCGCGAGGCGGTGCCTCAACTGATTGGCATCTTTGGCATCGAGAATGGCGCCTTGCTTTGTGGCTTCGCGATTGCGCCGACGCTGCCACTGGTAATCGAGATGGTCTTCCCGTTCGATATGCTGATCATCGCGCTGGTTATCGGAATCCTCACTCGAATGACGCATGAACGGGTCGGAACGACCGAGGTGGGTGGCTTCAGGACTCTGCGAGAAGGTTCCGGGAAATGATCCTCTTCGTGATTCTCGCGCTTCCGCTGATTGCCGCGTCAATATCGGCAATCCCGCTCGGTCGCCGCGTCGCTCCTGCGGTTACGCTTGCGTCGTGTGTGGCAGTACTGGAGTTGACGGTCGCGGCAGCGCTGCGCGTCGTCGCGGGAGAATCGGTGGTTGCGATACGTAACTGGATCGCCATTGACGGACTAAGCACGTTGGTATTGTTGCTGGTCGCGACGGTGGGAAGTACCGCGGCGCTCTTTTCGTGGGGCTACATCGCTCGGGAAAAGAATTCACGCCATCTGCGCCGCTATTATGCCAATTACAATTTGTTTGTGTTCGCGATGCTCTCGGTGCCCATGCTTATCGAGCCGAACCTGGTGTGGACCGGAGTGGAGTTGACCACGATTCTTTCCGTTTACCTGGTCGCATTCGAAAATACTGGCGAAGCTCTGGAAGCCGCGTGGAAGTACTCAGTGCTCACGATTATGGGGGGAGCGATAGCTCTGCTCGGATTTCTGGCCCTGTATGCCGCGACGCGGGGCAGGTACCCGGGAGTGCCTTACACCTGGCATACGCTGATCGTGCTTGCGCCCAAAGTTTCGCCGGGTGTGCTTGAGACCGCGTTCGTCTTGATTCTCGTTGGGTTTGGCGCCAAGGCCGGTTTGGTTCCCCTGCACACGTGGCTGCCCGACGCGCACAGCCAGGCGCCGAGCCCGATATGCGCGCTGCTCTCAGGGATCAAGACCACGGTGATTTTATACGTGATATTGCGTCTCATTCCGGTGTTGAACGCTTCTGGAAAGATCGATATCGACGCTTGGGCGATGGTCGTAGGTTTGTTCTCGGTAGGTATTGCCGCATTTCTGATTATTCAGGTGACTGACTATAAGCGGCTGTTCGCATTCTCCACGGTCGAGCATATGGGAATCATTTTGGCCGCCGCTGGGATTGGTGGTGCCGCCGGTCATTATGGCGCCGTATATCAAATACTAAACCATGCGCTGACCAAATCGTTTTGTTTTTTTGCGGCCGGCGCGACCTTACTCGCAGTGGACACGCGGCAAATCGCGGAAGTGCGGGGATTGATACGGACCTCGCCCCCCGCGGGTGTGGCTCTGCTGTTCGGCGGAATCGCGATCGCCGGTGCACCACCGCTGGCGGTCTTTTTGAGTGAGTTCTCGATCCTGCGCTCAGGAATCGCTGCGCAACACTATCTTGCAACCGGTCTGCTCGCTGGATTCGTAATAGTTGCATTCTTCGGGATTCTTTATCACCTCAACCGGATGGTTTTCGGGAAACCGCAATCGACCACCGAAAATATAGTACCGGTAAAACTGCCGGTGAGCTGTATCCTGACGCTAATTCTGGCCGCGATACCGATCATCATTCTCGGAGTCTATATGCCGCAGTCGCTGCATACTCTTCTTCGGATGGCTGCCGACGGCCTGACGAGGTGATCGATGCCCCCGGGACTCCGACAAGTACTCGAAGAGGCTACCGCGCGATGGAACAGCAACGTTCGCCCGAGCCCCGAAGACGGCGCCGAATCGGCTTATCGGTTGGAGTGCGAGCCTCGTGCACTGCCGGAGATTTGCGACTGGCTATTCTCTGAGATGAATTACAGCTTCGGCGGCCTTGTCGTCGAGCAGCTAGCGCAATGGGAGCTGCGCTATTTATTTTACGGGGGCTCGGACGCAGGCTGGCTGCACGTTCTTACTCATCTATCCCCTTCCGAAGATCGAGTACCCAGCATCAGCAGGCTGGTGCATGCCGCCGACTGGCACGAACGCGAGGTCGAGGATCTGTTCGGGCTGTTCTTCGAGGGGCACCCTCGCCTTGGTGACTTCGTGCTTCACGACGACGTTTGGCATGAGGGCATCGCTCCGATGCGTAAAAGCTTCGTTGCAAGCGAGCCCGTACTTCATCGTGAGCCTGACCTGACGTGGAAGCCCCGCCAGATCGTCGAGGAAGCGGGCGCTTTTTCGATGCCAGTAGGGCCCATCTATTCGGCGGCCACTGGGCCGGTGCACTTTCAGCTTGAAACCGTGGGTGAGGACGTGATTCGCGCGCAGCCGCGTCTCTTCTACGCCTATCGAGGGCTGGAAAAAATCGCGGAGGGACGTCAGGCCGAAGACGTGCTGCTGATCGCGGAGCGGATCAGCGGAACTTCGGCATTCGCTCATTCACTCGCGGTTTGTCAGTCCGTCGAGCACGTCAGCCAAATCGAAGTGCCGCCGCGAGGCCGCGCGCTGAGAATATTTGCCGCCGAGCTCGAACGCCTGCGGCATCATGCGTCGGTGATCGAAGGTATCTGTGAATCCACCGCCCTTGCTGTGGCTGCTGCGCAGGCCGCGATCCTCGAAGAAGACTTGCTCCGGATTTCCGGCGCTCTTACCGGCCATCGATATCTGTTCGGCCTGAGCACCTTCGGCGGCGTGACGATAGACCTTGATGGCGCAGCCTGCCGGGGAGCGGCGGCGCAGGTGCGAGATATAGGTGAAAAGCTCTCAACTCTGGAGCGGATGCTTAGCACCTCGAGCAGCTTCCTCGACCGCCTCGAGCAGGTTGGTGATGTCTCGGCGAACGATGCCCGCGAGTTTGGGCTGGTCGGACCTATCGCTCGCGCCTCCGGCGTTTCGCGGGATCTGAGGAAGGCGCAGCCATATTCCGGCTATGAGGCGGTTGAGTTTGAAGTTCCACGTGAAACCGAGGGGGATGGCTTCGCGCGGCTGCGCCTGTTCTTTCGGGAGGCTACGCAATCAGTGCGGATTATTTCGAAGATCGCCGAACGGATTCCAGATGGCCGGTTTCGCGCGCCGGAAGTCTGGTTGCGGCCCGGTGCCGCGCTGGGCTGGGTTGAAGCGCCACGCGGAGCCGCTCTGCATTGGCTTCGTTTGCGCGAGGACGGCGTGGTCGATCGATACCGAATTATCACGCCGTCGTTCGCTAACTGGCACGGGTTCAGGCTTGCGGCCGAAAGATTTGCGTTCCAGGACTTTCCAATAATCCTCGCGACGTTCGCGCTCTCAGTTCACGAGAACGATCGCTAGACGGCGGGAACAGCCATGAGCCAATGGTTGATCAAGGGTCTCAGAACCGGCATCAAGAGCACGCCCTATCCGCGCGCCACGGAAACTGCGGCTGGAACGTCCCCAGGCCTGCCCGCCGCTACCAGACTCGCCGCGGAGCAGGCGCAATCGGTGGTGGCTCGGTGTCCTACAGGTGCGCTTGAACTCGCGCCGGCTGGTGTGGACGTGAACGTGCGCCAGTGTATCCACTGCATGCGGTGCGCGCGTGATACGGACAGACCGATGGATTGGGAACGCGGCTACGAGTGGGCGAGCGAAGTCTCGGCGGTTGATGACCGAACCCGGCACTTCGGTCCCGCGTTTGCTCGGTCGGTTCAGATTCTCGTGGTCGATACAGGCGACTGCGGTGCGTGCCTGAATGAAGTCCGACAGCTCAACAATCCCTACTACAACCTGCATCGCCTCGGATTCTTTCTCACTCCAACTCCGCGGCATGCGGACGTGTTGCTCGTAGTCGGAGCGCTGACCGAGCACATGCGCGCGCCCCTGCTCAAGGCTTACAACGCGATGCCTGGTCCAAAGCGCATCGTTGCCGTAGGCGCGTGCGCGTTATCGGGAGGAATTTTTGGCCGGAGCTTCATGTGCGCAGGCGGAGTAAGCGAACTGCTCCCGGTCGATGTCGAGGTGCCGGGTAATCCGCCGCCGCCACTAGCTATCCTGCACGGACTATTGGTTGCGGTGGGCCGTAAAACCTCTGCCAGTTTGCATCGCGCGGTAGGTGGCTCCACGGGGAAAGCGTCGGGATGACCGCGATGGGCTTGCTGCTGATCATCATCCTGGGGTTGTGCGTCGTCGGGATATTGTTGCCGCTGGCGGTTGATGAACGATTAACGCCGGCGATTGTGGGATGGCTCGGAGCGTGCGCGGCCGCCGTCTTACTCTGCTTCAGCGGAGCCTCTCTGTTTGCCGACGTGCCGTTTCACTCGACGTTGTGGAGCATTCCCTCGCTGGCGACGCTCACGCTCTCGCTCGATCGGCTGTCGGCGCTGTTTCTTTTTGTCTCGGGCTTGATCCTCCTTCCCGGATCGATTTTCGCCGCCGGCAATCTCCGTCGATACGCGGGCCGGTACAGTCTCGGGGCCTTTAGCGTTCCATATTTCGCGCTCTTCGCAACGCTGGTGTTGATTCCTTTATCGGCCGACGCGGTCTCCTTCCTGATGCTGTGGGAGTCGATGTCGATCCTGATCTATCTGCTGGTGAACTACGAAGACGAAGATGAGGAGCATATCCGGTCGGGATTCCTGATGCTCGCGGTGGGCGAGGCCGGCACGCTCCTCATCGCGCTCGCGTTCATCGTGCTCGCCAAAAATGGCTCGCTCGAGTTCGCCGCGATGAAGGATGGCTCAGGTACGTTGACCGAGTACACGCGATGGGCCGTTTTTCTGCTCGCGTTTTTTGGCTTCGGCGTGAAGGCCGGTCTCATCCCGGTGAACTTTTGGCTCCCGCAGGCTTATGCCGCTGCGCCGGACGCCTTCGTTCCGGTGCTGGCTGGAGCGACCTTGAACCTCGGAATTTACGGAATCGTCAGAGTCAATGGCGATCTGCTGCCGGTTGCGATGATCGGCCCCGGCATCGTCGCGCTGATAATAGGCAGTGTTACCGCATTGCTCGGGATACTTTACGCGACAACCCAGAACGATCTTAAAACTATGCTCGCGCACAGCTCGATCGAGAACGCGGGCATCATCACGGCGGCTCTTGGCGCGGGGTTCATCTTCGTGGCGTCGAATCGCCCATCGCTCGCAGCGATTGCGTTCGCGGCGGCCTTCTACCACACAGCGAATCACTCGATCTATAAGGCCCTGCTGTTCTTCGCGACCGGTGCGGTTGATTCAAATACCGGGACGCGAAGCATCGACCGGCTCGGAGGCTTGATAAAGGCGATGCCTCTCACCGCATTGTTCTTTCTGGTTGGCGCGCTGTCGATCGCGGCGCTGCCGCCGTTCAACGGATTCGTCAGCGAATGGCTCACGCTGCAGACGATGCTGCAAAGCGCGGGGCTCGCTTCGACTGGCGTGAAAATCGTCTTTGCGCTTTGTGGCGCGATCCTCGCCCTGACCGCAGCGCTCGCGGTGACCTGCTTCGTGAAGGCGTTTGCGATGAGCTTCCTCGGAATGCCGCGCTCCGAATCTGCCGCGCAGAGTCGGCCTGCGCGAGCCTCTGCGACCCTTCCGATGGCGTTCCTCGCGGTGCTCTGCCTCGTGCTCGGAGTGACTCCGACCTATGTGATTCCGGTGCTCGACGGAGCGATAGCGCCGATCGCGGGGCAAGCTCGCGCTGCCGACGCACTGGTGCCGCCATTCTTCGCCGGCAACGTTCATCACGGCGAGTTGCCCGCATCCTTCGTCGCGGACTTTCACGCGATCGGCGCGCAAGTTGGACAGAGTATCTTGCCGGGACGCGGGCTGGTCGTGATGCATCGCGGCGGCAAAGCCAATCCGATCGTGTTCGCAATGTCCACTTCGTACATGGCGGTGGTCTTAGCGTTGATGCTGCTGATGACTTACGTTGTTTTTCGAGTAGTGATTGCTCGAAGCCGCGCCATCGAGCGGCGCGCGGTCTGGGATGGAGGTATCCGGAGGTTGCTCCCGGAAATGACCTACACTGGTACGGGATTCTCGAATCCGGTGCGAGTTATCTTTGAGGCGATCTTCAGGCCTACCACCGTGGAGGACACCAGAGAGACGGTAGGAAAGCATTTCCGGGCGGCGATTCGCCGCACGCGCGGAGAAAATCACGTACTCGACCGTCTGATTCTCAATCCGATCGCGGATGCCGCCTTGTGGGTATCAAAAGGTTTCGCGCGGATGCATCACGGCATTCTCAACGCGTACGTTCTCTACGGGCTCGGCGCGCTAATCCTGGCGCTTTTGATCGCGAGATTTTCCTCATGAAGCTTGACCGGCGTTAAACGGAGTCTTAATTTTGAACTGTAGGCGGTGGAGTCCGCCGATATCTGCCATCCGGCCAATGACTCCTGCAAGCGGGTAGAGACCCGTGGCAGGAGTTTCCACTCCAGAAGCTGGGTCTCGAGACCGCTCCGACGATTGCTGATCGGAGGCCGCAAGTGCTCGAGCGCCTGACAAAAAATTTCCGGGAACTACTCAAGAAGTTCGAGGGCGCGTCGTGCCCGCTGTGTTCTGTACTAAAATGGCGGGAACAACAGCGGCTTGAGCGGCTGCGCGCAAGCGGCGTTTCGACGCGTGTCCTGTGCGGCCCGCATCTCGAAATGGCTCTGGCCGCGCTTGCTATCCGGACGGCAAGGGCGCGACTGACTCGTAGCGCGATCGAATCCGTCCTCGCCGGCCGTCCCGATTGCGAAGTGTGCTCATGGCTGTGCCAAATCGAGCTTCGGCTAGTGCGAGCGATTCGTCGTTTGGACGGCGGGATGCGCTTCCAGAAGGCTCTCGAATCGGCGCCGCTGTTCTGCCGCAAGCATGCGAGGGCGATCGGTGAACAAAATGCAGCGGTTAATTTTGCACACGTCCAGAAGGCGAGGCTGCTTCGCTTGCGTAACGCGCTGGCTCAAGCAGAGTTGCGCAACAGCGCGGAGTTGGAATCGCTGATATCCAAGACGCTTGCGTACTTGGCTGCCCCAGTCGAGCAAGAGCCGGCATCAGAAGTCCTCGATTCCTCCGATAGCACGGAGAGTGACGCCGCGGAATTCGGGCGATGGGAGGATGCGCGTCAGCTCAAACATCTATCTGACCTCGAGAGCGAAGCGGCAAGCCTGCGCTATCGCAACGCAACGCTCGCCGAGGAAAACCGCAGACTCAAGCTCGCGCATGCTGCGGGCGAGGCTTTGAGGCGCGACCTCGAACACGATCGAGAGCAGTTTATTGCCGCGGCAAAAGCACAGGATCCAAATTCCGTAAAATCTTCAAACCGGAATTGAATGGAGCGAATCATCCCCATGCGAATCTGCATCATCTCTGACCTGCATGCGAACCTCGAGGCTCTTGCAGCGTTGCCGAGCGACTATGACGAGTTATGGGTATTGGGCGACCTGGTCGATTATGGTCCCGATCCGGCTGAAACGATCGAATTCGTCCGATCTCACGCGTTGACCGTGATTCGAGGCAACCATGACAACGCGGTCGGATTCGGAACGGACTGCGGATGCTCTCCCCGATTCACCGCGATGGCGGAGGCAACACGCAAGTACACTACCTCAGTCTTGAGTGCGAGCGACAAGCAGTTTCTCCGCGACCTCCCGACGTGCGCGTGCCGCCAACTAGACGGTCGAGTATTTTTTCTCTGCCACGCGACCCCGTCGGATCTTTTGTACGAATACCGTCCGCCAGACTCTCCTCTGTGGGCCCGAGATGAGGAGTCCAGTTCAGGAGCGGACGTTCTGCTGGCGGGCCATACGCACCTGCCGTTCGTACGCGTCTTCGGCGAGCGCGTCGTAGCTAATCCGGGAAGTCTCGGACAATCGAAAGTTGGAGGTGCGCGTGCCCGCTATGCGGTCTGGCAGGATGACCATATCGAGCTAAAGGACTACGAATATCCCGTCAATAAAACTATACACAAAATTCTGACACTGCCATTGCCCGAGGAAGTAAAGCACGATCTCGTCTGTGTGCTTCGCACGGGGACGGCGCCGTGAGTACTAATAGTCATCGAGACGCCGCGCCGGCGCCGATTGCGATCACGGCGGACTCCGCAAAACTCACTGCTCTGGGACGTCACCTGCGATCTCTGCACGACGGGGACGGCGCGGTGATTGAGGCAATCGGCATCGGTGCTCCAGCGGTTCCGATCCTGCGGGCACTTCTGTCTGAGCGAGACTTCACGGGGATTTTCGAACCGCGGATGCGGGCCGTTCAGGCGCTGGCCGCGCTCAGAGCCACGAGCGAATTGAAAGAGTACGTTCGGGGGTGGCAATCGGCCTCAGACCCCGTCGAGCGATTCGGAGACGAGGCAGTGCTGGGGACGGCCGCCAGATTTTTGGGCGCGACTAAAGACGAAGACGCTTATCAGATCTTGATCGCGGTGGCCCGAAAGCATCCGGTGCCTGGCGTCATCGAAGCATTGGGAAGCTGTGGCCGCAAGGAATCGATTCCGATCGTAATCAAAGCCCTTGCCGACGACGTCAGCCGTAGCGCCGCGGAACAGGCGTTAAGAATCCTCGGAGAGGTCGGCGCACCTGCACTCATCGAAGCCGCCCTGCGACCCGTAGCGAACTTTTGGGGCAGTGAAATTCCATCCAGTGTGCGGCGGCGCCGCAGCGCACTGATGCTGCTGTTCGAATTTGGCGTCACCCGCGACATTTGGGACCGCGTCCGCGGGTTGGCAGCGGATTCAGACGACGAGATCGCGGTCCACGCGTGCGCGATTGGCCTGACCGCCGGGACCTATCCCGACCAGCGCGATTGCGCGCGCCGAATGGTGGCACTGCTGCGTCAGGTGGCGTGGCCGCTTCATCGTGAAGTCGAGGACTGTCTGATAGTTCATTTCGCAATCGCGCGCGAGTTCGTCGAACAGGCGATCAAAAGCCCGATGGACCTGATCGCGAATGACTTCGCGCGTGCCCGCTTCAAACGATCCCTGCGCCGGATCGCGGCGCGAGCATCAACCAGCCAGGCGCCCAGGAGTTGACCTCGATGCCGCAAGCAGCGTCGCAGATCTCGGATATCGCGAGCGATGCTGTCCGCCGCTATGACGATCTCAAGCTTGAGATCGCGGCGATCGGACAGACCGCGATGCTCACCTGCACCAAAGATAAAGATGAGGAAGGTGAGCGAGCGTTCCAGTCGGTGCTGGCGCGGCTCGCTGAAGATCACTTCAATCTCGCCGTTATCGGTCCCTTCAGTCGCGGTAAGAGCAGCCTGATGAACGCGATCCTCGGTTTTCAGGGCCTGCCCACCGGCCTCCTGCCGCACACCTCCGTCATCACGACCGTCAGTTACGCGCCACACGAACGCGTTCTCGTTCGGTGCGCGGGATGGCCGCTTCCGCAGGAGGTTCGACTCGATCAACTCGCTGAGTATGTAACCGAACGGGGAAATCCCGGCAATCGGCGGGGCGTGGCGCTCGCGGAGATCCAGTTGCCGGCCGAGATCCTTCGCCACGGCCTCTACTTTATCGATACTCCGGGCGTTGGTTCCGCGATCGTCGCCAACACAAAAACCACGGAACGGTTCCTTCCCGAGATCGATGCCGCGGTCTTCGTCTCCAGTTTCGATTTCGCCGTAAGCGAGGCGGATATCGAGTTCTTGCGTACCGTTACCGCGACGGTGGGCAAGGTATTTTTCGTCCTGAACAAACTCGACCTCACGTCGAAGTCCGAGGCCGAAGAAGTCATCAGATTCGTCCGCGACCGGCTCGACCGCGAACCGGGTATTGGGCGCTACTCTTTGTTCGCTGTGTCGGCCAAGCGCGCGCTCGAAGCAAAACTACATGGAGATTCGGGTGCGCTAGCCCAGTCCGGGCTGATTGAACTGGAGGATGCGCTGGCGGCATTCACGGCCTCGGACAAGACGCACCAATTGTCCGTGCGCGTAATGGACCGCCTGGTCGCTCTGCTGCAACGCGAACGCGCACACGCCGGTTTTGCTGTAGCTTCAAAGCGATCTTCTTCGCAGGTCTCCGAAGCACTCGTCGGGTTCGATGAAAAGGCCGCCGTCCTCAAAGTGCGATGCGCGGCACTCGTAAACCGCCTTGGAGCGCTGGGCAATGATGCGCTGCGCGCCTCTCAACGGCGCCTCGACTTCGCGTTCACCAGCCTCAAGCAAAGCGCGACTTTGAAATTCGCGCCGAACTTTCTTACCGGCAGGATATTTTCCAGGCCGAATACGCTCGATACTTTCACGCGCAACGTGTCCGTGTTTTGTGCCGGCGCGCTCACGCGCGATTTACAAGTTTACGAGGCCGCACTGAACGAGCATTTGGACCGGACAGCCGGTCCGGTCCGCACCGAACTTCTCGCTCTACCCTATGAAGTCTTCGACATCGCGATGAATGATGAGGGCAACACTCGCGAGCTTTCAAAGCTCTCTGCGGAAGAGCCCGAGGCAGCGCCGCCTTCTGTGGGGCTCGGGGGGATCGCGCGCATCGAGTGGAGACCGCGATTGCCGTGGTGGATATACGTGGCTCCCCGGCGCTGGTTTCCCGCGGCGATGAAGAGACAGTTTGCCGTCGCGCTCGGCGACCTGCTCGCCCAATACCGGTCCCGTGTCGATGCGATGATCCGCGTCGTCCTGAAGGAATATGCAGAGAAACTGAATCGCGAAACTGAGAAGGCAATCGACGTTCAAGTGGCTCGCGTGAAAAAACTTCTCGCATCGGGAGGAATCGAAAAAAGTCGTCAGGTGTTCGAGACGCTTCTGGAACGAGCTAGAGAGCTAAGACGACGACTTGGTGACAACCCTGACCGTGGATCACTGCCTGAGAATAGCGCCGCGGCTTCCGTCAGGGTGCGAGCGTGTCCTGTCTGCCGCACAGTTCTGCGCGCAGTCTTCGACTACTTAAGCAAGCTGCAATATGAGTTGAGCATCGACGCTGACGCTCAACACCGACACGCGAAGAACGGCGGCTTTTGTTCGATGCACACGTGGATTTACGCCAGCATGACCTCGCCGGTTGCGATCGCGCGGGCCTATCCCGCGCTGCTAGACGCGCTTGCGGCTCGTCTGGAACGTGCTGCGGGAGAGGCGGTATCGATCGCGGAGCTGGCTCACGACATTGACGATCTGGCGCCGTCGAAAGAGACTTGCGGAGCGTGCGCAATCGCCCGTGACGGAACGGAGCAGTCGGTCGCGGAGGTCCTTCGGCGCCTCGATTCAGACGGGCGCAGCGAGGTTCCGGCCTTATGCCTGCCGCATTTGGCGATCGCACTTCACCTCGGATCGGAATTGAACGGCGCCCGTTTGCTGACCTCACGATGCGCGAGCGCGCTGCTACGGGCTGCCGAAGACATGCGCCATCACGCGCTGAAGCACGACGCGATCCGGCGCGGCCTTATGTCGGGGGATGAGCGCGATGCGCATCACACCGGCCTCAGAAAATTAACCGGCGACATGCTGCTGACACTCCCGCCTCGAGGGGACGACCGCCTCTAAGCGTCTGCAAGCCGCCTATGCAAATGCGGAACGAGATTACTCGCGAATGGATCGACAATCAGAGCCTGTAATTCGCGGAGTTGAGGACCTCGATTCCGGCACGCGGTTGTTCAACCGGAACATCGCGGGCATGTGTTTGGCAAGTCTACTCTCCGATCTCGGGCATGAAATGGCGACCTCGATCCTGCCGCTGTTCCTGATCGCGATTGGAGCATCGCCCTCGGCGCTAGGAATTATTGAGGGCGCATCCGACGGAGCCGCGACGTTCGCCAAACTGCTTGGCGGCAGGATCGCGGACCACAAGGGTTTGCGCCAAAAGGTCGCAAGCCTCGGATATTTGGTGACGGGTCTTGCAACCGGATCGTTTGCTGCAGCGACGACCTGGATCGAGTTGCTGATTGCACGGACAGTCGGATGGTTCGGCAGAGGAACGCGGGGACCATCACGCGACAATCTGCTGGTCGATTCAGTGCCACGCGCGAGGATCGGCGCGGCCCTTGGGATCCATCGGACCGCCGATACTCTGGGAGCGATCCTGGGTCCGCTGGCCGCGATGTTCCTGCTCCATCGAATCGGGTTCCGTAACATCTTTCTGCTGAGCCTCGTGCCGGGTGTGCTTGCGGCTGCGGCTTTTTACTTCTTTGTCCGCGAACCCAATGGCGAGGCCGTGGCGCAAGGGCAGACGATTCAGGGTTGGGATGTGGCCCTGCCATCCCGCTTCCGAATGTTTCTCGCCACAATTTTGCTGTTTGGAGTCGGAGATTTCGCCCACAGCATGCTGGTGCTCAGGGCCGCACAACTGCTCGGATCAACACCCAAGGCGATGAGCATCGCCGTTGGTCTGTACGTCATCCACAACACGGCGCACGCCGCGTTGTCTTATCCAATCGGAGTCATAGGCGACCGGATCGAGCGCCGGCGCCTTCTTGCTGCCGCCTACGTGATCGCTGCGATCGCCGCGGCCGGTTTCGCCATCGGACCACACAGCGTGGGCGCATTGGCGGTGCTCTTTATTCTCGAGGGCGCGGTGATGGCGGCGCAGGAGACGCTCGATTCAGCCGTCGCGACCGATATGTTGCCAGCCGACTCGCGCGGGGCGGGATTTGGCGTATTGAATGCGACGAGCGGAGTCGGCGACTTCGTGTCGAGCATCGTGGTCGGATTTCTTTGGACCGGCTTCTCTGGCCACATAGCCTTCGCGTATAGCGCAATCTTAAGCGCACTGGCGGCGGTAATGATGACTTGGGCGATCTGAGAGAAATAGCTGGGCCTGGTGACGAGGATGATGGATTCCTTTTGCGGAGCAGCCGCGCAAACCAGCACGGCAAAAAGCGATCGTCTGGGTCGCTGTCCATGAACTATTCGCACACGTTAAGACTTTCGATCGTGATGCGCGCGGTTGAGGACGCGGTAATCGAGATCGAGCGCGCGCTTGAACCCGCATCGAAAGCTCCCCAGCGCGTGATGACCGATTATCAGAACGATCTCCCCGAATCCGCAAGGTTTGAGATGCGCAGGAAGCTTGAGGAGATTCGTAAAGCAATCCAGGATGCGAAAGATTGCTATGACTTGAACGTCGAAACCGTCTCTAATCGCCGGCGTCTCTCGACCAAATTGTCGATTCTCGCGATCGATGTGACTGAATGCAGACCTGAGTATATGCGCGGCTACGGTGAGGTGGCGCACGAAGAGCACGAGCCGCTTGACCAGCGGATGTTACAGTTAGAGGCTCTATTAAGCGACCTGAACAAACTTGCAAGCCAAGTCTAAAGCAGTCCCTTCTCAGGATTCACGCAGCGCAACGTGCATTCCGGCGCCCTGTTCGCTCCATCGAACGAACCGCATGCCCCTGCCGTGCCGTTGGTTAGGTTCTCTCATTTCCTCATTTCCGGATGGTGGGCGCACAGACAGATTGCCGCTCAGCACGGACGATCGATGGGTAATTCGTTGCCGGCGTCGGCGACGTGCACGAGGGGCTCGCAAGATATCTACTGACAGCCAGCAAGGAACCGCCGTCCCGTCGAGGTGCGGGTGGCCTCGCGTCGTTGTCCAACTTCGCAGGCGGTTGCTCGGAGCCCAACCGCTTCCGGCAAGCATGCTGATATGCTAAATAGCTCAGAGATGAAAACCTTGGGACAGTTTATCGTTGAGCGGCGCAAGGAGCTGGGGCTGGCGGGACGCGAGTTGGTGGCGGAGGTGCGCAACTCCGATGGCAAACCGATCTCGATTCCGTTCCTGGTTGACCTCGAACACGATCGCCGCAAGCCTTCCGACGAAGTCCTTGAACAACTCGCCAAGGTTCTCAAGGTCGATTCGGATGTGCTCTACTTTTTGGCAGGGCGGTTTCCAGCCGACCTCAGCGCGACGACCGTCAACAGCGCGCAGGAACTCGCCGCGGGCTGGAAGGCGTTTCGGCGAGAAGTAAGGCGCAAGAAGAAGCCGTGAAGATGATACCGGACAGGACCGGGCGCTTTCCGGAGCGTCCGCACTGGGAGATTCCGCGAGCTTGAGCAGATGTGCGAGGAGACGATTACCTCCTTTCTGCGCCAGCACTTCGGGTTTGAGCGCATCCCGGTTCCGACCGAAGCGGTCACGATGTTGATCGAGCGTGACGCCGCCGACCTCGATTTGGCGACGAATCTGTCCGATGATATTCACGAGGTGTTTGGTTCACCCAGTTTCGAGCGCGGCGAAAAGCCGCGTGGTCAAAATCGCGCGGGAGCTGTGGGAGCAACGGCATCGTAACAATCGCTTGCGCACGACGCTGACCCACGAATATGGCCACGTGATGCTGCACACGTGGCTGTACGACAAGTACGGCGCTGCCCGCGGTCCCGACCGCTGTTACTGGCAGAGCCTGCTTCCGACCGAGCGGGTGGTGGACTGGTTTGAGTGGCAGGCGGGTTACGCCTCGGGTGCCTTGCTGATGCCGGAGAGCTTCGCGCGGCGCACGGTCGAGGCGTATTTCCAGAATCGCTCTGAGCGTCCGCCGGTCGCCAAGGGCTCGCCGGAAGCGTCAGCACTCTGCCAGCGTATATCCCTCGCGTTCGATGTCTCCGTCGAAGCCGCCACCGTGCGGCTCAAGCAACTCGGCTATCTGACCGAGTAGCTCCAACAACAAGCTCCCGACCATTTCGCGCCGACCGATCTTCGCGCTTGACACTCGCCCGATATCTCGCTACATAGCGAGTTAGTCACGTAGCCAAACATCGGCAGATTGCCCATGATCCAAGCCGCAATAGAGCAAGCGCCGAAATCGAACGTCAGATGGCTCATCGCCGCCTGCGCCGCCGCCCTGTTCACGCTTCGAGCCGAGCCGTCGCTGGGCCGCACCGATACGCAGGTGCCCTGCCGTGGGATCAGACGCTTGGCGCGATTCAAGACATGCTGGTCGGTCCCGTGGCTCACGCCGTAATAGTGCTGAACTTCGCCTTGTCGGCAATCCTATACGCGATCGGCAGCTACCCACGAGCAGGGCGCCTGCTGGCTGGCGGAGTAGCGGCTTGGGCCGCCCTGATCGCCGTCCAATTGCTGACTTACCTCGCGCCCTTCTGAGCAGTCCTTTCCAAGCAACCATTGGTGGAGGTCCGATATGAAACTCGCACGCATCGCAAAGCCGCTTCGTTCCATACAGGTACGCGTGACGCTGGCCGGCGACCTGAATGCCGCCCTCGAAAGTTACGCGCGCTACTACGAGCACGTTCACGGCGACGCTGTGGATTCGAAGGCGCTGATTCCGGAGATTCTCAGTGCCTTCCTCCAAGCTGACCGTGAGTTCCAGATTTGGTCACATTCCAGCGGTGGCAGTCATCATCGCCGCCCCAGTTCGTCTTCGTCCAACGGCAGCGCCAAGGGCCAATCGTGACTGCCATCAGCGGAAAGTCGGCTGACGTGCTTCGCACGTGTTTGGGATTGACACGTCACTCATCGCCTGGATGAACGCGATTCGTGCAAGTGCCCGTAAACATTGAGCAGACGCTGTCTACAGGAACACGTGCGAAGCCGTCTAAACCCCCGCCAAATCAGCGTAAACACCCGTCTACAGGCGGCTTTGGAGAAACAGCCATGAGCACCCGATCGATCTCAACCCGAGTCCCGGAAGAAATTGCCGATCAGCTCGCGGCCGAAGCGCGCCGCCGAAGCGTCACCGAGAGCGACCTCATTCGCGAGATTCTCGCCGCGCGCTATCTCGGCGCCGCTCTGTCAGCGATGGAACCTCGGCCAAAAATCCAATCGTTGGATGAGTACGCGCAGCTCATCTTCGAGATCGCCAAGACTCGCTCCGTGATCCTGCATTCGCTGGACCACACGCTGGGAGCGGAGGTGGTCAACGAGATCATCGACGCCGCCGAGCAGACCGCCAAGGAGCACGTCGCACAGGTGCTCAAGAGCAAGGAGACTTCGTCATGACGCCCATCATTCGTCAGGCAATCCACGAACACGCCCTTTATGCTTCGCTGGAGTTCAGACTCAGAGAGGCGCTCCGTTACCTTCTCGTGACCGCGGCGCTTTGGGTCGAGATGACCGTGTGCCTGGTCTGGCACTGGAGCGGGCCATTACGGCGGTCCGGCCGCGCATCGCTACTTCATCCGCTGGGTTCTGGCGTGGTTCCTGACCCAGGAGATTCCGCTGAGCTTCGCCTCGCTTCCCTATCGCGGCGGGCGCTACACCATCGCCAGCATGTACGCCTTTCTCAATTACAAGTATTACCTCGGCGGTTCGTTCGCTGCATGGTACTGGCACTACGCACCATGGGGAGCGGCGCTCACCGGTCTGATCGAAGCCGCCGCCGTAGCGGTTCTCTTGGTGCGCCGCGGTCCGGGCGAAGCCAGACATATTCGCGGCGTCACTCTCGTTCCAGCGCGCAAACTCGCCCGCAGGCTGGGCGGCCGCGCGGGCATTCGGCTCGCTGGCGTTCGCATACCGCGCGCGCTGGAGTGCCAACACTTTCTGGTCACCGGCTCGACCGGGTCCGGCAAGTCGGTCGCGATACGTTCGCTGCTTCGGCAGATTGAGCAGCGCGGTGAAACCGCGGTCGTGGTCAACCCGGAGTGCGAGTTCGTCTCGGAGTTCTATCAACCCGGGCGCGGTGACTTCATCCTCAATCCGCTCGATGCCCGTTGCCCGCGCTGGTCACCGTGGCGCGAGCTGCGCGATGAAAGTCACGACGCCGACTGCGAGGCGCTGGCCGCCTCGCTGCTCCCTGACCCACCGGACGCGTATCACGAGGGCGGAGCGAGCTTCTTTTTCCGTCAGAGCAGCCGGACGCTGCTGACCAGCATCTTCCGGATCGCCGAGCCCAGGGAAGCGTCGTCGATCCCGCGCCTGCTCACGCTGCCGCGGGCCGAACTCAGACGGGCGCTGGCAGGAACGCCAGCCGAAGCGCTGATCGATCCCGGAGCGCACGAGCAGGGCGCCGGCATCGTCGCTACCGCGGCAAACGCGACCAAGGCCTTTCACTACCTGCCTGAGAACGCGCCGCGAAGTTGGAGTGCACTCGATTGGTCGGCGAAGCGGTCGGGCTGGCTGTTTCTGACCTCGTCCGAGGAATCCAAAGACGCGGCGCTTCAGTTGCAGAGCGTGTGGCTGGATTGCATCATCCACCGGCTGCTGAGCCGGGAACTTATGCCGCGCCGACGGGAACAGGTCTGGATCGTTGCAGACGAGCTTCCGGTCCTGAGACGGCAAGCGAAGCTCGAGGATCTGGTCGTCCGCGGACGCAAGCGCGGGTTGGCGGTCGTGCTCGGCTTTCAGGCTATTACGCAACTGCGGACCATCTACGGCGTCAACCAGGCCGCCACCTTGGTCGCCTCGCCCGCCACCAAGCTGATTCTCAGAACCGGCGAACCTGAGACCGCCCAATGGTGCAGCGCGCAGATCGGCGAGCGCGAGGTTGAGCGCGGCCACCTGAGCGCCAACGCGAGTCATCGAGAGCAATACTCGTTCGGTATCCGCGAACAGCGAACGACGGAACCGGCGGTGATGGCCGCCGAGATGCAGCTGCTCCAGCCGCTGTCGGGCTACCTCTGCGTCACCGGTCATCACCGCTCGTTGGTGCGCCTCGACTGTCTCGCACCACAAGTCCGACAGGAAGCTTTCATCCCGCGCGTCAATCCGCCCGCGCTGGTGAAGCCAGCGCGGCGATCGCAGGTGATCGCGCTTGGTCCCGCAGCGGCGTGCAAACGCAGGAAACGGATCTGAGCCATGCTGGTAATGTCGAAAGGCGCGCTCAGTGTAGGCCAGGCCGAGACCTACTATCAGGAGAAATACTCCGAGGACGACTACTATACCGAGTCCCACCGTGTCACCGGCCAGTGGTATGGAAGAGCTGCGGAGACTCTCGGGCTGAGCGGAGCAGTCAGCGAAGAAGATTTTCGGGCCGTGCTGCGCGGAACCAGACCCGGTAGCGGCGAAGTCCTGGTCAGTGCTGCCGCTGGCCGTGACGACCGCCGCGCAGGTTGGGACGCGACGTTCAATGCGCCCAAGTCAGTCAGTATCCAGGCGCTGGTTGGCGAAGATTCGCGACTGGTAGAGGCGCATCGGCGCGCGGTCGAGCGCGCACTCTCGGAACTTGAGCAGTTCGCCCAGGCGCGCCGCCACCGCGGACAGGAGTGGGTTACCACCGGCAACTTCGTTGCGGCCCGCTTCGAGCACATCGCCGCGCGGCCATCGGAGACCGGGACCCGGGACGGCTACGGCCCTGACCCACACCTACATACCCACGTCGTAATCGCCAACCTGACGCTGCGGCCGGACGGCAGGTGGCGGAGTCTCGACCCGATCGAGATCTATCGCAGCCAGAGCTTTGCGACCGCGGTTTACCGCTCGGAACTTGGCCGCGAAGTCCAAGCGCTCGGATATCGAATCAGCGTGACCGCGGCCGACGGACGCTGGGAGCTGCAAGAATACACACGCGAACAGGTAATGGCGTTTTCGCGCAGACGCCAGGACATCGAAGCACTTCTTTCCCGCCAAAACTCAACCGGAGCGGCAGCCGCCCAGATCGCCGCCCATCAGAGCCGGCTGGCCAAAGAAAAGCGCAACGAAAACGAGCTTCGCGCGGAATGGAAGGCGCGCGCCCATGACAATCGAATCGCTCTCGCCGAGATTTCGGAACGCGCGCTCGCACGCGGCCCCTCGCAGGCGGTTTCTCCGGCTGGGACAGAGGAAGCGGTCAGATTCAGCGTAGCTCACAACACCGAACGCGAAGCCGTTACCGACCGGCGCGCTCTGGAGCGCACCGCTCTTCAGTACGCGATGGGAGTCGCCGATCTCGACGGCGTGCGGCGGGAGACCGGCGTGCGGGAATCACGTGGCGATCTAATCGCCCTTGCTGTCTCCTCTTCGTTTCCGGGAGTCGTCTACACCACCCCGGAGATGGTGGCGGCGGAGGCCGAAAACCTTGAACTTATGCGCGCCGACAGAGGGCACGCCCAGGCGATCACCACTGAACCAGAGGCGCGCAGTTGGGCAGCCGAGCGCTCGCTATCGGCCGAGCAGACACAGGCCGCAGTGCTGACGCTGACTGCCACCGATTGGCTTACCTCGATCGAAGGGCGCGCGGGCGCAGCGAAGACTACTACGGTCGGAGCGCTCAACGACTTCGCTGAGAGCGCTGGCTACGCGGTACGCGGTTTCGCTCCGACCACGCGCGCCGTAAAGGCGCTCTCCGAAGCGGGAATCGAATCCCGGACTGTCGCGAGCCTGCTCGCAAGCCCGCTTCCCGATCGCGCCCCGAAGGAACTGTGGATTATCGATGAGTCGAGTCTGCTCGGCACTCGCCAGATGAATGCCCTGCTACACCAGGCGCGCGAGGCCGGGGCCGGTCGCGTCGTCTTCGTCGGCGACCAGCGCCAGCACCACGCCATCGAGGCTGGCCGACCCATCCAACAGATGCAGCAGGCGGGCATGCCGGTCGCGCGATTGGAGACTATCCGTCGCCAACTCGATCCCGGATTGCGCGAGGCGGTCACGCTCGCTTCGCGCGGAGAGGTTGGACAGGCAATCGCACTCCTCGAGCTGCAGGGCCGCATCCGGGAGATTGTCGATCCGAATGAGCGCCACGCAGCGATTGCGCGCGAATACCTCGCCGCGCACGAAGCAGGTGAAAAGGTTCTCGTCGTCAGCCCCGCCAACGACGAGCGCCGCCAGTTGAACGCCGCTATTCGCGCAGCGCTCAAGGAACGCGGGCACCTCGCCTCCGACGGACGAGAACAGCTCGTGCTCGTAAACCGCGCGCTGACCCGGCCTCAGCGTAAACGAGCGCAGAGTTACGAGGTCGGCGACGTGCTCCGATTCCGGCGTGGAAGCTCGCGGCTCGGTATCGACCGCGGCAGCTATGCCCACATCGAAGCAATCACCCCGGAACGGAACCAAATCGTGGCGCGCGATGAAAGAGGAAAAGCTGTCAGCTACGATCCTTCGCGTCTGTCTGGCGTCGAGGTCTTCCATCAGGAGCGCCGCGTGCTCGGCGCTGGCGATCGGATTCAATTTCGCGCTCCGGATCGTGCGCTCGGGGTCGCCAATGGAGAGTTTGCGACCGTCATCGCCATCGACGATCGCAAAGCACGCCTGCGCCGCGACAACGGGCGCGAGATCAGCGCGGCAATCGAGCGTCTGAAGCACATCGATTACGGCTACGCTTCTACTTCTCACTCAAGCCAGGGCGCTACGGTTGATCGTGTGATCGCTAATATCGATACCGCTCGCTCGGCTGAACTCGTCAACCGCAAACAGTTTTACGTCTCGATCAGCCGCGCGCGGTATGCGATGAGCCTGTACACCGACGACCGTGCCAGACTCGACTCAGCCGTGGGGCGCAATCGCGAAAAGTCGATTGCCCTGGAACGGCTCAATCTGAACCTCGGGCGAAGGCTTCAAGATCGTTCCAGAACCGCCGCGCCGCAACTTCACTCCCGCCCACGGCATCCGAAGGTGACTGGTCTTGCCGAACCCTGCGGTTGAAACATTTTTTCATCGGCGCTTCGCTGTGAGCGCGGACGCTCGGGCTGCGCAAGCTTCGCCGCGAGGCCACGCGGCCCATCGCGCCGCTCGCGCTCCGCTGCGCGCCGCTGTGATGGTGGCGCGCGCTCCGCGGGCAACCGCGCCGAGCGCAGCGCCCGGCACGGTTGCTACGCTCCGCCACGCGCATCTCAGAATCCTGCGCCGCCCTCCAGATTCGGTCGAGAGGGCGGCGCTTTCGAAATGCTGCGCTCTCAAACAGGCATCGGAGCGCCCTTCCCTGCGGGACGCGGGCGCGGAGATGAAGAAGGTGCGAGAGCGTTGGTGTACTTGACTTGCGGCGGATATATAGCTAAGTAGCTACTATTACCTTGAGGGCTGGCGGACAAAGCCAACCATTTGTTCGATGATGACAACCTTCAAATTCGCGCGCGAGGCAGGCTCGGGGCTCAATCGATTCCCCAATGCGGACGAGATCGCCGCCATGACGCCCGAGCAAGCGGAAGCCACCCTCGTTGCCGCAACTTCAGTGTTGCCGCTACTCGTCGCCAGGGCGAAGGAGACGCGGCCGGCCGACGCTCCTGAGTGGATCACGGTCGGCGACGCTGCGGCGCTCTCGGGGATGAGTCGCTTTTTCTTCTATGACCACTGGAAAGAGCTTCCTTTCTGCCGGAAGATTGGACGTTCGGTAAAGCTCAATCACAGGGGGCTTCGACAGTGGCTAGAAACGAAAAAGGCAGCGTGAAAGTCGCGGACAACCTTTATCGCCGACCCGACAGCCCCAATCTCTACATCGTTTGGCACCAAGGGGGCCGCAAGCGCTGGCAGTCCACCAAGACCAGCTTAGTCAAGGAGGCGAAGCGTCTGCGAGATGAGTTTCTTGCTCGCATCAGAGCCTCCGGATTGACGCGCGATGAGCGCGTCACATACGAGCAGATTCGGCAGGTCTACATCGATCACTGCTCGATTCACGGTCGAATCGCGTCGCTCGAAGGTTTCCTTGACACCAGGGCGAAACACCTTGACGCGTTTTTCAGCAGTCTGCGCGCTATCGAAATTTCGCAGAGCGGTGCGATCGGACGATACGTCGCGCTGCGCAAACGCGAGGGCGCTTCTAACGCCAGCGTGAACCGCGAGACACAAGTTCTGGGGCAGATGTTCCGGCTTGCCGCCGATGATGAACATCGCCTGATTGGTCGTGGACTGGTGCCGCAGATTAGAAAACTCGAAGAGCCGCCGCCGCGGCAGGGGATCGTGACCGAGAAGCAGTTTGCCGAGATTCTCGTCAAACTTCCCACGTGGGCCATCGCGCCAATCGAAGCGATAAACATTACCGGGTGGAGGGTCCGTGCGGTTTTGAGCCGACGTAAGATAGACGCTGACCTTGAAAACGGCTTTCTGGTGCTTGATCGCGAGTCGTCCAAGAATCGCACCGCGTATAAGTGGCCGTTGGTTGGAGAATTGGGTGAACTCGTGCGCGGACAACTTGAGCTGATCGCTCGAGATGAACACAAACTGAGGCGGCTGATTCCTTGGCTCTTCCATCGCGACGGCAGACCGATTCCGTACGGCACGCTCTATGACGCCTGGCGCGAAGCTGCGAAGGCTGCGGGTTATCCCGGAAAGCTGATGCACGACTTCAGGCGCACGGCTGCAACGCGCTTGGATTCGGCGCCGGGAATTTCGCGCTCTGTCGCGATGACATTGCTCGGGCACAAGACCGACATCATGTTCCGCAGGTACATACAGCGCCCTGATGAGCGCTTGATCGAGGCTGCAAAGGCGCTGGCTGACTTCCGAGCCTCACAACTCGCCAACGGCAAATCGGAAGCAAAACGGTCACAATTCCGTAGCAGAGGGCCTGAAATTACGATGCTAGATTCAAAGAAAATGTAATTAAATCAAGGAATTGGAGGAGGAAGGGGCCCGGTGGCCCCACCGGTCTTCAAAACCGGCCTGGCGGCTAATATTGTTGCCGGAGGGTTCGACTCCCTCCCCCCTCCGCCATCGAAATGGATCGGAGGACATGCAGATGCGGGAACTTATACCGGTCGCGGAAAAAATCGGAGCGATGCTCAAGAGCAGAAGTGAAAGCGTGGCCGTGGCGGAATCGACCACCGGAGGATTGATCTCGGCGTCGATTCTTAGCATCGCCGGCGCGTCCGCATATTTTATCGGCGGCGGTGTCGTCTACACCCTGAAGGGTCGCCGCGCCTTCGGCATTCCGGATGAAGACTTCAAGGGCTTTCGTTCGGTGACGGAGCAATATTCGATTGCGCTTGCACGTCGAGCGCGCGAGCGGTTCGGCGCCACCTGGGCTATCGCCGAAATCGGCGCGAGCGGTCCCACCGGCAATCGCTACGGCGACAAGGCAGGGCATAGCTGCGTAGCGGTCGCCGGTCCTGTCGAGCGCTCGCTTACGATCGAGACTGGCAGCCCCGACCGGGTCGCGAATATGTACACATTCGCGACCAAGGCGCTGGACCTGCTCGCGCAGAGTCTCTCTGCCGCTTCATCCGGCAGTGCATAACGGAAAAGTGTAGCGCGACGGAGCAGACCCGCTTCACCCCGCGGTCCCGAACAGGGGCGCGAACGTAGCGCTATGCCGCCACGCGAGAAATAGTTCGAAGATCACTACTATGATCGCCAGCGGCAGTCCTTCCGGCGCCAGAAACAGGTGAAAGAAAAATATATTGACGATGACCGGAGCGAGAATGATTAACGCGAAGGGAACGAAAACTCCGATGATCAGAAGAATTCCGCCGATCACCTGCGTTGCAAACAAGAGCGGAATCATATAGCCAGTCGCGAATATAGCACCGAAAAAATGCACTGCGGCATCGGGCATGGCCGGGTTCGGCAGAAAGTGCAGAAAGCCATTCAGTCCAAAGATAGTGAATATCAAGCCAAGCAGGATTCTGACGATCAGAGTAGCTATTCTCACGATTTTCTCCTCCGGGAAAATGTTGTCACATTCTACTGCCGGACGGAGCAGTAGCAATACCTACTTATCGAGCGTGCGGCGCAGCCACGCGACTGTATCACGCATCACTTCGGCGCGATTGGTCTCGTTAAGCATCTCGTGGCGTCCGTCCGGGTAAAACTTCTCGGCGACATTCGAGATTCCGGCGGCGCGATAGCGCTCGCCAAGCGGCCGGAGCCATTCGAGATGATGATTCACCGGGTCCCGGTCTCCAGCGAATATGTAGATCGGCAGAGTCGTGCGGATCCGCGCGGTCTCGGCCGGATCGACGGTTCGCGCACCTCCAGCCGCCATCGAGGCACGGGCTTTTGCGTCGATACTGAAGCCGCACAGCGGATCGGCGACGTATTTGTCGACCTCCGCGGGGTCGCGGCTCAGCCAATCGAAAGGAGTCCGGGCGGGCTCAAAATCGCGATTGAGCGCGGTCAGATCCGCTGGCTTCGAAGAATCCTCCGGCAAAGCGGCGCTGGCGAAAAGCCGGTCGAGCGAAGCGGATCCGGAGAGAATCACACCGGTTATAAGCCCGCTGTGATCGAGGATATACTGCTGCGCGGCGAACGAACCCATGCTGTGGCCTAGCAGGACGATCGGCACGGCGCGATGTGTGGCGTGCGCATGGCGCGTAAGCTGCGCCATGTCGGCGACCAGCCCGTTCCATCCGGCCGCACCGAAATCGCCGAGCACCTTCTTGTTTGCGGCGGTGCGGCCGTGACCGCGATGGTCGTTGGCATAGACGTGAAAACCTGCGCGATTTAGATATTCAGCGAAGGGCGCGTAGCGTAACGCATGCTCGCCCATCCCGTGGGCAATCTGAACCACTCCGACCGCAGGCTCGGGCGCGAGCCATCGATAACACGCGAGCGTGATTCCATCGGCGGCGCTATTGAGCGAAAATTCCTCACGCATCATCGGTCTATGGATATCGCGGACCAGGCCGCATCGCAAAGAGAAAACATGCCCCGGCTTCAGGACATCCTGATTGATCACCCGCGCATTTTACTGGTGGGAATAAATCCCAGCCCTCGGTCCGCATCTAGCGGCCATCATTTTGCCGGACCGGCCAATCCGTTCTGGCGCTTGATGCACGCGTCGGGGCTGGTGCCGATCGCGCTGACGCATGAAGAGGACGGCAGGCTCGCGGAGTTTGGATTTGCGATCACCAATGTATGTTCGCGCGCGACTCGTGCGGCGTCGGAGCTCAAGCGCGAAGAGCTGGATCGCGGCGAGCGCGTGCTGACGCGGAAGATTCGCAAGCTCGGGCCGCGCGTGGTTGCGTTCGTGGGGGTCAGCATCTACCGGCGCTACTTCGGTCCCTCGGCGGCTTCAGGAGCAGGCGTCAAGCCCGAGACGATCGCGGGGGCTCGGGTTTTCGCGCTGCCAAATCCAAGCGGCCTCAACGCCAGCTTTCCAGGCTTCAAGGACAAGCTGATTTGGTACGAAGCGCTGCGCGAATTTTCGGACGAGCTGGAAGCGCAAGCCGCGGCGGCGAAGATCAAGCGCGCGGCCGCAACACCATCTGGGTCTGCGTGACAATCGCGCACAGCTTGCCGCTTTCCAGAGTGATCCGCGTCTGCCAGACCATCGTGCTGTGTCCGCGATGAATCGGAGTGCACTCGCCGATCACCTTGTTTCCGACCGGAGCGGCCGCCAGGAAGTTCGTTTTCGATTCGAGCGTGGTGGTGCCCGCCCCCTTGGGCAGGTTGAGCATCGTCGCGCACGCGCCGAGCGTGTCCGCGAAGGCCATGATCGCGCCGCCGTGCAGAATGGCAGGAACGGTGCAGACCTCCGCGCGGACGGCCAGCTCCGCGGTCACGCGATCAGGCTCGGCGGCAAGAAAGCGGATCCCGAGCAGTTCCGCGAGCGGGATGTGCTGATCCTCGAGCATCTTGCGGTAGTCCATTTTGTTTCCTTATTCAGTCGCAATTGAGATTCGGCCCTCGATAGCACTTCGATATCACGCTAAGACCCCGCGCGCACCGAAATGTGAGGTAATGGAAAAAAAAGGGCGCGAACGTTGATCACGCTCGCGCCCCGATGGGTTCGATTGAATTGCGGTTAGGCGCTCGCGCCGGCCTGCGGACCGCGAATCAATTTTCCCGGCATCGCTCCAGTCGCCTCGCCACTTTCGAAGGTGACCTCGCCGCTGACGACGGTGTGCCGATAGCCCTCGGCGCGCTGAATCAATCGGCGGCCGCCGGCGGGCAGATCGAAAACCATCTTCGGGGCATGCAGCCGCATCCCGTCGAGATCAATCACGTTCACGTCAGCCTTCATGCCAGCCTCGAGTGTGCCGCGATCCTTAAGCCCGTACATCCGCGCGGTATCTTGCGTTTGGCGCTTGACCACGAACTCGACCGGCAGGCGTTCGCCGCGGCTACGGTCGCGCACCCAATGCGTCAGCAGATAGGTCGGCATGCTCGCGTCGCAGATGAGGCCGCAATGCGCGCCGCCGTCGCTCAGGCCGAGCATCGTGACGGGGTCCATCATCATCTCGCGCACCGCGTCGAGGTTGTAGGCGGCGTAGTTTGAAAACGGCATGTAGAGCAACTCGCGGCCCTCGCGCTCGAGCATGAGATCGTAAGTGACCTCGACCGGGCTACGGCCCTCGCGTTCGGCGCGCGCCGCGACGCTGGCTTCCTTTGCGGGCTCGTAGTCGGGCGGATCGCCGAGCGGAAAATAGCGCGAGAAATTGGTCACCAGGTAGCGCGTCACCCGCTCGTGCGTGCCGGGCTCTTCGGCGATCAGGCGCGCGCGGAGTTCAGGGTTGCGCATCCGCGCGACGCGCTCGGCCAGCGGCAGATGCGCGAGCTCGCGGTGATAGGTCGGATGGGTGATGAACGGATGCAGCGAACTTTCGAGGCCCATCAGCATCCCGGTAGGCCGTGGCGAGATTTGCGGCGCGAGGTTGGCGCCGCCCGCGTTGTAACCGCGCACCCGATCGAGCATCACGCGCCATCCGTCAGGATTGAAGTCGACCTGCGCCATCGCAAAGGTGATCGGAAGGCGCGTTGCTGAAGACAGCTTGATCATCCACTCCATCGTCGCGTCGGGTCCCGCCATATCCGACGCCATCTCGAACACGCCGTGGCCGACTTCGCCCAGCACGCGTCCGATTCCAAGCAGCTCGGCCTCGCTGGCGTAGGTGCCGGGAACAACTTCCTTGTTCTTCGCGCGATGCAGCATCGTGCGCGAGGTGCTGAATCCCAGCGCCCCTGCGCGCAGCCCTTCCCGAACCACGGCCGCCATCCCGCGGATGTCGTCGGCAGTAGCTTCTTCGTTATGCGCGCCGCGCTCGCCCATTACATAGGCGCGCACCGCGCCGTGCGGCACCTGCGCGCCAACATCGAGCACCCGCGGCATCGCGGCGACCGCGTCCATATATTCGGGAAAGCTTTCCCATCCCCATTTAATTCCCTCGGCCAGCGCGGAGCCCGGAATGTCCTCGACACCTTCCATCAGGCCGATCAAAAATTCGTGCTTGCCCGGTTGGACGGGCGCGAAGCCGACGCCGCAATTGCCCATCACCAGAGTGGTGACGCCGTGCCATGAAGAGGGAGTGAGATACGGATCCCAGGTGACCTGTCCGTCGTAGTGGGTGTGGATATCGACGAAGCCCGGCGTCACCAGCATCCCGTCGGCGTCGATTTCGCGCCGCCCGGCGCCGGCCTTTGCGCCGACACTCGAGATTCTGCCGCCATCGATCGCGACGTCGCCGGAAAAGGCGGGTGCGCCGGTGCCATCGACAATTTTTCCGTTCCGGATTACCAGGTCATGCATCGCACCGTCTCCTTTGCGAATGGTTCGGCTGGGCGCGTTCATTAACCGAGCGCGGGTAACATACCGACCGTTCAAGAGGCAAGTATCGCGCAAGTGCGCGGCCACGATCAAGCATTTTCGGCCGCTAGCCTAACAGTCGTTCGGCGACGATCGCCGGGAGCGATTGTCCGGAATTCCGCGCTCTGGTGAATCCGGCCACGCCGATCTATAAGCGAAGCGGGCCGCACTGGATCCAACTTTCAACTTGACGATGGAGCGTAAGCGATGAATTCACGCAAGCAGCGTCTTCCGTTTCGCGATCTATCCACCCTGACCGGAGAGGATCGCGAGACCGCCGACAAGAATCAAATCAACGGCCAGGTCATCAACATCTTTCGCGTGCTGATGAATCATCCGGCCCTCGCGCGGCGCTGGATGGTGTTCGCGGCGCATGTACTGGGCAAATCGACGCTGCCGGCGCGCGAACGCGAACTCGCGATCCTTCGGATCGGATGGCTCAACCAAGCGCCCTACGAATGGGAGCAGCACGTGATTATCGGCAAGCGCTCGGGAATCTCCGACGCGGAGATCGAGCAGATCCAAAAAGGACCGAAGGCGGGATGGAACCGGCACGAGGCCGCGATACTCCAGGCCGCCGACGATCTGTTCGAGAACTCGGTCGTGTCGGACCAGACCTGGGCCACGCTCGCCGAGAAATACAATACCGAGCAGATGATGGACGTGGTCTTTGCGATCGGCCAGTACAACCTGGTCTCGTGGGCGCTCAACAGCTTCGGCGTCCCGCTCGACGATTTTCTGCCCGGCGCGAAGAAATAGAGCGCCGCGGGTCGAAAGGGTTGTCCGACGCGCAGCACGGCTCGGCGTCGTCCATTGAATATGAACGCTAGGAGGATTTTCGGGGCAAGCGTACGGTGAAACTGGTACCGGCGTCTTCGGTCGAGGTCACAGTGACCGTTCCATGGTGCGCGGCGACTATTTCGCTAACTATGAACAGACCTAGTCCGAGACTCGTATCGTTGTGAGCCGGATCGCCGCCGCGAACCAAGGGGTCGAAAATAGTCGGAAGCAGCTCGGGGGATATCGGCGAACCCTGGTTGTGCACTTCGAGCGATACCTGGTCGTTGTCGCTCCTGGCTGAGATTGTGACGGTTTGCCCGCTGCCGTGTTTGATCGCGTTGAGCAGAAGATTGGCGATCACCTGTTTGAAGCGGTCGATGTCCCAATTGCCCGCCAAATCGCCACTCGACTCGAAAACGATTGGGGAGCCCGGGTTGGTGGATTGGACTTCGCCGACAATTTCGCGAACGAGCGTTCCGAGATCCGTGGGTGCGGGGGTAATCGGCATCGGACTGCCGAGCCGGCCGCGCGCAAAATCGAGCAGGTCAGTAACCATGCCGGATAACCGATGCGCGCTGCTGAGAATACGCGAGACCGATCGAGATTGCTGCTCACTCGATGCGTCCGGGGCCAGCGACGTCGCACTCAGGATAATAGCGTTCAGCGGGTTGCGTAGGTCGTGGCCCAAAATGCCAAGAAATCGATCGCGGTATTGCATTTCACGGGTTTTGTAATAGGACACCGCCGCCGCCACTTGGTCGTCGATCACTTGAGCAAACCTCGTGATCTCGTCCGCGCCATTGGTAAAACTGCTTGGGTCGGCGTTGCGCCATAAACGCAGGACGCAAGCGCGTAGCGCGAAATACTCGGCCATTATCTGGAGAAGATCGAATCCCGACTCGATTCGAAGCTCGACATGAGCTGGAGTGGGATACTTTGCGGCATCCGTTGATGATTGGTCATTCGGTCTGTCGCCACCCCTGCGGTCCGCTTCCGATGTCTCAACTGCGGTAGCGATTTGCCCAATGATAGAATTGGCATGATCGCGCAAAAGCCACTTGGGTAGCGAAACTTCCCCCGCGAGCTTTCTTGCAAAATCTTCCCACTCTCGAAGAATTTGCTCCGTATTAGCCCTTATGAATTCAGATAGATGCATTGCCTGGTCATGGTTATAGGAAGTAATGCCGCCTCGGGTTGAACGTTGCGGAGGGGCAATCGTCAATCCGGGGATGTTCTCGGCGATCGTGGCTCGCATTCAATATTGCACGCCTGATTCCACACGGTTGTCGGGACTCGATGGCGCGGACTGTCGTTACCGCATTTGCGCCTTCCGGACTCTTCAAAGTGAACCCCCAGGTAACGTTTCATCGAGTGATATCATAAATTGGGGTCTGTCTGAAAAAGGAAGGGCAGCGCTGAGGCGCTGCCCTTCGGGTTCCGTGGCGATTAGAAAACGATCGCGCTCGTCAGGCGGCCTCGGCCTTGAGGCCGTTGAGTTTCTTCAACTCCGGCATCACTTCGGCGGCGAACAGGCGCAGGCTCTTTTCCGCGTCGTCAATCGGCATGCCCGCGTAACTGAACACGCCAGTATAATGATCCGCATTTACCTTCTTGCGGATTTCATCGATCTTGTTGAAGCAGTCTTCGGGCGTCCCCCACACTTGCAGGTTGAGGAAATACTCGATCGACGCGTCCTTGTTCTCGCCCTGCAGCGCTTTGGAGGCCTGTGCGTAATACTCGTAGCCCTTGGCCTTGCCGAAATGGTCGCTCGCCATCTCGTAGTGGCGCAGCGCGGTCTGCCAATAGCCGCCGATATATTTGACCGCCATCTCGCGCGCGCGGTCGCGGTTCTTGTCGCAGTACGTCCATCCCGCCGCGATCGTCGGCAGCGGTTCGCCGCCGTTCACCTGCTTGTAGATCGTTCGGTACTCGGCCAGCTCCTGCGCGACAGCTTCCCATGGCTTTTGCGGGATGATCAGGATACCGATGCCGAGCTTGGCCATGATTCGCGCCGACTCGGGCGAGACTGCGGCGGCGTAGGTGCGGCCCTTGAACGACTTGAACGGCTTGGGACGAATATCGCGCCGCGGCTGCTTCAGATAGGTGCCGTCGTACTCCATGTACCCGCGCTCGAGCGCTTCGAGAATCGCGGTCGAATACTCGATAAAGCGCTCGCGCGACTCGCCCATCTCGAGCCGGAAGCCGTCGTACTCGATCCGCGCAAGCCCGCGGCCCAGTCCCAGGATCATGCGGCCGTTGGATTGATGGTCAACCACCGAGACCTGTTCGGCCACGCGTATCGGATCGTGCCACGGCACCACCACGACCATCGAGCCAAGCTGGATGTTCTTGGTGCGGCCGGCGTAATAGCTCAGGAACTGCAGCACGTCGGGGCACATCGTGTAGTCGTCGAAATGATGTTCGACGCTCCAGATCGAATCGAATCCGAGCGGTTCGTACAGGTCTCCGATCCGGAGATCCTCGCGATAGACGTCGCGGTCCGAACGAACATTCATCGGGTTTTGGAAAATTACTGCACCGCCAACTTTCATGCGTTTTCCTCCAAGGAGCTTCCGGCGCGTCGGCGCCGCGCAAGGCAAATCTTCAAAGCTGCTACCACGTCCCGCTCGGCATTGCAAAAGCCACAAACTAAACGGTCGGTATGTCAGCCTCGGGCGAATCCTTTACGCATCGTTTACCTATCAGCTCGCCGCTCTCGCTTGCCTTCACGATGCCCGCGCGCGATTACTATTTCAGCATTAAGGAGCCGGATATGCGACGGGAAATTTTCACCGAAGAGCATGAGCTGTTTCGCGCCCAGGTGCGCAGGTTTGTCGAAAAGGAGATCGAACCCAAAGTGGAGCAGTGGAATCGCGCCGGAATCAGCGACCGCGACTCATGGCGCAAGCTCGGCGCCGCGGGCTACCTGGGCGCGAATGCTCCGGCCGAGTTCGGGGGAGCCGGCGCCGATTTCCTCTACGACGCGATCGTGATCGAGGAGCTTGCGAGGGTGCGCGCCCACGGCCTCATGATGGGGCTGCATTCGGACATCTGCATGCCCTACATCAACACCTACGGCAGCGCCGAACAGAAGCATCGCTATTTAACCGGCGCGATCAGCGGCGAGCTGATCCTTGCGATCGCGATGACCGAGCCGGGCACCGGCTCCGACCTGGCCGCGGTCCGCACCACCGCGCGCCGCGACGGCGACAGCTACGTTATCAACGGCTCGAAGATCTTCATCTCGAACGGACAGCTCGCGGATCTGATGATCGTCGTGGCGAAGACCGATCCGAACGCGAACCCTCCGCATCGCGGAATCAGCCTCCTTCTGGTCGAGGGCAACGCACCCGGCTTCGTACGCGGGCGCAAGCTCGACAAGCTTGGGCTGAAAGGCCAGGACACCAGCGAGCTGTTTTTCGAGGATTGCCGCGTTCCGATCCAGAACCTGCTCGGCAAAGAGGGGCAGGGATTCAAGATGCTGATGGAGAAGCTGCAGCAGGAACGACTGGTGGCCGCGATCGGCGCGGTCGAGAGCTCGCGCCGATGCCTCGACGACACGATCGCGTACACCAAGGAGCGCCGCGCCTTCGGCCAGCCAATCTCGTCGTTCCAGAACACGCAGTTCCGGCTGGCCGAGATGGCGACCGAGGTGGAAGTCGGGCGCGTATTCGTCGATCGCCTGATGGCGGCGCACGTGCGCGGCGAGGAGCTGGTCACCGAGGTCAGCATGGCGAAGTGGTGGACGACGGACCTGCTGAAGCGCGTATCGAGCAGTTGCCTGCAACTCTTCGGCGGCTACGGCTTCATGATGGAGTATCCGGTAGCGACCGACTACGCCGACGCGGCGGTGCAATCGATCTACGCGGGCACCAACGAAATCATGAAGGTAATAATCGCCCGCCGCATGGGCCTGGATAATCGCAACTAGCGCGAATCACAGCTGGCGTCTGACGTGAAACGCTTCATCGGGTGCATATTCTCGCTTCTCTGCATCGCCGCGATCTGTACGCCGCAATTGACGCCTTCATTCGCCGCCGAGCCCGCCGGGAGCCATTCGCGTGTGGTCCATCACGAGTCAGAGAACGGCGCTGCCGCGCTCACGTATCCTATCGACCTCGGGGAGGATTTTGTTTTTAGCGCAAATCTGACGCTGCCCAAAGTTCGCAATAATAGGGGGTGGTACTGTGTTTGGCTTATGGTCAGCGACTTAAAGAACACGACCCAGCATCCATCGATGCTACAAGTCGGGTTGATGCGCTGGGACCAGAGCAACTTTCAGGCACAGCCGTTCATCACAACGGAGGAATCGGCCCACGAGTTCAAGTTCAGAGCAATCCCGAGGAATCTATCCACTCACCACAGGTTTTCAATAGCCGCTGATCATTCAACCCTAACCCTGGCAATGGACGGCAACGCGCTCATGTCCGCGCCACGCGTTGAGTTCTTCAAGGACGACTCGCGAATTTATTTGAAGATAGCAGCGGAGGTTTTTGCGGTCGGCGACACGGCGTCAGGATTGGTGAACAATGTCACACTCGGCCGAGGCGCCGCAAAAAAGGACCCGCCGATTTCCAACGCGGCGTTCGAAGATCGCGGTCTCAAGTTTCTGTGCAAAGGCAACGGTCAATGGGAAGCGACGGGAGAATTCGATCCAAAAATAGGCTTTGTGCAATATGTTCCTCCGGAGTGCGGTTAAAGGGATTGACCTTGGATCTCATTTCAAATCATCGATGGACGATCCGGGCGCCGCGAAACTCAACGAGGAGGACTAGGGCGCGCGCATAGAGAACGCTGCGCAAAAGCCGCTTCGAGCGGTACAATCACGCCCGGATCGGTTTGCCACCATCCATTCGCGTGAAACGCCAGAGGTTACAGCAGTGAACAAAAGTAATTCGCAGGATGAAAGCGGTTCGGCCTACTACCTTTCCCAGCCCCAAGCCGATCTCGATTTGGTATCAGTCGTCAGGGCCACGCCAAGCGGTGAGCTACTGCGCCGCTATTGGCATCCGATCGCGGTTGCATCGGAAGTCGGCGAGCTTCCGGTCGCGATGCGCGCGCTCGGCGAGGATCTGATTCTGTTCAAGACGCCAACGGGTGAATTTGGCCTCGTCTATCCGCGATGCTGTCATCGGGGCACCACTTTGTACTACGGGAAAGTTGAAGAACGCGGCATTCGATGTTGCTATCACGGATGGCTATTCAGCCCGGACGGCCGATGCCTCGATCAGCCCTGCGAACCGGGCGGCGGCGACAAGCGCGACAACTATCGGCAGCCATGGTATCCGGTACGCGAACGTTACGGCCTCGTGTTCGCCTATCTCGGCCCATCGGATCGCATACCTATACTTCCCCGATATGAGGCGCTGGAGGTCTTACAGCCCGATGAATGGATCGAACCGGACGGCAGGAGCCTCGGATCAGGCGGCGATGTGATCGCGCCCTGCAACTGGTTTCAGCATTGGGAAAACGTGATGGACCCTTATCACGTCGCGATCCTTCATTCGGCATTTAGTGGAATCCAGTTTATTCCCGAGATGGCTCAGATGCCCGATGTTTCCTTCGAGCCTTCGCCAATTGGCGTTACCAGCACGCAGATCAGAAACCTCGAGGGCAAAGTATTCCGGCGCGTCACCGAAGTGGCGATGCCGACGCTGCGCGTGGTTCCGAACCCGTGGGCGACGGGGTTCAATAGGCCCGTTGAATCGATTGGTTGGACGCTTCCTATCGACGACACGCACTACCGAATTTTCACTGCCGGCCGTGCCACGAAATCCGGACCTCTTTATTATCCGCCGAAAGGTCTCATGAGTGGGAATCGGCGCTGGCAGGACATGTCCGAAGAGGAGCGGCAGCGCAAGCCAGGCGATTGGGAGGCGCAAACCGGACAGGGAGCAATCACGTATCACTCCGAAGAGCATCTTGCGTCTTCAGACCGCGGTATCGCGATGCTGCGGCGGTTTTTTCGCAAACAGATCGAGACGGTGGCCGCCGGCGGCAACCCTGCAGGCACGATCTTCGAGGAAGGCGATGGACCAGTGAAATTCGCCGCCGGTAACTATCTGGAAGAACCCGCCAACATGCCGTCGTCAACGGCCCGATAAAAGAAAAGGCGGTCCGGCTGGACCGCCTTTTTTGGATAGTAGAAACTATCACTCAGCCGATTTCGCGGCCTACTACCGATACGAAGCTGACGCAGCGGCCCGGGGCGCCGCCGAGGTTGTGCGTAAGTCCGAGCTTGGGGTCGTTGATTTGGCGCTTGCCGGCTTCGCCGCGGAATTGGAGCCACATCTCGTACATCATGCGCAGGCCCGAGGCGCCGATCGGATGGCCGAATGACTTGAGGCCGCCGTCCGGATTCACCGGGAGCTTGCCGTCGAGGTCGAAGTATCCGTCCATCACGTCCTGCCATGCGGTCCCGCGCCTGCTGAAGCCGAGATCCTCGTAGAGCACGAGCTCGGTCGGAGTAAAGCAGTCATGGACTTCGGCCATGCTGATCTGCGCGCGAGCGTCGGTGATTCCCGCTTGCGAGTACGCGTCTTTCGCCGAGGCGACGACTTCGCGGAAGGTCGTGAAGTCATAGTCCTGCGACAGCGGCCCCTCCGCCGGTCCCGCGACGAACGACAGCGCCTTGATGTAGATCGGATTCTTGCAGTACTTGTGCGCGTCTTCGGCGCGAACGATTATCGCCGCCGCCGAGCCGTCCGACACGCCAGAGCAATCCATGATCCCGAGCGGGTCGGCGATCTTGGGCGAGTTCTTGATCGTCTCGATCGGCACTTCTTTCTGGAACTGCGCCTTGGGATTTTTTGCGCCGTTCTTGTGATTCTTCCACGCGATACGCGAAAGGACGTCCTTGCCCTTGTCGGGATCGAGTCCGTACTTCTTGAAGTACGCGGGTGCGAGCAGCGAGAAGGACGCCGGCGCCGTCATGTTCCCGTCGGTGCCGTCGTTGGGCGGCGCGGACATCACAAGGCCCGAGTAGCCCGAGTCCTTGAGCTTCTCGACTCCTATCGCCATCACGATATCGAACGCACCCGACGCAACCGCGTAACACGCCTGGCGCATCGCTTCGGACCCGGTCGCGCACATGTTCTCGACCCGGGTAACCGGCTTGTACTGAATCTTGAGCGGCTCAGAGAGTGTCAGTCCCGAGATTCCCGAGCCCATCGTGCCGAGCCAGTAGGCGTCGATGTCGTCCGGGTTCACTCCAGCCGAGGCGTAGGCCTCATAGGCGGCTTCGCAGAGCAAATCTTCGGGTCCTTTGTCCCAATGCTCGCCGAACTTGGTGCATCCCATTCCGATGATCGCGACGCGATCCTTGATTCCTCTGCTTGCCATGAACCGTTCTCCTCGCGCCTAGCGCTTAGGCCGTGCCTTCCAGAAATAGTTATGAACGCCGTCGGCAGTAAACAGGCGGCGGAATGTCATTTCCACTTCGTCACCGATCGCAACTTTCTCGGGCTCGCAATCCGTCATCTCGCACAGAAAGCGTCCGCCGCCCTCGAAGTCTATCACAACATTGACCGTGGGGGGATTGAGCGAGAATGCCAGCCGGTCGATTGCGTAGGTCGCGATTTTTGCGGTGCGATCCGCAAACGCGTACGGCTCCATCTTGTCGAACGCGCGGCACTTGAAGCATACCCGCTGGGGCGGAAGCTGCGGAGTTCCGCACGCAGTGCACTTCGAGCCGACGAAGCCAAACTTCCACTGCTGCGACCGGAGCATCGGAGGACCGGCGGGACGTTCCGGATCAGGACGCCGGGGAGGTTCCGTCGGCAGGATCTCGCGCCACTTGAGGTAGCTGCCGTAGGTCACGTCACCCTTGGATTCGATCTGCATCCCGACCGACCGGATCGGTTTGAAGCTCGCGATCGCCGGCGTCGCGCGCAGCAGGATCGCGTCGGCGCCGTCGGCGACGGAGGCGACCAGTACGCGCTCGCCCGGCTTAAGAGAAGGCAGCACGCCCGCGAGCATCAACCCCGGATGCGCGGCGCCGGTCTGACCGACGGTAAGCGCGAAGTTGTCGCCGAGCTTCGGCGGGTCGAGTTTCATCCCGCGGATAATCTCGTCAGCCGCGCGCGGATTAGGCGCGTCGAGGATGACTTTGGTCAGATCGCCGGGTGCGACCTTCGCCTTGGCCAGAACGTCGGCAATCGCTTTACCCAAAAGGGGAGAGTACGCCTGCGTTAGCGTGAAGCGCTCTTCCCACGAATGCCCAAAGCGCTCGCCGGGTGCGCGCCAGGTGTCCATGAACTCGCGGGTGAGCGATGCGGTGGCTTCGATTTCCGCGATGACGTGTTCGGTCCCGAGCACGAAGGCTACCGCACCGTCGCCATTTTGCTGCTCGGCCTTGCCCTCGGGTGCGCCCAGGCGCGCGTCGCCGATCGCGACGATTGCGTTGGTCTTCGAGCCGGACGCGGCGTCCGCACCCTGCAGAATCGCGGAGATTCCCGCGCGGACTGAGCCGGTCAGATCGACCGCGCGGATATTGGGCGGCATCCGGGTGGCGGCGGCCACAATCGCGGCATTGAGCTTTTCACCATAAGGCGGCGTCGTGGTTGCGAAGATCAGTGCTCCGATCGGCGCGGACGCCGCAGGAGCCGCCTTCAGCGCGTCGCGCACCGCTTCGACCGCCATCGAAGCCGAATCCTCATCGAAGCTGGCGACAGAGCGCTCGCCCTTTGAAGCGGCAACTCCCAGCATCTGCGCAATCGCGGCGCGTTTGAGCCGCCGATAGGGGATATATGAGCCGTATGAAACAATTCCAGCCATGGGCGCATTAAAGGCCGTGCCGATTCATCCGTCAACCCGAGGCTTCATTACGTCGGCGCGGGGTGCGCACGCGCCGCTTACCGAAGGCGGCCGAAATCCGCGCGTTTGTTGAGGTTCCGGCGGTTTCGTGAATTGGCCTCTATCCTCACGCGCAGAAAAAACCTATCATTAAGGCATAACGCTCGGATGCCTTCCTGTACTCAGACCCGGGATGGTCCCGGGGTCTCTGTTCGATTGCTTCCCGGCATTTACTGATGGAGGGGCACTTAATGCCCAGCAAATTGTATGTAGGCAACCTTGCCTACTCGGTTACTAGCCACGATCTGGAAGACCTGTTCGCGCAGGCCGGCGCGGTTCAGAGCGCTGCGGTCATCACGGACAAGTTCTCGGGTCAGTCAAAGGGATTCGGATTCGTCGAGATGTCGACGCCGGAGGAAGCTGCAAAGGCAATCCAGCTCCTGAACGAGACCGAGCTCAAGGGACGCAACATCCGCGTCAACGAAGCCAAGCCGCGTGAATCCGGCTTTGGCGGAGGCGGCGGTGGTGGAGGCGGCGGACAGCGTCGTGGTGGTGGCGGCGGCGGTGGTGGAGGCGGAGAGCGCCGAGGTGGCGGCGGCGGAAACCGCTGGTAATATCATAACCAAGCTGGGCGGGCAGGCGATGCCCGCCCAGTCATTTTCGAGAAAGGGGACGCGGACGCGGTGTTTTTAGCCGCATGAAATGGTTCCGCGCGTCCACGTTCCGTTCATCCATGGAGGTTACGACGTGCCCAGAGTCTATGTTGGTAATCTGGCCGAATCGGTTACGCGCGATGATTTGACCACGCTGTTTTCGCGCGTTGGCAAAGTCGGCGGAGCGTTGGTTATCACCGACAAGCTTTCGGGCGTGTCGCGCGGGTTTGGTTTCGTCGAGATGATCGAGGTTGACGACGCGATCAATGCGGCGCATTTCTTTCATGACACCGAACTCTCCGGCAGAAAGCTGCAAGTCGATCAATATCGGCCCAAAGACGAACCTGCCACCAAGGGTTCCCGCAAGCGTCGTTAATCACAAAACGCCGGACCTGCGGCAAGGCCCGCTCGGCCGTCACGCAGGGCTGACAGAAAGCGCCCCCGAAAATCGCGCGCTCGAAAAACTTTGTAACCATCGCCCGTGGAGGCAATATGCAGTCGGAACCGATCTCAGCCTGGCGGACCCACGAATGGAGAGTCAGGACGCTTGAATCGATCGTTGCCGGCGGCGGCTCACGGCTCGGTTTCACCTGCCGCGGATGCGGCAAAACCTTCAATCACAACACCATTAATCGCCGCACCTGGGCAGTGGACGCGCAGGGCGTCGCGCTCAGCGACGACGTAACGAATCGTTGGCTCAAGGGCGAATGCCTGCGCCATCCGATCCTCGCCGACGACGACGACCGCAAGCTGACCAAGTATCCCCCAGGCTCCGCGCCGCACCCGTAGCCGAACGCGAAAAAAAGACCTTCGCTAAGACAAGTCTGAATCGAGGGCTTTGGCCGAAGCGCGAAGGGTATCGACGCCAGAGACCACGCTCAACTTCTCGAGCAGCTCGTCGGAGTCTTTCAGATCGAGCGGTGTCGAAGCCCCTCGGTGAACCAGTTGTGTCGAGACCTTAGTGTCGGGCGCGCACTGCGTGAACTGCGATCTCGCGCTCGATGCCCTTTACGTGGACGGTCTGCGTGTCGCACTGCGTGGCCGCCAACATTGGATTTGACGGGAGGAGATATCGACCCTCGTATGCCACCCCGCGCCTTGGAAGGACCAGCAGACTACGCGCGGACGGTCCTAAATGCGGGTCGGCGCCGCGAGCGAGCGCGCATTGCTTCCTGCAGCCGCGACGCGAGCGAGTACGTCGTCAAGGTCCCAGAACAGTTGCGCCAAACGCCGCAGCGACGCGATCTCTGACATTAGCTGAAGCCGCATCGGCGTTTGCCATTGGGCAATTTGCGCAAAGCCGTTCGCGCCGACGCCTTGGGTGAAGTCGTTCAAGGGAGCCTCGATGTCGTCGGCCACGCGGTTGCCCGAAATCGCACGCGCGGCGCGGCTGCTGAGGCAGTTCGGTCCGTCAAAATGGTCGCGCCATGATTCCAGCCGCGCGCGCATCGCAGCTAATAGCCGGTCGCGCGCAGCTTCGGTTTGTGCCGATAGCGGGGGCAGCGGCGCTTGGATGCGCTCTCTGCTGATCGCGCTCAGGCGATGCGCGATGCGGCGCAGGGTGCCCGAAGCGTTGACAGTAGCGTCGGGATCGATTCGGCTCGAACGCCCCTCGATCCGCGCATCGTCTGCGATCCCGAGCAGGTCTGCGAGCTCGCGCGTAATACCCTCGCTGGTCTCGTGGAGTTTCCTTACCGATAACGAGTCCGCACCGCCCGGCATCAGGTCGAGCGTGGCGTGCAGAATCTTCCGCAGCCGCGGCAGCAGCGAGTCGCCTGCATATTCCGGCCAGATCAGGATGAACACCGCGGTCAGCACCAGCATCGCGAGGATAATTCCCCATACCCGATAGAGCGGCGTCGTGATGGCTTCGCTCGGGCTGATTCCTGCCCATGTGAATACGAATGCGCCGCCCATCTGGCGGCCTGCATATGCGAATTGTCCGTTGCCGAGTCCAAGGTAAGCGGCCGTGAACAACCCGAGGAACGCGACCATCATGTAGATCGGAAGGGTCTCGAAGTTGGGCGTCACGATAATAATTGCGAGCAGCCCGATCGCGCCGCCCAGCGCATTGCCCAGTAGCCGCAACAGCATTTTACCGAGCGTCGCGCCGTAGGTGGGCAATCCGGCGATGATTACCGTGGTGATAATCACCGACAGGTCGGCGCGCTGGGTCGTGATGCCGATGACGAACCCAATCACGATCGCGAGCGCCACCTTGAGCGAGTAGCGGACCAGCGCCGGGTCGCGTCCATGGCGCCGCGTCGGGCCGGTGACCTCATTGGATAGCCATGGTTCTTCCAGACCGTGGATCAGCAGTTCCCCGATCTGCCGCAGTCCGTTTGCGAAAGAACCCAGGTTGGCGGCCTCGACCGTGGTTGACTGTGCGAGCAAGGCCGGGCGAACTATCGCGATCCGCGCCTCGAGCGCGGCGATTGCGGGCTGCACGGCGCCGACGGCGATCGCGGTGCGGTTCTCACCATAGGATATTTCGCCACGCGCGCGTTCGGCCGCGCGCTCGGCAAGTGCCGCGTCGAGCGCACGAACCAGCACTTCCACTTCGGGCCGCACCATCGTGCGCGCAACCCGCGGCAGCGGATCGATCGCGGCGATAATCAGGTTATCGACCGCGATATGCAGCCGCTCGGCCAGTGTGATCGCGCCCAGCAGCACGGCCCGCCGCTCGGGCGTCGCGCCCTCCTGCGCCGCGCGTTCGAGGAGCGCCAGATGCGCGGGTATGTCAGAGAGGAATCCCGGAATTCGCACGCCCGAGTCTCCCGGCGGCGCGAAAAAGGCGGCCGCCGCTACGTCGAGCCGCGCGCGCGTGCGGCTAAGGTTATGCCCCAGCATCGCGATCAGCTCCGCGTCGGCAGGGTTCGGCCACAGCACCATATCGAATAGCGAGATCAGGATAACGCTGATGACCACGCCGCCGAACGTCGAAGCCGCTTCGACTCCGAAACCCTGCGGGTCGAATACCACCAGATAGAACGAGGTCAGAAAGGTTATCTCGACGATCACCCACGCATATGGAAGCCGAAACGCTGACAGGACGTAGCGAAAAACGAACGCGGCCACAAACAGGAACGGAAGCATCAGCCACGGCGTCTCCGAGAGCTGCCCCGCCAGTGGCACCGACAGCGCCAGCATCGCACCGGTAACGACGACGAAGCGCAGCCCCTTAAACGGTGTGATCCTCACGCCGCCTGCTGACGCGACGGTCCACAACACGTATGGCCCGAGGAGCGCATCGACATGCGCCGCCGCCATCAGGCCGAATCCGATTGCGCAGATTATCCCGGTGCGAAAGGCCGAGACGGTGCGCCGAGGATGCGGCTCGAGATCGAGCGCGAGGGCGCCGAATAGCGAGTCCACGCCATCCGTGATTCGACGCACACCGGCGGCCGCGAGTCCTTTTAGTCGCCGGCGTGAGCGTAGTTCGATCCCCGGCGCGGCCGCCATCGGACTAGCGGAAACCCTGAATCGTCACGACCGCGGTCTGACCAGTGCGCAGCGGAAATTCCGGATTGCCGGGGTCGAGTGTGATCCGCACCGGGAAGCGCTGCGACAAACGAACCCAATTGAGCGTCGGCTCGACTTGAGGAAGCCCTTCAACGCTGGCTCCGTTTTGCTGGTACAGCGCCCATCCGACGCCCTGCACGGTTCCTCGAAACGGATGATCGGGATAGCTGAGCAGATAGATCTGCGCGGTCATTCCGGGGCGGATATTGCCGAGAAAATTCTCGCGAAAATTCGCGACCACGTACCAGACCCGGTTATCGATCAGATTCAGCACGTCCCTGCCCTCGTTGGCGTACTGTCCGACTGCGATATTGAGATTGGTGACGTAACCGTCGAACGGGGCGCTCACGTAGCAATAGTTAACATTCAGGCGTGCGTTGGTGACGTCGGCCTCGGCCTGCTTGCGGCGCGCGTTGATATCGCCGTACTGGCCAAGCTCGCTTTGTGCCTGGCTGACGGTCGCACGCGAATTTTCCACCGCGGCTTCCGCCGCACGCAGCTTGCTGCGCGCATCGAAGACGTCGTTGGCGGTGACGTAATGCTTGGCAAGCAGCGGCTCGATGCGATGCAGATACTGGCGCGCGTATGCCAGGTCGGCCTCGCGGCGCTTCTGCTCGGAGCCTGCGGCGCGAATCGCGTCGTCGAGCCCGCTTATCTGCAGGTTGGTCAGTTGCAGCTTGGCAATGAGCGAATCGAGTGTTGCCTGGTATGGTCGCGGATCGACGATGAACAGCATATCGCCCTTGTGGACGTGCTGGTTGTCGACGATTGGGAGCTTGATTATGGGCCCGCTGACGTGCGGCGCGACGCCGATTAGATTGGCGCGGACGTAGGCGTCGTCGGTGCGCGGATAGATGTAATAGAGCCGCGTCACCAGCAGGATCGCGACGATCGCGGCCACGATAATCGTGAGGCTGAGCAATCTTCCGATCGCCTTCAGCGCTGGATTATCCGCCGCTACTTCGTTTCCAGGAGCCACTGCGCCGCCCTTCACACCCGGTTAAAAAAGATTATCCAGAAGATGCATCCGAGCAGAATCGCCAGGCTCGCGTAAACCGCCGGCAGCGGCCACATATAGCGCTCGAGCCCGGAAGCGGCGAAGACCGGCCGCAGCAAAGCGGTGAGCGCCGCACCCACGATCGCGGCGACGAGCCAGCTCGGGAAATTTGCGCCCGCGATATTGACGATTGGATCGCATCCCGGCGCCGCGCACAGCGCGAATACCGCGATCCCCAGCCGCAGCGGGGTCGATGGTGCCCGATGAATCATGCCGGAAGATTCTACGCGTCGGATCGCGCGCAAGCATCATCCTGGGGCGAGGAAAATTTTCTTCGATCGGCGCGATTTCGGAGCGCAGCCGGGTTAGGCTTGTGCCGGCCGCGGCCCGGATGAACCGGACCGACGGACTTGGCAAGCACCATCTTGGGGGCCTTTATGCACCTGAAAACGATCACAAACTGCAACCCTCGCACGGTCGCCCGTAAGCGGCGCAAACTGCGGCGTGCGGGAATTCCGAAGCGCGCGGTGATGCTGATTCTTGCCGCCTCGATCGCGGGATGCGCCAGCTACGCCGAGCGGCCCGAGATCACGCCTGATCTGTACTCGCCGGCCGCGGCCGATCAGCAGTGGAGTCCGGTCGCGCAACAGCAGCCGCAGTATCACGTGGCCGCGGTGACGCAGGAGATTGCGCAGGCAGCCTCTCAGGATCATTCGACGGTGACCGGATCGCACTATGACCTGCCGCGGCTGATCGATCTGGCGCTGCGGCTAAATCCGAGCACGCGCCAGTCGTGGCAAGCGGCGCGGTCGGCGGCCGCGTCTTATGGAATCGCTCAGGCGCCTTATTATCCGCGGGTTGGCTTTGAGACTGACGCCGGCTACAACCGCCTGCTGTTTCAGGTCGTTCCCGGACCTGCGGTAATCAAGCAATGGTCCGTCTCGCCGATGGGAGAGTTGACCTATACCCTGCTGGATTTCGGCCGGCGCAGTGCGGACTCCGAATTGGCGCGCCAGGAACTCGCGGCCGCGAACTTTGGCTTTAATCGAACGATGCAGACCGTAGTGTACCAGGTACAGAGCAACTACTACTCGCTGGCCGCCGCGCAGGCTGCCGTGCAAGCCGCGACCGAGAACGTCGATCTCGCGCGCACCGACCTGGAAGCGGTCTCCCGCCGCGTAAACCTGGGACTCGCGACCGAGCCCGCGCTGCTGCTCGCGCGCGAGACTGAGGCGCAGGCCGAGTTCCAGCTCGAAAGCGCGCACACTCTAGTGAACGATTCGCGCGCGGGACTCGCGGTCGCGGTCGGAGTGGCGGCCGATGAGCCGCTCGAGATTCAGAGCCTCGACAATCAGCCGGTGCCGAAGACGCTCGGCAAGGAAGTCCAGCAGTTGATCACTGAGGCGGTTCGCGAGCGTCCCGACCTGGAGGCCGAAGCGGCGAAGTATCGCGCCAGCGAAGCCGCGGTGAAGCGCTCGCATGCCGAATGGTTTCCAGTGTTGACGGCGGACGCCAACTATGGCGAGCAGGCGTGGTGGTACACGTTTTCGAACTCGAACACGATCAAGAGTGCGTCGCCGCAATACGAGGCGTTGCTCACGCTGCGCTGGGACATCTTTACCGGCTTCAGCCGTCTCGACGACGATCGCCGCACAGAGGCCAATCGCAAAGCCGAGCGCGAAAGCGTGAAGTCGCTCGAAATCGAAACCATCGCGGAAGTATGGCGTTCGTACTACGACTTTCAGACCGCGGTGAAGAAATATCAGTTCGCGCAGGCGCTGCTCGCCGCCGCGCAGGAGTCATACAACGACAACCTCGATACCTATCGGCAGGGGCTCAGCACGATCGTCGAGCTTTTGACCGCCGACACCGCGCTCGCGAACGCGCGCCTGACGATGGTCCAATCCACGGCCGAGCTACTGACCTCATCCGCGACGGTCGCATACGCGGTAGGCGCGGTGGATATGCCCAGGAGATGAGCAAAGCTGATAGCGTCTATGTGATAAATCTGGATCGGCATGAGAACCGCGATGAACAGACGACAGGCCGGTGAAACCGGTTCATTGACAGATTGGATTGATCGCCGGATCGATCGCGAAGGGTTGCGGCGGGAAGTCGATGAACTGGTCGATCAGATGATGATTCAGCAGCGGCTGACCGAAATGCGTCAGCGGGCCGGTATGACTCAGCGCGAGTTTTAAGTGGCACAGGCTTTAGCCTGTGTCTTCGGCTCTTCGCCGCCTCTTCAAACTTTTCAGGGATCGGTAAAGTGTTGAGGATCTGAGTCTGGAATTTCCATCCGGCTCATGAAAACTCTCTGAACTCAGATGATGACACCCATATTCTGAGGTCCTAAGAACACAGGCTAAAGCCTGTGCCACCTAAGAACCAGCCGTGCCGCGTTCAGCAGTCAAGCCCTGCGGCGGAAGCTCGCGATTTGCTGCGCGGCGGAAGGAGGCGCGGCGCGGCGATTGATCTTTTCAGCAATCGCCGTGACGCGCGGGTGAGGGTTCTGCTCTGCATCTTTCGCTGCGAAACGCCGTAAGTCGTCGTCCCGACGAAGCTCTGGCGGCAAATTTCCTCCTGCTTAATCCGGATGCTGTTCGCACCATGCTCTCATGGCGCGACATACTTGATCTCGGCTTCGGCGACCGTTCGTCCGCGGAAATATTTGCTCAGAAATAACGAGGCCTCACTCGATTTTTACCAACAGCCCCTTGTTGCGGGCCGAGGCGAAAATCCAGTTGAAGAACAGGATCGCGGCCGCGAAGTAGCTCGCGTTCAGGCCGATGCCCCACCAGAAGTGGACGCGCGAGAATCCGCCGCCGGCCAGTATCTGGCGCATCCCTTCGAACGCATGCGTCGTCGGCAGCATCCAGGCGATCGCGCGCAGCACGCGCGGCAGCGATTTGATCGGATAGAACACGCACGAGACCGGCTGCAGCAGTCCCGCGAAGCTCCACGCCAGCGTCTGGATTCGCGTCGTGTAGCGCACGATCAGCCCGGCCATGATGATCCCGATCGCGAAGGCGAACAGGATCAGGTTCAGCATGTAGGGCAGGAACGCGCCGAGCAGCGGCACGATATTGAACCTGTAGGCTACGATCGCGATCGCGCTGGCGCACGCAAAACCGACGATCACCTTGACCACGTTCACGCAGATGAGCCCCGTGATGTATTCCCACACGCCCAGCGGCGAGGAGAACAGGTTGATCATGTTGCGCGCCCATAGCTCGTCGAGAAAACCAACCGTCATGTCGCGCTGGAACGCGAAAAATATTCCCCACAGGATCGCCGCGCCGAGCAGAAAGCTCACCAGGTCCGGGCGCAGGCGATTGCCCTGGCTCAAATAGATCGTGAAGAAGCCCCACAGGATGATATCCAGTACCGGCCAGTAAACCATGTCCATGAAGCGATCAATGTTGCGCCGTGCCTCATAGCAGTGGCGAACGATTACCGCCATTACGCGATGTAGTTTCATGCACTAATCCTTTCCCGCACGATGCGCAGGAAGACTTCCTCGAGCGCGGGTTCGTCGCGTTCTTCTTTGAGAATCGCCTGCGTGATTTCGATCGGGCTGCCCTGAGCGATCACGCGGCCGTGATTAAGAAACACGATCCTGCTGCACATCTGCTCGACCTCGGCCATGTTGTGCGAGGTGTACAGGATGGTGGTGCCCTGCTCGCGCTGCACCCGCATCATCATTTCCTTCACCTGCCACGCGATCTCCGGGTCGAGGTACGCGGTCGGCTCGTCGAGCAGCAACAGCCGCGGATCATTGAGCATCGCCTTGGCGAGCCCGACGCGCGTGTTTTCGCCCGACGACAGCCGCGCCACGGGTTTATTGCGCAGATCGGTGATGCCGAAGGTTTCGAGCAGTGCGTCGATCTTTTCGCGCCGGCGCGGCACGTTATATAGCCGCGCGAACACCAGCAGGTTCTCCAGCACCGTCAGCCGGTACGGAAAGGCCACATACGGCGAAGTGAAGTTGATCGCTTGCAAAATTTCCTCGCGATGCGTCCGGATGTCGTGGCCGAAAATCCGCACCTCGCCCTCGCTCGGCGTGATGAGGCCGAGAATCATGTGGATGGTCGTGGTCTTGCCCGCGCCATTGGGCCCGAGCATCCCGATGATCTCGCCGGGTTCGATTCCAAAGCTCACGTCATCGACGGCGGTGAAATTTCCGAAGCGTTTGGTCAGATGATTTACTTCAACCAGCATTTGAACTGTCTCCTGTCGTCCGTCGATTTGAGAGCCGGAAAGAAGAGCCGCAAAGCGAAAATGAAAAAGGCGGCTCTGGATGCTCGATGCACCCGGGGCCGCCTTTTATTTCCTGTTTCTGATACTACCTAATGGGCAGGAAGCAGGAGGAACGCGCACCCACGGGCCGATACCGCTTTATTTCGTTCGATGGCCAACATGGGTTTTTGCGCGAGCGCCTCCGGAAAACTCATTCAGACGCAGAGATGCTAGCATACGCGCCAAGGGCTGACTATCCTCGTGGGTACCGCTCGCGGCCCCTCAGGACCGCACCGTGGACCCATCATGCGAACCGACCTTCGAACCGACCTGCGCGGCCTTCCGATCACGGCAAGCTCCGACGAAGCAATCGCCGCGATCGATCGCTACACCGACGCCGCGGTCGCGCTTAAGTCCGGCATGGATGCGATCGTCGCCGCCGCCGACGCGCATCGCGACTGCGCGATGCTGCAAGCGTGCGCGGCTTCTCTGTTCGCCCTTTCGCAATCGACCGTGCAAGCGCGCCGCGGGAATCAGTATCTGGCGCGGGCGCGCGAGCGGATTGACGATCTGACCGAGCGCGAGCGGATTTTTATCGACGCGGTCAGTGCGGGATGCGAGGGCGACTTTATGCGCGCACTCGGATCGTACGAGCAGATCGCCGAAAGGTGGCCGCGCGACCTGCTCGCGGCCAAGATCGCGGAGTTTCATTTTTTTGAAACCGGTCTTGCCGCGCGCCAGCTCGGCTTCATGGAAAAGATCGCGCCCGCCAATCGTGATTCGAGCCACGCGCAGGCGATGCTCGCGTTCGCGTGCGAGCTCAATGCGATGCGCCCGCGGGCTGAAGAGCTGGCGGTCCAGGCCCTGGAGCAGGAGCCGCTAACGATGTGGGCTCAGCATTGCCTGGCGCACGTCTTTGCAGGCGACTCGCGAGTAGCCGAAGGGGTTGCGGCGCTGGAACGCTATGCGTCATCGTGGGATCGCTTCGGGCAATACATCCAGTCGCACAATACGTTCCATCTGGCGACGCTCTATCGGACCAGGCTCGAGTTCGGCCGCGTGCTCGACGCGTACCGCCGGCATATCTGGGGTTTTCAGCCGGACGCGGTCGTCGAGCATACCGACGCGATCCTGCTCTTGTGGTACGTCGAGCTGGCGGGCGGTGACGTTGGCGGACGCTGGAGTGAGATCGCGCCGCACGTGCGCGCCAAAGTGCACGAGCAGGTCTTTCCGTTCCTGAACTCTATCTATCTGTATGCGCTCGAGCGGGCAGGCGAGTCGGCGGAGGTCGATCGCGCGCTCGATGAAATGCGCCGCTATGCCGAGCGCCAGAATGGCGCCACGGCGCGAGTTTGGAACCAGGTCGGGATGGCCCAGGCGCGCGGATGCGTTGCGTACGCGCGCGGCGACTTCGATCGCGCGGCCGACGCGCTCGGCGCGATCCTGCCGGAGATCGCGATTTGCGGCGGCAGCGACGAGCAGCGCGGTGTCTTCCACGAAGCACACTTCATGAGCCTGATTAAGACGGGGCGCAAGCGCGAGGCCGCAGGCGCGCTCACCGGCTATGTTGGCGCGAGTCCGACTACGAAACTCGATCGCCGATGGTTCGAGATGGCCGGCGTCTGACGGCCAATTCGCTTTGCGCAATTCGAAAACTGCGATCGTCTGTATCTCTCTGGTGGCCACCATCATTCTCGCGGCGATGACGCGATCCGCACGCGCCGCGCAGTCGCCTCCGGCTGGCGATCCGGCGCTCGCCGCCGCCGATCGGATCGAGCAGCTCGCCACTGAGCGCTTTGGCGCTCTGAGTGCGGCCGAGCGGATGACGGTGCGGGCGGCGCCGCAGCGCCAACTCAAGTGGCTCGGCCCCGCAGCCGGTCCGGACAATCCGGTCAACGACCTGGCGCTGGCCGGTAAGTGGGGACCCGAGCGCACGGTTCGCGCCGACATTGTGCGCTGGCTCTATGCTGATCCGCAGGTTTACGCGCTGATGGATCAGAGCGGACTTGGAATTGCCGGCGCGCGAATCTCCGGCGAACTGGATTTTTCATATCTTGGAATCGACAAGCCGATCACGATTTTCCAATGCTACATTCCCGATGGAGTCAACGCGTCAAACTCGAACCTGCGCAGTCTCGATCTGCGCGCCAGCCGCACCGGGACAGTAAACGCCGACGTGGCGACGATCGACGGCGACCTCGATCTGCAATTTGGCCGCTACGCGACGTTAAGCATCTTCCGGACGAAGATCACCGGCAGCCTCGATTTGTCGGGCGCGCACGTGAGCGGCGCGGATACGGACGCGATCTCGGCGCAGGAGGCAAGAATCGGCGACGACGCGGAATTCGATCAGGGGTTCACGACCGACGGAACGGTCGATTTCAGGCTGGCGCGAATCGGCCAGTCGCTGAGCTTCAAGGATGCGAAGTTTTCGGGAACTGGCGCAAACGGGCTCGACGCCGACCGCGCACAAATCTCCGGTCCTCTCTATTGGGACGGTATCAAGCACACGCCGCAGACGATTCTTGATCTTGCAGACACTACCGCGCAGGAACTCTACGACGATCGCGAGAGTTGGCCCGCGCCCGGAAACCTGGACGTCAATGGGTTCGTTTACAACTCGATTATCGGCGGTCCCGCTACCGGCGCCGAACGGTTGCAATGGCTCGCGTTGCAGCCCGCTGGATATCGCCCGCGTCCCTTCCGCCAGCTTGCGAAAGTGCTGCGAGAGGAAGGGCGCGACGACGGCGCGGTCGAGGTGCTGATCGCCCAGCGTGTCGCGCAGCGCCGCTTCGGGCATCTGAGCGCATCCGAACGCGCGTGGAACCTGATGCTCGAGGCGACCATCGGCTACGGCTACAAGCCGCTGCGCGCGCTGTGGTGGATCGGAGGATTCGTGATCCTGGGCGCGCTTTTGTTCGGCGCCGGATATCGAATGCGCGTGATCACGCCTACCGACGCGGCCGCCTACGAAGTCTTCGAGCGCTCGGGCGATACGCCGCGGCATTATCCGCCGTTCAACGCGCTAGTTTATTCGTTGGAAAATTTTTTGCCGGTGGTCGATCTGCATCAGGGAATGTTCTGGCGCCCGAACCCGCGCCATCCCGCGCGCTCACGCGCCGCGCAGGCGCGTAATACGGCTTCAGATTCCGCTGGCTCGGGGACTCTCAGCGCAACGCTTCTGCGGTGGTACCTGTGGCTGCATATTCTGGCCGGATGGATCCTGACGCCGCTGCTGTTCGCGGGACTGTCGGGATTGATTCGGCCGGACTGATTAGACCTTGAGGCTTCGTTTGCGGCCGACAGCTCCCCCGATCACCAGCCCAACCGCCGCGCCGATTGCGAGCCAGACTCCAAGATTCTGGAGAGCGAAGCCGACGGCGGCGCCAATCGCGGCTCCGAGAATTATCCCGGAGCAAATGGAAGAGCTTTGTTTCATACCCTCAGGATATCAGGCGTTCCGCGTTAATCGATCGAGAAATTTTCGAGGCTCAGTCGTCGCGTGAGAACGCCGAAGCCATCGCCATGAAGCGCTCGTGGCCAACGGCGATGAACACACCCTCGGCCTCGGCGGTCAGCTTGCCTTCGCATGAGACGGTCCCGAGCGTGAAAATCTTGCGTCCTTCGACTCGGTCAACCCGCGCGTCGAACACCAGCTCCTTGAGCAGGGGGGTCGGACGCCGATAGCGCACGGTGAGCGTGCCGGTCATGCCGGGATTCCCGGTCAGCGACTGCGCCATCCCGAGCACCTCGTCGAACGCGGCGGCCAGATAACCGCCGTGGACGTGGCCGGGCGGGCCTTCGTATGCGACGCCGAAAGTCGCGCGGCCCTCGACCCGATCGCCAACTACCGCGAGCCGAATTGGCGGCGCCAGCGGATTCGCCATCCCGATAAGTGGACTGTGATCGAAAAATACGTGCGTGTCGCCTGCGTTGGCGGCTTCCGCCCATCCTTCGTACACCCGCGTAGTTGGATATTTCGCCAGGCGATCGGCATATTTCTCCAGCGCGTCGGCGGCGGTGCGCAGGTCCTCTTCGGGCGCGGCGACCTGCACCAGGTGATCGATCACGCGGCGCATCGCGTTCGCGATCCGCTGCGCTTGGGCGCGCCGGCCGGTCGCGGGGACCTGCGACTGAGACCATATGGTTTCGAAATCGAAATTGTACGGCTTTTCATTCATGGATGACGCCATCGGGTGCGGATGCCAGAATCGTACATGCGCACTATTCGCGGGTCTATGCGGGTTACACTGCGGATTGTGGCCGCGGCGGGGTTGAGCCTCGCCTTCACGGCTAATGGAGCGGTTGCACAAAGTATAATGCAGGCGCCTTCTCCCGGCGGCGAGCAGAACGCGCCCCGATTCGCGCCGCCGCCGCAATCGACAGCCACGCCCGCGCTGCCCGAAGGCGCCACCTTGCAAATCGCGCCCGCGCCGCAGCCGTCCGCCCCGGCGCCAATATCCGCGCCGCCCGCCGCACCGAGCGTGGCGCCGCCGCCCCCGATGATGACGCAAACGGCTCCGGTTTTGCCCGCAGTGTTTCGCGGATGCTGGGAAGGCGAGGTCACACTGCTCGATACGCTCGAGCGCATGCCGGGCGGGCACAAGGTCGGCTACTGGACCCCAAAAACCTATAGGCTCTGCTACCGCAGGGTCGGCGACGGACCGTTCACGCTGACCTTCAGCGAAACCGGAATCGAGCCGACCGACAAGATCATCCATGCGCACGGCCAGGTCGATACGCTGGCGACCGACGGGAGAGTATACGCGCGCCTGCGCTCGCAGCTTGGGTTCGACGAGTTCCGGGTCGAGCCGGGCCAAAATGGCGGCACGTTTCATGTCGATGAGACCACGATGCTCGACTGCCGGATCCAGAACGGTGCAATGACTGTCGCGGCCAGCGTGTACGGCACTCGCGACGGAGCGCCGTGGTTTCGCGCGCGATGGCGCGCGCTGTTCCGCCCGGTGGCGCAATAACGATTCGCGGGTTCAGTTGACGCCGCCGATGCCGCTCGCACGCGAAGCCCCGCGCGCGATCGCGTCGAAGAGCCGCGCGTAATTCAGAAACCAGACAGTCAATAATCCGGTCCCGATAGCGACCGAGAACGGATAAAAGATCGTAGGATGATCCATCACCAGCGGCAGCAGCGCGATCGCCAGCGCGGGCGGAATGTGCAAATCAAAGGACCGCAGAACCACGATACCCCACACCATCGCGGCCGCCGCCGCACCCGCATTCGCTCCGAACGCGCGCAGGCAGATTAAGCCTCCCGCCGCGGTAAGAAAGCACGCGATTGGCAGCGACAGCGGACGCCGCGCCCACGGACAGATGTTAGGATGCCCGAGCATCTCGTATGCGATCACCACCAGCGGCGGGAACAGAATAAAGCGCAGCCCGGTGAGATCGACCGCGACCATCGCTATCGCGACGAACAGCAGCAGCGCCCATAGCCATCGCGATCCCGACGGCGCCGATTCAAGCATGTTGTTCAACGGCGTCTTCGCCCGCCGCCGGTTCCCGGTTGCGCCGCGCGAGCAGACGACCAGAATCCAGATAGCTCCATCCAATCGAAAGCGCGGCGAGAAGTGTAGTGCCGAAGAGGATGCCCGGCGGATACCACCAGCTCTTGACGCCGAGCACCAGTGGCAGCAACCCCGCCGAGATCGCCGGAGCGATCGGCGAGCGCATCGCAGCGATCACAATCAGCGCGCCGCCCACCGTCAGCATCACGGAGAAAAATCCGTAGAGCAAAGTTCGGGTCACGATTATACCGATGATCGCGGTGAGTATCGGTGTCACGACCAGCGCGACCGGTGCGCGCGCCCAGCTTCCGCGCGGCCGCGTCAGGACATCGTGCGACAGCGCCCCGAGCTCCGGAAACATCACGTAAACCGCGCCGGTCGCGAAAGCCACTTGCGCAACAATCGCGATGTAAACCAGCGCGCCGATTTCCGCGGCGAGCCGTGAGCGACGCTGTGACGAGCCTTCGGGAGCGATATCTTCGGCCATGTTCAAGCGAGGAACCGGTCGAGGGTCACGACTAGTTCCTTGATCTTTGCCTGCGCGCCGCGGCGCATGATCGCATCGCTCACGCAGCTTTCGAGATGATCGCGAACTATAAGCAGCGCGAGCCGGTCCAGCGCGCGGCGCACGGCCGAGATTTGCTGCAAGACATCGATACAGTACGCATTGTCACCAAGCATCCGCTTGATCCCGCGTAACTGGCCCTCGGCGCGTTCCAGGCGCGCAGCCAGGTCCAGCCGCAAACGCTCGGGACGGGCGTGGGATTTCTTCTTCGCCTGCGCGGAGATTAACTCTTTGCCTTCAGGCATTTGCCTTTGCTCCTCTTTCACCAGATACTCCCGGAGAGTACCATACTGATGGGGGGTATTACAGCTTTTTCTCCAGAGGCGCCTTTTGATGGACCACTCGCATCACGGATCGCACCCTCACGCCGGACCCGCGGGCGCGGCCGCCGTTCCGCCCGCGGTCGGAATCGATCCGGTCTGCGGTATGGAAGTTGATACCGCCGCGACCGATCGCGTCATCGTGCATGAGGGGATCTCCTACCACTTCTGTAGCGACAAGTGCGTGGCGCGCTTCAAGGCGAATCCGCAGGAGTTCGTCTCCGAGGCGGCGGCGTCCGCCGAACAGAAATCCGCCGTACGCGCCGCCGCGGCGCCGCCCGGAACGAAGTACATCTGCCCGATGCATCCGGAGATCGTCCGCGACGCGCCCGGAGCCTGCCCCATTTGCGGGATGGCGCTCGAACCGATGTCTCCGCTTGCGGCTGGTGAGGAAGAGAGTCCCGAGCTCGCCTACATGACGAAACGCTTTTGGGCCGCGCTAGTGCTGACGATCCCGGTCCTCGCGCTCGGGATGCTGCCTCAGGCGTGGGTCGCGCGCGTGGTCCCGATGACGGTCGCGCCGTGGCTGATGCTCGCACTTGCGACTCCGGTCGTGATTTGGGCTGGCGCGGCGTTCTTCGAGCGCGGCTATGCCTCGCTCAAGTCGATGAATCTCAACATGTTCACGCTGATCGCAAGCGGCGTTGGCGTGGCTTACGGGTACAGCGTAGTCGCAACGGTATTTCCGGAGATCTTTCCACCCGCGATGCGCGATGCGTACGGAATGATTCCGACCTACTTCGAGGCGGCGGCGTCGATCACCGTGCTGGTGCTGCTCGGCCAGGTGCTCGAATTGCGCGCGCGCAGCCGCACCAGCGGCGCGATTCGGGCGCTGCTCGGCCTGGCGCCGCGGACCGCGCGTCGGCTCGCGGATGACGGTACGGAATCCGACGTGCCGCTCGACGCGGTGCATCCGGGCGATCGTCTGCGCGTTCGTCCGGGAGAAAAGGTCCCCGTCGATGGAGTCGTGCTCGAGGGCACGAGCGCGATCGACGAGGCGATGATCACCGGAGAGCCGATTACGGTCGAAAAGAAACCCGGCGACCGGGTAATCGGCGCGACCGTGAACGCCACCGGCGGCTTCGTGATGCGGGCCGAGCGCGTCGGCGCTGAAACGCTGCTCGCGCAAATAGTCGCGATGGTGTCTGCGGCGCAGCGCAGCCGCGCGCCGATTCAGCGTCTCGCCGACCGCGTAGCGGCGTGGTTCGTACCGAGTGTCGCCGCTGCGGCGATTGTTACCTTCGTCGTTTGGCTCGCCGCGGGGTTCGGGCTGGGCCATGCGGTCGTCAATGCGGTCGCGGTGCTGATTATCGCCTGCCCGTGCGCGCTCGGTCTCGCAACTCCGATGGCGATCATGGTCGGCACCGGACGCGGCGCAAGCGAAGGCGTGCTGGTGCGCAACGCGGAGGCGCTCGAGATTTTAGAAAAAGTCGACACGCTTTTGATCGACAAGACCGGCACGCTGACCGAGGGCCGTCCGCGGCTTGCGCAGGTGATGACACTGGACTCTGCCGATCAGAACGAGATGCTGCGGCTTGCCGCGAGCCTCGAGCGCGGCAGTGAGCATCCTCTTGCCGCGGCAATTTTCGCAGGAGCGTCTGAACGCGGACTCGCGCTCGACGAAGCGGCAGGCTTTCGCGCGATTGCCGGCAAGGGCGTGACCGGTGTTGTCTCGGGACGCAGCGTTGCACTCGGCAACGCCGCCCTGTTCGCAGAGCTTAAGATCGATGCTTCCGCGCTCGAGGCGCGCGCTGACGCGCTTCGGCGCGACGGACAGACCGTGATGCTGATCGCGATCGACGGACACGCCGCCGGTGCGATCGGCGTAAGCGACCCGCTCAAGTCCTCGACCGCCGAGGCGGTTCGCGCGCTGCACGGCGAGGGGCTGCGGATCGTGATGCTGACGGGGGACAATCGCGCGACAGCCGCCGTGGTCGCGGCGAAGGCGGGCGTCGATGATTTTCGCGCAGAGGTCTTGCCTGACGCGAAAGCGGCCGAGGTCAGGCGGCTTCAATCCGAGGGACATGTCGTCGCGATGGCGGGCGACGGAATCAACGACGCGCCCGCTTTGGCGCAAGCGCAGGTCGGAATCGCGATGGGCACCGGCACCGATGTCGCGATGGAGAGCGCCGGCGTGACGCTGGTGCGCGGTGATTTGCGCGGGATCGTGAAGGCGCGGCGGCTCTCGCGCGCGACCATGCGCAATATCCGGCAGAACCTGTTCTTCGCGTTTATCTACAACGTGCTCGGTGTGCCAATTGCGGCGGGGGTGCTTTACCCGTTCTTCGGATTGCTGCTGAGTCCGATTATCGCGAGCGCTGCGATGAGCCTCAGCTCCGTCTCCGTGATCGGAAACGCGCTGCGGCTGCGCCGCGTCCAGCTGTGAGCGATTGTTTCACGTGAAACATTTTTCATTCATGGGTTCGTTTGATTATCGCGGCGTTGTCCGAGATCAAACCCATTTCCAGCCGCACTTGCGATCTTGACGCGGAGTACTTTAACCTCAATCGCACCAGCAGTGCGTGCGGGCAGAAGGAGATCGCGATGGCTGTGGCGCTCGACCCCCAGATGAAAGCTTTTCTCGACGCGGCGAACGCCGACGGTCCGATGTTCTTGCGCTCGGAAACAGCGGAGCAGGCGCGCACCAAGATGATGGCGCTGCTCGAGGCGAGCCCCTCGGAACCGCCGGAGGTTTACAGCGTCGAGGATCGCGCGATTCCCGGACCGCATGGACTGATTCCGATCCGGGTTTATACTCCCGCCGAGGCGCGCACCCCGATGGGTATTCTGATGTACTTCCACGGCGGCGGATGGGTGCTCGGCAATCTGGACACGCACGATATTGTGTGTCGCCAACTGGCCAATGGGGCAGGATGCGTCGTCGTCTCGGTCGATTACAGACTCGCGCCCGAGCATAAGTTTCCCGCGGCGCCGGAAGATTGTTACGCCGCGACCAAGTGGACCGCCGCCAATGCCGCCGCGCTCGGCGGAGATTCGCGCAAAATCGCGGTCGGCGGAGACAGCGCGGGTGGCAACCTCGCGACCGTCGTCGCGCTGATGGCGCGCGACCGCGGCGGTCCGCGGCTATGCCTCCAGGTGCTCTTCTATCCCGCCATATCGGCGGCCAACGACACTTCCTCGCAGCAGGAGTTTGCGGCCGATGGGTTCGTTCTCTCGCGCGCCGACATGGAATGGTTCTGGAACCATTACCTGGACGGTCCCGCCGACGCGAAGAATCCTCTTGCCTGTCCGAACCTGGCGACGAGCCTCGCCGGTCTGCCACCCGCGCTGGTCCTGACCGCCAGCCACGACCCGCTGCGCGACGAAGGCGAGGCCTATGCGGCCGCGATGCGCAAGGCTGGCGTGACGGTCACGCTCACGCGCTACGACGGGGTGACGCACGGGTTCGTCAGCTTCGCGGAGCTGCTCGACAAGGGCAAGCAAGGACTCGCCCAGGCGAGCGCGGCCCTACGCACTGCCTTTGCGAAGTAGAAGCGTCTGCGCGCGATGCGCGTAAGGGCGGCCTCGGGTATATTGTGCGGGCATGAAGCGGCCCAAGGCACTGCGAATGACGTCGATTGATGGTGCGCTACGCCCGACCGGCGGAACTTCGACCTTTACCGATCTCTATCACACCCTTGTGACGGACGCGTGGCCGACGCTGCTCGGGTTCATCCTGGGCGTCTATGTTTTCGCCAACCTGCTTTTCGCGCTGGTCTATTGGATCGACGGCGGCGTCGCAGGAACGCGGCCTGGCTCGTTCGCCGATATGTTTTTCTTCAGCGTGCAGACGATGGCGACGATCGGCTACGGCCGCATGACGCCGACCACGTTTTTGTCCAACGCGGTGATGTCATTCGAAGCGCTGTTCGGGTTGGTCGGGCTCGCGATGATGACCGGGCTGGTGTTCTCGAAATTCTCGCTTCCGACCGCGCGGGTACGGTTCAGCGCCGTGGCGGTCGTCTCACGGTACGACGGCGAACCGACCCTGATGTTCAGGATGGCAAATCTGCGCGCGAACCGAATCGTCGAAGCGACGATTCATGTAGCTCTCACGCGGGTCGAAAAAACCGCCGAGGGCGAGACCGTGCGGCTATGGTATGACCTCGCGATGCAGCACGAGCGCAGCGCATTGTTCTCACTAAGCTGGACCGCGCGGCATCGGGTTGATCAATCGAGTCCGCTGTTCGGCGCGACGCAGGAATCGCTTGTGCGCGAGAACGCCGGACTGATGGTTTCGATCACCGGACTAGACGAGACATTTTCCCAGACAGTGCACGCCCGCCATTTCTACACCCCGGAGTCGATCCTGTTCGGCAAACGGCTCGCCGATATCACCACCTTTGCATCGATGAACCAATTCACCGTCGACTACTCGCGTTTCGACGACGTGGTCAACGCGCCGCTCGGCTAGCCGATCTGCTCCGTCTATTTCTTCACGCGGGCAAATCTGGGCAAAATCGCTGGACTCGGTCGTCATGGGGATGACATCTCAGAGGTACCGCATGGATTACGCCAGGTTCCGACACTTCCTAATCGCCCTCGCGCGGTGGTTCGATACCGCAGCAGGGGGATCCGCGCCTGCCGATGGTCCGCAAGAAATCGACTGGTTGCGATGCATCCCGTTCGCAGCGATCCATCTGATGTGCCTCGGCGTGATCTGGGTCGGATGGAGTCCGGTCGCGGCAGGTGTCGCCGCCGGATTCTACCTGGTGCGGATGTTCGCGATCACCGGCCTTTATCATCGCTATTTTTCGCATCGCAGCTTCCGTACCTCGCGCGCGGCGCAGTTTGGCTTCGCGATTTTGGGCGCGACCTGCGCGCAGCGCGGTCCGCTATGGTGGGCGTCGCATCATCGGATGCATCATCAGCGCTCGGACGAAGCCGACGACGTCCACTCGCCGGGGCGGCAGGGCTTTATCTGGAGCCACATGGGCTGGATCACGTCAGAGGCCAACTTCGGGACCAATTTACGAATCGTGCATGACCTGGCCGGCTATCCGGAGCTGCGCTTCCTCGATCGCTTCGACGTGCTGGTCCCGGTCGCGACCGGCTTTGCGATGTTCGGGCTGGGCGCGACGCTCGAGTATCTGTGGCCGGCGCTTCACACCAGCGGCGCGCAGATGCTGATTTGGGGATTCTTCATCTCGACCGTCGTTCTGCTGCACGGCACGTTTACGATCAATTCGCTCGCGCATGCATTTGGACGCCGGCGCTATGAAACCGGCGATGACAGCCGCAATAGCCTGACGCTGGCGCTGCTAACGCTCGGAGAAGGCTGGCACAACAATCATCATCATTATCCCGCCGCGGCCCGGCAGGGCTTTTTCTGGTGGGAGATTGATATTACCTACTACGTGCTGAAGGCGCTCGAAGCGGTTGGGATTATCTGGGACCTGCGTCCCGTTCCCCAGCACGTGCTGTACTCGCGGCGGGTCGCGGCTCCGCATAAAGGACTTGCCGGCATGCGCGCGGGCCAGCAAGTACATGTCCGCGCGCCCGCGCGCTCGCCGTCACGCTATCAACTCGTGGAAAACGGCTTCGCGCCGTTGGCCGAGTCCGCCAAGGCTGCAGTAGCCGAAGCGATCTCGCCGTCGGTTCGCACCGTCGGCCCGGATAGCGCGGCTGGCTGATGCCGTCTGACGGCTCGATCGTCGCCACGGGAGAGCGGGCCGCGCGCGCTCGCCGTCCCGCGATTCTCGAAGGCGTCGCGCGCAAAATAATGCTGGCTCGCCTCAAAGGGCTGCATGATGGCCGCCTGACAGTCGAAGACGGACCAGACAGAGTTGCATTCGGCGAAGATGTCGAGGACGCGGAACTGCGTACCACGGTGCGCGTCCACGACCGCCGTTTCTACGCCGACCTCGCGCTGGGCGGCAGCGTCGGCGCCGGCGAATCCTACATGGCAGGATGCTGGAGCGCGGACGACCTGACCACGCTGATACGCCTGATGGTGCGCAACCGCGACGTCATGGAGGGCATGGAAGGCGGCCTTGCGCGGGCCGCGAATCCGGTTCGCCGGACGCTTCACTACCTGAACCGCAACACCCGGCAAGGCAGCCGCCGCAACATCTCGGCGCACTACGATCTGGGCAACGATTTCTTCGAACTGGTGCTCGACCGCAGCATGATGTACTCGTGCGCGATTTTCGAACGCGCGGAAACCTCGCTCGAGGAGGCCGCGGCGGCCAAGGTCGATCGCATCTGCCGCAAGCTCGAGCTCAAGCCAACCGATCACCTGGTCGAGATTGGCACCGGATGGGGCGGATTCGCAATCCATGCGGTGCGCAACTATGGATGCCGCGTCACGACCACGACCATCTCGCAAAGACAGCACGATTTCGCGGTTGCCCGGATTGCGGCGGCGGGCCTTTCGGATCGCATCACGGTGCTGATGAAGGATTATCGCGACCTCGAAGGGCAATACGACAAGGCGGTTTCAATCGAGATGATCGAAGCGGTCGGGCATCATTTTCTCGATTCCTATTTCCGCAAGTGCGGCGGGCTGCTGAAGCCCAACGGCATGATGCTGCTGCAGGCGATCACGATTGCCGACCAATATTACGCAAGCGCGCTGCGCTCGGTCGATTTCATCAAGAAATATATTTTTCCCGGGAGCTTCATTCCGTCGGTCACTGCGATTGCCGACTCGATCACGCGCGCGAGCGACCTGCGCCTGTTCCATCTGGAAGATCTGACTCCCAACTACGCCGAAACGTTAAAGCATTGGCGGCTCAACACGTTTGCGAATCTCGACCGGATAAAAGCGCTGGACTATCCCGACGAGTTCATCCGGATGTGGGAATACTATTTGTGCTACTGCGAAGGCGGCTTCCGCGAACGCTATATCGGCGACGTGCAGATGCTGCTGGTCAAGCCGCTATGCCGCCGCGCCCCGATTCTTCCGCGCCTGTGATTTAGTACAGGCGGGAAAGAGCAATCACGTCGGTTCGCCGGCGTCTACGACCTCATACGGGCGCATCATTTCATTGTCTTCGTGCTCGAGATTGTGGCAGTGCCATACGTAGCGGCCTTTGTAGCCTTCGAACCGAATGATGATTCGGGTAACGGCATGGGGTTGGGCGCGCACCGTATCCTTCCAGCCCATTTCATTCGGATCGGGCGGCGTCGCCGCGCCGAGATAGTGCAACTTGCCCGTGCGTTGATACTCGAAAGGCTCGAAGGCGCGCCGATCGAGTATCTGGAAACGAACTAAATGGAGGTGAATCGGATGGACGTCGTCAGTGAGATTGACCAGATTCCAAATCTCAGTCGTGTCGATGGCTGGCTTTTCGGTAATCGGTTGATGCCAGTAAGTCTTATTGAGAAGCATCAGGATGGTCTTTCCGCTGCGATCGTCGTACTCGTCCAAGGTGAGCGTCCGGGTGCGGACGGCACTCGCCTCGGCCAACCGCGGCACCGGACGCAGCGAACGTGGAACACTGCTGGAGTCGGAGACCCTGGTGCGAGCGACCCGAAACTGCATCACGTCCACGCTGTCGTCCTTGAGGATAACCTTCGCACCTTCCGACCCGGCGAAATCGATTACGATGTCGGCGCGTTCAGCGGGAGCAATTGCCAGCCGCTTTACTTCGACCGGCGCGGACAGCAGACCCTGATCGCTTCCGATCTGCGTCATCGGCAGTCCACTGGCCAATAGCAAATGGTAAAGTCGCGCGTTCGACCCATTGAGTATTCGGAAACGGTACTTGCGTGGCTCGACCTCCAGGTACGGCAAAATTTTCCCATTGACCATCATGATATTGCCGAAAAAATCGGCGACCCAGGGAGAGCGCGGATCGCTGGAGACTGGATAGAGCAGTTGGCTATGAGTATCCAGCATCCGGTCGTATACCACGAGTGGGATTTCGTACGGACCGTGCGGCAGATTGAGCGAATCCTCGAAACGATCGCGCACGATGAATAGTCCCAAAAGGCCGGCGTATATGTTCAGCCGGTTAATACCCATCGCATGGTCATGATACCAGAGCGTCGCGGCATCCTGGGCGTTTGGATAAAGATAGGAGGCGGACTTTCCCGGAGGATACCAATCCTCGGGATAGCCGTCGCTGCCGGGCGGAGTCTTGCCACCATGCAGATGAACGACTGCGCGCACTTCGGGATGACCGGATTCGGCGCCGTGCAGTGTGTGATCGATCGGAAGGAAGTGACGATGAGGTAGTCGATTAATCCACTCGACCAGCAATTCGTCACCGCTGACCGTCTCGATCGTCGGGCCGGGAACCGTGCCGCCATATCCCCATTGGCGGGTGGGTGGTAGATCGCGATGGAGCCTGCTGGCGAACTCACGCATCTCAATTTGGTAGAACGGAACCTTGCGCGAAGGATCCGCAGGAGTGGGACGGCGTCCGCTTGCGCGGGCAGTCGTGAGAAGCGGTAGAGGATCGGCGAAGGGCTCCAGCCGGTTTGGATCCAGCGCCCGAACCTGAGCCGGCTCGCCAGCGTAAGCCTTAGCGGCTCCAATGAGGACCCCGGCTGTGACGATACCTCCGACTCGAAGAAAGTCCCTTCGGGTAATTCGCACCTACGACCTCAACGCGATCGCTAACAGCGAGCGGCGAAACGAATTTAATACTGCCATGCGCCGGCATGCGCGCAATTGAGCGCGCATGCCGGACAGACTCAGACTATTCCGAAATTGTTACTAGCGTGTGAAGCGAAGGTCTTCGGGCTCGCCGCTGTTCGGGTCAATGAGCAGGGTATTGGAATCCGGACGCTGATCGAAGTTGAACATATTGTTCAGCGAACCCGCGTACGCGTCGGACGAACCGGCGCCGAGCCGATTGCCGCCGAGCCAGTTGTCCTCGACGAAGCGGATGATCGAACTCTGATCGGTGAGCGTATGGTCAACAGAGTTTTGCCTCGCCCACGGTGAAATCACCATCATCGGAAGCCGCGGACCGTATCCGCATCGGCCTTGCGCGTGCAGCGTGGCTGGGTTGACCCCGGGTAGCGCGCTGCTTCCATCTCCACACGCTCCCTCGCCGGTGAGCGCATCGGCGCTGGTCGTGGAGTGGTTAACGATCGGGCCAATCTGATGATCATACCAGCCGTCGGAATCGTCATAGTTAATGACTATCGCGGTGTCAGACCAAAAGGGGCTTTTCTGAAGTGCGTTGATGACTTGAACCACAAATTGCTGCTCGTCCAGCGGCGAGGAGTAACCGGCGTGCGCGTCCTGGGTTCCGATAGCCTTTAGAAAGCTCACTGAAGGCAGGTTGCCGCGGTCCAGTGCGGCAAAGAAATCCTGGATATCATACTGATGATTCGCCTGGTCCGTCTGCCCGATGTTGTTGATTGAAATTGGGCGTAAGTGGTTCGGATTGGCAGTAGATACATAGTACTGGAATGGCTCGTGATGTTGGATGTAGTCGGCCTTGTTCTCGCCCGTGATTGGGGAGGTCGTGTTCCGTGCACATCCGGTACTGCCGTTGGCGTTGACGATGCTCAAATTGAAGCCGCCTTCGAACCATCCCCATGTAAGACCGGCTTTGTTGAGCAGATTACCGATGTTGGGTCCGCTCAGCTGGACTTTGACGCCGGTCGAGGTGGAGCACATGTCGTCGATCGGGTCCGCGTCGCTGATCAAAGTCAGCCCGCCGTTGCCGTCGCTGATCGTGACATCGGAAGGTCCATTCTCGACTTCGCTGACGCCATTGGTCTGGCCGGAGACGAGGTTGATGGCGCCGGGGGACGAGGGTCCAAAAGTGGTGCCATAGGAGTTATCGTTGAGCGCGTAGTGCTGTGCGTAGTTCCACAGCGCCGTCACGGTGTTGCCGTCGTAGTAGCCCATCACCAGGCCGGTGGTATCGACGGTGCTGGGCGGAGTTCCCGGAGGCGGCCCTGCCGTGCCGGTGAATTCAGGAAATGCATCCATCAGGCCGTTGTCGAACGCCTGCTGCTCGGGCGTGTAGTCGTGGTCCTGGTCCGCGGTCAGAGCTTGAGAACGGTCGAGGCGGAACGGATTTGCCGCGCTGGTCCCGTTCGCGGCGTTGAGGAAGTTGGGGTTCGCGACCGAGAGCACGCCGCCAAGGCCGTTGACGCCAGGCGTACCCGGGGAAGGCCTGAAGGTGGGTTCGCCAGACGGATTGGTGGCGTTGGGATAGGTGCCGAAATAATGATCGAAGGAGATATTCTCTCCGAAGATCACGACCAGATGTTTGATCGGCGTCGCGGTTTGGGGTCCTTCTGGAAAGTCCGGGCGATTTGCTCCCGCCACTCCCGCCTGCATGGCGACCATGCCGAGCGCGGTGACGCCCGCAACTCCTTGACGAATCAAAGCTCTAAGTCTCTTGCGCATAATTCCCTCCTCCTGAATCGTTGAGCGAAACAAAGCCATGGCTGCACAACCGTTATTGCGCGAGGAATATAGGCGCGGACAGATTGCGCCTCTTTCAACGGAAAAATAATTCGCCGTTACGAGGGAGTATCTTTTTTACAAACGAATCGGACCCGGGCTTGACGCGAGCTATAATCGGATGATAATAATTATCATCTGAGTTATGGAACTGCAGCTGGTCAGTGAAGGACGCCGCGCGGGCTACGCCGCGCGCAGGCTCAGGGAGTTCGCCGCGCGATGCCGCCGCGGCGGCCTGGCCGTGACTCCTCAGCGTCTGGCGATTATCCAGGCCCTGCTCGAGTCCGGAGAGCATCCCCGCGCCGATACGATCTACGCCGAGGTCCGCAAACTCCATCCGCACATCTCGCTCGCCACGGTGCATCGCACGCTGGAGACCCTGTGCGAGGTCGGAGAGGCGCGCAAAGTTACGATGCTGCACGACAGCGCGCGTTACGACGGCAACCTGACGCCGCATCATCATGTGGTCTGCGTCAAATGCCGCCGTATCCGCGATATCGAGATTCCGGAGCTGGACAAAGTTCTGGAAGGACGCTCCGGACTGGGCGAATTCACGCTGCTGGGCGCGTCGCTGGAAGTAATCGCACTGTGTGAGCGGTGCAGGCCACGCGGCAAGCGTGCGCGTACGGCTGCCGCCGTGGCCGACCTTCGCGAGCCGGCTGAGGACGAAAACCGTTTTCTTTAAGTCAGGAGGCACCAATGAAGAGTTTGAAAGGAACCAAGACGCATCAGCATCTCAAGGACGCGTTTGCCGGCGAAAGTCAGGCTAACCGCCGTTATCTGTATTTCGCCAAGGTCGCCGATGTCGAAGGGCAGCCGGAAATCGCCGGATTGTTCCGCGACACTGCCGAGGGCGAGACTGGCCACGCGCACGGGCATTTGGACTATCTCAAGGCCGTCGGCGATCCGGTCACTGATCAGCCGATCGGCGATTCGATGCTGAATCTCAAGAGCGCGGTTCACGGCGAGACCTACGAGTACACTGATATGTACCCCGGGATGGCGAAGACGGCGCGTGAAGAGGGCTTCCCCGAAATCGCCGATTGGTTCGAGACGCTGGCCAAGGCTGAAAGGTCGCACGCCGGCCGATTCGACAAGGCCTCGAAGACGCTCAGCTAGGGCACTGCGCACTAAGTACCCTCGCTCTCCCGAGGGAGAGGGTATTTTGACGTGCGGTGCGCCTGGAGTTTCGCCCTATTTCGATGTTCGCCGCATCACCGGATGCGGCCGTCTTGGGAATCGTAAGCCATGTCCAGCCGCATTTCATCTCAGCCGACCAATGGCCTTTGTTACACTCCGACTGAGCCAAAGTATTGGGACCAGACCGGATTGGACAAGGAAGTCGAGCGCGTGTTCGACATCTGCCAGGGATGCCGCCTGTGCTGGAACCTGTGTCCGTCATTCCCTGTACTGTTCGACGCCATCGATCGCAACGACGGCGACGTTCGCGGGGTGACCAAAGACGAAACCCGCCGCGTGGTCAACCTTTGCTATGGATGCAAGCTGTGCGAGGTGAAGTGCCCTTACACTCCGCGCGACGGGCATGAGTTCCAGCTCGACTTTCCGCGCCTGATACTGCGCGCCAAGTCGTTGCGCGCCAAAGAGGAAGGCGTTGGAATACGCGAGAAGCTGCTCGGTAATCCCGATCTGTTCGGAAAAGTGGGAAGCAAGACGCCCGGACTCGCCAACTGGGGATGCCATCAAAAGTTCCAGCGCGTGATGATGGAGAAGCTGCTCGGGATTCATCGCGACAAGCTTTTGCCCGACTTCGCCGGCGAGACCTTCGACAAATGGCTTGAGCGAAATCCGCTGCCGCCGGCCCCCGCGCAACCGGCCGCAAAAGTGGCGTTGTTTCCAACCTGCTTCGTCAACTACTACCGGCCCGCGCCGGGTATCGCCGCGGTGGATGTGCTCGCGAAAAATGGATGCGACGTGAAGTGCCCTAAGCAAAATTGCTGCGGGATGCCGGCGCTCGACGGCGGTCAAATAAAATTCGCGCAGGCACAGGCTCAGTCGAATATCGCATCAATGCTGCCGCTGGTGCGCCAGGGCTACAAAATCGCCGCGATCAATCCGACCTGCTCGCTGATGATGCGCCAGGAATATCCCAAGATTATCGCCAGCGCCGACGCCACGGAGTTCGCCGCCGCAGTGGTAGATCCGCACGAGCTGCTGTGGCAACTGAAACAGGCCGACCGCTTCAACCGCGGTTTCCTGAGCACGCCCGGCACCGTCGCCTATCATGTGCCCTGTCATCTGAAGGCGCAGGGGATTGGCTTTCGCTCGCGCGATCTGATGCGCATCGTCCCGGGCACCAGCATCGCAACTGTCAACGCGTGCACGGCGCATGACGGCACCTGGGCGATGAAGAAGGAATTCTTCGAGCTCTCGATGCAGGCCGGAGAGAAAGCATTTTCCGGAATGCGCGATGCGGACGCCAGGGTGATGGCTTCGGACTGCCCTCTCGCCGCGGTGCAGATTGAACAGGCGACAGGGATTCATCCGATGCATCCGATCGAAGTGCTGGCCCGCGCATACCGCGCTCCCGGCGACGGGGGTTTTCCCGATAGCGTGCCGGAGCCCGCGGAGGAAACCGCATGAAACCAATTGCGTTCGAGGAGACCCTGGCGCTGGCCGACTACGATCGCGCGCGTGACCGCCTGCGTCCATTGTTCATCCGTGAGAAAGAGCGCCGGCGCCTTGCGGTGGGAACGCATATCACCCTGATTTTCGAAAACGCGCAGACGGTCTGGTACCAGGTGCAGGAGATGATCCACACCGAGCGGATGACAGCGCGCCACGCGATCCAGCATGAGCTCGATACCTACAACGAATTGCTTCCGAACGCGGATTCGTTGTCGGCGACGATGCTCATCGAATATTCGGAACCGGCCGAGCGCGACGCCGCGTTGCGCCGCCTGCTGGGCCTCGAACAGCATCTGTGGATCGTGATTGGAGCGCGCCGCGAGCGTGCGATTTTCGACACTCGCCAGATGAACGACGAGCGTATCAGCTCGGTGCAGTTCGTACGCTTTCCGGTTGCTGTAGCTAACGCGGAGCAATTCCTCGAACTCGCGCGCGCCGGAAAATGTGCGATCGAGACCGACCATCCAAGTATGGCCGCGCGCGCCACGGTAACCGGCGTACTCGCCTTGGCTCTCGCAGGGGATTTGGCATAACCGGACCCGCTTCCGCCCTTCCTAAATACCTCGTCCCCGAGGACATCTTCCTGTCGCGCGGGCAAAAGAAAACCCCGAATCCGGTGCTGCCGGATTCGGGGTTTGTCGCGTAGTTCAGTCAGTTATTCGATCACGCCATCAACCCGGCGGCGGCGTAGGAGTGGCCGTTGGAGTCGCACTCGCCGTCGGAGTCGCGCTGGCCGTCGGAGTCGCGCTGGCCGTCGGAGTTGCCGTCGGGCTCAGTATAGGCAGAGGAGGAACGCCCGAACTCAAGGCGACGCCCACCGGCTGATTCAGCTTGGTCTTCCTGCCTTTCAGAATGGTGTCAGGCTTTACGTTGAGCAGGCCCGCGAAAGAAGGATCCTCGAATTCAAGGACCTGGTTCCTTTCGTTGTTAGCCACGTAGAGGTCGCCCTCGGCGTCCATCGCGATACCCATTGGACCGCGCAGACGGGAGCGCTTGCCCGCGATCTGGGCTACGACCTCGCCCGCGCCACCATTGCCGACGTCGAATTCAAAGACCGAGTTCTGGTTCAGGTCGGAAACCCACAACGAACCATCAACCGGGCTGATTGCATCAAATTCGCCCAACTCAAGAATACCGTCGCCCACCGCATCAATCGGATCAGTGCATCCGCTGGTGCCGGCCGCGTATTCGGTAACATAGCTCGGGAAACTACCGAAACCGCTGTTTACGACCCAGATGTTATTTGCCGAATCGAGCGTGATACCCACCGGTCCCAGTAGACCTGTCGAAAAGCCGTCGCTAGTGCAGGTGACGGTATCCTCGATTTCTCCGAGCGGTGTGGCGAGAGGATCGGTCGCGCTGCCCGCGTCGGGCTGGTACTCGAGGACCGATCCAGTCCCTTCCGGTCCGCCGGTGTAGTTGGTGACATAGAAGTTACCAGATTCGCCCGGCACTGCCTGATTCGACTGGCTGAGCTCTTCGATCGGCCCAAACGGGATGAAAGCGATTCCTTCGGGTATCGCGAGCGGATTCCCCGGATACAATTCCCCAGGGGCGCAGCTGCCATCCGAAAGAGTTAGGAAACAAATCGGAGGCAGAGTCATCATGAACGCGATCGGGCTGCTGTCGGTCTGCGATCCCGGCGCGTAAGCGGCCACGATATCAGGACTGCCCGCCGCGGCGACACTCAAATCACTGGCCGCGTAAATTGCGTCGCTGACAACCGGACCACCCGGTCCGAGGGACTCAATTCCATTTGGATTGACCGCGTCGCCCGCCAACACGTCCTCAGTGGGGACGCCGGCAATTCCCAATAACGCGATTCCGCCTGTCGCACCTTTGATAATGGCGGTCGGACGCGTGCCCTGACGCGCACCAGCGGGAAAAGTGACGATAGTGCCCACCAGCAACGCGCCGTTGTTGGTAACCACGATCGAGCTTTCCAGCCCAAGTGCCTGGTTCGATTTTTTCTTGCCTTGCGCATAACTCGTCGTGGTCGTACCAACGACAGTCAGCGAGGCGATGACCGCCACTGTTAACACGGTTGCGAGCGCGCGTTTGACGCCCACCGTCATCGGCGCGGCTCTGTGCGCCAATGAAAACCCATCCCGTTCCTGAGTCATCGTATGCATCCTTCCCTGAGTCATTGTGTGTAACCCCCGCCGAGTCATTCGGTATCGCACCTGCCGACTCAACCTAACTTCCTCCGCGTCGCCGTCAAGAACCCCTCTCAGTCCGGCTTGGCAAGAAGCACTTCCCGCGAAAATCAAAGAAGTCCTCCCTGGACGCGCGTATCGGTGGCTTTACGTACACTGATCGTTGATCAAATTCAAGTGCACCGCAATTTGTTCCTCGATCGCGCTCGAATCCCCCAGCCCGCGCCAGAAGGCTTTGCTCCAAATCTCCGCGCAAACTTATGCGGCGCACTCGCGCATGTCAATTTACTCAATCTCAATCCGTTTATCCGGGGGCCACTTAGCAGGGACGATTGCGGCCAGCGCCGGCGCGGTATATAGGCGCTGCGCTGGAAATTGGTGACCCCGCGATTGCGATAACTTGATTTTTCAATGAGCACCGTCTTGACAAGGGGCGAAGCCAAGTGGTAGCTAACGCCCGTTCGTAGTTGTCTAAGCGGCGACGAGGGATAGTGTCGATCCCGCGTTCCGTTTTTGAACATGGGGTTTGCAGAGTTCGACCAATCACAACGGTCCAACTGGCTTGGGGGTGTATATGAACGGGAATCGAGAGACGGGTCGAGGAGTGCGGTGGCGTAGTCTTATCGTCGCCACCGTAGCCACGGTCGCGACCTTATGGTCGTCGGCCGCAATGGCGACCATCACCCAGGGCGACTTTTCGGTGTTCGGGTTCTTCGAGACCCGGGAGGAAGGGCGCTGGGGTGAGGGTTCGAGCAACAATAACGGAACGCCGACCACGCTGACGCATCCGACGCCCACCACCACGCTCGCTACGCCGGGCACGGCGGCGACGGAGAACGGCGGCAGCTTCGACTTCAACCACTGGGATCTGGATGAGATGCGCCAGCTCGGCGATATCCGTCCCGACTACCACTTCGTAAAGAACTACAAGTTCTTGGGCCGCTTCGACACGCTGTTCCTGAAGGATGCGGATTTCTTCGCGTTCTATCGGCCGTGGTACGACGCGTTCGGCTCGATCAAGGACAAAGGCCGCGCCGAGACCAATCGCGACTGGACGCCATATACACAGCAGCAGTTGCAGCAGCAGTATTTCCGCGACGACCTGCACGAATACTATGCGCAGTTGAACTTCACGGATAACTTCTCGGCCCGTATCGGCAAGCAGGAAGTCATCTGGTCGGAAGCCGACGCGCTGTCAGGCACGGAAATCACGAACTCGATCGACTCGACCTACCACGGCTTCTACGGCGCGGAAGCTGCGGAAGATCAGCGCAAGAACGTGCGCATGATCAAGTTCAACTATATCCTGCCCGATTTCTTGAAGACCGCGAACAACGAAATTGAAGCGTTCGTGATCCCGGGTGACTTTCAAGGCGACGCCGACATCGTCAACACCTCGGACTCCCGTAACCCGTGGGTGGTTCCCGCCGCATCCGGAAAAGTACAGTACAACCAGAATGGGCAGGCGGTTCGCTCCCAAACCTACCTCGACGCCGAAGCCAAGCCGATGCTTTATTCGGGCGGCCTGTTCTTTGACGAAGTAGTGCAGACTCACGGGAGTTATCCGTCGAACTCGCTGCATAACAGCGAATTCGGTATGCGCCTTTCGAGCTTGCTGCCGATCGGCAACGGCCTGCAGGCAAGCTTCATTTATCTGTATGAGGCGCGCAACAACGCCGAAGGCGTTTGCTCCTCATGCACTGCTGCGGTTGTTAATTCGATGCCGGGGGCCAAGGGATACACCTACTCGGCGCCGGGTGTTTTCATCAACACGGGACACTACGCGTACGGACCTCCGCGTGCGGGTGTACCGAAGGCCGGAACGATCAAGGTTATACTCTCCGAAGATTTCCGCCGCGACAATTACTTCGGACTTACCGGCACCTACTACGACAAGGATCTGACCGATATCGTTTATCGATACGACACCCTGTACGCGCCGAATGAAGGCATCAACACGACCAACACTACCGGTCCTCCGTACACTGGCGGACCGGGAAGCGGCGCAACGCTGACCGAAAACGCACGTTTCATCGTTGCCGGCGACCGTCCGACGTATATACCGTGGATCTCGAAACAACACACATTCCTGACGTTCCAGTACGTCAACACATGGTATCCGGACCGCCCGACCAATGCGGTTCCGAACGTCGGAAACTCCTTCGGCAAGGTGCGCGAGGACAGCAACTTTTTCTTCCTCGCGGCGACCAACTGGCTGATGAACGGACAGCTCACTGCGACCAACGTCTTCCAGTGGGATATTGACGACACCTGCGGAGCGTTTACCTCGACCAACGTGTACCGCTATTCGCGCAACGTGCTGTTCGGTGTGAACACCGCGTGGTTCCTGGGCCGCTCGGGCCGCTACACGGATCCATTCTTGTACAGCCGTTCACAGCGTGAAAGTCTCCTCGAGTTCACGATGTCTTACGAAATCTAACTCCTGAGCGTGGACGCAAAGGGCGGCTGTGGCGCGCGCTACAGCCGCCTTTGTTTTTCTGACGATCGGCGTGGTGTCGGCCGGGGATGCGCCAATTTCATGACCTCCGATCCGCGACATGATAGGATGCATGAATTGACTCAGGTGGAGGATAGGTTTGTCGCACGCGGCCAATTGGTACCTGATTCGCACCAAAACCGGAAAGGAACGATGGGTCCGGGATCAATTGCGGCCCGCCGTTGAAGAGGTGTTTCTGCCTTTGCTGCGCGCAAAGGTGCCGCGCTGGGGCCGGATGACGATGAGTGTCGGGCCCCTGTTTCCCTGCTATGTATTCGCGCGTTTCGATCTCGAGGCGAGCTATTTTGATGTGAAATATATGGCGGGAGTTCGCGGCATCGTTTCCGCCGGAACGGATCCGCTGGCGGTGCCTGAAGCGATCGTCGCGGAGATTCGCAAGCGCGGAATTGACGATATAGTCGAAATAGTCGAACGCCCGTTCGATAGCGGACAACGCGTGACAGTGGTTGAAGGACCCTTTCGAGGCTTCGAAGCAGTTTTCGATCGTTATCTTTCAGGCGCCGAACGGGTCGCGATCCTGCTGAGCGCACTCGAGTCGGGCGGCCTGCGGGTCGTGCTGCCCGCCTCCGCAGTCGCCAAAATAACCTGAAGCGGCCGCGCGGCCAGTATTTGGATGCTGCCGGATGCCGATGAATTCGCCCGCCGTATCGCGACCACGCCGCCAAACCCTGTTAGCAGTGCTCGTGATGATGCTGGTCGCGATGGCGGCAATGCTGACGGGATGCGCCGGCTCGAGCTCGCCCTACGATCAGTCTAGCTGGCTCGATCTCGGCAAGCCTAATCTGACTTCGTTTCTGGGGGTGGAATTCGGATCGTCAATCGATCGTGTGCGCGAAGAGCTTCCGGACGGCGACTTCGAGACCAGCCCCTACGGCGCCAATGCATGGCGGGTTGGAAGCGTCGAGTCGGGAGGAGTCCGTTACAGCACCGTGGTCTTCGAATTCACCGACAATACCGGGATGCAGATGGCGGTCGCCGAATTCGCTCCCGAAGATGGAGCGGCAGTCCTGAGCCAGCTGAAGCGCGCCCTTGGAGAACCTGCGGCCCTGCGCTCTGGTGCAAGCGGATCGAGTACGGCAGCCGGCACACATCCAGGAGATGACGACCTCATTGCGAGCTGGGATCTGCCGCATAACGAGAAAGTGACGTTCAACGGTCCCGATCAGCAGGTCGAGATGCTGGGACCGGCCGGCTCGCCGCTACGGCATGATTTGGTGATGCGGCGGGAAGAGAACCAGGGGACGGAATGACAAAGCCGTCAATCGGCGGTGTCAAGCCAGACACGCAGTCAGCTTTTTTGGATATCTCTGCGCCTCGAACCCCTCTGGACCTTGAACCGGCTGCATAAGATAGCGTATTAAATCCAGCCATACGTACTAGAAAAAGCAACAGTCATCGGGCAGCATAGGTTGCTACTTCGTCGATCGTCCGGTGAGGCTTCGGCCACCGAATCCTGCGCGCTCGGGCATAGCGCTGACAATAGCCGCCGTCTTAAGCACAGATGGGATGGCGGACGCTTGCTGGCGTCGTTGAGTGTCGCGGAATCATGTCTGTCAAAGAAATTTCCTATAACGGCCTATCATACTTTCTTTTCGTAATTATTTGGTTATCATTGTCCATCTTTGTCTTTAGACGCACGTGCAGGTCGGCGGGGGTTGCGCTTCGCGCGTGAGATCTCAGTGATGCGGTTGTTCCGCAAACTTTATCATTCGATTGTTGGTTCAGCGATCGTGCCGTTGTTAGTCGCCGCGGCGCTGCTATTTTGGACTCCGCAACTTCTGCACGCTGCTGGACTTGACGATGGATCAACTCTGTCCGGTTCCTCACAGAATGAAAACGGATCGAATCCGGGCTATGGGCAGCCACTTTCTGATGGCAGCAATAGCGGCGCGTCTGGTTACGCCGGATGTTTTAAGCTCGACGATCCGAACGCCGATGCCAAAGCAGCGGCGGGAATGTCGCCGTGCGCTCCTACTCAAGGCTCGGCTGCGGGAACGCTGGATCCCGGAAGCATGTCTGGTTCCGCACCGATGGGCAGTGCGTCCGCAGGCGCGTCGCCCGCAGAGCTTGGCAACTCTGTAAACAAACAGTCAGTCAGCGAGATGATGCAGAAGCTCGGCATCTCCTCAGATGAAGTCGGAGAGTTGCGCAGCCGGATGTCCGGAGGCGGACTCAGTCCCGACGATATTCAGGAGCTGTGCCTGCATTTTGCCTCAAAGCAACTCGGTCCCGCCGACGTTCAGGGAATCTTGACCGGCATGGGTCTGGCCTTCACCCAGGCGCAGATCGATCAACTTAAGAGCTGCACCCAGCTCGCGCTGCCGCAGTCGTCACCGTCGCCCGCCGGCGCATCCGGTGGACAAGCGCCAGCGGAAGTATCATCGATCGAGCGCACCTTTCGTGGGCTCGATTCCGGCGCCGCGCCGCAGGCGCCAAGCACCTACGATCTGACGCAGTTCGGATACTCGCTGTTTTCGGCGCAGATGGCGGCCGCGAGTGGCGCCGATATCCCGCTTGGCACCAACTACATGATTGGCCCCGGCGACGAGATGCGGGTGCTCATCTGGGGACGGATCAACAATACGCTGACCCTGACCGTAGGACGCGACGGGTCGATCGTGATTCCGCAGATCGGTCCGCTGCAGGTCGCCGGGCTGAGCTTCGACCAGGCAAAAAAACTCATCGAGGATCGCGCCGGCCAGATCACCGGCGTCAAGGTCGATGTAACGATGGGGCGGCTGCGCTCGGTCCAGGTGTTCGTGGTTGGCGAGGTCGCCAAACCCGGCGCCTACTCGGTGAGTGCCTTGTCACACGTTTCCAACGCGCTCGAAGCGGCGGGAGGAATCACCAAGATCGGCAGCTTGCGCCGGATCGAGTTGCGCCACGGCAATCAGGCCTCGAGTGTTATTGATCTCTACGGGTTGCTGCTCGACGGGCGGATTCCTGGTGATGACCAGTTGCAGCCTGGAGATGTGGTCTTTGTCCCCGTGATTGGTCCGGTTGCCGGGGTCGCGGGCGACGTGAAGCGTCCTGCCATTTACGAACTCGCCGGGCAGTCAGAATCGATCTCAAATCTGATCAAACTCGCGGGCGGTATCAGCGCCTTTGGGTACTCGCAGCGAGTGCAGCTCGAACGGGTCGAGAATCACGCGCGGCGAATTGCGCTCGACGTTGACTTGGGCGAGGTCCGTTCGGCCCGGTTCGTGGTTCACGACGGTGATCTTATCAAGGTCTATCCGGTGCTGCCGGCCGAGCATGACATCGTCGTGATCCGCGGCAACGTAAATCGTCCGGGCAAATACCAGTGGCATCCGGGGATGAGGGTTTCCGATCTAATCGCCTCAGCAGAGGGTGTCGCGCCGCACACATTCTTCAAGTACGCACTGGTCCGGCGCAAGGAAGGCAAGGCCAGAACCGTGCGCCTGGTCGCGGTCGATCTTGGCGACGCGCTTTCCGACCAGGCTTCCGGTCCCGGCGATATAGCGCTCCAGCAGGAAGACGACCTGACCGTCTACAGCGAGTCGCAGATGAAATATCTGCCGACTGTCGAAGTGATGGGCGAAGTTCGCAATCCCGGCTACTACGTGCTGAGCCAGGGGATGCATGTGAGCGACTTGCTCTATCTCGCCGGCGGTCTCAGGGACGACGCGTATCAGAAGCAGGCCGAGCTTGCTCGAACCCAGGTCGTCAACGGCGCGCATACCAGCCATACATTTATCGACGTCGATTTGCGCTCGGCTCTGAGTGGGGTTGACGAACATAACCCGATGCTCGAGGCGAACGATCAACTCTTCGTACGCAAGGCCACCGATTGGCATCTGCCCTGGGTGGTTTATGTGCGCGGCCGGGTTGCGCGCCCGGGCCCGTACACGGTTCACGAAGGCGAGCGAATCGCCTCGGTGCTCGAGCGGGCAGGGGGCTTGATGCCTGATGCCTACCTGCCGGCCGCGATTCTCATCCGTCAGTCGGTCAAGGAGTTGCAGCAGGAGCGCCTGGATCAGGCCCGCGGCCGTCTGCGCGAGGCGATCGCGCGCGCGCAACTGACGCCTACTGTCGCTTCGGCCGCCTCGCCTCCCGCTCCGGGGCAGCCGAATGAGAACTCGCAAGGCCTGACGATGCTCCAGCAGGTGCTGCAGCAGTCCGAGGGGCAGCAGGCGCAGGGCAGGCTTGTGATCCATCTGAAGCCACTCGATGAACTCGCCAATTCGCCCGACAATATCGCGATGATCGATCAGGATGTCCTGACGATTCCGCGCCGTCCCTCTGACGTGAATGTCCTTGGCGAGGTTTACAGCCCCAATGCGGTGGTCTGGGCTCCCGGACTCTCGGTGCGCGATTGCCTGAACATGGCGGGCGGCCCAACCGAAGGCGCGGACGCGGACCATACCATGGTGATCAAGGCGGATGGATCCGTCTGGACCGACGAGGGTATCAAGCAAAGTAAGCGCTCGACGATGTTTCCGCTGCTGCCGGTCATCTCGGGCGGACTGATGGATTCGAAAGTCGCGCCGGGCGACACGATCTATGTGCCGGAGCAGCTCATTTATACGAGCAAGCTCCAATACGCGTTGACGATTACGAGCATCATCGCGCAATCGTTGAGCGGACTGGCGATAGTAGGAATTTTGGCAGCATCACTTTAAAAGGGGGGTCGCTCAAACGGCCGGGGCAGCACTCCGGCGCGGAGTCACCGAGCGATCCGGGGAGGAGACGTGCGGTACGGGGGCGGGAGTGTGCTGATTGCGGCTGTTGCGGCGGTAATTCTTGCCGCTGCGGCGCCGGTGTGCGGAGGCTCGCCCAGCGCCCGCACGAATCTGGACGGCGGACCAAGGCTCTCACGCCAGGAATCCGCGCGTCTGATTCGCGCGGTGGGGCGGATGTACGATCTCGATCCGGAGTTGCTGGCCGCTATTGCGCACGTTGAATCTGGCGGCAATTCGCAGGCGGTTTCGGCCAAGGGCGCGGAAGGCATGATGCAGTTGATGCCGACCACCGCGATCCGGTTCGGCGTGCTCGACCCCTTCGATCCGGTCAGCAACGTACTTGGCGCCGCACGCTTTCTGGCTTTCCTTCGCACCTATCATCCGCATGGCGACGGCTCCGGACCGAACGCGATGACGCTGGCAGAGATGCTGGCAGCGTACAACGCGGGCGAGGGCGCGGTCGATAAGTATCGCGGTATCCCACCTTACGCCGAGACCCAGCAGTATGTTCGCCGGGTGCTGATCGCATACCTGCTCGGCGACGATAACGGACCGCTGGCGGAAAAGCTGCGTGCCAGCACGGCTGCGCCGCGAGACTCCGCCAAGCCCCGCGCGATCCCCCTTCATTCCCATCCGTCCGTGCGCTCGGATCCGTCGGAGCAAGCGCCGGACGCGCTTGCGAAGCTCGATGCGATTCGTGCCGCGCGCACCGCGCAGCTCGCTCGAGAGAACCACTCAATCGCCGCCGGCCAGACCTCCGCAGTTGTACCTGAAGGCGGTGCGAAATGAAGCTTCGGGGCGTCATCCCGGCCGCATTCGCAATGGCGGTGCTGATGGTCGTCGCTGTCGCTGCGCGTCCGCTACCCGCGCGAGCTTCCACCTACGCGGTTTATATCCCACTGGACAGTTCGATCTATCGCGCGCTCGATACGCTCAACGGCTTGGGCCTGCTCGATAGCTATATCTCCTACATCAAGCCAATCTCGCGCGTAGAGGCGGCCCGCCTGACGCTCGAGGCGGAATCCAATCTCGACCAGCGCGCGCCCAACCCGCTCGCGCATCAACTGGTCCATGTGTTGCGCGCGGAACTGCGCGAAGAAGTTGACTGGCTCGAGAAGGACAAGGAAGACAATCTGCCCACGATGGTGCATCCGGTCGAGCGCGTCGAGGCGCAGTATGTTTACTCGGGCGGCCAGCGGCGCACGTTCACCAGCACTACCGGCTCCGGAATCAATTACGCCGAAGGCACGCCGCTGCTGTCGGACAATGACAATCTCAACACTGCGTCGGGCAGCAACGAGGTTGCGCGATGGTCCGGATGGGGCGGGCTGGGCGGATTCGTCGCCGGCTACGGAGAAGGCGCGTTCGCCGGTCCCCTTTCGAAGAGTACAAACGGCGTGGGCCGTGCGCAGTTGCTGACCGGCGCAGCGGTAGTATCGATCGGCAATACCGCGATTTCATTTGGACAAGAGGAGATGAGCTGGGGCCTCGGATGGTCCAGTCAGCTTGCACAGAGCGCCAATGCCAAACCGTTCCCCGCATTGCGTGCGCAGAATATCCATCCGGCCCATCTGCCGTGGATTTTCCGCTATCTCGGTCTGATGCGCTATCAGGTGGTGTTCGGACAGCTCGATGCGGACCGGATGTACTCACGCCCGTGGCTGAGCGCGCAGGTGATAAGTTTCAAACCGCTGCCGTGGTTCGAGTGGGGCTTAAATCACGCAATCATGTTCGGCGGCTCGGGTAACAGCAACTACGGTTTGTCTGGATTTCTCGGCCGCGCGACCGGAATCGCAACCGGCAGCCCCAGCGGCGGGAACACCAACTCTCGCTTTGGCCTCTACACCAAGTTCTACATTCCGCAACTGCGCAACTCGCAGATCTATGCCGAGATGCTGAACGAGGACTTTTACTCGCCGATCGGCCACAACGGCTTTCTCAAGCTGCCGTTCAAGGCGCCGTCCTACACCTTCGGAGCATACTTTCCGCAGGTTACCGCCGACGGGCTGACCGACGCCGGCGCCGAATACACCCTGCTCGACAATGACTACTCGACGCATAGCGACAGCCTCTACTGGACCTATCAGAATGCCTTGATGGGCGATGCGCTGGGACCCGGCGCATGGCACGTCAACGCGAAGGTCGGGCGATGGTTTGATTACGAGAACAAGCTGACCGGAGAATTCTTTTTCGAGCGCCGTTCCGATGCGTCATTCGTTCCGGTCGCGATGGGGGTCAGCAACGAAAGTGGTTTCGGCGGCGCGCTGGACCTCTTTCACCTGCCCTTCGAGATCAGGCCGCTGGGCGATTCGCTCGGCGAGATGGAGGCCCGCACGGCGGTCGAATATGTCGAGGACATCAACTACACAACTCACAGCTCCGTGCGCACGATGCTCCAGTTGACCTTCGGGCTCACGCCTGCGATGTCGAGCCTCGAATGGAAGTAAGCGCGCACGCGAGGCGGTTTTAGAAATGACGCCCGGGCCTGAGAATGGCTATCGCGGCGGCGGGGCTGCCACGCCTTCGGGCCGCAACGGCGCAGCCGCGCCGCCACAGCTTTCAGAAGGACAGTACGCGATTCTGGAATTCGTGCGCGTCGCGCGGTTGCTGCTGCGGCGCGCCGCTCTGATCGTCGCCGTCACCCTTGTAGCCGGCGGCTACGTTGGAATTCGCGACAAATTCTTCTCGGTGAAATGGTACCGCGCGCAGGCGCTCATCACTCCGGTATCGCCCGACGCGACCCTGGCCAGCTCGGTTGGCGAAGGAACCTCGACCGGCGCGGGTGGGATGAGCGGGTTGGCTGAGATGTTCAGCCTGAGTGGCGAGAGCGATAACGTCACCATCTCGGAACGCTACATCGCGATCATGAACAGCTATGCGTTCACGATCGATCTAATCAACCGCTATCATCTCGATCGTAAGATCGTGACGACCCATACCGGTCACGTTCCGCACCTGTCGCCGTGGAAGATGCACGAGGAGATCGTTAGCTGCTTCGAGACCGACTACGATTATCGCAGCGGCAACCTGGCGCTGTATTTCATGGATCCCGACCCGGCCCAGGCGAAGGCGGTTCTCGAGGACTATCTGGCGAGCCTGCGCGACAAGGTGCGCACCGAGGAAGTGCAGGCCGCGTCGTCCGCAGTCGCATCGCTTCAGGCTGAGATTCGCGACACCTCGGACGCGCTATTGCAGAACCAGCTCTACGAGCTGGTGGCGCGGCAAATCCAGCGCGAGAAAATCGCGCAGGTGCAGGCCGACTTCGCGTTCAAGGTGATCGAGCCGCCCGTCGTACCTGACCATTATTACGCACCGCAAGCGCGGCGCAACGCGATCATCGCGGCCATGATCACGTTCCTGCTGATGTGCGTCGGCACCCTGGCGTGGGATTTCATTGTCCGCGCGCGTGCGCAATTCGCCGCGCTGGAACGCGCGCAGCACCCGCCGATTCCGGTCATCGCTGCGGGCGCGCCTGCCGCCCAGCGCTCGGAGCCCGCGCCGGGTGCCGATCCTCATCCTCCCGCCAATGGCGGATAGTCCCGGTATGCGTGCGGGCCGGCGATCCCCACATCGCCACGATCGTATGGTGAGTATTGTTAACCCCGTCGCTGCCGGCCGGTTGCCGCGCTGCTTCTGATGATTCTCGGTGTTTTCACCGGATTGACTACGCATGGTGGTATTCAGCAATACGGACGCCTGGCCGCCGCGGTGATTGCAGTCCGCGCCCAGGAGACGGGTGAGGAATACCGGCTGCTGGGGCTCAACGATCCGCCAGGCCGTCACGAACTCGGAATCGCCGGCACCAGGTTTGTCGTCACTGGTTTCGGACGCAACAAATCCAGGTTTGCCGCGGCAGTTCTTCACGGTGCGCGCGCCTTGCGGCTGGCTTACCTGAATCATCCCAACCTCGCTCCACTGGGCCTTGGCCTGCGCGCGCTCAAACCCGCGACTCGTTACGTCGCCAGCACCTACGGCCTCGAAGTATGGGAGCCGCTCCCAAAGCTCCGGCGGATGGGACTGCGCTCTGCCGACGTGGTGACTGCGATCGCGGAGTTCAACGCGACCAGGACGATCGTGTCCCAGGGAATCGAGGCGCGAAGAATCGCGATCGTGCCGTGCGCGCTCGCCCCGGATTTTTGCGCTCCGAACGACGCCACCTCGCCGTCCCAGGCGCATTGCGCGCACCGCGGCGGACCGATGCTGCTGACCGTCGCGCGGTTGGTGCGGGGCGAGCAAAAGGGCGTCGACAGCGTGATCGAGGCACTCCCACAGGTGATAACGGCCATCCCCGATGTTTGCTATGTCGTGATCGGCGAGGGCGATGATCGCGCGCGACTGGAGCAACTCGCGCGCGACCTCGGAGTCGGCGACCACGTGATCTTTACCGGCGCTCTCGGCGACGCCGCAGTGCGTTCCTTCTACCAGTCCTGCGAAGCCTTCGTGATGCCCAGCCGGAGCGAAGGGTTCGGCATCGTGTTTCTCGAGGCGATGGCGCTGGCCAAGCCTGTCATCGGCGGAAATCACGGCGGGACGCCGGAGATTTGGGATGACGGCACGGCGGGATTCCTGGTCGAGCACGGCGATATCGCCGGGCTGGCCGACCGAATCAAGCATCTTCTCGGCGACGGCGCGTTGCGCGCCCGGATGGGCGCCGCAGGCCGCCGCATCGTCGCAACTCGTTTCAGTTTCGATCATTTCCGCCGCAACTTCACCGAACTCCTCGGCTGACTAAATCGCCGCGAACGTCTGCATGAACGCAATCAACTGGTCAGGCATCAGCCGGTTTTCGGTCATCGGCCGTATCGTTCGTGCGCCGCTCGCGCTGGTGCCGCCAGCTGCCATTCTGAGAATCCGCCGCGGTCCGGCCAGAGGACTGCGATGGATCTCCGGAAGTGCGACGCATGGATGCTGGCTCGGAACCTACGAGCTGGATAAGCAGCGCGCGCTTGCGCGCTTCATCAAGCCCGCCATGACCATCTACGACATCGGAGCCCAAGCGGGATTTTACACGTTGGTGTTTTCCCGTTTGACTGGCGCATCGGGGCGAGTGATTGCCTTTGAGCCGTCGCCGCGCGAGTTGTCGTTTCTTCTGCGGCACATTGCGATGAACCATCTCGACAACGTTACGGTCATCACGGCGGCGGTGAGCGCGCACACCGGAATTGCTGCATTTTCAACCGACCGCGGTGCAACGATGAATGCGCTCGCGGACCGCGGGTCAATGATGGTCGGCACGATTTCACTCGATTCGGCCGCTCTTCCGCCGCCCGCGCTGATCAAAATGGACGTCGAAGGCGCCGAGTCGATGGTGCTGGAAGGGGCACGCGGAACTTTGCGCCGCGCTCGCCCGATTGTGTTTGTCGCGCTTCATTCCGCGTATCAAAAGCAGGTGTGCTCCGATCTTCTGCGCGCAGAACACTATGATTTGAATGATCTGTCGGGTGCTCCGATTTCGGAAATCCCCGCGGTCGCCGAAATCTATGCGACCCCAGCCGCTTTGTGATCCATGACTCTGCCCTTTCGAGTCGCCTGCCTGGTCACCCATCCGATCCAGTACCAGGCGCCGATGTTTCGCTATCTGGCGTCTTCGCCCGAGCTCGACCTGACGGTGTTTTTCTTAAGCGATCTCTCGGTGCGCGAATACCACGACCCCGGCTTCGGCGTCGCGCTCAAATGGGATGTTCCATTGCTCGAGGGATATCGCAGCGAATTTTTGCCTGCGCTTGGCGCAATCGATCAAGTCTCTTTCTGGCGTCCTTTCTCACGCGCTATTCGCGGCCGCCTGCGCGCGGGCCGCTTCGAAGCGCTATGGATCCACGGCTATGCGCATCAGGCGATGCTCCGTGCGATCGCGGCGGCGCGCTCGCTCGGAATCAAGCTGCTGATGCGCGGTGAGTCGCACGCCGGCAGCGAGAGCCGCTTCGCCGTGACGCGGATGATCAAGCGCCGCGCGATGCCCGCGATATTGCGCCGTATCGATGCCTGCCTGCCGATCGGCGCGCGCAACCGCGAATACTATCGAGGCTATGGAGTGCCGGAATCGAAGCTGTTCGCGATGCCGTATGCCGTCGACAACGAATTCTTCCGTGCCGGAGCCGAAGAGGCACGAGCAGGCCGCGAGCGATTGCGCGTCGAGCTTGGACTTGCGCCCGGCCGCCCGATTGTCCTGTTCGCGTCGAAGCTGCAACCCCGCAAGCGTGCCCGCGATCTGATCGAGGCATGTGCCGCCCTTAAGTCTCCGCCGCGCCCCTATCTGCTGATCGTCGGCGACGGCGAAGAACGCGCCGCGCTGGAGGCTCATGCGCACGGGCTTGGACTCGGCGCCGCGGTCCGGTTCCTGGGCTTTCGCAACCAAACCGAGCTGCCGCGTTTCTACGATCTGTGCGACGTGTTCGTCCTTCCGTCAGAAGCGGAGCCGTGGGGACTGGTCCTGAATGAGGTGATGAATGCGGCCAAGCCCATCATCGCGAGCGACGCGGTGGGCGCCGCGCCCGATCTGGTAATCGAAGGCGACAATGGCTTCGTTTATCCGGTCGGCGATATCGGCGCGCTCACGCGAGCGCTCGAGCGCGTAATGATCAGCCCCGAGCATGCCGCCGCGATGGGCGCGAAGAGCCTCGAAATCGTCGCCCGTTACAGCTTCGAAGCCGACCGCGTCGGCCTCGTCGCCGCACTCGCCGCGGTGACCGGCCGGGCATCGCGAAATTAAAGATGATGGCAACGCATCCGGGCCTCAAGCGCAACGTCTCGTGGAGCTACGTCAATTGGATCATAGGCTTTGTGGCTCCCCTCGTCCTGATCCCTCTCTATGTCCGGCTGCTTGGTCACCAACTTTACGGCGAATGGCTCGTGATTGTGAGCATCGCTTCCTATCTCGGCCTGGCTAATCTCGGTTCGTGGCAGGCGGTGGGGAACCGAATCACCGAGGCGGCAGCGCAAGGCCGACGCGAGGAGATAGGCCGCCTGATGTCCACGGGGTTTATCGCCTATAGCGCGATTATGGCGATGACGGTGCTCGTGGCGTTGGTGACCGCCGCGTTCTTTGCCCGACGTACCATGCCCGCGCTCGACGGCAGCGCGCTCATGGCCTTTTATGTTTTCATCGCGCTCTCCGCGCTGGGATTTCCGCTGAACGCGTACTCCGTGATGCTACGCGCATTCGAGCGGGTCGATATCGAACAGCGCATCAACGCCTGCTCCAGCCTGTTTCGGATCGTTGCGATGGCCGCAGTCTTGTTCGGCGGGCTCAAATTGATAGCGGTGGCGGCAATTCAGGGGGGTGCAATATTTGCCAGGGGGATCGCGGCGTATATTGCCGGCGTCCGGCTCGATGCGGATGCCCGTCCGCGCTTGTCGCGGTGGTCCACGCCATTGCTCGCGAGCTTATTCAAGCCCAGCATCGGTTTTTTCGGACTGACCGTCGCCTCCACATTGACTTTCGGGGTGGACAACCTGGTGATTGGATACGTGATGGGTGCACGCGCTGTCACGCAGTACGCCGTCCCGTTCCGGCTGATGACGATAGTCTCGGGCGGGTTCGCGGTGGGAATTTCGGCGCTGTGGCCGACTATCACCAGGTTTCACGCCGGTGACAGACACGACGAGATTCGCCGGGGATTCATGCTCCTTATGCGCCTTGCGTTCGTGTCCGGTGCTGCCGGAGGCGTCGGGCTATGGTTCCTTGGGCCCGGATTCATCCGAATATGGGCGGGCCCGGGCGTATTCCCGGGCCACGCGACATTTAGCCTCCAGATCGCTCTGATGGTCATTCAAATGCTGCTGACCCCTGCCGACGCGGTTCTAATGGCGACCACGAGGCATTATGGATACGCCGTGCTCGCGGCGGTCGAGGGCGTTCTCAACCTGGGTCTGTCGCTGTGGTGGGTTCGTTATTGGGGACTGGCGGGCGTGATCGGAGCCACGGTCACGGCGCGGCTGCTCACCAACGGATGGTATATGCCGGTGGCGGCGCTCAGGACGATCGGGATGAGCGGAAACGAATTTTTGCGCGCATTAGTGCAAACCGGAAACGGCGCGATCGCAAATGAATCGGTTTGAGCGGATCAGCGGCGCGTTGCGCCATGCGTCCAGCCTTGAGCGCGCAGATTGGCTCTGGAACCATGTGCGCCCTCTCTATGATCGTGTTCTTCGCGTCTCGTTCGGCGGACGCGGTCTCGAGCGCTTCGTCAACGGCAGCGACCGAATCCTTCTGAGTCCGCGATCGCGGCACTTCACGAGCGAGGCCTACGAGCCCCAGCTATGGCGCGCCGTGATGAGCCATACCCGCGGCGGCGACACGATTGCCGAGGTCGGCGCGAGTATCGGTATCTACACGCTCGCGCTTGCGAGCCGTGTCGGCGTCGAGGGCCGCGTGGTTGCCTTCGAACCCGATCCCGAAAGCGCCGCCGAACTCGAAGCCAACGTCGCGATCAACGGATGGCGGCATCGCATCAGAGTCATGCGCACGGTTGTGGGCGAGAGTTCCGGCGAGGTGAGCTTTACGTGCGCTCGTGGGATGGAGTCGCACGTCGCGAGCGTCGCGGATTCATCAGACGCGGCGATCCGCGTCCCGATGGTTACACTCGATAGCGTGTTTCCCGATTCGCGTGTGGATTTGCTGAAAATCGATGTCGAAGGCTACGAGGAGCCGGTCTTGCGCGGAGCCCATGCGCTGCTCGGCGACCCGGCGCGCCGCCCCCGCGCGGTTTTCGTGGAGGTCCATCCGTTCGCGTGGGAAGGCGTCGGAACGACGAGTGACTCGATTCTCGGGTTGCTAAGCGGCGCTGGCTATCGCGTGGAGTTGCCCGAAGGCGTTCCGATAAGCCGCATAACCGAATATGGCCATATCGTTGCCACAGCGCGGTAGCGATATCGGTCCGCGTTTTCGTCCGCCGGTACGGCAGCGCAGCATGAAGCCGGGATGGACTTCCAAGGAGTTGACAGCCCGCCTCGATTGTCCGGGCTGTGGTGCTTCTCCCGACGGCTCTATCGTCGCGCGGCGCGGCGACGGCCTGCCAGTGCGGGCTTGCGGCAGGTGTGGCGTTCTATTTGTCGATCCGGTGCCGACCCCGGCTGGGTTGCTGCTGCGTTATCGGAATGGCTACTTCTCCGGCACTTCAGATTTCTTCAACGGACAATCTTATTGCGAGGCGCGCGATCGCGCGATCGCGGAGGGCACTGTCACCGGATATCGCGAAATCGCCGCCAACTTCGATCTGGCCGGTAAATCCGTGCTCGATATCGGATGCGCCAGCGGCGCGTTGCTCCAGAGCCTCAGCCGCCTCGGGACGCGGCGTCTGGTTGGGATCGATATCGCCGATCAGCCGCTGGATTTTGGCCGCACGCGTTATGGCCTCGATCTGCGCCGGGCCGAACTCGTGCAAGCCGGCTTTGCGCGGGGCGAGTTCGACCTGATCCTGATGGTCGATGTGATCGAGCACGTGACCGAACTCAACGCTTTCGTCCGCGAAGCGGCACGATGCCTCGCTGACGGCGGCGCGATCTACGTCTCGACGCCCGAGGCGGGCGGCCTGCGCGCGGCCGGCGATCGCTGGCGGCATCTTTTCACCAACTACGAGCACGTCCATTATCTGTCGCGCGAGAGTCTCGGTCTGCTTGCGCGGCGTCACGGACTCGAGGTCGTCAGATCGTGGTCCGAGGGTTACCCCGTCGCTCCGAAACAGTACCGGTTGGGTACGATGCCGCGCCCGCTCCGGCTTGCGCTGGAACCACATGTCGCGGTCCAAAACTCGATGATTCGGTTCCGCTACCGGCATGCCGCCGAACGCGGGCAAGGCGTCCAACTGAACGCGATCCTGCGCCGATCCGTCGATGGATAATCCTCTGACTATGGCCACATCATCGCCACCACGGATTGGTCATATGCCGCCAACGGCGGCAGAGCCTCACGTGAGTGAACGCCCACGTCTGCTCGTCGTGATCTACGCGAACCCAGACTACTATCCGCCGACCATAAACGCCCTAGCGATTCTCCGGTACCACTTCCAGGTGACAATCATTGCGCGGAACATGGGTAGGATCCTGCGCGATTGGGGGGATATCGAGGTAATTCGCGTTGGCGATTGCGAATCTCCCGAAGCCAAGCAGAGCTTGTCGCAGCTCGCGAAGTTTGCCGAGCTGTGGCGCTTTTGCGCCGCCGTGCGGCGGACTGTCGCACAGCGGAAGCCAGACGCGGTGTACGCGTATGACACTCACGGATTTGCAGCCGCTGTGCGCGCTCGCAGCGCGCGTAGAATACCGATCATATTTCAATTGCATGAGCTCCCGGAGCTGGAGGAAGCCCCTGTCCGTTCGCTCCAATTCTGGATCACCAAGTACGCCCTGCTCCGGGCGAGTACAGCGAGCCTGGTCGTGCTTCCCGAAGAAAACCGCGCGCGAATCTGGCAAAAGGCCGCGCGCGATGCGCGCCCCGCGCTGGTCGTCCCCAACTGTTCGAGCCTCGGTTTCTTTTCGCCGCCCGGCGATTTCTGTGAATTGGCGCGGAGGCGCCTTGCCGCGCGGCGTCTGCTCTGTATTGGCTGGATGAGCGAAAGTAACGGACAGATGGAAGCCGTTCGTGCCCTCGCGTTCGTCGGCGCAACTACCAGCCTGGTCCTGGTCGGTCCGCATAAAGACCGCTTTGGTATCGAGTTGCGTCAGCTCAGTGAAAATCTGCGAGTGACATCCAAAGTCCAGATAGAACCGTGGGTGCCTCATACCGAGTTGGCCCAGCGGTTCTCCGGGTGTGCGGTAGGCTTGTCACTCTATCGGCCCGTCTCGAAAAACTGGGAATTCAATTCATCCGCGACAAACAAGGTATTCGAATATGCAGCGTTGGGTATTCCAGTGGTGGTTCCCGACCGCAAGAGCTATCGCGAATTCTTTGTCGATGACGAATGGGTCGCGTACGCCGATCCTGAGAATCCAGCATCGATCGCGAGGGCGATTGAGGACATTCTGTCCGATCGCGAGCGCTATATCGCGATGAGCCTCGCGGCGCGCCGAGCGCATGAAACGCAATACAACTACGAGCACGTCTTCGCCCCTGTGCTGGAGAAAATCATTGCGCTGACCGGTGATGTCAAGCGTCGAAGGGCTCCTCGATGACACCGATGCCTGCATCCATAAACGAAACTGAACTTCAGCGCGCTTACTATTCAAAAACGGCGTCTGCATACGATGAGTCGCACCTCGACGAAGGCGATGCGCATTTCTTTGCCCTGTGGTGGCTTTCAGCGATTATTGAATACACCGGTGCGAAATCTGTTCTCGATGTCGGCAGCGGCACGGGGCGCGTCCTACGTTTTCTCGCGGGCCGTCACCCGAAATTGCGACTTCTGGGAATTGAACCGGTCGCGGAGCTCCGCGACCGAGCTTACCAACAAGGCGTGCCGAGGGATCATCTAGTTGCGGGTGATGCCCTTGGACTTGCCGACGCGACAGACTCGTTCGACATCGTATGCGAATTTGGCGCCCTGCATCACATCCGCGATCACAAGCAAGCCGCAGGCGAGATGGCGCGGGTCGCCTCACTGGGCGTGTTTCTGTCCGACGCCAATAATTTTGGCCAGGGTTCATTCTCCTCGAGATGCCTCAAGCAGATGCTTCACGCAGTCGGGCTATGGCCGATTGCTAAACTCATAAAGAGCAGAGGCAAAGGATACGAGTATTCCGAGGGCGATGGAGTGTATTATAGCTATTCGATCTTCGGTTCGTTGCCGGTCGTTCGAGTCAAATTCCCGATCATCCATCAGCTCAACACAAGTCCCGCCGGCGCAAACCTCTATCGCACCGCCTCGACCGTCGCGGTTTTCGCGAGAAGGTGAGCTCGCGCGACACATGACTGACCCACTGATTCGCATCCTCGGATGGCGGGCGATGTTCATCCAGGGAGACCCGATGGTCTATGACCGTCTGCGATGGCTGCGGCGTCATCTGCGGCCCGGCCGGCTTCGCACCCTTGACGCTGGATGCGGCAACGGCGCGTTCACGCTATACGCCGCGCGCATCGGCAATGATGCCGTCGGAATCTCATTCGACCCTGCGAACAATCGCAAAGCCGTCGCGCGCGCGGGGATGCTTGGGATAGCAGGTGCGCGATTCGTCCAGGGCGACCTGCGCCAGCTCGAAACGATGCGCGCGGAGTTGGGTTCGTTCGATCAGGTTATTTGTCTCGAGACGATCGAGCACATCATGGACGACCGCAAGCTCGTGCACGATCTCGCCGGGATGCTCAGGCCGTCCGGCCGGCTGCTCCTCAGCACGCCGAATAGTAAATGTCCTCCGATGCGAGGCGACAAGGTCTCTCCGATCGAGAATGGCGACCATGTGCGCTGGGGCTACACCCATCAGGAGATGCGCGCGATGCTGGCCTGCGCGGGGCTTGCGACGGTAGCCGAGGAATATTGCAGCGGCCTGGTCTCGCAGAAAATCGGCAATCTCGAGCGCGGCATCGGCGCGTTGACGCCGGCGCTCGGATGGGCCGCTACGTTACCGCTGCGAGCGCTCCAGCTCGCCGATCGCGCCGCGACCGACGCCTTTGGCGCACACTATTTCAGTATCGCCGTCGTTGCTGAGAAGCTGAATCAATGAATGTTGCAGTCGCGAGTGTGGGGCGGTTTCACGCCTTTGATTTGGCGCGGCAGATGGAGCGGCTGGGTTATCTCGGGCGGCTCTATACCGCTTATCCGCGTTTCAAGGTCGATGGATTGCCAGGCGCGAGAGTGAGCACCTTTCCTTGGCTCATGGGGCCGGCGATTTTTGCGGGAAGATTCGGATCGACCGGACTTGGCAACCGTCTGAACTTTGCGGCGATCGAAACCTTTGACCGCTGGATGGCGCGGCGGCTCGAGCAGTGCGACGTGTTCCATTGCCTGTCTTCGTTTGGGTACGAGAGCCATCGCGCTGCGCGCGCGCGTCACGGCGCGCTCACAGTATGCGATCGCGGCTCTTCGCATATCACTTTCCAGGACCAGATTTTGCGCGAAGAATGCGCCCGCTTCGATATTCCGTTCCCCGGCATCGACGGGCAAATCGTTGAGCGCGAACTCGCGGAATACGAATTCTGCGATTTGATCAGTGTCCCATCGACCTTCGCGATGCGTTCATTCATCGAACAGGGCGTCGCGCGCGAGAAGTTGCGGCTCAATTCTTATGGCGTCGATCTCGCGATGTTCCATCCAACGCCCAAACGCGATTCGGTTTTCCGCGTACTGTTTGTTGGATCGATTTCGATTCGCAAGGGAGTCGCCTATCTGCTCGAAGCGATTAAGCGCGCATCGATCACGAAGCTCGAGCTGGTGCTTATCGGCCACATCGACTCCGACGCGAAAAGGACAATCCGTCGTTATGGCATGGCGCTGCGCCATCTCGGAGTGCTGCCGCGTGCGCAACTCGCCGAGCACTATTCGCAGGCCTCCGTCCTGGTGCTGCCGTCGCTCGAGGAAGGACTGGCTCTCGTGCAGGCGCAGGCGATGGCGTGCGGAGTTCCGGTCGTCGCGACGACCAACACCGGAGCTGAGGATCTGTTCACCGACGGTGTCGAGGGCTTTATCGTCCCGATCCGCGATCCCGACTCGATCGCTGCGAAACTGGTTTATCTTTATGAGCATCCCGAGTCGCGCGACGCGATGGGCGCCGCCGCTCTTGCGCGAGTGCAAGCGCTCGGCGGATGGAACAGCTATGGCGAAAAAATGGCGGGAATGTATCAATCCGCGCTCGCTGGGCATCCCGGGCTGCATGGCCGATTAGTAAGTAACGGCTCATCTGATGCGTGAACAGATTATCGCACGCGCCAAAGCCTTGATTCGGCCGATCGCGCGGCATCGGTTTCTGTTCGAGCGCGTCAAGTATACAGGCGAAACGATACTCAGTGGCCAGGCCGGGAATGATCGAATAGCCGAGATGATTCATCATCCGGGTGCGGCCGGCAAAATCGGCGGTACCGAGATGAAAGTAGCGCGAGTCTATCTGCGGCGCCGCGATTCCGACGATTTGTGCCATAATTTTGGTCACTATGCCTGGTGGGCGCATGTTACTGCGGGTATCTATCCGCCCGATCCGCGTACGCTTTCCCGCTTCAGCCGCGAATTCTTGGAGACGCTGGACGGGATTGACCTGCTTGCGGTTTGGTTCAGCTTCGGAGAGGCGGCGGCCCGCCGGCATTACGCTCCGTGCGCAACGCTTTGCGCGCTTTCCGCGCTCGAACCCTATTACCATGAGCGGCCATGGAGCGCGCAGTTGGCGGGTAAACGCGTTGTCGTCGTCAGCCCGTTTGAAAAGACCATCCACACTCAATATCAACGCCGCAAAGAGGTTTGGGCGGCCAAGCCCGGGATGTTGCCCGAGTTCGATCTTCGCATCGTACGCTGCCCGCAGCCGGCGGGAATTATCGAGCAGCCGGAATATCCTGATTGGTTCGCCGGCTTGGCGGCGCTCAAGGAGCAGCTCGGCGCCCAGCCGTTCGATGTCGCGATCATCGGAGCCGGTGCGTGGTCGGTGCCGCTGGCGGTCCATGCGAAGTCTTTAGGTGGTTTCGGAATTCATCTTGGCGGAGCGACGCAATTACTATTCGGCATCATGGGCGGAAGGTGGGACTCCAACGCGGAGATCGGCGCGTTGGTCAATGATGCATGGACGCGCCCGTCGGATGATGAGCGGCCGCGAAATTTTCGACGCCACGAAAACGGTTCTTATTGGTGAATTGGTTCGAAGCGTGACCCATGCCGCTTAAGAGAAAGTTGAAGAACCGGGCCAAGCAATGGCTATTCTCCTTTCACAGATTCGGGCTCCGGTTCGGGGTGATGATCCTTCCGAATCACTACTACGTTGATTTTCCCGATATTGACCAACTCGCGAAAACCGCCGATCAGTGGGCTAAGCCTTCGCGGCTAAGAGGGGTCGAGATCGATCCAGACTGCCAGGCCGCCCGGTTGCGCGAGATTTGCGGACCGTTCGCAAATGAAGTTAGCGGAAGCCCTTTCTATCGGGCGGCCGGTTCGACCGGGTGTGGCCCCGGCTACGGGTATATCGAAGCCGAAGCGCTCCATTGCGTCGTTCGCAGTTTCGAACCCAGGCGCGTGATCGAGGTCGGTTCGGGAGTCTCGACCTATTGCATGCTGCAAGCCATCGCTCGCAATGAAAGGCGATGCGCGATCACCTGCATCGAGCCGTATCCGAGCCGATGGCTCAGAAACGCGCCGGTGACGCTCCTTCAGAAGACTGTACAAGCGACGCCGCTTGAACTGTTTGAATCGCTCGATGACGGAGATTTGTTGTTTATCGATTCTTCGCACACGGTAAAGACCGGAAGTGATACCAACTTCCTTATTCTCGAGGTTTTGCCGCGGCTAAAGCCCGGAGTGGTGATCCACTTTCACGATATTTTTCTACCCTATGACTATCCGCGCGATGCGCTGCGATCTTTCTTTCAGTGGCAGGAAACGGCGTTGCTCCACGCCTTTCTGATCGGCAACCGCAATGTCGAGATATTGTTCTGCCTCTCGCAACTTCACTACGACCGGCCGAAAGCGCTCGAGGAAGTATTTCCTGAGTACCGGGGGCGGCCCGCCGAAAACGGACTTCGAGGCGCGGACAGTCCGCTGTTCGATGAGGCGGATGATCACTTCCCCACTTCCATTTATTTGCGGATTCGCAATTTTCCCGAAACGACGACCGGCATGGTCGCGAGGCAACTATAGATGTGCGGCCTCGCGGGGATATTCGCGTATGGCGACGGGGCGTTGCCGGTCGATGAAACCGAGTTGCTGAAAATGCGCGAGGCGATGAGCGCGCGCGGTCCTGACGGCGCGGGAAGCTGGCTCGCAGCGAACCGGCGCATAGGACTCGCGCATCGCAGGCTCGCGTTGGTCGATCTGACCGATACCGGTGCGCAGCCGATGGCGAACGCCGACGGCACGCTCCAGATAGTCTTCAATGGCGAGATTTATAACTACCGCGAGCTGCGTCGAACGTTAGAAGACCGTGGATACCAATTCCAGTCAACCTCTGACACGGAAGTCTTGCTGCATCTATACGCCGCCCATGGCACGCGGATGTTCGATCTGCTTCAGGGCATGTATGGCATAGTTATCTGGGATGCGGTCAGACGGCGGCTGGTACTCGGCCGCGATCCGTTCGGAATGAAGCCGCTTTACTACGCTGACGACGGCCGCACCCTCCGGGTCGCTTCTCAAGTGAAAGCAATCCTCCGTGGCGGCGTAGTCGCGTCCAGCCTCGACTCGGCAGGCCAGGTGGGGTTCTTCCTGCTGGGCTATGTCCCCGAGCCGTGGACGATCTACGATAAAATCAAAGCGCTGCCCGCCGGCCACTGCTTGACGATCGATGAGGGGGGCAGACGGCAACTGACGCAGTTTTGCGATATCCGCCGCGAGCTCGCCGATAGCAGCCGGAATGCGCGACTGCATGATAGGCAAGCAGCGGTGGGACGCATCAAGGAGGCGCTGGCCCGCAGCGTCAATCAGCATTTGATTGCCGACGTACCGGTCGGAGTGTTCCTGTCGGCCGGCCTCGACTCAAGTAGTATTGCCGCACTTTCGGTACGGGCCGGTCTCGCCCGAATAGATTCAATCACGCTCGGGTTCAAGGAATATGTCGGCAGTCCTGCCGATGAGACCGTCGAAGCGAGCGATATCGCCGCGGCGATGGGTTTGAATCATCACTCTTGCTGGATATCAAGGGATGATTTCGAAGCCAACCGGGCCATGCTCTTCGAGGCGATGGATCAACCAAGCACCGACGGCGTCAATACCTACTTCGTTAGCCAGGCGGCGCGCGGACTCGGATTCAAGGCTGCCTTATCGGGTCTCGGCGGCGACGAGTTGCTCGGCGGATATCCGAGCTATAGACAGGTGCCGCGACTGGTAAGTATGGGGCGCATGGTTCCCGGCAGATCATTCGGCGCCGGCATGCGGAGAATCTCGGCGCCAATCGTGGCTCGGCTCGCGTCGCCAAAGTACGCATCACTTCTGGAATACAGCAGTTCGTTTGGCGCCGCCTACCTCATGCGCCGAGCGCTGTTCATGCCGTGGGAGATCGAATCAATCCTGGATCCCGAGGTGGTAAAGCAGGGATTCGCGGAGTTCGACCCGGTCGAATTGATGGAGCAGAGCGTATCAGGCATCGAAGGCGATCATCCGAAGATCGCGGCGCTCGAAATGACATGGTACATGCGCAATCAGTTGCTGCGCGACGCTGATTGGGCGGGGATGGCGCACTCGGTCGAAATCCGGATGCCGATGGTCGATCTGCCGATGCTGCGCGCAGTGATGCCTGCGGCGGCGGCGCATCCGGAAATGCGGAAACCAGATTTCCTCTCGGCGGTGATATGCGGGTCACTCGGCGAAAGATTACTTGCGCGCCGCAAGACCGGCTTCACCGTTCCGGTCCGGGACTGGCTGCCCCGTAGCAGCGCCGTCCGTTCCGGCCGCGGCCTGCGCGACTGGGCGGCGCTGATCGGAGATCGTTTTGGGTTTGCTCTCAAGCGAAATGCAGGTGCGGCGGCCGAGCGCGATGCGAATTCTTTACTCTGAGACCAGCGCCTATGCTCCGTCGAGCGCGCACTTTCTGGAAGCGCTCGAGGGGATGGCGGCGCGCGGCGAATGCGAATTTACCTTTTTCGACGAAGCCAGATATCTGCGGCGGAAACGCTCGTTTTCGGCGCGAATTACGCAGCGCGTCATCGGCCGCCCTGCCGGTTATCGTGCGTTGAACGCGGCTTTTGTCGCCGAGGCGCGGCGTATCGCGCCGGACATTGTGCTGGTCGGCAAGGGCGCTTATTTCACTGCTGCCACTCTACGCGAGGTGCGCGAGGTGACCGGCGCCACGATGATTAACTGGGCGTCGGACGATCCGTTCAATCCCGCCAGCAGCACTAATGATCTGGTCGATTCGATTCCACTTTATGACCTCTACGTATGCACCAAGCGCGCGGTGATGGACGACGTGATTCGTGCCGGATGCGCGCACGCAATCTATGTGCGGTTCGGCTACAAGCCCGAGTTCCACTTTCCGGAGGCGCCCGCGACCGCGCAGGAGCATCGCAGGTTCGATTGCGACGTGATGTTTATTGGTGGTGGCGACGCGGATCGTGCGCCGTACTTTGAGACTCTGGTGCGGGCGTTTCCCAGGGTAAGGCTCAACCTGTACGGCGGATATTGGGATCGTTTTCCAGCCCTCAGGCGCTATTGGCGGGGTCATGCGATCGGCCGCGATTTCCGGCTCGCGGTCGGCGGCGCAAGAATCTGCGTGAATCTGGTCCGGCGCGCGAACCGCGACGATCATGTGATGCGCACCTTCGAGCTTCCGGCCTGCGGCGGCTTTATGCTGGCCGAGCGAACCGACGCGCACCTGGAATTGTTCACAGAAAATCGCGAAGCAGCATTCTTCAGGAATTCCACCGATTTGGCGGTAGCCGTTTCGCAGTGGCTACCCCGGCACGACCAGCGGCGCGCCATCGCGCACGCGGCTCATCATAAAATATTAGCGGGGAACACTTATACCGACCGCATAACTGGAATCCTTGCCGCGGTCGCTGAGCTGCGTCCCGCCGATGAACTGAGAGAGGCCGGTCTCGAGTGAGTAAAGCACGATACGCTACTGACTATCCAACAAATCCCGGTGACTCGCAGGAGATCACCGAGAATATTTACGCTCTCCTGGTGAGTCGCAGACGCTCGAAGTTTACGGTGTTTCGCCAACTCGCCGCGGGTTTTGTCTTCGCCATAATTATCTGCGTTCTTAACTACATGACGCCAGAGCATAGCACGCAGACCGAGCGCATTTATGGCTCGCTGATGTTAGCGTTGATAGCGGTTCCGTTCTGGCTATGGAGGATCGGAGTTGATCCCAATCCTCCGTTCATCGTTCTGATTAGTCTATTGTATTTCTATACCTATGGGCTAGGCGTCTTTCTACTCAGATCGTTCGCCGGAAATCCCTATCAACCTGACGTATCCGCCCGCTGGATCGAGACAGCCTTGCGTCTTGCGTTGGCTGGTATGGTCCTGATGCTCGCGGGTTACTACGCATTTCCGTGGATTCCCTTACGATCGGCGCTGCCGCGGTTCCGGATGCGCTGGAGTGACGCGCGCGCGGTCCGTCTGGCTGCGTTCGTGATGGCAGTCTTTGGTCTGTTGCTCTCCGTGGGCCGCATACCGGGAATGCCGAAATCTTTGGCGCAAGTAGCCGGGTATGCACAAGATAGTTTCACGGTGGGCATCTGCATACTGATCGGGCTGTGGTGGCTCGGAAGACTCTCTGGGCTGTCGGCGTGGCTGCTGTTTCTGGTCCTGGTTCCCCTACGTCTGGGGATGGGACTAGTAGGTGGCGCAACCGGCGGTTCGATAGTAATAGCCATGACGCTGGTGTTGATGTACTGCGCTCTGTCTCATCGCATCCCGTGGATTCTGGTATTCGCCGGAACTGCGGCATTGTTCATTATCCGTCCATTGGAGCTACCTTATCGCAGCGCGACCTGGTCCCCGCAAGGAGAACTGTACAACGCCTCCGATCTGCGGAAGACGGAATACATGTACGACCTCATGTATCGAACGATCATTGGTGGTGAGGTTCCTCCCGATGCTTTAATTCAGGCAGCCGGCGCAAGACTATCAATTTTCCCGATGTTGGCGGACGTGATGTCACTGACGCCTTCGATCGTACCGTATTGGGGCGGAGAAACTTACTATCCCTTGTTGTTCAAGCCCATCCCGCGAATGATATGGCCTGATAAGCCGGAAGAAGTGACCGGCCGCACCTTTGGACAACGTTATGGATATACAAATCTGACCAATCCGAGCACTTCGATAAATTTTGCGCAATTGGTCGAGGAATACGCGAATTTCGGAGTAGGCGGTGTAGTCATCGGAATGTTTCTAATTGGAATGATCTATCGGGGGCTACTGAGCATGTTCGTTCATCCGGAGATGGGTCTAGGCGCGCTTGTCGCCGGGGTGTTTATAGTCAGCTCGTTGTTCGATCTCGAGACTGGCACCACCATGGTATTCGGCGGAATACCGTGGACCCTGGTTTACTTGTACATCGTCGATCGTTTCGTGCTGGTGCTTCATTTCGAGTTATCCGGACTCGATCAGCAAATCTCCGCGGCTGCGTTGCAATAGCCATTTCGGCGCTTCTCATGGATACGGCTCGAAATTTCAATTTACGGCCGAACGCGATTCGCGTGCTTCAGGTAACACCCTATTATGCCCCCGCGTGGGGATACGGTGGGGTCGTTGAAGCTGTCTTTCAATTGACGCGTCATCTCGGGAGCGCGGGAACTGAGGTGCGGGTGCTTACCAGCGACGCCAACGGGGAGCATCGGCGGCTGAGCCGAGCGGCACGCGAGGCCCACACGAGAAATACCGGAATCGAGACCGTCTACTGCCGCCGGCGTGCCGCAGAGTCGGCTGCGCCCGCGATGCTCGCGCGGCTGCCCGCGCTGATCCGGTGGGCCGATCTGGTACATCTGCACGCGGTTTATTCGTTTCCTGCTATTCCGACTCTGGCCTATGCGCGGGTTCTGGGCCGCCCTGTGGTCTGGACGCCGCGCGGCGCGCTGCAACGATGGCCGGGGTCGCGGCGCGTGGCCTTAAAGTCGGTATGGGAAAGGATCTGCGGCGCAATCGCGCCCCGCCGGATGACGTTGCATTTGACCTCGGACCAGGAGGCGTCCGAAAGCTCGGACCGCTTTGCGGACGCCGCACGAGTTGTGATTCCCAACGGGGTCGAGATTCCAAGGCGCGTTGATCGCGCGGAATCGGCGGGAAGGTTGCGGATCGGATTTATCGGCAGGATCGATCCAAAGAAAGGAATCGAGAATTTGCTCGACGCCTGCGCGATACTCGCGGCGCGCGGCACCCCGGCGTGCTCGCTCTCGATTGCGGGCGGCGGTCTGCGCGAATACCGGGACAGGATTGTTGCGCGGGTCGCCGGGCGCGCCGGCGTCACCATGTCCGGAGAAGTACGAGACGAAGAGAAGGAGCGATGGTTCGCAAGCCAGGACGTGGTGGTGGTTCCTTCCTACACCGAGAATTTCGCAAATGTCATTGCCGAGGCGCTGGCTCGTGCGGTGCCAGTGATCGCCAGTCGCGCAACGCCCTGGTCAGCGCTTGAAACCCGTGGCTGCGGGCTCTGGGTCGCCAACGATCCAGCGAGCCTGGCCGACGCAATCGAGCGGATTTCCGCCATGCCGCTGGCCGCGATGGGCGCTCGCGGCCGGGCCTGGATGATCGAAAGATATTCGTGGGAGCGATGCGCGCGTGACATGATCCGCTGTTACGAAAATTTGCTCGGCAAGCCCAGGGTCGCCGACGCTCCCGCGGCGGGCCGTGCGCACGGCGCGATCTGAGCGGCAGGGCAATCGCTTTTTTCGCATTCTCATGCTGATTATCGGACTGAATGCCTATCACGGCGACGCAAGCGCGGCTGCGATTGTTGACGGCCGGCTGGTCGCCGCGGCTGAAGAAGAACGCTTCACGCGCGTCAAACACGAATCCGGGTTTCCCGCCCATGCACTGCGCTATGTGCTCGAGGCCGCAGGCGCGTCGCCACGCGAGATCGACCTGATCGCAGTCGCGCGTGATCCGTGGGCGAGAATTATCCCCAAGGCAATGTACGCGCTGCGGATGCCCGCGCGGGCAGCGGGACGGCTTGGCGTGCAGGGCCGCTTCGCCACGATTGGCACCGAAGTCGCGCGCGCCCTCGGGACCGCCGAAGCCAAGTTCGAGGTGCGCCGCGTCGAGCATCACACCGCGCATCTGGCGAGCTCCTTTCTGGTCTCACCGTTTGATGAAGCCGCGGTGTTCTCGATCGATGGCTTGGGAGATTTCGCCTCCGCGATGTGGGGTGTCGGCCGCGGCGGACGAATCGAGCCATGGGGAGCGGTCGCGTTTCCGCACTCGCTCGGAATCTACTACACCGCACTCACGCAGTACCTCGGATTCCCGCGCTATGGCGACGAGTACAAGGTGATGGGACTCGCGTCGTATGGCGAGCCCGAGATGCTGGAGGAGTTTCGGCGCATCGTGATCGCGCCGGGTGGCGGCGCAATGGGGTTCGCGCTGAATCGCGACTATTTTCTGCATCATCGCGCAACCGCCGACATGACTTGGGCTGGCGGCGAACCCGCAATTGGACGCCTCTACTCAGACCAGCTCGTCGAACGGCTCGGAGCCGCGCGCGCCGCGGGCGAGCCACTAGAGCGCCGCCATCATGCGCTGGCCGCCTCGATGCAGCGGCGGCTCGAAGAGATTGTGCTCGACAATCTGCGTGAACTTCGGCGCGCGACCGGGATCCGCAAGCTGTGCCTGGCGGGCGGGGTTGCCTACAACTGCGTGACCAACGGCAAGATTCTCGAAGCCACCGGCTTCGAGCAGGTGTACATCCAGTCGGCCGCCGGCGACGCGGGCCTTGCGATCGGCGCCGCGGTCCAGGCGTGGTATCAAAGCGGCGCGCGCCCGCGCGGCTTCGTGATGGAGCATGCTTACTGGGGTGCGCAGTATAACGACGGCGAGATCGCGGCAGTGCTGGATCGCTCGAGCGGCGAAATCTCGCGGCAGCGATGCCTCATGCGCAAGATTGATAATCAGTCTGATTTATTGCGCCTGGTTGCGAGCAAAATCGCGCAGGGCAAGGTCGTCGGATGGTTCCAGGGCCGCATGGAATGGGGGCCGCGAGCGCTCGGCAACCGCAGTATCCTGGCCGATCCGCGCCGGGCCGAGATGAGGGAAATCCTCAACACCAAGATCAAGCGTCGCGAGGCGTTTCGACCCTTTGCGCCGTCGATTCTCGAAAACAGGACCGCAGAATATTTCACCCAGTCGCATCCCTCACCCTTCATGCTGATGGCGTATTCGGTGCGTCCTGAGAAGCGCTGTATTATTCCCGCAACCACACATGTAGACGGTAGCGGCCGCCTTCAAACTGTCTCCGCGAGCCAAAATCCGCTGTATCACGAGTTAATTAGCGAATTTGAGCGTCAGACCGGCGTGCCCGTCCTGCTCAACACTTCGTTCAATGAAAACGAGCCGGTGGTGCAAAGGCCCGAGGAGGCGCTAGACTGCTTCCTACGGACCCGGATGGATTTGCTAGCGATGGGATCATATGTAATTACGCGCGACGCGCAAGTTTGACACTCGTAAGCGCCAATGAAATAATCCTCGCACTCAGAGGAGCATATGGCGACAAAAGTTCTCGTTACCGGTGCCGGTGGCTTTATCGGCAGTTTTCTCGCGGCTTTTCTCAAACAAAAGGGCTATTGGGTTCGCGGAGTCAACATCAAGAAGCCCGAATTCGCGGCATCTGCGTGCGACGATTTCCGGCTGCTCGATCTGCGGCGCTGGGAGAATTGTCTGGAAGCCACCAAAGGCATCGAAGAAGTCTATGCGCTCGCGGCCGACATGGGCGGAATGGGCTTCATCTCTGCGCATCATTCGCAGATCCTCTTCAACAACGCGATGATCAATTTCCAGACCCTGGAAGCTGCCCATCAGAATAGCGTGAAGCGCTATCTGTACAGCTCTTCGGCCTGCATCTATCCCGAGTTCAAGCAGACCGAAACCAACGTCACGCCCCTGCGCGAAGAAGACGCCTACCCCGCGATGCCGCAGGACGCCTACGGATGGGAGAAACTCGTCACTGAGCGGCTGTGTACGCACTATCGCGAGGATTACGGCCTCGAGACGCGCATCGTGCGCTTTCACAATATCTTCGGCCCCAAGGGTACCTGGGACGGCGGACGCGAGAAGGCTCCCGCCGCGATGTGCCGCAAAATCGCATATGCCAAGCTGACCGGCAATCACGAAATCGAAATCTGGGGCGACGGCGAGCAGACTCGTTCGTTCTGCTATATCGATGATTGCGTGCTCGGTATTTACAAGCTGATGCGTTCGGATCATCGTGAGCCGCTCAACCTCGGACAGGACCGAATGATCACGATCAACGAACTTGCCGACATGGTAGCGAAGGCGGCGGCGGTTCGTGTCAGCAAGAAGCACATCGACGGTCCGCAGGGCGTGCGCGGGCGCAACTCCGACAACACTCGCCTGCGTGCCGTCCTTAAGTGGGAGCCGGAAATCTCGTTGGAAGAGGGAATCAAGCGCACCTACGACTGGATCGAGGAACAGGTGCGGCTCAAACTCGCAAGCGAACCAGTGGCGGCGTCGGCGTAACCGCAGGCCGCCTATACCAATATTGCGATTTCAAATCTGACGCTCGCACGGAGCGTGTTCGTACGCGACTGCTCTTTTTAAATCGCTCGTTCTGGCCCGATCCGGAAGCGACCGGTCAGTTTCTGACCGAGCTTTGCGACGACCTGTCGGCGCAGCATCGGATTACGGTTATCGCCGGTCCTTCGCTGCATAGCGGAGCTTCGCACGTGCCCTCGTTGCGGCGGATGCTCACGTGGGAGCGCCGCGGCGAGATCAAGATCGTCCGCACCTGGGGCACGCGTTTTTCGAAGACGCGCCTTGCCGGACGGCTCACCAATCTCGCCACCTACTACATGCTCGCCGCGCTGGCGGCCCAGCGTATTGAGCGTCCGGACATCATTATCGCGGAGACCGATCCGCCGCTCCTGGGAGCGCTCGGTGCCGCGCTTAAGCAGCGTTTCGGCTGTCGTCTGGTCTATAACGTTCGCGATCTTTATCCCGATATCGCCTACGCCAATCGCGCGCTTAAAAATTCCGCGCTGCTTACGCTTCTCACACGCGCAAATTCGTTCGCCTATCGCCATGCCGATGAGGTGGTGACGCTGGGTCATGACATGGCGGAGCGCATAATCGCCAAGGGAGTTCGCGCGAGCAAGGTCTCGGTCATCCCCGACTGGGTTGATACCAATCTGATCCAGCCCGTTTCACGCAACCCCTTCCGCACTCAATTTGGCGAGCGATTTGTCGTGATGTACTCGGGGAATATCGGTCTTTCCCAGCATCTCGAGGCCGTGCTCGAAGCCGCAGCGCGCGTCGCCAGCCAACCGGCGATTATCTTCGCGCTGATCGGCGAAGGTGCTCGCAAACCTGCACTGATGAAGCATGCACGCGAACGCGGTCTTACCAACGTCGTGTTCCTGCCCTATCGACCGAAAGAAGAACTCGCAGAGTCTTTGGGTGCCGCCGACTTACACTTGATCCCGCTAATGCGCGGCGCTGCCGGATGCCTGGTGCCGAGCAAAATCTATGGCATCCTCGCTGCCGGGCGACCATTCGTCGCGATGATGGAAGCCGACGCCGAGGTAGCGCGAATCGCATGCGAGGATCGTATCGGATTCGTGGTCGAACCGGGTGACTCGGTTGCGCTGGCGGACACAATTCTCAGCGCCAACCGCAATCGCAACGAGCTCCGCGCGATGGGCGAGCGAGGGCGCGAAGTCGCGTTGCGGCGGTTCGATCGCACCGTAGCGACCGGTGCATTCGCCGCGATGCTCGAGAGAGTCGGCCGCAGCGGCTGAATATCTCCCTGCCGGAAACCTGAACCTGCGCTGGACGTCACGGCCGACAAAGAAGACTTTTCCCGATGCCCTGACCGGGGCGACTGCGGTCAAAACTCTCTTTCAACTACGCTTTTCTTTAACGGGCTCTTGCGGGCACCAATAAGCAGTCATATCCTGTCGGCGCTCAATATGGGGTGGTGGTTGAGGATGAATTCCGCGCGATGAGCGAGCAGTTTATCGCGACCGGTATGGTTGCGGCGGTGGCATTCGCCGTCGCGGTCGCCACGCTTCCGCTTGCAATTGTGATCGGGCGCAGGCTTGGGCTGACGGCCTATCCAGCGGTGTATACTTCCGGCCCCGAACAGATCGCGGAGTTCGGCGGCGCGCCGATTGTCGGGGCGATCCTGTTCGCGCTCGCGATGATTCATAGCCTGCCGCTATGGATTCTGGCTGGAGCTGGGATGCTGCTAATCGTCGGCGTCATCGACGACGCGTTCGAGATGCGGCCCTACCAGAAGTTCCTCTGCCAATTAGCGATTTGCGTCTGGGCGGTTGGCTTTGCACTGCCGATGCATGCGCTCACTCCGTGGCCCGCGCTCGATTTCGTACTGACCGTATCGTGGCTGCTTGCGACCACCAACGCTTTCAATCTGATCGACGGACTTGATTGTCTCGCGGCCGGAATCGGGATTATCGCCGCGGCGGCGATTGCCGCCACCGGGATCATGCATCATGCGCCGCAGGTATGGATGCCCAGCCTCGCGGTTGTTGGCTCGCTTGCTGCGTTCATGTTTTTCAACTTTCCTCCCGCCTCGATCATTATGGGCGACGCGGGCGCGTTGCCACTGGGTTACGTGCTCGGCGCGCTGGCGCTGGCGGCCGGCGAACTGGCAACCAATTCGCGGCTCACCAAATATGTATTTCCGATGATGGTGATGATCGTGCCGCTACTCGATACCGGAATCGTCAGCGTGACCCGGATTGCGACCGGAGGCTGGATTTCGCGCCATGGCGCCGACCATTCGCATCATCGCCTGCTCTCGCTGGGACTGACGGATCGGGCTGCGGTGATGGTTTGCTGCGCGGTGGCGGCGGTCGGAGCGCTAGGCGGATTTGTCGCAAATGTCCTGACGCACGAAAACGTGATCGTTGCGCTGCCTTTTCTCGTCCTTGCGCCGACAGTGCTGGCTTTGTTCATGATGGACCTGACCTTCGAAAACAATTCACCCGGGCTGGACTACGGACATGTGCGGGGAGTCGCGCGATTCATTTTACGCCTCGGCTATAAGCAACGAATTGCGGAGGCTGCGGTAGATTTCGCGCTGATCAGCGGCGCATTCCTGGCCGCGCAGGCGCTACGGCTCGATTTCAACATCAATAGTGCAACCATCGGCGTCCTTTTGCGCGAAGTGCCGTACGTCGTGCTCGCGACCTATCCAGCATTTGTAATCGCGGGCGTGTACAGGGGAATCTGGCGGTACACCAGCTTGTCCGATGGTCTGCGCTTTGCCAACGGTGCCGTGCTGGCGGGAGTGTTCGTTACAGTTGCGGCGCAATTTGCGCCAGTCTCGCTCTCGGGCTCGATCGTGGTGCTGTTGGTAATCCTGCTCTTCAACCTTTTGATGATGACGCGCGCATCATTCCAGGCGATCCGCAAGGGAATCAGCCAACTCGTGGCGCAAAACGAACGCGTATTGGTTGTAGGCGCCGGAGAGAAGGGTGCGGTGGCGGCGAATTTTATCTTCTCCAGCCGACGACAGAGCGCGCGCGTCATCGGTTTTATCGACGACGATGCGTTCAAACTCGGCAAGGTGATGCACGGGCAGCGCGTCCTGGGCACGTTAAATGATCTGGAACGGATTTATGAAGCCGCGCCGTTTCATGAATTGCTGCTTGCGGACGATCGACTATCCAGAACGCGGCTGGACTCGCTGACGGGATTTGCGGAGCGCCACGGAATCGCGATCCACCGCTTCTCGATTCAGGTCAATGATCTGGCCGAGCAGGTTGCCTCCGAATTGCCGCAGACCAATGGTGCCGGCGCGCTGCGCCTGCGGGAGCCGAGCGCCGTCTGACCGAACTCTCGCCGCCGGGTGCTTAAGAGCACCGCGCGCGGTTTATCGGACGCCGCTCCGGCTCAAATCCCTGATAGTGAATCGCGCGGGCCCGCATGGCATAATCCAGCGGTCGTGAGGATCTCTTTACTGGGAGCAAATCTTTTATGAATCGAGCGCGCAAGCCGGTGCATATCGAGCCGAAAGGCTGGGGCCGTGAGGTCTGGATCGCCAACAATGACAGGTATTGCGGCAAGATCCTCGAAATCAAAAAGGGCAAACGCTGTTCGCTGCACTTTCACAAGATCAAAACTGAATCATTCTACCTGCGCGCGGGGCGGCTTAAGATCCGCATCAAGGAATCTCCCGAGTCGGAAACGCTGGAGGAATTCGTTCTCGAAGCGGGCGAATGCATGGACGTGCCGATCGGATTGGTGCATCAGATGGAAGCGCTCGAGGATGCCGAGTTGTACGAATTTTCGACTCAACATTTCGACAGCGATTCGCATCGTTTGGTGCGCGGTGACTGAGACGTCGCCGCGCTCGACTGCGGCGAGCGACGATAATCAACTTACGGAGCCAGCATGGCGAAAGTCGCTCTGATCACCGGCGTAACTGGCCAGGATGGTTCCTACCTGGCGGAGCTGCTGCTCACCAAGGGTTACCAGGTCCATGGTATCGTCCGCCGCACCTCGAGCTTCGCGACCGGCCGTATCGATCATCTGCGCAAAGGCTTCGCGCCCGGCTCGGATGGATTGCAGCTTCACTACGGCGATCTGGGTGACGGCACCGGTCTGCGCCGTATTATCGAGCAGGTCCGTCCCGACGAAGTCTATAATCTCGCCGCGCAATCGCACGTGCGGATCTCGTTCGATCAGCCTGAATACACCGCCGACGTGGTGGGACTCGGCACGCTGCGCCTGCTCGAAGCGCTGCGCGACCACAACCATCGCCACGGACGCTCGGCGCGGCTATATCAGGCGGGTTCCTCAGAGATGTTCGGCAAGGTCGCGGAGATTCCGCAGCGCGAAACCACTCCCTTTCATCCACGCAGTCCGTACGCCTGCGCCAAGGTTTACGCGCACGAGCAGACGGTGAACTACCGCGAAGCGTATGGACTGTTCGCGTGCAACGGAATTTTGTTCAATCACGAATCGCCGCGACGGGGCGAAAACTTCGTCACCCGCAAAATCACCCGCAGTGCCGGAAGAATAAAGCTCGGAATGCAGTCCCGGCTCTCGCTCGGCAACCTCGAAGCGAAACGCGACTGGGGTTTTGCCGGCGATTACGTCGAGGCGATGTGGATGATGCTTCAGCAGGATCGTCCCGATGACTACGTGATAGCGACCGGCGAAACCCATCCGGTGCAGGAGTTTCTCGAGCTCGCGTTCGATCGGCTGAGTCTCGACTGGAAAAAGCACGTCGAGATCGACCCGCGCTTTTTCCGCCCCTCGGAAGTTGACATTTTGATTGGTGATGCCGCCAAGGCTCGCCGCACGCTCGAATGGGCCCCGCGCGTCAGCTTTGCGCAATTGACCGCGATGATGGTGGATGCGGATCTCGAACTCGCGCGGCGCGAGCTGAAATCCTCCCAGGCATAGCGCCGCGACGCGCGGATTCATGCGAAGATGCGCGTGGCGCCAAACAGATTTGCCCGTTCCGCAAGTAACATCGACCTGGTTGACCGACTGACCGAACGGCGGTTAGTCGGTCAGATCGTCAGATAATAGATTGCCGACCGCGGCTCCGAACGCATACGATCGAATGGATAGAGTATCGCGCCCTGAGAGTTCCGAGGAGCCACTAAATGGGTTACAGCCGACCGCTCGCACGAATCGTCACGAAGCCTCGCGGTTTTAAGAGCCGGCATTCCGTCTCGCTTTCCGATGCGATCGTGCAGATTCGAACCGTTGAGCCGATCCAGTTCATCGATCTCACAGAGATCATCAATGGACACTTGTCTGAGCATGGATGCGACAGCGGACACGTTACCGTTTTCTCTCGCCACACCACCGCCGCGATCAAAATCAACGAAGCCGAAGAATTGCTGATCGAGGATTTCAAGACGATGCTGGCGCGACTGTGTCCTGCCGACGCCGGTTACCATCACAACGATATGGCGCGGCGCAAACCGCCCATCGCGCCCGACGAGCATCCCAACGCGCACTCGCACCTGATGCATCTGTTGCTATCCACCAGTGAGCACATACCAGTGATGGACGGGCGGCTGGCGCTTGGAACCTGGCAGCGCGTTTTCATGGTCGAGCTCGACGGTCCGCGCGATCGCGAGGTGATGATCCGATGCGAGAGCTACGAGCCACAGCACGCCGAGAGTCGCGGAAAATCCGCGCCGATCGAGCTGCGTGCCATGAGTGGCAGCGCGATTAACGGAGCTGCGCGCAGCGGCGCGCCTGCGAAATAAAATTTAATTCCTGATCATCTGGCGCGCGGGTGGCACATTGCCGCCCGCGCGTTTTTTTGTCAGGCGGATGGCGCCGCGAACTCTGCTTCGAGCCGCTCGGCATCATCGGGCGACAGATTGAAGTACTTGCACTCGGGATGATGGAACACGAGCGCGCTGACTGAGCTTTCAGGATCCATCATGAATTCTTCCGTAAGGTTCACCGCGATGCCGTGGCGCGCCGGTTCCAATAGTTCAAATAACTGCGTCTGGTCTTCGAGCCTCGGGCAAGCCCCGTATCCGAACGAATAACGCTTGCCATGGTAGCGCGACTGAAAGAGATCCTTCATCGATATACCCACCGGATCTCCGATGCCCCACATCGCGCGAATCTTCTGATGCAGTAATTCGGCAAACGCCTCGACCCCCTGGTTCGCAAGTGCGAGCAGGATATGCGAGCGCAAGTAGTCGCCGCGATTTTTCCATTCTTCGCCCAAGGCGCGCACGCCTTGACCGATCGTCACGATGAACAGGCACAAATAGTCCGGCCGCCCACTGCGCGCATCGCCAATATAGTCTGCCAGACAGAGATGCGGCGGTTGCACCTGGCGGCCGAAGCGGAACGTCGCGAGCACGCTGGTCGCGTTGGCGTTCAGCAGGCGTACAGTCCGATCGCCGTCTGACTCCGCGCGGAAAAACCGGAAGATCGCGTTGGCGGTAATGTCGCTGCGCGACGCCATCACGTCCTGAACTGCTTCGACTTCCGCGCGCAGCTTGAGCGCCTTGGGGTCGCCGCTGCGCAATGCATTCTCCGCGTTATGCAGTCCCAAATCCTTGGAATAGAGCATCGCGGGGTTGATGTAGCGCGAGATCTCCGTCAAATCGTACTCGCGCAACACATGAGTCTTCAGATCTGGCGGCGTGGGAATTTCGATATCGCGCCGGACTGAAGATTTCGCTGCGATTGCAGTTGGCGCGGCGGTCACTGGCTTGGGCGCCGACGCAATCATCTTCGCGGAATCCTCGTCGAGCCGGAGCTTGAGCGTCTCGCGCCGCTCGTAGTCCATGATCTGGTTGGCAAGCGCCAGTCCCGACATCGCATCGTTCGCGTACGCGACCAGGCCAGGATACTCGGGCGCGATCTTGATCCGTGTGAAGCGGTTCGAGAGCGCGGCGCCGCCCACCAGGATCGGGCAATCGATTCCGGCGTTCTTCAGGTCCTGCGCCGTGATCACCATCATCTGCGCTGATTTCACCAGCAGTCCCGACAGCCCAATCGCGTCGGGTTGATGCAGCCGGAACGCCTTGATCAGATCCTCGGGCGGAACCTTGATGCCGAGGTTGATCACCCGGTAGCCGTTGTTCGAGAGAATGATCTCGACCAGGTTCTTGCCGATGTCATGAACGTCGCCCTTAACGGTCGCCAGGATAATCTTGCCGCGATTGGAGCTTTCGCTCTTCTCCATGTGCGGTTCGAGATGCGCGACCGCGGCTTTCATCGCCTCGGCCGATTGCAGCACTTCGGCAACGATCATCTGGTTGGCGTTAAACAGACGCCCGACCTCGTCCATCCCCTTCATCAGCGGTCCGTTGATAATGTCGAGCGCACCCATCGTGGCCAGCAGCTCGTCCAGATCCTCGGTCAGTCCCTCTTTCGAGCCCTCGAGGATATAGCGGGGCAGCCGCTCCAGGAGCGGAAGGTCCTTGCGATTCTCTTTTTCGACGCCGCTCTTGCGCTCACGGAAATGGGCGGCGTACGCGGCGATCGGATCTTCGCCGCGCCACCAGATCAAATCGTCGGCGAGTTTCTTTTCGTCGTCAGGAATCGACGGATAGCGCGGCAGCTTCTCGGTATTTACCATCGCGAGGTCGAGCCCGGCCTCGATGCAGTGATGGAGCATCACGGCGTTTAAGACTTCGCGCCCTGCAGGAGGAAGTCCGAACGACACGTTCGAGATGCCGAGCACGGTCTTGGTGCGCGGCAATGCCGCCTTGATGAGCTTGATGCCCTCGATCAGCTCGACGCCGGCCCCGATGTAATTCTTGTCGCCGGTCGCAATCGGGAAAGTGAGCGGATCGAAGATGATGTCTTCGGGTTCGATGCCGTGTTTTTCGGTGAGCAGCCTGTAAGAGCGTTCCGCGATCGCGAGTTTGCGCTCGCGCGTGATCGCCTGCGCCTGCTGCTTGTCCTCGTCGATAGTGCCGACGATGATCGCGGCTCCGAAAGTTCTCGCCAGCCGAATGACGGCCTGAAAGCGCTCGGATTGCTCCCCGTCTTCGAGGTTGATCGAATTGATCAGCGACTTGCCGGCGGTGCGCTTGAGCGCTTCCTCGACCACGTGCCAGTCGGTCGAGTCGATCATGATCGGAGCTTTGACTTTCTTGACTTCGAGTTCTAGAAAGCGGACGACGTCGGGAATTTCCTCGCGATCGGGGTCTTGCAGGTTGACGTCCACGATATGCGCGCCGCGGCGCACCTGCGCGCGGCCGATTTCGGCGGCTTCCTCGAATTTGTTTTCGGCAATAAGCCGCTTGAATTTGCGGCTGCCGAGCACGTTGGTCCGCTCGCCGACAATAACCGGGCGCGTGTCCTGATCGATCACCAGCGCTTCGATTCCGGAAACCGCCGTGCGCCTGACGGTCGGAATCGCGCGCGGTTTCAATCCCGCGACGGCTTGCGCCAAGAGGCGAATATGCTCCTCCGTCGTGCCACAGCATCCGCCGACCAGATTAACCCACCCGTTCTGCGCGAAACGGCCGACCTTGGCCGCCAGCATCGGCGCGGTCTCGTTATAATGTCCTTCTTCGTCGGGCAGGCCTGCGTTTGGAACGCATGCGACGTTGAAGCGCGCGATCTGCGACAGAGTTCGCAGATGATCGGTCATGAAGTCGGGGCCGGTCGCGCAGTTGAGTCCCATCCAGAGCAAATCGCGATGCGCGAGCGAGATGTAGAACGCCTCGATATCCTGTCCGCACAGCAGCGTGCCCATCGTCTCGATCGTGCCCGACACCGCGACGCCGGGCGTCACGCCCGATTTTTCGATCGCGCGATCGATTCCGACCAGTCCCGCCTTGACGTTGAGCGTATCCTGCACGGTCTCGAGCAGTAGGATGTCCGCGCCGCCTTCTATGAGCCCGAGCGCCTGCTCGGCGTAGGCCTCAGCGAGCTGATCAAAGGTGACGCCGCCCGTGACCGACAGGCTCTTGGTCGTCGGGCCCATCGAGCCCGCGACGAAGCGCGGCTTTTCGGGCGTGCTGAACTTGTCGGCCTGTTGGCGCGCGAGTGCGGCGGCGGTGTGGTTGAGTTCGAAAGCGTTGGCTTCGAGTCCGTACTCGGCCAGGACGATTCGCGTCGAGCCGAAGCTCGCGGTCTCGATGATATCGGCGCCGGCTTCGAGGAATCCGGCATGCATCGAACGGATCAGGTCGGGCCGGGTGCGAACGACGTTTTCGTTGCATCCCTCGAGGCTTGCACCGCCGTAATCCTTGGCGGAGAGATTGTGCCCCAGGATGAACGTGCCGAACGCGCCGTCGAGCACGAGAATTCGCTCGGCGAGCAATTTTCTCAGCAGCTTGATCCGGTTTGCGTCAGTGGCCATTCTTAGTGACTTCCATGTAATTACAGGTGAAGCTGAAGCGTATCTTAGCCATGATCGCCATTCAATTTGACCCATCCGCACGCTATCGACGCGCGCGAGCAACCGCCGGAGTTCCATAATGGCAAGCAATAGCGCCCGCCTGGTGATCGTGACCGGGGGCGGCGGCTTCATCGGCTCGCATCTGGCGGACGCTCTTGTCGATTGTGGATTTCGCGTCCGCGTTATCGATAACTTTGCGACCGGAAATCGCGAGCGCGTGAACCCTGGCGCGGAGCTGGTCGAGGCCGATATCCGCGACGCCGACGCGCTCGCGCCGACGTTCAACGAAGACGTCGATTGCGTGTTCCACACTGCCGCGCTGCCACGGATTCCGCTGTCGATCGCCAAACCGGTCGAGACGCATATGGCCAATGTGGTCGGCACGCTGAACGTGCTGATGGCGGTGCGCGAGGCGAAGATTCGCCGCTTCGTCTATTCCGGCTCGTCCTCGGTCTACGGAAATCAGGAGCGGTTGCCGATGGTCGAGACGATGCCGACGAATCCCCGCAGTCCGTACGCGCTGCAAAAATTTGTTGGCGAGGAATACGCGCGGATGTTTCATACCCTATACGGTGTCGAGGCTGTCGTGTTGCGCTATTTCGCGGTCTATGGTCCGCGGATGGCGGAAGAGGGCGCCTACATGCTCGCGATCGCGGCGTTCATGCGCGCGCGGCGCGAGGGCCGTCCGCTTGAGATTCACGGCGACGGCGAACAGACGCGGGACTTCACGCACGTGCGCGATATTGTGGCGGCGAACATCCTCGCGATGGACGCGGAGGTCGCCGACGGGCGCCCGATCAACGTCGGCTTCGGCCACAACGTGAGCATCAATCAAGTCGCTAAAATCTTCGGCGGTCCTATTGTGCATACTCCCGGGCGTCCGGGAGACATGCGCGACACGCTTGCCGATCGATCGCTGGCCGGACGTCTCCTCGGATGGACGCCGCGCGTGTCGATCGAAGATGGCCTCGCAGAGCTGCTGGCGCGGTAGGCGCCGCTTTGTATTACGCTCGCGAGTGAGATAACGGTCTGCGCGAGGAGCACGATGCCGGAGCCTTACTACAAGCAGCATTGGATCGAGATCGATCCTGAGCGCCACGCGGCGTACGACCAGATACTCGCGTTTCATCCTGCGATGGAGCCGATCCTGCGCCCGCTCGAGTTGCGCTCGGGGATGAGCGTGCTCGACGTCGGCTCGGGCCCAGGGCATACGACGCTGGAACTCGCGCGGCGGGTTGGACCGTCGGGAAAGGTGACGGGCGTCGATATCAACGCCGAGTTCGTCGCTCGCTCCGCCGCTCGCGCACGTGAACAGAAGGCGAATATCGAGTTCGTCCACAACGGGTTCCCGCCGCTGCCATTTCCCGACCGTTCATTCGATCGCGTGTTCTGCAAGAACGTCCTCGAGTATGTTGATTCCGCGTCGGCTACCGTCGCGGAGATGGCTCGGGTTGCCTCTACAGGCGGGATTGTCGTCGCGGTGGACAGTGATTGGGATATGCTCGCGCTCGATCTCGGTCCCGAGGCGAGTGAACTGACCGAACGCGTGCTCGCGGCGAGCAAGTCGATCGCGATCAAGGAGCCGAAGATCGGGCGGCGGCTATTCGGGATGTTTCGAGCGGCCGGACTCAGCGACGTCAAGGCCGAAATTCTGGCGGGCGCCGACACCGCGGGGCGCTCGCTCCCGATGCTGAAGTCGAGCATCGCGCGGTATGCGCGCGACTCAGGCAGCGTCAGTGAAGTGGAAGTCGTGCGATGGCTCGGGTCGATCGATCAGGCAGTCGCAAGCGGCAGATTTTTCTTTGTATTGCCGCAGGTTGTCGTGCGTGGAATCAAACCGTAGCCGGCATCAATCTCGGTCGGACGAAAACCTCAAGCTGGGAGATCATGGATGATTGCACCGTGGCTGGCCTTCTATGACGGGATGATCGCGATCGTTCTGTTCCTGGCGGGAACGCTCGGCGCCCATTTTCATCTGGTGGCGCCGATAGTGGGCTTCACGACCGCGATGATCTGGGGCACCTTGATTTCGATTATCGGGACGATCGTCGGAATTGTCGCCTTTGTCCGCACGCGAGCGCCCGAGCGCGCGGGCCTACGTCCGCGCGCGACGGTCGGCCTGATCATGTCGCTGATCGTCCTGGTGCCGGTCCTGGTGATGATCCTCTCGGGAATGAGATATCCCGGCATCAACGACATCACGACCGACTTTACGAACCCGCCCGAGTTCACCCATGCGCAGCAACTTCCCGGGAACCAAAATCGCGACCTCAAATACGATGCTACGAAATACATGGCCAAGCAGCAGTCGGGCTATCCTCCGCTGGCGCCGCTGCATCTGAACGATGCGCCAGCGGCGGCGTTTGATCGCGTGAAACAAACCGCGGCATCGATGCCCAATTGGACGATCACCAGCGTCGATCCGGCGACGATGACGCTCGAAGGCGTCAGCACCTCGGCCCTGTTCCATTTTCAGGACGATTTCGTGATCCAGGTCCGGCCGGGCGATGGCGGCACCAGCTTGGTCGAGATGCGCTCAAAGTCGCGCGACGGGATCGGCGATTTTGGCGTCAACTACAAACGAATCGTGGGGTTCTTCGGAAAGCTGCAAGCAGCGGCGTAAAAGAACCGAAAACGGCCACCAAGACACGAAGACACCAAGAAGAACGGACTTGGCGTTCCTTCGGAGACGCCGCGTCCGGGGTTCTTCTTAGTGCCTTCGTGTCTTGGTGGTGATCTTTCTAGAAATTTCCGAGTGCGCGAATAGTTCGGCGCACGGCGCTCGCGCGATCTTCGTTGACTGGATTCGTGAATACGATCGCGGTGCCGATCCCCGGTGCGACCAACGCCTGGAGCTTCTCGCGCACGCGCGCTTCGGAACCGACCAGCAAAGTTGCATCGATCATCTCGTCGCTGACCGCTTTCATCGCGGCTTCGCCGTCGCGGCCCGCCGCGCGGATTCCCGCGATCTCTTTTTCGAAGCCGGAGCGCGCGATCATGTTGCCGTAGAACGTCAACGCCCCGTATCGAGACAGAAGCTTGCGGGCGGGACGGCGCGCGGCCTCGAGGTCGTCGGAGATGAACGCGGTGGCGAAAATCGTCGGCTCGATCTCCTTGGGGTCGCGTCCGGCTTTTTTTGCTCCTTCAGCCAGTTCGCCCAGGGCCTGAGTTACCCGCTTAGGTGGAAAGAAATTGAAGATCACACCGTCGGCAATCTCGCCCGCGAGCTTCACCATCGGTTTGGACACTCCCGCAAGGTAAATCGGCAGCTTCTTGGTGACGCGCGGGCCGGTGGTGCCGCCGTCGAGCGGCTTGCGAATCGCGGCGACTACTTCGCGCATCCGCGTCATCGGATCGCCCATGTCGATCTTCAGGATGGTGTTCATCTCGCGATGCCCCGTGCCCAGGCCCAGGATAAAGCGCCCGCCCGTGAACTCCTGCACCGCGGCGGCTTCGTTGGCGAGCAGCGCGGGATGGCGGAAGTAAATATTGCTGATCGCGGTGCCGAGCATGATGCGCTTGGTATGCAGCCCCAACGCAAGCGAGCATGCCAGCGCGTCGTTGCCGGCTTCGGTCATGAATACTCCGGCCATGCCCGCGTCTTCGGCCGCTTTGGACCATTCGATCAGAGTCGCGGGCGGAGAATCGGGAAGAGTCGAGAAAGCGAGTGCGATTTTTGCCATGGTAATTTCCTTTCGCGTCGGCGATGCGACAGTTCCATCATGGCCGCGCCGCGTCAAGAGTATCGCGGAATTCCGAATTGCGCCTAAGTCGGCAAATTTAAGTCACTGGACATTCCATCTGGCGGGTCTTAAAACCATTGGAGGGGACAACGGTTCGGCTATGGTGGCCGGCGAAATCGTGCAGGAGGATCTATGAAGAGAGTGGCGATTGGTTTCATTTCCGCGGTGTTTGTGCTGGCCGCTATGGGTATCGGATCGGCTAAGGATTTATCGAGCACCGGTCTTGAAGAGGCTTTTATCGATGCGGTCGGCACCTGCGGGCCGTCGAGCAATATCGCTGGCGTGATCGGCAAGAGCGCTGACCAGTCGGTGCAGATGGCGCTGCGGCGCGCGCTGTTTCTGGAAGCCGCTGACGACGCGGCGGGAGTTGCGGGCAAGAACGGACCGCATTCCCAATGCCTTCAGAAGGATCTCTCCGGGCGCGGTTATACCAGCGATCAGATGGAAGCGCTGCCCGATTGCGTTTCGCAGGATTGGCCGGGCCCGCTCACCTCGCTTGGCGATTGCGTGAAAGCCAAGACGCGGCTGGCTGAGGGCCTGAAATCGAAATAGCTTCGGCGGGGCGACTGAAAACGCCGGCGCGCCTCAGGGCGATGCCGGCGTTTTTTTAGTCGAGGCCGTACTTTCTGCGCTTGCGCCAAAGCGTGGCGACGTTGATCCCGAGCATGTCGGCGGCTTCTTCGAGCGTTACCGCCTGCTCGAGCACCGACTCGATATGGCGTCGCTCGAGCTCCTCCAGGGTTTGACTCTGATCGGTCTTCCCCGGGCCCGCCAACAGGCGATCGGGCAGATCACCAAGCGCGATCGTCTCGCCGCGGCTCAAGACCACCGCCCGCTCGATGACGTTGCGCAACTCGCGCACGTTGCCTGGCCACGTATACGCCGACAGTGCGCGCGTTGCTTCGGGCGCGAGTGCCAGGGGAGTCTTGTGATGCCGCAGCGCCGCCTGAGCGGTGAAATGCGCCGCCAGGCGCGGAATCTCGCCCGGGCGGTCACGCAGGGGCGGCACGTGCAGCTCGATCACGTTGAGCCGGTAGTACAGATCCTCGCGGAAGCGCTTCTGATGCACCAGCTGTTCGAGGTCCTGGTTGGTCGCCGCGATAATCCGCACGTCAACGGTGATCGTGTGGGCGCCGCCGACCCGCTCGAAAGTCTTTTCCTGCAGAAAGCGCAACAGCTTTGATTGCACCACCGGTGACAGGTCGCCGATTTCGTCGAGCAGGACCGATCCGCCCTCGGCCGCTTCGAGTCGCCCGGGCTTGTCCTTAATTGCGCCGGTGAACGCGCCGCGCACGTGGCCGAATAGCTCGCTTTCAAGCAGATGCTCGCTCAGCGTGGTGCATGCGACCTGCACGAAAGGTCCGGCGTTGCGCGGGCTGGTGCGATGGATATGACTCGCGAGCAGGCTCTTGCCGGTTCCACTTTCACCGCTCAACAGGATCGTCGCGTCGCTGCCCGCCACCTGCGCCGCAGTCTCCGCCAGCTTGCGGCTGTGCGCACTCAGCGTCTGGAAGCTCTCCGGGCTCGAGAGGCGTTCGACCTCCGCCCGCAGGCGGCGATTCTCGGCGCGAAGGCTCTGCACTTCGAGCGCGCGACCGACCACCCGCCGGATATGCTCGGCGCTGAACGGTTTCGGCAGATAATCGTACGCGCCAAAGCGCATCGCCTCGACCGCGTCGGGAATCGAGCCGTATGCGGTCATCATCACGACCTGCACCGCGGGATTCTGCTGCTTGATCGATTGCAGCAGCTTGAATCCTCCAAGTCCCGCCATCCGCACGTCGCTGATCACGATTTCGGCCTCGCTCGGTACGAGCACTTCGAGCGCGCGCTCAGCGCTCTCGGCTTCGGTCACGCGATGGCCCGCGCCTTCGAGGCTCGCCGCGAGCATCCGGCGTATATTGCGGTCGTCATCAACGACCAGGATCCTGGCCAAGCGCTTCCTCCCGAATTGGTATCTCGATCGTGAACATCGTACCGCGTCCGTCGCCGCTGTGCGCGAAGATGCGCCCGTTGTGTGCCTCGACAATCTCCTTGGCGATATAAAGTCCGAGTCCCGCCGAGCCCATCGCGGCGCCGACGCCCGGAAACTGCGCGTACGGTTCGAAGATTCGCGGCATCAGCTCTGGCGCGATCCCTTTTCCGGTGTCGGTAACAATCGTGCGCGCGACCTTTCCGTCGCGCTTGAGCTCGATTGTGATGCGTCCACCGGCCGGAGTGTAGCGCAGCGAGTTGCCAACCAGGTTGGTGATTACCCACGGCAGCTTGATCGGATCGCCCCAGATGGGAATTGGCGAGCTGGGCGCCAGAACTTCGAGCGTGATGCTTTTTTCCTCGGCCTGGAGCGCGAGCGGACGGCATACCTCGCCGATCACCCGGTCAAGCAGGATCGCCCTGCGCTCGACGCCGATTCGCGCAACGCTGGTGCGTGAGGCGTCGAGCAGGTTGTTCGCGATCGTCGTCAGGCGGCCGATGTCGTTGCGAATGGTCTCGAGCAGCTCGCGCTGGCGGTCGGTTGCGTCGCTGCGCGCGGATTCCGCCATCAGCTCCGCCCCCAACGCGAGCGAAGTCAGCGGAGTCTTGAGCTCGTGCGAGAGCGTTGCGATGAGATTGGTGCGTTGACGTTCCTGATCGCGAATAAAGGTCACGTCCTGAAGCAGGAGAATCGTCCCGAGCAGTTCCATCGATCGCCCGGTCCATTTGAGCTCGCGGCTGATATAGGTGTGGTCGCGGCCGCGCAGGAAGACCTTGAACTCCGCAGGGGCGTCAAGTCCGCTGGCCGAGTTGCGCTGCGCCGCAAGCAGCCGCGCGACGTGCGGATTGTGCTCGGCCAGGACGTCGAGGACCACGCCCGGTCCCGCGTCGAGCACCAGGATCGCGGCGGCGACTTCGTTGATATGGACAATCGCGTGCGCGCGATCGAGCACGATCAGCCCGTCTTCGACACTTTCGACTATCGCATCGATTTTCGAACGCTCGTGATCCAGCTCGGCGGCTCGCGCCTTGTAATCGCGCGCCGCTGCCGTATCGATCGCGTTCGCAAGATCCCGAATGTGCCGGCGCGTCCGGACCAGCGACCACAAGGCCGCGGTTATGGCACCGATGAGAAATGCGAGTGCGATCTTCAAGGATGAAAGCACGCGAGATCATCGTAGTCGGCGGCTCCACAGAGCAGGGCGTCTCGCGACGGCATGACAGTATTGTAGCGCGCGTGTCGCCCGAAGTGTCAGCAAGGCGGCGCCGATTCATTGCAAAATGCACGAACTGAACCCAAGCATTCTCGTGCCGATTGCACGTAGAGCATCGAAGAACCGTATGCGTTTGCTGGAATTTCGACGAGGGACTGCGAATTGCATCCTAATTGCGAGGTTCGATGCACAGATCTGCATTGGGCTCCAAGAGAGGATTGTTTGGCTGCGATTATCAAAGGATCCCCTGCCGTCGGTGAAACGCCGGCGGCGCCAGGTTCGAAAAAACAGACCCGCGCTATCGTTGTCACGACCGGGATGCTCGCCTTTATTTCGTTCTGGCGAGCCTCAGCGGTCGTGCTCTGCGACCTCGCCTCGACGGCGTATTACATCGGCGGAATCGTCGAGGGTGCGGTCGGCAAGTCGGCGCCATATTTCATCCTGGCGGTGATGCTGTTTTCGTACGCGGTACGGGCGGTGTACGTCGAGTCGTGCTCGATGTTCACACGTGGCGGGGTGTACCGCGTCGTGAAAGAAGCGATGGGCTCGACGCTGGCCAAGCTCAGCGTCTCCGCCCTTATGTTCGACTATATCCTGACCGGGCCTACCAGCGGCGTGTCCGCAGGCCAGTACCTGGTCGGCTTGATCAACGAAATCCTGAAGCTCGGGCATCTCACGATAACGCTACCGCCGGATTTCACCGCTGCGCTGTTCGCGATCGGATGCACAGTCTATTTCTGGTGGCAGAATATCCTGGGAATTGAAGAATCGAGCGGCAAAGCGATGCGCATCATGCAGGTCACCACCGTGATGGCGGTGATGATGATCGGCTGGTGCGGGCTGACGCTGTACATCCGTGGCTTCCATTTGCCGCCGTTCCATCTGAATTTCCCCGACAGCTCGCTCGGATGGCTCGCACACACGCCGGCGGCGCGGACGTTTGGCGCGTTTGGAATTCTGATCGCGTTCGGGCATTCGATCCTCGCGATGTCGGGGGAAGAGTCGCTGGCCCAGATCAACCGCGAAATCCAGGCGCCCAAGCTAAAGAACCTGCTCCGCGTCGGATTCATCATTTTCATCTACAGCCTGCTGCTTACCTCGCTCATCTCGTTTTTCGCCGTGATGATTATCCCGGACAGCGTGCGGATGCCGCTCTACAGCGACGACCTGATCGGCGGCCTTGCGATGTACGTGGTCGGGCCGCTCTGGCTGCGGCTCGCGCTGCGCGCATTCGTGGTGTTCGTGGGATTCCTGATCCTGGCAGGCGCGGTGAATACCGCGATCGTCGGCTCGGTCGGAGTTCTGACCCGGGTGGCCGAAGACGGCGTGCTGCTCGACTGGTTCCGGCATCCGCACAAAAAATTCGGCACCAACTACCGGATCGTGAACATGGTCGCGATTCTGCAAATCGCGACGATTATTCTGTCGCGGGGCGACATGTACGTTCTGGGCGAGGCGTACGCCTTCGGTGTTATCTGGAGCTTCGTCTTCAAGACGCTTTCGGTGCTGGTGCTGCGCTACAAGCACAAATACAAGCGGCTATGGCGGGTGCCGCTGAACCTGAAATTTTTCCGTCCCGGCGGCCAGGACTTTCCGCTGGGGCTCGCGCTCACGTTTCTGGTGCTGTTCATGACCGCAGTGGTGAATCTGTTCACCAAAGAGGTCGCGACGATTGCGGGAATCGCATTCACCGTCGGCCTGTTCGTCGTCTTCGAGATCTCACAGAAGATCAACGGACAGATCGAGCATGCGTATGGCGAAGAACCGGAGAAGTTCAATCTCGAGATGGTCGATGAAGAGCATCTCGACGCGGAGCATCTGAACCTGAACGCTCCCATCAAGCGGATTATCGCGATTCGCGACCCCTCAAATCTCGCGCATCTGCATCGCTACCTCGCCGAACGCGACAGCGCCGAATTGATCGCCGTCACGGTGCGCAATGAGAAAGGCCTCGCCTCGAGCGACGGCGGCGAGATCTTCACCGACGCCGAGCAGAAGCTTTTCAGCCGGGTCGTCAAGGTGTGCGAAGACCACGGCCGCGCAGTGACCCCGCTGGTTGCGGTCTCGAACGACCAGGTCTACGCGATCGCGCGAGTTGCCTACGTGCTGGGCGCGGAGGAAGTCGTGATGGGCGTTTCCGCGCGCTTCAATTCCGATATCCAGCTCGAAAATTTTGCGATGCATTGGGGCTCGCTCGCCGACAGCGACCATCATGTAAAGGTGCGCGTGCTCTCCGAGACGCAGGATATTCGCGCCGAGCTGTAACAGGCACTGCCCACCGGCGTGGGCCGAAGATCTCGCTCCGATCGGGTCAGCCTTCGCGTCGTTGTGCAAATTTATCCCCGAGAGTACGCCCACGGTTCGCAACCACTCCATCCTCCCGCGCAATCGCCGCTGCTGTCGGGTCAAAGAGCGGGATGATAGATTGCTGCCAATTCACAATAGGTGCGGCAATCCTTCATGCCGGTGATCGCGGTGTCCACGAAGGGACGCCGCCACTTCGGCGTCGCGCCTGCCAGGAAGAGCAAGACCACTACCGCATGTTCATTTAAAGCGAGGACGTAGCACTATGGCTAACCAGCATCCTTCGGGCGAAGAATTTCAGGGCGTAATCGGCCGGACGGTTGCCGACTCGAAACCGTGGTGGCCTCCATTGAAGCTTCCGCGAGCGGGCTCGCCCAACGTGGTGCTGATCGTGCTCGATGACACCGGCTTCGCTCATTTCGGCTGCTACGGCTCGACCATCGAGACTCCTAATATCGACCTGCTCGCGGCCAACGGCCTGCGCTTCACCGGATTCCATACCACCGCGTTGTGCTCGCCGTCGCGCGCGTGTCTGCTCACCGGACGCAATCATCACGCGGTCGGCATGCGCTCGATTTCCAACATGGACACGGGTTTTCCGAACATGCGCGGCGCGATCCCAAAGTCAGCCGCCACGCTGGCCGAGATTCTGCGCGATAACGGCTACGCCACCTTCGCCAGCGGCAAATGGCATCTCGCACCGATGGCGGAATGCACCGCCGCGGGACCGTATCACAACTGGCCCCTGCAGCGCGGCTTTGATCGCTATTACGGCTTTCTGCAGGGTGAGACCGACCAGTTCGCTCCGGAGCTAACGCAGGATAATCACTTCATCGAGGCTCCGGGCACCTTCGATGATGGCTATCATCTTTCTGAAGACTTGGTCAACCGCTCGATAGGTTTTATCCGCGACACCACTTCGCTGGTCCCGGAGCGTCCGTTCTTTTTGTACCATGCCTTCGGCGCGACCCATTCGCCGCACCAGTCGCCGCGCCAATACCTGGAAAAGTACCGCGGCCGTTTCGACTCGGGGTGGGACGCAGCGCGCGAGGAATGGTTCGGGCGCCAGAAGCAGTTCGGGATCATCCCGGCGAATACCCAACTCGCGCCGCTCAATCCCGGAGTTCGGCCGTGGAAGGAGCTTTCGGAGAAGGAGAGAATATTCGCCGCGCGGCTGCAAGAGGCGTACGCCGCGATGCTCGACCACACTGACGCGCAGATCGGCCGCCTGCTGGGAGGATTACGCGAGCTCAACCTGCTCGACAACACGCTGCTGATCGTTCTGTCCGATAATGGCGCCAGCCAGGAAGGCGGCGCCACCGGCGTGCTGGACGAGATTCGCTACTTCAACGGGCTTCGTGAAGATCTCGATTCCGCGGTCGCGCGACTCGACGATATCGGCGGTCCCAATAGCCACTCGAATATACCTTGGGGATGGGCGCAGGCCGGCAATACTCCTCTCAAGTGGTATAAGCAGAACACTCACGGCGGCGGTGTACGCGATCCTCTGGTCGTGCACTGGCCCGCGCGGCTGGGCAACCCGGGTCAGCTTCGCCGCCAGTTTTGCCATGCGATCGATATCGCCCCGACCATCCTGGATCTGCTGCATATCGAATCGCCGCAGACGGTCGCCGGCGTTGCGCAGATGCCGATCCATGGCACCAGTCTCGCTCCCGCACTGACCGATCCGGATGCTGCGACCTCGCGCAGCACGCAGTATTTGGAGATGCTCGGCCATCGCGGCATTTGGCATCGCGGATGGAAGGCGGTGACTCACCACACTCCGCGCGTGTCCTTCGATGACGATCGCTGGGAGCTGTACAACCTGAACGAGGACTTCTCCGAGTGCAACGATCTAGCCGCGGCCGAACCCAAGCGCCTGAAAGAGATGGTCGAGCTGTGGTGGAGCGAAGCCGAGCGCAACGGCGTCCTGCCACTCGACGACCGCAGCGCCGCACTGATGTTCCGTGCCGCGATGCGGCCGGGTCTACCGACCTCGCGCCTCCGCTTCGTTTATTACCCTCCCGTCTCGCACATCGTCGCCGACGCATGCCCGTCAGCCGCGCGCGGCTGGACTACCATCGTCGAACTCGAGCATCCGGCCGCCAAGGGCGATGGCGCGCTGGTCGCGCGCGGCAGCCTCAATAGCGGCTTCGTCTTGTATATCAAGGATGGCCGCGTTCACTTCGACTACAATTATCTTCACACCCACACCGTGGTCTCTTCCGCCGCACAGCTCGCGTCCGGCCGCCGCAAGATCGAAGTGCGCGTCGAGCGCGCGGGCGAAAATGGTGCGGCCGTCGCGCTTCTCATCGACGGCGCAATGTCCGCGCGGGGCGACATACCGATCCTCCTGCGGATGATTTCGACGATGGGAATGGATATAGGCCTCAGCCGCGCTGCTGTGAACTCGGAATACGAAACGCCCTTCGCCTATCGTGGCCGCATCCACAGCGTGGTGTTCGAGCTTCCTGCCGGTCCGCAGCCGAGCGAGATCGACGCACAGGTTAGAGCCGCGATGACTCGCCAGTGAAGCCGATTGCCCAAGTTAGCGCTATTTAGAGAGCACCGAATTTTTTCAGACGGGCAGTCCTGATCTCGCGCAAGCGCTGAGTGCCGCTTGACAGATCGCGGTCGGTGCTGTATTTAACCTACTAGTTATTTAACTGAATGGTTTAGTACAACGATTCAACCAACGATGTCGCCTGACCTTAACACCACCTTCGCCGCCCTGGCCGATCCGACCCGCCGCGCGATTCTCGCCCGCCTCGCGTCGGGGGAAAGTTCGGTGACGGACTTGGCCGAGCCCTTCAAGATGAGCCTTCCCGCCGTCTCGAAGCATCTGAAGGTGCTCGAGCGCGCCGGACTGATCGCTCGCGGACGCGAGGCGCAGTGGCGTCCATGCCGGCTCGAAGCGAGCCCACTCAAACAGGCATCTGATTGGATCGAGACCTATCGCCGTTTCTGGGAAGAGAGTTTCGATCGCCTGGAGGATTATTTGCGCGAAATACAAAATCGCCAAGTGAAAAAGCAGGTTCAGAAAAAGGAGCATCGAAATGGCCGCAACAAGTAACGCCACCGCGATTCCGGCGGAATGCGAGCTGATTATCACGCGCATCTTTGCTGCGCCGCGGAGCCTGGTCTTCAAGGCCTGGACCGAGCCTAGGCATCTGGCTCAGTGGTGGGGTCCGAGCGGCTTCACTCTTCCAGAATGCGAGATCGACGCGCGCACCGCCGGCCACTATCGATTCCGCATGCGCTCATCTGAGGGCACCGAATATTGGTCGCAGGGAGTCTTCAGCGAGATTGCCGCGCCGGAACGGATAGTGTTCACCGGCGGATGGACCGACGCGGACGGTAAGCCGCTTAGCCCACTGATGAAGACGACGGTGACGTTCGAAGAGCGTGCTGGGAGGACCCACGTGAGGTTGCATCAGAGCGGGCTCGAATCGGTGGCGGCGCGCGAGTCGCATCGAGGTGGCTGGACCAGTTCGATGCAGCGGCTGGCGGTATATCTGGGGGCGGCCTGACTATTGACGCTCCGAAAAAACAAAAAACCAGTGCAAAGAAAGGAGAAGCGAAATGCCTGCAACAGCAACCAAAGTCACCACGGTTCCGGCGGAACGCGAGTTGGTTATTACGCGCATCTTCGATGCGCCGCGCAAAGTCGTTTACAAAGCGTGGGCCGACCCCGAGCAGGCGGTCAAATGGCTCGGTCCAAGAGGGTTCACCGGCAAGATCGAAAAAATGGACGCACGGCCGGGCGGCTCCTATCGCTTCTACATGCGCGATCCGCAGGGTGGTGATCATTGGCAGCAGGGCGTGTTCCGCGAAATTGTCGAAGGCGAGCGAATCGTGCAGACCTATGCGTGGGCCGACGCCGAGGGAAATCCGACCGGCCCGGAAACCCTGCTGACCGTCATCTTCGAAGACCACGGCGCAAAGACCAAACTCACGCTGCATCAGGCGCTGTTCGAGTCGGTCACCGCGCGCGACATGCATCGCGGAGGATGGACCAGTGCGCTCGATCGTCTGGAAGAAGTTTTGGCGCAAGCGTGATCGAGGAGATGTCTGATGGCCACGGAAAATCACAGTGTCGCGGAATCATCCGAACGGACGCTCGTTCTCACGCGCATCTTTGATGCGCCGCGCAGCCTGGTTTTCAACGCATGGACCGAGCCCGAGCACCTGATGCGATGGTGGGGCCCGCGAGGTTACAGCACGACCGTTAGCGAGATGGATCTCCGCCCGGGCGGCGCCTATCGCTTTCGCATGCTATCGCCCGAGGGCGTCGTCCATTGGTGGCATGGCGTTATCCGCGAAATCGCCCGTCCCGAACGGATCGTCTGGACCTGCATGGTGGACGATACGGACGGCCGATCGATCAGCGCGGAAACCGTGCTCACCGTCACGTTTGAGGACCAGGGCGGAAAGACCAGGCTGACTCTCCATCAAGGTGTGTTCGAGTCGGTCACCGGGCGCGATGGACATCGCGGAGGATGGACCAGTGCGTTCGATCGTCTGGCGGAATTTTTGGCACAGGCGTGATCGAGGAGAATTTCATGGCCCCGGAAGATCGTCTCGGCAGGGAATCATCGGAAAGAACGCTCACTATCACGCGTACTTTCGATGCGCCGCGCAGTCTTGTTTTCAAAGCCTGGACTGAGCCCGAGCATCGGATGCGATGGTGGGGACCGCGCGGATTCACCGTGACCTTCTGCGAGATGGATCTGCAGCCGGGCGGCGGCTGGCGTCTTTCGATGCGCTCGCCGGAGGGCCGTGAGGATCGCCAGCGCGGGATCTTTCGCGAAATCGTGCCACCGGAGCGGCTGGTCTTCACCTACGCGTTCGAAGACGCGAGCGGCAACCTCGGTCACGAAACTATTGTGACGGTGACCTTCGCCGAGCATGAAGGCAAGACGAAACTGACCGTGAACCATGCGGTGTTCGAGACGGTCGCGGTCCGCGACGACCACGTGCGTGGATGGGGCGAGGCGCTGGATCGCCTGGCGCAGTACGCAACAACGCTATGAAGGAATCAACTCAAACAAAAGGAGATCGAATCATGAATCAGCATCCAATCGTGTCTCAGGAACAGTGGGTCGCAGCGCGCAAGCAACTGCTCGAGAAGGAAAAGCAACTGACTGCTGCGCTCGACGCCGTGAATGAAAAACGCCGCGAGATGCCGTGGACCAAGGTCGAAAAAGAATACGTTTTCGACACCGCGCATGGCAAAAAGACGCTCGCCGATCTGTTCGACGGCCGCAGCCAGTTAATCGTCTATCATTTCATGCTCGGTCCAGGCTGGAAGACGGGATGCACCGGCTGCTCGTTCCTCGCCGACCATGTTGACGGCGCCAACCTGCATCTCGCGCATCACGACGTCTCATTCGTCGCGGTATCGCGCGCTCCGCTGGCCGAAATCGAAGCCTACAAAAAGCGCATGGGATGGCGCTTCAATTGGGTTTCCTCTAACAGCAACGACTTTAACTACGACTATCACGTGTCATTCAAGAAAGACGAAATGGCACAAGGCAAGGTCTACTACAATTACGAAATGACCAAAGCCACCACCGAAGAACTGCCGGGTACAAGCGTCTTCTTCAAGGACGACGACCGCAACATCTTCCATACCTATTCGTCTTATGCCCGGGGCGACGAGCGCAGCCTTGGCACCTACATGTACCTCGATATCACGCCCAAAGGCCGCGACGAAAACGGACCCAACTACAACCTGATGGACTGGGTCCGCCGCCACGACGAGTACGGCAATAGCAAGTCTCCGGAGGATCGCCATTGAGCGCCCATTGTTGCCGCGGGGTTGATTCGGGCGATCCGGCACGTGAGCCGGTCGCCGAATCGGCTACCTTCGTCAGGCGATGCCGCGATTTCGCCGGATGGATGATTCCGGCCGCCGGTCTTGCATTGTTGCCGAAGTGCCCCATATGTATCGCGGCTTACGTTGCGCTCGGCACGGGCGTCGGAATTTCGATCCCGGCCGCGGCGCATCTGAGGACGCTGCTTGTAATCATATGCGTGGCGTCGCTGTCGTACCTGATAGCCAGAAGGATTGGGAAAGTAGTTTCAAGGTTGGCGCATGCGTGATTGAGGAGATTTTTATGGCCCAGCAAAATCGCATTACCGCGGAATCGTCCGAAACTTCGCTCGTCCTCACGCGCATCTTCGATATACCGCGCGACCTCGTGTTTCGGGCGTGGACCGATCCCAAGGAGCTGGAACAGTGGTGGGGTCCGAGTGGCTTCACTAATCCCGTGTGCGAGCTCGACGTGCGTCCGGGCGGCGCGATCCGCATCCATATGCGCGGACCCGACGGTACCATCTATCCGATGAGCGGCGTTTATCAGGAGGTCGTTGCGCCAGAACGGCTGGTATTTTTGAGTTCGGCTCTGGATGAAGAAGGGCGGCCTTTGTTCGAGATACTCAATACCGTGACGTTCTCTGAACGAGGCGTCAAGACGACACTGCGGTTGGAAGCGCGGGTTATGAAAACGACCGCGCAGGCACCGCGGTATCTTGACGGAATGGATCAAGGATGGACTCAGAGCCTTGAACGGCTAGCTCAGCATCTGACCCGGCGATAATAGCCAATAGTCAATGATGATCTGAGAGGACGGCGAAATGAGTTATCGTAGTTATAGTAGTATTGGCTTCGAGGTCTGGAACAACGCGCGCTCATGGTACTGGCTCGTCAAAAATCCGGCTCATGGAATCGGATCAATTGGCGCGGCGCCAACTGAAGCGGATGCCGTTGGCGAGGCCTGCGCGGCAATCGAAGAAATCTTCGCGCAGGAAAACGCTTCGATGCGCGAGCTTCGTCGATGCCAGCACGCGGGCATGCCCGATTGGATGGCTTCGCTTCAGAACCTGGAGCGGTTTCTCGCTTGCGTAAATCGCGCGAGCGCGTGACGATACGAATTCGATCCAGGAGGAACCGCAGTCATGGAAAAGGTGCTGGAATATTTTAAAGCATACGGTCCGATGACTACCCCGGGCGCGCATGCGGCCCAGTTCCGCGCGCTGCCCACGGATCTTGCGGCGCTGTGCGAGGTCGTGCAGGGCGTGCTGATACATCGCGACTTGGCGCCCTTCGCCTATGGCCTCAAGCTTTCGCCCGAGCGATACGACGAAGGAAATCAGCGTTCGACCTCCGCGATGCTCACACGAATCGCCGCACTGGATGCGCGTCCACTGACTGAAGCGCGCGAGCCGCGAGCCCGGACCGCGGTGGTGTGCCGCCATTTCGCGGTGATGCTATCCGCGATGCTGCGTCAAAATGGAATTCCAGCGCGCGCGCGATGCGGCTTCGGCGGATACTTCATGCCGGGCAAGTTCGAGGATCATTGGGTATGCGAGTACTGGAACGCCGAGCAGGCGCGCTGGATCCTGATTGACGGGCAAATCGACGCAATCCAGCGCAAGACCTTCCGGATTTCTTTCGACACGCTGGACGTCCCGCGCGACGGTTTCGTGATCGCGGGCGACGCCTGGCAAATGTGCCGCTCCGGACGCGCCGACCCTGCACGCTTCGGACTCACCTTCATCAATGAGAGCGGGCTCTGGTTTATCGCGCAGAACCTGCTGCGCGATCTAGCGTCGCTCAATCGAATGGAGATGCTGCCGTGGGACGTTTGGGGCTCGATGCGCGAGCCCGAAGTTCCCTTGAGCGACGACGATCTGGCGCTGCTCGATAGGGCGGCGCGTCTGACGATGGGCGGCGACGCTATGTTCCCGGAACTTCGCGAGATTTATGAATCGGACGATCGCATACGCGTGCCGGAGGTAATCTTCAACGCGTCCCGCAAAGTCCGCGAACCCGTGTTCAGTTGATTGGATAGATAAGTCACCAGGCAGCCACTAAGGCACGAAGACACGCCACTTCTGTGACGCTCGCGGGGCAGGTATTATCGATCTGCCCATGATCGCAATCGTCGATTACCGCGCCGGAAATCTCACCAGCGTTAAACGCGCGCTCGAATTTCTCGGCCATCGATGCGAGATCACCGATGACGCGGATAAGATTCGTGCCGCCGCGCGTGTGATCCTGCCCGGCGTGGGCGCTGCCGGCGCCACGATGGAAAATCTGCGCGTGCTCGGGCTTGCCGAGGTTCTCCGACGCGACGTTGCCGCGGCAGGCAAGCCGTTTCTCGGCATCTGTATCGGGATACAGGTATTGTTTGATCGCAGCGAGGAGGACAGCGCGGATTGCCTGGGCGTTATCGCGGGACACGTGACCCGCTATCCGGCCTCGATGGACGGACGCGCGCTCAAGGTTCCGCAAATCGGATGGAACCGCGTTCGGCAGACCCGCCCGCATCCGGTGTTCGCGGGCGTGCCCGACAATACTCATTTCTATTTCGTGAATTCCTATTATCCGGTTCCCGCGGATCCGGACGTCGCGATCGCCGAGTCGGACTACGGCGTGCCGTTCGTCGCGGCGGTGGCCAGTGGGCGCGTGATCGCGACCCAGTTCCATCTCGAAAAGAGCGGCGCAGCGGGCCTCAAGCTGCTCGACAACTTCTGCCGACTCGAACTCTGATGCTCGCCAAGCGAATAATTCCGTGCCTCGACGTGCGCAACGGCCTCGTTACCAAGGGCGTCAAGTTCGCCGGCAACGCCGATATCGGCGATCCGGTCGCGATGGCGCGTCATTACTATGAGCAGGGCGCCGACGAGCTGGTTTTCTATGACATCACGGCGTCGAATGAGCGGCGCGGGATCATGCTCGGAGTCGTGAGCCGCGTCGCGCGCGAGATTTTCATTCCGTTCAGCGTCGGCGGCGGTTTGCGCACGCTCGAGGACATGCGCGCCGTGCTGCTCGCCGGAGCCGAGAAGGTTTCAATCGATTCCGGCGCGGTGCGCGACCCGAATATTATCTCGGAGGGCGCGCGCGCATTCGGCAGCCAATGTATCGTCCTTTCGATGCAGGTGCAGAACACCGGCGTGCGCCCCGGGCTCGAATCGGGCTACGAGGTTGTGATTGACGGCGGCCGCGTCTTCACCGGGCGCGACGCGATCGCCTGGGCGCACGAGGGCGCGCGGCTCGGCGCGGGCGAGCTGGTGATCAATTCGATCGATCGTGACGGGACCAAGGCCGGCTACGAACTCGAGATCACGCGGCGCATCAGCGAGTCGGTCTCGATTCCGGTGGTCGCCTCGGGCGGCGCCGGCTCGCCAGAGCATCTGCGCGACGCGTTCATGGCCGGCGCGGCAGACGCCGCGATCGTCGCGTCGATCGTGCATTACGGCGAGTATCCGATCCCCGAGCTCAAGCGCTATCTTAAGGGTGCCGGCGTCGAGGTGCGCGACGCGATCCAGCTGGAGGTGGGCGCTCGATGAGGCTCGCGATCGTTGTTTCAGATTTCAATTACGACGTGACCGCTCTGATGCTCGAGCGGGCCGAACGCCACGCCACGCATCACGGCGCGCAGGTCGCGATGGTGGTGCACGTGCCGGGCGTGTTCGACATGGGCCCGGCGATAAAGCGGCTCATCCGGCGCAAGGATATCGACGCAATTGTGCTGCTCGGCGCCGTGATCAAGGGCGAGACCCAGCACGACGAAGTGATCACGCACGCGACTGCGGACGCCGCGCTTAGGCTTGCGATCAAGCATGAGAAGCCTGTAGGCCTTGGAATAACCGGTCCGGGCATGACTCATGAACAGGCGATGGAGCGGCTGGACAACGCCAAGAATGCGGTGGAAGCCGTGGTGCGGATGCTGAAAACGCTCAAGGAGATCGACGCGTAGCCGGGCGCGCACGATCGCTTGTTGAGAAAGAGTGGGCGCGTGCGTTGAGACGCCGGCCCCAACTTTCTATACTCGGTTCTCGGTTGGCGGTGAAGATGGAAGAGGCGGCGGTAGGGCGGGGCGCAACATTCTCGACGCGCACGGCTGCGAGGATTCTCGCGGTCTCCCCGGAACGAATTCGATACTGGGTCAGGCGGCAGTTGGTTAATCCAACCGCGACGCAGGGCCGCAACTATCGCTTCGCGTTCAATGATCTGCTCGTGATGCGCCTGACCAAGGAGCTGCTCACCGCGCGCCGGCATCTGGATCCGATGCTGCGATGCCTTGCGCGGGTGCGCGAGCTGGTCGATCCCGCGCGTTCCGTCACCTCGCTCAAGCTGGTCAATGATGAAGGCCGAATCGTGGTCAGCGAAGGCGGGATAATGATCGAAGCCGAGACCGGACAGCTGCTGCTCGATTTCCGCGTCGAGCGGCCAGTCGGAAAAATCGAAGAGGGCTTTGGTCCGGCTCGCGTGCGGGAGCGTTTTGAAGAAGCGCGGCGAATCGCAGAGCAGGATCCGCTGAAGGCGCTGACGATCTATAGCGAGCTGGTTGGCCGCGAGCCGGGCAACTTCGAAGCCCACATCCGTCTGGCGACGCTGCTCGAACGCGAAGGCGACTTGCAGGGCGCACTGCGCCATCTGCTCGGCGCGGCGGCGATCATGCCTGCCAGCGCCGAGGTGCATGTGCGCCTGGGCGTCCTCTATCGCAAGAAAGAAGAAACCCAGCACGCGTTGCGCAGCTTCCTGCGCGCGATCGATTGCGACCCGACCAACGTCGAAGCCCATCGCAACGTCGCCGAACTGTTCGAATCGCAAGGCCGCAAGCGCGACGCGCAAAAGCATCTGAGCGCCATCCACCGCCTAATCAAGGGCGACTAGCGAGCGAAACGGCAACTTGAATCGGCGCGATCGTGGGCGATAAGCTCGGGTTACGATGCCCTCGCGCGAGACTCTCAAACGAATCGATATTCTGCGCCATGAACTGAAGGCGCTGCGCTTTATCCTGGATAACTTCCATGCCGGCAAGCTCGGTCCAGGCGGACTGCCGCCGCGTGAGGACTTTCAGTCCGAGCAGGGACGGGCGCTCTATGACGAGATCATCGCGGCGCCGTCGCGTGCCGCCGCCGAGGCGAAGATCGCGGAGCTCGAGCTGACGGACGTCGATATCGAATCGTTCCTGCATCTGACCGGCGAGCATTACTACACTTACCCAGCGCTGGTGCGCGAGCGGGCGGTGGCGATCGCGGCGGGCACAATCCGGATCGAAGACGCTTGAGTGCGCGCCGCGAACTGCATTTCCTGCTCGATAGCAATGGCGCGCTGATCGCGTTCCAGGCTACCGGCGCGTCTTGGGCCGCGGTGCTCGCGTTCACCTCTGAACCTCGCGCGCGTGAATTCGTCCGCCAAAGCAATCTCGACGCCGCCGAGATCGCCGCGATCGATTGTGCCGACGCCGCCGCAGTCGCCGAGCTGGTGCGAAACGTCAAGCGCCGCGCGATTCGCAACCTCCTGCTCGATCTCGACTACGCTTCGGGCAAGTGCCTTGCGATCGAGTTTGAGGGCGACGCGTTGGGTATCGCGCGCGACTATCAGCTAACCGCCCCGGCGAAAGCTTCGCACTGAGCGATAAGCACGTGACGGTCACGATCGAGGATATCGAGCTCGCGCAGCGCCGCCTGGACGGCATCATCGAACCGACTCCGCTCATCCCGAGCGCCACGCTCAGCCGGATGCTTGGCGCCGAAGTTTTAATCAAGCCCGAAAATCTTCAGAAGACCGGCTCATTCAAAATCCGCGGCGCGTACAACCGGATTGCCGCGCTCTCCGAAGAGGAAAAATCGCGCGGAGTGATCGCGGCCTCAGCCGGGAATCATGGACAGGCTCTCGCCTACGCCGCCACCCGTGCCGGCGTCAAGGCGACAATCGTGATGCCTGAGACGGCGGCGATCGCAAAGGTCGCGGCGACGCGCAGCTACGGCCAGGCTGTTGTCCTCGAAGGTATCGATTACCAGGCGGCGCGCGTCGCCGCAGGGCGAATCTGCGGCGAGTCGGGCGCGGTGTTCGTCGATGCGTACGACGACGCCCATGTCGTCGCGGGGCAGGGAACTATCGGCCTCGAGATCGCGGACGAGCTCGGCGGCGCGCGTATCCCGGAGGCGGTGCTGGTTCCGGTCGGCGGCGGAGGATTGATCGCGGGAATCGCCGTAGCGCTCAAGCATCGCTTGCCCAAGACCGAGGTTATCGGCGTCGAGGCCGCGGGCGCGGCGCAGCTCAGCGCGAGCTTTGCCGCCGATCATGCCGCGTCGATCGGAAAGCCGGTCAACACGATCGCCGACGGCCTCGCTACCGGACGAATCGGCGAGATCCCGTATAGCCTGATTCGCGGTCGCGTCAACCGCGTCGTGACCGTGGACGATTTCGAGATCGGCGCCGCGGTGCTGCTGATGCTCGAGCGGATGAAGCTGCTGACCGAGGGTGCGGGGGCCGCCGCTCTGGCCGGTGCGCTGAAGCTCGGCGCGGAGCTGAAGGACAAGCGGATTGTGGTGGTGGTGAGCGGCGGAAATATCGATATCAATCTGCTTGATCGAATTATCGGGCACGGCCTCGCAAAGATGGGCCGACTCTACCGGATCGCGCTCACGCTGCACGATCGTCCGGGCGAGCTCAGCCTGCTGCTTGAGCAAATCGGCAGGACTGGCGCGAATGTGCGCGCGATCGATCACGACCGCACCCGGCGCGATATCGCGATCGGAGGCGCCTACGTAAGTCTGGAGCTCGAGACGCGCGGCCCCGAGCATATCGCCGCGATCCATGCGCATCTGCGCAAGGCCGGCTACGACATCACCGAAGAAAATTAGCCGGCGCGATCGACCCGTGCTCAGGTGAACATCGCGGAGATGCCTTTGGGGCGGACCAGCTTGCCTGCCGGCTTCATCTCGCGGCCGAGCTCGATGACGCGCTTCTTGAACTCGGCCATCTCGGCGTTCTGCCTTGCTTCGAAAACCTCTCGCTCGCGCTGCTGGCGGCGCAGGATCGCTTCCTGCTCGGCGCGGCGGTGCGCGTAAAAATTCTCGAAGGTCTCGCGGACTACGCGCGCCATCGTGGATTTCGGCACATACGAGCCCGAGCACGATGGGCAATAGAAAACCACTCCCGCCTGAAAATGGCGGTACGGAATCGAAAACGTTTCGCCGCAATCCTTGCACACCACCGGCACTTCCCACGCGATCGGATTGAACTCCTCGCTGAGCCCCGCTTGCGCTGGCGCTGATACCGTCGCAGCCGGAGCGGGTTTCGGTGCGACCGGCGCAGCGGCTATCGCAGGTTTTGGCGCGGCCGCGGCGGCGGTTGCTTCGGATGGCGCCGACGCGGGAGCAGCGTCACCGCCTGCTTTGCGGAAGCGTGAGGGCGCGTCATCGGGAAACGAATCTTCGGGATGAAGCTCTCGAGCGCGCGCGAGCAGCACGCCTTCGGTCTCAGGATTCGCCGGGTCGGGCACGCAGCAATCCACCGGGCACACCGCCGCGCACGCTTCATGATCATGAAAGCCGACGCACTCGGTGCATTTGGCCGGCACGATATAGAAAATATCCTGCGCGATCGCGGGGCTAACCGCGCCGTTCAATTCCCACTCGACCCCGCCCGCGTAGATCGCGGTATTCGGGCATTCCGGCTCGCAGGCGCCGCAATTGATGCATTCGCTGGTAATGGTCGTTGACATGTCTGGGCGTCGTCCCCGCTTAAGCAGTCTGGGTTAATTATCCCTGCTACGATCTTTAGCAATCCTGATGCAGCCCGGCAAACCTGCCCGCGAATTCGTTTTTCGCCCGTCCGGATTTTGACTATGCTTGCGCTACAAAGCCGCGGTACATCGACCGCAGGAGTTGCTCACATGGATTTAAATTTCAATCACGAAGAAGATGAATTTCGCCTCAAGGTCCGCCGCTACCTCGAAGAGAATCTGCCAAAGAGCGGCCTCGGCGCCGGACGCGAGGGACGTGAGGACAAGGCCTGGCTCGATAAGTCAAAGGCATGGCAACGCAAGCTTCATGAAGCCGGGTACGTCGCGCTCGCCTGGCCCAAGGAATACGGCGGCCAGGCGATGGATCCGATCAAGCAATCGATCGTTAACGACGAAATGGTCCGCGCCAACGCGCCGTACCTTCCCGGTGGATCGGGGCTCGGGATGCTCGGGCCGACGCTAATATCGTGGGGCACCGAGGAACAGAAGAAACGCTATCTGCCGAAAATTCTGACCGGCGAGGAAATCTGGTGCCAGGGATATTCCGAGCCGGGCTCCGGCTCGGATTTGGCCTCGCTGCGCACGCGTGCGGAATCCGTCGGCGATGAGTTCGTCGTCAATGGGCAGAAAGTCTGGACCTCGGGCGCGCAGCACGCCGACATGATGTTCTGCCTGGTGCGAACCGACCCCGAGGCGCCGAAGCATCGCGGAATTTCCTACATCCTGATCGACATGCATACGCCCGGAATCACCGTGCGCCCTCTCGTGCAAATGACCGGTGACCGCGGCTTCAACGAGGTCTTTTTCGACAACGTTCGCGTGCCGCGCAAAAACCTGGTCGGCAAGCTCAACGAGGGCTGGATCGTCGCCAACGCGACCCTGTTCCACGAGCGCAACATGCTCGGCTCCGCGACCGGCAGTGAGCAGCGCTTCAACCGCCTGCTCGCGATCGCGAAGAAGATCAAACGCGCGGGCCGCGCGCTGACCGAGGATCCGGTCTTTCGCCAGCGCCTGGTCGATCTGGAAATTCGGGTGGAAGCGATGCGCTATCATTCGCTGCGGCAGTTGACCGATCAGATTCGCGGCAAGAATCCTGGCGTCGAGGGCTGGATCAACAAGCTGGTCGGAACCGAGCTCAATCACGACCTCGCAACCGCCGCGATGGAAGCGCTCGGCGACTACTCGATGCTCTCGCGCGAGGACGGCGCGGCGCTCGATCACGGCTACTGGCCATACGAATGGATGTTCTCGCTCGGGCTGGTAATCGGCGGCGGAACTTCGCACATCCAGAAGAACATCATCGCGGAACGCGGCCTCAAGATGCCGAAATCGCGCTGACCGACAGGAATTATCAAAATGGATTTCGGACTCAGCGAAGAACAGCAGGCGCTAAAAACCAGCGCGCGTGAATTTTTGGCCGGCGAATGCGCGACCGCCGTCGTGCGCAAGGCGATGGCTTCCGACGACGGCCGCGCGCCCGAGCTCGAACGCGAGATCGCGAAGCTCGGATGGACCGGGCTGATCGTGCCGGAAAAATTCGGCGGCGCGGGACTCGGGATGCTCGACATGGCGGTGATCCTCGAAGAGCAGGGTTACGCCGCGATGCCGGGTCCGTTCCTGTTTTCCTCGGCGCTGGCTGCCGACGCGCTCGCTCATGGGGGCTCCGATGAGCTGAAAGCCAAATGGCTGGCCGCGATCGCCGAGGGCAGCGCCGTCGGCACGGTCGCGATCGTCGAGGGCGACGACAGTCTCTCGCCAGCGGATTTCGCGACGATCGCCAAAAATGACGGCGCCTCGGCGCGAATCTCGGGCGTCAAGATGTTCGTGCCGTACGGCGCCGGCGCGGATTTTGTCGTGGTCGCGGCGCGCACCGGCGCCGACGTCGCAAATGCCGCGCTCTACCTTGTCGAGACGAGGTCCGCGGGCGTGCGCGTGACGGGACTAAAGAATCTCGATCAGACTCGGCGCGTAGCGCGGGTCGAGTTCGACGGCGCGGCGGCAACGCCTCTTTCCGGCGGCCCCAAGCTCTACTCGCGCCTGCTCGATATCGGCGCAGTCGCGGTTGCGGCCGACTCGCTCGGCGGGATCGAGCGCGCGCTCGACATGGCGGTTGACTACTCGAAGGTGCGTGAACAATTCGGCAAACCGATCGGATCCTTCCAGGCGCTCAAGCATGCCGCCGCCGAGATTCTTTCCGAGCTCGAGCCGGGCCGCGCGCTCTTGTGGTACGCCGCCTACGCCCAGAACGCCGCGCCCGACGCGGCCTCGCGCGTCGCCTCGATGGCGAAAGCGCGGCTGTGCGACGTCTTTATGCGCGGCGCCGACCGCGCGGTGCTCATGCACGGTGGAATCGGCTTCACTTGGGAGCACGATATCCACTTGTGGTTCAAGCGCGCACGCTTCAACGAAGCGTACTTCGGCTCGCCCGCGTATCATCGTGAATGCGTCGCGCAGCTCGGCGACTACTGATGGCAGACGCGCCGCGGTTCGACGCCGCGCGGGTGGTTTTTCGCGGGCTGGCGCACGACGACCTGCGGCTGATGCATCGATGGATCAACGACGATCCGGAGGTGCGCCGATGGTGGTCGCGCGAGGCCGGCCCGTTCGAGAAGATCGTCGCGAAGTACGCGCCACGAATCGGCACAACCGGTCCCACCCGCAGCTACATCATTCAGTACGATATTCATCCGATTGGCTATATTCAGGAATATCTAATCCGCGACTATCCGGATTGGCAGCGTCTGGTCAACGTTCCGGAAGTGTCCGTGGGTATTGACCTGTTCGTCGGCGAGACTGCGTATCGCGGACATGGACGGGGCAGCGCGATTCTGCGCAAGTTCGTGCGCGAAGTGGTTTTCGCCCGGCCCGAGGTCGAAAGCTGCATAATCGGTCCCGACGCAAGCAACGCCCGCGCGATCCGGTCGTACGAAAAAGCCGGCTTCCGATCTCTCAAGTCGATTTATGATCCAGATTCGGATGAGCACAATCTCCTGCTGCGGATCATGCGCGCCGAAGCGCTGGCCGACGACGCCTCGCGCAGAGCATCATGAACTTCGACATCTTCTATCAACTCCCGCAGGCTGATTCGCAGCGCTCTTCGGATCGCTATCGCGATCTGATCGCAGAGGCGGTGCTTGCCGACCAGCTCGGCTTCGCGACCATCTGGCTCGCGGAGGTTCATTTCGCTCCCCATTTCTCCGTGATGCCGGCGCCGATGATGCTGCACGCGGCGATCGCGGCGCGCACCGAGCGCATTCGGCTCGGATGCGCGGTCAACCTGATGCCGCTGCATCATCCGATGCGTCTGGCGGAGGAAACCGCGATGCTCGATGTGCTCTCCGGCGGCCGTGTCGAGTTCGGCGCCGGCCGCGGCGCATTTCCGCTCAATTATCGCGGCTACGGCATACCGATGGCGGAAAGCCGCGCGATTTTCGAAGAAGGACTCGATTTCATTCGCGCGGCGTGGACGCAAGATCGCGTCACGTTCCACGGTAGGCATTTCAGCGCCGATAAAATTCAGCTCGTGCCGAAGCCGCTTCAGAAGCCGCATCCTCCTATTCGCCTTGCAGCCAACAGTCCCGATACGTTCGTGTACGCGGGGACCAACGGTTATCCGATTTTTGCCGGCGGCCCGGTTAATCCGTTCCCGGTGCTCGCCGACCGCCTGGCAATTTACGAACGCGCGCTGAAGGACGGCGGGCGCGCGCGCCCTGAAGATTGGTTCGCCGGCCTGTTAATGGTCTTCGCGGGACGCGACCGCGCCTCGGTGCGCGCGAAGATCGAGCCGAGCCTGCGCAACTACTTCAACTCGGTTGCAGAGATCGTCGAGCCCGAGTCGCTCGCGGCGGCGAGTCTGGTGGAATTCGAAAAGGCGCGCACGCGCCTGCGGACGATCACGTACGATCAGATCGATTCCCAGATGGGCGCGTTCGGCGACACCGAGTATATCGCAGACCGGATCGCCGAGCTGAAAGAGCGCTTCGGCTTCACCCGCCTGGTCTGCTGGTTCGAGACCGGCGGCCTATACGGCCACGAGAACATCCTCGCCGCGATGCGCCTGTTCGCCGAGCGTGTGATGCCGCGATTCTCATAAGGCGCCAGCAATCTGTTTCCGAGCGGCACAGGAGTCTGTGCCATTCAAAGCCAGCTGCAATCTCTCCTTCTGAGGTGGCAACAGGCTTCAGCCTATGTTCCGAGTACTTCCGGGTGCGCGCGAGCTATGTCAGGTGTCCTGCGATCACCGTCGCGGCCGGAGTGGCGCGATCGTTACCGACCGCGCGCAGAATATCGGTTTTGGTGATCAGTCCGGAAACCTCGCCGGTGTGAACATGCGTCACCAGCAGCATCTGCTCGCCGCCCTCGCGCACCAGCAGCCTGAGCGCCTCGCTCAAATCGCAATCCTCGCTGACCCGGGTAACCTCGCGGTCGGCGATCGATCCGATTCTGGTTTTCTCCCAGTCAGTGCGAGCGACGCGGCCGAGATCCGACGCCGACACGAGACCGATAATTTCTTTGTCATGGTAAACCGGAAAGTGCGTGTGATCGTGATGCGCCGCGACTGACTGCGCGAAATCCGCAACCGTCGCCGACGCGAGCACCGATACAATCTTGCGCTGCATCACGTCACGCACCGCGAGGTTTCTGAGCTCCGCGATCTTCACCGTCTCATGCAGATGCTGATCGCCCGAGACCGACGCCTCTCCGGAAATCGCATACGCCACCGCCGCGCCAATCAGGCTCGGGATGATGTAGGTATGGCCGCCCGTTGTCTCGGCGACGAACACGACCGCGGTGAGTGGAGTTTTGTAGCCGGCTGCTATGAAGGACGCCATCCCGACCGCTGCGAACATATCCACCGCGGGCGAATGCATGATCGATTGCGCAAACGCGCTTCCCAGGCATCCTCCCACCAGCAGCAGCGGCACGAACATCGCGCTTACTCCCCCTGAAGCGAGCGAGCAGATCGTCGCGCCGAGCTTGAGAATCGCAAACGTGATCAGCAAATGCGACGGAAACGGCGTGCTCAGAACGTATCGCACTGCTTCGTAGTTGGGGCCGATCGGAATCAGATTGCCCGGAAACATAGACACGAACGCGAGGCCGCAAATCGCGGTGCCGAATCCGCCCGCCAGAAGTTTTACCGTATGCGGCACCGTGCTGTGCACGAAGAACATCCGCACCCGGCGAAACGTGATGTCGAATACGATCGCGATCAGCCCGATCCCCGCCCCCAAAAGCGCGGACCAGAGCACATCCGATGATCTGAAAACCGTGCTCGCCCGAAATCCGAACAGCGGCTCCGCCCCCACGATCGTCACCAGTGTCGCGTAGGCGACTACCGACGAGATCAGCGACGGCAGCAACGCCTCGTGCGCGAGGTCGTCTTTGTACGGCATCTCGAGCGCGAACACGATTCCGGTTAGCGGCGCGCGGAATACCGCCGCCATCCCAGCCGCCGCGCCGCTGATCAGCATGATCCGCCGGTCGCGCGGCTCAAGACGCTTGTAGTGGCGCCGCAGCTTCACCCACAACCACGATCCGATCGCCCCCCCGCCGTAGATGCTTGGCCCTTCCAGTGCTGCGCTGCCGCCCGATCCAACCGTCGTAACCGCGGCGAGCAGCTTCCACCAGAACGGTTTGAAATCGATGTCGCCCTGGTGGTCGTGGTAGGAGCGGATGATCTCTTCGGTCGAATGCTCATCGGGGTCCGGCGTGCCGAACTGCATGATCAAGCCGGTGAGTAAAAAACCGAACAGAAGTCCCGGCAGGATCATCCAATGATGTGCCAGATAAAGCGGCAGAAGGGTTGCCCAAATTTTGCCCAATATCAAAATCGTGATTCCGGCAATCACCAGCCCGGTCAGCACTCCGATGATCGGCGCGACCAGCAACCACTTCTGGATATCGCGGGAATAGGTAGCGCTGAGATCCTCGCTGATCAGCGCGGTATATTTCTTCAGCAGCGGATGTTGAAACAGAGGCGAATCAAGAATTCGAGCTGCGATACCCACCCCGCGATACTCCCATTCCTCTTTGAGGGTTGGCTACGCGAAGATCGCACCACGCGTCTCCGCTAATTTGCGCCAAGTCGCTGTGCCGACATGACACAAATCAATCAACGATTGTAGCAATTGCGCCACATACAAAAAGTCATCCAGTCGCACATTTTCAAAGCCATCGGTCGGATTACGCTACACGAAAGCGAGAACCGGTCGCAAAACTCTACGTATGCGATACGTCGTTCGATTCAAGCGCCGCAGGGACTGCTAGAGATGACAAGGCTAATCAATCCGACTGTTATCACAATAGTGGTTAATCACGGCGTTCGTGGCACGGCAATTGGATCATCATTCTCGTCTCTGAAGATTGTTTTCTGATTGGCGATAAATCTCTAACCAAAAACAAGACTTAACCACGCAGTTGAAGTACCCTTACAACGCTGGCGTTCAAGTGGAGTAGCATGGAGAACGACGAAAAAGATCTCGAAGGCGCCGGCCCCTGCGTTCGTATTTTTCTCGTCGAGGATAATCCTGATCACGTCTTCATCGCTCTCACCGTGATGCGCCAGGTGCTTGGCGACGCGATCGAAATGCTCCATGCGCAGAACGCTGAAGAAGCGCTCGACATGATCGCGCAGTTCACCGAATACGACCGTCCCGATCTGTTTTTTGTCGATCTTCGCTTGCCCGATAACGGCGGCTTTTCTGTCCTCACCGCCGTCCGCGGCAGCGAAGTCTGCTCGATGGTTCCGCTGTTCGTCGTGACCAGTTCCATGTACGACCGCGACATTGCCGAGAGCTATGAGCTTGGCGCGTCAGCCGTTCTTTCCAAGCCGCTGTCGCGCGCGAAGCTGCGTGAAGAACTGACCCGAATCGGGGCACTCCCGCCGCCCTCGGGTGAGCCTCCTCCCGGCACAACTTACCGTCATTGAATCACGTTGAGTTGAGTCGGCTCGCGCGGCGAGAATGCCGCGGGATCTTCTTTATGCGGTCGCTTGACGCCCACAGCCGCGAGTAGGATTCTCGGTTGGACAACAGCGCAACTGGCGCATCCGAGGTTCCGCGTGAAACCCCATTCATTCGATAAAAGCAACGCGCTCATGGAGCGCGCGCGCAAGGTCGTTCCCGGCGGCATCTACGGGCATCAGAACCCCGCGATGCTGACCAAGGGTGCGTTCCCGTCATTCTTCGCTCGCGGCCAGGGCTCGCACATCTGGGACGTCGATGGCAACGAGTACATCGACTACATGGCTTCCTACGGACCGATCGTGCTCGGGCATCGGCATCCCCGCGTCGAGGAAGCTGTCCGCCGCCAGATGGAACTCGGCAATTGCTTCAACGCGCCCGGTCCGCTGTGGGTCGAGCTGGCGGAATACATGGTCTCGATCACGCCGTTCGCCGATTGGACGGTGTTCGCCAAAAACGGCTCCGACGTCTGCACCTGGGCCACGGTGCTGGCGCGCCACGCGACCGGACGCAAGAAGATCGCGATGTGCTCGGGCGCGTATCACGGTGCGCACGTGTGGTGCACGCCTGCGCCGAGCGGTGTGATGCCGGAAGATCGAGCCAACGTCGTGTACTTCAACTACAACAACCTCGCGAGCCTGCGCGAGGTGATCGGCGACAACCAGGGCGAGATCGCCGGCGTGATTCTCTCTCCGTTTCGACATGACGCGGGCCACGATCAGGAGCTGCCCGTCGAAGGATTTCTCTCCGGCGTGCGCGAGCTGTGCGATCGCAACGGAATCGTTTTTATTCTCGACGACGTACGCGCCGGCTTTCGCCTCAACATGGGCGGCTCCGGCGAATTGTTCGGCGTGCGCCCTGATCTCTCGACCTACTGCAAGGCGATGGGCAACGGCTATCCGATCTCGGCGTGCATGGGACGCGACAGCCTGAAGCAGGCCGCGCAGGAGGTGTTCTTCACCGGCTCATATTTCACCAGCGCCGTTCCAATGGCGGCGTCGCTGGCCTGTCTGCAAGAGCTGGCCGCCACAAACGGAATCGAGCGGATGCGGATGCTCGGCGAAAAGCTCCGGGATGGTCTCCTGGCACAGGCGCGCTCGCACCACTTCGAGGTGACGTACTCGGGACCGCCCGCGATCCCCTACATGACGTTCAAGGACGATCACGGCCGTCACGATCGAATGAAAGCATTCGCCGGCGCGTGTTCTCTCAATGGGGTGTACATCGCACCGCGCCACAACTGGTTCCTGACGGCAGCCCACACCGAGGACGACATAGCTCGCACGCTCGAGGTAACCGACGCCGCCTACACCACCGTCCGCAAGCAGTTCCCGGCGTAGCCTCGGTCCCTCGGCGTGCCTGATACCTCGCTCTGAACGATCCGCGCGCGGCATCGTTTTGCCGCGCGCCCCAAAGTTCTGGGCGCGACCGTCAGCACCAACCCGTGCGCGGTTCACAAACTTCCGCAGCAAGCGGAGAAATTACGAAAAGATAAAACAAACTGGCTACTTCAGAAATAAATCTTCGAATTTGCTTGATAATTTCCCTTCCGGATCACTAAATTGACCTGAACGAACCCACCGCTGGAAGTTTTCAATTTTTCTTCGTCTCGCGATGCCTCAAATCTTGGGCCATTTGTTGTTCCACGGACGCGCTTGCTCGTACGCATACGCCGCTTGGAGCACTAGATCCTCGCGCTGGCGCTCGGCCACGATCTGCAATCCTGCGGGCAAACCCGCGTCGGTCAGACCGGCCCTCACATTGGCGCCCGGATGCCCGCTCATGTTGAACGGATAGGTAAATCCCGCGACGGCTTTCAATTGGTCGGCGGGCTTGCCGTTAATCGTGTCGAACGGAGGTCCCGCCGCGGGAAACGCTTCCGTCGCGATCGTCGGGGTGAGCAGCAAATCGTAGCGTTCAAAAATCTTGCGGCACCATTCGTTGAATTGATAGCGCAGCCGATAGGCCTGCCCGTAATGCCGCCACGTGATGTGCTCGGCGGACATCGTGCCCGCTGCGAAAGCGCGGCCGAAATCATCGCGACGGCTCGCCAGCAACTCGTAGAGTTGCGCGTAGGATTGGGTCGCACCCAGGCGTTGCCATTCGCGCCCGAGGTCGGTTATCGGATCGTTGATCACCGTGATCTCATGGCCGAGATCCTTGAACACATCCACTGCGTGCGCGACCTCGCGCGCGACGTCGCTCTGCACCGGACTCCCGAAGTCGGGATGAAACGCGATGCGCAACTTCTTGGGTATCCGCTCGAGGATCGCGTGATAGGAAATTCCCGGATGCGGCAGCGAATCGGGATCGGCCGCATGATATCCGACTGCCGCGTCCAGATAGATCGCGGCGTCGCGCACCGTGCGCGTGAGCGGTCCAACCACGCTGGTGTCGTTCCATCCGAGCATCCCCAAAGAGGGCTCCAGCGGAATTCGTCCTTTCGTCGGCTTGAGCCCGAAACATCCGACGTAGCACGCCGGGATTCGCACCGAGCCGCCGCCGTCGGAACCGGTCGTGAGCGGAACGATTCCGCCCGAGATCGCCGCCGAGCTTCCGCCCGACGATCCACCGGGCGTGCGCTCAAGGTTCCACGGATTCCGCGTCACGCCGAACAGCAGATTCTTGGTGAAGCCGGTGTATCCGAACTCGGGCGCGTTGGTCTTGCCGAGCACGATCGCGCCCGCCGCCTTGAGCCGCCCGACCTGCACCGAATCGCCCTGCGGCATATGATCCTTATAGACTTTCGATCCGTGAGTGGTCGGCAAGCCGGCCGCATCTTCGAGATCTTTGACCCCGAGCGGCAATCCGCAGAGCGGCCCGAGATCTTCGTGCCGCGCGATCTTCTCGTCCATCGCGCGCGCCTCGTCCATCGCGGCCTCCGCGCGCACCGCCACGAACGCGTTGATTTTAGGATTGACCTGTTCGAGCCGCTCGAGCGTTGCCGCCATCAATTCGCTCGGCTTCAGTTCGCGCCGTCGGATCATCGCGGCCAGTTCGTGCGCGGGTTTCCAATAGAGTTCGGCCATAGCTCTCACCTCTCCTCGCCAGGCTCGGGCGCCACGCGATCTGGCGCTGATGGGAGGTTTTCTACTACGGTTTGCATGGAATCAAAAGCGCGCGGTGAGCCGCGCGCGGCGGTTTGACTGCCTAACAACTGTTAGATAAACTTTCGGCTGCGCACGAGAGAACTAATCATGCGATCCCAATCCAAATCGCCCGCCGCCCACGCGGCAAGCAAAGTCGTCCCGCTTCATCGCGCAATCGATACCCGTGATCGGGTGCTTGCGGTCGCGCTGCCGCTGTTCGCCGACCGGGGTTATCGCGGCACCAGCCTGCGCGATATCGCGCGCCGTATCGGAATCAAGGCGCCCTCGCTGCTGCATCATTTTCCCTCCAAGCAGCAGCTTTACCTCGCGGTGCTGGACAGGATTTTCGAAGGGATGGAAGCCGCGGCGCAGAATGTCGCGACCGGAAAGGGCACCCGCCAGGAGCGCCTGGTGCAAGCCATCCAGGACGCGATTGACTATATTGCGAAGCATCCCGACTCGATGAAGCTTTTGTGGAAAGAGATGGCCGACGAGAGCGGTGTCGGACGCAGCCTCCTGAAGCGGCGGATGCCGCCGCTCGACGCGATCGTTATGAATTTTATTTTCCGCGGACAGCGCGAGGGCGAGTTCCGCGCCGAACTGGATCCGTTCCATTTCATCCGCAGCCTCGAGTCGATCACGATCGGATATTTCGGCACTGCCGCGATGATCAAGCGGCTCTGGAACGTTAACCTGCTCGAACCCGCGATTATCGAGCGCCGCAAACGCGAAGTCGTCGATATGGTCGAGCGGACGCTCTTCGTCAGGCCGGCCGACAAAGTTTAGAAGCGCGATCAAAATTTCTTTCGAGCACCGCACCCCGAAGCGTTACACCCAGAAAGAGAGGGTAATAGCAATATGAAGTTCGGAACGTTCTACGAGCATCAGCTACCGCGTCCATGGAAGCCCGGCTCGGAGCTGAAGCTGTTTCAGGATGCGCTCGACCAGGTCGAGCTGGCCGACAAGCTCGGCATCGATCACATGTGGGAAGTCGAGCATCATTTTCTCGAGGAATACGCGCATTCCTCGGCGCCCGAAATTTTTCTGGCTGCGTGCAGCCAGCGCACCAAGCGGATTCGGCTCGGCCACGGAATCGTGCTCCTGCCCGCGGGATACAACCATCCGGCGCGCGTCGCGGAACGAATCGCCACGCTTGATCTGGTGAGCGGCGGACGGGTCGAGTTCGGCACCGGAGAATCTTCGGCCGAAGCGGAACTTGGCGGCTTTCTGATTCCTCGCGCCGACAAGCGCGACATGTGGCAGGAATCGCTCGGCGCGATCTGCAGGATGTTCGTCGAGGAGCCGTTCCAGGGACACGAAGGCAAGTTTTTCAACATGCCGGTGCGCAACGTGGTGCCCAAGCCGGTGCAGAAACCGCATCCTCCGCTGTGGGTCGCATGCTCGCGGCGCGAGACGATTCACCTTGCCGCCAAGCTCGGAATCGGCGCGCTGACTTTCGCGTTCGTCAGTCCCGAGGAAGCGAAGATGTGGGTCGATGACTACTACACCACGCTGGCCAACGAGTGCGAGCCGATCGGTTACGCGATCAATCCCAACATCGCGATCGTGACCGGCTTCATGTGCGATCCGAACCAGCAGCGCGCAGTGTCGATGGGCCAGGAAGGGCTTAAGTTTTTCTCCTACGCGCTGGGGCATCATTACGTCTTCGGACAGCACGAGCCGGGCAAGACCGACATCTGGTCGAACTACAAGGGCGTGAAGATCGACATCCCCGGCGCGGGCGGAGAGAACGCCTGCATCGGCACTCCCGATCTGATCCGCGAACGCCTGCGCGCGTATGAAGAAGTGGGCGTTGACCAGGTGGTCTTCATTTCGCAGGCTGGCAACAACAAGCACGAGGATATCTGCTCCTCGCTCAATCTGTTCGCCGAAAAGGTGATGCCGGAATTCAAGCCGCGCGAGGAAAAGCGCGCAAAGGAAAAGGCCGAGCGGATGGCGCCGATCATCGACAAGGCGATGAAGCGCAAACGCGACCCGCAACTGCCGAAGTCGTCCGGCTCAACGATAATCCAGGCCGGGATGGCGCCGTAAGTGGAGCGAGGGGGCAGTTCGATCTCGAAGGGCCGCCGTTTTGGGCGGCTCTTTTTCGTGGGGCGATGATTTCGGGTGGGGGCTCCGCTATTCTGATTATCGATGAAAATGATCTTACACAAATCAATGAGCGTTCTCGCGGCAGTGATCGCGGCTGCGATCATCCTGCCATCCGTGCGAGCGCATGCTTCCGGCAGCTCAACCGCGGTGCGGGCGCAGAATGTCCAGGCGAAAATCGCGCTCGCCACCGCCAGGGTCGCGCCTGGACACGACGTCGGTGTGACCGTGGATATCGCGATCGAGCCCGGATGGCACATCTACGGAAATCCGGTGCCCGAGGATTTCGTCGCGACGAGCGTCGCGTTCGACAGCCAGGTGATCGCAAAGCAGCAAATCAAATTTCCGCCACCGACCCCCGTAAAGTTCGAGGGACTCGGTCAAACGCTGCCGGTCTATGAGAAGTCAGTGCGCGCGGCAGGAACAGTGATGATCGATCCGAAGTCAAAGCCGGGCGATTACCAAATCGCTGGCACGTTCAAGTTCCAGGAATGCAACGACAACATCTGCAAGATTCCGCAAGCGGTAAAGTTCGAGATTCCAGTAACCGTAGAAGCCGCGGCGAAATAATCACAGCGGCCACCGAGACACCAAGACACGAAGAACAAGCGGCGCTAGCGTATTCGCGAGCGCCGCCTTGTCATTAGGCGGATGACGTGCGGCTAAATTCCGTACACCTTAGCTACGCTCTCGCCCAGGATTGCGCGGCGGCCCGATTCGGTCATTGGTGCGACCAGGCCCTTTAGCTCTTCGAGATAATTTCCCGGATGGTCGGGATGCGGATAGTCACTAGCCCAGAAAAATTTGTTCTCGCCGACGATCTGCATCATCCCGGCTATCGTGCGTTCGTCGGGGTCGGCGGAAATCCAGCACTGGCGTTTGAAATAGTACGAAGGCTTTTCCTTGAGCCGCACCGTCAGGCCTAAAGTGGTGCCGGAGAAAATCGCGTCGCCGCGATCGAGGAAGTAGCCAATCCATCCGGCCTGCGATTCGAGCACGATCAGCTTGAGTTTCGGAAAGCGATCGAAAACTCCGAGTTGAAAGATTGTGCCGAACGCATGCTGCACGCCCTGTCCCGCGAACAGATCGTAATACCACGCGGCCCAGGCGAAGTTGTCGTAGCGGCGATGGATTCCAAACGACATCGGCTCGAAAGTTGGATGAATCGCAAGCGGCACGCCGAGGTCCTGCGCAGCCGCGAATACCGGGTCGTGCGCGGCGTCGCCGTGCGGGACGCGCGTGATCGTAAACGGGCACACGAAGGCGCCTTTGCATCCGTCCTTCACCGCGCGTTCGAGCTCGCGCGCGGCCTCGGCTGGATCACCGAGCGACAGATGCGCGATCGGAATCAGTCTTCCGCCCGAGTCGCGGCAGAAATCCGCGATCCATCGGTTGTATGCGCGGCAGTATGCGGCCGAGAGCTCCGCGTCGAACAGCTCGGCTTCCCACAGCAACCCTATAGTTGGATACAGGATCGATTTCGCCATCCCCTCCTTGTCCAGAAGCTGAAGGCGCTCCTTCATGTCCATGGTGCCGAAGGCGGCGCCCTTGAGATAAGTGTCCTCGGCCTTGGGCTGTAGCGCGCGCAGGTCCTCGGGACGCAGACGCTCGCCGCGCGTCGAGGCCTCGCGCATCCGGTTGGACTCCTCGACGCGTTTGCCCATCCCGCCCAGCGAGCCGAGCAGGCCGGGACGCGTCATCTCGGCGCGCTTGCGATCGATTTCGAGATACTCGAAGCCGTCATCGCCGACCCGAATGCGCATCGCGCGGTCGCGATACTTGGGGTCGATATATTTTTCCCACAGGTCGGGCGGCTCGAGGATATGGCCGTCGCAGTCGATTACCAAGGCTTCGCTCATAGCCAGCTCTCCGTCATAGGTTCGTGATTTCGGATACGTGATTTGTCACAGAATCGCGATTGGATTGATCGGCGACGCGGTTCCGCGCTCGAGGATTAGCGGCCCCATCGTGAACAGGAACTCGTAGCGTCCGGCCTTTGCGCAGGCAACGGAGAGCGCGTCGAAATCGGCGTTGTCGATCAGATGCACCCCCATCGCGACCAGCGTGCCGACGTGGATCGGCAGCGGCACGCCTTCGTAGCCGCTGGGCACCACGTCGCTTACGCTGTCGGAGCCGAGCAGCGCGATTTTGCGCGAATGCAGCCACTCGAGGCAGGTCGCATCGAGGCCCGGAAGTCCGACGCGATTCGGATCCCATCCGCCCTTGGCCTTGCGCCGCGCGGCGCGGCCGGTGCGAATCAGCAGAACGTCGCCTTCCTCGACGCGGACGCGATGCTCTTTTTCGGCGGCGTCGAGATCTTCGGGGAAGATCCGATCGCCGGGTTCCATCCAGTCGATTTTTTTTATTTTGGGAATGTCCAGCAGCACCCCGCGGCTGATAATTCCCTCGCGCGCCACCGTGATCGCGCATTTCTTCGCGCCGTGAGAGCCGACCTCGCCCGCGCTGAAGCCGTTGTACATTTTCTTTTGCCAGAAGACGTGGCATAGCGCGTCGATATGAGTATTGGCCATCCCATGCGGCGCGATTGCAAAGTAGTCGCCGGCGTACGGCAGCGGCATCTCGTGCGAGTCGAAACCGGCCTGCACCATCAGGTGGGTGACGGGAGTTGGATTGTCCGCGGCGGGAATTGTCGCCAGCGGCAGCGCGAGCGAAACCGCCTGTCCGGACTTGACCAACTGCGCGGCGCCGGCGCGTTTCGCGTCGGTGATAAAGTTGAGTGCGCCGCGCTCATCGTCCTTGCCCCAGCGGCTCCAGTTGCTGAACGTTTCGAACATCGCGATTACTTCGGCGGGCGTACTTCGGGTAGCCATCATAGTCTCTCCGGCGTGGGTTCCGTCGTTCGTCCGTATAGCATAGGACGGGGAACGCGGGGTAACTGAACGATCGGTATGTTGGCGGCGGGCATGTTAACGGGTGGATGAAAGCGCGCGTCACGAGGCTTGCAAAAAAAGCGCAAGCATCGGGTTATCTCAGATCGAGTTGGCCTTACTGCAGGTCGCGCAAGAACTCGAGCATCGCGCGATTTACCTCGGCGGGCTTCTCCTGCTGCGTCCAATGCCCCGATCCCTTGACCAGCACGGTCTTGCGCAGGTTTGGCACCCACGTGTTCATCCCTTCGGCCATCTCGGGCCGCAGGACGACATCGAGCTCCGCGGTGATCATCAGCGCGGGCGCTCCGACGCGCTGCTCGAAGGCCGCACTCTCTTCCCAGTTGCGGTCGAGGTTGCGGTACCAGTTGAGTCCGCCGCGGAAGCCGGTCTTTTTGAATCCCGCGACGAATACCTGGAAATCCTCATCGGTCAGAAAAGATCCGTGGGGCCCGTCGGCGAGCCGATCGAGAATTCCGCCGCCCGCCGGTCCGAACACTCCCGGCACGGTGTTGCGCAGCGCCGCCGGATCGATCTTGGGCGGATCCTGGTAGAAGCCGCGCAGCGTGCGCGCGACATCGCGCTCGAGTTCCGCTTCGGCGACTCCGGGCGTCTGGAAATACAGGATGTAGTGAAAATTGCCCGCGGCCATCGCGGTCATCATCTCGGTCGGCTTGATCGGCCCGCGCGGCAGGAACGGAGTGTTGATCCCGATCACGCGCTCGATTCGCGCGGGGTGCATCATCGCGGCGTTCCACGCCGTCATTCCGCCCCAATCGTGGCCGACGATCACGCAGCGCGGGATCTTGAGCGCGTCAAGCATCCCGATTATGTCGCCGACGATCTGCTTCTGCGTGTACGCTTCGATCGCTTGCGGACATTCGGTGTCGCCGTATCCGCGCTGATCGGGCGCGATCGCGCGGAAGCCCGCGCCGGCGAGGGCCTTTAGCTGATGCCGCCACGAGTACCACAGCTCCGGAAAGCCGTGGCACATCACGACCGGAAACCCGGTGCCGGCCTCGGCCACATGCATGCGAATGCCGTTGGTGTTGACGAACTGATGCTTGATCTCGGCCATCGTGTGGTCCTCTCGCGCGGTTCAGGAATGGTTGCAGTTGATTGCGGCCGCGCGCGGCGCTCATCGGGCGGCGTGCGAATATCATGCGAAAATCGCACGCGGCATGGAAGCGCCGCCGTATCGAAGTTGCCTCGCGGTTGACATCTGCGGGCGTGACACTCTATCCTCTCGTGTTAACCCATAATATACTTTTTGTAGACCGGAGGTCCTTCACATGAGCCGTGATTTCGAATTCAAGGCGTTGCTGCGCGCGTACCGCAGCGGAATTATAGGAGAGGAGACGTTCGAGGCCGAGGTTGCGGCGCTCGAGAAATCCGGAACCGGGATGAACGGCAACGGCTCCGGTGGCTTTCATGCTTTCGGCAAAAGCTACAAGAACGAGCGCGCCGCGGTGGTGAGCTTTCTTGACAAGGTGCGAGCCGGTGAGGCCAATGGCGGAGAGGCGTTCGCCGCCTGGGCTGAGGTCTGCACCACCGATTGCATCCGCTCGGGAATCCGCATGGTCGCCGAGCGCGAGGCCTATCATTCGCGCGTGTTCGCGCAGCGTCTGGCAGAGCTTGGCGGCGAGCAGCGTGCAACCGTCACCGAAGAGGGGCGCAAGTTCACTGCCTACCTTGGAGATCGACGCGTCCCTGACACCGAGAAGCTGCTCAAGTTTGTCAACCGTGTGGGCAAGCCCGAAGACGCGATCAAGCCGATCTGCGAGTTCGCGGCCCTGCTCAAGGAAGACATGGGCACCAAGGAAGCGCTGCGGCTGTTCGCCGAAGACGAGCTTTCGACCGCGAAATGGCTCTACGAATCCTGCGCCGCGCTCAACGCGCCGGCATCCGCAGCCAAAACGGACGAGCGCCGCGCCTCGATGTAACTTCTCCTGCTTTGATTGAAACGACGAGCGGGGCCCGAATGGCCCCGCTCTTTTTTTGCTCTCGCGATCGCGCCGGCGCATGCGCGAATCGCCAAGGCCTAATGCGCTGACGGCGCGGACGCCGGAGCACCCTTCGGCGCGCTCATCATCCCATGCTCGCCCGGCTTCGGGAGCTCGCGCTTGGTGTATCCCGCGGGGACCTTGAACTGGTCTGCGGAAATCTTCTGCTCCACAATTTTGGTGACCACCGTCTGCGTCGTGATTGGCTTGCGGTTCGCCATCATCTGCTGCAGCTTGGCCTGCTGATCGGCGGACAGTCCCGGGATGTTGATCTTGTTCATCTTCATGGTCGCGTCAGAGGCCAGCGGGATTCCAGTGGGGACGTCGCCGGTCGGCTGCGCGCCGCTGGACTTGAACTTCTCCATGTAGTCCTTCATGAAGGCTCCGTATTCCTTGCTGCCCGGGGCGGTGGTCGAGTAGCAATCGACCATCGACACATCGCCGCCCATCGAGGTGGTAGTGGCCGAATAATCCTTGCATTCGTAGCCGGCGATTTTGCGCGTGGTCGATTCCTTCTTGAAGTTCATCGCACCCGCCGCGCGCGCCATCATCTGCGCCATCGGGCCGGTCGGCGGAAACGGCAACTGCACATAAGTCTTCTGCGACGGTTCAAGGTAGTACATCTGGCCTTCGTCGAGATCGATGATGATCGCGTGGTCAGCGCCCTCGATCCGTTCCTTCTTGCCCTGCACCGAGATTGTCTGCAGGTGTTGTTGGGGACCACCCTGCGGCGTTCCCTGCCGCGACTCCTGCTGCGTGATCACCACGCCTGCCAGCGCGGGAATTGCGGTGGCCAGCGTCAGTCCGACGCCGGCCACGATCGCGATTGCCTTCTTCATAACGTTTGCTCTCCTTGAGCCTTCTGAATCTCGAGCACTTTTGCGCCGCGAGCCGACAGCGCGTGCTCTGCGCCGTTGGTCCCTTCCACGATCAGCCGATGTAACATCAAACTGACCAGCCCGAATAGCACCCACACCATTTCCTTGATTCTTCTTAGGAACCCGATCGCAAAGCCAACCCCCGCCGGATACCCAATCAGCGCCAGAATCAGTGCCTTGCCCCCCTCCTGGCTCACCAGCTTGGCGGGGATCAGAAACGTCGCTCGCTCGATCAGCAACCCTACTCCCTCGACCAGCAGCGCCACCCGCACCGCCGCCGCCTGATGCAGCAGCTTCAGCAGGATGAAAATCTCGACCGGGCCCATGCTCCACGCGACGAAGTAGCACAGGCACGAGAGTATCAGGCGCACCCGATGGCGCGCATAGAATTCCAGCAGGATCGAGTCGGCTTCATCTGCCGATTCCTTGATGTCATAGCGGCTCAAGTCCGCGAAATCGAATTTCGCCGCTGCCCGCCACAGATACGAAAACGGCCGCTTGGTCTGCACGTAAAAAAACCCAAGCGCCAGCGCGATCGCGATCGTGAGTCCGCCGATGATCGGCCACACCAGCCGATGCGCCGCCGGAATCATCTGCATCGAGACCAGCAGCGCGCCGCAGACGAACATGATTTGCCCGATCGCCTCGGCCAGCGACGCGACCACCACCGTCGCCAACCCGATCGGCATCCGGAGCTTGCGCCGCACCATCAGCGCCATCACGAATTGGCCGCCAAGCTGCGCCGACGGAGTGACGTAATCTATAGCCTCGCCCGCTATTCGCGCGCAGAACAGCTCGCCGAACCCGAGCGAGCGCGGATAATCCGCAATCGTGACCCGCCATCCTAGAGTGTTCATCACCCGCGAAACCGCTTCCAGCGCGATCGTCAGCGCAAGGCCCCATCCCGCCAGACGCACGTACCCGAGCACTTCGCGGGTGCCGAAATGCGACAGGAACCAGACGTAAAACGCAACGGCGAGAACGATCAGGATGGTTTCGACGCGGCGCATCGCAAAAGGGGTCTCATACCGCACGGCCCGGCGGCGAATGCTGCATTGTTTCAGCCGAACCCCCGACGCGCAACCGGGCCGATACTCGGCAGGCGGGTGTTTGCCAGTGCCGCGCTAATCCGGTACAGCCACAGGATCGAATCGTTGAAAGGATTCCACAAAGGATTCCACGATGAGTACCGAGATTCCGCGCTATGGCCTCCATGGATCGGTCAACCATGTATCGATCACGGTGAGTGATCTGCCGCGCGCGATGACTTTCTTCCGCCCCCTGCTCGAATTCCTCGGTTACACAATTGGCGAGATTTTTCGCAGCCGCAGCGGCGCCGATCTTACCTCCAACATCAATCTGGGCAACGGAACCGCGATCAACATCTGGCAGGCGAAGCCGGAACTTGCGAAGCACCCTTTCGAGCTTTACGCACCCGGGCTTCATCATCTGGCGTTCAATGTCGAGAGACACGAACAGGTCGATGCGATTCACGACCTGGCGCGCGGGCTCGGAGCGGAAATTCTGGACGGTCCGGGCGAGTTTCCTTTCGGTCCGGGTGGATACTACGCCGTTTATTTTCTCGGTCCCGACCGAATCAAAATCGAGGCGGTGCATATGCCGCTCGCCGAGCGGCGGTGCGGCGAAATGATTCGCGCAATCGAGCGCGGCTCGAAGAGCTAGCGAACGACGCAGGCGCGCGGTAGGCCCGAAAATCATTTAGTCTCGCGACTTCTGAAGAATTCAAACCAGGCCACAGTCGCGTTGACAGGTCCGTCCTGAGGCGGCGAAAATCCGAGCGGTGCAAGGCCAATGTCATTAGCTGGATTCAGAATTATCGACGCCGACGGACACGTCACCGAGCCCGCCTCGCTCTACACCACCCATATCGATCCGAAGTTTCGCGCCGCCGCCGACGCGATGCTCACGCGCACCGGCGCCGGCAACCTCGGTATCGTGCCTGCGATCCATCCGAAGTGGCGCAGCGCCGAACGTCCGCTGGGTGAGCGCGACGAGGTTCCGGGCCTCGGCAAATTTCCCTCGGGCAAAAATCATCCGCTCGCGTCTGCGACCGGCGGCCTGGATCCGAATGAGCGTATCGCCGACATGGACAAGGAAGGAATCGACGTCGCCGTATGCTTCGCGACCGTCGCGACCTCCGTCTGCGGCGTCGCCGACCCCGCGATGGAAGCTGCACTCGCGCGCGCGTACAACCGGTGGATCGGCGAGTATTGCTCGGCTGCGCCCGCGCGCATCAAGGCGGTCGGCATCGTTCCGCAACGCACGATGGAAACCTGCATCGCCGAGGTCGAGTACCTCGCGCGCGAGCCGTGGGCGGTGGGAATCATGACCTTCGGAAATCTGGACGGGATGCTCGCCGACCATCCGTATTTCGATCCGTTCTATCGCGCCGCCGCCGCCAATGGTCTGCCGCTATGCTTTCACGGCGGCACCGATCGTCCGCCCTTCGCTCCCGGCCGCGAGGACGTCGGCAACAACATGTTCCTGATGCATCTGACCGGCCATGTGTGGCATCAGATGCGCGCGATGGGCGCGGCGATCGGCGGCGGCCTGCTCGAGCGTCATCCGAACCTGATGCTCGGATTCTTCGAGGGCGGATTGTCGTGGGTTCCGTGGTGGGCCGAACGGATGGACGGGCACTACAAACACTTCGCCCGCCACACCCCGCACCTTTCGCGCAAGCCGAGCGAGCACATGCGCGGCCCGCGATGCTTCTACACCTTCGACGCCGACGAGGATCTGCTGCCCGAGGCGATGCGGATGATCGGCGTCGAGCGCGTGATGTGGGCGTCTGATTATCCGCATTTCGACGCCGAATTTCCCGACGCCGCCGAGCTGGTAGTCAACAACTCGCGCATTGACGCGGCCGAAAAGCGCGCGATCTTATGCGACAACGCGCTCAAGTTCTTTTCGAGGATCAAATAGATCGATGGCTGCCGGCGAAGAAATCTGTGCGATGGACGCGGTGCAGCTCGCGGACGCGATCCGCGCGCGCACTCTCTCGCCGGTCGAGGTTATCGACGCGATCCTCGAGCGGATGAATCGCGTCGAGCCGCATCTGCATGCCTTCTGCACGCCGACTCCCGAACTCGCGCGCACCGAAGCGAAACGAATCGAGGCGGAGATCCTGGCGGGTCGCGATTCCGGGCCACTGTCGGGAGTTCCAGTAAGCATCAAGGATCTCATTTTCACGCGCGGGATTCGCACGACCTCCGGTTCAGTCGCATATCGCGATTTCGTTCCCGATGAAGATGACATCGCGGTCGAGCGCCTGCGCGCTGCTGGCACGATCATTATCGGCAAGACCAACACCGCGGAATTCGGCTACAGCGCGACCGGGCATAATCCGCTCTTCGAGACCACGCGCAATCCGTGGAACCTGGCAATGACTTCTGGCGGCTCGAGCGCGGGCGCGGGCGCGGCCGTCGCCGCTGGAGTCGGGCCGCTCGCGCTCGGCAGCGACGGCGGCGGCTCGGTGCGGATTCCGGCGTCCTTCTGCGGACTCTACGGCATCAAGCCGTCGTTCGGCCGCATCCCGCTCTATCCAGGTTCGCGCGACCAGCGCTATCCGGGTGCGTCCGGATGGGAATCGATTGAGTGCTACGGTCCGCTGACGCGCACCGTCGCCGATGCGGCGCTGATGCTGTCGGCGATCATCGGACCAGACCCGCGCGATCGGCAGAGCCGTCCCAGCCAGGGTATCGACTGGCTCGGATGCGCTCGCGCCGGAGACCTGCGCGGTATGCGCGTTGCCTACAGTGCGGACTGGGGTTACGCCGCAGTTGATCCTGAAGTCGCGCAAATCGCGCGCGCCGCGGCGCGCGTCTTCGAGCGCGATCTTGGATGCGTGGTCGAGGAGGCCAATCCCGGATGGACCGATCCGGCGATAGTGTTTGCCGCGACGATGATCGCCGAGACCGATCTGCGCGGAATGCGCAAAATGATCGCCGAGCACGGCGCGCAGATGTCCTCGCACATGGTGGACTTGATCATGCGCCCGTGGAGCGCCGAGGAATTGACCGATGCGAACATCGGACGCAAAGCGCTCGCCAACCACATGGCGCGCTTCATGGCGAAATTCGATCTGCTGCTGACGCCGACGACATGCGTGCCGCCGTTTCCGATTCTGATGCAGGGGCCCGACAAGATCGCCGGGCGTTACGTCCGGCCTGAGAGTTTCCTTGCGTTCACGATCATCGCAAATCTGACGGGACAACCCGCCGCGACTGTGCCCGCGGGGTTCACAAAGGATGGATTGCCGGTCGGTTTGCAGATCATCGGACGGCATCTGGATGACCCGATGGTGCTCCGGGCGTCTGCCGCGTTCGAGGCGGCACGACCGTGGGCGGATCGATGGCCGCTCCTGGCGCGGGTGTAAGGTTAGTCGCGAATGGTGCGGCGCTCCTGCTCGACCTCCTCGAACCATCGCGCAAGCGAATCGCTCATCCGCGCTACGCGCGCCGGATCAGTCGCCGCGAGATCGTTGCGTTCCATCGGATCGTTTTCGATATCGAATAATTGCGCCGGCGGTGCAGCGCCTCGCTTACGCTCGGGAATTGGCGAGCGATCGATCTCTGTGAAACTATCGGGCTCGTATTTCGCGCGGACATCGGAACGAAAATCTTCGGACGTGATCGACATCAACTCGCGGATCGCGGGGCGCACCAGCTTCCACTTGCCGTCACGCATAGCGGCGTTGCATTCGCCATCGGGCTCGTAGCGATTCCACTGCCAGAAGCGCTCCTCCGGCAGCTTGCCACGCTCGCCCGCAAGCAGAGGCAGTACATTCACGCCGTCGAGCTTCAAGTTGCGCGGAGGCTCGGCTTCCGCCGCGGCGAGAAGTGTCGGCATCCAGTCCGTGAAGTGAAACATCGCGTCGAGCGTGCGGCCGCCCGTAATTCCCGTCGGCCATCGCAGCACCATCGGCAGCCGGATTCCGCCTTCATAGACATAAAGCTTCGAGCCCGCGAAGCCGCAATTGAAACGGTCCGTGCAATTGTCGCCCTTGCCGCCGAACTGCGGACCGTTGTCGCTGGTGAACATCACCAGCGTGTTGTTCGCGAGCCCGAGCGAGTCGAGCTCCTCGAGCACGCGCGCGACTCCGCGATCCATTGCATGCAGCATCGCGTAGATCGCGCTGACGGCGGTCGTGAATTTTCCGGTGTCGATAAACGGCCGCAGCTCCGCCTCGGGCGCCTCGAACGGGAAGTGCGGCGCGTTGTACGCGAGATGGAGAAAAAACTTCTCGCGGCGATGCCGCCGCAAAAACGCGACCGCCTCTTCGGTGAAGACATCGGTCAGGTAACGGCCGTCAGAGCCGCTCGTGGAGCCATTGCGGTCGATTTGCCATTGCCAGTACGGATGCCATCCGCCGGAAAATCCGGCGAACTCGCCGAAGCCGCGGCGATTCGGATGATAACGCGCATCGAACGCGCCGTTGTGCCATTTGCCGACCAACCCGGTGACGTATCCTGCTTGCGCCAGAAAATCCGCGACGGTGCGCTCGCGCAGCGCCAGCCGATCCAGTCCGCGAGTCTCGAGCGTGTCGAGCACGCCGGTGCGATGCGGATAGCGGCCGGTCATCAGCGATGCGCGCGCCGGCGCGCACACTGGCGAGGCGGAGTAATGCTGGGTCAGGCACAGTCCCTCGCGCACAAGCTGATCGAGCGTGGGCGTGTGCGAAGCATTGCCGTTGAAGCACGAGAAATCGCCGTAGCCCATGTCGTCGGCGACGATCAGAACAATATTCGGCCGCTCGCTCATCGTTGTCACAGAATCATGAGATCACATCGAGCGCGCGAATCAAATCGCGATCACAGTCCAAGCTCCTCGAGCTTCTCAGGAAACTTGCTTGCCAGCTCGTGCGGATAGCCGGTCTTCAGCATCTCGAGCGCATGCGCAAACGCATCTGTGCTCGGATTCGAAGCGGGAAGAATACTGGTAAGAATCGGGAGTTGAGGATCGGGCGCCGGGTTGGGCGCATCGGGATCGTCGGTGCGAGCGGCCGTCAGATCGAACGCGTCAGCCAGATTGTTGACGCCTCTAGCGTCCACCTCGCGCGAATAGCTGCCGGTGCCAAACTTTCTGCCGAGGAACTTCAGAATCGAAGTGTGATCGAGATTCTGATCGTAAACCGATCCGGCCGAAACGAATGGCGACACGATAATTCCCGGCACGCGAACTCCGGAGCTTTGAAACGCGGACCATCGATCATCGAATACGCTGGTCTCGAGTTCGAGCGGCTGCTCGTGGTCCCAGAAACCGCCATGCTCGTCGTAGGTGATGATCAACGCGGAATTGCGCCATCGCTTGCTGTTAAGCATCGTGGTGTAAACGTCGTGCACGAGTTGCTGGCCGCCATACACCGACGAGATCGAATGATCGTCAGTGCCGTGGCCCTGATTGTTGGGCGAGTCGTTGTAGGTCGGCTCGATGAAGATCACCTGCGGCGCGGTCACGTCGGCCTCGAGCTTCCAATCCACCGCGAAGCGATCGAAACGCCGGAAGCTCTCGCCGGCCGCTATCTCCGGAATCCATCGCGGCATCATCGTGAAGAACGGGAACAGTCCCTGATGATAAACGCGCCATCGCACGCCGTGCGCGGTCAGCCATTCGTACACCAGGTGTTGATCGGGCAGGATCGTTTGATTCTTGTCGATCAGAGTGTAGCCGCTCATCGCCATCAGGCGATTGGGCTGCGTCCCCGCCGGCAACGGCGAAAACCAGCGGTCGCACACGCGGTAGTTACGCGCAAGAAAGTTGTAAATCGGAACCTGGCCGGGCGTCTGGTAATACATGACGTCCCGCTCGGCGGCGCTGTCCGCGAATCCGTTGAGCGGATAGATTCCCGCGCTGGGTCCTCCGAGCTGCAACGCGACATTTACCCGCTCGTGCGGAGGATCGGCGATTTGCGCATGAGTCATCGGAGCCGGCTGGACCATCGTGGTCTTCAGCGGATTCGCCACCTTCGCCAGCCATGCCGGATCGTTCTTCAGTCCGAGGATTGTGCTTTGCGACTTATAACCGTCGCCGTATCCGGGCAAGCTCAGATAGCCCAGCATGTGGTCGAACGAGCGGTTTTCCATCATCAGGATAACAATCGTATCGATAAGTCCAAGATCCGTGGCCATCGCAACTACCTCCGAGGCGCAAGATGCGACCGATGGTAGATGCGCGGCCGAGTCGTCGCAATTCAGCTACCGCTCTGCGCCGATGCGCGCGTTCGACACGACCCCGATCCGGCCGTGGTCGATCCTCCACTGCTCGTGAGTTGTGCGCTCCGCGAGTGGATCGTCGTGCGTGACGATCAACAACGCGCCCGGATACGCCGCGAGTGCTTCTTCGAGCCGCTCGATCGCGGGCATGTCGAGATGATTGGTCGGCTCATCAAGGACGCACGCCCATACTTGCCTGCCGAGTCCGTACGCGAGCGCGAGTTTGCGCGCCTCTCCAGGCGAAGGCGATTGCGAGCCGAGAACCCGCTCGGGATCTACGCCGAGCGCCGCCGCGAGCGTCAGCACCCGCGCGCGATCGCCGGCGCCCAACTCGCGCACCGCCGCGAGCATCGCAATGCCGTCGGCCTCGCTCAGTTCCTGCGGCAGGAACATCACGCGCTCGCGCGGCAGCCGCGCCGCACGCAGCATCGCGCCGAGCAGAGTGGTCTTGCCGGCGCCGTTGGGCCCCGCGACACGAATTTTGCTCTCGCGTCCGACGATCAGGTGAACTCCTTCGAGCACGCGCTTCGAGCCGGCCATGATTTCGCTTTCGTCAAGCGCGAAGACGCGGTGCATCGGCGCGGGAACGTAATCCACAAACAGCGCGCGGCCCTTGTCTTTGCGGAACTCGAACTCGCCCAGGCGCTCCTCGACCCGATCGACGCCGCGGCGGAGATTTCCGGCATCGCGCGAAAGGCGCGCCGACGCCATCTCGGATTTCCCTTTCGCCATCATGCTGGTTGCGTCGTGGTCGCCTGGTCCGCGCATCCTCTTGCCCGCGCCCGCGCTCCAGTCGGCCGCGGCGGACTGCGCGATTCGCCGCTTGTCCGCAAGCCGGCGCTTAAGCTTGTCACGCTCGTGCTTGAGCCGTTCGAACGACGCATGATACTCGCGCTGCTCGGCCTCCCATCCGCGCTTGGCGTCGCCGTATGCTCCGCGCCAGATTCGCGCCGACCCGTCATGCACGCGCACTGTGTGTGCCGTCAGATGCTCGAGCATCGCGCGGTCGTGCGAGACGACGATCCCGATTCCGCGAAAGCGGCCGAGCGCTTCAAGGAGCAGGCCGCGCGCGTCGGCGTCCAGATGGTCGGTCGGCTCGTCGAGGATCAGCACCGCGGGCTCCGAGGCAAGCGCCGCGCCGACTTGCCAGCGCTTGCGCTCACCAGGCGAAAGGGTTGGCCACCGTTCGAGAGTGTCAGGCTCGAGCGCGAGCTCGCCATGGAGGCGTCGAGCGACGCCGTCCTCAGCGTGGGCGAACGCCGCGATCGCGGGCGAGATCTTAAGCGCGGTCTGCGCGCACACGCGCATCGATTTCGACGCCGACGGCGGATCGATTTGCACATGGCCGCGCGCGGGCTCGAGCTCGCCGGAGATCAAACGGATGAGCGTGGTTTTGCCGGCGCCGTTGGGACCGACCACGCCGGTCCATCCGGGCGCGAGCTGCATACTCACATCGCGAAGGATCGGAATCGAATCTGAATACGAAAAGGAAACTTCAGCCAAACGCACGAACATGGTAACTGCTCCATTGTTTTACGCGCGCGGGCGAAAAGATCGCGCCGCTCGCGCAAGGGTTGTCGTCCGGACGACAATGGAATTCAGTTACTTCCGCACACCTTTGGCCTCTTGGGGTTGGATAATCAGAATCTAACGCCGCCCGCCGAGCGATGCAATCAAAAGGTGAATCCCTTTGTGCATTCCCTCGCCCTCCAAGAGAGGGTGCCGCGAAGCGGCGGGTGACGGTGCTGCTCTGCCCGCGCATGATAGGCGGCCAGGCGCGGGAATGGGAAACGTGGATGGCAGACAGATCAGCGGAAGCGCGGCTTCAATACGACGCGCGCGCCGAGGTTCATGACGAAGACGATAACGATCAGCAGCAACGCTCCTCCCCACGCCTGTTCGTGCCACGACTTGTATGGAGAGATCGCATAGGTGAAGACCTGCAGCGACAGTTCCGCCATCGGATTGTTTGGGTTCAACTCCCAAAATTGGCTGCCGAACGCGGTAAAAAGGAGCGGCGCGGTCTCGCCCGTGACTCTGGCGATAGCCAGTACGATTCCGGTGATGATTCCGGAACGGGCGGACGGGAGAATCACGTGAATGATCGCATGATGCCGTGACACTCCGAGTGCGAGCGCGGCCTCGTAGAGTTCGTGCGAGACGCCTTTGATCGCGGATTCGGTGGTGGTGATGATAACCGGCAGCATCAGGATCGCGAAGGCAAAGGAAGCCGAAAAGGCGGAAAAATGTTTAAGCGGCGCCACCAGTATCGTGTACGCGAACAGTCCAATCGCGATACTTGGAATTCCCGACAGAACGTCCGAAAGAAAGCGCACCGCCGCCGCGAACATCCCGCGTCCGAAATAGGTCAGATAAAGACCGGTCAGCGTGCCGATTGGAATAGCCATTACGGCCGCGAGCCCCACGATAATCGCGCTGCCCACGAGTCCATTACCCACTCCGCCGCCGGGTACTCCCACCGGATGCGGCAGCTCAGTGAGAAAACTCAGAGAGATGGAACCGATACCCTCCCGGATGACGTAACCGAGAATCAGCAGCAGGATAATCGCGACGCCCCCGGCGCAGAAAGCGGACGCGAAAATACCCAATGCGCTGCGCGGATGACGTAACGTAACTGGAATTTCCACCTAGCTCTCCATCGGCCGGAAGATCGTCCAGAGCAGGACTCGCGCAAGCGCATTTACGATTACGCTGATGATAAAAAGAAGCAGACCAAGCTCGATCAGCGCGCTCAGATAGACCTGGGTAGTTGCCTCGGTAAACTCATTGGCTATAACGCTCGATATGCTATATCCTGGAGCGAATAGAGAGGCTGCAATTGCGGGCCGATTGCCTATAACCATCGTGGTGGCGATAGTCTCTCCGAGCGCACGGCCGAGCGCCAGGATACATGCCCCGAACACACCCGCGCGCGAACCGGGCAGCACCACCATCTGGAAACTCTGCCAGCGCGTGGCGCCGAGCGCCCAAATTGCCTCGCGCTGGGTTTGCGGAATGGCGGCCATCACGTCGCGCGAAATAGCGGTGACGGTTGGCACGATCATAATAGCCAGAAGAACTCCGGCGGTGAGCATTCCGACGCCATAGATGGTTCCGGAAAAAATAGGCAGAAAGCCCAGGTAATGCTGCAGGAACGGTTCGACGTAATCCCGCATGATCGGCGCGAGAATAAACAATCCCCATAGCCCGTAGACCACGCTCGGAACTGCCGCGAGCAGCTCGATCACGAAGCTCAGCGGACCCGACAGGCGCAAGGGACAGAATTCCGCCAGAAACGCGCCCGCCAGCACGCCCACCACGCCCGCCAGGAGAATTGCTATCGCGGAGCTGACAACAGTTCCGTAGATGAACGGCAGCGCGCCGAATTGGTTAGTTACCGGATTCCATTCGCTGGTCCAGAGAAAGGAGAATCCAAACGTCGAAATTGAAAGTCGCGAACTCCATAAGAGCTCGATGAAGAGTCCTACGACCAGAGCCAGAAAAGCGAAGGTTGCTCCGTAAACACACAAGTCGAAGCCGGTTCCGCGCGGCGCGCGTGGCAGCCGCAGACGGACAGGTTCAGCCCGCGGCTCGATCATCGGCTTGAGCGCGGGATTGGCGGCGCTCAAGCCGGGTGCGAGAGCGAAGCCGAAATCTCTGCTGGTGTTGCGCTCGTTAGTATCCACCATTTAAATCTTTCCGGGAGTAGTTACTTCACTTGTGATGCCGTTGGCGCATGCCGGACAAGTAGCTACGACTGCATTTGCGAAATGACCTTCAATGCTTGTTTCTGCACGTTATCGGGAAGCGGTACATAGTCAACCGATTTCGCCACTGACTGTCCTTTCGTGACCAACCATTCGAGCGTCTGCTTGACCAGCGTCGCACGCGCGCTGTCTGAAGGCTTTTGGTAGAGCATGACCCACGAGTACCCGCTGATCGGATACGAATGGGCGCCGGACGCGTCAACGATCGAAAAATCCGTCGCACTTACATCCGGCTTGGTAGCCGCGGCGTCCGCGACAGTCTCGATTGATGGATACACGAACGTACCGGCCTTGTTTTCCACCTGGGCGTACGTCATTTCGTTTTCGAGCACGTATGCCAGCTCGATATATCCGATTGCGCCCGGAGTCTGGCGCACCTGTCCTGCGACGCCTTCGTTACCTTTGCCGCCGAGCCCGACCGGCCACTGCACGCTCTTGCCGGTTCCGACCTTTTGCTTCCATGCCGGAGATACGCTGCTTAGAAAATCCGTGAAGATATAAGTGGTGCCGGAACCGTCAGAACGATGGACCACGGTAATCGGCATATCAGGCAGCTTCATGCCCGGGTTCAGCCTGACGAGCACAGGATCGTTCCACTTGGTTACCCGGCCCAGAAAGATTTCGGCAATCAGTTGACGGGTCAGGCGAAGGCCTTTGCCGATCCCCGGCAGATTGTAACCCATCGCGGCTCCGCCCAAGGTGACCGGAATTTGCAGCACGGGACCCTGCGCCAGCTTGAGTTCCTCCGCGTTCATCGGGACATCGGAGGCGCCAAAATCAACCGTCTTGGCGATGAACTGTTGAATGCCGCCGCCGCTGCCGATCGATTGGTAATTGACCGTGACGTCGGAACGCTGCTGGCTGTATTCATAAAATGCTTTCGAGAAGAACGGATAATCGAAGGTCGAACCCGCGCCCGTGAGTTGCGTGGACGCGAACACCGCCGACGCGGCAAGCGTCAGCACGGCAACGGCTGCGAAGCCGATGACTCTGCGAGTGTGGGACGAAAGCGACATCGATGCACCTCCAAGTGCAGAACGCGATTCGGATTTTCATCCCGAACTATAACAACCATACTTTATTGGCCGGGGCTGGTTCTGTTACGAGAGTGTTAAATCCGGGAACGCGACGCCGCAGAGCTTGAGGATAAGAGGGCGAATGAATTGCGAAGCGCGCGCTTTTTGTCTGAGGGAATTAGGTCGCCGCAGACGGCAGCTAGAAGAGGCGTTCACACGCGATCGAAGAAGATTTCAACGGGCGCATTCTCCCCTTCGATCATGCGGCCGCGCAGAAAGCGGCGAGTTGTGCAGCCGAGCGTCGGACCGCCGGGAAACCAGTTATTTCCGCGAGAACGAAATTGCCGGAATCGTCGCGGCGCGTACGGCGACACTGGCGACCCGGAACCTCCGCCACTTCCAGGATCCAGGAATCGAACTGATCGATCCCTGGGCGGCGGCGACTGCCTGAATCAGCGCGCGGGCTCAGAGCCCCTTCACGAACTCGACCAGCAGGTCGTTGATTTCCTTTGGGCGCTCCTGCTGGAGCCAGTGGCCCGCACCGGGGATGATCACTTTCTTGCGGCAATTCGGCATCGAGAAATCCACCACTTTCGGCGCATCGGGATACATCGCGAGGACCACGTCATGCTCGCCGGCCGCGAACATCGAGGGTTGCGTCAGCTTCACGCCGTCAAGGAAGCCGCTCAGCTCCCAGTTGCGATCGACATTGCGATACCAGTTGATTCCGCCGCGGAAGCCCGAGTTGCCGAACTCGGAGGCGTAGAAATCGATGTCTTCCTCGGTCAGCCATCCAGGCAGACGCCCGGGAATAGTTCCGCTTTCGAGAAATTTGTACGAGCGCGGAAACAGGAACTTCCAGCGCTCGGCGGGCGGCGGATCTCCCGACGCCGAGTACAGCATCATCGTGATCGATCGGCGCGGATCCTCGTCGAGTTCCTTCTCGATCCGGCCCGGCTCTTGGAAGTAGTTCTGATAGAACCAGTTGGTCTTGCCCTCGAGCGCCTTCATCCCATCGGAAGGACGAATCGGGCCGTGCGGCAGAAACGCCACGCTCAAAAGGCCGATCGCGTAAAAGATATCAGGCCGCAAGAGCGCGCAGTGCCACGCGACCGGCGCGCCCCAATCGTGTCCGACGATTATCGCGCGCGACTCGCCGAGCGCGTGCACCAGTCCGACGATATCGCCGGTGAGATTGAAGATGTTGTAGGCCTCGATCGCCTCGGGCCGGTCCGTGCGTCCGTAGCCGCGCTGATCGGGCGCGACGACGCGGAAGCCGGCCGCAGCCAGTGCGGGAATCTGATGCCGCCACGAGTACCACGACTCCGGCCATCCGTGGCACAGCACGACCAGCGGGCCCGCGCCCTGCTCGACGTAATGCATCTTGATTCCGTTGGACGTGGCGAATTTATGCTGCAGCTCAGCCATCGGTGGATGCCTCAGTGCGCTTTGACTTTCTTCAGCTCTTCGACCATCTCGGGCACTGCTTTGAACAGGTCGGCGACCAGGCCGTAGTCGGCGACGCTGAAGATCGGCGCCTCTTCGTCCTTGTTGATCGCGACGATAATCTTCGAGTCCTTCATCCCGGCCAGATGCTGGATCGCGCCGGAGATTCCGACCGCGACGTAAAGCTCGGGTGCGACGACCTTGCCGGTCTGCCCGACTTGCAAATCGTTGGGCACGAAGCCCGCATCGACGGCCGCGCGCGACGCGCCCATCGCGGCGCCCATTTCATCGACCAGCGGTTCGAGCACAATCTTGAAATTCTCGCCCGACTTGAGTCCGCGTCCGCCTGACACGACGATCCGCGCCTCGGTGAGTTGCGGGCGGTCGCTCTTGGTCTGGTTGAAGGAGACGAACTCCTGCTTGAGCGCTGCCGCGTCGATCTCGGCGTCGAGCTTTTCTACCGGCGAGGCAGCGGCGGCGGGCTTGGCCGCGTCGAACGCGGTGCCGCGCACGGTTATCACCTTGACCGGACCCTCGAGCTCGATCGTCGCCATCGCGTTGCCCGCGTACATCGGGCGCACGTAGGTGCCGTCGTCGTTGATCGCCGTGATCTCGGAAGCCATCGGCGCGTTCATTCGCGCGGCTAGCCGCGGCGCGAGGTCCTTGCCGATAGCGGTCGCGGTCGCGAGCACGAATTCCGCGCCGGTGGTCTTGACCAGCGCGCTCAGCGCGGCCGCGTGCGCGTCGGCGAGATAATTCTTCAGCGCAGGATGCGCCAGCGCGATCACTTTCGACGCGCCGTACTTCGCGATCTCCGCGGCGACCGCCTCGGGCGCGTCGCCCGCCACGACGGCGATCGCTTTGCCGCCGCGTTTCTGCGCCAGGTCGAGACCGGCGTGAATCGCGGTCAGCGTGGTCTTGGGAAAGTGGCCGCCCAGATGCTCGGCGAAAATTAGAACGTCACCCATTTGAATTCACTCCGGCGCCTGCTCCACGCCGCGCGTGCGGTCGATTACAGGCGATGAGATATCGTCGTTGAAAATAATCCCTCTGTCCCACGCCGGTTAGATCACCTTGGCTTCGGTATGCAGCACGGCGACGAGTTCCGCGACCGAACCGACTTTCTTTCCCGCTTGCCGCTTGGGCGGCGCCGTCAGCGATTTGATCTTGAGCTTGGGCGCGAGGTCGAGACCGAGGCTCTCGGCCGGAACTTCCTTGAGTTCCTTCTTGCGCGCCTTCATGATGCCCGGCAGCGACGCGTAGCGCGGCTCATTGAGGCGCAAGTCGGTCGTCACGACGGCCGGCAGGTTGAACGCGATCGTTTCCAGGCCGCCATCGACCTCGCGGATGACCGTGACCTTCTTATCCGCGAACTCAACCTTCGAGGCGAACGTTGCCTGCGGCCATCCGAGCATCTCGGCCAGCATCTGACCGACCTGGTTCGAGTCGTCGTCGATCGCCTGCTTGCCCAAGAGCACGATATCGGCCTTTTCATCGCCCGCGATCTTCGCGAGGATCCGCCCGAGCCCGAGCGGATCGAGGTAGCCGTCGCTCTTCACCAGGATCGCGCGGTCGGCGCCCATCGCAAGCCCGGTCCGAAGCTGCTCCTGCCAGGTGGACTGGCCGATCGTGACCAGCACGACCTCGCTGCCGGCCTGCTTTTCCTTGATCCGCAGGGCTTCTTCGATTGCGATCTCGTCGAACGGGTTGATCACCCACTTGACGTTGTCGGTGGCGATACCCGAGCCGTCGGGAAGGACGCGGATAGTGGTGGCGGGGTCGGGAACACGTTTGATTGGAACCAGAATCTTCACAGCGATATCACTCCACGCATGCGCTTATTCGGCGATACATGATCAGAATCGTTCAAATTGACCGGGAATGGAACCGATAAACGAAACGAAACTAACAGCGGATCATTTATCAGTCAAACTACTGTGAATCCCGGATAGCGTCCTAATCGGTCTGCGGTATATGTTACTGGCCGTCACGCCTCAGAGCAGATTACGCAGCGCCTCAGGTGCAACAGGAGGAACTCATGCCGGTCAGTGCGATTCCTGACGGATATCACACGGTCACGCCGTTAGTAGCGGTGAATGACGTGGCGAAGTTTCTTGAATTCGCGAAGCGGGCCTTCGGTGCCGAGGAGGTTATGCGGATGGCAGCCCCGGATGGGACGGTGGCGCACGCTGAAATCAATATCGGTAACTCGCGCCTGATGGTGGAGCGAGGCGATGCAGCTTCGAGTCAGAGTTCGCTTTACATGTACGTCAATGACTGCGACGAATTTTACGGACGGGCAATTCGCGCGGGAGCAAAATCGGGACAGGAGCTCACCAATAGGCCCTGGGGAGATCGCGTTGGGATGGTGCTAGACCCGTCAGGAAACAAATGGTGGATCGCGACGCACAAGGAAGACCTCTCGCCGGAAGAGATCAGCAAACGCGTCGCCGCCGCGATGAATCGGTAGGCGGTCATTTAGGGGCAGCCTGCGCGGTTGCCGCGGGCGGAAAACTGGAGCGAACAAGTTCGCCAAACTCTTCGGGATGGCACAAAAACCGTGACCGTTGTCATTCCGAGCGCGAATCACCGCCATCTTTTGCGTCGTGCATATAATTTTGCATTGCGCGCATCGCGAGGAATCCCGCCCATACGCCCCGGCGCACTCCCGCGATTGGTGATGCAAAGCTCTCCTATGGAAGAACGGCGGTTAGTCAAAACTGACCCTCTACCAGATGCCGTCTGTGATTGCGCGTCGCGAATGAGTAGTGATATTTTCGCGGCGATAAGAGTTCTCTCCACGACGATGGTTCTCTAAGACAATCTCCCCCTTCGCTTCGCAATGGAGTCCTCTCACCGGGGAGGTCTCGAACTGTTCGCGCCAGGAGATTCGTCATGAACCGTTTTACCTCGCGCGCCTATTCCGGCGCCGCTGACCTTGATCTGCTGATCGATTTTGCCCGCACGACTACCGCTGCTCGCTGGCCGCGCTCGACCTACATGAAGGCCGGCGATGTCGTGTGGATGCTGTCCCCGGGGTCCGATCCTAACATCAACATTCGGCTTTGGTTCGGCGGCGATATTCTGGTCGCCTACGCATCGTTCGAACCACCGCTCAACTTCGATTTCGACATCGGACCAGGAGTGTCGCTGGATGATTTGCTTGCGGGCGAAATCCTGGGATGGGCCGAAGACCGACGGCGGAGTCTCTTGCAGACCGGCGGTGCGAAGATCCCGAAGTCAATGACGATGCTCGGCGAGAACACGCTAACAACCCACGTGCTCGATAGCGATCCTGAACGCATCGCGCTGCTGAAGCGAACTGGCTACACGCTGGCCGACCGATTCGACGTCCTCTATTCGCTGAGCCTTGTCGAAGGTCCAATCGCTCAACCGAAATTGGCTGCGGGGCTGCGTCTAAGGCACGCGACCGACGCCGACCTCGAAGCGCGCGTGGAGGTCCATCGCGAAGCCTGGTCGGTCTGGGGTCCATCGAAGATAGCCATCGATGCTTATCGCAAGCTCCGTTCGGCGCCGCTCTACGATCCGGAACTCGACGTGGTGCTGGAAGACGCCAACGGGAAATTCCTCAGCTACTGTATCGCCTGGCAGGACATCGCAAACGGCTTCGGACATTTCGAGCCGGTCGGATGCCGTCCCGATTTCACCGGACGAGGATACGCGCGCGCAGTGACGATTGAAGGATTGCGCCGGATGCAGGCGCGTGGCCTGCATACTGCCCTGGTTGCTACCGCAAGTGTGAACGAACGAGCGCGCGTGCTGTACCCGTCGTGCGGCTTCGTCGAAGTAGACCGGGCCTATTACTATGTGAAGGAACTCGCTGGATAGGATTCTCTTAGGAACCGACGGTACTTCTCTGTGCCACCACGTGCCGCCCTCGCGTAATGTTGCCGGGCCTTTTCGCTGGTGTCATTCTCGCGCGCGGCTGCCGATAGAGGGCATGGCCTGAGCGACGGCGAAGTAAATCCCGAATTTGGATCGTGATCGAGCCGTCGTTCGAGATAAGTATTCGCATCCGATCCGGGATTCCTCGCGCACGGCACCCATGCGCGAGCGAATCATGCTTGCGCGTCGGCGTCGCAGGCCTACTCGTTGTAGCCGAGGCGGCGGGAAATTTCGCCGCCCGCTTCCAGCAGCGTAGGCGCGAGCTCGGCGGCGATTCGCTCGGGCGCCATCCGGTACGCAGGCCCCGCGATCGCGAGCGATCCGACGACCGAGCGGGTGTAATCGCGAATCGGCACCGCGATCGAGTTCACTTCCTCGACGTATTCGCCGGCGTCGGTCGCATATCCGGTGCTCGAAACGCCGGTGAGCTGTTCGAGCAGCGCCGCGCGATCGATTATCGTGCGATCGGTGAAGCGCTTCAGATGCTCCGGCAGCGCCGCGCGAAGCTGCTCTTCGGTGTCGAAGGCCAGATGCGCCTTGCCGACCGCGGTGCAGTGCAGCGGCAGCGTGTTGCCGATCGGAGGCGTGATTCGCACCGCGCGATCCTCAGGCTCCGCCGCTTCGAGCGGAACTACGCCGTCGCGGCGCAGAATCGCGACGTAAGTGCTCTCGCGGCATTTGCGCGCAAGCTCGGCCAGCGTAGGTCGCGCCTGGCGCACGAGTCCCATGTGATGAATATACCGCCGTCCGAGCAGCAGGCATTTGATTCCGAGCCGGTAATTCTCGCTCGACTTGTTCTGCTCGATATAGCCGCGTGCTTCGAGCGTCGCGAGCAGGCGGAAGACGTTGTTTTTGTGGAGCTTGAGGCGCTTGGACAGCTCGGTCACGCCGAGTTCGTCAACCTCGCCAAAAAATTGTTCGAGTACGTCGAGCGAATGCGCAACGGATTGGATGACGTAATTAGTTTTGTCGCGTCTGACCATCAATGTTCCACGCGCGACGCAGCCGACGGGACCAAGCCGAAGAGGCGCTTTGGAAAAGTGTTTTACTTTAGACGGTGTGCCGAAACCAAGTCAACGGCCCTCGGTAAAATGCTGCCATGACAGTGTAACTAGCTGATTTTACTGACAAATTCCTGTATTACCGGAACTGATGAAAAAGCTTCAGTCTCGCTGAATCTATCCTCGCTGAAATTTTTAAGCAGATTCGGTGACCCGGACGATGAGCTGTTTTACATCGCACCGGCACGAGTCGTGCGCATCGACGACGATCGCTCACGCGGGAGGAAAGTTGGCGTCTAGCGAGAGACTGTGCCGAAGACGGCCGGCTCGTGAGCCGCCCCTACAAATACCGATTCGATGACCCAACCTTTTCGCAGGGGCGCGTCGAGACGCGCCCGTCTCAGCACGCCGCTAATCAGCGGAACTCCTTGTGGCACAGGCTTTATCCTGCGGTTCCACACTTTCTGAAGCCGCCGCCGTCTCCCTAACGATCGTTCGGGTTTTTGCCAGATTTGTTCATGGCTGAACTGTTCAGCCTTATACTCGAATCCACTTCGTGCAAAAGTGATCGCGTGGAAGCAACCCGCACACAGTACCGCTTCGCTTTGGGCCGCGTTCCTTCTGAGCCAGAGCAGCACCATCATCCGGCGCTGCGCGCCACCTTCTCCCGGAGGGAGAAGGATCAAAAGATGCCGGAATGCCTTCTCCTCCGGGAGAAGGTGCTCGAAGGGCGGATGAGGGTGCTGCTCTGCCAGCGGCGACTCAGCTTCAAGAGTTGGAACTACCTCAAGGATGGATCGCTCCGTCGTATGCCCGAAAATCGAGGTACCAAAAAGACGTTCGAAGCGAACCCATTTGGTAAATTCGGCAGCATTTTCAAGGAGTTTATTTTCTGAGTCACTAGAAAAGATACCAAACGAACCCACCGAATTTGCCCGAAATCAAAAAATCCAAGGCTCTACCTTGCCCAAAATCGAGCGCAGCGCGTACACAACTAACCGTTCCGTGGACCCGCGCTTGAGAATGAATTATACATCATAGATATACATCATGAAGAATCAGGCGATGGTGAGAACCCAGATCTATCTGACCCCGCGCGAGCATCAGAGCTTGCGGCGCCTGGCCAAACTCACCGGCCGTCCGCAAAGCGAGATTATCCGCGCCGCAGTGGATCACTGGCTGGAACGGACGACGGCCGCCGGGCGCGCGCAGGTCCTCGAGGCCGTCGCCGGCCTCTGGCGCGGACGCACCGATCTGCCCGACTTCGCCGCCTTGCGGCGCGAGGCCGATAGGGTCCGACCTGCCCGCGGCCAAGCCTAGTTCGGATGCCAGCACCATCGGCCCTGCTCATCGATACCGACGTTCTGATCGACTATCTTCGCGGCGAGCCCAAGGCTCTTGCCTATCTGAGGGCCGCGATGGCGCCGTTTCGAGTCTCGTGTCTCACACTCGCCGAGCTGTACGTCGGCGTTCGAGACGGCGCCGAGCGTGAAGCGCTGGCCCGGCTTGAGGAGCTGCTCGAGCCAGTCGCGGTTGATCGCGACATCGCGGTGCAGGCAGGATTGTTCCGCGGCGAGTATGGCCGAAGTCATGGCACCGGCCTGATTGACGCCGCGATCGCGGCCAGTGCGGTCGTATCGCAAAGCGCGCTGGTAACTCTCAACGCGCGCCACTTTCCGATGCTGCGCGAAGTGATTGTTCCTTACCGCAAGCCGTGATCAGATCATCTTGGGTTCCACGATGCCTAATCCATTTCCGCCGGAATTTTTTGGACGAATCGACGACTCGGACGATGAGCTGTTCTACACCACGCCGCGGCGCGTCGTGCATATCGATGACGGCGCGATTGCGAAGGTCGGCGAGATCTACGCGCGCCTTCTTCCGCAGGGCGTGCGATTCTTGATCTTATGAGCAGTTGGCGATCGCATCTGCCGGACAACCTGCATCCGGTGCGGGTCGTCGGACTCGGGATGAATCAACCCGAGATGGCGGATAATCCCCAACTCACCGAGATAGTGATCCACAATCTCAACAACCAGACGCGGCTTCCCTTCACCGACGGCGAATTCGATGGCGCCGTGGTCACGGTTTCGATTCAATATATGATCGAGCCGGTGCGGACCTTTCGCGAGGTCGCCCGCGTGCTGCGGCCGGGGGCGCCGTTCGTAGTGACCTTCTCTAACCGGATGTTCCCGACCAAAGCGGTCGCGATCTGGCATCACCTGAACGAGCACGATCGCGTGGGCCTGGTCGCGCGGTACTTTATGGATGCGGGCGGGTTTGAGAATATGGATGCGATCGACAGGAGCGACCCGACCGATCCGCCGAGCGATCCGATTTGGGCCGTGGTAGGTTACCGCAAGCGCGAGGCAACCATTTGATAAAGAATCGCGGGCTGCGCCATCTGGCGCTCAAGGTCAAAGACGTCGAACGCGCCAAGGCGTTCTATGAGCGCGTGTTCGGCATGAAGGTCGTCTGGCAGCCCGATCCGGAGAACGCCTACCTGAGTTCGGGATGCGATAATCTTGCGCTGCATCGCGGCGACGGCGGCGATCCTGCCGCGCAGCGCCTGGACCATCTGGGGTTTATCGTCGAGAGTATTGCCGAGGTCGAAGCGGGATGGCGATGGGCGCAGGCCGAGCATCTCGAAATAGTGCATCCGCTGAAGCACCATCGCGACGGCTCGGTTTCATTTTATATTCGCGATCCAGACGGGAACGTGATCCAGGCCCTCTACGAGCCCGCGACCAGCCCAATCCAGTTTAATTCCTAGAGGAGCAGGGGTCTGCGCCGGAGAATGTCGATGCTTAAAGGACGCGCAACCGCCCAGGCGTCGGCAGCGTATGCCAGCCGATTCCCAAATTTGCCGGGAAATTTCCGCCCGACGATCGGGCTTAGCGTTTCGTCGATCGGAATCGGCACCTATCTTGGCGAACCTGATGCCGAGACCGACGCGGATTACGAAGCGGCGATCACGGCGGCGCTCGCCGGGGGTATCAACCTCGTCGATACCGCGGTGAACTATCGCTTCCAGCGCAGCGAGCGAACGATCGGCAAGGTTCTCGCCGCGATGACGGCCGCGGGCACGATCAGGCGCGAAGAGATCGTCGTCGCGACCAAGGGCGGCTACATCACGTTTGACGGCGAGGTGCCGCCCGACCCGCGCGGATGGTTCGAGGAGCATTACATCCGCAGCGGAATTGTCGCGCAGGGCGATATGGTCGAGGGCTCGCACTGCATGACGCCCAAGTGGCTCGCGACGATGCTCGAGATGTCGCGTGCGAACCTTGGGCTCGAAACGATCGATATCTACTACATCCACAATCCCGAGACTCAGCTCGGTGAGATCTCGCGCGCGGAGTTCCTGAAGCGGATGCGCGCGGCGTTCGAGACGCTCGAGGCGGCCGCCGCGGCCGGAAAGATTGGAGTTTACGGAATCGCGACCTGGAACGGCTTGCGTGCGCAGGCGACCGAGCGCGGTTTTCTTTCTCTGGATGAACTCTGGCGCCTCGCGCACGAAGTCGCCGGCGACGCGCATCACTTTCGCGCGCTTCAGCTCCCGTACAACCTCGCGATGCCCGAGGCGGTCACGCGTTCGAACCAGACCGTCGGCAACCAGAAGGGCACCACGCTGACCGTCGCGGGCGCGATGGGCCTGGGTGTATGCGCCAGCGCGTCGCTGCTGCAGGGCCGCCTCGCAAAGGGGCTGCCGGAAATTCTCGGCGAGACCTTTCCGAATTTTTCTTCCGACGCGCAGCGCTCGATCCAGTTCGTCCGCTCGACGCCCGGAGTGAACGTCGCGCTGGTCGGAATGAAAAGCGTCGAGCACGTGCGCGACACGCTCGCCGCGGCGGCGCGTCCTCCCGCGAGCGTCGATGAGTTGATGAAGCTCTTCCGCCCGTCCGACGAAAAGAAGTAGCAGGACGCAATCGTCACCCGCTTCATACGGCGTGATCGAGATCGGCGAGGACTTCGTCGATCGCGTGCCGAGCGATGACGACGCCGTGAGGGTTGGACTCCAGGTAGTACGGGATGAAGATCAATCCCCACGACAGCGCCCATCCGCGGCCTCGCGCCCAAGTCGCTTCATCGACCGACAGCGCCGCGCGGAACGCATCCCGGCTTTCACCGGAGAAGAGGATCCACGCGGGCATCAAGTCGCACGCGGGATCGCCCACAGCTAAACCGCCAAAGTCGATAACCGCTGAGCCGGCCCCCTTGAACCAGCAGATTTCCGGGCAGAAGATCTCCGTGAATCCACACGGGATGTTCCTCCCAACGCGGCGTTTCAAGGGCTGCCTCCCATGCTGCCGTCACTGCGGCGGTATCAAGCATTCCTTTCAGGCTTGCGATCGCGGTCCGCGTCGCGCCGTCTCGCGATGCGAGCGGCGCGCCACGGCCAAAATTGTGCGCTCCGGGGAACGGCCCGCCCGTCGGATCGATCCGGTGCAAGGCGGCTACGAACTGCGCCAGTGCAACCGCTGCCGCGCGCAGATCCGTGAGGCGCTCGATCGCCGCGTTCTTGCCGCCGAGCCATCGGTAGACCGACCAATGCCAGGGGTAGCCCTCGCCAGGAATTCCCCTCGCAAGCGGGGCGGAGATCGCAAGCGGCAAGTGCGGAGCGAGTCGTGGGAGCCACAGATGCTCCTTATCCAGTTGAGTGGTGGCCCGTTGGGTGCGCGGCAGCCGCACGGCCAGGTCGTCGCCGAGCCGATAGAGAGCGTTGTCGGTCCCGATCGAGATTGCCGGCTCGATCGGAAGATTTGCCCACTGCGGAAACTGCGCCGCGAGCAACCGGCCAACGAGAGAGATGTCGGTGTCCACCTCGTCCGCATGCATCTTACTGGCGCACATCAGCTTCGCTAGCGCTCGACCACTTGATCTTTTAGGCCCGAGAACAGCGCAACGAGATCTCTGCTCTCCGTCTCCGCTACCTTGAATTTGATTAGCGCGCGCTGAAGGTGATCCAGCGACATCGTCCACTCGTCCGCGCTGATCCCCAAACCCGCGTGCGCGGTCTTCATATCTCTGCCGAGATAAAAAGTCGGACCGCCAGTCGCCGCGCAGAGGTAATCAAGCGTGAGCTGGCGGTTGCGCTTGCGCGATTCGTAACTCGCCGTGAACCGCGCCATCCGAGGATCGGACGAGAGCGTTCGAAGGAACTCATCGACGACGGCCGCGAGCACATCGTAGCCGCCAATCCGTTTGTAGAGCGTCTTTTCCGATGCCATTCGACGTAACCTCTACGACCGTAACTATTTTGCGTTCTCGGGTGAAGTCGCCTCACGGAGAGCGGCACGAGCAAGAATGCGCGTCGAGTCCAGGACCGGCAACGGAGAGTCGGCCGCGCTGATGAGCAACGGGATCTCGGTGCAGGCCAGCGCGACCGCATCGCAGCCGTCGTCGCCAAGGTCGCGGATTACATTTTGAAAATACGCGCGCGACTCCGGAAGGAAGCGCGCATACACCAACTCATCGTAAATGATCTGATTGATTCGCTGCCGCTGTTCCAGGTTCGGAACACGGCAGTCGATTCCCGATGTTGCGAGCTTGGACCGATACACCGGACCCTCCATCAGGAAGCGCGTTCCGAGAATGGCGATCCGCGTGAAGCCGCGCCGCCGAGCCTCATCGGAGACTTCCTCGGCGATGTGGATCCACGGCGCAGGTGAACGCTCGCGGACAAGATCGAGCCCCTGGTGAACCGTGTTGTCGGGACAGATCAGCAGCTCTGCTCCGGTCCGGACGAGCCTAGCCGCCGACTCGAGCATCATCTCACCCACGGCGCCAACGATCGTCGTCGATGAGGCGCTGATAGTATGAAGTGCTTCCAAGGGCCGGTTACGCAGCCTACCTTTGGGCCTGACAACCTTTTTGTTATTCCCAACGGTACCATCACGTCCGCTTCGCAGAGCCTTCCAACGGCCATCTCGGCACCGTGTGTAGAGATGGCAGTTGAGAGTTACAGTGTCTCTTCTGTCATTGGTTAAGTGTGAACTAACTAAAAATTTGCTCACTCATCACAATAACCTTGCCCCAACCCAGCTCCCGAAACGAGTACGTACGTTGCCATTTGTTCTGCCTCCTGCTTCTCGGTGACGTTACACCGGAAAGCCGAGGAGTCCGAGAGCCATCGGCATCCTGCTCGATTGCCGAGACTCAGCGCGGCGGTGCGGAGGAGAGCATCCGGCGGCCGAAGATGAGACGCTGGGCGCCGGTTATTATTTCTAGCGCGGTCATCGCGTAGCACAGGATTGGTCCGGCGGGGTGGAGAAATCCGATCGACTCGACGCTTGCGAGGATCACGAAAAATACGAGCGCCTCGGTGCGTTCGAGGATTCCCGGCGGATAGTCGATTAGCTTGGGGCCGTGGCGCTCGAGCGCCGCGCCGACCGCGAGGAACACCGTGATATTCACGTACCAGCTTCCGACCAGCGCGAGCGCCGGGAAGTAAAGCTCGGCGTGGCCCCATGCGATACCGATTATCACGGCGGTTTCGACCACGCGGTCCGAGACCAGATCGAAAACGCCGCCGAGCGCGCTGGCTGCGGCGCACTCGCGCGCGATCGTGCCGTCGATCGCGTCCAGCGCGGCGCTCAGCGCGAGCAGCAGGATTCCCCATCCTGCGGAACCTCTTCCGAACGCGATTCCCGCCGCGATTCCGGTGATCGCCGCGAGCGCGGTGGCTAGGTTGGCGCTCACGCCGACACGAAACATCGCGCGCGCGAGCGTCGACTGTATCTTCCGGATATCAGAACTCTCGCCGAGGATTGTGTCGAGCATCGCGATCCGCTCAGTCCGCCGTGCGAGTTTCGAGTTGCTCGAGGGTCAACCCGCGCGTCTCCGGCGCGAAGCGCCAGACCAGCAGCGCGCCGATCACCGGGCCGATCGACACGATCGCGACCGCGTTGCCGAGTCCGCCGACCGAATTCGACAGCGCGCCGATCGTGAACGGCGTCAGAAGACTGGCGATCTGTCCGAAGAGTTGCACGGTCATGCTGTAGGAAGTCGCGCGGATTTCGGTCGGGAACAGCTCTGCCGAATAAGTCGCGGTCGCAGTGCGCGCGCATTGAAAAGCGAACACCGTGATCACCAGCGCCGTCAGAATCGCGTTATGGCTCTGGGTCTGGAACAGCGCGAGGATCGCCACTGCGCCGACGACATAGCTTATGCCGGTCGTAGGCTTGCGGCCGATTCGATCCAGCGCCCATCCGGCGACGATATTCCCGAGCGCGCCGATCACGTACGCCAGCACGACCGCATGGCCTACCTGCGGTGAAGACCAGTGATGATCGCGCTTGGCGTAGAGGGCGAAAAATGTGACTGCGGGCGCGCCGACTATGCCCACGCAATTCCACAGCAGCGTCACCAATAGCACGCGGCCCCGATAGGGCCCGCGAATCGGTTCGAGGGCGTTGCGCAGCGCGGCGCCGATCTCGCCGATAGCGCTGGTCGGCGGACGGGTAGCCTTGAGCGCCTCGAAACGCGCGGTTTCCTTTAGTCCGCGGCGCAGAAACGCGACCAGCAGCAGCGGAATGACGCCGATGAAATACATCCCGCGCCAGCCCCATCGCGAATCCGCAACGATGCCGTAGAGTTCGCCGCCGGCGACGACGCCGAACAGGCCGACGGTTTGCAGCGCGGCAATTCCGCGGCCGCGCAAGTTGTCGGGAAATTCCTCGCTGACCATGATGATTGCGATACTGAATTCCGCCGACAAAAAAAGCTGCGCGAGGCTCTGAAAAATCGTGAAGCTGCCGAGCCCGCTCGAAAGCGCGGTCAGCAGCGTGAACAGCGTATAGAATAGAACCGTCCCCGAAACGATCGGCTTGCGTCCGATTCGGTCCGACGCCATCACCAAAAGGAACGCGGCCATCCCTCCGAGCCGAACCAGCGACGCAAGCGTTCCGATCGCGCGATTATCAAGATGGAACGAGCGTGCGATATCGGGCGTACAGAGATGAAAGATGGTGACATCGTAACCCTCGAAAATGGTTACCGACATCAGGAGACTTAATAGCATCCATAGGTAGCTCGCCGAGCGCGGGGCGATGTCGAGCGGGACGGCGGTGCGTCCGATTCGAGCCGAAGATTCTGGGTTGTTTTGCGGGGGATTCACACGGAAAATCTCAGAGGCGACCAAGCTCCCAAATTGCCGCGCCCAGAGCAAGCGTGGCCCCGCGCGACTGTGCGGGCGAGGATGGCACTATTGGGTTCGATCAGGATGCAGGCGATGACGGCGATTCTTTTCGTGAGCGCACTCGCTGTCTCTCGATTACCGGCGACGGCTGGTGCGCCGGCCACCCTGCTGGGATTCACTTCGGCGGATTTTGAAATTCTGGATCCGGCGGACTCGAGTGTGATCGGCCATGCACGGTATGCCGTGAGCAAGGAGGGCGACGGGATTGCGCTGCACGGCGACGACCGTTACACCAGCGGCCAATACGACTTCGAGACCGATCGATTCGCTACGCCGCCTGGAGCGCTGCCGATGCTTACCTCCGCGGATCACTATTTTTTTCTGGCGAACGGCGCCCCGGAGTTCCAGAGCAACTTCGACGTGAAGTCCGGGCTCGCGACCTGCATCGATTTTCGCAGCCAGCCGCCTAAACGCGAGACCACTCAGCTCAAGACGCCGCCCGATACCTGGATGGGAGCATCGGTGATGATTCCGATCCAGGAATTTCTGCGGCGCGGCGGCAGCGGCACGCTCCAGATGCACGTTTTCAGTTGCGCACCAGGCCCGAAGATCTTCCCGGTCAGAGTATCGATTACCGAGACCGAAACACACTCGCCGCTTTCGCGGCCGGGGGTGGTGGAAGTCGATTTCAAGCCGGATTTTGGATGGCTCAATCTGTTAGCCGCGCCATTCATCCCGCATTTGAACGCATGGTTCGATCCAACTCACGACTGGGACTTTACCGGCGCCGCGCTGGCGCGATTTTATCAAGGACCGAACATTCTGCTCGCGCGCGTGCCCGCGCCCACCGCATCAGCGGACGCGGCGCAGCAGACCCCGCTCAGGCGCTGAGCGCGGGAAACGGCGCGTATCGCGCGCCTGCTGCCCCCGATCCTTCGACGATAGACGGCCTAAAAGTGAGTGATGCCTTCGCCCTCGGGATGCCGCACGGACGAGGGTTTGGGTTTGCGATATTGGAAAGATAACTGGCAGGTGTTGCAGGTGCCTTCCGGCTGCGGACTGCCGGATTTGCGGACCAGCTTGACGTAGCGCACGCTGCCGTCGCTGCACAGGTGACTGGCGACGGGATAGTCGTACACTGTACGGACCGCGGTGGATCGATCGTTCATTTTCTTCGGCTTAACGCTCCTTCAGAATCATCAGAACCATTTCCGCCGCGCGGATGTGCGTGACGCGTTTCATACGATCCATAAATAGTCATTTGCGCGCCGTGATCAATAACTTGAGGGCCTTCGGCGAAAATATTTCTTTACCGGGACGACCTGCGCGTCACCTCGAACGTGACAATCTCGAACGGGCGCAGCTCCAGCTCGAGTGCGCCGCCGCGCTTACGGCGCATCCCGGCGCGCTTCACCGCGTTTCCGGCCAGATCGACAACCCGCGCGCGCATCGAGTTGGGGAACCTGAATTGTGCGTGCTCGATCCCAGGCGAATTGCTGAAGACTCTGGCGCAGTAGGAGCCGGCGCGCGTCCCTGGGCGTGCGGTCGAGAATGCCACACGCGGATTATCGCATGAAATCAGACCCGCCAGAGCCTCTGCCGCGCGCGGCGCGGAGAACATCCGCGGCGGCGCCGTGTAGGCGGCGGCGCGTTGAACAATCCCGCCCTCGAGCAGGCGATGGCTCGCAGTGGCGACCGCGAACTCGAAGCGATGCTCCCCAAGCTCCTGCGCGCCGGGAGTTTCCAGCTCGGGTCCGGCGCCGCCGCGGCGCGTGGCCAAATCCGATCGTGAGAGCCATCCGACTGCGCGAATCAGCGTCAGCAGAATCGCTGATCCAGCAGTCTCGGCGCGCACCTCGGCCTCGTAGATGCCGCGGCTGATGAGCGCCGCCGAAAAGTCCGCCGACTCGACCGCGGTGAACGTGCGATGCGGTCCCGTCGGAGAGATGTCCTCGGTCCCCTTCGGTTCCGCGGGCGCAAGCGAACGCCGCAAAATTCCGAAGCTCGTATCGTGGATCGATTCGGTTGCGGCGACGGGGGTGTTCACCGCGGCGCGCAGGCGATGGTCGCGCGAGCGGTTGTTTACGCGAGCTTCGAAATCAATCCGGTCGAGCCCGGCGTGAAGGGTCGCGTGCAATTCGATGTCGAGCGGCTCCGTGCGGCTTTCGCGCGCGGCGCGGCCCTTGGCGAGCGCGGCGGGAATCGCGTATTCGAGCGCGATCCGGATTCGCTTGCGCGACGGTCCGTCTTCGATGACGCGCGAAGAAATCTTCGTGGGCGCGCTTATCGGCGCGGCGCCCGGGACCGGATCAAAGTTGTACTCGTCGCCCCGGTCGCCGTCGTCCTCGAAATGAAGCGCGAGGCGCCGCCCGGTGCGCAAGTCTTCGATTTCGATTCCATCCGGTGTCGGACCGAGACGATAGAATTCGTTTTCGATCCGATCACCTGGCGCAGCGGGCTCGGGCTCCGCTGACATCGCCGCGCGCTCCAGGCGATAGAAGGTGAAGCCGGTCTGCGTCAGGTTATCTGCCACGAACGCGATCGCGCATCGTGCAACATTGGTCGCGCGAATACGGATCGTCGCGTCGTCGGGAATCTGGGTACGAATTGCATGGCGAAATTCCTCGAGGTCGAGCTCGCTCGTCGCTGCACGGCTTATCGTCAGCGCAAGCTCGACCCGCCCATCACCGGCTTGCTTGAGTTGGTATCCGTTGACGGTTCGCCCCATCAGGGTTGGATGACTCAGCGCCGCGACCATCGGCTTGAACTCCGCGGCGCGCAATTCTACCTCGAACGCTCGCGCGGCGCGGGCGACTTCAACCGCGATCGGAATCGAAATGCCGTCCGGTCCACGCACGCGGTAGTGAGCGGCCGGATCGGGAAGCTCGAGCTCTCCGGTGACCAGCGCGCGGCGCGCGAAGCTCGGGTTGAACACCGCGATCGCCGCTCTCTGCGTACCGTCGCCGCGCTCGAGGACCTCTGCCGCGGCGGCGCGCACCACGTTCTCCGCGATTATCGCAGCCTGATCGAACCGGTAGCGCATATCGGTATGCACCTGATCGACCGAGCATCCACAGATCGAATCATGCGGATGGTTCTGCAGCTCGAGGCGCCATGCGAGTTCGAGAAATTCGCGATGCTTTGAAGTCTGGCCGAGCGCCGACGCGAGCGCCGCCAGCGGATCGGCCAGCCGCTCGAGCACGTAGCAGTTGGCGAAGTCGCGCTGCTTAATCCAGGTGCGCGCCGAGGTTACTCCGGGCAGCAAATGCGCACGCAAGGGCGAGCGCAATTCGCCGCTATGATGCGGAAGGCCGTTCGCCTCGAGCGCGTCCGCACGGTTGACGAAGCCCTCGAGCGGCCCGAGCTCGAGGTTTAAGTCGGAGGTCTCGCGCGCTTCACGAATCCGCACCGCCAGCCGCGGATCCGGCTCGGTATGGTCAGTGCCGGTCATCACGAGGATCGGCCCGCCGTCCGCATAGACGCGCTCGCGCGCTACAATCTGATTTGCGCGTACGAGAAAGCTCTCGACCGACTCGAGCGGAAGATTTGCACCGTTCGAGTAGCCGAATGGCAGGTACACGGTGCGGATCGTCGAGCCGTCCAATGCCTCCCAGGTGAAGCGATTCGCGGTGGCGACGTCGGCGCCGGCTCCGCGCCATAGCACGGCGGTGCGGAATCCGAACCCTGCAAGAATCTGTGGGAGCTGTGCGATGTGTCCGAACTGATCGGGAATGTAGCCGACATCGAGCGGACGGCCGAAGCGGCGCGCAGTCTCAATTCCAATCTCGAGATTGCGGATGAGCGATTCGCCGCTCACCAGGAAGCTGTCGGCGAGCACGTACCACGGCCCGACCTGAATTTTGCCCGCGCGGATAAGCGCCCGCAGCCGCGGCGCCATCGCGGGCCGCACCTCAAGGTAGTCGTCGAGCACAATCGTCTGTCCGTCGAAGTGGAAGAACGGGATCTCGCCGCTCTCGACCAGCGGGATCATCCGATCCGCCATCGCGACCAGCCGCGCGCGCATCTGCTGGAACGGCTGATACCATTCGCGATCCCAATGCGTGTGAACGACGAAGTAAAGTTGGTCCATTGAAATAATCTTACCGCCGCCGCGTTCAGGCCGGGCGGCGCGGAATCAGCACGCGGCGCCGCAGGATCATCACCTGCTCGCCGTTCTGATTGAGCCCGCGCGTCTCGACGTAGACGATTCCGCGGTCGGTCTTGCTGCGCGAGGGTGTAGTTTCCAGCACCGTGGTCTCTGCGTACAGCGTGTCGCCGGCGAAAGTCGGGGCGGTGTGCCGCGCCGACTCATATTCGAGATTCGCGATCGCGTTCTCGCTGATATCCTTCACGCTCATCCCGACCACGGTCGAGAGCACCAGCAGTCCGTTGACGAGGCATCGCCCATGCTGCGACTTCGCCGCGTACGCCGCGTCGAAATGAATCGGATTGGTGTTCATCGTCATCAGCGTGAACCAGGTGTTGTCGAATTCGGTGATAGTGCGGCCCGGCCAATGCTTGTAAAGCTGGCCAGGGGAGAAGTCGTCGAAATAATGCGGCATCGTATGGCCGGATTATCGCAGGCGACCGAGAGTTGCAATCTCGGCGCGGCGCGCGCTTGAGGCGCGGCGGCTATGTGGTAGGCTCCGGGCTTCGATGGCTCTGCGAAAGCTAAACCTGTTGCTGGTCGCCAATCGCGGCGAGATTGCGCTCCGGATCATCCGCACCGCACGCGCAATGGGAATCAAAACCGTCGCGGTCTATTCCGAGCCTGACGCGAGCAGCGCGCAGGTCGCGGCGGCCGACGATTCACGCCTGATCGGTCCGGCGGAAGCCGCGAAGAGTTATCTGAATATCGCGGCGATCATCGCGACCGCGCGCGAAACCGGCGCCGACGCGATTCATCCCGGCTACGGATTCCTTTCCGAACGCCCGGATTTCGCGCGCGCCGTCGATGATGCTGGAATTATTTTCGTGGGTCCGCGCGCCGCCGTGATGGCGCAGCTTGGCGACAAAGTCGCCGCGCGCAAACTCGCGATCGCCTCTGGCGTCCCCGTAGTTCCCGGAATCGAAACCGCGGAGCCTGCGGCGGCGCGCGCATTTGCCGCGCGCGAGGGCTATCCGATCCTGGTCAAGGCGGCGGCTGGCGGCGGCGGACGCGGGATGCGCGTGGTCGAGGCCGAGGCGGGACTCGAGGCCGCGCTCGAGGCGGCCTCGCGCGAGGCGCTGGCCGCCTTTGGCGACGGGCGCGTATTCGTAGAGAAATATCTGGCGCGGCCGCGCCACGTCGAAGTGCAGTTTCTCGGTGACGAGCACGGAACGATCGTCACGATGGGCGAGCGGGATTGCTCGATCCAGCGCCGGCATCAAAAGATCGTCGAGGAATCGCCCGCGCCCGGCCTGAGCGCTCCGACGCGTGACGCGATGCTTGCGGCGGCGACGCGGCTTGCGCAATCCGCGGGATACACCAACGCGGGCACCGCGGAATTTCTGGTCGAAGGGGATAAATTCTACTTTCTAGAGGTCAACGCGCGCCTGCAAGTCGAGCATCCGATTACCGAGATTCGGTTCGGATGTGATCTGGTGGCCGAGCAAATCAAAATTGCGCGTGGCGAAAAGATAGCCGATCCCGGCGCGCCGCGCGGGCACGCGATCGAATGCCGCATCAATGCGGAGGACGCGGCTGCCGGTTTTCGTCCTGCGACCGGAACCGTTCTCGAGCTGCGCGTTCCTGCCGGCCCAGGCGTCCGTTTCGACAGTCATCTCACGCGCGGAACCACCGTCGGCGCATATTACGACGGCTTGCTCGGCAAGCTCGTCACGCACGGCTCCGACCGCGAGCAGGCGCGCGCGCGGATGCTCGGCGCGCTCGACGAGCTTGCGATTCTGGGCGTGACTAACACGGCGGGCTTCCTGCGCGACGTGATCGCGAGCGACGCGTTCGCGCGCGCGGACCTATCGACGCGATTTATCGAGGAACATTTTCCCGTTTGGCCAGGCCAGGGTCACGCGGCGACCGACGCCGCGCTGATCGGGGCGGCTCTAACCACGGTAGGCGCGCTGGGAGCCAATTCGGGCGCTTCACCGGCGTCAGCTCCCACCAGTTCTGCCGACCTTTCGCCGTGGACGGCGCTGCGCGGCTTCGAGTTATGGAGACGCCCATGAAATTCAAAAGCGGCGCGACAGAGCACGAGGTCGAGATTATATCGCGCGAAGCGCGGAACATTCGCGCTCGCGTTGATGGGCGCGAAGTATCGGCCACGATCGACCTGCTCAGCGACGGCAGCGCGATCCTCATCATCGGCGAGCGCCGTTTTCGGCTTCTGGGCGCGCGGCGAAAAGACACGATCCTGGTCGCGGTCGGGCCGCGCACTTTCGATCTCGTCCCCGCCGAATCCGGCGCGCGTCGCGTGCGCGGCGGACTGGCCGCATCAGAAGTGACGGCGCCGATGCCAGGCAAGGTGCTGAAGGTGCTGGTCAAGGACGGGGACCTGGTATCCGCAGGACAGCCGCTGGTCGTGATCGAGGCGATGAAGATGGAGACCGCGCTCGCCGCCGAGAGCGATGCGATGGTCAAACGGGTACGCGTCGCGCCGGGCGACAATATCGATCACGGCGCGGTGCTGGTCGAGCTCAGTCCTGTTCCGGGTTCATCAGCGAATCAATCCGCGCACGAAGTCCGCTGACCCAGTCCTGGAATTCGCCGTCGCGCTCGACGACGATCTCGAGCTTGCCGTCCTTCATGATCGATACGCGGCCGGGATGCTCGGGGCGCAGCGGGATGACAACCGCTTCGCGCGAGATGTTCATCGCGTCGAGAACTTCGAAAATCCGCTCAATTTCCTTCAGCGTGACGGCTTTCAGCATAATTTAATTTTCCAGCGGGCGTGCGATTCCCTTTACATACGGTGACAGCGCCGTAAGCTCAACGATAGCGGCTGCGAGAGCAGCCTCGGAGGACAACTCAGTGTTTGGCACGATCAAGAAAGTCGTCAAGGACAAGGGTTTCGGATTTATCGAGCCCGACGACGGCGGCGACGAAGTATTTTTCCATCGATCGCGGCTGTCGCCCAAAGTTTATTTCGAGGACCTGCGCGAAGGCGCGGAGGTGCAGTTCGAGGTCCGCCCCGGGGAAAAGGGCCGGCAAGCGTTCAATCTGCGCCTGCGCTGAAGAAAGCCTCCAGCGCTAGCGCGTCCATGCGAACCAGCGCTTGAACAACCTCGCCGCAAACGGCGTCAGCCGGGTGCGCGCGTATTGATTCGCGACCTTCCGAATCGCCTCCGCCTGGGTCGGATAAGGATGGATCACTTCGCCGAGCTTGCCCAGGCCCGCCCCGGCCGTCATCGCAAGCGTGATTTCAGAAATCATCTCGCCGGCGTGCGCCGCGACTATAGTTGCTCCGACGATCTGATCGGTTCCGGCGCGAACGTGGACCTTCACGAAGCCGTGGGTCTGGCCCTCCAGGATCGCGCGATCGACTTCCGCCATCGGCTGCGTGAACGTGGTGATCTTGATTCCGCGCTTGCGTGCTTCTTCCTCGCCAAGGCCGACGTGCGCAATTTCCGGGTCGGTATAAGTGCACCATGGAATCGTGAGCGCGCTCACCCGGTGGCGGCCGCGAAACAAGGCGTTGCGCAAAACGATTCGGGCATGCGCGTCCGCCAGATGCGTGAACTTGAGCGCCGACGCACAGTCTCCTGCCGCGTAGATTCGCGAATTGCTCGTGCGCAGGTAGTCATCGACATGAATTCCCGCGGCGTTATCGTATTTTACCCCGGCGGCATCGAGGCCAAGGCCTTCGACCGCGGGAGTGCGTCCGGCGCCGACGATAATTTCGTCAACCGCGATTTCCGACTGGGCGCGGTCGCACTCGATACGCAAAAGCTTATCGTTACCACGGCGTTCTACCCGCAAGATCGTGCAGCCGTCCGCGATCGCAACTCCGTCACGCCTGAGCGCGGCCTCGATCGCTTCGGCGGCGTCGCGATCTTCGCGAGCCAGGACGTGCGGCAACGCTTCCAGCAGGGTGACCTCCGCGCCGAGACGCCGCAGCGCCTGCGCGAGCTCGCATCCGATCGGTCCGCCGCCGATTATCGCAAGCCGCGCCGGCAACTCGGTTATCGAAAATACGGTCTCGTTGGTCAGGTAACCGGTCTCGGCAAGTCCGGGTATCGCTGGCGCAGAGGCACGCGCTCCGGTTGCGATCACCGCGCGGCGAAACGTGAGCCGCGTGCCGTTGACCTCGATGGTGTCGGGGCCGGTAAACTTGGCGGAGCCAAAAAAAACTTCAACTCCGAGATCGTGCAGGCGCGCGGCCGAGTCGTTATGCGCGACCGAGGCGCGCAGCGCGCGCATCCGCTCGGCAGCTACCGCGAAGTCCGCGTGCGCTCCGAGTGGGACTTCGACGCCGAATTCGTTCGCGGTTCGCACCGCCGCAATCGCGCGCGCGGAGGCAATCAGCGCTTTTGACGGAACGCATCCGAAGTTCAGGCAATCGCCGCCCATGAGGTCGCGCTCGATAATGGCAACCTTCGCGCCCAGACCCGCGGCGCCGACTGCGCAGACCAGTCCAGATGTGCCCGCGCCGACGACGACCAGATTGTAGCGTCCGGACGGTTCGGGATTCGTCCATCCGGCGGGATGAACATTTCCCAGCAGCGCGAGATTGTGATCGTCAAGCGGGGCGATTCCAAGTGATTGCGAATCCATCAGGGATATCCCTTGCGCGATCTAGATGCCTCAAGTCCGTTCTTTGAGCGCGCGCGAGCCGATTCGGGTGGCATAAACGGCAACCCCGATTGTCGCCGCGAGGCCGACCATATTGAGAATCCATCCGGCCGCGGGTTGCGGATGATTCCCCGAAGCGGCGCGCGCGAGGTCTCCGCTTATCGAGCCGATGTACACGTACATCACGGTGCCGGGGATCATTCCGGCCCACGAGGCGACGACGTACTGAGTAAACGAAACGCGAGTCAGGCCGAAGGCGTAATTCAGCAGGTTAAATGGAAAAACCGGCGACAGGCGCGTCAGCGCGACGATCTTCCATCCTTCGCGGGCGACGGCTTCATCGATCGCTTTGAAGGATCGGTTGCCCTCGATCCGCCGCGCGACCATCGCGCGCAAAAAATATCGCCCCAGGATAAACGCCGCGCTCGCTCCGGCGGTCGCCGCGATCGAGACATAGATCGAGCCCCATACGACGCCGAACAACACTCCGGCGCCGATCGTCAGGATCGACCCTGGGATGAACAGCACGCATGCAATGATGTAGATCGCGATAAACGCGATCGGCGCCGCGGGGCCGAGGGTCCGGATCCGGTCGAGCAGCGTCGAAAGCTCGCCACCAAAACGCCGTCCGAGAATTATCAGGGCGATCAGCGCGATCGCGACAACTACCAGCCACGGCCATGCGCGGCGCTCGCGCGGATTGGAATTGGATTGACCGGTCATTGCGGCGTCGCCAAGCATAGGAACCATAGAGAATCCGCGCCGCCAACCCGAATGCGATCGGCCCTGAACGCGGGGTTTTCGCGCTCTGGCCGCGGCTATTTGATGAGCGTCGCCGTGTGATACACGCGCGCCGAGTTCATCGAGCCCGTAGCCTTGAAGCTGCTCGACCCGGCCGAATTGTAAATCTCCGCGGTGTTGACGATAACGCCAGCCTGATCGGCTCCTCCCGCGATCAGTACGGTGCCATTGTTGAGCAGGGTGGCGGTATGTCCGGCGCGGCTGTCGGTCATGGTCGGTCCAACGCTGGTAAATGTTCCGGTCGTGGGATCATAGATTTCGGCGGTGCTGAGAATCCTTGAGGTTCCCATTCCGCCCGCGATAAAGACCCGGCCCCCCTGCAGCAGGGTCGCGGTATGCTCCGCACGCGCATAGTTCATGGATCCCACGGCGGTGAAGGTTCGGCTGGAAGGGCTGAAGAGTTCCGCCGTGCTGAGCGGGACACCATTGCTATTGTATCCGCCGGTGATCAGAACGTTGCCGTTGTTAAGCAGCGTCGCGGTGTGATCGTAGCGGCGATTGACCATGTTGCCGAGGGTGTAATTGAACGTGCCGTTGGCGATATTAAAGATTTCCGCGTTCTGCAGCACCAGGTCGCCCGCGCCGATTCCGCCGGCGATCAGCACCAGCCCGCCCTTGATCTTCGTCGAGGTCTGAAACTCGCGTTTGGTGCGCAGCGGATTCGCGGTTACGGTGAAAGTGCCGCCCGCATTGTCCCTGAAATTCTCTGCGACGCCGGTCACTGCGCCGGTGTCATCGATGCCGCCCGCGATCAGCACTTTGCCCGACTTGGTCAGCGTCGCGGTCTGCCCGCTGTGCGGCGACACCATGTTCTCGTGTGTGGGCGTGAGCGAACGAGTCTTGGAGTCGAATAGGTCGGCGGTTCCAAGCGCGGCGGCGGCCGAATTTTCGCCGCCGGTGATCAGAATCAGTTTGCCGTTGATGCGCGTGCTGGTGTGAAACACCCGAGCGTCGCCCATCGTGGTGGTCACGAGGGTGAAGGTCTGAAGATTGGGATTATAGAGCTCCGCTGTAGCCAGCGCGGCGCCGGGCGCATCCTCGCCGCCGGCGATCAGGACCTGGTTCTGGATCGGACTGCTCTTGATGTCAGGAACGCTGCCGGCCGGCAGAGTCGCCGCCGCCCCAAGAACCAATACCGCCGCCACTGCCGAGACCTTCATCCACCGCGTCATCATCAGCCTCATCGTCGTCCCCCTCGTCGCGCCAAGCACTACAACTCGTCGCAGAATCAGCCACACAGAGTAGCATATGGCTCGCACGAGTCATCCGGGTCAGGTCAGGACCTGACGGTCCGGGATGCGCAATTTGTAATTGATGCATATAATCGGGGCGCAGGCGGATTATTAAGAAATGGCATCGCACGAGCATCACGAACACGGGCGCAGACATCTCCGCGTCGGAATAATCACCGCCAGCGATACGCGTATCGCCGAGACTGATCGCAGCGGCGCGCTCATTCGCCAGATGCTCGAAGTCGCTGGGCACAAGGTCGGCTATTATGCAGTGGTTACCGACGAGCCCGAGCGGATCGCCGCCGCCGTTACCGCGAACCTGCCCAACCTCGACGCGCTCATCGTGACCGGCGGCACCGGAGTGGCGCGCCGCGACTCGACCATCGAGGCGGTCGAGCCGATGCTCGAGAAGAAGCTCGACGGCTTCGGCGAGATATTCCGGATGCTCTCGTACCAGGAAATCGGAGCGGCGGCGATACTCTCGCGAGCGATCGCCGGGATCGCGCACGGAAAATTTATTGTGGCACTGCCGGGCTCGACCGCAGCATGCCGGCTCGCGATGGAAAAACTGATTCTGCCGGAGATTGGTCATATCGCGTATCTGCTCGGGGAGTGACTGCACGCGATGAATCGAATCACGCTCAAACTCTTCGCTACCCTGCGCGAGCGCGCCGGGCACGCGGAATTTGAGCGCGAATTTCCCGACGGCACCACGGTCGCGGAAATCTGGCGCGCGATGGTGCGCGAGTTCCCCGCGCTCGGCGGGCATCGCGATTCGGTCGGCTTCGCGGTCAACCAGGAATACGTCGAAGGCGACTTCAAACCGCACGCGGGCGACGAGATCGCGTTCATTCCGCCGGTCAGCGGCGGCACGGATGAGCCCGAAGATTCCTTTATCGGCCCGATCACAATTGGACGCGCGGCGATCGATATCACCGCACTCGAACGCGCCGCTTCAAGCCCGGCCGCCGGCGCGATCGTGACGTTCGCCGGAACCACGCGCCAAACCAACGCCGGCCGCCGAGTCACGCGTCTTGAGTACGAAGCCTACGAGCCGATGGCTCTGCGCGAGATGCGCAAGCTGGCGCGCGAGGCGGGTCATAGATGGCCAATAGTGCGAATCGCGATCGCGCATCGGATCGGTGTCCTCGAGATCGGCGAGACCTCGGTGGCGATCGCGGTCGCCGCGGCGCATCGCGCCGAGGCCTTCGAAGCCTGCCGCTTCGCAATCGATCGTTTGAAAGAAGTGGTCCCAATCTGGAAAAAAGAACACTTCGAAGGCGGCGAAATCTGGATTGGCTGCCAAACCTCCCACCCGCCGGACCTGGAGCACTCGCATTGAGACTCCACAGCTATATCTCGACGGGCGCGAATTCCGATGCTCCTCGGGACCGCGCGATCCGACAGAATTTTTGCGAGGAAGTTTCGCGGAAATCATGCGCGACATACACTCGCTATGCGCTCGTTGAGTTGCTGCAGATTGTTTAGTCAGATAGCTGGAAGTCCACTCATTGTTGCGCTACATAAATCGAAGAGTATCAACAAAGATCCATTTCTTCCAAGGTCGCGGTAATTAACTGATTCATCCCACGTCGGTCCAGAATCGCGAATCCGATTATGACTATTAATATAGCTTTGGCAACTAGCGACGCATTGGTTTTAGGATGTGATAGTGTAGCCAGCGCAACATCACATTTGCTCAACCCGTTCGACATAGTATGGGAGCAGGATAGCGATGGAAAAATGCTCCAGGATGCCGATGGGAAATTCACCCTAAAGTTCGACTATCGTGATCTGAACCCCGTCGTGACGAACGCTTGGGGCGGGGTCACCAAGATGTTCGAGATCCACGGCAACCCGTCGCCATTGGTGGCAGTCACCGCAGGCATGGCGAATCTTCGCGAACGACCGATCGCGAGTTATGCACGGGACTTCTTGTCGTGGACGACGACGAGCGCTCTAAGTGGCAGCGATGACGTTGCGGACGAATTTCTTAAGTTCGTACGCAACATTTACGATGAGCATTACAGAGACTCTGGTCTGCCCGAAAATATTCGAGAGGGACCCGAGTTCCTATCGGCGGATATGGTGAGCATGAAGATTTGCCGTCTATCTATCGAATTCGTGTTAGGGATAATTTCATTCAGAAAGAGTTTGGTCCTGGAGGCCAAATAGGTACGTCCGGATTGTCTTGGAATGGACAGTCGGACGCCGTGGAGCGGTTTATCCGTGGCTACGACGGACACTTGAGGGCCGATGTAGAGAGTTGGCTGAGTCGTGAGCTTAAATCAGCGTCCGAAAACGCCACTAAGGAATTTGCCACGTTCATCAATGAACTGTTGACGAAACTGGTCCAAGAACCGCCGGAAGAAACGAAGTTCGAGCTTCCGGAGCTTAGAACGAGCACGATCGACTGGGATCGCTACGGCGTGAACATCGATTTTGCAAACCTACCGCTTCAAGAGGCCATCAATTTCGTAGGATTCCTGGTCATGCTCCAAGCTGGTAAGTCGAGATTTGCGAGAGGGGTAGCAACCGTGGGTGGCTACGTGCATGTAGGTGTGGTAACTAAAAAAGACGGGTTCAAGCCGCTGGAAGAGCCGAAACTCGTCCATCGTCTCCGAGGATTCACGGATGATCTCTAACGACAATTATCGAAGCGGATCAGTAAGATCGGTACCAGATAGCGAGGCGCCGCGAAGAGTGAGCGAAGTGCGGTCGGGCAGCGCAAGGGATCAAAGATCAGCAAAGAAAGGCGGTATGATTCGCGTCGAACCTTCCGTTAAAATTATCGTGCGAAACGGAAAGCTTGAAGTCGTCGGAAAATGAACCGATCCGGTCGTAAACCGCTTATTTAACAAACTATCCATCTTCCTTACTGATTGGGCCAGCGCTAGGTCGCAAAGCCACCCTGACGATCGGCTTGGAAGGACCAAGTAGAGAGGGCCGAATCTTGGTCCGCATTGACCGAACGGACAGGGTTGGATACATCTCAGATGATGTCATTGGGCGAAACTTCGGTTGAAAAGATTATCCTTGCCGAGCCGCGCGGCTTCTGCGCCGGCGTCGATCGCGCGGTCGAGGCGGTGCGCGGTGCGTTGCGCTCGTATGGGCGGCCGCTCTATGTGCGGCATCAGATCGTGCACAATCGCTTCGTGCTCGAGGCGCTCGAGCGCGAGGGCGCGATCTTCGTTGATAGCCTCGATGCGGTGCCCGAGGGCCAGCGCGTTATATTCAGCGCGCACGGCGTCGCACCCAGCGAATGGGATCGGGCCAAGGATCGCCGCCTGCGGGTTATCGATGCGACCTGTCCACTCGTGACCAAAGTCCACGACGAAGTCGAGCGCTACGCCAACGAGGGGCGCACCGTCGTGCTGGTTGGGCATCAGGGGCATGAGGAAGTGAAGGGCACCCTTGGCGTCGCTCCCGGCAAAGTCGTGCTGGTGGGGTCGGTCGAGGAGGCGCGCGCGTGTGAGATTTCAGATCCCTCGCGATGCGCCGCGGTCACGCAGACCACGCTCAGCGTCGATGACACCCGCGAGATCATGGAGACGCTCAAGACGCGCTTCCCCGCGATGCTGACGCCAAAGACCGACGACATCTGCTACGCGACCCAGAATCGTCAGAACGCGGTCAAGGAACTGGTCGCCGTCTCCGACGCGGTGCTGGTGGTAGGTTCGAAGCAAAGCTCGAATGCGAACCGCCTGGTCGAGGTTGCCCGCCAGCGCGGCGCGCGCGCCTTTCTGGTCGATTCGCTGGCCGACGTCGAGGACCAGATGCTTGCCGGAGTGAAGGCGCTCGGCCTGACCGCGAGCGCCTCTTCGCCGGAGTGGCTGGTCGAAGAAATTATCGGCGCGTTTGCGAATCGCGGTGCCGCCGTCGAGTTGATGAGCGTCGCCAAAGAGCGCGTGCATTTCCCGCTTCCGATGCCTGCGGACTGATTGCTCGCTCCCTGAATTTTCTATTTTCAGGATTGAGTCAATCCATGAGATAAAAAAACGGGACGCCCTTATGATCAGGGCGTCCCGTGTGATTCAGCTTCCGGACAGCGCTTTTAATGCCCTTGGAGCGCCGCTTCCTGCATCGCGTTGGCAGTGAAGAAAGCCTTGTCCACCGCGCCCATATTGATGTACCAGCACTCGCGCTCGGGAGTATCACGTGCCGGCAGATAGCACATGCTGGACTGCAAGGACTGGCAATCCAGCGACGACGATCCAACCACGAACGATCGTTTGAACGGATAGATCGCTATGCGCGCATCGGGAACCGGGCGATCGCGTTCGGTCAGCAGATACATGAAGTTCTGAAATAGCTCGCCTTTCTGATCGTAGGTATCAACGTAGGGTTCGAACCAGACTTCCGAATCCATGTAGAGGATGTTTCTGCCCTGCAGGGTGTTGACGACGCCGTATCGGGGCATCGCCTCGAGAACGTACATATGGCGCATTTCCCATGCCTCGGGGCAGGCACTCGCCTGGCCGTCGGTCGGGCAGGCCACCTCGGGAGAATGCTCCGCATGCACGCAAGCAAGCATCTGCTTCTCGCCAAGGAACTTAAAGTTATAAGCCTCGGTCTTGGGATTGAAGCCGGAATAATGATCCGGGTTCCAGGCTGATACCCCCGTAGCGTCGCTCAGGACTCCCTCATTGAGACGGCGCACGCGTCTGGCACCGGGCGTATAGGACCAGGAGTCGTCGCCGCGGTTGGGATCAGCGTAACGGAATCGAACGATACCCGAGCCGCGCTGCGTGGCCGGTGCGATAACCGGGTAGAGCGCAAACATCCAAAGCCGTCCCGTAATCTTGAAGTCGGGATCCACCGGCATCGGTTCCACTTCGGTGCGTCCGACCTCGCTGTAACCCGCGTAATGGCCGACTTCGGTATCGTCGATCTCGAGGCTCGACGCCTTGCCCTTGGCGATGTAATGCGCGTTGCAGTCGAAGAATCGCAGATCGTAATCGTCCGTCGTGATGGGCCGGAACACGTTGTTCCATGCGATCTTCACGCCTACATCAGGATCGTTGGGATCGATCAACGGAAATGGTTGACCCGCGACATATCCGACCACCGAGCGGTGATCCTGCGAGAGCCTGACCTGCGCCGAATACTTCTCCGTGGCATCTTTGTAAGGCGGCGGCCAGTTAACCCGCTGGGTCGGCACGATCTTCAGTTGCATGCCACCCTGCACGCGAAGGTAAATCCCGGGCGAAACCAAGCCGTTTACTTTTGAGGCGGTATCCGCCGTAACCATCTCACCCGGTTTAACCTCGGCGTTGCCAACCCCCAGCCATGATGCAACCGTTAGCAAAGCAGCGAGTGAAATTACGGCAACGCTTATAGCAATGCTCCGAATTCTTTTTTTCATCGGCACCGTTGCTCCTGTTCGTGCGATTTTGAATGATCTGTCGATTGGAAATGCACTCCGTCTTTAATTAGAGTGTCTAATTTGAAATGTCAATTGTTTCTTCATAGCGCGTGGTCGACGAACCATCTGCGTGTTCTCGAATCCCACCGTCGTTTCCTTGCTAAACGCCGCAAAAGTGACCCGGTATCTCGCTCTCCCGACTCCGCCCGACGCAACCCGCAGACGCTCGACTACTCCTGCCTTGACAATTCCGGCGCGTTGCCTGAAAACTCATCCCGACCCGTACGTCGGGTGAAATTCCGGGAGAGGAAAAACTTCGATGCGAAGAACTGTCGCGCGTGCGCTGATCATTCCAATCTTGCTTCTGCTTCCGGTCGTCAGCGGATGCCAGACCAAGTCAGAAAAGCTGGTTTTTCAGGCTAACGACACTGCCAAGAAAGCGATGGAATCTTCTCCCGACGATCGCGAGAAACTGCTCGAACAGTCACGTGAAATGCTCCATGAGGCGGTCAAGGACGATCCCAAGAACCTCGACGCCTGGAAGCTGCTCGGCCAGCTCGACGAAGTGCTGGGGCATCCGGATGACGCCGGCAAGGACTTCGATGAAGCCTCGTCGCTCGATCCGACCGATCAGAAGCTGATGCAGAAGGCGCGGATGTACCGCGCAATCCAGGAAATGGTCGATAACGCGAACAAGGCACTCGACCAAATCAAGTCGGGCGATACCGCAGGCGGGATGGCCGCGTTGAAGGACGCGCTCCTTGCGACGCATAGTCAATCAACCCGCTCTAAGGTTACCGCAGTAGTAGCGCAGGCCGTGCCGCTGGTCGTGCAGCAGGCCGACCAGCAGGTCAAGGACAAGAAATACGCCGACGCGGTTACGACCTATGACCAGGCGGTCCGCGGCTACATCATGCTGGCCGAGGCGCAGGGAAAGCATACGCTCGATCCGGCATCCGACGCCGTGCTGCATTCAGCGAACGAGGCTGCCAAGGCGGCGGGTACTCCGGACGCGACCTTTCGGCTGCTCAACGACGTCATGACCTTCGATCCGGACAACAAGAGCGCCAATATGGAGCTGGCGCAGGTCTATCTGCGCCGCACTCCGCCCGATTACGACACCGCGGCTGACCTCGAAGAGCGTGGCGGCGCGCCCGACGCCGAGGTCAAGAAGCTGCGTGACGAGGCGAAGAAACATCGTAAGAAAGGCTAACCGTCGCGCTCGGCATGGGACCGACGGCAATGCGATGAACGAGCGGGGCTGAACCGCATCCCCGATGAAGCGGCGCGGCTATATTGCCGTCGAAGGACCCATCGGCGTCGGCAAAACCAGTTTGGCGCAGATGCTGGCCAAGGAGTTGAGTGCGCGGCTGCTGCTCGAAGACGCCGACAACAATCCCTTTCTGCCGCGTTTCTACGCCGATCCCGACAAATACGCATTTCCGGCGCAGCTTTATTTTCTGCTGACCCGCTACAATCAGCAGCGCGAACTGCTGCAGCGCGACCTCTTCGAGCAAGCCACGGTGGCGGATTATTTATTCGCCAAGGATCGCATTTTTGCCAATCTGAACCTCGCGCCCGACGAGATCAAACTCTACGAAGGGGTATACAAACTGGTTGACGCGCAGATGGCCAAGCCAGACCTTGTAGTGTATGTGCGCGCCCGCGTCGAGGTGTTGGGCGAGCGGCTGCGCAAGCGCAATCGCGACTTCGAACGTCACATCAGTTACGAATACCTTGAGCGCGTGTCGTCAGCCTATCGCGATTTCTTTTTCTACTACGACGAAGCTCCGCTGCTGGTGGTCGATTCCTCGGAAATCGACTTCGTCGGCAATCCTCGCGACCTCGCCGATCTGATTCGCGAGATCGACGCCGCCGGTCCCGGCACCCAGTACTTCGTCCCGCGCAAGGGGTGATGAGCCGTTTCAGGGTGCTTGCTCAAGATGGTAGGCCAAGTCTATCGAGCGGAGGTAACGACCATGCGCGTGCAGGTTGGCGACATCAAAATGTTCTTCGACGTTGAGGGCGCGAAGCTTCGCCCCGACGGTCCCGTGATGCGCGAGGTTCCTACGCTGCTGCTCCTGCATGGCGGCCCCGGCGGTGACCACGCGGGATTCAAGCCCGCCTACGGAGCGCTCGCCGATATCGCGCAGGTGATTTATCTTGACCATCGCGGACAGGGCCGCAGCGACACGAGCACGCCTGACCTGTGGCGGCTTGCCAGATGGACCGACGACGTCGTGGCGTTCTGCGACGCGCTCGAGATCGAGAAGCCCATTGTGCTTGGGCTGTCGTTCGGAGGATTCGTCGCCGCAGCCTACGCGACGCGGCATCCAGATCATCCGGGCAAGCTCATTTTGTGCTGCACGCGCGCCGGACGTCCCGAGCCGGAGCGCGAAGCGAAAGTGTTCGAGCGTCTGGGCGGCAAGGCGGCGGGCGATGCGGCGCGCGGTTATCTGTGCGGCGAGACAGCGACCAGCGATCAGTTCCGCGCTTTTGTCCGACTATGCCGTCCGCTCTATTCGCGGGTCCCCTGGGATCCCGACAAGGACTCGCGTCAGCTCTGGAAGCTCGACGTGATGCGCTCGTTTCGCGAAAACGAAGATTATACTTTCGACTACCTGGACGATCTTGCGCGGATCAAATGCCCGACGCTGGTGCTGGCCGGCGAGGACGATCCGATAACGCCGCCGTTTTACTCCGAGCAGATGGTGGCGAAGCTGCCCGCGCCTCTGGTGCGCTTCGAACGCTTCGCGAACGCGGGCCACGGCATCGCCGCCGACGCCCCCGATAGCTACTTCGCCGTGCTCCGTAAGTTTATCGCCGCGTGAGGCGTATGCGTTGATTACTCAATCCAGGCGTTGGGGAGAAAGTACGATCCTGCGATAAAGGCGAGTATGCCAAGTGCGATCGCTGGATGTATAAACGCCGCGGGAATCGCTACACAGTACAGGCAGGCCGCGATAAGGTTTTTGCGGAAGGCGGGCCGACTGGCTATTGCGTAAGCGGGGTTGCCCCTGAACTGCGCGGCGATCGCGAGGCGCAGCGCCATGAAAGATATTCCCGCCAGCAGCATTACCACGCAATAGAGAGCGGCTGAAAAAGAGCTCACACGCTTCAACCCCATGTACGCCGTGAAATACGGAACCAGCGAAGTAAAAAACAGCAATACTATGTTCGTCCACAGGATTCGATTGTTGACCGTTTTTACGTCGCGGAATATGTGATGGTGATTTATCCAGTAGGTGGCTACCAGTACATAGCTGACCAGGTAACTGAGAAATACCGGCCATAGATTGATTAATCCAGCGGGACCGTTCTGCACCGGCAGCTTCAGGTCGAGCACCATGATCGTAATGATGATCGCGAAGACGCCGTCCGAGAAGGCCTCAAGCCTTCCGGGGCTCAATTCAGGTTCGGTCCTCGAGCTCGAGGATTCTGTGCGCGGCGCGTCGTCCACCGGGAGCGCACACTACGGCAGCGCGACCAGGTCGTGGGCGGGCGGAAGCTTCTCCGCGATCGCGGCGACCGCCAGGCCGCCGTCGTGCGCGCGAATTACGCGGCCGTCAGTGGTGACGCCGAAGAAACCGCCGCGCTCCGGGTCGGAGCGCAGCCGCATCACCATCCCGCGCCCGGAGGCGTACTCAGCCGCGATCGGCGCGAACGACGCGCCGCGGTCGCGGCTCATGAACATGATCGCGTCCGCGCCCGAATGGCTACCCGACCAGGTAGGCGGCGGACCCGCCGCGGCCGCTGTAAAGATCGTTTCGGCGTCGTCTACCAATAGCGGGACGGTGTAGGTGCGATTGATCCCGTTGCGCACATGACGCCACGACGCCCCCGCGTTCTCGGAGGTATAGAAGCCGCGTCCGGTGGTTGCGTAGAGGCGGCGCGCGTCAGCGGGATCGACCGCGACCGTATGCACGTCGGCGTAGAGGCCGTCGTTCAATGTTTCGAAAGACGCGCCACCGTCGCGCGTGCGGAACACCCCGCCTTCTTCGACCCCGGCGTACATCGTGCGCGGATCGTGCGGGTCGAACGAGATCGAGCGCACGTGCGGAATATGCGGCGGCGGTGGAAAGGTCCAGCGCTCGCGTCCGGGAATTTTCAGGAAGCCTGCGCATTCGTGGAACGAGCTTCCGCGGTCGTCGCTGCGCAGAAGCCGCGCGTGCGAGGTGCCGGCGAAAACCTGATCCTTGACCGCGGGTGACGCGGCGACCGCCCAGACCTCCTCTTCGCGCGCGATGTGCGGAGTGATGTCGGTCCAGCTCCTGCCGCCGTCAGTCGAGCGCGAGAGCGTGCCCTTGCCGCGAACATGCTCGACGCCGCCGGCGTAGATGACGGCCGGATCGGCAGAGTCCTGCGCCATGCACCAGATGCCGGTCGGATCGGCCAGCACCATCAGCGGAATGCCGGCGCGCTCCGGATCGAGAATGACTATTCCTTTTGCGGTTCCCACGCACAGACGCATCGAAATATCTCCCGCGTTATGCTGGCGCGATGGTAGCGCAAAGCCGCGCGATGCAATACACCGGCGTCAGTTTTTCTCCACTCAATACAAAACAGAAGGCAGGTACGGGCCGGCCGGTTCGTTGTACAGGCCTATCGTCATCAAGGTCATCGAAAAGACCATGCGCAATCCCCTGCCGAGACACCAGCGCATCAGCTCGCCGTTGCGGGAAGGTATCAGGACGCCGGGACCCTCGAATGCTTTGGCGGCGGCTATAAGCGCCTGGAGGTCGTCGTTGGTCTCCGCGACGGCGTGCCCGAAGATCGCTATCGAGGTTGCGTAGCCGGTGGTGCGGCCTGAGCGCTCGACGACCGTTGCGATACCTTGGCGGATCGAGCTGCGCAGCTCACCGGTCCGATTGTGTCCATGTACGCGCACGCAGAGCGCGGCGCAGGAATCGAGGTCGCTCTCAACAGCGGCGCGCACGGTGCATCCGGGGATGGATCCGCCGATCGCGTTACCTTACATGCACGACAAATGCTCACGCACCTCGAAGCCGAGTTTCGAGTACAGCGACAGCGAGCGGGAATGGTAACCGGACTGAACCAGGCGGATTCCGGCAAAGCCTTTGGTCTGAGAGCGCTCCATCACGGCGCGCATCAGGCGGCCTCCTATGCCATGGTTCTGCGCACGGGGATCGATCGAGATCGGGCCGACACCTGAGATCGGATTGCGCTCGTCGAGGAAATTGCTGCCGACGATCTTCCCGTCCAATTCCGCAACGGCTCCATAACTGGTGGCGCTTGAGAGCATCGTAGAAAGCATACTGACCGCGACTTCTGTACTGGGAAAGTCGGGCGGAAAGTTGTGCTCTTCGGCAATCGCTCTGAACGCTTCATAGCAGATTCGGCCGCATTCGCTGGCGTCGGCGGGAACACCTTCGCGTATCGTGAGGCTCATCGGCAGACCTCTCAAGTGAAACTATCGCGATAGTACCGAAACTGCAGGCGATACGACACACCGCGGCGTCGCATCCCGATCGAAGCTGTGTTACGCGATACCTTAATCGAGCATCGGAGGAAGCGATGGACGAACCTATCCTGCGCGACGCAGCCGAAGCGGACCTGCCCGCGATTATCGCGATCTACAATTCCGCGATTCCGAGCCGAATGGCGACGGCCGATCTCGAGCCGGTGATGGTCGATCTGCGGCGTTCGTGGTTCGAAGAGCACAATTCGGCGTCGAGGCCGCTGTGGGTGCTAGCGCGCGGCGAGGAGATCGTCGCGTGGCTGAGCTTTCAGTCTTTCTATGGACGGCCAGCCTACCAGGCGACCGCGGAGATTAGTGTGTACGTAGCGCCGGAGCATCATCGGCACGGCTACGCTCGCCGCCTGGTCGGAGAGTCGATCAAGCGCGCGCCCGCGCTCGGCCTCAAGACGCTGCTCGCGTTCATCTTCGGCCACAATAATCCCAGTATAGCGCTGTTCCGAGGCTTCGGATTCGACACCTGGGCCAATCTTCCGGCGGTTGCGGCGCTCGACGGAGTTGAGCGCGATCTGCTGATCCTCGGTAAGCGGGTGGTATAGAGGAGAAAACGCCAAAGCACCAGGCGGTCACTAAGGCACCAAGAAAGAAAACAGGGCGAGGACTTTACCGAAGGAAAATCTCGCCCTCTGCTTTGTGTCTCTGTGACTTAGTCGTCAATTGGATTATCCGAGTTGATCGCGTGTCCGGCGTGTCTCGCGGCTTGGAGAGACCTGCGTTGCTGCAGAAGGTCGTGACCTAACTCTGTAACCCTGACGACACAACGCCCATTGGCTTGCTGCCTCATGACGAGCCCCCGATCGTTTGCGTCCTCCCAAACCGGAAGGCGAGGGCAAGACGTGCGCCAGGCATCCATCACTTCTTCGTAGCTCTTTTCTCCGTTTGCCACCCACTCAAGGAGATCGAGAATCAGGGCTTCCACAACAGTGTCAACCATGAATTTGCCTCCTCCCGATCTTAACCGCCCGATAATGGCTGTCTAGTTTTCGTTTGAGATGGCGAAACCAAAGACACCAAGCCACTAAGACACTAAGGCACGAAGAAGAAAAAACAGGGCGGGACTTTCCCGAAAGAAAGTCCCGCCTCTTTCTTTGTGTCTTCGTGTCTTAGTGGCCGCTTGGATTATTTGAGCTGCGCGCCAGCTTTGAGGTCGCCCATCGCGGCAAGTTCGGCGGGGGCGAGCTTCTTCGGATTCGGGTCGATTCTGGCGCGCTTGACCGCGAGAGTTCCGCCGCTCAGAGCTATCTTCATTCCGCTTGCGTCGATCGCAGTTACCGTTCCTGGAGCGGACGGCGCCGCGGACGAATCGAGCGCGACGTCGTAGAGGCGCACGCGTTTGGCGTCGAGCTCGGCAAAGACGCCGGGTTGCGGATCGCATCCGCGAATCAGGTTGAAGACCTCGCGTGCGGGGCGCGCGAAATCGATCTTCGCGTGCTCGTCGCGGCACGGAGGCTCATAGGTCGCGAGTCCTTCATCCTGCTCGATTCTGGGCGCGTTCCCGCTTTTGATCAGATCGATCGCCTCGATCATCGCATCGATCCCCATCGGGAATAGCGTGTTGAAGTAAATCGAACCGGTGGTATCAGTGTCGGCGATAGGCACGCGCTTTTGAATCAGGATCGGACCGGTGTCGATTCCCTTGTCGGGCCAGAACCAGGTGACTCCGGTTTCGCGATCGCCCTGGATGATCGCCCAGTTGATCCCGCTGGCGCCGCGATGCCGCGGCAGAAGCGAGGGATGGAAGCAGATCGATTTGTGTTTCGGAAAATAAAGGATTCGCTCGGGCACTATTAGCGTCACGAAGGCGAGAATCGCGAGCTCGGCGCCTGTGGTCTTGAATTGTTCGAAGGCCGCGTCGCTCTTGAACGATTTGGGTTGCGACAGCGGCAGGCCCATCGCGCGCGCCTTTGCCGCGAGCGCGTCTGGCTTCCCGGCGGGCGGATCGGCGGGCGCGAACACGTGCACGATCTCCTCACCGTGATTGACTATCGCTTCGAGCGCCTTTTCCGCGAACGCGGCCTGTCCGAGAAGTGCGATACGCAATGAACCATCCTCCAGCGTCGGAGTTTTCACGCTACCAAATCATCACTGCGACCCCAACCTGTACGCGCACTGATTGACTTCGCGTATCGGCGACCGCTTTGATGCTCGATGATGAAAGCACGCCACATCCGCATGATCTCGCTCGCTGTGATCGGCTTCGCGCTGATCGGCATCATGATGATTCCGTATCGGGCTGTTGCCATCGAGAGCCACGCGCGCCCGCGCATCTTTATCCTGATGGTCTGGGATGGACTGCGTCCCGACTTCGTCACGCAGCGCGACACGCCAAACCTGTTTGCACTCGAGCGCGAAGGGGTGCGCTTCGCGCAGCATCATTCGCAATATCCGACACTCACGATGGTGAACGCGGCGACGCTGGCGACAGGAGCGACGCCGGGGGTCGCGGGAATTTTCGGCGACGACATGTTGTTTGGACCGACCCTGAAGGACGCGGGAGTTAATCTGCAGGGCGACGGCCTTATGCAGTTCGCGGTGGGTCCGGCGATGCTCGAGGACACCAAGCGGCTGGCCGATTTGAACGCGGCGGACGCGCTCAAGGGCAATCTGCTCGGACTGGATTCTGTCGTACAGGAGACTGCGCGCGAGGGCGGCTACGTCGCGGTGGTGGGCAAGGAGGGTCCGACCTATCTGTTCGACGATCGCGTGATGACCGTTGCCAATGGAGAGGATGAGGTGCATGCGCCGCACGCGAATTACCTTTTCCTCACCGATGACGCCGCCGCACCGCCGGCGGATGCGCAGCAGTTGGTTGCCGGCGTGCCGCCCAAATCGGCCGTAGGGGTTTCGGACGGAGATCGCGATCGTTACTTCGCCAGCGTGGTCGCGGGCCGCGCGATCTTGGACGCGAAAAAGGCGACCGACGCGGGCCATCCGGCGCTGATTGTTTTCTGGCAGCATAATCCCGACCTGACGCAGCATCATGCGGGCCTGGGCACGCTGCCCGCGCTCGAAGCGCTTACGCTAGCGGACGACGACCTCGCAACGGTGCGCGCGGCGGTCCAGCAGACAGGAGTCGCGGATCGGTCCGACATGATGGTCGTTTCCGATCATGGATTCGCGACAATTCGAGTGCGGGTCTTTCTGGCCGCGCTGCTGGTTTCGGCAGGACTGAAGAAATCGATCGATTCGACCGACGTGATCGTTGCCGACAACGGCGGCTCGGACATGATTTATCTCTCGCGCGATGACTTCAGCACGCGCTCCGCATTGTCGGACCGTCTGCAGAAGATCGTCAACTTCGCCGAGGCGCAGGAATGGTGCGGACCGATCTTCTCCCGCGAGGTGGCGCCTTCCGCCGCGGCGTCGGAGCGCTCAAGGCGCGGACGCTACGCGAGCGCCGCGACCGCGGCATATCGCGGATGGATCGACGGCACCTTCGCGCAGCCAGCACTCGGATTGTTTAATGCGGAACGATCGCCCGACCTGATCATCTCATTCGCGGAAGCGGCCGACGCGCTCAATCGCGGCTTCACTGGCTCCGACGCGCCGGCGTTTGCGCTCGGCCAGAAGGGTCAGCAGTCGGTGCCCAATCATTCTTCGCCGTTGGTCCGTCCGGTTCCGGGGCTGGTCTATTCCGACACCGGTCCGGGAGATCGCTGGACGACGGGGATGGGGATGCATGGCGCGGCGGGCGCACGCGAGATTCACAATTTTGGCGCTGCGATCGGCCCCGATTTCAAGCGCGTATTCCTGGATCAGAATCCGACCGGAAACGTCGATGTAGCGCCGACGATCTCGCGCGTGCTGGGCCTGATGATCAACGCGGGCCCCGGCGGCGCATATCCTACCGGCCGCGCGCTGACCGAGGCGCTATCGGGCGAGAGCAGCTATGCCGGCGCGTCGCACGCCTTCACGATGACCACCGACCTGATGCTGCAAGGTGTCGAGGCGATCACGACGCTTAGGCTCACCCGCCTGGGCGACAGGATTTATCTCGACGACTCCTCGGTCGATCGCAAACCGCTCGGCAGCTCGCCGTAGAGCGCATAACCATTCCGCCAGTGGCTGCCGACGGCTCGTCGGCTGACGCGAAGCGTCACTGCTTGTGCGAATGAAACGCAGAGCAGCACCCTCACCAGCGCCGCTCGCCCTCTCGTGGAGGGCGGAGGGAGAGGGAATTTCAAATACGCATATTAATCAGCGGGACGGCGTCTGGCCTGTCTTCGACCATGGGCGAAACGCACGCGCCACTGATGGATCTCTCTTCAGTAGGGCCGCCGTCTCGGCGGCGCCCTGCGGGGAGGAGTAGTCGTTATCCCGGGTCGAGGGCGGTGATGTCACGGCCGCGGGTTTCGGGTAGTAGCCAGATCATTGCGGCGGCGACGGTCGAGAAGATCGCGCCGATTGCGAGGGTTGGACCGAAGCCTACTCGGGTGCTTAAGAACGTTATTGCTAGCGGGGTCACGAATTGAAAGCCGCGCGTGACGTTGAGCAGCAGCCCCAGCGTGGTGTTGCGCACGCGCGTCGGCAGCAGCTCGGAGATCATCGGCGCCATCCCGCTCCAGATTCCGGTTCCGAATCCCGCCGTGAACATCGCGCATGCGATGAGCCCGGGAATCGCCGCTGCGCGATCCCAGAAGATCGTCTCCGGAAGCAGTCCCACTGCCATCACCAGGCCGAAGAGGAAGAACATCGGACGCCGTCCGTACCGGCCGGCAAGAATTCCAAACACGAAGTAGCCGAGAACGCCGCCGTATTGCATCTTGATCATGAGCTGGCTCGCTGCGAGCGCCGAGAGTCCGCGATGCAGCTCCAGATATCCGGGCATCCAGCTATATGTGAACCAGTACGCCTCGCTGTTGAGCAGCAGGATGACGAACAGCAGCGCGACCATGTTGCGATACGGCCGCAAAACGCCGAGTTCGCGCCATCGGAAGCGCGTGCCCGCGCGGCTGCGAATCCATACGCCGCTCTCGGGAAGCCATCGCAACACGGCGGCGAAAATTGCCAGCGCGGGTATCGCCGAGATCGCGAATGTCAGCCGCCATCCGACGATCGGCGTCAGATATCCGCTGGCCGCCGCGGCGAGCAGGATCCCGAGCGGCGCGCCGGTCTGTACATAGGCGGCATAGCGCGCGCGTCGCTCGGGCGGCACACTTTCGGCGATCAAGCTCTGGCCGGGAGCCCATCCGCCGCCCATCCCGAGGCCAGTTATGGATCGAAACAGGATCAACTCCCACAACGAGTTGCTGCCCGCGCACAGCAACGTGCCGATTCCGTAGATCGCGACAGTCGCAGCGATCGTGGGACGCCGGCCCCATCGGTCGCCCGCGAAGCCGAAGATCACGCCGCCCGCCGCCGTCATCAGGAATGAGGTTCCCAGCGCCAGCGATGATTGCGCAGCGCTCAAGTGCAGCTCGCGCGCGATCGGGACGAGCAGAAACGAGTAGAGGATCAAGTCATAGAAGTCGAAGATCCAGGCGAAGAAGCAGATTGCGACGATGCGCAGGTACCCGCCGCCTGCGGGCCGCGCCGGCATCATCGCGTCCGGCTGGTCGGGCGCCGGATTACTGGCAGATGGTTCCATTGCGATTTTGGGCATTTTCGCGTCGAGGTCGCGCTCTAGCCCCAGCGGAAAAGGTATGGTTGGCTAACGTGAGGATGCGCGCGCTGTCAAGTGACCGCGCCACAGAGGGGCAATGCTGAAAAAGTTTTTCAAGTGGATTCTCAGGATCGTTATCGTGATCGTGATTCTGATCGCGATCGTCGCGACCTCGAAATATATTTCGCACCGCGTGCCCAACGACTCGGTGCTGGTCGTGACGCTTTCCGGCAGCGTGGTCGAACGCGGCAGCAACGGCGTGCTCGGGCTGGTAGGGAGCGACGAGACCCCGCTGAATTTCGTGCGCCGCGCGATCGATCACGGAGCCAAGGACCGGCGGATAGTCGGGCTGGCGGTAAAGGTGATCGATCCGCAGATGGATCTCGCGCAGGCGCAGGAGCTCGCGGCGCTGATCAAGTCATTTCGCAAGACCGGCAAGTGGACCGCCGCGTATATCGAGAGCGCGGGCGACTTCGGGCCCGGCAATCTTCCGTATGTGGTCGCGGCCGCGGCCGACCAGGTATCGCTGATGCCGCAGGGTTCGCTCGGAATTACCGGAGTCGGGATCCGCGAATTATTCGCACGCGGAACGCTCGACTGGATCGGTATTCGTCCGAACTTCGGCGCGATCGGAAAATACAAATCGGCGGGGAATATTTTCACACAAAAGGATTTCACGCCCGCCCAGCATGAAGAAGACGATGCGCTGGCCGGCGACATGTACAACCAGATCGTCGCGCAGATCGCGGCCGAGCGCCATATCGATCCGGCCGCGGTGAAAGGCTTCGTGGACCAGGCGCCACTCAATGCTGAGGTCAGCCTCAAGGACAAGCTGGTTGACCAGGTCGAGTACGAGGATCAGTTCACCGATCGCGCGAAGCATCGTGGCGGCGATTCCGAACACAAGCTGGTCGACTACTCTGACTACAGCAGCTCGGGATCGATCCTTGCCTCTTTCGCTCCGGGAGGTGACAAGATTGCGATCGTGTACGGCTCGGGCGCGATCGAGCGGGGGCAGGGCGGTTTCGATCCGATGCTCTCGCCGGAAGGCAATGCGATGGGCTCCGACGATATAGTGGCCGCGTTCAAAAGCGCGCGCAAAGACGATTCCGTGCGCGCAGTCGTATTCCGGATCAACTCGCCCGGGGGCGACGTGATCGCCTCTGAGCTGATTCGGCGTCAGGTCGAGCTGACCGCGGCGAAGAAGCCGGTCGTGATCAGCATGTCGGGCTACGCGGCGTCTGGCGGATACTGGATTTCGACGCCGGCCGCAGCGATTATCGCCGAGCCGGGCACGATCACCGGTTCGATCGGCGTGCTCGGCGGAAAATTCAACATCACGCCCGCGACCCAGAAGGCGTACCTCAACACCGGCGCGGTAAACTACGGCACCAACGCAGATATGTTCGACGCGTTCACCGACTTCACACCCGCGCAGGCGGCGGTGTTTCAAAACCAGATGCTCGGGGACACTTATCAATACTTCGTCAAAATTGTCGCCGCCGGGCGCCATCTGAGCGTCGAAGACGTTAACGCGATTGCGCAGGGACGCGTGTGGACGGGCGACCAGGCGCTGCCGATCAAACTGGTCGACTCGCTCGGTACATTCGACGACGCGCTGCGCAAGGTTAAGGAGCTGGCGCGGCTCGACCCGAACAAGGAAATCGCGATCGAGGAATTGCCGGAACAGCCGAGCCTCATTCAGTCGCTGCTTTCGGGTCACGTAAATGCCGCGTACGCGCTGAGCACCAATCCGGCACGTGCGCTCGAGCCGATCGCGAAAATGATTCGCACCGCAATTGAGGGTCATGCAGGCTTCGGCGCTGCCTACTGTCCTGTCGTGCCGATGCTATAAATCGGGATGGGAGTGACTGGGATGGACACGCAACTGGAAGGATTTCTCAACACGCTCGGCGAGGCGGAGCGCGCCGGCGGCCGGGTGCTGCACGAATTGACGGAGCAGGCGCGCTCGCTGGTGATGCGCGAGATGCTCAAGAAGGTCGGCCACGACGAGGGTTACTATGCGAACGAACTCGCACAGCATGTGCGCCGTCTGGGTGGAACGGCGTCCAACAAAACCGGAGATTTTGTTGAGAAGGTGCGCGCGGTCGGAGAGTTTCGCGCCAAGTGCGAGCTACTAAATCGTGGGCAGCGCTGGGTGATTCGGAGAATCGAAGAGAACCTTCCGACAGTTACCGATGCGCATCTGAACGCGTTTCTGACCGTGATGGCTGCCGGGCATCACAGCAATATCGGGGCGCTCGAGCAGGCGCTGAAGGACGGACTGGCCTGAACCTTCGAGGCGCGCGCGATGTATCAGACGATTTTCGGAATCGCGATGGTGGTGGTGACAGCGCTCGCGTTTTGGTGGAAGGCGCGGCATCACTACCGATGCCCGCTGTGCGGAGAATTCGTACAGTGGAAAGACATCACGTGCCCGCATTGCGGTAACGACATGAATTATCGGCATCGCGAGGGCCCCGACGCGCTGCCTCGCGCGGCAGCCGACTTGCATCGCGGCTCGCGCTCGCGCCGCCGCTCGCCTGACTAGCGCTTGAGAGCTTTCACGGCGCGATCGAGCAGCGTCGCGATTTCGGCGCGAGTGTTCGCAGGGAAGCGCTCGAAATCGTCGCCGGTTTTCAGATCCGCGAACATCCCGGCCGGATCCTCGTGAAAATGCAGGAACGCCGCCGGCCCGCGATAGAAGACGCCGCGCGATCGTTCCTTCAAGCCGTCGAGTTTGCGCAGCTTGTTCAATATTGGTTCGACCTGATCGAGCGCCTGCGCTCCTGCGTGCTTCATCTCTGGCCGTTAGCTGTTGCCGATCTCGATCACATATCCGTCGGGATCGGAAATGTACGCATAAGGCACTTCCGGTGCGTGATTGCCGCGGCTCAGCAGCGTTCCTCCCGCCTACTCGACCTGCGCGATCGCTTCGTCGATTTTCCCTTTTTCGGCGAGGCCGAAGCCGAAGTGTGACACACCCGCGCCGCCAACCGGCATGTTCTTTTCGGCCTGGCACAGCGTGATTGTGTCGTCGGCGCCGGGCGAGCGCAGAAACACCATCCGCTTGCCTTCCCAGAATTGAATCTCAAGCCCGAACGCGTGCTGGTAAAACTCAAGCGATCGCTGAAGGTCGCTCACGTTCAGATTGATATGTCTCAGTCCGCGCGATTTGATCATCGAACCGCCTCCTGAGCCTGGTGAAATTCGACGTAACGAGAATCAGGAAGCCGCTGCCGCCGGAGCCGGCGCCGCGATCAGCACTCCTGCGTGCGTGAGTTCCTCGGCCTCCGCAGCCGACAGGCCCGCGACCTCGGTTACGATCGCCGCGTTATCGGCGCCCATGCGCGAGGCTTTGACCTCGGTGCGGTCGGGCCACGCCGAAAACTTCACCGGCATCCCCGGGATATCGAATTCGCCGAAGGTCTCGTCCTTCACGCGGCGCACGGTCTTGCGTCCGCGTAAATGGGGATGCGCCATCGACTCCGCCAGCTTGTACACGGGCGCGCACGGCACGCGCTCGGCGTCGAGCAATGCGATGGCGGCGTCGCGCTCGGGAAAGCTCTGCAGCCAGCCTTCGATCGTTTCGCGCAGCACGAGGTTGTTCTTGAGTCGATCGCGATTGGTCTTGAAGCGCGGGTCGTCGGCCAGCTCGGGCCGTTTCATCGCTCTCCATAGCCGTGCGATCTCATGCTGTTGCACGACCAGGAAAACATAACCGTCGCTCGCCTTGTAAACGCCGCATGGCGCTCCGGTCGGATGCGTCGCGCCTCCGCGTTTGGGTACGAATTTACCCGGACGCAGAGAGACCACCGGAACCGAGAGCTCGTGCATGTGGAAGTATGTATCGAGCAACGACGCATCGAGCATTTGCCCCTCGCCGGTGCGCTCGCGATGCAGCAGAGCGAAGCCAACCGCCATCGCGGCGGCGACCCCGGTCGATACGTCGCCGATCGCCATCGGCGGCACGATCGGCGAACCCTCGGGCTCGCCGAGCTGATCGGTGATTCCTGCCAGCGCAGCGCCCAGGTAATCGTAGCCCGGCTTGTAGCTGAGCGGTCCGGTCTGTCCGGCGACCGAGACCGAGCACATGATAATCTTCGGGTTGATCTTCTTTAGCGCCTCGTAACCGAAGCCCATCTCGCCGATCACACCGGGCGCGAAATTCTCCACGACGACATCGATCTTCGGAATCATTTTGAGCAGGAGATCGCGTCCTCGCGGGTCGCGCAGATTGACGCCGAGGCTGCGCTTGGAATGATTGTGCTGGAAGTAGTAGGTACTCATCCCGTCGCGGACCAGGCCGAGTACGCGGACGTGATCGCCCTCGATCGAGCGCTCGACCTTGATCACGTCGGCGCCCATCTCACCGAGAATCCGGGTGCAGGTAGGACCCGCGACGAAATGGGTGAAATCCAGAACGCGATAGCCTTCAAGCATCCGCGGGCGGTTGTCCATCATGCTCTCCCGAAATCAGATTGCGGCACCACGAGCCTCGCGCAGTGGCTAGCGCTCGCCACGCGCCAGGCATTCGGCGCAGATGCCGTACAGTTCCATTTTGTGGCGGCGTAACTGGGCTTTGAGCTCGCGTGCGACCATCTCTTGCAGGCGCTCAATATTGTCGTTTTCGAACTCGATAATCTTGCCGCAGCGCTCGCAAATGAAATGATCGTGATGCCGCTCGCCGGTCGCCTCGTAGCGTGCCTGGCCTTCATCGAAATGGCGCTCTTGCAGCAAGTCGCACTCGCGCAGCAGACGCAGAGTGCGGTAGATGGTCGCGTAGCCGACGTGCGGATTGACCTTCTTGACCTCGGCATAAAGTTCCTCGGCACTGATATGGCGGCCGATTCCGAAAAACACGCGCGCGATATCGTCGCGCTGGCCGGTGGACTTGAGTCCGCGATCCTTGAGCCGCGAATGAAACGTGCTCATCCGCTCTTCGGCGCTGGCGTGCGGCATGTGGCCGACGATAGTGCGGGTATGCTCGGCGGTATGCTCCCCTCGAGGCATCGGTTTCGCCTATTGCGCGCCTGCTCCCGGCTGCACGACACGGCGCGCGGCAGGAGACAGGTACAACGCTTCCAGATCGTGCGAACGCAGCGCTTCCGCCAGCACTTCGAGCTGCTCGGCGGCGGGCTGTTCGCGATCGATGATAACTAGGTCCTTTTCGCGCAGCCGGCAGGCTCCGCCGCGCGCGCGGTAACCGACCTCGCGCAAGATCCGCTCGCGGCGCACTTCCAGGCCGACTCGTCCCGCGGCCTCGCTCAATTCTTCAACCAGCTTGAGGAGCCGTGATTCTTTCTGCTCGCTCATCGCATACCGCCTTTTGGCTTGCCGCCCTTGGCCGCCTCTTGAGGCTCACCCGCGCGTCGTGATATCGCGGAACTCCAAACGGAGGACTGCCCGTTGATCAAGAAAATTCTCGTCGGCATCGACACCTCCGAACATTCCCGCAACGCACAGGCCTATGCCTTTAACATCGCTCGTCGCCTTGGCGCGACCCTGATTGGAGTCCATGTCGTCGATATCGTGTCGATCGAGGGATCCTTCTTCCATGATATATCAGGTTCGCTCGGTCTTGAACCATATCTGGACTTTTCCTCGAAGATGCGCGAGGTGCTGACCGCGCGCGGACGGACGGTGCTCGACGATTTCGCCGCCGCCGCCCAGCGCGAAAACCTTGCCGCCGAGACCGTGCTGGACATGGGGATCGTCGCCAACCAGATTTGCGATCGCGCCAAGAGCGCCGACCTGGTGATGATCGGGCATCGCGGCGTCAACGAACGTTTCTCGAGCGGACTGCTCGGCTCGACTGCAGAGGCGGTGGCGCGCAAATGCCCTCGTCCGCTGTTCATCGCGCCGATGAAATTCCGCGAGATCCAGCGCCCCGTCCTTGCCTATGACGGCAGTGAGCGGGCCTCGCGCGCGATGCGCGCGGCGGCGGAGGTCGCAAACGGACTCGGCGTCGCGCTCACTGTGGTGACGGTCGCGCGCGATCCGAAGTTGGGCGAGCGCACGCTCGAGGAGGCGCGCAAGTATTTCGAGCCGTACACGCCGCCGGCGGAATTCAAACTGCTCGCGGGCCACGCCAACGAGGAGATAATCAAGTTCCTGAAAGAGCGCGACGCCGACCTGCTGTTTATCGGCGCATACGGCCACAGCAGGATAATCGAGATGGTGCTCGGTTCGACCACGGAATACGTGCTGCGCAATTCTCCGTGCCCGGTGTTTCTCTCGCGCTGATCCAGTGCATTCCTCTGCCATGCCCTTGCGGCGATGACTCGATGCCCGGCGAGCGCTACGATCTCAGCCCGGAGCAAGGTTCGTGAAATCCTGGGACGCTCTTCCCGATTGCGCGCTCGCGGACGCAGGCGAGATCACTCGCGCGTTCGTATCCGCCGGCTCGAAGGATTTTCGCGCCGCCGCTCGCTATGTCCATGCGCTTCCGTACGGGCGCAACAGGTCTCGCACCGATCCGCTGATCGTGATTCGCGAACATCGAGGCACGTGCAGCACCAAGCATGCACTGCTGGCTCGGCTTGCGCTCGAGCAGCGGATCGAAATCGCGCTCATGATCGGAATCTATCGAATGACTGAACGCAACACGCCGGGCGTTAGACGCGTGCTTGCGGCGAAGGGACTCGAGTACGTTCCCGAAGCGCATTGCTACCTTCGCTATCGCGCCGATCGGATCGACGTCACGCGCGAGATCGCGGGCGTCTCGGCGGAGCCGATCGCGCGGTTTCTTCATGAAGAGGAAATTTCGCCGGAGCAAATCGGCGACTACAAGATCGCACTTCATCAGCGATGGATGCGCGACTGGATCGCGTCAGCGGAAGCGCCGCGCGGCCTCGGCTTCGATGAACTGTGGAAAATCCGCGAGGCTTGTATCGCGGCGCTGGAACAGTGATTCGCGATGAAACAGAACATCTACGACAATCCCCAATTCTTCGAGGGCTACTCGCAATTGCGCCGCCACGAAGGTGGCCTCAATGCCGCGCTGGAATGGCCGGCGCTGCATTCGATGCTGCCGCCGCTCGACGGGCTTCACGTGCTCGACCTCGGATGCGGCTTCGGCAAGTGGTCGCGCCTGATGCGCGAGCAGGGCGCGGCCTCTGTGGTCGGTATCGACATCTCGACCCGGATGCTCGAGCGGGCGCGCGGCGAAAACACGGTTGACGGGGTTACGTATATCAATTGTCCAATCGAAGACGCGGCGTTCGCTCCTGAAAGCTTCGATCTGGTGACCAGCTCGCTCGCACTGCACTACGTCGAGCGCTTCGACCGCGTGTGTGCGAACGTCGCGCACTGGCTCAAGCCGGGCGGCGGGTTCGTCTTTTCCGTCGAGCATCCGATCATCACCGCGAATCCAGCGAATCTCGAAGGATGGTGTCTTGACGCCGCCGGCGCTAGACGCCATTGGGCGGTGGATAATTATCGCGACGAGGGCGTGCGTCACACGCGATGGTTCGTTGACGACGTGATCAAATACCATCGTATGATGGAGACTTATCTCAACACGCTGATTGATTCAGGATTCGCGATCGCGCGCGTGCTTGAACCGGAGGGTACGGCGGAGTTCGTGCGTTTGCAGCCGGACCTCGCCGAGGAGCGGCGGCGTCCGCCGTTTCTGCTGATCTCAGTACGCCGCGTCTGACGCGCGGCTACGCTTGCGGCTCGGTCTCGCGCTGGCGGATGAAACGCGCGAGCAACAGGCGCATCGAGTCGGCAGGTTGAATCCCGATCATCGGGAAGTCGCCGAGCACAAAGGTCGGATAGCCGAGCGCCGAATGCTCATCGGCTTCGCGCCGATGCTGTTCGAGCCGCGGCGCCATCCGGCGGCTCTCCAAATCTTCGTGAAACTTGAGCGGGTCCAGCCCGGCGCGCCCGGCGATTTCATCGAGTATCGGCGACGCGGAGATGTCGGCGCGATCCTCAAACGCGGCGCGAAACACCCCTTCGTGATACGCGGCAAACACTCCGGCGTCGCGCGCGAGTTCCGAGCCTTCCAGTGCGGCGGATGAATCGATCCAGCGCTCGAGCGGCGCGACCGCGATCCCGGTCTCGGCGGCAACCATCAGGACCTTCTGGCGTTCGAGGTCGGTGATTGCGCGGCCGGCTTTGGCGCGATGATCGCGCAGCGCGATTGGCACCCCTTTCCACAACGCGTCGAAGCCGAGCTCGGGCTCGAGCTCGCGCACGATGCGCCACGCGACGTAGCACAGCGTCGATGCGTAATCGAAAAAGATCGGAATCATCACGCGCGGCATCATCGAATTATCGGCTTGTTTCGGAGAGCCGCGCAAATCGCCGGATACTTGCGCGCGCCGCGCGCGTGGAAGAATCTTTCTCGATGGATACCAAGCGCCATTCCGTCCTGAAACTCGGCGTCGTCGATCTCGGCGTCGAAACCGCGACGCTGCCCAACGGAGTGATGGTGGACCTCGCCGTGATCCGGCATCCGGGCGCGGCCGCGATAGTCGCGCTCGACGCCGACGGTGCCGTCGCGATGCTGAGTCAGTGGCGTCATGCGATCGGCGCATGGATTTGGGAGATTCCCGCCGGATGCCGCAACGCGGGCGAGGACGCTCTGACCTGCGCCCGCCGCGAACTGGGCGAAGAAGCGGGCGTGGCCGCAGCCAGGTGGGATCATCTGGGCGGGATAGTCACGATTCCAAGCTTCTGCGACGAGCGAATCGAGCTCTACCTCGCGCGCGAGTTGTCACCGGGCCATGGCGCGCTCGACCAAGACGAAGTGATCAAGGTCAGCCGAGTCGCATTCACAGAGACCTTCGCGATGATCGATCGCGGAGAAATCGTTAACGCGAAAACGATCACGGGACTCTACCGAGCGCGCGATTTCCTGGTGCTTGCGAAGTAGGAGTGGCCGCCTCAACGCGGACCGAGGACACGAAATCCCTCCTTCGCGGCCGCGTCGGCGAGCTTGCGGTCGAGGGTCACGAATTCGAGCGACATTGGTTCTTCCTCCGCGGCGACGATCGCAGCGCCAAGCTGAAGCGCGTCCGCAGCGCGCAAAGGATGCGATCGCACGATCCGTTCGGCGTGGTCGCGGACCGCGAAGACGTTCGTAATCGCAAGCCAGTCCCGAGAGGCCTTGAGGATGTCTTGGTGGATACGGTCCCAATAACCAGCAAGCGCGGGTTGATCTCGCCGACGTCGGGCTGTCGCAGAGGCAATCTCGACCCTGCTCAGAGCCCATACGATTACCCCCGGGTCATCGCGGTGCCACGCTCGTACGAGTGCGCTTTGAGGTTCCTCGATAAATCGCGCAATTAGTCCGGAAGAATCCCAGAACTTCACCAGCCGGTTTCACGCTCTTCGAGCAATGCTTGAAGGACGCTCGCCGCGCCAGGAATCTTCAACGCGGTGTACTTTTGGAACCATTTTCCGGTTCCAGCGCCTCGGACGATACTGCCCTGTGCCTCGAGTCGTGCGATGCGCTCTTCGTCTTTTCCTGCGCGTGATCTGGGTTGGCGAATTGGGATGATCTCCGCGACAGGGGTATCGCGTTCATAGACGACCACGGTACCGCCGGAGCGCACGTGCTTGATATAGCGCGACAGGCCGTCGCGGAGTTGGCCGATCTTCGCAACTTTTGCGATCTTCATACCTCTACTCTATCGGATCGGCGCGACTTGGCCAAGTTGGCTAAATTCTCCGATTTGACGACCTGCTCATCTAATGCGCGGGGAGAGCCAGACGTGCTCGAAGCGGGTCGGACGCATCGGGTTGAGAACGTAGTCATGCACCCAGGGCTGATGGATAACGTCGATTACCGGATAGTAGAGGAACACCCACGGCGCGTCGGCGATCGCGATCTGCTGCGCCTGATCATATAGAGCGTAGCGTTGCGTAAGATCGGTTTCGCGGGCGGCGCGATCGAGCAACGCTTCGAATTCGGGATTGTAGTAGAAGCTGTCGTTGTTCGAGCCCCATTGGCTGCGCGAAAGCAGCGTGCTGAGCACGTTGGCCGGATCAGGAAAGTCGGCTTCCCATGCGTAGAGAAATGCCGGCGCGGTATGCGGCTGACGAATCGCTTCGAGAAACGGTCCCCACGCGACCGGCTTCAGAATAGCACTGACGCCGACCTCGGCGAGATCCTGTTGGATGGATTGTCCGAGCATCAACACCGTCGTGTCCGCCCGCATCCAGATTTCAAAGCTGAATCCTCCGCCCAGGTGCGCTGATTCGAGCAGCGCGCGCGCCCGCGCGGGGTCGTGCGAATAGCTTTCGAGGTCAGGGACGAAGCCGGGCATGTTTGGTGGCAGCGGCTCATGCGCGACCACGCCGCGGCCGTTTAAGATCGCAACCAGCTTGTGCCGATCGATCGCGTAGCTCATCGCGCGACGGACGCGAATGTCAGTGAACGGCGGCATCTGACAGTTCATACCCAGGTACTCGGTGGTCACGGTGGTTTTGCGCAGCACCAGCTTCGCGAGCGCGGGAGTTTTCATCACGTTCGGAAACTCCGCGGGCGGAATCTGCGCGACCAAATCCAGATCGCCGGCTTCGAATCGCAGCCATTGGAGCTCGGAATCGACTCCGAGCGAATCGACTACCGCGTCAAGCCGCGGCAATCGCTTGTCGAAGTAGTAAGGATTGCGCGCGATCACTATCCGCTGACCGCCCTTCCATTCACGCAGCATGAACGCGCCGCTGCCTATCGGATGATGCGAAAAATCGTCGCCCCATCGCGCTACGACTTCGCGCGGGACCGCCGCCGCAAACGGCATCGCTAGCTTGTGTGGAAAAATCGGATCGGGTGCAGTCAGATGAAAACTAATCGTCCACGCGTCGGGCGTCTCGATTCCGCTGACGTAGGCCGTGCGATGCGCCGCGAACTCGTTGGCGCCCGCGATCCCGCGGTAGTATTCCATCCCCTTGGAACGCGTCGCCGGATCGATCACACGTTCGATTCCGTACCGCACGTCGTTGCTGGTGACGGCGCGCCCAGTCGAAAAGCGCGCGTCGTGGCGAAGATGAAAGGTGAAGCTCGTCGCGTCGGGTGCGGATTCCCAGCTCGTCGCGAGATCCGGCTCGAGTTCGACATTATCCTCGCCGTAGCGAACCAGGGTGTCAAAGATTGCCTGCTCGAAGGTCCACGACAACGTGTCGTAACCGGCCGCCGGGTCAAGCGTCGGAATATCGTACGCATCGGCCAGCCTAAGCACCATCGCATGCGGCGGAAATTCTGGCGCGCCGCCCGAGCGGCATCCGCACACCAAAATCGCCGCAAGCGCCACGCCTGCAAGCGCACCGCGCTCCCAGAATGTCATCGCGCGCGCCGCCTGAGTACGCCGTAGCCCAGAAGGTTGAAGCCGAGCACAGCGTAAAAGATCGCGAGCCCCGGCGAGATCGCGAGCCAGGGCGCGGTGCGAAAATACATGGTTCCTTCCGCGACCATACGCCCCCAACTCGGCGCGGGCGGCGGCACGCCGAGTCCGAGGAAGCTCAGCGCGGCTTCGAGCAACAGCGTTCCCGACGTCCCGAGCATCGCCATCACGACGATGATCGGCACGAGATTCGGCAGAACGTGGCGCAAGATCAAGCGTGGCGCCGGAGCGCCGAGGGTTCGCGCCGCGAGCACGAAGTCACGCGCCGTCATGGACATAGCCTCGGCGCGAACCACTCGCGCGACTTGCGTCCACGAGACCACGCCGATAACGAGCAGCACGCTTAACAGACTCGGGCGCAGAACAGCGACCAGCGCCATCGCGAGCAACAGAAACGGCAGCGACAGCATCACGTCCGTGAACCGCATCAGAATCAGATCGATCGCACCGCCGAAGAAACCTGAGCCGAGACCGATCGTGACGCCGATCGCCATGGTGAGCGCCATCGCGGTGACTCCGACCACCAGCGAGATGCGCGCGCCGAAAATGATTCGCGACAGGACGTCGCGGCCGAGCTGGTCGGTGCCGAGCGGAAATCGCATCGACGGTGCACCTGGATCGCCAAAGGTTGTGGCGGCCGCGCGAGTTGGATCGCAGGGCGCGATCAGCGGGGCGAAAATCGCGACGAGGACGAGGCTCAGCACCATCGCGCCGCCAACCAATTCGAGCCAGTTGAGCCGCCGCGGCGTCATCGCGCTCGCTCCAGCCGGATGCGCGGATCGAGCCACGCATAAAGGATATCGACTGCGATATTCGCGGTGACAATCAAGAGCGCGCTGAACAGCACGATTCCCATGATCAACGGAATATCCAGGTTGAACACCGCTTCGTACGCAAGCCGCCCGATTCCCGGCCAGTTGAAAACCGTTTCGGTCAGCACCACGCCAGAGAACATGCTGGCGAGATCGAGCCCCGCGATCGTCACCAGCGGCAGCATCGCATTCGCCATCGCATGCGTGAGCATCGCGCGTGCGCCCGAGAGTCCCTTCCCGCGCGCGGTGCGGATGTAATCCTGATCCATCGCGTCGGTCAGATTGGTGTGCAGAATTCGCGAGTAATAACCCGCCGAGCCGAGCGCGAGCGTCAGCGTCGGCAGCACGAGACTCAGCGGTCCGCTAAATCCGCCGAGCGGAAACGCGCGCAGGTACAGTCCGCCCGCGATCAGCAGCATCGTGCCGAGCCAGAACACCGGCATCGAGACGAGCGCGAGCGAGACGACGAGCAGAGTGTTGTCGGCCGCGCGGCCACGATACGCCGCCGCGACCGAGCCCATCGCGACGCCCAGGACGAGCGACAGCGCCATAGCGGCGAGCGCCAAGATCGCGGTTGCAGGAAAGCGGTTCGCGATCAGGGCGGAGACACTCTCGCGGCGGACGTACGAGCGCCCGAGGTCGCCGTGCGCGGCGCGATCGAGATAGTGCGCATATTGTACGTACAGAGGCTGATCGAGGCCGAGTTGATGGCGGATCGCCGCGAGCGTTTGTGGGTCGGCCTTCGCCCCGGCCATCGTTACCGCGGGATCGGCGGGAATTACGTATGCGATCAGGAATGTGATTAGTGTGGTGCCGACCAGGACCGCAGCGCCAAACGCGATTCGCCGCGCCAGATAGGTCAGCATCGATCAGCCTGAAATCATCCCGCGCTTGAAGAGCGCGCGGTGCAGTGTGCGCAGCGCTCGCTCGCGGCGACGCTCGGCGGCGGAGTCGGTCGCGTCCGAATCGAGCGCGGTGCGATCTTCTGATGGAAGCGAATCGAGCAGCGCGCGCATTTCGGTGAGGGTCTTCCGCTCGCCGTCAGAGAGCGACGGCGAGGATCGCAGGGCGCGGTAATGCGCCACAAACCCGGCGAGCGACGCGTATGCGATCAGTTGCGGTGCGGCGATCATCCCGCGGTTGCTCCAAGCGGAGAGATCGCCAGTCCAATCAGATATCCGATTACCGCGGCCGCCAGCGCGATCGCAAGAAAGCGCATGCCCGAACGCCAGCGCTGCGTGCGCCGCGCCATCCAGCCCTCAAAATATCCGACTCCGAAGAGCGCCAACGCGGTTGCGCCAAGCGCAGAAACCAACGCGGCGTCCGTTCCGGGCACCAGCAGATAAGGCAGTAGCGGCACCACCGCGCCGACCGCGAACGCGATGCCCATCACGACCCCGTCGAGAGCCGCGTTCGAGCGCATTGCGCCGGCGAGCCCGTAAACTTTTTCCTCCGCGGTTTCCATCAGCAATTCCGGGGAGCTGCTGAGCAGTTGCACGACGCGGTAGCCCGCCTCGCGAGTGAGACCCTGCTTCTCGAACTCCGCCAGGAGAGCCTCCTGCATGACGTACGGACGCTGCGCGGCCTCGCTGCGGGTGCGCCTGACCTCGCTGGCCATCACTTCGCTCTCGGCCCGTGCGCCCAAGTACGCACCCGCACCCATTGAGAGCGCGCCCGCAGCGGTCGAGGCTAGTGCTGCAAGAACGATCTGTGTGTGGTCCGAGACGGCGCCGCTGAGTCCCGCAAGAACCCCGGCGGTGGTGAGCACGCCGTCTTGTGCGCCGAAGACGATTTCGCGCACGCTCGAGAGCCGCTCAAACAGCCGGCGCTTCTCGCCTGGATTTGACAAAGCCAAGGGCGATTCAGAATTTCCGGTCGGCTGGCCCGAAGCGGCCGCCCGGCGTCCAATCGGCGGGGCACAGGCGGTTGCTGCGCAGTGCCTGGACGATGCGCAGCGTTTCGCCAACGCTGCGTCCGATGTTAATCGGGCACGCTTCTGAGAACGCGATTTTGCGCGCCTGATCGATAATGAACGTAGCGCGCATCGCAGCCTTCTCTTGTTCATCGAAGACCCCGTACGCTCTGGCGACCGCACCTCCCTCGTCGGCAATGAGCGGCAGGTCCAGACCACCGAGTTCGCGCGACCATCGGCGATGGCTCTCGGCGTCGTCGACGCTCGCGCCGATTACGGCCGTCTTTTCGGCGCGAAACAGGCCGAGCGATTGGTTGAAGCTGGTCACCTCGGTCGGACAGATGAAGGAAAAATCGCGCGGATAGAAAAACAGGACGATCAATTCGTCGTCGAGCTTCGAAAGCGTGACGCGGCCAACGCGGTCGCCGATCGCGGCCGGAAGGTCGAACGGCGGCGCGCTATCTCCAGGTCTCAGCATGATCAGATTCGGGTTCCAGTTTTGCTGTCTCGCCTGCGTCATTCAATCGCATAAGTGAGAGTCACATTGGCCGGCACCGTCACCTGACCAGCCTCGATCGGCGTGGAGACATTTGCCGCCATCCCAACGGCCATCGCGCGCATCATCGGGATCGGTCGAACCTCGGCCTCGGTCGAGGCCTTCAGCACGCTGCCGAGTTTGACCCCGAGCGCCGCCGCCAAGGCTTGTGCTTGCGATTGCGCGTCGTGCGCCGCGGCGGTGATAGCCTGCGAGCGCGCCTTCACATTGTTTTTGACGGTAAAGTTCAGATAGTTGATGCGATTGGCGCCGGCGGCGATCGCCGAATCGATCAGAGGGCCGACCAAATCGAGCGTCCCGGTCTCGACGCGAATCGAGTTCTGCGCGTTGTATCCGATGATCGTCGCGTTGTCCTCGCCCGGATGCTGCCGATAATCTGGATTGAGCGAATATCCTCCGGTCGAAATCTGTCCATTGCCCGCGAGCTTGGACTTGAGGGCGTCCATGACCTTGGTTGCGAGCGCAGCGTTGCGCTTGGCGGCTTCGGCAGCGGTCTGCGCATGCGTCTCGATCGCAAAGTCGAGGACTGCATAGTCGGGAGGCACGCTGGCTTCGCCGCTGCCGGACACCACGATCGTTCTTGCCGCCTGCTCGGCCGCGGAAGCCGGTTCCATCGGCGCGGCGAGCGCGGCGATCGGTATGGCTATCGCCAGAACGAGAAGCGATGAAGCAAATTTGACGCGCATGCGGATACTCCCCGGGCTCTCAACCCACGCATTGATCCACGCAGATAATAGCCGGAGACTTGTCCCTTTGACGATACGTAGAGGATGGCCCGCGATGGCTGAAAAGCAGGACGACCGCAAAGTTACACCCCGCAGCCAGGATTTCGCGCAGTGGTACAACGATATCGTGCTGCGCGCCGAGTTGGCGGACTATTCGCCGGTGCGCGGATGCATAGTCTTCCGCCCCGACGGCTTCGCAATCTGGGAAGCGCTGCAAGCGGAGCTCGATCGCCGGATCAAAAAGACCGGCGCGCGTAACGCCTACTTTCCGGTGCTGATACCGATGAGCTTCCTGCAGAAGGAGGCCAAGCACGTCGAAGGCTTTGCGCCCGAGATCGCGGTCGTCACTCACGGGGGTGGCAAGGAACTCGATGAACCGCTGGTGGTGCGCCCGACTTCTGAAACGATCATTAATCACATGTTCGCGCAGTGGATTCATTCGCATCGCGATTTGCCGACGATGGTCAATCAGTGGTGCAACGTTTTGCGCTGGGAAATGCGCACGCGGATCTTTCTGCGCACCGCGGAATTTCTATGGCAGGAGGGACACACCGCGCATGCGACGCGCGAAGAGGCCGAGCGCGAGACGCTCACGATGCTCGAGGTCTATCGCGGGTTCGTCGAGGAATATCTCGCCATTCCGCTCATCGTCGGGCGCAAGAGCGCGGCCGAGCGCTTCCCCGGCGCGGAAGAGACCTACACGATCGAGGGTCTGATGGGCGACGGGCGCGCACTGCAATGTGGAACGTCGCACTTCCTGGGGCAGAACTTCGCTAAAGCCTTCGACATCAAATTTCTCGACGATCAGAACCAGATGCAGCACGCGTGGCAGACGAGCTGGGGCGTTTCAACCCGCCTGCTAGGCGCGATCGTGATGGTCCATGGCGACGACCAGGGTCTCCGGCTCCCGCCTGCGGTAGCGGGGACGCAGGTGGTGATCGTGCCGATCTATCGCAAAGCCGAAGAGGGTGCGCAGGTGATGGCGTCGGCGCGCGCTATTTTGGAATCGCTGGAAAACGCCGGACTGCGTGCGCGTCTCGACACGCGCGAGGGTTTAACTCCCGGGTTCAAATTTAACGACTGGGAGATGCGCGGCGTTCCGTTGCGAATCGAGATTGGCCCGCGCGATGTGGCGTCGGGAGAGGCAGTCATGGCGCGGCGCGATCGCAAGGGTCCGGAGGCGAAATCCAAAGCCGCGATCCCGGAGCTGGCGACGCGCGCGCGCGAAATCCTCGACGAGATTCAGAAGAGCTTGTTTGAGCAGGCGAGGGTCTCAATGGCCAAGCAGATTCGCGAGTTCGATTCATACGCGGACTTGGCAAAGCAGATGGAAGGCGAGGGTCGCGGAGGATTCGCGAATGTCTATTGGTGCGGGAATCCCGCGTGCGAAACCAAAATCCGCGAACAGACCAAAGCATCCTGCCGCGCGATTCCTCTGAATCAGTCGGTTTCTCCCGGAAAGTGTATAGTATGTAGAGAACCAGCGGCCGAGCGCGCATACTTCGCCAAATCGTATTAGTCAGTCCGGCTGCGGCTAGAGTTTGTACGCGATCTTCATCGCGGCGCGGACTTCTTCCATTGTCTCCTGCGCGACCGCGCGTCCCTTGCGCGTTCCCTCTACGATAATCTCACGCACGCGCTCGGGTTTGGACGCATACTCGGAGCGCCGCGCACGAATCGGTTCCAGAAAGCCGTTTAGCGCTTTGAACAACTTTTCCTTCACCTCGACGTCGCCGACCGTTCCATTTACGTAGCGGTCCTTCAGATCATCGACCTCATCCTTATTGGGATTGAATATGTCGTGGTAGATAAAGACCGGGTTGCCCTCGACATGGCCGGGATCGGTCGGATGAATCCGCGTCGGGTCGGTGTACATCGACATCACACGCTTGCGCAGTTGCTCGGATGAATCGCCCAGATAGATACAATTGCCGATCGACTTGGACATCTTGGCTCCCCCGTCGGTGCCGGGGAGCCGGGCGACCTGGCCGACCATCGCTCGCGGCTCGACCAGGATCTTTTTGTACAGCCGGTTGAAGCGGCGCACAATTTCGCGCGTCTGCTCGATCATCGGTAGCTGATCTTCGCCGACAGGAACGAGCTCCGCTTTGAAGATGGTGATGTCGGCGGCCTGCGAGATTGGATATGTATAGAAGCCGACCGGCAGTCCCTTGGTGAAATTCTTCTGTCTGATTTCCTCCTTCAGGGTCGGATTGCGTTCAAGCGTCGCCGTCGTCACCAGATTCATGTAGTAAATTGTAAGCTCAGTCAGCTCCGGCACCATCGACTGAACGACTATCTTAACCTTTTCAGGATCGAGTCCGACGGCGAGATAGTCAGTTGCGACCTCGAGAACGTTCGTCTCGAGCATCTCGGGCCGTTCGAAATTGTCGGTCAGCGCCTGGACGTCGGCGATCAGAACAAAAGTATCGTATTCGTTCTGCAACTTGACGCGATTCTGCAGTGAGCCGGCGTAGTGCCCGAGATGCAGCGGCGCGGTCGGCCGGTCTCCAGTGAGTATTCGCTTGACCATTGATAATGACTATAGTGCGAGTAGTTACTTGAGCAGGCCGCGCAGCGTCGCGAGATCGGCGGCGATATCCTTGCTTTCCTCGCCGGGTTCGGTTTCGAGGCACATCGGAATCCCGGCGAAACGTGGATCGTTTATGATTCGCCCGAACGCCTCGGTGCCGATGAATCCTTTGCCGATATGCTGATGCCGATCGACGCGGGAATGAAATGGCTTGAGCGAATCATTCAGATGAAACGCAGCCAGCCGTTTGAGCCCGATGTATTTGTCCAGTTCCGCGAAGGTTTGCTCGAAGCCTTCGGCCGAGCGCAGATCGTAGCCGGCCGCGAATGCGTGCTCAGTATCGAAGCATAGCCGCAGGCGATCGTTTTCCGTGACCGCGTCGAAGATCTGGCCCATCTGCGCAAGGCTGTGGCCGAGGTTGCTGCCCTGACCAGCCGTAATCTCGAGCGCGACTTTTACCGAGAAGCCTTTGCAGGCGACGTGCGCCTCATCGATCGATTTCGCAATCGTCTTGATTCCCGCTTCTTCGCCCGATCCGACATGCGCTCCCGGATGCGCTATCAAGAACGGCACGCCGAGCGCCTCGCAGCGTTCGAGCTCGTCAACAAATCCGCCGACTGAACGTTTGCGCAGCGGTTCAGCGGGAGCCCCGAGGTTCAGCAGATATGAATCATGCGCGATGACGATCGCGATTCCGGTTTCGCGCCAGTTGCGCTTGAATGCTGCGATTTCCTCTTCAGTGTAGGGCCTGGATGCCCATTGCCGTGACGACTTGGTAAAAATCTGGATCGCTTCGCATCCGAGCTCCTTGCCGCGCGCGAGGCTTTCCGAAACGCCGCCCGCAATTGAGACATGCGCGCCGAGTAGAGGACGGTCGTGATTGATCAATGGTGCCATCGTCGGCATTTCGGCGATTATTCCGCGCCCGGCCTGCATCTTAGCGTGATCGCGCTGGCGATGTCATCGCCGCTGCATACTTGCCGAGCGCCGGCGATTGCGGCTATTCGTTAGCGTCGTGCGACATCTCTTAATTATGATTGCGATTCTCGCGGTACCGACGTTCGTGACCGGATGCCTCAAGGCTGCCACGCTGCCGCCGCAAGCGGTCTATACCGAAATCGAGCCCTCCGGCGCTGCTGCCAAGCCTCCCGACTGCGACATTCCGGTGCTGCGCCACGAGCCGCTGACGCAGTACCGCAAGGTGGGACTGGTCGAGGCGAGTGGAAGCGTTTACGACTCGGAATCCGATGTGCTGCCGGCGATCAAGCGCAAGGCTTGTGAGAGCGGCGCGGATGCGATCGTGATCCTGACCAGTAAATCGCAAACGACAGAGGGACTGGTTGGCTACTATATTGACGCGGAAGCGATCGTGTACGGCAACAATCCGAATATCCCGTCCGGCGAATCGATTTCGCACTGATCGGGTGCGTCGCGCCTGCGTTGCCGCGCGATCCGGCGCATGATAATTGCCAAAGCGCGGTGGCTAAACGCTCCATAAAGTCCGTCGGCCTGGTGGTCAAGCGCGATCGGTCCGACGCAGTCACGCTCGCAAAGAATCTTGCCCGGCATCTGCGGACCCGGCGCGTCATTCCCGTTGCGGACACGGAAATCGCCGCGCGGCTCGGCGCGGAGCCAGCCACGCGAAGCGAGTTGGCTGAGCGGGTCGATCTGATCGTCGTGCTGGGCGGAGACGGTACCCTGCTCGGCGTGGCGCGGATGGCGTCGGCGCGGGAAACGCCAATCCTGGGTGTGAACCTGGGCGGGCTGGGATTTTTAACCGAGGTGACGATCGACGAGGCCAAGACCGCGCTCGATCGTGTGCTCGCCGGCGACTATGAGGTCGATCGCAGAATCACTCTCGACACCACGGTCGAGCGGCTCGAGCGCGATTCGCGGCGTCTGGAACGCTTCGTTGCGGTCAACGATATCGTGCTCAATCGCGGACCGCTCGGACGGATGCTTCAGCTCGAGGTGATCGCCGATCACAAGCCGTTCTGTTCCTATCGCGCCGACGGATTGATCATCGCGACGCCGACCGGCTCGACAGCGTACGCACTCAGCGCCGGCGGTCCGATCATCTATCCGACTCTCGACGTAATGGTGCTCGCACCGATCTGTCCGCATACGTTGTCCAACCGGCCGGTAGTGCTGCCGGATACATTCGAGATTGAAATCCGCGTGAAAGCCCCCGACCATGACGCAACGTTGCTGGTCAACGGGCAGGAGTCTTCGATCGTCGGCGCCGAAGACGCGATCCGTGTTCGCCGCGGTCGCTCTGCGGTCTCGCTCGTGCGTTCGGCGCACCCGTATTTCGAAATCTGGCGCGACAAGCTGCACTGGGGCTAGCGGCCCGCGATGCTGGCACTACTGCGCATCCGCAACTTCGCGATTATCGAAGAAGCCGAGCTCGAGTTCGGTTCAGGCCTGAATGTGCTCTCCGGCGAGACCGGAGCCGGAAAGACCATCATCCTGACTGCCCTGGGTTTGCTGCTCGGCGAACGCGCGTCACCTGACATGATTCGCGCGGGGCAGAAAGAGGCGGTCGTCGAAGCGCTGTTCGAGATCGAGGGCGGAGTTCCCGGCCTCGATGGGCCCGAAACCGGCAAGCGCGAGCTGTTGATGCGCCGTGTCATCGTTGAAGGCGGCCGCTCGCGCGTCACGATCGGCGGCGATCTTGCGACCGTTCAGAGCCTCGCGAAAATCGGCGCCGCCCTCGTTCAGGTGTACGGACAGCACGAGCAACAGTCGCTCTTGCGCGCAGAGAGTCACCGCGAAATTCTCGATCGCTACGCCCGGCTCGACGGCGAACTGGCCGCCTATCGCGCGGCGTTCGATCAAACTCGCGAGCTTGAGACGCGTCTCGGCGAGCTCGGGCGGCGCGAACGCGAGCGCGCGGATCTGCTGGAACTCGCGCGCTTTCGGCTGACCGAGCTCGATCGCGCAGCTCTCTTGCCAGGCGAGGATCAGGCGCTCGCCGCCGAGCGCGTTGTGCTTGCTAACGCCTCTCGCCTTGCGGAGGCCGCGGCCGAAGTGGAAGCGTCACTCTACGGCGCGGAGGGCGCCGCGGTTGACGCCTTAGCCGCCGCCGAGACGCGCCTGGTCGAAGCAGTAACACTCGACGCCAAGCTCGGCATGCCGCTCGAGATGATCAGGACCGCGCGGGCGAATCTCGAAGAAGCGGCGCGCGCGTTGTCCGCCTATGCGGCCCGAGTCGAAGCAGATCCCGCTCGTCTGGAAGAAATAGACAACCGGCTCCAGGAGCTTGCGCGGCTTAAGCGTAAGTACGGCGGCTCGATCGACAGCGCGCTCGAGACTCTCTTTCGCGCGCGCGCCGAAATCGCGGAGCTCGAGAACGTCGCAGAGTCAAAAGCGGACGCCGAGCGCGCGCTCGCCATCGCGCTGGATGATTTGGCGGAGCGCGCCAAGCAACTCAATGCACGGCGCGCGGCAGCCGCCGCGGAGCTCAAGCGCAAGATGGAAACAGAGCTCAAGTCGCTTGGAATGCGCTCGCCGGGATTCGAGCCGCGTCTCGCGCCGCTCGGCGCCGAGGACGCCGCTTTCATTTACCAGGGCGCGCGCCTAGGCGCTTCCGGCTCCGACGCGGTCGAGTTTCATATTGCGCCCAATCTCGGGCAGTCTCCGATGCCGCTTGCGAAGATCGCGTCGGGCGGGGAGCTCTCGCGCGTGATGCTCGCGCTTAAGAGGCTCGAGGCTCAGCGGCGCGGTGTCGCGACGATGATCTTCGACGAAGTGGACGCCGGAATCGGCGGTGAGGTTGCAACCGTCGTCGGGCGCAAACTCGGCCAGCTCGCGCGCTATCATCAGATATTGTGCGTCACCCATCTGGCACAGATTGCGGCCTTTGCCGAGACCCATTTTCATGTCGAGAAAGAAGAGCGTCGCGGCTCGACCCGCAGCCTGGTCGCGATATTGCCCGAGCCCGCGCGCGCCGACGAGCTGGCGCGGATGCTCGGTGGCGAGGCCACGAGCGAGAAATTCCGCCGCGCCGCGCGCGAGCTGCTCGATCGCGCGCACGGGCTTGGCGCGCGCCCCTGAAATGTCCGCGTTCGGTTGGGAGGTTGTATCGCCGAGGAGCAGCTACCTACAATTTGTCGCTATTGTGCGCTCGCCAGGAGATCGATTGAAGACTTCCGCCGGTTTGCTGCTGGCCGCAATATCCTTCGCCGCATTATCCGCAACATTTTCACTGGAATTCTGGCATAGGTCCTGATTTTCGCAGCGTCCGCTCGCGCTGGTGCGATCGCTGCGGTCGACTTGGCGTAAACGACGGGGGCGGCGAGACCTTCACCCTTGCAGACGTGCAGTTGCTCGAGAGCTACGCGACTAGCAATGGCTTCGAGCTACTCTCGTTCTGGTCGGCGGCGCGAGACGTGGAATGTGCCGGTGGTACCCAACGCTACGCGAGCGATGATTGCAGCGGAATTCTCCAGTCGCAATTCCCGTACTCGGGAATCTTCAACCAGTTCAATCCGTAGTGGGCCGTGCGCTTGACGCGCGGTTTCGCGCGGCGTTAAACGGGCGGTAGACCCTTCGCGATCGAAGGAGGCCGCAGCGATGATCCCAGAGAGAATTTTTTCCGCCGACTCGCACGTGATCGAGCCAGCCGACGTATGGACCGCGCGGATGGATCGCCGATTCGGCGATCGCGCGCCGCGCGTGGTCAAGCGCGTAGGCGATCGCGAGGGCGATTTTTTCGCCGCCGAGGGATTGCGTCCGTTTCCGGTCGCGGGCTTTGCCGTCGCCGGCGTCGATCCGAAGCAGTTCGGCACGGCGATGGCGGCCGGATACCCGGGCGTGCGGCCGTCGGCATGGGATCCGGTCGAACGAATCAAGGATCAGGAGCGCGACGGCGTGGTTGGCGAGGTTCTCTACCCGAGCCTCGGGATGCGTCTGTTTCAGCTCGAAGACGGCGAGTTACGCGCCGCGAGTTTTCGCGCGTACAACGATTGGCTGGCGGATTACTGCGCGCACAACCCGCGCCGCCTGGCGGGAGTGGCGATGATCTCGCTCGACGAGCCGGGCGCGGGAGTCGCGGAGCTAGAGCACGCTGCTCGCAAGGACCTGCGCGGTGCGATGATCTGGGGCGCGGCTCCGGCCGAGAAACCCTACAGCGACCCGTCATACGATCCGTTCTGGGCGGCGGCGCAGGATCATGCGCTGCCGATAAGCCTGCATATCCTGACCGAGCGCCGCGGTGGCAGCGACTTCCATAGTGTGATGAAGGGCTATCCGGCGCTGCATCATTCGGTCGAGCGCTCGTTGACCGAACTGATTTTCGGCGGTGCGCTCGAGCGTTATCCGCAGCTCAAAATCGTCTCGGTGGAAAACGATATCGGATGGATCGCGCACTTTCTTCAGCGGATGGATCACGCGTTCGACAAGTACCGTTACCTAGAGCGCGATCCAATTCCAAATCCGCCCAGTTTCTACTTCCGCCGCCAGGTCCACGCGACGTTTCAGGACGATCGAGTGGGAGTAGTCACACGCGAGTTTGTCGGCGCCGGCTCACTGATGTGGGCGTCGGATTTTCCCCATTCGGATTCGACCTGGCCTAACTCGCGAGAGGTGATCGCTCGCGACTTCGAAGGCGTGCCCGACAACGAGATACAGATGATGGTCGCCGACAACGCGGCCGCGCTCTATGGACTCGGCTAAAACGCCGGCGCCAATCCGATGGGCTCCCCGGGTGCGTCCCGAAAAACTCCGGCGCCTCTACGAAAGCGAAGCGCGCGGAATTCTCGACGAGGAGCTGCTCGACGACGTCGGCACCACGATCTATTGCCGATGCCGCGATATCCTGATCATCTCGGACGCCGCCGAGGGCCGCGTCAAATGTTTGGGCTGCACGGCGACGATCGCGCGTCGCGGCGACGACAGAGATCAAATGCTCACGTGTCCGAAGTGCGGATGGAAGTGCGCCTGGGGCGACTTTCAAAAGAGCTATCGGCATCACGAACTGGTTGGACGCGGACTGACGGAAGCCCTGGTTGAGTTCATGCAGCGATGGGGACAAGCGCGCGTGCCGCGCGAGAAGATGCGGCTAATCGATCGTCTGATTCACGTCTGGCATTGGGAGTCGCGAACCGATCATGCCAAGGGCCGTCCGGCCGCGGTCAACCTGATCGAAGGAAGCCGACGGCAAGCGCTGAACTTTCTCGACGAACTAAGTGCCGCTTCAGCGGCCGAGCCTTCGCCGTCGTTGACTAAGCATCGCGCATCGGATTAGCTGATCCCGCATCACCCGCAGCATCGGTGGGGCTGTAGCTCAGCTGGGAGAGCGCCTGAATGGCATTCAGGAGGTCGCGCGTTCGATCCGCGTCAGCTCCACCAATAAAAAAGTCGGTCTCGTCGCTGGTGTCGAAGGGCTTCGATACCCGCGCAGTCGATCTCAAGATGGCGACCGTTGAGCAAATAGAGCTCGGCAATTACCTGCGTCTTGAGCACACGTGCTGTGTACTTGTCGCCCATCGCGGGACACTGAAGTTTCCAAACCCAAAGCGCTGCGGCTAACTCGGCCGGAATCGAAATTTTGCGCAGACCTGCCTTTTGTCGTCGGCAGATAGAATCGCGGGCGGATGAGCATACGCGTCCGTGGTCTATAACCGGACTTCCACTCAGATCGCGCCCTGGTTTGACACGGTGTTCGAAACGCGATTGTGCCGGAGATAACCTTCCGTCATCAAGATTTTGCATGAATTCTCGGGCTGCCTACATTATTGTGGATAATTGGGGCAGAGTATTTTGAGTAAAACCTGGATTCAAAATCTCGTGGCATATTCGATAGCGGCGGCAATCGTAGGTTACGCTGCGCGCGGAATTTCATGGAGTCAGGTGTCCGACGCCGCAAGCCACGCCACGTTTTGGCTTTTTGTTATTTCCAGCTTGGGCGGGTTCCTATGCTGGTTTGTTGGCGAGACCGTGTTGCTGTCACGCTTATTCAGTTATTTTCATCGTCGGACCGGGGCGCTCGAACTGTTTCCTACCATGGCCGCGGTTAGTTTTCTTCAGATCGTTAACTCTTATGTAGCGGGCGGCGCACTAGTACTTTTTCTGCACACTCACAAACAAGCGCCCTGGATAAAGGCCGTATGCACCCTGATGTTCCAGGGTTTTTTGGACGCCGCGACGCTGGCTGCGTTGTTGCTTGTTGCGATCACTTTGGTGCCTACGTCGCCGATTCGCCCCGCCTTCAACTACGCGGCGGTGGTGTTCGGCGCGTGCTGTCTGATCGCCTCGTTTTGGCTTTGGTGGGGGGCGGGGCTCTCTAACGGCAATTGGCTGCGATGGATTTACGACCGGCCCTCGATGGAAAGCTTTCGGGCGGCGTTGCCTTCGCAGTACATGAGCCTTCTTTCCATCAAATTTCTAATCGTGCTGGGACAAGGCTTTGCGCTGTACGGACAACTGATGAGTTTTCATATCGTGGTTCCGCTGGCGCAAACCTTGGCAATGACGCCGTTCATTGCGGCGATCGGAAATTCGCCAATTTCACCAGGAGGAATCGGAACGACTCAGCTAATCTTCACGCTGGCTTTCGCCCGCTTTGCCGGCAAGGGCGACCTGTTTGCGCTGTCTCTGGCTGTAACTGCCTTCAACATCGCGGTCCGGATTCCGATGGGGTTTGCAATGGGAGCGCCGCTCGCGGAAGAAGCGGTCCAGGTGAAAGGCGAATATACAGTCAAGCGCGAAGTTGGATACCGATGACCTTGGCCGATTGGAAAAAGGCCGCAATAGCCATTTTTCTGGGGCTGGGGTTGCTTACTGCGGCACCGATGTCGCGTGCCGCAGGCGATCAGGCGGCAAGCGTGGCAATTGAACAAGTAGCCGGGCTCTTTAGTAGTAAGTCCAGCATCGCCACGGTGAAAATGCAGATCGTCAATGCTGACGGGCAACGCGATCTCTTGATGAAAATCTGGTCGCGCGGGGACAAGGTTCTCATCAGAATCACCAGCCCAAAGAATGAAGCAGGCACTGCCATCCTGAAAGAAGGCAGCGATATCTGGTACTACCTGCCGAAAACAAATCGCACGGTTAAAGTTCCAGCCTCGATGGCGATGACTTCGTGGATGGGGAGTGACTTCACGATCGATGATCTGGTGAAAGAGAAATTCCTCACCCGCGATTACTCCGTTAGTAGTTCTTTCGTTGGAACCCGCGGTGGGGTCGCCGTGCATGAATATACTCTGACGCCAAAGCCTAACGCAGCAATAGTGTGGGGAAAAGTCGTATTGCAGATTCGGCAGGCCGACTCAGTTCCTACATGGCAGGGTTACTATGATGAAGACGGGCAGCTCGTTCGAGAACTGTCCTTTTCCGAATACCAAAAAATGAGCGGCAGGCTTATTCCAACCCGTATGGTGATGCGATCGGCGAACAAGCCCGGCGCACAGACGACGATCGAGTACGACGAGATCGCGTTCGACGTGCCGGTCAGCACGCAGACCTTTTCGCTGCCCAACCTGAAGCGATGAGCGGGCTGCTGCTACATCTGGCGTGGCGCAATCTCTGGCGCAATTCCCGACGTACCTTCATCACGATGGCCGCCATCGCTCTTGGCTACGCCATGCTGCTGTTCGTTGCGTGTCTGATGGCGGGGCTCAGATGGCAGATGATCGAAAACGGCACTTCTCTGGTCATGTCCCAGATCCAGGTACACGCCCCTGGCTACTATCCCGACCGTTCCATTCAAAAGACGTTGGGCGGGGCGAAGGGAACCGACGTCAGCACGCTGCTCGCCGCTATCACGGCTGAACCTCGCGTATTCGCCGCCACCGCGCGGGTATACGGCTATGGAATGTTGAGCGCTGCCAATCGCTCGGCTGGGGTGGAGCTAATGGGAATAGTTCCCGGACAGGAAGACAAGGTAACAACCCTGAATACTGAGATAACACAGGGAAGCTACCTGTCTGCGAAAGGGCCAAAGGAAGTGGTGCTTGGAGACAAACTCGCCAGCACGATAGGTATCGCAGTGGGTTCGCAAATCGTTTTGCTGACTCAGGCGGCCGATGGTTCGATTGGTAACGATGTGTACACCGTCGCGGGAGTGTTTCACAGCGATCTCGATTCAGTTGATCGTGGTCTGGTTCTGATGACTTTGCCCGCACTACAGGCGCTGCTGAATCTGACGCCCGGAAGAATTCATGAAGTTGGTATCAAGCTGAACGATATAACCGCGGCGACAGCCGTGGCTGGCGCACTTCAGGTTCAACTGACAAAGAGTCTTCCTGTCCAGGTGCAAGCATGGCCCGAGCTGGCGCCGGAATTGGCTAGTTACGTGCAGTTTAATCGCGCCATCACGTTTGTTCTTTTTTTCATCTTTTTCCTGCTGGCAGTAATCGGCGTCATGAATACGATGCTCATGGCGGTATTCGAGCGCACCCGCGAGATCGGCATGCTGATGGCTTTGGGGATGCGTCCGGTTGAGGTTATTGCTCTAATCCTTGCAGAGTCGGCGGGTTTGGCGGCGGCAAGCCTGATTGTAGGAGCGGCGTTAGGTGCTCCGCTCCTGTGGTATCTTCAAATGCACGGGCTGAACCTGGGTGGTGCTACCGGCGGGGTTATCTCTTTGGCCGGAGTGGTGGTGGGACACCTATGGTACGGCAGGCAGGACTACTCAGCATACGGCGAGGCGGCACTCGGGCTGGCTGCCACAGTTCTAGTTTCAGCGCTCTATCCGGCATGGCGCGCGGCTCACTTTCGGCCTACAGAAGCGATTCGTAAGGTCTAATCCCGTGACGGATATTCTTTTGTTGGTGAAGATCAGCTGGCGCAATCTGTGGCGCAATCCCCGAGGCACCGCGTTGACCGTCCTCGCGTTGGGTTTGGGCCTCGCGTTGCTGTTGATTTCATTGGGGCTGCTCGATGGCGGACACGAGCAGACGATTGCCGACGGGGTTCGGCTAGGTCCCGGAGATGTAGTCATCCAGGCGAAAGGGTATCAAACGAGTAACTCTGACGAGCTCCTGCTGTCGGCCCAAGTAGTATCGCGGACCGAAGAGTATTTGCAGACCGCGGCCATGAAAAAGACTGTGAAAGGAACGAGCCCCCGGATTCTGGGAACCGGGCTTCTGACTTCCTCGTCCAATGCTTCGGGCGTCAGAATAACGGGGGTGATTCCGCAAGATGAAGAGATCGTATCCCTGATCCCTCGGCGGATGGTTGAAGGTGCATATCTGAGTAATGACAAACCATCCGGCGTCGTCATAGGGGCCGACTTGGCACGCAAGCTGGAAGTGAAGACCGGATCCAAGGTGGTGCTCATGACCCAGGCCCTGCTCGGACCTGGAACTCCAACCGGAAATGGTGCCGCAGGCCAGATGCAAAGCACTCTGTTGCGGGTGAACGGTATCTTCTTTACGGGTCTGCAAGCGGTAGACGCAAACCTTATTTTTCTGCCGCTGACCGCGGCGCAAACCGCGCTCGGAGTGGCGAATGGCCCGGTAACCCAGGTCGTCCTTCTGCTCGATCGGGAAGGCGAGTCGCCACTAGTAGCAAGAGCGTTGCGCAAAGATTTGACTGGAGCTCCGGTTGAAGTCCTGACCTGGCGTGAATCGCTGCCGATGCTTGCCCAGATTCTAGGACTGGACCACGCCTTTAACTACATCATGAACGGCGTGATTCTGGCGATGGTAGGATTGGGAATACTCAATACGATCCTGATGAGAGTATTGGAACGCCGGTATGAATTTGGAGTCTGCAAGGCTCTGGGTCTACGGCCTCGGCAGCTTGCCCTGATGGTGGTGGGCGAGTCTCTGGCCCTGACTGGGATTAGCGTCGCTCTGGGACTAGTGCTGGGCTTGGGTGTAGAGCACCATTTCGCTACCGCGGGGTTGGATCTGCACTGGGTATTCAGATCGCGCCTTCCACCTGCGCTTGTGTTTGATCCGATTCTTTATTCTCGCTTGAGCCTTGACCGAATAGTGTGGTCGGTTGGAATAGTATTCGCGATGGCGACAGTCATTTCTTTTTATCCGGCATTCAAAGCGGCGCGAACCGAGCTACCGGATGCATTGAAGGTGCTTTAGAAATGAGAACGATATGACCCAGTGGGCGGTCGAGCTTAAGGGCGTGAGCAAGACCTACCGGACGGGACCGATCGAGGTCCCGGCGCTGCGTGACCTGTCTCTACAGGTTGGCGTGGGAGATTTCGTGGCCGCGGCGGGCCCGTCGGGTTCGGGCAAGACGACGCTGCTCAACCTGATAGGCGGACTCGACCGGGCGAATACCGGCGAGATATGGGTGGCGGGGCAAAATCTTCAGGGGTTGTCTTCGGGAGAGCTTTCGTCTCTGCGTTTGCGGCGTATTGGCTTTGTATTCCAAACCTACAATTTGCTTCCGGTGCTTACCGCGTTGGAAAATGCCGAGTTTACCTTGCTCTTGCAAGGAGTGCCGGCGAGTAAGCGCAGAGAAAAGGTGGAAAAACTATTTTCTGAGATCGGTCTCCACGGAGTCGAAAATCGTCGTCCAGCAGAGTTGTCCGGCGGTCAGCAGCAGCGGGTCGCGGTGGCTCGCGCGATGGTCACCGAGCCTGCGCTGATTTTGGCGGACGAACCGACGGCGAATCTGGACTCCGCCAGTGCTATCGCCCTGCTCGACGTGATGGAGCATCTAAACCGCGCGACCGGCACGACTTTTATCTTTTCCACCCATGATCCGCAGGTCATGGAGCGCGCGCATCGTTTGATCCTTCTGCGAGACGGTAGAATTGTGAGCGACGAGACGCGCGGCGAGCGTGGAGTGGTTGAGATCGAAAAAGAAGAGGTACACCGATAGGTGCAGTCACCGGAGAATCGCTGAATTGCCGAGACTTGGCGGCGCACTCAGCGACTGAGTCGGGGCGTCGGAGGCCGCCACGAGCGGCGCTGTACCGGCAATATAAGTGCGAATGAGTTCCGTGGTTACCTCGGGGCCGCCGACAAAGGTGGCGCCTTCCTGCTTGAGCAGCCGGTAGGGAGGCATGGCCTCGAAGTAGAGTGTGTTCTTGGGAACGACAGGTTCGATGACGTGCAGGACGAAGCGCGGCCAATTAGGCATCACAGTCGCGACGTCGACTTGTGCGGTGACCACGAGCGCGGAGAAGGTGCCTGCGGGTACGCTGATTTCCTCGGGGCCCTTGGCCCATACCTGCTGACCTACATAGCTGTAAGGAGTGATCTGCTGATGAAGCATACCTTCGGCGCCGCCGCGCGGTGCGGCGAGCACGCGTAGAAATGCGATCCAGGGAACTGAGTCCGGATACAAATCAGGCGGCAGGTGTGCAGCGCCAGCCAACCGAAGCACGGCGGCGTCGTTGCGCCAGAATGCGCTCTGCAATGCGCGGCCATGATCGTAGAGCGTCCATTGATACAGCGTGCAACCCATACGATGATTGGGAAACAGCCAGAAAGCGACTTCGAACTGATAGGGCGATAAGGTGGTCACCTCGAAATGGACCATGTCGTCGTCGGCTGTCTCGTTCCACGACTTGACCCGGTTCAATATCTCACCAGTACGGTTCTCTGTCTGCCGGGTTTCATCAACCTCAATACCGGCTGGCGGAGTAATTGTGTCGGTGCTCGATTGTTCGGCGATCAACCCGCGGGCTACAAGGCCGCGCTTCACCAGCCAGGCATCGATTGCGCCACCTGCACTCGACTCTGTTCCTGGTGAGAGAATCGGCTCCGTACGGCCCATAGCAGGCCAAAAAACTGAAGCCGTCAGGGCCACAGTAAGCGAAGAAACCAGAATCCACACTCGAAACGATGAAGTGCTCATTGCGAATTTCACCGCGCCTCTACCGAAGCGGTAAGAACACGCCAGCAGTAAACGTTTATGCAATCAGGAATTGTTCAACGCAGATATCCGGGCGGGAATACTACGTCCTCACGGAGGCAGCTTGTCCTCGAATCAGAATGTGCAAGTGAAACAGACTGTCGGATGAGGCAACTTGATCGTATGCTCCTTTGACCCAGCGACGCAAAGTCGCATCGAGTGCGAATCGAGGCGCCATCAGCGCACAATTCAGCAACGAAAAGATCAACCCATTAGGCCGGCCGCACGCCACTTCAGCGCGGCGGTCTTATCGACGATATCCGTGTCGGTCAGGAACTCGACCAGATGCGCCGTCATCTCTCGCCGGATTCGGGAGCGATTCGGATTGTGCTTCGCCATCTCCAGCGCTTCCGTCGGCAAGCCGAGGTTCTCGTAGATGTCGGGATGCACCAATTGCCGGATTATAATCGTGGTCGCGAGCAATCCGTAACGTCGGATCATCGAGCGCCGGAACATTCCGACATGCGGCCAATTTTGACGGAGATATTGATGAGCATAGCCTCGATGCCGCGCTTCCTCGAGGATGTGAATTCTCGACAGTTCGCGCATCACAGGATGGCATTCCGGATCCTTTTCGGTGCGGTGATGCAGGTAGCCGGTGATTTCTTCGGCGGCGAGCGTGCTTAGCATCATTCCCACCCTTGAGGTCAGGTACTTGGTGAAAAACGCGATCAGGCTCGAATAGCGCGGCTTGTACCAGGGGACTCCGGAGCGCCTGATCGCTTCGCCGAACATCATGGAATGACGGCACTCGTCGGCGACCTCGATTTGCATCCAGTAGAATTGAAGGTCGAGCGGGCTCTCGTCGATAAGATAATCCATGAGTTTGAAGGAGAGCTGGTTTTCAAACCAGATCAAGCCCGCGAAGGCGCTGCATGCCTCGTGCATCGAAAGCTTTACCCGCTGCTCACGGTCCATTTGATCCCACAAAGGCGTCCCGTACAGCGACACCATGTCCTCGGGCATATAGAAATGTGAGTAATCGAAAGGAATGCTCCAATCGATATCTTTATGGGGGTCAAAGGATTTTCGGCGCGCAGCATCGATAATGTGCTGCAAATAAGGCTCGCTGATCTTTTCGCGCATAGCGACGCTTTTCCTTCCAAAACGCTCGATGCGTCGGGGGAAGCTCTCCATGCCTTGCAATTCGAAAATGTATCGTGATTCCAGGTGAGACAGTGGCCAAAGGCTATTGGAAAGACCACCGTCGGGCTCAATCAATGTCGCATTCGATAATATGGTCGATCCCGACATCCCCAGTATGCGCGAATAACCCCGCAGAGGTCAAGGAAATTAGATTGACCGTTGTTAGGATCTCCAGAGAACACCGTAGACTGGAGTCCTAGGCTGGTCAGAAAGAATCAGGCACAGCCTTGACGACCTGTCGGCTTAGGGCCGTCAATCCGTTCTCGAGAGAACCAAATGAACTTTAATCTCAGCGGCCATGCGGCTATTGCGATAGGCTAAGAGCGTCACCGACGTAAACGCGACCGCGAACATCTACGGCACGGCCGCCGGTCATTCTCGGGCCGTTGAGTCGGACAAAGGTGTTTTCGTGGTTTTCCAACATTCAGCCAAAAGACGTTCGCGTTTCCACTTGCCCTTAGCGCTTAACGCGACCGAGTGTCGTCCGACGGCCGGACTATTTTGACCGCGAAAACTCGCCGCTCGCCGGACTTAACTCGCTGTGGGCGTGAAGACGAATCAGATAATTGCAAGACCATGTTTGTCGCTTGGCGAATACGGCGACTCAGCTACTGATGAATCAATCTACCGCCACAGTATCCTCTCTCGTCGAACTGCTGTCCGAACGAGCACTGCGACAGCCAGACCTGCGATTGTTTACTTATTTGATCGACGGGGAGCTGGAAGGACCGAGTTTGACTTTGGCGGCGTTGGACTCGCAGGCACAGGCTATTGGCGCATTACTCCAAAGCCTCGGAGCGAGCGGAGAACGCGCTCTGTTGCTCTATCCGGCGGGTCTCGAATTCATCACAGCTTTTTTCGGATGCTTATACGCCGGAATGGTTGCGGTTCCCCTGCCTGCGCCGAATATGGCGCAGCCGCAGCGGACTCTCCCAAGGCTTCGCAACGTCGCAAATGATGCTCAACCAAGGTTTGCGCTCACCACGTCTGCGATCCTTTCCAGAGTGGATACTTTGTTCACGCAAGCTCCCGAACTAGCGTCGATTCGCTGGGTGGCTACTGACAAAATAGCAGAAGGCGCTAGGCAGGACTGGCGTGACCCTGGATCGACCAGCAAGACCACTGCGTTACTCCAGTATACTTCGGGCTCCACTGCCGTTCCCAGAGGGGTAATCGTCAGCCATGGGAACCTGCTGGAGAACTCGGCCCACATTAGTCACGCCTTCCAAATTACGTCAGATACAGTCTCGGTCACGTGGCTGCCAGCGTTCCATGATATGGGACTTACTAATGGAATTGTGCAACCCGTATATGGCGGACTCCGGTGCGTCCTTATGCCACCGCAAGCATTTCTTCAAAGGCCGCTGCGATGGCTTGAGGCCGTGTCACACTACCAGGCTAGTATCAGCGGCGGACCGAACTTCGCCTATGAACTGTGCGCTCGCAGGACCATCCCGGAGCAACTTGACGCACTCGACCTGAGCAATTGGAAAGTAGCCTACAATGGTGCCGAACCAATCCGTGCGGCTTCGCTCGATCGGTTCGCTGAGATCTTTCATTCCTGCGGTTTCCGGCCGAAGTCCTTCTATCCATGCTTCGGGCTCGCCGAAGCGACGCTGATTGTGTCGGGTGGAACGGTGCAAGACGACGCGATCGTGTGCACCACCCAGGTGGCGGCGCTTGAACATAATGGCGTCGTGGAAAGCGCCGCTCGGCAGCCGAATGTCCGTACGCTGGTCGGATGTGGTCAGGCCATGCCGGACACACGAATCGTGATCGTTCATCCGGACACCTTGATCGCGTGCGCTCCGGACGAGATCGGCGAGATTTGGGTCTCGGCTCCTAACGTGGCCCAAGGGTATTGGAATCGGAATGAGGAAACGGCAATCACATTTAGCGCGCGACTCGCGGATAACGGTGAAGGGCCATTTCTCCGCACTGGAGACTTGGGATTTCTAAGACACGGGGAACTATTCGTGACCGGACGGCTGAAAGATTTGATCATCATTGGCGGACGCAATCTATATCCTCACGACATCGAATTGACCGTGGCAGAGAGTCACGTAGCGTTGCGACAAGGTTCCTGTGTGGCGTTCTCAGCGGATGTCGTCGATGAGGAACGCCTGATCATCGCGGCCGAGGTGGAACGCCGCTACCAACCGCACCGGGACCAGTGCGGAGCAGAACACAATGGCTCGAACGGCAGCCATCCAAATGGTCGACCTGCAACAGTCTTCGACACGGTGAGCCGTGCCATTCGCCGAGCGGTGGCGGAAAAACATGATGTTCGCGTGCACGCTGTCGTGCTTCTGAAGGCGGGCACTATCCCGAAGACTCCCAGCGGCAAAGTTCAGCGCCGTGTCTGCGAATCCAGGTTCAGGGCCGGGACGTTGGCACAGAGCCCAACGAATGAGTAATGGTCGAAAAACACAATAGCGACACTTTGCGCGAGCCGGCGGACACAGACAAACAACGCGGGATGGCAAACGCTCAGCCCAGCGCGGAAGCGATCCGGACGTTCCTGGTATCAAGACTTTCCGAAGTGCTTGGAATTGAGCCTCGCGAGATAGATATCCGGGAACCATTAGCCAGCTATGGCCTGGGATCAACGGAGTTGGTCAGTCTCTCAGGTGATCTCGCGCAATGGCTGGGACGCCACCTTCCGGCTGAATTGGCATATCAGTGCCCGACGATCGAAGCTCTGGCTCGGCGTTTGGCAGACTCATCGGACCGGCTGGAGTCAGCCTTCGAAGCGACCCAGGTTCAGGAGGCAAACGGGGAACCGATTGCCATAATAGGGGTTGGGTGCCGTTTTCCGGGGGCGAACGACTCGCGCGCTTTTTGGAATCTACTTCGCGACGGAGTGGATGCGATCCGGGAGGTTCCGGCGCAGCGCTTCAGCCTGCATGACTATTACGATCCCGATCCGGCGGCTCCGGGCAAGATCGTCACGCGCTGGGGTGGCTTTATTGAGCAGGTGGATCAATTTGATGCGCAGTTCTTTGGTATCTCGCCGCGAGAGGCGGCGCGCATGGACCCGCAGCAGCGCATTCTGCTGGAGGTGACTTGGGAAGCGTTAGAAGACGCGGGGCAGGTGCGAGAGCGGTTGGCGGGCACGTCCGTCGGCGTGTTTGTCGGAATTTCGAATACTGATTACGGCCGGATGCAGTTTAATGATCCGACCCGGATAGATGCCTATGCGGGTACGGGCAATGCACTGAGTATTGCTGCCAACCGTATCTCCTATGTATTTGATTTCCGCGGACCCAGTATCGCGATCGACACTGCCTGCTCCTCTTCACTGGTTGCGGTCCATCAGGCCTGTATCAGCCTGAGAAGTGGAGAATCCACTCTGGCGTTGGTTGGCGGCGTGAACCTTATCCTGTCGCCGGCGATTACGATCAATTTCAGCAAGGCTGGCGCGATGGCTCCGGACGGGCGTTGCAAAGCCTTCGACGCGCGGGCGAATGGCTACGTTCGCAGCGAAGGTGCGGGGGTGGTTGTTCTGAAACCGCTTTCAAGGGCCTTAGCCGATCGCGATCGAATATACGCTGTCATTCCTGGCAGTGCTGTGAATCAGGATGGACGCAGCAACGGACTAATGGCTCCGAATCCTTCTGCCCAGGAAGCAGTTATCCGGGAGGCCTATCGGCAAGCCGCGGTTTCGCCTGGCGACGTTCATTACGTCGAAGCCCATGGAACAGGCACACTCTTGGGCGATCCAATCGAGGCGAAAGCCTTGGGCGCCGTACTTGCCCGCGGCCGTCTTCCCGAGCGCCCATGTCTCCTAGGCTCGGTGAAAACCAATCTAGGCCATCTCGAGGCCGCGGCTGGCATCGCAGGATTGATCAAGGTCGCGCTGGCACTACAGCATCGGAAGATCCCACCGAGCTTACATTTCAAAGAACCCAATCCTCATATTCCTTTTGATCAGCTTTGCTTGTGTGTGAATACTACATTGAGTCCATGGCCGGCACCAATTGGCCAAGGCGTGGCCGGAATAAGTTCATTCGGTTTTGGCGGGACCAATGTCCACGTAGTATTGCGGGAACCCCCGCAATCGGACCAAGAAGTACGAGACGCGGGAGAGCAAAGTGATAGTCACTCAATAGAGACTCGCGACAACAGGTCTGTCTATTTGCTTCCGCTCTCGGCACGCAGTCCAGACGCCTTGTATTCGCTTGGCCGCGTTTACCAGCAATACCTTAAACGTCCGGATCTCACGGCGTCTCTGTACGATGTCTGTCACAGCGCCAGTATGCGGCGCAGCCATCACGACTACCGTTTCGCCGTAACCGGCCAATCGGCCGCGCAACTGAGTGACAGCTTGGAGGCCTGCCTACGGGAAGTAGATCGTCCGAACCTCGCTCCCGCGCGGAAGATTTCCGAAAGCCGCAAGAGACTTGTTTTCGTGTTTCCGGGCCAGGGTACCCAATGGTTTGGGATGGGGCGAACGCTGCTGAATCAGGAAGCCGTCTTTCGCGAATCCATCGAACGCTGTGACCACGCGATGTCGCCTTACGGAAGCTGGTCCTTGCTTGCGGAACTTATTGCTACCGATCCGGCCCACTCCCGATTGAGCGAGGTCGATGTACTGCAACCAGCCCTGTTCGCGATTCAGATTGCTCTTGCCGCTCTGTGGCGCTCCTGGGGAATCGAGCCGGACGCGGTTGTGGGTCACAGCATGGGCGAGATTGCGGCCGCTCATGTTGCCGGTGCACTCAGTCTCGAAGATGCTTGCCGTGTAATCTGCTGCCGGAGCCGCCTTGTGAAGCCAATTATCGGGCGGGGAGCGATGGCTGCCGTGGACTTATCTATCGCTGACGCTCGGCAGGCACTGGTTGGCTATGAAGATCGAGTATCAATCGCAACGAGTAATGGTCCTACTTCGACAGTATTGTCAGGAGATCGTCGATCTCTAGAAGCAATCGTGAGTCGATTGCAGGATCAGGACATTTTCTGCCGAATGCTCAAAGTAGATTTTGCCGCGCACAGTCCGCAAATGGAACCATTGCGCAGTGACCTGGAGCGCGCGTTGGAAGGACTACGACCGCAAGGCGCCTCTGTGCCGATTTATTCCACGTTGACCGGCGAGCTTATGGACGGCTCTAACTTCAATTCGATCTATTGGAGCAGGAACCTCCGAGAGCCAGTGCTCTTTTCAACTGCACTCCACCAGTTGCTGAAAGATGGGTATCACAGCTTTCTCGAGCTGAGTCCGCATCCCGTTCTACTCAGTAGTATTCAGCAGGTGCTTCATCAAGCCGGCAAAGAGGGCGCGGTGTTACCGTCGCTCCGGCGCGACCAGGAAGAAGGTAGCGTATTGGCTGGCTCGCTGGGCGCCCTCTATACATTGGGATATCAACCGGAGTGGAGCCGAATCTATCCCAAGGGCGGCCGCTGCGTCGAGCTACCGCTCTATCCATGGCAGCACGAGCGTTGTTGGGTGGATCAGCCAACCAGTAAAAGCGGCGACGAGACGCCGCAGTTCTCTCGCGTTGCGGACAGGAATCCCTCTCTTCTGGGGCGGCACTTCAAATCGGCGCAGACGGAAACCCACTTTTGGGAGGGCGATCTGGATTCAGACGCGCTGTCATATCTGCATGACCATCGCGTCCAAGGAGTGGCGATACTTCCAGCGTCGCTATACGTCGGCATGGCGTTGAAGGCCGGGGCTGAGGCGTTCTCGTCACAATCGTTTGTGTTGAAAGATATGCATTTCCGTAGAGCACTTTTCCTGGCCGAAGGCGGCACGCGTACAATTCAGGTTATTCTTTCTCCCGAAACGGATGGAATAGCTTCACTTCGAATTTATAGTTGTTCACGTGATATCGAGCCCGCGGGTAGATCGTGGACCCTTCACGCGACCGCGAAGATTTGTTGTGAGGAGACTCCCACCGCCTCCGTGGTGACCGGACACGAAGCGTTCGAGACGGTTCAGGCGCGATGCTCAGAGCAGATCTCCGGGCCAGACTACTATCGTAGGCTTCGCGAAAGTGGGATGGACTACGGTCCTCGTTTTCAGAGCATCACTGAGTTGTGGCGAGAAAACGATGAAATGCTTGGCAAAGTGAAAAATGCGGAGGAACCTGACCGAGAGCTCAATGCCTGCGAATTTGATCCGGCGATTCTCGACGCGTGCTTCCAGACCATGGGAGCGGCTATAGGTGCGGGAAACGATAACCAGGGCGATACTTACATGCCCACTCATATTGATGAGGTCCGGATCCACAGTGGTCTCGGCCGAGAGCTGTGGAGTCGTGCCCTTCTGCAAGAACGGGGCGCCGACAGCGCGACAGGCGCGGTCCGGCTGCAGGATGCCACTGGACGGATCGCTTTCGAAATTCTGGGCCTGCGCTTTGACAACATCAGTCGCGATAGCAAAAGAGTAAGCAACGAGAATCTGGACGACTGGCTATATACAATTCAGTGGCAGGTCAGAGAGCATCCGCAAGGTCAGCCAGTATGGGAACAGTCAACACCGGCCAAAAAAAGCAATTGGCTGGTTTTCGCTGATCGTGGCGGCGTTGGCGCGGCGCTTGGAGCGCTGATCAACGCACGAGGAGACCGAAGTATCCTCGTCAATAGCGGCGAATCGTACGAGCGCATCGACGGCGAGCATTTTCGAATTTGTCCAAAACGGCCAGATGACCTCCGACAACTGGTCGAGGCGGTGTTGGCGCCCGGCCAGCCAAAATGCGCCGCGGTAATCCATCTCTGGAGTCTTGATTCTCATTTGCCAGAGGAAGCCACGGTGAGTTCGCTGAACGCCACTCAAACTCTTGGATGCGGGAGTGCTCTGCAATTGGTCCAGGAGCTTGCTCGGGTCGAGCGGCGTCACTTTCCTAGGCTGTGGCTAATCACTCAGGGATCTCAGCCGGCGGCCGAACAGTCGGTACCCTTGGATGTGGCGCAGGCTCCTGTTTGGGGATTGGGTCGTGTTATCGCTCAGGAGCAGCCGACACTTTGGGGCGGAATGATTGACCTGGAAGCCGGCACTTCGCCTCTCGACGAGACCGCTAGACAGTTGTGGAGTGAAATCTCGACGCCAGACGGAGAGGATCAGATTGCCCTCCGTCACGGCGTGCGATACGTCGCCCGATTGGTTCGCGAACGGCGAACCTCGATGCTCGAAGCTCCTCTGACTTGGCGCAACGATGGCAGCTATCTGATCACCGGTGGGCTGGGAGACCTCGGGCTTTCGGTCGCACACTGGATGGTAGAGCAAGGGGCGCGGAGGATGATCCTACTCGGACGCACGGTGCTTCCTGCCCGTGCGTGCTGGAACTCGGCGGAACCGGGAAGTCGGCTGGCCAAACAAGTTGCCGCGATTCGGGAGATCGAAGCTCGGGGAGCGAGCGTGCATCTTGCTTCGGTGGATGTGGCAGATGAACGAGAACTGACCGCCTTCCTGAATCAATATCAGGCTGAGGGATGGCCACCGATCCGAGGAGTAGTTCACGCGGCGGGAGTGCTGCACGACGGACTTCTAGCGCAGCTCGATGCGGATGCGCTGAATTCGGTTTTGCGACCCAAGATGGTGGGTGGGTGGCTGCTGCATCGATTACTCGAAGATATTCCTTTGGATTTCTTCGTGCTGTTCTCTTCCGCCGGCTCTCTTTTGGGTCAACCTGGTCAGGGAAATTATGCTGCTGCCAACGCCTTCCTTGACGCGCTGGCACATCACCGGAGAGCCGGCGGTAAGCCGGCACTGAGTATCAACTGGGGAGCATGGACCGGGCTAGGATTCGCGGAGACTGCAGGCGGAAAACGTCTCGCAACGCGTCTCGCGCTGCTGGGGATCAACAGCCTCGCCCCCGCGGATGCGCTGGAAGTGATGGGACGGCTGCTGCGGCAGCGCTCGATTCAGACTGCGGCGGTGCCCGTTGACTGGAGTCGGTACCGCCAATTTTATCCAGAGGGCACTGAATCGCCACTACTCTCTGACCTCGCGCATGAAGCAGCGGGTAGCTCGCCGCGAGATGGCAATCCAGGCGAGAAACGGGGCAAGCTCCTTGCCGCGGAACCTGCGGAGCGTCGTCAGTTAGTACAAACATATCTGACTGAGATAGTGGCGCGTGTGCTCGGGTTGCCCACACCCAAGGTGGATGTACAACAACCACTTAGCAATCTGGGACTAGACTCTTTGATGGCCGTCGAGTTGAAGAACCGAATCGCGGTTGATCTTGGAGTGAATGTGCCGATGGTGACGTTCCTGTCGGAACCTAGTGTTGAACAAGCGACGGAGCGGCTACTCTTTCTCCTCACATCTGAGGATTCCAGCTCACTAATGCCTATTACTTCTGCAATTATGCCTTCCGCAAGCGAAACAGAGAGCGGGGGAAATGCTGAACATCTTTTGGACAATCTCGACACGTTTTCAGATGAAGAAGTAACTTCGATACTCACTGATCTATTGGAAAAAGAGGAAGCGAGTGGATGAGCACCTCCGTCCAGCGGATCGAGGATCTGTCACCCCTGCAGAAGCGTGAGTTGCTTTCTGAGCTTCTTCAAAAGCGGGCTGACGATACGGCGTCGTATTGTCCACTCTCCTGCAACCAGCAAGGGATATGGTTTCTTTACCAACTCGCTCCTGAAAGCTCGGTCTACAACGTCAATTTTGCGGCGCGGATCACCGCCGATCTGGACGTTCCGGCATTGAGGCGCGCATTCCAAACCCTGGTCGATCGGCATCCGGCCTTACGCACGACGTTTCCGGTGCAACTCGGTAAGCCAGTTCAGCGGGTCCACGGATCTCGAAAGGTTCACTTCCAAGAGGTGGAAGGTTCATCCTGGACTCCCGAGGAATTGGAAAGGCGACTGCTCGAGGAGGCGTACTCTCCGTTCGATCTCGAGCGGGGGCCGCTGCTTCGGGTGAGCCTGGTCTCTCGATCGGAGCGGGAGCACATTCTGCTGCTGGTAGTACATCATATCATAATCGATTTCTGGTCGCTCGCGATCATACTCGAGGAGCTCAACATACTATATCCAGCGGAAAGCGCCGGCGTGAAGGCGCCTCTGCCTCGTCTTGAATCGGAGTACACTGACTACGTCGGTTGGCAGGCTGAAATGTTGGCGGGAGCGGAAGGAGAGCGGCTGTGGATGTACTGGCAAAAACAACTCGGCGGACAACTACCGGTACTTGAGCTCCGAACGGATCGGCTTCGGCCCGCTATTCCGACATATCGAGGCGCGTCGCATGACTTAACGATCAACGCGGAAGTGAGCTTCGGACTCAAGACGCTGTCAAAGGCTCACGGAGCGACGCTGTACACAATGCTTCTGGCGGCGTTCCAGGTTTTGCTTTCTTACCACAGCGGCCAGGAAGATATTTTGGTGGGATCCCCGATGGTGGGAAGAAGCCGGCCTGAATTTGAAGGCATTGTCGGTCTGTTTACGAATCCGGTCGTATTAAGGGCGAGTCTCTCCGGGAACCCCACGTTCCGAGAATTTCTCATTCAGGTTCGTCATACCGTGCTTGATGCTCTCGAGCACCAGGATTTTCCAACGGTGCTCCTGGTTGAGCGTTTGCGACGACCCCGCGATCTCAGTCGTCCTCCGCTATGCCAGGTGATGTTCGTACTGGACAAGCCGCACAACAGCGCGCAATCGGGTGCATCCGCATTTGCGGCGAGCGAAACCGGGATCCGCATAAATCCTGCAGGACTGGTTCTGGAATCAGTCCCACTGGAACGCCGCGCAGCCACTCTCGATCTGGTGCTGCTGGTATTCGAGACGCAGGATTCGCTCGCGGTTTCCTGGCGGTACAACACCGACTTGTTCGACGCCGCCACGATTGCCCAGATGTCGCGCCACTACGAAACTCTCTTGCGCGGCATAATTCAAGAGCCGACTGCCAGAATTGATTCATTGAAACGAACGCTCGTCAACGCGGATTTCCAACACCGGACGAGCGTCCTGAGAGCGCAGAAGAAAGTTAATATTCAGAGACTGACGCACCTCAAGCGCAGAGCTGTTTTTACCGGTGCGAGTGAGTAGTGAAGGTCTCTGCGAAAGCAGAGTTATACCAATGCAAACGGGCGCTACAGAAGGATTCCGTCTTTCACCGCAGCAAAGACATCTGTGGTCATCGCAGCAGGGCGCTGATGAACTTCCGTATCGTGCGCAATGCGCCGTTCTTGTCGAAGGCAGGTACACACCCGCAGTTTTGAGCGCAGCCGTGCGAACGGTGGCCGATCGATACGAGATCCTGCGAACGATATTTCATTCCTCGAACGGGACCTCAGCTCCTCTGCAGTGGGTAACCCGAAGTATGCCTTTGATAGCGGAACACGATTTGAGCAAGCGTAGCGCTTCATGCCAAGAGGAGGAAATCGAAGCTCTGTTCGAAAGAGATGGTCGAATTCCCTTCGACCTCGCGAACGGGCCGGTCCTGCGGGTTTCTCTAATAGCTCTAGCTGCCGATCGGCACATGTTGCTCATGAGTGCGCCATCGCTGTGCGCCGACTCGAGATCGCTCCGAATCATGGTGCGCGAGATTGGCCGTCTTTGTTCAAGTTGGAGCAAGGAGCCGTCAGGCGAACCGTCTCAATATGCCGATCTCGCCGAGTGGCAGAACGATTTACTGGAATCTGGTCACACGCAGGAAGGTATAAAGAATTGGCGCGATGCAGGCGTCTCAGCCTTCCGCGCTCCCATTCTGTCCTTCGAAAAACCGCCGTCCGCACGGACAGCATTCGAGCCTCGCGTTGTCGCGTCAACGGTAGAACCGCAGTTGGCCATGAAAATCAGAAAGCTCGCGGCCGAGTACGATACGTCTCCATCTGTGTTCTTCATGGCGTGCTGGCAAATACTGCTTTGGCGTCTGACCGGCGAATCCGACTTTGCGATCGGCCTGGCGTGCGATGGACGTTCTTACGAAGCATTGCAAGAAGCGCTCGGACTGTTTGCCAAGATGTTGCCGATTCGCTGCCAGATCGACGGGATGTCTCCCTTCAATGACGTCCTGAAACGGGCCGATGAATCAGCGCGCGAAGCCGTTGAATGGCAGGAGTATTTCGATATTGAACAACTCCCGCCGCCGGAAGGGGAAATCAAGAGATCTCCTCTCTTTCCGATAACCTTTGAATTGCGCGATGAAGCGACGAGCCATACCGGGAGCGACGCGACATTTTCGGTTCGGAAGGAGTATTGCTGTTTTGAGCAGTTCGCGTTGAAGCTTTTGTGCATTCAGAAGGGAGATCGGCTCGCCCTCGAACTTCAATACGATTCCGGTACTTTTCGCACCGAAGACGTCTGCCGGTTGGCCCAGGAGTTTCGGACCTTATTGGAGAGTTCCTGCGCCAATCCGGAATCTCGAATCGCAGAGCTAGAATATGTCAGTCCAGTTGAGCGGCGACAATTGCTTGTCGAGTTCAACGATACGCGGACAGAGCGTACCGAAGGTTATTGCGTCCACGAACTTTTCGCGCAACGCGTCCGGCGTGCGCCCGAGAATATCGCAGTTACCTTCGGGAACCAGAGGCTCACCTATGCTCAGCTCGACGCTCGAGCCAATCAACTCGCCCGCCATTTGCAAACGCTCGGCGTCGGACCGGATGTTCCAGTCGCTATCTGCATGGAGCGCTCGCTAGAAATGATCATCGGGCTTTTGGGAACTCTCAAAGCGGGGGGAGCCTATGTTCCGTTGGATCCAGCGTATCCTCTCGAACGGATACGCTACCTGCTGAGAGACGTCAAAGCGTCGGTGCTGTTGACGCAATACAGTCTCGTCAACCGCATGCCGGGGCTCGGAGTCAACACGGTGTGCGTGGATTCCGAGTGGGAGACCATCGCAACATACGATGAGCGCATCCCGTGTGTTGATCTAGCCACCACGAACCTCGCTTACGTGATTTACACTTCGGGTTCGACTGGACAGCCCAAAGGAGTAATGGTCGAACATGGTGGACTGACTAATGCGATTGACTGGATAATGAAAACGCTCGCGTTGTCGTCCAGCGACCGCTGTCTCTTGAAGACCCCCATCACCTTTGACGCCGCCGGGCGCGAACTATTCCCGATACTGTTGGCCGGAGGCACTCTGGTAATCGCGGAATCCTGTGGTCATCGTGATAGCCGATACCTGGCCGAAACCATCCGCGGCGAGCAGATCTCAATTCTTCACTGCGTACCATCGATGCTCCAGCTTCTGGCAGAGGAACCTGCTCTGGATGAAAGTCCCGCTCTGCGCGCCGTAATGTGCGGCGGCGAAGCTCTCGCGCCGGAAATTGTCACGCGATTCCTCGGACGGTTCAAAGCCAGCCTGTACAACGTGTATGGGCCCACCGAAGCAATTATCGACTCTACATTCTGGCGATGTGACAAGCTCGAGATTCATTCTACAATTCCGATCGGACGACCTATACCAAATGTCCAGATTTATATTTTGGACGACCTGCTGAATCTTTTGCCGATCGGCGCCACCGGCAACCTGTACATCGGCGGCTACGGCCTGGCACGGGGCTATGCTGCGCGAGCCGACTTAACCTCTGAGAAATTTATTCCAAACCCTTTCACTCGCGAGCCCGGATGCCGATTATACAAAACTGGCGACCGTGCGCGTTATCTGTCTGACGGACGCATCGAGTATCTCGACCGTATAGACTATCAAGTCAAACTTCGCGGCTTCCGTATCGAACTCGGAGAAATCGAAAAGACGCTCCGAAAGCATCCAGCGGTGCGAGATGCCGTCGTGTTGGTTCAGGAGTCCGGCGCCGGTGAGAAACGGTTGGAAGCGTATGTAGTCTCCGCGGAGGAAACACGCCCCACCGCTGTTGAGTTGCGCGACTTTGTGAAGAGCACGCTGCCCGACCACATGATCCCCGCGGGTTTCGTCCTGCTCGATGCCCTTCCGCTGAGCGCAAATGGAAAAGTAGACCGGCGCGCACTGCCGAAGCTCGACGCGAGGCGGCCGGAACTGGACGAGAGATTCGTAGCGTCCCGTACTCCGACAGAAGAGCTTTTGTCCCAGATCTGGAGCCAGGTGCTCGGCCTGGAACAAATAGGCATTCATGATGATTTCTTTCAGCTGGGGGGACATTCGCTGCTGGCTACGCAGGTGGTTTCTCGAATCCGGGAGGCATTCCATATAGAGATGCCGCTGCGCCGATTGTTCGAGGCGCCCACTGTGGCCGCAATGGCTGCGAGCATTGACGCAGGCGGCGAGATGCAGCTCGAAGCTTCGCCGATTGTGCCGGTGTCTCGAAACAGAGAGCTGCCGCTGTCCTTTGCACAACAGAGGCTGTGGTTCATCGATCAACTCGATCCGGGGAGTTCTGTCTACAATTTTCCCGTCGCGGTCCATCTTTCGGGACCGCTCAACGTGCCCGCGTTGAAACAGAGCCTCAACGAAATCGTGAAACGGCATGAAGCTTTGCGAACGACGGTCGCTACGGTGGATGGTCGCCCGGTTCAGATTATCGCCCCGCTGCTGAGATTGGTGCTGCCGATTGTAGATTTGCGGGAGCTGCCTGAGGCCCAGCGCGAAATCGAAGTCCAGCGGCTAGCGACTAACGAGGCGCTGCGGCCCTTCGATTTGGCTGAAGGTCCTCTCGTGCGGGCTACCGTCCTGTGGCTCAGCGACAACGAACACGTCGGGCTGCTGACGATGCATCATATTGTTTGCGACGGATGGTCAACCGGAATCCTGATCCGGGAAATGGCCTCCCTCTATGAGGCGTTCTGTTCCGGGAAGCCTGTATTGTTGCCGGATTTGCCAATTCAATATGCGGATTTCGCCCATTGGCAGCGGGGCTGGTTGGAAGGTGAGGTGCTGGAAACCCAACTTGCCTACTGGAAACGGCAGTTAGGTGGCGCGCCGCCTCTGCTGGATTTACCGACGGACCATCCGAGGCCAACGGTGCAGACGTTTCGCGGAGCGCACCAATCCTTGCGGCTGTCGCAGAACCTCATCGCCGGATTAAAGACGCTGAGCCGGCAGCATGGGGTGACTCTATTCATGACCTTGCTGGCGGCGTTCAAGATTCTGCTTCATTGCTATACAAGCCAGGACGACATCAGTATCGGAACGCCAATCGCCAACCGAAATCGGCTCGAGCTTGAAGGTCTGATCGGATTCTTCGTCAATACTCTGGTCGTGCGCACTGATCTGTCAGGTGATCCTGATTTTCCGGAGCTCCTGCGGCGAGTGCGGGAGGTTTGCTTGGGGGCGTATGCCCATCAGGACCTGCCCTTCGAAAGGTTGGTGGAAGAACTTCACCTCGAGCGGAACCTGAGCCGCAATCCGCTCTTTCAAGTGATGTTCGTACTGCAGAATAACCGCTTGGAGAAGTTGGAGCTGCAGGGTCTCACGCTGAATCCGTTCCAGGTTGACAGCGAAACTACCCACTTCGATCTCACCCTGCATATCGCCGATACCGCGACAGAGCTAATCGCGACCGTAGCCTACAATACAGACTTGTTTGACGCCTCAACTATCGCTGGTATGCTTCAGCGCCTCGAGATTGTGTTGCAGTCTGTCTGTACCTCTCCAAACCGGCACCTGTCGGAGCTGCAGCTTTTGACCCAAGCAGAGCGGCAACTTCTGGCGGAGTGGAACGGTAACTCAACCGCCGAGCCGCATGCGCTTTGTGTTCATCAACTCTTTGAGGCTCAGGTCGAGCGCACTCCCGACGCGATAGCAGTTTGCTTCGAAGCTAAAGAGCTTACCTACGAACAACTAAATGGCCGGGCGAATCAACTAGCGCGTCATTTGCGTATGCAAGGAGTAGGACCGGAGGTGCCGGTCGGAATCTATATCGGACACTCATTGGACGCGATCGTCGGATTGCTTGGCGTCCTAAAGGCCGGCGGAGTCTATACCCCTATGGATCCCGCCTACCCGAAAAATCGGATCGCCTTGATGATCGACAACGCCGAGGTGGCAGTCCTGCTGACCGAGACGGGGTTGCGAGCTGGGCTGCCCGAGCGTAATCCGAAAGTGATCTGTCTGGATTCAGACTGGAGCACGATCGCGCGGGAAAGCGCGGAAAATCCAATCTCCCTAACGAAGCCTGAAAACTTGGCTTATCTGATCTTTACCTCTGGATCCACTGGAGAACCAAAAGGAGTTCTCGTTTCACATAGCTCTACGGCGGAACACTGCCTGAACATTCAGAGATACTACGAGCTTACCTCAAACGACAAGGTCCTACAGTTTGCCTCACTGAGTTTCGACGTATCATTGGAGCAAATTCTGCCAACACTTCTCGCCGGAGCCACACTGAATATAATCCGTACCGACGCCTGGGATATAACAGAATTTCATAAAAGGATTGCGCAGGCAGAGCTCACGGTACTGAATCTCCCAACCAGCTATTGGAACGAACTGGCGAGAACGTGGGCCGATCTGGCCGAGTTGACCCCGCGTATTCAGCCCAGGCTATTTGTCGTTGGCGGTGATACGATGCTGCCCGAATTTCTTGACCTATGGCAGCGATCGCCGTTGAGTTCAGTTCGTTTGCTCAACGCTTATGGACCGACAGAAACGACCATAACGGCGACCGCGTTTGACACTTGCGCACAGCCTCACGAGCACTCGAAGCGCCACAGAGTTCCCATCGGCCGTCCTTTGCAAAACCGGGAGATTCATATTCTCAACAAGTACGGTAACGCGGTACCGGTTGGCATCCACGGTGAACTGTATATCGGAGGCGCAGGCGTGGCGCGAGGATATCTTAAGCGGCCCGATCTGACCGTGGAGAGATTCATCCCAAACCCATTCAGCTCCGACGCGGGAGCGCGCCTCTACAAGACCGGCGATATGGTTCGCTACTTGCCCGATGGGAACATCGAATTTCTGGGTCGCCTGGACCATCAGGTCAAGATCCGCGGCTTTCGAATCGAGCTTGGAGAAATCGAAACGGTTCTTCGTCAGCACCCTGCTGTGCGCGAGGCTATCGTCGCGGCTCGGGAAGATGGTTCCGGCGAGCAGCATCTGGTGGCCTATGTAGTCGCGCAAGGGAACCCCCTCGTGTCGAATACCGAATTGCGTGGCTTTCTCAAAGAGAAGCTGCCCGACTATATGGTGCCGGCGATCTTCGAGCCGCTCGATAAATTGCCGTTGATGCCGAACGGCAAGGTTGATCGCGGTGCGCTGCCGGAGCCGAGGCGAACGCGATCAGAAGGGCGCAATGGGTTTATCGCGCCGAGAAACGCTTTGGAACTCCAGCTCAGCAACTTGTGGGAAGAAGTTCTGGGTATTCGGCCGGTCGGTGTGAAGGACAATTTCTTCGAGCTGGGAGGACACTCCCTGGCGGCCGTTCGCTTGTTCGCATTGATTGAAAAGAGGCTCGGCAAGAAAGTGCCATTAGCCATTTTGTTTCAAGGAGCAACGGTTGAGCATCTGGCGAGTATTCTCCGCCAACACACAAAGGAGACCGCGCCTGCATGTCTGGTTCCCATCCAACCAAACGGGAAAAGAAGCCCTCTGTTCTTGATCCATCCGGCGGGCGGACACGTGTTTCCATACGTTCACCTGGCCAATAGCCTCGGTCCTGATCAGCCGTGCTACGGACTTCAGGCGAAAGGACTGGAGGAGGGACAGGAGCCGCACACCCGGATCGAAGAGATGGCTGCGTTCTACATTGATGCAATGCGTTCGGTACAGGCCGAGGGGCCCTATTTCCTTGGAGGATGGTCTATGGGAGGAGTGGTTGCGTTCGAGATGGCCCAGCAGCTCCGCGCCCAGGGGCAGCGCACGGCTTTGTTGGCGTTGCTGGACACCAGGATTCCCGACGCCGACGAGGAATTCGCTGACGCGGAGTTCGAGGTCACTCTACTGGTCGATTTTGTGCGCTATTTCGGTCTGTCACTCGATCCTCGCGACGCTCTCGCCCGCCTTCCAAAGAACGAACTACTGGAACGCGTTCTCGAGTACGCAAAGAGAGCAGGTTTGATGCCTTCGGATGTTGAAGTATCCCAAGCTCAGCCTTTTATTGATCTTTGCAAGGCCGATTTCCGAGCTACCCAAAAATATGTTCTGCGTCCCTATCCTGGCCGAATCACGCTGTTCAAGGCCAGCCAGGAACTCGCGGGAACCTCGTCCGACCCGACCTTCGGCTGGAGCGAGTGGGCGGGGGGCGGAGTCGATATTCACGTCGTCCCGGGCAATCACGCTACGATGGTTTACAAGCCTTACGTCGCGGTGCTTGCGGAACAATTGCGGGCGTGTCTCGATCAAGTGCGGGCGGCGGAAGAATGCACCGCCGAGATAACGAATACATAGAGCGGACTAGCGAGGAAGGTCAATGAACCAGGACGAAAATGAGGATTCGACGATCTACAGAGTCGTGCTAAATCACGAAGAGCAATACTCTATCTGGCCGGTAGGAAAGAAGAACCCGCTCGGTTGGACAGACACAGGCAAGGCCGGCACCCGGACCGAATGCCTGGCTTACGTGAAGGAAGTATGGACTGACATGAGGCCACTCAGTCTGAGAAAAGCGATGAGTCAGCAGAACGGGCGGCTCCCTCCTTCGAAGAGCTAATCTGCATTTGTTACGATGTGCGGATGAAGTCTGAATGACCCGATCAACCACCGATGATCGTATTGTTTTCTGGACCTCGTTTCGGAAGACAGGTTCAGTCCCTCGGCTTCGCTTGTTTTGTTTCCCATACGCGGGAGCCAGCGCTTCGATTTACCGCTCCTGGATGACGGGCTTGCCTGCGGATATCGAGGTATGCCCGGTCCAACTGCCGGGGCGCGGTGCGCGGTCGACGGAGCCTCCATTCACACGACTTTCGCCGCTGGTGGAAGCTCTGGCGCCAGCTCTGGCGCCCCTGTTGGACAAGCCTTTCGCCTTCTTCGGCCATAGTCTCGGCGCGTTAGTCAGTTTTGAGCTTGCCCGCCGGATTCGTAGAAATTACGGCGTCAATCCTGAGCGGCTATTCGTATCTGCGAGCCGCGCGCCTCAGATCCCTCATCGACATTCTCCGATTCACACCTTGCCTCGTGATGAATTTCTTGCGGAAGTGCGCAGGCTTAATGGTACGCCGGCCGAACTCCTCGCCCATCAGGAATTCATGGAGATTATGCTTCCACTTCTGCGCGCGGATTTTGCAATTCACGAGACCTACGAGTACTCGACTGAGCCTCCTCTGGACTGCCCAATTTCCGCGTTCGGTGGCTTGCAGGATCGCAGAGTGAGTAATAGCGATCTTTATGGGTGGCACGCTCAGACGAAGGCATCCTTCTCGCTGCAGATGCTTCCCGGCGACCACTTTTTTTTGAAACATCCGCTGCTCCTTCAGACGCTCGCGCAGGAATTGCAATAGACGCGGCGGGAACATTTACATGAGGACGGACGCCTCTGTCACGTCGTGGAAATTTCACCGGCGAAGTTGAGTATCGATAGTAATGAAGTACATATCTGGCGAGCCGTACTAGACGAGCAGGCCAGAGGTGCTCGAAGAGCGATCTGCACAATCACGGCTGGGCCGGCTACCTGGGCCGTGCTGACCGTGAGCGCCTGAAGGTCCCGCGGGCGCTGCCACGATTTCCATGCGCTTGCCGGTCGCTTGCTCGTCGAGTTCAGCACTACCGATTGTTCGCGGACTTCACACATCGGAAGACGGACGGCGTAGGTGCGTTCGTCGTGCATTTTTCGCATTTGGGGCAGGCTTGCGCGTAGGGCGTGGCGCGAGGGTTCCCTCGATCGCGCAACAACTGGCCGAAGGAGATCTGCTCAAAGGCCTCACTTTGGTCGTCGTCGTATCGCTCGGTGCGTCCGTGACGGAAAAGCTCCGTGTGATGTATGATGCAGCGATCGTATTGAGAGAAATCTATGTCCAAAAATTCCCCACTCTCGCCGCCCCATCTGAACGGTTCGCATTGGGGCGCGTTCGAGCCCGTCGTCGTCGATGGACGCGTGACGGAGGCGCGAGGGTTCTCTAAAGATCCGGATCCCTCGCCGATGCTGCGCTCGATTCCCGATGCGCTGCATCATCGCAGTCGCGTGGCAAAGCCCGCGGTGCGAGCCGGATGGCTGGAGAACGGGCCCGGCGGCGCGCGCGAACGGCGCGGTGGCGATCGCTATATCGAGGTGACCTGGGAGCGCGCGCTTGATTTGATCGCCGACGAAATCAGACGCGCGATTCGCGAGCGCGGCAACCACGCAATTTTCGCCGGGTCATACGGATGGGGCAGCGCTGGCCGCTTTCACCATGCGCGGACGCATCTGCAGCGCTTCTTCGGCGGCGTCGGAGGATTCACCGGCTCGCGTGAGACCTACAGCACGGCGGCGGGTGCGGTGCTGGTCAAGAACGTGCTTGGCAACCTGCAGGCGATGCACGGCCCGGGCACCAGTTGGAAAAGTATCGCGGAGCATACGGACCTGGTGGTGATGTTTGGCGGAGTGCCGATTCGCAATACCCAGGTCACTCCTGGCGGGATGGGGGAGCATACGACGCGCGGATGGCTCGAGATGGCAAAGGCCGCCGGTGTCGAGTTTTGCAATATCAGTCCGATGCGCGACGATGCGGCTGGCTTCCTCGACGCGGAATGGATCGCGCCGCGGCCGCATAGTGATACCGCGCTGATGCTCGCGCTTGCGCACACGCTGATCGTCGAAGGACTGCAGGACGCTGATTTCCTCGCGCGCTACTGCGCCGGATTTGGCCGCTTCCGCGATTACCTGCTGGGGGGCGAGGACGGCATCGCGAAGTCGGCCGAGTGGGCCGCGGGTTTGAGCGAAATATCCGCTGACAAGATTCGTGATTTGGCGCGACGGATGGCGGCGTCGCGAACCTTCATCAACGTCAACTGGTCTCTCCAGCGCAGCGATCATGGCGAACAGCCGATCTGGGCCGCGATCGCGTTGGCCGCGGTGCTCGGCCAGATTGGCCTCCCGGGCGGAGGCTTTGGCTTCGGATATGGCAGCACAGAGGGTATCGCCGGATTGCAGCGCGAAGCGCCGCTGCCGACTCTGCCGCTTGGCGGCAACCCCATCCGCAGCTTCATCCCGGTGGCTCGAATTTCGGACCTGCTTCTGAGTCCCGGGCAGAAATACCAGTACAACGGACAGGACCTGGTCTATCCAGATATCGACCTCGTGTACTGGTGCGGAGGCAATCCGTTTCACCATCATCAGGATCTAAACCGCCTGATCCGCGCATGGCGACGGCCGGCGACGATCGTCATTCACGATCCATGGTGGACCGCTACCGCGCGCCATGCCGATATCGTGTTGCCGACGACCACCACGCTCGAACGCGACGATATCGGCGCAAGCGCACGCGACCGGTTCATCATCGCGATGAAGCAGGCGATCCCGCCGGTGGGCGAAGCGCGCGACGACTTCGCGATCTTCGGCGATCTCGGAGAACGGTTTGGAACTCGCGAATCGTTTGCCGAAGGGCGCAGCACCATTGAATGGCTGCGGCATATGTACGACACGGCGCGGGAGCGCGCGGCCACACTCGCAATGGAATGGCCTGCCTTCGATGAGTTCTGGAGGCGCGGCTACGTCGAGATTCCTGAAGTGTCGGAGCCGCACGTTATCTTCGGCGAGTTCAGGGCCGATCCAAATCGCAATCCGCTGCCGACCCCCTCGGGAAGAATCGAAATTTTTTCCGAAAAGATTGCAAGCTACCACTACGCGGATTGTCCCGGACATCCCACCTGGCTCGAGCCGGCCGAGTGGTTGGGCAGCGCGGACGCGCGTAGATATCCGCTGCATCTTCTGACCACGCAGCCGCAAACGCGGCTCCACGGCCAGATGGATATGGGCCGGCTGAGCCAGGAGAGCAAAGTCGCGGAGCGCGAGCCGATGCGCATTAACCGTAGCGACGCCAATGCGCGCGGGATTCGCGACGGCGACATCGTGCTGGTATTTAACGATCGCGGCGCGATCTTGGCTGGAGCAGTTCTGACCGACGACATCCGCCCGGGCGTGATTCAGATTTCGACTGGCGCCTGGTTTGATCCGCTCGAGCCGAGCGCAATTGGCAGTCTCGACAAACACGGGAACCCGAATGTACTCACCCTCGACAAAGGAACCTCCAGTCTGGCCCAAGGCCCGAGCGCGCAAACAACACTGGTCCAGGTTGAAAAATTCACCGGCGAGCCACCGCGAGTCACCGCCTTCGATCCACCGATCATCGTCGCCGCTGACGCCAGCGACCGATAGTCAACGATGTCACAAGACTCGAAGGTAGATCAGCGGCGCAAAAGGCGGCTGTTTCTGGTGTCACGGTAAATCAGCGCAGTTTGTGTGCTGAATTCCCTTTGCATCGACTCGACTACACTGTGATGCGGTGACAGGCGGCAGATCGGATCGGCCTCGGCAGCGTTTCCGGCCAGCATGAAAGCCTGGCAGCGGCATCCTCCGAAATCGATTTCTTTCCTGGCGCAGGTGCGGCACGGCTCCATCATCCATTCGTCGCCGCGATATACATTCATCGCGGGCGATTCGCGCCAGATCTGTTCCAAGGAAGCATCGCGGACGGAGTCGAATTGCATGCCGGGGATCACCGAGGCAGCGTGACACGGCATCACTTGGCCAGTCGGATTGATGCACATATAGCTGCGGCCCCATCCGCCCATGCAGGGCTTGGGTTCGCCCGAGAGGTAGTCGTTTTGTACGAACGCAATCTCGAGGATGCCACGATATTTCGCGATTGCCTGGCGCGCGATTTCCTCGGCGCGATCATACTGTTCTCGGGTCGGCATCAACGCTGGGCGGTTCTCGGCCGCCCACGCATAGAACTGGGTATTGGCCAACTCGAGGCGTTGCGCTCCAAGATCCAACGCGATCCTGATCAACTCGGGCACCTCGGCAATATTCAGCCGATGAACAACGACGTTGAGTGTGAGCGGAATTCCCAGCTTGCCGATGAGCCGCGCGATGTCGAGTTTCTTTCGATACGATCGGACACCGGCGCTCAGCTCTGCACTCTCACGCGTAGCGCCTTGAACACTCAGTTGAATATGATCGAGGCCCGCCTCCCGAAATCCTTGCAGCTTGTCTTCATCGAGAAGCGTGCCGCCGGTTATCAAGTTGGTATAGAGATCATGGATCCGCGCGTCGCGAATCAGTTCGATGAGATCGGCGCGCAGGACCGGCTCGCCGCCTGAAAGATGCAACTGCACGACGCCCAGTTCGGCCGCTTGCGAAAAGACTCGCCGCCATTCGTCAGTCGAGAGTTCGCCGCGCGCGCGCTGAAAATCGACGGGGTTCGAACAGTACACGCATCGCAGCGGGCATCGATAGGTTAGCTCGGCGATTAACGTATATGGGCGCGGTGCGGAAATCATTGGAGCAATCCGCGCGCGCGGATCGCGGCCAGAAAATCCACCACTTCCCGCATCAGGGCGTCGCCGTCGTTATCGCCGAAGTTCTTCGACATCTCTTCGACGATCTCATCTACCGATCGCGCTCCGTCGCATAGCCGGACGATCGCGGCACCAGTTTCATTGAGAGCCAAAGCAGCTTCAGGGAACAGAATCAATTCCTGGCTAGCGATCCGATCGAACTTAAGCCGCGCGCGCGCAGCAAGCCGCGGCCGCCATGCGCGATCGCCGCTCATTAGAGTTTCCGTGAATCGTTCCATAGCGGCGGCAGGTATCCCGGCGAAACGTACGCGAAGTGAACTGCGTCGAGCAACCCCCACAGTATGTGACACTTAAACGTGAGAGCATCGGCAGCGCGATCCTGCGACTCGCGTGAGGTGCAGTTGGCAACGACGTATTGCAGGCCGAATTCCGAGTCGCGAGGCGCCTGCACCAGCCGTCCGCGAAAGTACTCGAGGCCGCGGCTGTCGAGCCATGGGTAGAGCTTCTCGAGAACCGTGATGCGATCGGCCATCAAAACGGGAGCGAAGAGTTCTGTCAGCGACGACGCGACCGCCTCGACCAGCGGGCGCGACGCGCACAGATGCAGATAGGCATCGACCGCGAACCGCACCCCCGGCAACACGTAGCGCAGACTGACCACATCCGCGGGATCGAGACCGGCGGCTTCGGACAGCTTGCACCACTTGCTGATGCCGCCCGCGCTATCGCCAATTCCATCATGATCGGTGATTCGTGTGATCCATGCGCGACGAAATTCCGGGTCATCGGCCTTGGCGAGAATCAGCGCATCCTTTTTGGGAATCGTCCATTGATAATAGAAACGATTTTCGATCCACGCCTGCAATTGCCGGCGGGTGAGGTTGCCCTGATGCATCAGCACGTGAAACGGGTGCTTGTCGTGATAGGCGGCCGCCCCGATCGCACGCAGGCGCGCGACAAACTTCTCCGGCGAATCGGGTGCCGCTGTGTTGGAGCGATTACCTTGATCCATTTCCTTCACGCCCGAAGTCACACGATGAAATCCATGCCGTCGTCCGCTACTTCCCATCCTGCTCTTTCGATCTCGCGGCGCTCCGGCGAAGCTTCGTCCAGAATGGGGTTGGTATTGTTGACATGGATGTAGATCTTTCTAATCGACAGGTGGCTGAGCCTCGCGAGACTTCCGTCCGGTCCTGAAATAGGGATATGTCCCATGGCGGATGCGGTCCGCGTACCGACACCGCGAAGCTCCAGTTCATCTTCCGACCAGAAGCTGCCGTCGAACAAAATACAATCGCATTTGGCGGCGATATCGAGAAATCGGTCGTCGATTTGCCTGATCGCTGGAACATGGAGGATTGACGAATTGGCGCATGAATCGATGACTCTGTACGCGACGACGGCTCCGTCATAGCTTGCCGGTGGTTTCACGTAAGTCGGAACTTTGCCATTCACGAACATTGCCTCGAAGCCGAGGCCGCATCCGATGGTTTCGGGGTTGCGATCTTCGACTATGTTCGATCGGAACTTTTCCGGCCCAATCAACGCTCCAAAAGCGGGGTTCAACGCGAAGACCCAATCGAAAACCTGTTGAGAGCAGTACAGCCGAAGTGGCGGTGCCTCTCGCAGAGAAAGCAGGCCGCTCACGTGGTCAAGCTCCGCGTCGGAAAGCAGAACCGAGTCGATCGCCGATCCTCTCATGAGGCGGTTCGGCAACAGCTCGGGAAATGACAAAATTTGCGCGCGAAGATCGGGACTCGCATTAAGCAGAGCCCATCGCGAGGGTTCCGCGCTTACGATTACCGAGCACTGGGTCCGCGGTTTTGCCCGAAGCGTCCCGGTCCTCAGCCCGGCACAGTTGGAACAGTTGCAGTTCCACTGCGGGAAGCCCCCTCCGGCAGCGGAACCGAGGATATGGACCCGCACGATGCTCGCGTCTTAGGATTCCTGCTTGGTTTCGGGGCTGTTGTCGCGGCTCAACGGCCGACGCGGGATCCGATCCCTGGGATCGTCGGAGAGCGCTGAGCTATAGCAGTTAATTTCCGCGTCCATCCGGATTTCGACGAACTCGGGTTTCTTCCAGCCATTCATATTTTGAAACTCCTGCGATTACTTCGAAGAATTACACGAAGGGAGTCTTCGAAGACAACCGGTACCAGAATTATGGCGATCCTCGAGCGGTGACGCCAATAGAATTATATACCGGGATATGACGTACGCCGGAGTTCCCGGCCGACAAGGCTGGACCAGATTGTTCTTCGCGCCGACCATGGAATTCGCGATGGCTAGTATCGTCTGCCTCTGTCCCGTGCCTATTTGATGAGCGAGCGGATCTCGCGAGAGGCATCGAATGCTGCTAGCCGACCGCGAGATTGTGCAGTAGAGAGCGGTCCCACCTTCAATTCTGGTTAGGCCCGACTCGTGCATGTTTACGGGAGTGCCGTTCGCGGATGGGACTCACCGATCCGCTCCCGCTGCAGGTGAGAGGACATAGGCATGCAAATCCGAGTTGGCTACGAGTTGATCTATGAATTTCCGCAGCCCACTCCGATGATTCTGAACCTGAAAATCCACTCTTCGCGCGCGGCCGATATCGTGGTTCCCGATTTTATGACCACCGATCCGTCCGTCCCGATAACCGCTTTTCAGGATCAGTTCGGTAATATGTGCAGTAGAATTGTGGCGCCGAACGGGCGTATCCGAATAGCCAGCACGGGAGTGGTCAGGGACAGCGGCAGGCCGGACGAAATTGCGCCGTCGGCCCGGCAGCATCCGGTCGAGGACCTGCCACCGGAGACCTTGGGCTACCTGCTTGGCAGCCGCTATTGTGAGACGGACCATCTGTCTCCATTCGCATGGGACCTGTTCGATCGGTTTGCGCCGGGATGGGCGCGGGTTCAGGCGATTTGCGATTTTGTCCATCAGCACATCTCCTTCGGGTACGAGCACGCCCGGCCCACCAAAACTGCAGCGCAGGTTTTCAAGGATCGCCAGGGTGTTTGCCGTGACTACTCCCATCTCGCGATTGCATTTTGCCGCTGCGTGAATATTCCCGCGCGGTATTGCGCAGGCTATTTGGGCGATATCGGTATTCCGCCGCCATATGGTCCGATGGACTTCGCCGGATGGTTCGAGGCGTATCTGGGAGGGCGATGGTACACATTCGACCCGCGCAATAATATTCCGCGGATCGGGCGGGTGCTGATTGCCCGCGGCCGTGATGCCGCCGACGTGGCCATCACCAATACGTTCGGTCCTAATAGATTGGCCAGCTTTAAAGTCTTTACGGACGAGGTAACCGAGGTCAGTTGAGCTGGTCTTTCGCTCGATCAAGAGCGCGCGCCAAGCGTGCCGCCCAAGCTTCCTGGCCAGATTCGTCAGCCAGAAGATCCTGCCGTATTTCGATCTCTACATGAGGAATTGAGCGACGTTCGCCATAAATGGGAATGGCGTAGTCGGATTCGTCGCTGACCGAATAGGGTTGATTGTCTCCGACCATGAGGCCGCCCTCGGCGCGAAATTCTGCAAGCAGAACCCGAGCTAGCCGAGCGTCGCGATTGTACAAAACCCCGACGTGCCAGGGCCGGCTTTCGTCCTTGAATACCGGCGTGAAGCTGTGGACGGTGATCAGGATCGTCGGCCGTGCCGTTGTCTTGCGGGCGTCCAGCTCGGCCACGATCCGGTCGTGGTAGGGCTGGAAAATCTCGGCCTGACGGGCATTAATCTCCGTCGAGGCGATCTGTTGGTTACCGGGAATCGGAGTCAATTCGCTGATCGGCGCAATCGAAGACGGCGAGTGCAGCGGACGATTGCAGTCGATCGCCAGCCGCGAATACGTTTGAACGATCAGGAAAGCATCAAGTGCATTGGAAAGCCTTCTGGCGAGCGCCGCGGCACCGAGATCCCATGCAATGTGACGCCGTAAGTCGGCGTGGTCAAGCCCTAGAGTCCCCAAGGCCCGTGGCAGAAGATTCCCACCATGGTCGCAGGTGAGAAAATAGGCCGAAGGCCCTTTCTCATTGACGATCTGAAACGGTGGCGGTTCATCGGCGGCGAGCAGGTTCCGGTTTTGCACCTGCAACCTCATTCAACGCCCAAGAATAATGGAAACCAAGATGGATCAGGGTCAAAACGGAATCAACCGGACGGGGTCATAGCGGACGCTTCTTTAGAGCGAACCGGGGCCTTCAGAGGACGGAGACTTCTCGACCATACTAACGAACTCTTCTGCTGACGTCGGATGGATCCCAATCGTAGCATCGAACTGCTCCTTGGTGGCCCCGCATTGCAGCGCAACAGCGAATCCCTGGATTATCTCGGCAGCGTTGGTGCCCATCATGTGGCAGCCCACGACACGATTGGTCTTGCGATCGGCAATTAATTTCATAAGGGTTCGTTCATCGCGGCCACTGAGCGTATGTTTGAGTGGGAGAAAGCGCGATTTGTAAATATCGATTGCTCCGTAACGCTCACGCGCTTGAGTCTCGGTCAGACCGACCGTCGCGATCTGTGGTTGACAAAAGACCGCAGACGGCACGTTGTCATAGTTGACGCGCTTCGCTTGATTGCCGAAAAGTGTCTCGGCCACCGCGCGACCCTCCGCGATCGCAACCGGCGTCAAATTTCTGCGATTGGTCACATCGCCGATCGCGTAGATACTCTCGACCGAGGTTCCCGAATAAGCATCGACGGTCGCCGCACCCGATTTGTCGAGTGCTACGCCCACTTCGTGCAGTCCGATTCCCTTGGTATTGGGCGTGCGGCCAGTCGCAAACATGATGAGATCGGCATCAACTGCCGAACCCTTATTCAGCGTGATATGGACGCCGCCGCCGGGGCGCGGATCGATCCGGGTCACCAGAGTTTCGAGGCGCAAATCGATTCCACGCTTGCGCGTCTCGGTTGCCAATGCGACACGCAATTCCTGGTCGAAACCGCGTAGAGGGAGTTCGCCGCGATGAATTAGCGTGACGCGTGCGCCCAATCCGTGGAAGATTCCGGTAAATTCAAGACCGATATAACCGCCGCCAACGATGACAATCCGCTCCGGCAATTGGTCGAGGTAGAAAGCCTCGTTCGACGTGAGAGCAAGTTCGGCTCCGGGAATTTGCGGGACAGTAGGCCATCCGCCGGTAGCGACGAGAATATATTTGGCCGTGATCCGTTCGTTGCCGAGCGCAATAGTGTGCGGGCTATCGATTCGCGCGCGGCGTCTAAATATCTTCACATCCGCTTTGGTCAGCAAGCTCTCGTAGACAGCATTTAGGCGTGCAATTTCCGCGTTTTTGTTAGTGATTAGTTTTGTCCAGCCAAAGCTGGGCTCACTGGCGCTCCAACCGAAGCCGGCGGAATCTTCGAACGTCTCACGAAATTCGGAAGCGTATACTAAAAGCTTTTTCGGTATGCAGCCGACGTTGACACAGGTGCCGCCCAGGTAGCGGTCCTCGGCGATGGCGACCCGCGCGCCGAGCGATGTGGCGACACGGCTAGCGCGTACCCCGCCTGAACCCGCACCGACTACGAAGAGATCAAAGTCGTAATTTTGAACGTTCACGATGTCTCCTGGTTCCGGTCAAAAGGGAATCGATTCGACGCCAGTAACCGCAGGAACGCCAGAATGATCCCCGTCGGCCGTCAGCGGATGCTGCCTCAGGAAGGCGAGCATGCTGTCGTTCCAGGCTTTCGGCCAGCGCATATGATGGATCATGCCGCGCAATCCCGCGAGCTTACCGATATCGCCGTCGGCCGATTCGTCGTCGCCGCAGCTTCGATCGCACGAATTTACTTTGGCTTCCGAGGAATTGACCACAACGTCGTCGATGCTGCCGCCCATCATCCGGACTCGCGCGGCGAACATTCGCGCGTTGGGACAAATACCCCCGATGTCGCAGGCATTGCGCACATGCATCAACGGTACATGAGGATTGAAGACCTGCAGTTGTCCGTCTCCAGAAGCCTTCGTCGCCACAGGAATCTGCGGACATGCGTCGGAGAAGGCGAGGAACGGGTTCGGCGCCGAATAGACCGCTGCCGCCGCGACCCACGGCCGGTTCATCGCATACAGCATCGCCATCGCGGCGCCGTTGGACCAACCCGTCATATAAATTCGACGCGAATCAACTTTGCCCGTAGCATGTTCCTCGGAGACGAAGTGATCGATCGTCGCTGCATCGACGTTTTCCGGATATACCGTACCGCCAATGGTCACGTCGCCCGAGGGGTTCAGCTGCCGGTACCAGTTGTCCCATCCGAACGCATCCGCATCGCTGCTGGGATAGAAATGCGACGTATAGCGACCCTGTGGCGCGAGCAGAACGAAGCCCGGGCGCTTCCCGCCAAGATCGGCCTTGTCGATCAGATCGGTCAATCCCGTGAACAAGATCGAGTCAGCGGTCGCGACCGAGCCATGCAGAAACACGACCAGCGGAAGCGGATTTTCTTTGCCGGCATCGTCGGGTTCGTACAGGCAAGCGTATCGCTCGTCGCCACCGGAATCCTTCCATGGGCCTAGGACCTTGCCACCGCGGCAGATCGGGGAATGCCGTGTCAGGAAGCTCGCGAATGTTCCGTGATCTACTTTCGCAGGCGGGTCTCCAAACGGACTGCATCCTGCTGCGCTCGAGGTACGGGCACCCGCGATGATCGCAGCCAGAGCGATCAAGAGGCTCGCAATCGCTTTCATCAGTTCATTTTAGCGGAGCAGACTCGCCCGCCAAACACTCAGCGCTAAAAGGCGTTCGTACGAGAGGGGTCGAGGCAGTCGTCCGGCGATGGCGTCTTGAGGTCGCAGCCTGTTGAGACCGCAGTCCGGACGCCGGGCGCTCGCTACGAACGAGCGCCCGGAAAATTGATCTGGCCTGGTACTTCTATAGGCCGAAGAAAAGATTTATGCCCTCCGGCGGCGGCGCCGGCTCAGCATAATCCGGATAGCTATAGTAGTCGGGCTCGGGGGCGACGTAGTAATTGGGCGCGGGCGCATAATAATTGGCAGGCCCGGGGCCGCGATAGCCGCCGCGAGCGTGGCCTCTGTCGCCTCCATGCGCCGCTGGACGCCTGCCGCCTCCATGGTCGTCGGCAAATGCTGATCCCGTCACGACGCCGCACAGTGCGACGCTGAAGCCGATCGCGATCGCGATCTTGCCGATTCTGGTTAGGGTGAATTTTTCCATGGTGACTCTCCATTCTCCGGAGCAATTTCCGGCGAACTGCGGCGTACCGAGATCGTCGTGCCCGACCTTCAATTAGTTGCTTGCTTTGGCTGACGCGGTCCGCACGTTGCCTCGGAACATCGAATCGGCGGTCTTCTTCTGCGCATCCGACATGGTGTCATAGAGAGCCTCAAAGGCCGGAACGAACTGGTCCATTCCTTTCTCATGCGCTCGAATAACCATCTGGTAAGATTTGATCGCCTCGACGGCGGTCATCGAGCTGGCGTCCTGCCCTCTTGTCTTCTGCAGATCGACCATCGTCGTGGCGTTATTGCGCATTACCGAGACCAGGTTGTCCCATTGAGTCTGCTGGGCCGCGGTGATGTGGAGCCGATTGTGCAGTTCCTTTATGTGCGCCTCGACCGCCTCGTCGGGGCCGGCGTTGATCGACGCGGGTTTCGTCGTCGCGGGTGCGGCAGGGGCCTCCGCCAGTACCATCGGCGCGGATGCGGATGCTGAGGCGCCAAAATCGCCTGCGTTGGCCATTAGGGGGAAAGCGAAAACGAGCGAGCCGAGCAAAGTCGCAACGGCAAGCGTGCGCGAGGGTGAACGCGTGAACGAGATCATAATTTGTGCTCCTAAATTCGGTTGGTATCGCCGGAAGCCATTCTCGCCACGGCAGAACGTTGCCCGTCCTCCGTGGTCGTTTGCTTCCATATGGAGAGGCATCTTTAGACTCCGGCATATTGGGCGAAGCGTCCATAGACGTTCGTGCGACCAGACAAAAAGTCCGCCCACTTCGTTCCTATCGGCACCAATTCGCCGTCAATAGTGAAGCGGTTTCCAGTAGTTACGCTTCCGGACCGCATTAGACTCCAAGCGCTTCCTATCGCATTGCACGATCGTTGCGGCATGGTAAGCTCCGCGTGGCCGAAGGCGAGCTGCGTATTAGGCGGATCGTTTATGATGCCGCTCATCGCGCTGATAGGTCGCTGTCTTCCGGTGTCTGGTGCTGAGATATCAGGGGAGAAGTGAGCGTCAACGAAAAATATCATGGTCATGGTCGCGGCCATACACGCCCTCACGGCGCGAGCCGGCAGGGCGCCAGGCAGCCCGACCAATTCAATCCTGCCCGTGCCGCGCTCCTCGACGATCCGCGGCGCTTTGACTACCTGTCGGTGGAGCAAGTCCTCGCGATGCTGGATGCTCCGCGCGGTGGCGTGGTGATCGACTTTGGAACCGGTACCGGGACCTTCGCGATAGAAATCGCGAAGCGGCGAAGTGATCTTCACCTTGTCGCGCTCGACGAACAGGTCGGAATGCTTGAGTTGCTTCGGACAAAGCCGGAGGTGAAGCAGCTGGGTAATCTGGAGGCGATACTCCCTGACGAAACCGACCGATTCGTTGGTGCTGCAAATCGAGTACTAGCGCTTAACGTATTGCACGAGCTGGGTGACGACGCGCTCGGACAAATCGCAAATCTCCTGAAGTCGTCAGGAGTGGCGTTGTTTATCGATTGGGATTCGTCAATCGACCGTCCAGTCGGGCCGCCAAAGGATCATACGTACAATGCAGCAGAGGCGCGCACGCGCCTGGAAAGCTTCGGTTTTCGAGTCGAGCAAGTGGCATCGACGCAATACCATTTTGTGCTCCGAGCGCGGATAGCCAAAGGGAGTATTTCCGGCGTACGGAATAGGCGATGATCGTCGGCGCAAGTCCGATCGCCATGTCGAATACCGGTGTGGAATCTCTGCGCACTCGGACGGCGGGCGCAATCTCGCGATTCACGGCGGCTCGACCCGACCGGTGGTACGACATTGGGTTGCTCGTTTTGGCCGGTTTGGCACTGGTTTTCATCTGGGTCATCACGGAAATCGAATTCACGCCCGGCTATGGATTCCAGATCGTCCCGCGCCAGGCTTATTCGGGTGACGGACCGCATTATCTGATCATCGTCAATAATCTTTTGTTCGCGCATAGCCTTGAGGTGCAGGGCGCATATGATCGCGCAGTGCGGGGCGGTTTGGAGGCGGGGGCGCGAGCGCGCCGCGGATTGTCAGACCATCATACGATTCTCGTCAACCGGCGCACTGGCGATCACGCACTGTGGATGTATTCGATCGCTGGCGTTGTAGTTCGCAATCCCAAAGAGGAGTTTCAGCGCGGGCCCGACGTGTACGAGGTGCCGGCGCATCCGATTGCCTTCCCCGCGCTGTTGGCGGCCGTGCTCGTGCCATTTCATCCGTCGCTCGAGGAAGTCGAACCCGCGGTTGGAATTGTGCTCGTGCTGATAGGGTGGGTGGGCACACTTGCGACTTACTTCATGGCGCGCCGCGGAGGCTTAAGCCGAGGCTATGCATTGCTCGCGGCGGGAATCCTGCTGCTCGCAAGTCCGTGGCTGGCATATTGCCGCGATTACTTTTCGGAAACCACGATCGGTCTATGTCTGGCACTCACTCTCTGGTCGTGGAGTGATGACCGGCCGTTGATGGCCGCAGTTTTCGCGGCGGGCGCGGCGATCCTGAAGCCGTCGTTCGCGGTGATTGGCGCGGGATTCCTGATCGAAGCGATTCGTGAGCGGCGTTTGCGTGATGGGTTAAAGATGGCGATCGTGCTGGGCGTCTGCGCGCTCGCATTGGGTTCGTTCAACTATTGGCTGGCAGGAACTCCGCTAATCGCCGGTTCTGAAGCGTGGCCTGTCGCAAACGATCTCGAGCCGCTTCACGATACTTTGCTCGATCCCGCGCATGGAGTGCTGGTATTCGCTCCGTGGGCAATCTTCGCAGTGTTCGCAATTGCGCATGCCTTCGATCGCTTCGACCCGGACTCCGCGATGCTGCGCCGGATGGCGTGGCCAATGATGCTGTACCTCTTCGTGCTGGCTATCACCGGCTTCGGACCGGGTTATTGCTACGGACCGCGTTATTGGATTCCGTTTCTGCCCTGGCTCGCCGTCGCAACGGTACACGCGCTGCGCGCCGCCGGGAGCAGGGGACGCGTCGCATGCGCGCTTTTGATTCTGCTCGCGATGGCGATCGCGATTCCGGGTGTGTTGCAATTATCGAGAATGTATTCGATGCCGCCGTCCGCCGGATGGCACTGGACGGACGATTCAGCTTTACCAACCGCGTCGTCAGATCGCAGTTGGTCAGCAGGACAACTCCGGCCGATAGTCCAAAGCTCTATCACGCGAAGGAGCGGTTACTGCAGCGCCATGTTGACCCGCGTGGTCTTGCCCTGATCCTTGATCCCGTCGGCAGTCAGCTTTGGCGCAACCAGAAAGAGCCGCGCCGGATCGATCTTCGCGCTCAAGTAGGCGCGCACCGTGTTGGCACGCGCATCGGCCAGCGCGCGCAAGTCGCTCTCAGTGATGGCGGCGAGCATCTGTTTTTTCATCTCGTCCGGCGGCAACGACTTGGTGAGACCAAGAAAGTCAGTCGGCTTCTTGAACTTGGCCGCCTTGTAGGCGCGAGTCAGATACTTGTCATATTCACTGGGCGCAATCTTGACGCTCTCGAGGTCGCCGCCCGGACCGCCAGTGTCTTTCAGTTTCTGCGCCTTCATCGCTTGATCGATAAGCCCCTCGCGATCGAATGCAGGATCGACGCGTCCTTCGATATTCACCTTCAGGCCAGTGCGCTCCTGCAGCGCCTGGATTAGAGTGTCGAGCCGCGATTTGCTGTCAGCGCTGAGCGCAGCCGAACCGGGCGCGAACTCGACGTAGGACAGATCCTGCTTGCCGCCGCCGAACGCCGAGCTCAGCAGGCTGAAGGGCGAGGTCGCGGCTTTAACGATCAGATTCATAAACGCGTGCAAGATCACGCTGCCGATACTGAATTGCGGATCCTTGAGCGAACCCGAGACCGGTACGTCCACGTCGATCTCGCCCTTCGAGTTTTTCAGCAACGAAACTGCGAGCCGAATCGGCAAATTGGTCGCGGTCGAGTTCGCGACCCGATCGCCGAAGGTTAGCTGATCGATGAAGATGTGATTGTCGGCGGTCAGATTGCCTTGATCGAGCAGGTAGTGAACGTTCACCGTCAGCGTGCCCTTGGTGATCGGATAGCCGGTGTAGCGGGTCGAATAGGCGGTCAACCCGGTCAGTTCGATTCCATCGGCGTTCGCTTTGATATCGATATACGCAGTTGGGGCAAGTGGATTGACCGAACCGGTAATCTCGATCGGCGCGCTGCCATTGACCTGTCCGTGCAATTCGACGTCGGCGGGACTGGTCGAGCGGGTTCCGAACGCTCCGACTTTTCCGGTGATGTCGGTCAGATTGGCCGTGTAGTTTGGTTGAATGAAAAAATCGCTGTAGTCGATCTTGCCGCCCCGCAGAGTAATTCGCCCGAGCGCGATGTCCGCGTCGATCGGTTGCCCGGTAGGCGCCGACGGGGTGGTCTCGGGCGCGGGCGCCTGTTCCTGCGGCTGTGCTTCGGTCAACGATTTTGGAGCGGCGTTGGGATTGGCCGTGATGTCCTTCAGATTGAGCTTGCCGGTTTTATTGAGAATGATTCGTGAATAAAAATCCGAAAGTGCGACCGCGCCGATATGCACCTTGGGTGGCCCAGCCCCGAAGTCGGCGTCAATTCGGCTCACGCTTAGCGCGCGCCATCTGAGGAACGGCTCGCTGGTCAGCTTGTCCAGCGTCGCCAGGTCACCGACCGTGACGTCGCCCCGATAACTGATCCGAAAATTCTTGCGCTCTTGCGCCAAACCTAGCGCGCCATTCATCGTCAGGAGCGCGCTCTTGATTGTCGCGTTCAAATGGCTGCTGACGTACGGATCCGCGGGCGAAAGATCAAGGCGTTGGGTGGCGATGCGGAGCTCGGCTTTGAGCGGCGAGATTGCGGCGGTGCCGGTGACCTTGATGGTGCCGCGCCGGTTGAGCGAGCCGTCGAGATCGACGCCGAACGGCTTTGCGAAGTCGCTGGTCACGTCCTTCAGATGGATGTTGAGCGGCGAAAGCGCGATTTTAACTGCACGCGGAGCAGAGGCGTCTTCGATCTGAGCGTCGGTTTTCTCGATCGCTATCGAAGCGATGCGGAATTGCCACGGCTTGGCCGAAGGGGCTTTGGCCTGCACCGGTTGGCGGCGCTGACGTTCGCGTTCCACACGGTCGCGTTCGCGCCGCTCCCGCTCCATTCGTTCGCGCTCGCGTCTTTCGGCAAACGTTTCCCGGCGCGCACGAGGCGGCGGCGCAGGTTTCGCCAACAGCTCGATCAAGCTCAGCTTTCCGTCGCGTTCGCGGATCACCGACACGCGGATTCCGTCGGTGCGGATTTCGTTTATCGTAGCCTGACGCGAGGCCAAATCGATTTGCCCGATCGCGACGCTGAGCTTGTTCCATTGTAACGGCTTGTCGCGGCCGTTGGGCGTGCTGAGCGCAAAACTGTCGAGCGACAGACTGGCTGGCTCGGCGTGCACGTTGAAGCTGGATGAGAAATCGGTCTTGACGCTGGCCGTAGCGCTCAGTTTCCCGCCCGTCACCTTGGCCGTGAGGATCGATTGCGCGAAAGCTTGCAGCGCCGGCAAATCGATCTGATCGATCGTCACGTCGCTGGTTGCCTGTTTGTGCGCGTAATCAAAGCCGCCTTTGACCTCGATCGAACCGCCGCCGCCCAGGCTCGCCGTCAGACCGTAAGATGACGCCGTGCCGCTGGTCAGGCTGAAGTAGCCGAGCTGCGCGTGAACCGGAGTGATCGACAGCATCGCCGGGGTAGCGCCAGCGTTGTCGGTTATCTTGACGGAGCCTTGCTCAATCTCAAACGAATCGATCGAGACGTCGGGTGGCGCGGCTGGCGCGGTGGATGACGCCTCGACCGCGGTGGCGGCTACCGGTTGCGTGGGAGCGCCACTGCCTGCTGCCGGAGGGTTAGCGCCGTTCAGCGAGGTCAGGTTGATGGCGCCGTCGTGATTGCGCACGACGTTGGTGGAGAAACCATCCACCCTGATTTTCCCGAGATGGAATCTTCCCTGGAGCGGCTCCAGGTCATCGAGCGTGGTCATCGCATGTTGCAGCGCCGCGATCGGCGCGTCTCCGGAGTCGCGCACATCGAGCTGGTCGATCGCAACCTCGCCGGCAATCGCGATGACGGGGCCGGTGTCCTTGGAGACGAAATGCACTTGCAGGGCGCACGAAAATGTCCCCTGCGCGATTTTGACCGGCAGCTTGCGCGGTACGTAACCTACGTAACGCGGGATATCGAGGCGATGGAGATCAAGCTCGACGATCGAATCGCGACTCGCACCGAAGGGTCTGCTCTGTCCGCCAATCCGCACCGGGCTTCCGTCCACGTCCATCTGCAAAAACGGTTGCACATAGATATCGACGTCGCGCGGCAGGTTGGCGATAAATGGAATCCCAACCTCGAGGTGCTCGATCGTATGCTGCTGCCCGACCACTTGATCGTCCAGATGCAGATCGCCGTTGGTCAGCTTGATGTTCGAGACCGAAAATCTTTGCGGCTTCGACGGTGTCTGCGCCGGCTTTGCCGGCGCTTTCGATTCGAGCAAATCCGAAAAGTTGAAGCGCTGCGGCGCGGTCCGGACGATATGGATCGAAGGATGGTCGAGCGAGAGTTGTCCGATAACCGGCGCGAGCCGGAACAGCGAGCTCCACGCGACTTTCACGTTCAAATGTCCGAGATCGACGAACGGCTTTTGCGGGTCGATATCGCCCACATGCAGCCGATCGACATTTAATCTCAGCGTGTAAGGATTAAAGCTTATCGCGCCGACCGTGACCGGTCGTTTGATCTGCGTCGAAACCGTTCCGGTCAGGATGTGGCGCAAGAGCGGCGGCACGGCGAAGAAACCCGCCACCCCGTAAAAGAAAATTACGATGACAATTGCGATACCGATTCGCCGCGCGCGGCGGGTCCGCCCAAACGCCATCGCGCGGGCGAACCATGCTCGGGCATGCTCTGGAGCGGCCCTAAGGACGTCGCGCATCCACGGTACCCCCAATTCGGCATCCGGAGACTATGAAGATGCCGGACGCCATCGTAGGCAAATAGCAGTTTCATAGCCATCGCGGACCGCTATAGTCCGATACGTCGCCACTTTCAAAGATCGGCGCGAGCGTGCTTTAGATGTTAGATCAGGATCACGCGCCGCCGATCGGACGACGCCGATACGGCAGCCGAAGGGATGACGGCAGTTCCTATGCTTGCGAAGAATCTTCTAATCGCCAACCGCGGCGAAATAGCAATCCGGATTATCCGCGCGGCCGCCGAACTTGGCATCCGCACGGTAGCGATCTTTTCAGAAGACGACGGCGCCTCGCTCCATACCCGCAAAGCCGACGACGCGCGAGCGCTTCGCGGAACGGGCGTCGCGGCATATCTCGATGCCGAACAGATCATCGCGGCTGCGAAAGACGCGGGCTGCGACGCGATCCATCCGGGCTACGGCTTTCTGAGCGAGAACGCGGAATTCGCGCGCCGCTGCGCCGCTGCCGGTATTTCTTTTATCGGACCGCGGCCGGAATTATTGGAACTGTTTGGCGACAAGCTGCAGGCGCGCGCGCTGGCCCAGCGCTGCGGAGTGCCGGTCCTCCGGGGCACAACCGCCGCGACCAGCCTTGATGAAGCGAAGAATTTCTTTGCGTCGCTCGGCGACGGCGCCGCGATCATGATTAAGGCGATCGCGGGGGGCGGAGGACGCGGAATGCGCGCGATTCATCTGGCGGCTGATATCGAGCAGGCGTTCGCGCGATGCCAATCCGAAGCGCGCAGCGCGTTCGGGAATGGCGACGTATACGTCGAGCAATTGATGCCGCGTGCGCGGCATCTGGAAGTGCAGATCGTCGGCGACGGCGCGGGCGATGTGGTCCATCTCTACGAGCGCGAATGCACTATCCAGCGGCGCAATCAAAAGATTCTCGAGATCGCGCCGAGCCCCAGTATCAGCGCCGAGACTCGCAATCGTCTGACCGGCGCCGCCGTGCGGATCGCGCAAGAGGTTCGTTACGACAGTCTTGGGACCTTCGAGTTTTTGCTCGACGCGACCACCACGCCCGGCGGCACGGGCGAGAATGCAGCGTTCGCGTTTATCGAGGCCAATCCGCGCCTGCAAGTCGAGCATACCGTCACTGAAGAGGTCACGGGGGTGGATCTGGTTAGGGTGCAGTTGCAGGTTGCAGGCGGAATGCGCCTCGGCGAGCTCGGACTGACTCAGGCGAGGATTGGATCCCCGCAGGGATTCGCGATCCAGGCCCGCATCAACGCCGAGACCATGACGGCGGACGGCGGAGCGAAGCCGGCTGGAGGGACGCTCGGCGCCTTCGAAGTTCCGTCGGGTCCGGGGCTGCGGGTCGATACATTCGCCTACGCCGGTTACACCACCAACCCGCGTTTCGACTCGTTGATCGCAAAGTTGATCGCACATTCGGCGAGCGGTGATTTTTCGTCGGCCATCAATCGAACCTATCGAGCGCTGTGCGAGTTCAGAGTCGAGGGTGTAGCCACGAATATCGGATTTCTCCAGAACCTTCTGCGGCATCCGGAGTTCACTGCGAACCGGACTCATACGCGCTTCGTCGAAGAGCACGCCGCAGAGCTGACCGGCGCGCCGCCTTCCGCGCATCGCAAGCTGTTTTTCGAGCGCGCTTCGGTGTCGCCGTCTCCGGGCAGAGCCGGAGCGGGAGCAAAGATCGACACCAGCGATCCGCTTGCGGTACTTCATCACGGAAAATCTGAAGGCGGCCCATCTGCCGCTGACGTGCCGCCGGTCGCCGCGCCCGCGCCGCTGGTGCGCGAGGTCGAGGGACCCGAGGGAACAGTGGCGGTCGCCGCGCCGATGCAGGGCACGATCGTTTCCATCGATACGCGCGACGGCGACACGGTACGCCGCGGGCAGCAGCTTCTGGTGATGGAAGCGATGAAGATGGAGCACGTCATCGCAGCGCAGGTCAGCGGCGTCGTGCGCCAAATCGCGGTCGCAAAGGGCGACGCGGTCTTCGAAGGACATCCGCTGATCTTTATCGAAGAATCGCAGGTCGAAGATTCGGCTGCCGCTGCCGCCGAGCAGATCGATCTTGATCGAATCCGCCAGGACCTGGCTGAGGTGCAAGAACGGCACGCGGTCGGACTCGACCCTGCGCGCCCAGATGCGGTCGCGCGCCGCCGCAAGACCCATCAGCGCACCGCGCGCGAGAACGTCGATGACCTGTGCGACCCCGGGACCTATATCGAGTACGGCTCGATCGTGATCGCAGCCCAACGCCGCCGCCGCGCGCTGGACGATCTGATCAAGCGCACCCCGGCCGACGGAATGATCGCCGGGATCGGCCGCGTCAACGGCGACCTGTTCGACGACTCGCGCGCGCAGTGTGTTCTGATGTCGTACGACTACACGGTGCTAGCCGGCACCCAAGGTCAGCAGAACCATCGCAAGAAGGACAGAATGTTCGAAATTGCGGAGCGGATGCGTCTGCCGGTGGTATTTTTTACCGAAGGCGGCGGCGGCCGTCCCGGCGATACTGATGGAGTTGGCGTCGCAGGCCTCGATTGCATGGCATTTCAATACTGGGGACAGCTAAGCGGTCTGGTGCCATTGGTCGGGATCAACTCGGGCCGATGCTTCGCCGGAAATGCCGCGCTGCTCGGATGCTGCGACGTTGTGATTGCGACCGAGAACTCGAATATTGGAATGGGTGGCCCTGCGATGATCGAAGGCGGTGGCCTGGGAATCTTCCGGCCCGAGGAAGTCGGCCCGATGAGCGTGCAGGCGGCAAACGGTGTGGTCGATATTCCGGTCAAGGACGAAGAAGCCGCAGTCAAAACCGCCAAGCGCTACCTTTCGTATTTTCAGGGTTCGACTCGCAAATGGGACTGCGCCGACCAGCGTATCTTGCGCGCGATAATTCCCGAGAACCGGCTGCGCATCTATGACGTGCGAAAAGTTATAGAGACGCTGGCCGACACCGGCTCGGTGCTCGAACTGCGACGCAACTTCGGGCTTGGTATGGTCACCGCGCTGGTCAGAATCGAGGGGCGCCCGCTCGGCATAGTCGCGAACAATCCGACGCATCTGGCTGGCGCGATCGATTCGAGCGGCGCCGACAAGGCGGCGCGCTTCATGCAGCTCTGTGACGCGTTCGATATACCGCTCCTATTCCTGTGTGATACGCCAGGAATTATGGTCGGTCCAGAAGTCGAAAAGACCGCGCTGGTTCGTCATGCGGCGCGGATGTTCGTGACCGGCGCGAGTATCACAGTTCCGTTCTTCACGATCATTTTGCGCAAAGGCTACGGACTCGGCGCGCAGGCGATGGCCGGTGGAAGTTTCAAGGCCCCGATTTTTACCGTCTCATGGCCAACCGGAGAGTTCGGTGGCATGGGACTGGAAGGCGCGGTCAAGCTGGGCTACCGCAATGAGCTTACCGCAGAGCAGGATCCCGCCAAGCGCAAGCAGTTGTTCGATGAGATGGTCGCGCGGATGTACGCGCACGGAAAAGCGGTTAACACCGCTTCGCATTTCGAAATCGATGACGTCATAGATCCGCTCGAATCCCGTCGCTGGATCATGGCTGGCCTGAAATCCACGCCGCCGCCAGCGCCCCGAATCGGCAAGAAGCGCCCATGCATCGACACCTGGTAATCGTTCGCACGGTAATATTCGCCGTTGGCACGATGATCATCGCGGGATGCGCGAGCAGCTCTGGCAACTCGGCGGCCGAAGCGATGAACACGACACCCGTGAGCGTGACCTCGAATCCCGCCGTTGAACAGGTTCTCGAGAACTCTTGCTACGGTTGCCATTCGAACGGGGGAAGCGCGCCGTGGTACGCCGCGGTCGCACCGTCGTACCTGATGTCGGGTTCGGCGCGCGAGAAGATGAATTTCTCCGACTGGAACAATTACGATCAGTCAACCAGGCAGCAGGCGCGCAGTCTGGTCGCCAGCGTCGTGGCGGACGGCGAGATGCCGCCAGGCGATTTTACACTGCTTCATCCCTCGGCCAGGCTTACGGAAGCGGACAAGGCGACGATCGCAAAATGGGCAGCGGAAAAGCCGGCTCTCCCCGCGCATTGATCCGCGCTCAGTCGTAGATCCAGGACGCCGCCGCGATTCCGGCGATCAGGTACGCGATCCCCAATCCAAAGGTAGCTATAATTGGCCACAGGATCGCGCGTACGGGCAGACCGCGAATCATCAGATCGTTGAACGACTGCATCGTCCAGGTGGTCGGTAGCCACAGCGCCACCGCACGCATCCATCCGGGCTCGAAATCGATTGGCCACCAGCATCCGCCGATCGCTGACATCGCCATGCTGACCACCGCGCCAAACGGCATCACCGAGTCGTGCGTCCGCGCGATGCACGCGATGATCAGGCCGAAAGCGGCGGCGGCGAACGCGATCGCGGCTGCAGGGACGAGCAGCATCAATGGATCAGCTCCGAGCGAGATTCCGAAGATCCACCATCCGATCGCGAACAGCAGAATCATCTGCACCAGGCCGATTAGAAACCGTGACAAAAGTTTGCCTACCAGCGTTCCGGCCAGCGGTGCTCCGCTGACGCGCAGCCGCGCAAGCGTGCCCCAATCGCGCTCATCGATCAGTCCGAGCGAGATTCCCATCAGCATCCCGATGAGTAGAAAGGTAACTCCGAATCCGGGAACGTATTGATCGAAAGCGTTCACCCGCGCAGCTGCGCCGCTGGCAGACAGCTCGGTCCATCCCAGAGCGCCCGGAAGCGTCAGTGCCGCGGCGCCAGAGATCGATTTGATCTCGGTGCTGAAATCGGGGGTCGAAAGCGACGGTATCGCCACGTTCGCGATCGACAGCCTTGGCAGCACGAGGGCAGGAAGTGCGGGCGAGGGGATTGAAATCTCGAGCGGCTTCGATAGTTCCGCCAACTGCGCGGGACTTGGCGGAGATGGGAAAGTTGGCGGCGGCGGAATCTCGCTGGCGTGCGATCCGGCGGCGGCTTTAAGTTCGGCGAGCCATTTATTGAAGTCTCGTTCACTGGTTTGCAGCGCGAATAGATAATCGCGGACCGTTCTCAGCGCGGCGCGGCGCGGCGCGAGCGAGTTCTCGATCGCGGTTTTCGTCTCGGCTTCCGAGCGCTCGGCCGCAGCGCGTGTCTGCGCCTCCAGGCTTGCGACAGCGGTGCGGAGTTGCGCATCGAGCTCGCGCTCGGCAGCCTCGCGGCGCATCAGGCCCTCGTGACGATAGCGCTCGCCCGCGGTTTGAGCGGCGCTCGCCTGCGCGGCCAGCCGTCCCAGCCGCGATTGCAATTCAGCGCCCGCGGCGATGATTTGCGATCGCGCGGCGGATTGCGCGCGCGCGGTGATTTCCGCGCACATCTGTCCAAGGCGCAGTTCGAGACCGGCTACCTCGATTCGTTTTATCGGGTTGACGTAGAACACAATCTGCGCGGACCTTCCGGATTTGAGCGCGGCACTGGTGCCCGCGGGAATCAGAATTGCGATCGGAGCACGGGCGCGACGACCGACTATCGCGCGCGCGTCGGAGAGGTTGGGAGCCGTCACGAGCCGCACCACTGGCTCTCGCTTGAGCGCCGCGACGATAGCCTGCGCGACCGGCCCGTGATCCTGATCGATGACCGGAACAAAGTAAGCGTGCGCGGAGGATCGCGCGCCGTAGATGTTACCCAGCGAGAATCCGGCTACCGCGATAATCACGATCGGCGCCAGGAGCAGCATCGAAAGTCCGACGCGGTCTTTCGCCAACAGCCGAAATTCATTCAGAAAGATCAGCCGGATCGTCCGCAGCATTGTTCATCGCCCCGCGGGACCGTCTTCGCGCAACGCGTGTCCCGTAAGCGCGATAAACGCATCGGAGAGATTGGGGCTGTGAACGCTGAATTCGATGATGCGTCCGCCAGCGGCGCGAATCCGCTCCAGGATTTCGCTGACCTGCGTAATACTTGCGAGTTCGAGATCGATTTTGCCGTCAAGGTGCGCTCGCGCGATTTCTCTTGCGCCCTCGATCCCCGCGTTCCAGCCACTGGCCGGCGGGTCCTGAAACGCGATCTCCATCCGCGGATGTCTTCCGCCAAGCGTGATCAACTCTGCCACCGTGCCTCGCGCGACGGTACGGCCATAATCAATCAGCAGCGCGCGGCCGCAGATGCTCTCGACCTCTTCCATGTAGTGCGTGCTGTAGATAATCGCGGTGCCGGATTCGGCCGCGCCCTTAATGGTTACGAGAATCTGCTCACGCGATTGCGGATCGACCCCAACGGTAGGCTCGTCGAGCAGCAGAATCTCCGGCCGATGCACCATCGCGCAAGCCAGGTTGAGGCGCCGTTTCATTCCGCCGGAAAGAATCGCGACCGGATCGCGAGCACGGGAAGAAAGGCCGACCGATTCGAGTACCTCCGCGGTCGTGGCGGCGGCCTGACGTTTGCCGGCGCCATGGATACGCGCGAAAAGTTCGATATTCTGCCTCGCGCTCAGCGTTGGATAAAGTGCGATCGCCTGAGGAACGTAGCCAAGCTTGCGCCGCACCGCGTCGCGATCACTTTGTGGTGAAAGACCCGCGAGCTGTACGGTTCCCGAATCGGGTTCGAGCAAAGTCGCCAGAATTGAGAGCGTGGTGGTCTTGCCCGCGCCGTTGGGCCCGAGCAGGCCGACGATCTCCCCACGGTCGACACTCAGGCTGACGCCGTCGAGCGCCATGCGTTCTCCATACCTCTTGCGCAGGCCCGCCGCTTCAAGGGCTTTCATCGTTCGCGGCAACTTGCCAGCGGCGAAGGTAACGGTTTGTGATTGTCTTTCAGAAACAATGCTCGGAGTTGTGAATTGGGTATCCGGTAGAGAGCCTTGATCCGAGGTTCATACCGACAGGGAAAATCTAGTCGTGGCGCGAATGCCTGCGCAACCGTTCAGGCATTAAATCCGGCTTCGGAATCAAGAAATCTTCAGGAATCGCTGCGCCTGAGAATCAGAATCACAAGTCCCTGTCCCGCAACGACTTTCTACATCGCGAATCGAATTAATTTGAGATCATTTCGTCTGACTCGATGCACGATATGGACTACCGTAAAACCACGAATTCCTGGACTCGCTGGAACTGACCGTATCTCTCGCTACGGAGTGATTGCATGAAAATTGCCGGCGTCGCGAGTGCGTTCCCCGAACACTCGTATCCGCAAGAAGTACTGACCGCGGCCCTCAAGGAACATTGGGGAGCCAGGCTCGAACGCCCCGGACTAATTGAAAGGCTGCATTCGCGCGCGGGGGTCAAGCACCGTCATCTCGCATATCCGATCGAGCGCTACGCACAGTTCCGGAACTGGGGCGAAACCAACGCCGCGTGGATCGAAGCCGCCGAGACTTTAGGCGCGGCTGCGATCGATCGCGCTCTCAATCGGGCGGGCTTACAGCGCGATGATCTGGACGCGCTCTACGTCGTTTCGATTACGGGAGTCGCCAGCCCTTCCCTTGACGCCAAGCTGATCAATCAAATGGGGCTGCGGCCCGACTTGAAGCGCACACCGATATTCGGCGTCGGATGCGTGGGAGGCGCAATCGGACTCACTCGAGCTGCGGATTACGTGCACGGTTTCCCGGATCAGGTGGCCGCGATTTTGTCGGTCGAACTCTGTTCGCTCACCATCCAGCGCGACGACATCTCCACCGTCAACCTGATTTCAAGTGGACTGTTTGGTGACGGCGCCGTCGCAGCGGTGCTCGGCGGCCGCGAGAGATTGCCGGACGTCCATCCGGAGATCATCAGCACCCGATCGGTCTTCTATCCCGGCACGGAAGAGATCATGGGCTGGGACATTTCCGAAAAAGGATTCAGCATCGTTCTTTCTCCAAAGCTGCCGGATCTGATTCGATGCCGTCTCGCGGGGGACGTTGACGCGTTCTTGGGCGACCATGGGCTTGCGCGTGGCGATCTTGGCAGTTGGGTGATTCATCCGGGCGGCCCGAAGGTTCTCGAAGCAGTCGAGTCAGCGCTCGGCCTACGCGATCGCCAACTCGCGGCGTCGTGGGATTGCCTGAGCCAGGTCGGCAATCTGTCGTCGGCATCGGTGCTATGCGTGCTCGAAGAAACCATCGAGCATCGCCGGCCCGCGCCTGGAACGATGGGCCTGATTCTCGCGATGGGTCCCGGCTTCTGCTCCGAGATGCTGCTGGTGCGATGGTAAGTAGTACTGCGCGCGCGACGGATGTCTTTGTGATCGGAGGTGGACCAGCGGGGCTTGCCGCCGCCATCGCGGCGCGGGCGCGCGGTCTCTCGGTGATGCTGGCGGACGGCGCGCGTCCTCCGATCGATAAGGCATGCGGCGAAGGTGTTATGCCGCAGGGCGTCGTGGCGCTGCATCGGTTGGGCGTATCTATCGACCCGGTGATCTCGCAACCGTTCCAGGGAATCCGCTTCATCGAAAACGAAGTGACCGCCGACGCGCGTTTCGACGGCTCCCATGGAGTCGGGATTCGGCGAATCGCGCTGCATCAAGCGATGGCGCAAGCGGCCGCTAACCAGGGAGTAACGCTGCTATGGGGGGCGCGCGCCGACGCGATCGACGCATCCACCGTTCGCGTGGCGGGACAAACAATCGCTTGCCGATGGATCGTCGGCGCCGACGGCCACAACTCGCGTGTGCGCGATTCGATGGGAATTCGCGGGCCGGTACGGCCGATACGCCGCGCCGGGTTACGGCAGCATTATCGCGTGCGCCCATGGACCGACCTGGTCGAAGTATATTGGCATCTGCTCGGGCAAGCTTATGTTACTCCGATCGGCCCGGAAGAGGTCTGTGTAGCAATTACCGGAGCGCGGTCCGCGCTCCGCATCGGCGATCTGCCGAGGATTTTTCCCGCGCTGGCGAAACGGCTTGGCGGTGCCTGCGCAACAACTTCCATGCGCGGAAGTGTGTCGGCTTCCGTCAGGTTCCGCGCGGTGACAAAAGATCGCGTTGCTCTGGTGGGAGACGCATCGGGATCGGTTGATTCGATAACCGGCGACGGAATTTCGCTCGCGCTGGCGCAATCGCTTGCGCTGGCGGATGCGATGGCACGCGATGACCTCGATCTATACGAGCGTGCGCACTCGAAGATTCTTGCGATGCCGCTTATGATGGCGCGGGTTCTGGTGATGATCGGGCAGCATCGGCGGCTGCGAGCCAAAGTGCTTGCCGCGCTGGCGTCGCGCCCGGGGATATTCGCTCGCCTGCTGGCGGTTCATGCGGGAGAGATTTCTCCGCGAGACATCGGACTTTATACGCTCGCAAGTCTTGGATGGCGAATGCTCGCGCCGCGCGCGCTGATCCGGCGCACTTCGTAACTCCGGCCCTGCCGATCAGGATGCCACCGATGCGAACCGCGCCATTTGCCGCTCCGTTCGCTTTGCTGGCGGCGATTCTGATCTGCGGATCGGCCTTCGCCGCGAACCCGCATCCCTCGCGGGGAACACTCACCCTTGATCCCGCGCACACTCAAATCTCGTTCACGCTTGGCGGATCGATACACACGACCGAGGGTACCTTTCAATTGAAGAGCGGTACGATCACCGCCGATCCTGAAACCGGTCAGGCTAACGGGCAAGTCGTTATCGACGCGAACAGCGCCAATACCAACGAAAGCATGCGCGACTCCAAGATGAAGGGGAGCGTGCTCGAAACGCAACGCTATCCTGAGATTTTTTTTGTTCCTGAACGCATCAGGGGCCACGAGAACCCCAACGGCGACTTCGCCGCTAAGGTCACCGGCATCCTGAGGCTGCATGGCTCCGACCACGAGATCACTCTCGACGTAAGCGGCCACCTCGCCGGCAACTACCTTGCGGCGACGACCCATTTTGTGGTGCCTTACGTCGCGTGGGGAATGACCGATCCCAGCGTCCTGTTCCTTCGCGTTGCTGACGTCGTGGATGTTACGATCGCGGCTTCGGGTCACATGATTTGGGGCGACGGCGTCATGAAGTCTGCGCCGTCTTCGCGCGCCACGCCGGCACGCTAAATCCCGCGCGACAGTGTCCTCCTCTGCACCGCAGGGTTTCTGCTAACCTTGCGCGCGGGAGCGGCGACCATGGATGAATTCAAACATCACTATGCAAATCTCAAGGGCGTCCGTATCCACTATGTGACGATCGGGCACGGCGCCCCGATGGTTTTGCTTCATGGATGGCCCCAGACCTGGTACGAATGGCGCCGCCTGATGCCGCTGCTTGCCGATACCTACGCGATGGTTGCGCCGGACCTGCGCGGGCTGGGCGATTCGTCCCGGCCGTCATCCGGCTACGACAAGCGCACGGTCGCGAACGACGTGTGGGAGTTGATGCACAACCATCTCGGTCACGAACGCTTTATTGTTGTCGGGCACGATTGGGGTGCGCCCACCGCGTTTCGTCTCGCCGCGGATCACCCGAACGAAGTGACGCATCTGGTTATGCTGGATGTCCCGGTGCCCGGCGATCGTCCTGCGGGTGCGGGCGGCTCGTTCGATCCGCGTGGAACGCCGCGATGGCATCATCTTTTTCATCAGGTGCCGGACTTGCCCGAAGCGCTGACCACGGGCCGCGAGCGGATTTACCTGGAATTCTTCTTCATGAACGGAATCGATCAGGCAGGCACATTTTCCGACAGAGATATCGCGGAGTACGTCCGCACCTACTCGCAGCCGGGCGCGATGCGCGCGGGATTCAATTTCTATCGGGCGCTGTCGCGCGACGTTGAGGATAATCGCTCGACGCTCGCAGACGGATTCAAACTGCCGATGCCCACGCTCGGTTTGGGTGGCGGAGGGTCGCGCGGCCGCGGCGAATTGGTCGTCGAGTCGCTCAAGCGGGTCGCGAAGAGCGCGGCAGGCGGCGCGATCGCGGATTGCGGTCATTTCATTCCCGAGGAAAAACCGCAGGAGCTGGCCGCGCGGCTGCGCGAGTTTCTCGGCGGAAAATGACTGCGGAACATGCACGGCACCCTTGATGGCTAAGCGCGAAATAGTTCACGCTCCAAACGAGTGGCGAAAAGCGCTGGTTCGCGGACGGTTCACGGTTCTGCTCGTTCTTTTGATCGGACTGGTCGGTGTTGTCCCGTTCTTTGAGGGACATTACAGTGCGCTCGCCCTGGTGCGGCTGATGCTTTCGGCGGTGTTGTTGGCGGCGCTCTATGCGAGCACCCGACATGCGCGCGATCTGATCATCGCCGCTGCGTTTCTGATCCCGGGACTGGCTGGAAGATGGCTATCGGAATACGGCCTCAACAAGGAGCTTCAGGTCGGCGCCGCACTTTGCACCACGATATTTCTCGCTTTGGTCACGACCGGAATTCTACGACAGGTTCTCCGTCCGGGCCGCGTTACCTACGACACCATCAGCGGCGCAATCTGCGCTTACCTTATGATCGGCGTTACCTTTTCGTTCGTTTATCTGTCAATGGATTTGCAGTGGCCCGGTGCCTTCACACTTAGCGGAGCGGTGACTCTAGCCAGCCTGGCGAAAACCCACGATGAGCTTCAGCGCCTCATCTACTTCAGCTTCGTAACGCTGACGACGCTTGGCTATGGCGATATGGTCCCAGCGATCGGACCCTCGCGCGCGGTATCGGCGCTCGAGGCGATTGTCGGTCAGATGTACGTCGCGATTCTGGTCGCGCGGCTCGTGGCGCTGCACATCCTGCATTCCGAAAGGGACCGCGAAGCTCGCGGGTGAAGCGGCTGCCGGCGGTTATTTGGCGCGGCGGGCGAATCCTTTGCGCCGGCGACGCCGCGTCTTGGACGCCTCTTTCTCGCGATTCTCGAACAGATCGATCAGCGCCTGCTGGCAGTTGCTGGCGAGATCATCGGATGCAAGCCTGACGTAGCTGCCGTCTGAGTGCATCTCCCACGCCGCGCGGTTGGGTTTGAGCTGCAGATCAAGCACGGTGCGCAACTCCTTGCGCAGCGCGGGATCTTCGACCGGCGCGACCACCTCGACGCGGCTTTCGAGATTGCGCTTCATGCAATCGGCCGAGCCGATCAGATATTCCTCTGCCCCGCCGTTGCGGAAGTAATAGACCCGGCCATGTTCGAGAAAGCGGCCGACGATACTGACCACGCGCACGGTTTCCGAGAGCCCCGGAATCCCCGGGCGTAGCCGACAGGTGTCACGCACAATCAGATCAATCCTGACCCCGGCGCGTGCGGCCCGATAGAGCGCGCGCGTGATGTCAGCATCCTCGAGCGCGTTCATCTTCATCTGGATGAGGCCCGGCGACGCCGCCGAATGCAGCTTGCTCTCGCGCTCAATCCGGTCGATCAGCGCCTTTTTCAAAAAAGCAGGCGCCGGAATGATCTTCTTGAATGTGCGTCCCCCCCGATTGCCGGTAGTCAGGAAGTTAAAGAGCTGAGTAAGGTCCTGCCCGATAATGTCGTCGCAGGTGATGATGCCGAAGTCGGCGTAGATTCGTGCCGTCCCCGGATGATAGTTGCCGGTGCCGATATGCGCGTAGCGGCGAAGCCCGTTGTAATCCTGGCGCACCACCAGAATCACCTTCGAGTGCGTCTTCAGGCCGAGCACGCCGTAGGTGACGTGAATTCCGTATTCTTCGAGCCGGCTCGCGAACTGGATATTCGCCGCTTCATCGAAGCGCGCCTTCAGCTCCACGACCACTGCGACCTGCTTGCCGTTGCGCGCCGCATCACACAGGTAGCCGATAATCTCGGAATCACTCGAGGTGCGGTACAGCGTCATTTTGATCGCGCGCACCTTCGGATCGACGCTCGCCTCGCGCAAGAACCGTCCCACCGAGGTCGGGAAAGACTCATACGGATGCATCAGCAGGACCGAGCCGACTTCCCGGATGACATGAAAGATGCTGCGCGAAGGAGTCAGGCGCGGGTGGTCCACCGGGTGATGCGGAGGATCGTGCAGCGCGGGATTATCCACCGCCGCCAATTCCATCAGGTCGCGCAACGCCAGCATCCCTTCGATCTCGAACACGTCGTCGCGCTCGTTGAGGCCCAGCTCGGCGGCAAGCATCCCGCGATGCACCGGATTCATCCCCTTAACGATTTCCAGTCGGACCATCGGCGCGAAGCGACGGTCACGCAGCTCGGATTCGATTAGCTCGAGCAGATCGTCGGCTTCGTCTTCGTCGCGTTCGGTGTTGGCATTGCGGGTGACCCGGAAAAACTCGCACGCCTCGATCACCATCGTGGGGAACAACAGGTCCAGCGTGTGCGCGATCACGTCTTCGAGCAGCACGAAGCGAGCGGTGCCATCGACGCGCATGAAGCGGGGAATTCCCGCGCCAACCGGAATTTTGACCCGCGCCAGCGAGGTATCGGTCTCGTCAGGGGCGCGCAGCGTAACCAGCAGATTTAGCGACAGGTTAGATACGAAAGGGAATGGATGCGCCGGATCCATCGCGAGCGGCGTCATCAGCGGAAAGATATTGCGAAAATAAGATTCGCGGATCGCAACCTGCTCGTCGGGTTTAACCTGCTGCCACGCGAGTACGTCAATGTTGTATTCGCGCAGTTTGGCGAGCAACACCGGAAGCAGCGCGCGTTGCTGTGCGTCGAACTCGCGCGCCTGCGCAAGGCATTCCCCGATCTGCTGCTGCGGCGTGCGCCCATCCACCGTCAGCTCGTGCATCCCGGCGACGACTTGTTGCTTCAGACCGCCGATCCGCTTCATGAAAAATTCGTCGAGGTTCGAAGCCGTGATCGCAAGAAACTTGACCCTTTCGAGCAACGGATTGCGCTCGTCGAGCGCCTGTTCGAACACCCGGCGGTTGAACGCGAGCCAGGTCAGCTCGCGATTGAGGAACAGCTCGGGCGCGTTCAGTTCCGGATCGACCTTGATCGTGGGTGCCGGCGGATCGCTCGCGGCGGGCCGTAAATCCGTTACCGCATCTTTGCCGGCGCGCGCCGGAGCTTTCGTGTCAGGCCCCGCCGAAGGCGCGACGGCACCGTTATCGATCGGTTCGGTCTCAGTCATCGCGGTCTGATTGGCCATACAGCGCTCCCCCCCTTCCCTCTGCCATCCTATCGTGACGAATGGTTCTGAGGCGACTGCCCCAATCGTGGATAAGGCCAGCTTAACTACGGCAGCGAATTGGCTCGTTGTTATCAGCGAGGCGATCTTGTAAAGGATAGAGCGCCGTTCAGTGCCTAGGTAAGGCCTCGAACGCTCGCGCCCCGGCCTTGATCAAACCCCGCGACAGCACCAATCCTTCGCAGAAACTTCGTCACGCCGGATCCGCGCGCCGGCGGCGCCGGCCCGAAGACGCCGCCTCCGAGATTCTTGAGGCTGCGGAAAAGCTTTTGCGGCGTAAGCCGTTTCACGCAATTACGGTGGACGACCTGATGGCGAGAACCGGTCTTTCGCGCCCTTCGTTCTATGAGTATTTCCGCGACCGTTATGATCTTGCAATGAAGCTGGTCGATAAAGTGCTCGCGGAAATGTTTCCGATGAGCGATCGATGGTTCAGCAGCAAGGGCGACCCGAGACAGGACCTCGAGCGCGGCTTCGAGGGCATGATCGTCGTCTACCGCGAACATCACCATCTTATGCGCGCGCTGGCCGAGGCTGCGATCCAGGACCGTCAGGCTTCGCACGCGTACGAAGTGTTTCTCGACCGCATGACCAAGTCCACCGCCCGCCGGATCCGACTGGAGGTGCGCGCTGGACGGACCGTCGCGCTGAATGCCGACGAGGTCGCCCGGGCACTGGTCTTGATGGGCGAGCGGTATCTGAACGAGAAACTCGAGCGTGCTCCAAAGACTGATTCCCGCGTTCTGCTCGATACTCTGATCACCATCTGGATGCGCGTGCTGTACGGGACTCGTCCAAATCCCGCATGATAGCATCACATCGGGGCGCTAACCGCGCCGATGCGAGGCCGATTCCATGACTGAGTATTTGTACGATGTGGCGCGCCGCCTAATCGCTTTCGATACAGTCAGCGCGCATAGCGACGTTGCGGCGATCGAGTATCTGGCCGCTGAATTGCGCGCGCGGAAATTTTCAGTTGCGCTTCAACCGATCGAGTTGGGGGGCGTTGCGCAGGCCAACCTGATCGCGTGGGCCGGACCCGCGCGTGGCGACGGACTAATCATTTCGGCCCACGTCGATACCGTTCCATTCGAGGGCCAACCCGGATGGACCCGCAACGCGCTTGGCTTGGAGGTGCAGGGCGATCGCGTCTTTGGGCGCGGCACCACCGACATGAAAGGCTTTATCGCCGAATGCCTGGATGGCGTGCGACAATTCGATTTGTCGAAACTCAAACGTCCTCTCGTGTTCGTATTCACCGCCAGCGAAGAGGTCGGATGCCTGGGTGCCGAGAAAGTCGGACCCGCGTTGCGCCAGATTCTCGGCGAGACGCAGGTGCCGCGGCTAGCGTGGATCGGCGAGCCGACCTCGTGGGCCGTGAGTCATGCGCACAAGAGTATCGTCCTGTTCGACGTCGTGGTGCGCGGCCGCGGCGGTCATAGCGGGGCGCCCGCGGCGGGTGTCAACGCGATCGCAGTAATGGGCCGCGTTATCGATGCGATCGGGCGTATTCAGGAAGAGTGCCGCGCCGCGCCGCGCGCTGCGTTTCGCGCGATTTTTCCGGACGCGCCGTACGACGTTCTGAATTTCGGCACCATCGCGGGCGGAATGGCGCTCAACATGATCGCCGAAGAATGCACGCTCAGGATTAGCTACCGCTCGCTGCCGGATGCCGACCCGCTCGAGCTCTATCGTGAAACAGCGCGCCGCCTGCGCGCGCTCGACCTGCATGACTTCGCCTCGCGCACCGCAGAGGCGGTGATAGATCTGCGGCCGCCGATGGTGGTGCCGCCGCTCAATTCTCCGCGCGCGACGCCGCTGGAGAGCGCGCTGTTTGAAGCTACCGGTGCGAAGGATTCCGGCGGAGTCCTTTTTGGCACCGACGGCGGATGGTTTGCGCAGTCTGAAATCGTCTCGCTGATCTGCGGACCCGGCGAGATGGACCAGGCGCATCAGCCCAACGAGTATATTAAGCGCGACTACTTCGAGCGCGGTCCGCAGATCGTTCAGCGCGTGATCGAAAGAATGTGCTGCCGCGATTGAAAAGGCTCAGTGCTTTTGCCAATCGCCACTCTGCTCGAACGCATACGCCATTTCGAGCAGCGTAGCATCCTCGAAATGCCGCCCGATTAACATCATCCCGACCGGCAGCCCCCTGGACATCGCGCACGGGACGCTTAACCCCGGATGGCCTGTCAGATCGAACGGGGCGGTGTTGGTGATCATCGAATAGGGCGTGGCATCGTCCTGCCGGCGCGCCTTCATCGGCGTTGAGGGCATCACGAGTGCGTCGAACCTGGCGAGCGCCGCGTCGTATTCGGCGGTCAAGGCGCGCCGCCCATTTTGCGCTCGCGAATAAAGATTTCCATGAAAGCGCCGCGCCGAAAACTCTCCCAGCAGCGCCATGAACTTCACCGACGACGCTTCAAGGTTCGCACGTTCGGCCCAATTCGAGCCGAAAAACTCCGCGAGCGAGGCATCGTAGGATCCGGTGTGATGCGCGCCGACCAGTCCCGTGCGCATAAGGTGCGTCATCCCTTCCGGAATAATCGCGAAGAGCAGATCGCCGGCGTCCAAATGCGCAGGCACTGAAACCTCTTCGACCTTCGCCCCAAGCTTCTCGAGTTGCGCGGCCGCGGCGCGCACCGCGTGATTGACATCGTCCTCCGCACCGGGCTGGCCAAAACCCTCGCGCAAGAGCCCGAGCCGCCTGCCCTTGACGCCGCGGTCGAGAGTCGCGGTGTATTCGGGAACCGCGAAGTCGCGCGCTTGCCGGTGGTCGAGCGGATCTCTGCCCGCGATCACCTCGAGCATAAGCGCCACATCTTTGACCGTGCGCGCCATCGGCCCGACGTGATCGACCGACGGGTCGATACTCATCACGCCGGTATATGGAACCAGGCCGTAGGTCGGCATGATTCCGACCACGCCGCACCACGACGAGGGAATCCGGATCGAACCGCCCTGGTCGGTGCCGATCGTGATATCGATCCAATCGTAGTAAAGCGCCGCGCCCGATCCGCTCGAGGAACCTCCGGAACAGTATTCGGGATTGTGCGGATTCAGCGTCGGCCCGTATGCGCTGGTGCGACCGTCGCCCGAAAGCGCGAAGTCGTCCATGTTAAGCGTCGCGACGATTTCCGCACCCGCCTCGAGCATCCGCGTCACGATCGTCGCGTCGCGGTCCGCGACGTAGCCTTGCAGCACGTGCGAGCCGCCGCTGGCGGGAATTCCCGCGACACACACGCTGTCTTTCAGTCCGATTCTCTTGCCCGCAAGCTTGCCCGACGCCGCGCCCCTGACATGGCATCGCCGAACGACGGCGTTCAGTGGATCGCCGGCGCGGTCGGCGCGCACGCCCGGATCGCGCTTAGGATATCGCGCCACCGACGATTGCGGTTCCGGAGCTAGCGCCATGATTCGCTCGAAGCCAGGCAGCTGCGCCGCGATTGCTCCGCCCAGCGAGCGCACTTCAGCGGGCGTGAGTTCGATCTGATTCGCTCGCGCGAGCTCGCGCAGTTCATCGTCAGTCGGTGGTTTGATTGCCATATCGATCACGGCGCCTCGCCTATGTTCTACAAAAAATGCGGCATCAAATGCACGTGGATATCGCGGATTAGTTGCTCGGCACCAATTCCGGGAACCTCGAAGAATACCGGCGAGTCGAGTCCCGCCTCGACCAGCTTGGCCAGGATCTCACGGCATCGCGAGGGGCTGCCCGCGATCGTGAACGTGTCGATCATCCAGTCGGTGACCGTCGCGGTCGGCATTTCGCCACGCGCGAGGCTGGCGCCGAAAGCGCGGATCGTCTCGGGCTTCAGCCCTGAGGTCGCAAGGATAGGAACCTCCGGCTGCGGAGCCATCAGCGCGATCAGCATCGCGATGAGCGGCTTCACGCGCTCGCGCGCTTCATGCTCGTTTTCCGAAATTGAAAGAATCTGGTACCCGCCGACGCGAAAATCCGCGCGCTTGCGTCCCGACTTCTCGAGTCCGCGGCGAATATGCTCGCTTGCGAAATCAAGGTACGCGGGCGAGGTCATTACGCTCAGCAGCACCCCGTCAGCGGTTTCGCCCGCGAGTTCGAGATTCTTTGGGCCGAGCACGCCCAGATGAATTGGAATTTCACTGCGTTGCGGCGCGAAATTGAATCTGACCCCGTCCGTGTTGAACACGCGTCCCTGATACGACACCGTCTCGCGCCGGAACATCGCGCGCACAATCTCAATCGTCTCGCGCATCGCGGTCATCGGCCGCGTATACGAGACATGCAAACGGCCTTCCATCCAATCTTTCACACCCGCTCCGAGTCCCAGGATCGCGCGGCCGTCCGAGATTTCATCGAGCGCGCCGAATTCCATCGCAATCATCGCCGGATGCCGCGTGTAGGGATTCAGCACCCCGATCCCGATCTTGATTCGTGAGGTCGCCGCCGCTGCCGCCGCGGCGAGACTGAACGCGCCGCGAAAAAAATAATCCTCGGGAACCCACCAGGTGCCGAAGCCAAGCTCTTCGGCCAGTTTCGCATTGCGGACGAATTCCCGCGCGTGCAGATTTTCGAATCCGACGCCGAACTCTTTCACTTTCGTCATCGGGCCACTTCAATCGCCGAACGCCGGGCGCGGCTCGCCTGCCGGCGCGTGCGGGGAGTAATGACAGTGCCACATTTTCCAGCTCTTCGCGCCGGTGTCATCTTGCCGCACAAAGACTTCGCTGCCGCGAAAATGCATCGACATCGGCTCGGCAGGAAGAGCCATTCCCGAATCGGCAGCTCCGCCGGTGTTTAGCGCCTTTACAATCAGATCGGCCTCGAATGAAACCCAAGCCACATCGCCGCGGATATTGACCCGCAAATCCTTCTCGCCGCGCACATCACCGATAACCATCACGCTTTTCAGGAACGTCCAGAGCTGAACCCATTCGTCGCGTTTGCCGTAGGTATGTCCGTTGAGATTGAAACCATGAAATCCATCTCCGCCGACAAACACTCCGACCGCGTCGGGAATATTAAAGTTCACGTTCGCACGCATCCATTGATCGTGTAGCCGGACGATTTCCTTGCGGTCGGCTTCCGTGCCTTCGAATCCTGGGATTGTCACGACATATCCTCCGTACCCGCGTCGCGGGTCTGAATGCTATTTCGAGCTCTGCGTTTTCGCGACCATTGCGGCCACGCGCTCGGGCGTGAGCGGAATCTCGTTGACCCGCGCGCCGAATGGCGCCAGCGCGTCGGCCACGGCATTAGCGATCGCACCCGGCGGCGCGATCGCTCCACCTTCTCCCATCCCCTTTATTCCGCCCAGCGTATAGGGCGATGGCGACTTGAGGTGCGCGATCTCGACCCGCGGAACATCAGTCGCGGTCGGCGCCAGATAATCCATCAGTGTGCCGGTGAGAATCTGTCCGTCGCTGTCATAGACGATCTGCTCGAGCATCGCGCTGCCGATCCCTTGCGCCACACCGCCCTGGATTTGTCCGTCAACCACCATCGGATTGATCATGGTCCCGCAATCTTCAACCACGATGTACCGATCCACGCGCACCTGCCCGGTGCCGCTATCAACCTCGACCGTGACGATGTGCGTCGAATTCGCGTGCGTCATCAGCGGAGGTTCATAGGTCTCCGCGACTTCGAGCCCGGGCTGCTCGCCCGCAAAGTTTCCGCCCGGCGGAAGATAGGCGAGTCGTGCAACTTCGGCGAGAGTCATCACGGCCTCGCCGCCGGACTTGCGCTTCACGGCCCCATCGTGCAGTTCCAGATGATCGGTGGGAACCTCGGTTGCGCGCGACGCGATCCGCAAAATCTTTTCGCGCATCACCGTCGAGGCTTTCATCGTCGCGCCTCCCCCCACCACCGCGCTGCGGCTCCCACCGGTGCCCCATCCGTAGGGGACCTTCGCGGTATCGCCGAACTCGATACGCACGTCGTCGAGCGGAACTCCCAGCTCATCAGCCGCGATCTGCGCGAAGGTCGTCTGATGGCTCTGGCCGTGCGAATGCGTTCCCACCAGCACCGTGACCTTGCCCGCGCGATCGACTCGCACGGTCGCGGTCTCATAACCGCCCATCCGCATTCCGAGCATCATCCAGCCCGCGGTGCTGGGCGCGGTGGTTTCGATGTATGACGCGATTCCCACCCCGATATATCGTCCGCGCGTGCGCAACTCTGTCTGGCGCGCGCGAAATTTCTCGTAGCCGAGCATCTCGAGCGCCTTGGTTAGCGCCTCGCGATGGCTCCCGCTTTCGACCTGGAAGCCCACAACATTTGTGTACGGATGATCTTCGAGCCGGATCATGTTGCGCATTCGCAGTTCGGCCGGATCGATCGCCATGCGCTGCGCCGCGAGATCGATCAATCTTTCCATCACGAACACCGCGATCGGCATACCTACTCCGCGATATGCGCCGACGGTCGCCTTGTTGGTCGCGATCGAGATCGCTTCGAACTGGTAGGCAGGAATCTTGTACGGTCCCGGCATCGCGGCCGCCGCGACTCCGGCTTCGAGCCCCGAACTGAACGGAAATTCGGTGTACGCGCCGATATCGCTGAGGCATCGCGCGCGTAAACCGAGAATCATCCCGTCACGATCGAGTGCAAGACTGGCGGTGACGATCTGATGCTTGGCGTGCAGCGACGCGATCAGATTTTCGCGCCGATCCTCGATCCATTTGACCGGCCGGCCGGTGATACGCGCCGCATGCGCCGTGACGATATCTTCAGGGAACACGTGAGCCTTGAGCCCAAAGCCTCCGCCGACGTCGGGTGCGATCACGCGCACGCGATTCTCTGCCGCGCCGAGAATCGCCGCCAGGTTCGTGCGCAGGATGTGCGGAATCTGCGTCGACGACCACATCGTCAGCAAATCCTGCGCCGCGTCATATGACGCAAGGCACCCGCGCGGTTCGATCGGCAGCGCAGTGTGACGGCCGGTCAAGAACCGCTCCGAGATAACAACGTCGGCGGAATCGAACGCGCGCGCGACCGGCCCAAACTCCGCGCCCGCGGCCTGCAGGATATTGTCGCCCCATTCCTGATGCACCAGCGGAGCACCGGGTTCGAGCGCGCGCTCCATGTCGGCGACGGCTTCGAGCGGATCGTAATCGACCTCGACCAGTTCGGCCGCGTCTTCCGCGAGGTAGCGATCCTCGGCGATAATCGCCGCGACTGCCTCGCCCACGAAGCGGACTTTTTCATGCGCGAGGACCGGCCACTCGACCAGTTTGTGCGGTGGCGACGGCATCGCAGGATCCCATTCGAGCCGCAGTGCGCGCGAAATCTCCGGCAGGTCTTCGTAAGTCAGAACCGCGAGCACGCCCGGATTCTCCCGCGCCGCCGCCGCGTCGATCTTGATTATGCTCGCGTGCGCGTATGGGCTGCGCACAAACGCGATCGAGACTGTTCCGGGCAGGCGCACGTCATCGACGAATTGCGACTTTCCGAGCAGGACGCGCGCGTCCTCGACCCGGCGCACACGCGCTCCCACCAGCTTGCCCGTACCGGCCGGTGTCTGCACCGTCGCCATCTATTTGGCCCCGCGCGCGGCGGCGGCGCGCATGATCGCGGCTACGATATTCGCGTACCCGGTGCAGCGGCACAGGTTACCCGAGATCGCCTCGCGCACCTGCTGCTCGTCAGGATTCGGTTCGTCCTTCAGCAACTCGCGCGCGGTCAACAGGAACCCCGAAGTACAGAAGCCGCACTGCAGCGCGTGTTCCTCGCGAAACGCTTCCTGCAACGGACTCAGCTTGCCGCCGCACGCGAGACCTTCGATCGTTTCGAGCGCGCAGCCTTCCGCCTGAACCGCAAGCATCAGGCACGACCGCACGCTCTGCCCGTCCAGGATCACGGTGCACGCGCCGCATACGCCATGCTCGCATCCGAGATGCGTTCCGGTGAGTCCCAGGTCCTCGCGGATGAAATCGGCCAGCAGCGTGCGCACGCCGACGTCCCGCTCGACTTCGACGCCATTGACGACGATCCGAATCGTGCGCCGCTCGGTGAAAAATTCAGGCATCGAGCGCCTCTTCAACTTGCGCGGGGCCGAAGCATTGCCGAAGCGCCCGCTCGGTCAACACACGAACCAGATGGCGGCGAAATTCGGCGCTCGCGTGTAGATCTGAGGAGGGATCGGCCTCTGTCGCGGCCATCTCCGCGGCGGTGTCGATGGCGCGATTCACGTCGTTAGTCGATTTGAGCGCCGTGCCAGCCGTCGCGGAAAGCACGGGAGTCGGGCTCGCGCCGCCGATGCTGACTTCTGCGGAAATGCACCGATTGCGCGAATCAAAGCCGATCGCGCAGGCGACTGCGACAATCGCGAAGTCGCCGCGGCGGCGGCACATCTCGGCAAACCCGAAGCGAGTTGCCGGCGGCGCAATCGGAAAACGAATTTCCGTCAGGATTTCGCAGGGCTCAATTGCGGAGGTCAGCGGACCCGAAAAGAATTCGCGTGCCGCGATCGTTCGCGCTCCGCGGGCTGAACGCACAACCAGTCTCGCATCGAGCAAAATAGCGAGTAGCGGCCATTCCGCAGCGGGATCGGCGTGGACCAGTGATCCGCCGATCGTTCCGCGATTGCGAATCGCCAGGTGCCCGATCTCCAAGGCGCCTCGCCCGAGGATCGGAAGCGCCGCGCGGATTTCCGGCGAGGTTTCGAGCGCGCGATGACGCGTCATCGCGCCGATTCTTATTTCACCGCCGTCCACTTCGATGAACGAGAGTTCCGCGACTCGGTTGATATCGACCAGCGCGGCCGGCGCGGCCACCCGCAGATTCAGCATCGGCATCAGGCTTTGTCCGCCCGCCAGGATTTTTGCGTCAGGCTGTTCGGCGAGCATCCGCATCGCTTCGTCGAGCGTCTGCGGACACGCATATGTAAACCGTGGAGGTTTCAGCGAGATTCTCCGGACCAAAGCGTCAAGTAAAAATCATTACCGACACACTGTCAATAGCGATTGCGGCGCTGACAGGAATATAGTCCATCCACGGCGTTTGGCGCGATGCGCAAAATCGCGGTAGATTCCGCCACGAACCCTAAGACGCTACCCCCGGAGGTTGGACGCGATGAATTCCTGGAATATCGGAGACGTGAAGATAAGCCGTATTATCGAAAGCGAATCGCCATGGCCGGGCACCTTCATTCTGCCCAACGCCACGCCCGAAAACATGCTCAAGTACGCCGACTGGCTGCAGCCGCATTTCATGGACGCCAAGGGCAAGCTCATCATGAGCATCCACGCGCTGGTGATCGAATCGAAAGGCAAACGGATCGTGGTCGATACCTGCATTGGCAACGACAAGGTTCGTTCCAACCCGGTCTGGAGCAAGCTCAAGCTGCCGTTTCTGGACAACCTGGCGAAGGTGGGATGCACGCGCGACAACGTGGACAACGTGGTCTGCACGCATCTGCATGTCGATCATGTCGGATGGAACACCACGCTCGAGAACGGTAAGTGGGTGCCGACCTTTGCCAAGGCGAAGTACATCATCGGCGGCACCGAGTGGGATTTCTGGTCGCATTTTGACGGCGCCGACATGCGCGACCCGGTCGAGGATTCGGTGCGCCCGATCGTCGATTCCGGGCACGCGCAACTGGTCGAATCGAACCACAAGATCACCGACGAGGTCTGGCTCGAACCGTCTCCCGGTCATACTCCCGGGCATCACAGCGTGCGGATTTCATCCAAGGGGCAAGAGGCGGTGATCACCGGCGACCTGATGCATCACCCGATTCAATGCATGTTCCCGGAATGGGACGACGCGTTCGACTCCGACGGTGCGATGGCGAAGAAAACGCGCCGCGCGTTTTGCGAGCGCTACGCCGATTCCGGAGTGCTGGTGTTCGGCACCCATTTCGGCACGCCCTCGGCGGGCAAGATTACGAAATCGGGCGACTCGTTCAGATTTGGGGTCTAACCCAATAGCGCGGCGGCGCGCGTACGACGCGCGTCGCCGCATACTCACCGAATTTCTTCTGAGAAGCGCAGAGTTCCCTTCTTCAATCCATCGAGCACGACTTCGACCCCTCCGCTGCGCATCATCCATTCGAGGCGATGGTCTCGGTACTGGCGCTTGAACGCTCCCGATTCGAGCATCGCCGGCAGCGCGTCCATCGAGCCCGCGAATTGTTCGGCCGCGGCGACGGTTTTCTGCACGCTCGGCCGCCGCTCGCTCCGTTCGAGCCATTTTGCCAGCGGCGAGCCGGATTTCGGCGGTATTCCCCACACCGCGGAGCCGTGTAGGTAAGGATAAACGGACAGGTCGGCGCGGCCGAACGATGCGCCGTTGAACCAATCGTGCGCGCCGAGCTCGCGCTGCAGCCAGGCGTGGATTCCGGCGGTCTGCTCGGTCGCTCGCGCTTCGAGCGTTGCCGCCATCGCGCCGCTGGCGCGCCGCCACGCACGCACTTCCATCAGGCCCCAATTGATCGCTTCGTAGTAGGTGTCGCAGACGTCTTCGATCATTCTTATGCGTGCGCGGTCGCGCGGCGCCGGCGGCATCAGCGGCGGGGAGGGCCATTTCTCGTCGATATAATCGACGATGATCGTCGAATCGAAAATCGCGAGTCCGTCATCCACCAGCGCCGGCACTTCCAGGCGCGGATTGGTCTCGCCGAATTTGCTCGAGGCGCCGCTGAACGCGTCGGGAATCTCGGTCTCGAACTCGAGGTTCTTTTCGTGGAGCGCGATTTTTACCTTCTGCACGTATGGAGAAAACGGATGCTCGTAGAGTTTGATCATGGAGTGAAATTCCTTTGCTGGTGAGTATTTTCACCTGCGTGCGCAGTCTGCTACCGTATCTCAAATGAGTCCCCAAATGCACATTCAGCCGCGCGGATTGATTGGTCTCATCGGGATAATCGCGATGCTGGCGGTGCCGTTCGCCGTACCCGCTTTCGCCGCCGATATTGGCAGCGTCATCAACAATCCGCCCTCCGCTCCGGCAAATGTTCACATCATCCACGTCAAGGATCTCGCCAATATGATCGCCGATCCGAACGCGCACGTGCGTATCTATGACGCGAACGTTCCGAGCGTTCGCGAGGGCGACGGCATGATTCCCGCGGCGCGTCCGCTCTCGTCCTCGGGGGATTACAATGTTGCCGACGAGCTGCCGAGCAATCACAACGCCAAGCTCGTGTTCTACTGCAAGAATCTGCAATGCGGCGCCTCCGACGAAGCCGCGCGACGCGCCGCCGCTGCAGGATTTACCGACGCCAGCGAGATGAAAGACGGCATCGAAGGATGGCGCGCCGCCGGCGAGCCGGTCCAGATGCCTAACGGCAATATCGTGCGCGCGGCGACGCCGCCCTCGGGCTCGTAAGCTCCGCGCCATCTTCCCGCGCTTATAATTTTTCCACGGCTCGCGATCGCATATAGTTGCGCGGTGCGAACCGACACTCCTGCTGGATCGCCGGCGCCCGAAGCCTCAGCCGCTCCGATACGCGAGCTAACGATTCGAGCGATCGTGCTCGGCATCGTGCTCGCGCTGATTCTCGGCGCAGCGAACGCGTACCTCGGGATGTACGCGGGGATGACGGTCTCCGCGAGTATTCCGGCAGCCGTCATCTCGATGGCGATCCTGCGCATCCTGGGCGGCGCCACGATCCTCGAAAACAACGTCGTGCAGACGATAGCGTCGGCGGGAGAGGCGGTCGCGGCGGGAGCGATTTTCACTTTTCCGGCGATCGTGATCCTGGGCAATCACGGTCCGCTTCCTTATCTCGAAGTGACCGCGCTCAGCGCCGCGGGCGGCACGATGGGCGCGCTGCTGGTGGTCTTCCTGCGCCGTCCGTATATCGTCGAGGAGCGCCTGCCGTTTCCGGAAGGTGTTGCCTGTGCAGAGGTTCTCCGCACGGGCCAGGACACGGCGCAAGTCGCGCCGCTGGCGTGGGGCGGAATCGTCGCCGCGATTCTCAAGTCCGCGCAGGACATGCTCGGAGTCGTTCCCGCCGCGCTATCGGGTGCGCGATGGATCGGCGGCGCTGCGCTTTCCGGTTCGATCGATATTTCGGCGGCGCTGCTCGGCGTCGGCTATATCATCGGGCCGCGAATCGCGATCCTGGTTTTCGGAGGCGGAGCATTCGCATGGATCGTCGCGATTCCGTTCCTGATGCTGACGCATCCGGGCGTCGCGAGTTCGCACGACGCCGCGACCGCAGCGGCGCAACTGTGGAGCGCGCAGGTGCGCTATCTCGGGGTCGGCGCGATGCTGACCGGCGGAGTCGTCACGCTATGGCGGCTGCGCTCGCGTATCGGCGCGGCGCTCGCCGATAGCATCAAGGTGCTGCGCTCGCGCGAGGTGATCGTCCGCTCGCGCGAGGACACCGATTTGTCGCCGCGCGCAATTCTCGCCGCGGTCGCGCTGGTTATCCCGGTGATCTTCGCGCTGTGCCTGACGCTCTCGGGTAGTATATGGCTCAGCCTCTCGCTCGCGATCGTTCTGACGCTGGTCGGATTCTTTGCGACCGCTGTAGCTGGCTACCTGACCGGAATTGTCGGCGCGTCGAACAATCCAGTCTCGGGAGTGACCGTGATCGTGCTGCTCGGCATCGCGATGTATTTGCGCGCGGTGGGAGTTGAAGGCGCAAGCGTGGGACCTCGGCTGGCGATCCTCGCGGGCGCAGTGGTATGCACCGCCGCCGCGATGGCGGGTGATTCGCTGCACGATCTGGCGACGGGATATCACGTCGGCGCGACTCCACGCGCGCTCGAAATCGGCGTGCTGATCGGCGCGCTCGCCGCCTCGGTCGTGATGGCGCCGATTCTGAATCTGCTCATCGCCGGATACGGAATCGCCGGCACTGCCACCGCCAAAGCCGGAGCACTCGCCGCGCCCCAAGCGTTTCTAATGGCGAAAGTCGCGCAGGGCGTCTTCAGCGGCGGACTCCCGTGGGGAACGATCGCGGCGGGCGCAGGACTCGCGGCGATTCTCGCCGTCAGCGACGCTGCGCTCGCGTCGGCCGGCTCCGCCTGGCGCACGCCGATCATGCCGGTCGCGATAGGACTCTATCTCCCGTTCGGATTAAGCGTCGCGATCTTGATCGGTGCACTGATCCGCGAGCGCTTCGGCCATCAAGAGGGCGAACTCGGCGGGACGGGCCTGCTCTTCGCTGCCGGACTAGTCGCAGGCGAAGCGCTGATGGGCGTAGCTACCGGCGCGATGGTGACAGCCGGTATCCGCCTGCCACTGTTCTGATCGTGCGAGAGCGCGGCGGCTTGATAAGATGTTGGCGGGTAATCGAAGATGATCTCGAAACCATTCGCGACGTTGATCGCATCAGGCATGCTCGTCGTAACAGTCTGCGTCGCACAGATCGCGCGCGCCGCTGATGCCACCGCGCCATCGCAGACGCGGGTCAGTTTCTTTACTCCTGCGATTCCGAAAGGAACGCCGCGCGCCGGATCGTGCTGGACCGAATCGATCGCGGTGACGCGTCCCGGCGCCTGGCGATGCATGATCGACAACGCGATCCATGATCCGTGTTTTCAAGTGCCGCCGCTCCGGGGCGAAGTGGTGTGCGACGCGAATCCCGCGACCAACCAAGCTGGGTTCGTTCTCAAGCTGACCAAGCCGTTGCCTCAAACCACGCCGCCTTCCGAAAGTCCTGAGCCGTGGACGATGCTCCTGGCGGATGGATCGATTTGCCAGCCGTTCACCGGAACCATGCCGATGGTCGGCGGCGATGGCGCGCGATGGTTCTGCTACGACCCGTCCGCGCCGCTGGACAGTCCCGCGCGCAGCCGCGGTCTGGTGACGAAATTTCATCCAGCCAAAGTCTGGACCGTCGATCGCTACGCCGAGTCCGACGCCGGACCGCCGGGAGCGGCCGGCAATCGCCGCGTGCAAGCGCAGAGCGTTAGCGTAGCTAAGGTCTGGGAATAGCCGAGAATTTTCTACCGCGCGCGTGCGCTATTTTCCGAGTTTCCGCATCTGGCGCGGCGTCAGCATCCATCGCAGTTGCGCGCCGCCGCGCTCGGAGGCCGCCGGCACTTCCAGCGCGATGAGGCCGCCTTTCTTGAGGCTGATGTTCGCGCCCTTCGGCGCCGACGTCAGCAGCGTCGCCGCGATCCCCGTCAGTTGCGGTTCGTGCCCGACGATCATCACGTGGCGATGCTTCGCAAACGGGCGCAGCGCCGCGATCGCTTCTTGCGGTGCGACGCCGGTCGCTAACGCGGGAACCACTTGCGGCGGTGGGTCGTTCGCATAGACCGCAGCGACGATCTCCGCGGTTTCTGTCGCCCGGGCGAGTGGGCTGGTCAGAATCACGTCGAACTTGAGCTTCAGCGCGCGCATTCCGTCCACGCTGTCGCGAAGTTTCTCACGTCCGCGGGCAGTCAGCTTGCGAGCGCCGTCGTCGCCGGCAGGGGGCGCGTCTTCCGCGATTCCATGTCTTAGAATGTACAAAATCATTTTTCAGATTCCGTCTTTTCGAGGTTTGCCTTCGCGTGATGCGACGAATGGCCGTGGTGCCGTGTCTCTTCGATTGCGTCTTTCATAATCTCGCCGCGCTCGAATTTGTGCCATGCCTTGACGCATCGCCGCGCGAGCTTGCGCTCGCGCCGCCTGAGCGACTCCGCCATCGCGCCGGCTGCGAGCACCGCTTCGGCCGGAGCGCCCTCGGCGTTCGCATACGCGATGAGCCATGCGATCGCGATGATCGTGTCGTTGAACGAACCCAACAGATCTTGCAGCTCCTCGAGCCGCGCCAGCGCCTTGCGATGACGCTTGCCACCCAGAGCGGCCAGCATCTCGAGCGTGTAGCGCGTCCGCTTGACCCGCACCCGCAGGCGATGCACCGCCTCAGGCATCGAGGATTCCGTCAGCGGCGCGCCGGCGCGCGACATCGCACGCGCCATCCGCGCGAGAATTCCCGCTGCCGCCGTTCCGAGCGCCGCCGACGCGGAAATCCGAATCCGCGGTTTCTGCAGCCTCACTATCGTGGTGTTGAATCTCGCTGATTCCAGAACCTCACCCAACGCGGCGAGCGCCAGCGTGCGCGATACTTCGAGCTCCGAATAGAGCGGCGGCAGCATCGCGGCCAGCTTCGGCTCGAGTTTCGGGGCGCGGGCGCGAATCGTGTCGCCGATCACGTCGCATTCGCGAACCTTGCCCGCGCTCTGCGCCAGCCACGGCAAATCCCGGCGCAGAAGCGCGGCCTGTCCCGCGTGAATCACGCCCGAGAACATCTCGATCGCTGCGCGCAGGCGGCGCGACGCGACGCGTAGCTGATGGATCGGTTCGATCTCGCCTGCGACCGCCGCGGCGCGCCCGCGTTCCAGCGTATCCGCACCGAAGGCGAGCGCGCTCGTCGCGGCTGCGCCAAGGCTCTCCTCAGGCGCGAGCCGCAGCTTGCGCGATTCCGGCTGGACGTCAGCCTCCACGCGTCATTCCTTGCGGACGGAGTTCGATGAGGCCGCGCCGGAGCGCGCAGGTTCCGCGATTTTCAGATAGTCGGCGATATGCTTTTTGAGGTCGCTCTGGATTTCCTCGATCGGCGCGCGCGCGTCAATCGAAACGAAGCCAAATTCCGCCGACAGGTGCCGGTATTCCTCGATCAGCCTGCTCTGGTAGCGCTTGAACGAATCGAACAGGTCGGTGCCGAGCGCCAGATGCATCCCCGATTCCCAATAATCCATCCCTTTGCCATGCACCACGCGCGGAATCAGCGTTTCGACATCGATATCGAGATACAGCACCAGGTCGGGCACCAAGGCGACGCCGAACAGCTCGCGGCTCCAGTCCGGATCGGCGCCCATCACGTTGTTGCGCGCGAACGCGGTGTACATGTACCGGTCCGCGATCACGATAAAGCCCGCTTGCAGCGCCGGCAGAATCTCGTGCTCGAGGCGGTCGGCGAAGTCCGCGGCGTAGAGCAGGCTGAAGGTGTTGACGGTCAGCTGATGCCCCGCCTTGGCTTCGTTTATGGTTTCAGACAGCAGCGGCGACCGCGTCCATCCGGTATTGCTGACCGCGTAGCCTTCGAGCTCGAGCCACGGACGCAGCAGATCGATCTGGGTCGAGCGCCCGACCCCGTCGGTCCCTTCGATCGCGATCAGATGGCCCGGCAGGCGCTTCTCCTTGAGATAGGGAAGCCCGTGTCCGTACCATGATTTAGCGCGTTTTGATCGCATGATTGTTCTTCGCCCGGTCGCGATCGTAGTCGCGCAGCACGTCCTGCACCATTTTGCGGAATCCACGCTGTTGCACAGGAATCTCGCCGGTCGCGTCGATTGTGCGCAGCCCGAACTCGTTGGTTAATTGATCGTAAATCTCGAGTACGCGGCTCTGAAACAGCCGGAAGCTCTCGACCGGATCAGTGGACAGGCCGACGTCCATCCCGGCTTCATGATACTTAAGCTTGGCGCGGCCCGAGAGCAGCCGCTCGAGCGATATTTCAATCGGCACACGGAAATAGAGCGTCAAGTCCGGGTTGAGCGCGAACTTGTACACCGAACGAACCCAATCCGGATCGACTCCGCGCGCCACGTCACGTGCGAACGCGGTGAACACGTAACGGTCCGCCAACACCACCATCCCGGCCTTCAGCGGCGGCAGAATCTGGTAGGTCAGGCGATCGGCGAAATCCACCGCGTGCAGCAGGCTGAAAGTCGTCGGGGTCAGCAGATTCTTTTTTTTGCCGCGGCTCATCGACCGCCGCACCAGGCGCGACGAATTCCATTCGGTGAAGATGACCGGATAACCGCGCGCACGAAGCCATCGCTCGAGCAGCATGAGCTGGGTTGATTTGCCGGACCCATCGATTCCTTCGACGGCGATGAGCCTGCCCGGATATCCGTGCGGTGCGCTCAGCAGGCTTTGCGCCGGTTCCGGCCGCGCGGATTGCGGCGGAGCGGATGCCGCCGCCTGCGCTCCATTCTGCATGGCGCTTAACGCGCCAGCGTCACCTGGCGGTCCAGCAAGCGTGACAGCAGATCCGTCCTTCTCTCGCATGTCCATAGTTCGAGATCCGCTTTTTCCCTGTTTGAATCGACCCCGATAATAAGCCGTCCGGGCGAGTAACGCACCTCGATATTTTTGACCACACCGAAGTGGCTGCGGTCCAGCGCGTCGGCGACGCGCAAGATCGCGGCGAACGCGCGCACCGTCTTGCGCTCAGCCGGTGCCAGCGCGCTCAGCTCCGGAGAATCGAGCTTCGGCGCCTGTTTGCGATGCCCGCGCGCGGCCTGCGCTACGACTTCGATCTCGTCCCTGTCGAAGCCGAATAATTCCGCATTCTTTATTAGATAATAAGAGTGCCGGTTGTGTCGATCATGATCGATCGCGTGCCCTATATCATGCAACAGTGCGGCGTATTCCAGCAACTCGCGGGTCTTGCGGGCCAGCCGCAGAACCGGCGCGGTCGCGTCGAACAGCTTGAGCGCGAGTTTCGCAACCTGTTTGCCATGCGCGTTGGCTCCGGAAAATCTGGCGGCCAACGCCTTCACTGAGCGCCGCCGCGCGTCCTCCGCGGTATGGCGAAACGCGGTGCGCATCTGGCTGAGAATCAGCCCCTCGCGCAGCGCCCAGGTGCACGCAACCAGTTCCGGTGCTCCCGACCGGCGCACGATAAAATCCACCAGCGCTCCCGCCGCCGGCATCAGGTTGACGCGCTTCGCATCCATTCCCGGCAGCTCCGCACGGAGCGCCGCGTTGGCGGACGCGAGGTCGCGCGCGAGTCCTGAAATCTCCTCCGCCGACGCGCTTGCGCCATGCAGCCGCCCCAGCTCTTCGCCGCGCGCGGCACGCGCCATCGCGACCAGAGTGTTGATCGTGCCCGAGGTTCCTACCGCGCGGACGATCTTCGCCTTGCGCGCCTGGCGCAGGAACTCCCCGGCTTCGCTCTCGATATGCTTTTCCAGACGCCGAAGCTGCGCGCGGCTGGGCGGATCTTCGGTCAGATAGCGCTCCGCAAGCCGCGCCGCTCCCAGCTTGACGCTATGCATCCATAGCGGTTCGCCGTCCTGCACCAACACCAGTTCGACGCTTCCGCCGCCGACGTCAACCAGCAGATGCGGTCCGCCGTCAAGTCCGAGTGCGTGCCGCGCGGCGATAAAGATTAGCCGCGCCTCTTCGGTTCCGGAGATTACCTGCACCGCGATACCGGTCTCGCGCTTGATCCGCCGAATAAACGCGGTCCGATTGCGCGCCTCGCGCACCGCGCTGGTGGCGACCGCGCGCATCCTGTCCACCTTGCGCACGCGAGCGAGCTTTCCGAAGTTCGTGAGCGAGCGCACCGCCAAGTCCATTGCTTCGTCGGTGAGCTTGCCGGTGGTGAAGGAGCGCCGCCCCAGGCGCACCATCTCCTTGACCCGATCGACCACCTCGACGCGGCCCTCGCGGGTAGCGTCGGCGACGATCATGTGGACGGAGTTTGATCCGACGTCGATCGCGGCAAGCCGCATGGAACGATCGTAGCCGCAAAAGTTCGCGAAGTCATCATCATGCAAAGAAATATGAAAAAAAATTCAGCATGAAAAAAATCTCTCGACCGCGCGAATCATTCGCGTAGCGTGTTACGGTAGGGTTACACGATTGCGCGCCGATGCCTCGGCGGACGCGCTTCGCTAGGATGGTCCGGTTACTCTTCTGGCAATCAATTGGGTGCGGCAAGCAAAGCAGTAGTAGATCACGTTGACTCCGGACCCGCGACGCACAAATGGCTGATTGCGATCGCGGTGATGCTGGGCACCACGCTCGAAGTGCTCGATACGTCGATCGTCAACGTCGCGTTGCCGCACATGCAGGGCACCTTCTCCGCCAGCGTCGATGAAATCGCGTGGGTACTGACCAGCTACCTGGTCGCCAATGGGATCATGATTCCGATGACCGGGTGGATCTCGGCGCGCTTCGGCCGCAAGCGCTATTTCCTGACCTCGGTCACCGTATTCGTGATCGCCTCCGCGATGTGCGGCGCGGCGCAATCGCTCGATCAGATGGTCCTGTTCCGGCTGATCCAGGGCGCGGCCGGCGCCGCGATGATTCCGTCGTCGCAGGCGATCCTGATGGAGACCTTTCCGCCCAACGAGCAGCAGCTTGCGATGGCGATGTGGGGGGTCGGGCTGATGGTCGCGCCGATCATGGGTCCGACGCTGGGCGGATGGATCACCGACAACTGGAACTGGCGCTGGAATTTCTACATCAATATCCCGGTCGGAACGCTCGCCTTCCTGATGGTGACGTGGTTCGTGCACGATCCCGAATATCTGCGCGCGCATCGCGCGCGTGGCGGCAAAGTCGATTACCTCGGGATGCTGTTGCTGGTGGTCAGCCTGGGCCTGATGCAGATCGTGCTCGATCGCGGCCAGCGGGCTGACTGGTTCAACTCCGCATGGGTTGTGTACGCGACCGGTATTTCGGCGCTTGCGACGTTGTGGCTGGTGCTGCACGAGTTGCGCTATCCGGAACCGATCCTGGATTTGCGCATCCTGAAAATTCCAGTGTTCAGCTTTTCGGTCTCGCTGATCGTCGCGATGAGCTTCGCGCTTTACGGCACCGGACTGCTGAACCCCATCTTCCTGCAGGAGTTCCTGGGCTATAACGCATGGAAGGCCGGGCTGGTGCTCGCGCCGCGCGGTCTCGGCACGATGGCCGCTATGCTGCTGGTCGGGCAGCTTGCCCGCGCCCGTCTCGATACGCGTCCGCTAATCGGCCTTGGGTTCGTTCTGATGGCTTCGGCGTTGTGGTCGATGTCGCACTGGAACCTGCAAGTCAGCATGTGGGTCGTCATCTGGCCGAGCATCGTGATGGGCCTTGGGATGGGACTGATCTTCCCGACCCTGTCCGCCACCACGCTGTCGTGCGTCAAGCGCGAGCGAATCGGTTACGCCGCCAGCCTCTACAACCTGACGCGTAACGCCGGCGCCGCGATCGGCATTTCCTACATGACCACCGCACTGGTCAACCATGAGCAGACGCATCAGTCGTATCTGGTCGAGCATTTCTCGGTTTTCGACGCATGGAAAATGAGCGCCGCCGGAGCGCACACCCCGGGCGCGATGCCGTTCCACTACCTGCCCCAGATGATCACCGGACAGAAGCAGGGACTCGGGATGATTTACGGGATGATCCAGGCGCAGGCCGCGATGCTTTCCTTCAACGACATCTACCGCGTGCTGATGTTCATGATGATCATCCTGGTCCCGAGCTTCCTGTTGCTGCGCCGCCCCGACACTTCTGGCGGCTCCTCGATGGCGCATTAGCGGCGTTTCGCCCATTTCAGCAGCTTCTTCAGATCCTTGAGCAGGAGGAACAGGTGGAGCGGGTCGGTGGGGCTCGGTTCGAGATCGAATTGCTCGTACCAGCGGCGCGCATTCTCATCCTTTGCGTGCGTGATTGCTTTTGGAACCCTGACTTGCTGAGCGATATGGCCGCTGCACTCGAGACGATCAAAGAGTCCCTGCTGCAGGTGCCTCACGCGTCGCGCGCAGCGCGCGCCACCCTCTCCCAATCCGTTTGGGAGAGGGGCGATCCCCAAGCGCGGGGCGCAGAATGCGCTCAGTCGCGGGCGGTGCGGCGCGACTCTGGCAATTACGTTCTCACTAATCGCGGCTGGCTTCGAGGGCGTGCTCGAAGGAGGCAAGTCCAGCCGCGTCGAACAGTACAAATTCCACGCGCTCGATGCTCGTGGGGCCGCGGAGATGTTCGCGCACCTCGTCGAGCATGACGCGGGCGCATCGATCGATTGGAAACCCGGCGATTCCGGTTCCGATCGCCGGAAATGCGATCGACTTGAGTCCTTTCTCGTCCGCGCGCTTGAGCGAATTGCGGGTCGCCGCGCGCAGGTGCGCTTCGGTCGTGCTGCCGCCCAGGCGCATGCTCGCCGCGTGGATTACGAATTTTGCGGGCAGACGCCCGGCGCCGGTTATCGCCGCCTCGCCGATCGCGATCGGTCCGAGCCGGTCGCATTCCTCCTGAATCGCCGGGCCGCCCTTGCTCCTGATCGCCCCAGCGACGCCGCCGCCCAGGATCAGATCGTTGTTCGCCGCGTTTACGATCGCGTCGGTCGCAGACTCTGTCAGATCTCCCTGGCTCACCTTGACCCTTGCTCGCCATCCCATTTCCATTGGAAACCTCCCTTGCGATGCGCCGCGAGTACGCACCACTTCTGCTATTATCTCGCCCATCCGCGATGATCCAAAGGCGAGCGGCGGTTTATGCGATGAGGCGGGGCAGGGCGCGGTCGGGTGCGATTGCAGTTGCGCTATGCGCGATTGTCGCAAGCGCGTGCGCGCGACCGTCGGCGGAACGACTGCCCGGACAAATCCAGGTCGATATAGAAAGTTCTCCGACTTCCAGCGACCCGCGCTTTGCGACCGACGCGATTTCTTCCCGCGTGAATGAACTGGTCTTCGATTCGATGGTCAAGATTTCGCGCGAGGGCCAGTTTGTCGGCGACCTGGCCGAGAGTATCGAACGGCCCGATCCGATCACGCTCATCTTTCATTTGAAGCACGGAATTCGTTTCAGCGACGGCCGCGAACTCACCGCGCGCGACGTGAAGTTCACCTACGATTCGATTCTCGCGCCGGCTTCGATGTCGGCCAAGCGCGCCGGGATGATCGAGCTCGCATCGGTCTCCGCACCCGACAACTACACCATCACGATGACGACCCGGCATCCGTATGCGCCTGCGCTGGAGATCGCGATGCAGGGAATCGTGCCCGACGGAACTCCGTTGCCCGCGCAGAGCGCCGCGGCGGGACCGCCTGGAACCGGGCCGTTCGAGATGCTCGCGTACCGCCGGGACGAATCAGTAACGCTCGCGCGAAATCCCTATCGCAGCGCCGCGCCTGCCACCGCGCGCGAAATCCTGTTCAAGGTGGTTCCAGATCCGACGGTGCGGGCGCTCGAACTGGCCGAAGGTATCTGCGATCTGTCTGAAAACAATATCGAAGCCACGGTTCTGCCCTGGCTTGCGGGCCATCAGACGCTGGAAATCAGCAACACCGCGGGGACCACCTATAAATATCTCGCGTTCAACTTCCGTGACTCGCGGCTGCGCGATCTGCGCGTCCGGCGCGCGATCGCATACTCAATCGACCGCGCGGCGATTGTCAGTTCGATGCTGCATGGGACCGCACGGATCGCCACCGGGATGCTCACGCCCGAAAGCTGGGCGTACGAGGGCCACGTTGCGACCTATGGCTATGATCCGGCCGCGGCGCGCCGCTTGCTCGATGAGGCCGGCTACCGCGCCGACGCGAGCGGGCATCGCGATCTGCGCTTCGAGTATAAGACCACGCCCGAGGGCGCGCGTCTGGCCGAAGTTTTTCAGGCGATGCTCAAGCAGGTGGGAATCCGGCTCGACATCCGCACGCTGGAATGGGCGACTTATTATGGCGACATCCAGCGCGGAGAATTCGAATTGACTTCGCTGCAATGGGTCGGAATCGCGGATCCGAATTATTACTACATGGTATTTGATTCCGCGATGGCGCCGCCGCATGGCAGCACCAATCGCGGCGACTACTCGAATCCCGAAATGGATGCGCTGGTGGAGGCCGGCCAGCGAACGATCGATCCCGCCGCGCGCAGGAAAATCTACTCGAGCGTGCAGAAACTCGCCGCCGATGATCTGCCCTACGTCTCGCTGTGGTGGGTTAACACCGTCGCGGTGCTCAACCGGAACTTAAATGGCTTCGACCCCTATCCCAACGGAAGCCTGCGCTCGCTCGCGCAGGTAACGCTCGCCGAGCCCGGCGGCGCGGAGCCGGCGCAATGATCCGCTACCTGATACGCAGGATGCTGGCGCTGGTTCCGGTCGCGCTCGGCGTCGCGACGCTGACTTTTGCGCTGATCCATCTGGTGCCCGGCGACCCGGTAGTCGCGATGCTTGGTGATACGGCTGCGCCCGCCGATCTGGCCGGAATGCGGCATCAACTCGGCCTCGATCGCCCGCTCGCCGCGCAATACGCGTCGTTTATCAAAGGCCTCGCCCACGGCGACCTGGGCGAATCGATTTCGTATCATCAGCCGGTGGCGCGCCTGATCGCCGAGCGCTTTCCGGCGACCCTCGAGCTCGCCGGAGCGGGGCTGCTGGTCGCGATTCTGATCGCCTTTCCTCTAGGATTCATCGCCGGTGCGAAGCCGGGCAGCGCAGGCGACGTGGGCGCGATGGGTTTCGCAATCGTCGGTATTTCGGTGCCGCACATTTATCTCGGCCCATTGCTGATGATCCTGTTCTCGCTCGATCTGGCATGGCTTCCGCTCACCGGACGCGGCGGACTCTCGCATCTGGTGCTACCCGCCGTCACGCTCGGAACCGCGCTTGCCGCGATCATCGCACGGATGCTGCGCCAGAGCCTGATCGCGGTGCGCGCGAGCGATTACATGCGCACCGCGATCAGCAAAGGGCTCGGCCCCACGGCGGCACTTCTCCGCCACGGGCTTCGCAACGCGCTCACGTCGGTTATCACGCTGCTCGGGCTCGAACTCGGCGGATTGCTCACCGGCGCGCTGATCGTCGAGATGATTTTTTCCTGGCCGGGCCTCGGCCGGATGCTGATCGCCGCGATCAGTGCGCGCGATTATCCGCTGGTCGAAGGATGCGTTCTCACCTTCGCGCTTACCTACGTCGTGGTGAACATGGCAACGGACTTTGTCTACGCGCTGGTCGATCCGCGGGTGAGCCTGAAGTGAAGTGGGTCGGCAAAAGCCCGTCGCTGATAGTTGGCGGAGCGATCGTCGCGATCCTGGTCGTCGCGGCGCTGTTCGGTCCGGCATTGGCAAATCACGATCCGCTCGCGATCCATCTCTCGAGTGCGCTCGCTGGCCCCAGTTTCGCGCATCCATTTGGCTGCGACGCCCTCGGACGCGACGTTTTTGCGCGCGTGATGTGGGGGGCGCGGCTCTCGCTGGGAGTCTCGGTTTCGGTGGTGGTCCTGTCGCTTGTCGTCGGTGGATTGATCGGCGGCGCGGCCGGTCTGGCCGGCGGACCAATTGACAACCTGGTAATGCGCGCAGTCGATGTCGTGCTCGCGTTTCCGGGAATCCTGCTCGCGATCGCGATGGCCGCGATCCTCGGACCCGGCTTGATCGATCTGGTGATCGCGCTGACCGCGATGGGCTGGACTGGATACGCGCGCGTGGTTCGCGGCGAAGTGCTGTCCCTGCGCGAGCGCGAATACGTTCACGCCGCCAACGCGCTCGGCGCCCGGCCGGCTCGCGTGCTCATCCGCCATATGCTGCCGGCGGTGGCAGGACCGGTCGCGGTACAGGCGACCTTCGGAATCGGCGGGATAATTGGCGCCGAAGCCGCGCTCTCGTTTCTCGGGCTGGGCGTGCTTCCGCCGACGCCAAGCTGGGGCAACATGCTCGACGCGGGCCGCGAATTTCTTCTAATCGCGCCGCACCTGACCACCGCCCCCGGCGTAGCGATAGGCCTCGCAATTTTGGGCTTCAATCTGCTCGGCGACGGTCTCGCCGCGCTCGCGGGCCGCTCTGGCTGATTCGGGCCTCCCTCTTTTTCCAAAGATTGACGCTTCGCGTCGGCGGGCGGGCCGCCCGCCACCACTGTTCGGAAGAGGCAGTCGATAGAGGAATCCTCGTCCGTTCATGATGACAAACAAGAGTTCAGTTGCCGATAATTTGTTTCCGCCAGTGGCCGCGGGCGGCTCGCCCGCGACGCGAAGCGTCAACCTTGGGGAATCTGTTCCGCGCGCCCTTAGCACGTTTTTGAGAAAATTATAAGGCTGAACAGTTCAGCCTTACGCTATTCGTTGATCCATTTAGAATAGAGCGTATGAAGACGCCACTAATCTATATTCTCAGTCTTCTCTCGGAGAGCTCTGCGCAGCTTGATCCATTATTGTGCTTTCGCCAGTGGCGAGATTCCTCGCGATGCGCGTCACGCGAAACGCCATGTACGAGACCGAGTTGGCAATCGATCGTGCTCGGAATGACAATCCTGTTAGTCTGTGTCATTCCGAGCGTGCGCGGGCAATACGTATCGCGTCGTTCGCGTCACGCCGATTGGCAACGGTCGCGAGGAATCTCGCCCTTGGCGCTTGCACTTCCTCGAGGCGGGTTACGCAAAGCTTTTCTGCGGATTGACCGAGCTGAAAACGCGGTACCAAAAAGTACCACCAAACGCACGATCGAAGCCAAATTCCCAAGTCTTTTCGCGGAGAATTTTCCGCGAGCACCATGAAAATATACCAAACGAACCCACCGAAAATGGCCGTCGATTTTGTTATCCCCAGAGAGCAGCGCCTTTGGTTGGTACAATTTCGCGCGGGCAGGCTTCGCCGCGCGATCGACTATGTGCGCGTCTGTGAAACTTCGTGCTAGACGTTCATCGTGTCGGAGATCTGCAAGCGCAATTAATGGAATGATGGAAAAGCAGGAATTGACAGAGCGCCTGGCGCGGTTCATCCGCGAGCAAGGCGGCTTCGCGCAAGTCGAAATCGAAAACTTTCGCCGGATGGCCGGCGGCGCGTCGCGCGAGATTTGGTCATTCGACGCGACGCTCGAAAAGGACGGCGCAAAGACCACTCGCGGCCTCGTACTGCGCCGCGACCCGGGCGAGCACAAGATCGACACCAACCGGAAGGCCGAATTCCTGGTGCTGCGCGCGGCCTATCGCGAGGCCGTGCCGGTGCCGGAGGTGCTGTGGGTCAGCGACGACCCTGCCGTCCTCGGCGCGGCGTTCTTTGTCATGGAGCGCGTCGAAGGCGAGACCCTGGCGCGACGCCTGCTGCGCGACGCCGAGTACGCGCGGGCGCGCGAGGTCATGCCTGCGCAGCTTGCGCAGATCCTCGCAAAGATTCACCGCGTCGATCCGAAAAAGCATCAACTCGACTTCCTCACGCCGCCCGGAGAGAACGCGGCGCTTACCGAAGTGCTCCGCTACGAGGAAAATTTCCGCCGCCTCGCGCTCGAACCGCATCCCGCGTTCGAGCTTGCATTCAGGTGGCTGCTTGGCCGGATACCTAAAACGCCACGCCAGACGCTGGTGCATGGCGATTACCGGATCGGAAACGTGATCTTCGGACCGGACGGAGTGCGCTCGATACTGGATTGGGAGCTGGCGCATCTCGGCGACCCGATGGAGGATGTAGGCTGGATGTGCGTGCGGGCGTGGCGGTTCGGGAATGATCGCAAACCGGTCGGCGGCCTCGGCTCACGCGAAGATTTCTTTGCCGCGTACGAAAAAGCCAGTGGCGCGCCGGTCGATCCGGAAGCGGCGCGCTTTTGGGAAGTGTTCGGCAATCTGCGCTGGGGGATCATCACGATCAGCCAGGCGCGTACTCATATCGATGGTTTCGTGAAGAGCGTGGAGCTCGCCAGTATCGGACGCCGGACCGCGGAAACTGAGCTCGAACTGCTGAACCTGATCGAATAACCACTGCGGAAGTATACTCAGATGCAGGATCGACCCAGCGCAATTGAACTACTCGAAGCCGCGGCGGATTTTGTTGACGGCGAAATCGTAACCGCCACTACTGGACGCGTGCAGTTCCAAAGCCGCGTGGTGGCCAACGTGATGCGAATTGTCGCGCGCGAGATTCGCGACGAGGATCCGTTCGCACGCGCCGAGACGCGCTCGCTCGCCGCGCTGCTCAAGTGCGAACAGCCGCACGTGCACGGGCTCGACGATGTCCGCCGGGCTGCCGCAAAGCTCAACGAGGATCTGAGCACGAAGATTCGCGCCGGCGAGGCCGACGCCGGACCTCGGCGCGCCGAGGTTCTTGCCGTCGTGCGGCAGATTGTCGAGAACAAGCTCAAAATAGCCAATCCGCGTTACCTCGAGGCTGACCTCGCGACTCGCGGTGAGCATCGCTCTTAACTGGACTTAATAATTGCGAATGGAGATGACTTCGATGACCGAGCGAAAAGTAGTCCTGCTTGAACAGGACGATCTGATGCATCCGAACACCGGCGAATCCAACTACAACGAAAGTGCCTACTACAATTTTTACGATCGCGAGCGGCGCGTCGGCGGTTTCGCGCGATTGGGCAATCGCGCCAATGAAGGCTACGCCGAGATGACGGTATGCTTTTATCTCCCCGACCATACGGTGGGCTTCATGTTCGGCCGCCCGAAAATCGAAAGCAATCTCGCACACGACGCGGGCGGACTGAAGTTCCAGGTGCTGAAGCCTTTCGAGCATCATCGCGTCACCTACCAGGGCAAACTCTGCATACTCAAAAATCCGCTCGAGATGGCCGACCCCGCCGCGGCCTTCAAGAGTAATCCGTATGCGAAAGCGAACCTGGAAATTGACTATCACGCGACCGCGCCCGGATGGGGCGGCGAGCTGCGCGAGAAATCCGGCGACGCGTGGGTCTCGATCCGCAACGACGGCGACGCCGAGGCGCAGTTCGCCAAGGGCCACCTCGAGCAGCTTGGCCACGCGACCGGTCGGCTGGTTATTGGCGAGACTGAATACAAGATCGACGGACTCGGACTGCGCGACCATAGCTGGGGGCCGCGCTACTGGCAGGCGCCGAAATACTATCGCTGGCTCACGATGAACTTCGACGAGGGTCTCGGTGGGATGGCGACGATCACGGTCAATCGCGACGGCAGCGAGCGTCCCGGAGGATTCATCGCGCGCAAGGGCCAGCCGTTTGTGCATATCCACAAAGTCAACGTGCAAACTGAGTTCACGGGCGAACAGCAGCTTCACGACCGGCTACGCGTCACCGCGTGGACGTCGGACAGTGCCGAGCCGATCGTGATCACCGGCAAGGTGATTGGGATGATCCCGCTGCGCAACCGGCGCGCCGGAATGATCACACGGATCGCGGAAGGTATGACCGAGTGGCGATGGGGCGACAAGGTTGGCTATGGCCTTGCGGAGTACCTCGACCACTTCGACGAATAGGGTATTGCGCCGACTAGTTGATCATGGCCGTTGGACCAACGCGTTCAGCGGTCTTTCTTCATTGCGGCCAGGCTCTTGCGATAGGGAGCGCGCGCGATGCCGCGTTCGGTAATGATGGCGGTGACCAGTTCAGCGGGAGTAACGTCGAACGCCGGATTGAAGGAGCCGACGCCGCACGGCGCGACCCGCTTGCCCGCGAATTCGGTGACCTCGCTCTGAGCACGCTCTTCGATCGGGATATCCGCGCCCGAGCTGCAATTCAGATCGATCGAGGAAAGCGGCGCGGCTACATAGAACGGCACGCCATGCCTGCGCGCCATCACCGCCAGGGGATAGGTTCCGATCTTGTTGGCGACGTCGCCGTTGGCCGCCGTGCGATCGGTGCCGACGATTACGCAGCTCACGCCGCCGCGCGACAGGACGGTAGCCGCCATGTTATCCGCGATAACCGTGACGGGAATCCCGTCCTTGTGAAGTTCCCACGCGGTCAGGCGCGAGCCCTGCAGAAATGGGCGGGTCTCGTCGGCGAATACCTTTACCTTCTTGCCCGAATCACGCGCTGCCCTTATGACCCCGAGCGCGGTGCCGTAGCCCGCGGTGGCGAGTGCACCCGCATTGCAGTGAGTCAGGACCACGGCGGGATCCTCGAGCAACGCGGCGCCGTGATGGCCGAGCGCGCGATTGACGGCCAGGTCCTCGTTGTAGATGGCGATTGCTTCGTCGCGCATCCGGCGATAGAGCCTGGCGCCGTCCAGAGAGAGATTTGCGTTCAGCACCGCGCGCATCCTTTCGATTGCCCAGGCAAGGTTGACCGCGGTCGGCCGTGTTGCCCCGAGCGTTTGCGCAACTTTCTCGAAGCGCCTGGTTGCGGCGCGCGCGCTCACGTCTTTCATCCCGAGCGCAATACCCATCGCCGCCGCGACGCCTATAGCAGGTGCGCCGCGAATCACCATCGTGCGAATAGCCTCGGCGACACCACGATAGTCATGGTAAGTGCGTATTACTTCGCGCCCGGGAAGCAGACGCTGGTCGATCATGCGTACCGTGTCGGCGCGCCATTCAATCGTCTTTACAGACATGAGCCACTACTCAAATGAAAATACGTTTGCTGCCTGTTTCCAGACAGCAAACGTTTGCGATCAACTAAAGATGATAAGGAACGTAGACGTGGATGGGTTATATGCGCTCGTAGAGTCCGCGGGATTTGCGCTTGGCCATTCCGCCGTCGATCCATCGCGTAATCGCGGCAAAGATTTCCGACGGGCGTTTTCCTTTCAGGCCACGCACGCCACGAACGTCCGAAGCTTTGAACTGTTTGGGCAACTGACCCAGTATCTCTTTCCAATTGATTCGGCCGCCGCCACCGCCGCGGCGAGGAGACGCTTTCACCTGTGCGCGAGCGACACTCATTGCGCCGCCGCCGCCGATCAGACGGCTCAGGTTGGATTCTTCTGCCTGAAGGCGCTTGAGTTCCGCCTCATGAACCTGAATCTGCCTATGCAGATCGCCCAATAGAGTTCGGGCCTGATGCTGCATCTGCTTCAATGCTGACGTGATACCATCTGCGCTCTTCTTTCTTGGCATATTAATCGACTCCTCTGCTTACAATCCTCGCGATCGCGACTGCTTATTCGCCCAACGTTACACAATATGGAACCCTACCACAAGATCGGTAATCGTGGACCGCGGCAATAGGTATGTGCGGAAAGTCCCAATGGTATAGAGACGATAGTGGCCAAATAGTTTCGTATTTTTCCTAGTATGGATTGTCGCCCCATCCTTGGAGAGCGAAGTATAAACTATCGTGACTGAGATCGGCGGAGGTTTTTTCGGTATATATAAATCCGCTCCATCGCGATTCGTCGCTGGAGATCAAGATCGCAAGCTCAAACCACGACAAGGAGTCCGGCGATATCAGCCACAATCGTGAGCGAGTCTGATTGGCATCGGGCGGCCACCGAGGACGGTCGATGCAACGGGCCACGTTGCATTTCGAAACCCAGGTAATGTTCAGAGCAGGCCCGGAGGTAAGCGGCGCGCCCGAGTCGCCGGTAAAGAGATCGAGCGCCGTCTTCGATTCGGAGCCTTGCCCGGGATGCCCTAAAACGCGGCAGAAGCCTCGCGATTAGGCGGCAATTTCGTTTCGGCGACAGAACATCGCGGTCATAAACATTTGTTAAGGTTCATTCGCGAGCGAGGCGTGGCTGTTCGGATCACGCACTACTGAGCCTCATTTTGACTGAGCACGTGGATTGCTATTGGTAAGCGTCGGTGCAACTGCGAATCATTCTCGGTTGCCGGGACTCGTTGTGAACACTGAGTTAAGCCCGCAAGATGAGAGACGTTTTTGAGCTATTTTTGCGATTACCTCAGTGGTAGAATTTCCAGAGCTTTCATAGGAGCGCGCCGTCGAACCTGCCCGTCCGATTATTCCCGCCGACACAATACGGAATTAGTCCCGACCGGAGCGTGCCGCGCGTTCGGAAGTCCAGGAAGACTTGGAGTAGCGCCGGGGAGACGTTAATGGGTCGCAGACTGTATGTTGGGAATCTGGCTTGGACGGTGACCGATCAGGATCTGCAGGAAGCGTTTTCGGAGGCCGGTGCGGTCGATAGTTCGCAGGTGATTATCGATCGCGCGACCAATCGCTCTCGCGGATTCGGCTTCGTTGAGATGGCTTCGGATGAAGCGGCCGAAGCGGCGATCAAAAATCTCAACGGACGCGACATCAAGGGACGCCCGATTCGTGTGAACGAGGCGCAAGCGCGCAGCAACGATCGCGGCGCGCGGCCCAGCCAACGCGATCGTTAGGAATCGGCCGGCACCGCCGCGCGAATGGCTACCGCGCGCGTCCCTCAGGATCGGCCCGATTGAGTATCGCGTCAAAGCAGGCTTTGACGAACCGGTGAGGCCGTGTCGTCACGCAGCTCCGTCTTCGATGCTAGCGCGCAATTCTTCATGGAGCAGCCGCGCGGCGTGGGCTAAGCTCTAATCGTGGATTTTGTAACTATCGAAGCCCAGAGCGAACGCGTCGTCATTGCCCCGGAACTCGGATGCCAGTGCTTCGGTTACCGGGTTGGTGCGCTCGAGATAATCGCCGCGCCGCCAAGCGTCGAAGCCCTGCGCGAGCATCCGTTTCGCAGCGGCATTCCGATCCTCTTTCCATGGCCAGGACGGGTTGCGCACGGGAAGTTCGATTTCGAGGGACGCCAGATCGTACTGCCGATTAACGAGCCCGCGCACGCCAGTGCGATTCATGGGCTTACCTGGAACTGCGCTTTTCGGGTGGCCAAGCGGGGGCCGTACTACGCATTGATGGAGCTCGACTCCGCTTCCGACGCGAATCTTTCGCGTGTCTGGCCGTATCCTTTCGTGTTCGAAGTTGACTACGAGGTCGGCGACGGCCTGCGCATCAAGTTTCGCGTGCGCAATTCCGGCAAGTCCGAGATGCCCTTCGGTTTCGGCGCGCATCCGTACTTCAATGCTCCGCTCGGCAAAGGCGGCTCGCGCGAGTCGTTGACCTTGCAGATGCCGTCGGCGTCGGCGCGCTGGCCGCTCGATGCGTTGTTGACTCCGACCGGAGGGCCGCAGCCGGTCGAGGGCAGGTTTGATCTGCGGCAGTCCCGCGTGCTCGGCGCCGGGACCTATGACGATGTATTCAAGCTCGATTCGGCGCGCGATCCGTCGGCGCCGTGCGCGCGGATGGTCGATCCTTCGGCGCGCCTCGCGATCGAGGTGCGGGCCGACGCGCCGTTCGAGGATTTTGTGATCTTCGCTCCGCCGGGAAATCCGGTGGTCGCGATGGAGCCGTACACGTGCGCGCCCGACACCTTCAATCTTTCCGCGCGCGGGGTCGAGTCCGGGATGCGCCGGCTCGCGCCTGGCGCCACCTTTGAGGCCGGTTTCGAGATTCGCGTTGCGGCGCCGTGATTCGTTAATTCAGCTTCTTCAAGAATTCCGCAATCCGGTCGAATGCGGCATTGAGATTGTCGCGCGACGCGGCGTAGGAAATCCGCATGTGATTCGGCGCGCCAAAATCGTTCCCGCCGACCATCGCGACCTTCGCCTCGTCCAGCGCGATCGTCGCGAACGAGTCGCCGTGCTCGATCTTGCGTCCGTTGCACGATTTTCCGATCAAATCCGAGATATTCGGAAAGGCATAGAACGCGCCCTGCGGAACCTGCGGCAGCCGAAACCCCGGCAACGCGCGCACCCGCTCGACCACCAGCGAGCGCCGCGCGCGAAACTCCTCGGCCATCGCGCGCACGTCGTCCTGCGGACCGGTCAGCGCTTCGATCGCCGCGAACTGCGTGATCGAATTTGGATTGCCGCTGTTCTGGCCCTGCAGTCTTGCGGCGGCCGCGATCGCCTCTTTCGGCCCGGCGGCGAATCCGATGCGCCATCCCGTCATCGCGTAGGTCTTCGACAGCGAATTGAAAACAATTCCCTTTGAACGCAGCCGCGGCTCGACCGTAAAGATGTGCGCGGGCAATCCGTCGTACGAAATATGCTCGTACACGTCATCCGAGAGCACCCACATGTCGGCGTCGAGCGCGACCTTCGCGATCTCCGCCAGATGGCTCGCGCTATAGACCGCGCCGGTCGGATTGGACGGCGAGTTCAGGATGATTCCGCGGGTGCGTTGCGTGATCGCTTTTTTCAGCTCCTGCGGGCCGAGCAGAAATCCGTTGCCCTCGGGACACGGCACCAGCACCGGCGTCGCGCCCGACAGGCCAACCATCGCGGCCAGGCTAACCCACGCCGGAGTCGGTATGATGACCTCATCGCCTTCGTCGAACAGCGCGGCGATCACGTTGGCCTCGGCCTGCTTGCATCCTGCGGTCGCCACGATTTCGCCGACTTCGTAGTCGAGCTGGTTGTCGCGCTTGAGCTTGAGCGCGATCGCCTTTTTCAAGTCGGTGATTCCGCTGACCGTGGTGTATTTGGTGCGGCCCTGCTCGAGCGCGCGGCGCGCCGCGGCCTTGATCCGTTCGGGGGTGTCGAAGTCGGGCTCGCCCGCCGCCAGCGAGATAACATCGATGCCCTTTTCTTTCATTTCGGTCGCGCGCGCCTCGGCGGCCATCGTGGCCGACGGTTTGAGCGCTGCGATTCTGCGATTGAGCTTGATCATGTTTTATCGTCCGGACGAAACCATCGCAGCGCACGCGCCGCGACTCGAATGGATTTGCGAATGGATCGGAATGATTGTAGCGATCACGCGAGCGCGAAAAAACCGCCGCGAGAATTTTTAACCCGAAACGCTGGTGCGGCTAGTCCACGCCCAGCTTCTTGCGCAGCCGGGTCATCACCACCTCGGGCACCAGCTCCGGCACGCGCTTGCCGTACCCGGCGACTTCCTTGATCAGCCGCGACGCGCTGAAGAACAGACTCGGATTGGCGAACAGGAAAACCGTCTCGACCGCGGGATTCATCAGCCGGTTCATCTGCGCCATGTTCATTTCGTAGTCGAAATCCGTCACTGCGCGCAGGCTGCGGAGAATCGCGCGCGCGCCGATGCCCTGAGCGTAATCGACCACCGGGCCGCTGAACTTGTTGACCCGCGCGCGTGGCTCGAGGTCATGAATCACCCCGCGAATCATCTCGACCCTTTCGTCGGGGTCGAACAGCGCCGAGTCCTTGTGCGGATTGTACGCGACCGCGACGATAACCTCGTCGAACAGCAGGACGCTACGCCGGATCACGTCGATGTGGCCGTTGTGAATCGGGTCAAAGGTGCCCGGATATACCGCGATTGAAGAGGCGTGTCCCGCAGGTTTGCTACTCATCAGAAACCATCAACTCCCAACAGGCGTCGTGTCGGATCGCCGGTAAAAGGCGATTCGATGATCGCCCAGATTTGCGATATTCGCGCGTTCGAGGCCAGCCGGCGCCTCGGGCGCCGCAGGCGCGCGCTTGGATTGTCCGACGACAATCCATCCGCCCTCGGCCGCAAGCTTCCGGGTCGCGATCCGTTCCAGCACCGGACCGCTGAGATCGTTTTTGAATGGCGCATCGATGAAGATGAGATCGAAGCTCGCACCAGCCGCGCCGAGATCATCAAGCGCGCGAAACACGTCCGAGCTGATTATTTTCGCCCGCTCGGCGAGTCCGAGCGTCGCAAGATTCGTTTTGATCACGGCCGCTGCCGCGCGCGAGGAATCGATCATCGTGGCGTGCGCCGCGCCGCGCGACAGCGCCTCGCACGAAAGCGATCCGCTGCCAGCGAAAATGTCGAGGACACGGATTCCGGCGAAATCGATCCTGACCTGGAGCCGGGAAAAAATGGATTCGCGCGCCCGAGCCGAAGTCGGTCGCGTGGTAAGCCCGCGCGGCGCTTTGAGCCGCCGCCCGTGCGCCTGTCCTGCAATCACGCGCATCGCGCACCGCGCCGGGAGTCGCGCATTTGAAAAACCTTCACTGGCGCTATACCCCGGGTCGCGCTCGATAGATAGCCCGTATCGTATCCGCGGAGCAAGTTGGCCGCGGGATCATCAATATTGTCTTGCGCCTCTGGAAGGATTGCGGGATTTTAGCTACTCATCATAAGATTCGCGAACGCCGCGGCCCCGATTGTTGTAAGGAATTGTAATACCGCCGTCATGTCTACATCGGCTGAGCTTAAGTTTTCCGACGCCACCATGCGGGAATATCAGGAAATGCTGACGCATTATCCGACCCGGCGCGCCGCGTTACTGCCCGCGCTGTGGATGGCGCAGCGCGACTTCGGATGGGTCGGCGAGGAGATCCAGCGCTACGTCGCGGGGCTGATGGAACTGCCGCTGTCGCACGTCAAGGCGGTGGTCACCTTCTATCCGATGTTCCACCAGGAGCGGGTCGGCAAATTCCTGATCGACGTATGCACCAATCTGTCGTGCCGGCTGCGCGGCGCCGACCGGATTGTGGATTGTATCCGCGCCCGGCTCGGTATCGAGGTTGACCAGACCACGCCCGACGGCAAGTTCACGCTCGGCACTGCCGAGTGCCTCGCGTCGTGTGGAACGGCGCCGATGCTCCAGCTCAACCAGGATCAGTACTACGAGAACCTGACCGAAGAGAGCATGCTCAAGCTGCTCGACGAGCTCGCTGGACGTGATGGCTGAACTGATAGTCGGCGCAATCGAAGCAGTCCTGATGATTCTCATCGGGCTGAACCTCGCGATCTTCCTGCTCTACTTCGAGCGCAAGGGCAGCGCGCTTATCCAGGATCGCGTGGGCGCGAATCGCGCGTCCATCACTGGGCTCGGGCGCAAGCTTGGGCTGCCCAATTTGGGGATCATCAACACGCTGATCGCCGATCCGATCAAGCTCTTTACCAAGGAAGATTTCGTGCCCGCGGGCGCCGATCACTTTCTGCACGGGCTTGCCCCGTTCGTCGCGCTGTTTCCCGTGATGATCGCGTTTGTCGTGATTCCGTTTGGCGATACGATCACCTTCGGCGGACGCACCTTCGGCCTGCAAGCTGCCCCGATCAATGCCGCCGCGCTCTATCTGCTCGCGGTTATCGGAATCGGCGTCTACGGTGTCTCGCTCGGCGGATGGGCTTCGAATAATCGCTGGGCGCTGCTCGGCGGAATCCGTGCGACAGCGCAGATGATCTCGTACGAGATCGCGATGGGGCTTGCGATTATCGCGATCGTGATCACTTACGGCTCGCTCGACCTGCAGGAGATGGTCCGGATGCAGGGCGGAGTATGGTTCGGATGGCTGCCGCGATGGGGAATCTTCGTGCAGCCGCTCGCGTTCATCCTGCTGCTGACGGCGGGAATCGCGGAATCCAAGCGAGTTCCGTTCGATCTGCCCGAAGGCGAATCAGAGCTGATCCTGGGCTATATGCTCGAGTACTCGGGCGGCAAGCAGGCCGCCTTCATGCTGACCGATTTGGCCGAGCAGGCGCTGATCGCGATGCTGCTGGTCACGTTCTTCTTCGGTGGATGGCAGCTGCCGTGGCTTTATCGCGACGGCTTTCATCTGCCGGGCGGCGCGATCATCGCGCTCGCCCCGATAGTAGTCTCGATCGCGGGGGTCGTGGCTTTTCTCATCAAGGTTCTGATCCTGTGCCTGTTCATGGGCCTCATCCGATGGACGCTGCCGCGGTTTCGCTACGATCAGTTGATGAAACTCGGTTGGAAGATCCTGGTGCCGCTTGGGCTGGCAAATATCCTGATAACCGCGTTTGTCGTGGTCATGACCGGAGGCGCGCATTGACATGCCGATAGCGCTGTTCTGGTTTCTGGCCGCGGTCTCGCTGATCTCGGCGTTTGGCGTGGTGCTGCAGCGTAATCCGTTGCACTGCCTGCTGGCCCTGATCGCGACGCTGCTCGCGATAGCAGTGATGTTCATCGGCGAGGACGCGGTGGTGGTCGGCTTTCTGCAGGCAATCGTCTATGCCGGCGCAATCATGGTGCTGTTCCTGTTTGTGATCTGGCTGCTCAACCTGCGCGCGGAGATGGGACCGAGCGGCCATCTGGCGCTTAAGTTTGCCGGCACGATCGCGGTCGCCGCGATGTTCGCGGAGCTGATGGCGTTTCTGCTGCCGCCGCATCTGCAGATCAAATTCGTCGGACACGCGGCCGGCTACGGATCGATCGACAGCCTGTCGCAGTCGCTATTTTCCGAATACCTGGTCGCGTTTGAAGTTACCTCCGTGCTGCTGCTGGTCGCGGTAATTGGCGCGGTTGCGCTGGCGCGGCGCAGCACCACGACCGAAATCCGCGAGCACCTGGCCGAGAGTGCGCGCAAGGAGCGGAGCGCGACGCAATGATTCCGCTTCCGTACCTGATGGCGCTCAGCGGCGCGATCTTCGCGATCGGCGTGCTGGGCTTTCTTATCCGCAGGAACATCCTGGTGATGTTCATGTCGGTCGAGTTGATGCTCAACGCGGTCAACCTTGCGTTTATCGCGCTCGGCAGCCGGCTCGGCACGATGGACGGGCAGGTGATCGTATTCTTCGTGATGACGGTTGCCGCGGCGGAGGCGGCCGTCGGGCTTGCGATAATCATTTCAATTTTCCGCGGCCGCGAAACCGTCCACGCCGACGACCTGACGCTGCTCCGATGGTGACCACGGTGGCCAATTTTCCGTCTTCCGCGCTGGCGCTGATCCTGCTGTTTCCGGCGCTCGGCGTGCTGTTCAATCTGTTCTTCGGGGCGAGGCTCGGCCGCCGCGCCGTCAGTATGGTGGGACCGGGCGTGATGTTCCTGGCGTTTGCCGCCGCGACGTGGGCGTTCGTGCGCCTGTGCATGCTTCCAGCCGGCGACGCGCTTACCTTCACGCTGTGGCCGTGGATCGAGGCGGGCCGCTTTCACGTCGAGTTCGCGCTGCGCGTCGACACGCTCTCGGGCGTGATGATCATGATCGTCACGGGCGTGGGCGCATTCATCCATCTGTACTCGGTCGGCTACATGGCGCACGACGAGGACTTCGCACGCTTCTTTACCTACATGAACCTGTTCGCGCTCTCGATGCTGATCCTGGTGCTCGCGAGCAACCTGCTGATGATGTTCGTCGGATGGGAAGGCGTCGGGCTGTGCTCCTATCTGCTGATCGCGTTCTGGTACACGAATCCGCAGTTCGCCTACAACGGACGCAAGGCGTTCATCGTCAATCGCGTCGGCGACGCGGGTTTCATCCTCGGGATGCTGACGATCATCTCGGTGCTGTCGCGCGGCGGCGTGTGGACGCTCGATTTCCCGACTATCCAGGCGCACGTCGGCCTCTTCACGACCGGGACAGCCACGGCGGCATGCCTGCTGCTCTTCCTGGGCGCGACCGGTAAGTCCGCGCAGATTCCGCTCTATGTATGGCTGCCCGACGCGATGGTCGGCCCGACTCCGGTCAGCGCGCTGATCCACGCGGCGACGATGGTTACCGCGGGCGTGTACATGATTGCGCGGCTCAACTTCCTCTTCATGCTGTCGCCCGACGCGATGACCGTAGTCGCGACGATCGGCGCGCTGACCGCGTTTTTCGCCGGCACGATCGCGATCGTCCAGCCCGATATCAAGAAGGTTCTCGCGTACTCGACGATTAGCCAGCTAGGCTACATGTTCCTGGGCGTCGGCTCGGGCGCGTTTGCCGCCGGAATCTTTCATGTGATGACGCACGCGTTCTTCAAGGGCCTGCTGTTCCTGTGCGCCGGGTCGGTGATCCATGCGATGGGCGGGGAACAGGACATGACCAAGATGGGCGCGCTCCGAAAGCATCTGCCGATAACCTTCTGGACGATGCTCATCGCGACGCTGGCGATCTCGGCAGTGCCCGGCTTCTCCGGCTATTTCTCGAAGGATCTGATTCTCGAGGGCGCGTACGAGTCGGGCCATGTGTGGCTCTGGGGACTCGGCGTGCTGACCGCGGGTATCACGGGCTTCTACATGTTCCGGCTGATCTTCATGACCTTCTTCGGCTACTCACGCGTCGAGCCTGACAAGCTGCCGCACCTCCATGAATCGCCGCCCTCGATGACTATTCCGCTGGTAGTGCTCGCGATCGCGTCAACCGTCGGCGGATGGGTCGGCTTGCCCAGGGGATTTCTGTGGGGCGACGCGTTCGCGCGCTTTCTTTCCCCGGTGGTCGGGAATTTCCATCCCGCCGTCGAGGCTTCCGCGCTGGGCCTCTCGGCCGCGGCGACGGGCGTCGGCATGCTCGGAATCCTGCTCGCGTACATCTGCTATATCCGGATGCCGGGCCTGCCGATGATCGTCGCGTGGCGCGCCAAGTCGATCTACCAGGTGCTGCTCGACAAATACTACGTAGACGAGCTTTACGATCTGATCATCACGCGCCCGCTGTTCTTCGTTTCGAACGAGATCCTGAACCGCTTTATTGACCGCTTTGTGATCGATGGCACGGTCAACGGCGTCGGCACGTCGGTGAGGTCTGGAAGCCAGCTTGCGCGGCGCTCTGAGACCGGCAACGTCCAGCATTACGCGTTCGTCTACGTGCTCGGCGTGCTGGGCGTGGTGGCCTACTACCTCTACCTGGTGAGGCATTGATGAGCGGCGGACTGCTTACCGCGATCGTATTCGTGCCGCTGCTTGGCGCGTTGTTTGTGCTGATGCAGCGCGAGGATCGCGCGGCGTGGAATTCCGCGTTCATCTTTTCGCTGATTCCGCTCGCGCTAAGCTTCTACCTGTTCGCCAGGTTCGACGTCCATTCGGCGGATTTTCAATTCGTCGAGCAGTACGACTGGATTCCAAAGTTCGGTATCTCCTACCATCTCGGCGTTGACGGAATCAGCCTGCTGCTCGTCCTGCTGACTACCATCCTGATCTCGCTGTCGCTGCTCTACTCGGCCGGCGGCGATATTGGAGAACGGCCGCGCGAGTTCTGCTTTTTCATGCTGGTGCTCGAGACCGGACTTCTGGGCACGCTGCTGTCGATCGACGTTTTCCTGTTCTACGTTTTCTGGGAAGTGATGCTGATCCCGATGTACTTCCTCATCGGAATCTGGGGCCACGGGCGCAAGGTTTACGCCGCGATCAAATTCGTGCTGTTCACGATGACCGGATCGCTGCTGATGCTGGCCGCGATCATCTACCTGGTGCTTCAGGCCAGGCACTCATTCGGCCGTCTGAGCTTCGACTTGCAACTGCTCTACCAGGTGCCGCTGTCCGAGACTCAATCCCGCTGGCTGTTCGCCGCGTTCGCCCTGGCGTTCGCGATCAAGGTGCCGATGTGGCCGCTGCACACCTGGCTGCCCGACGCGCATACCGAGGCGCCCACGGCGGGTTCGGTGATTCTGGCGGGCGTGATGCTCAAGATGGGCGCGTACGGCTTTCTGCGCTTTGCGATTCCGCTGTTCCCGACCGTCGCGGTCGAGGCCGTGCCGCTGTTTCTCACGCTCGCCGTGATCGGGATCATTTATGGCGCGCTGGTCGCGATGGTGCAGCCGGACTTGAAACGCCTGGTCGCTTACTCCTCGGTCAGCCATCTGGGGTTTGTGATGCTCGGGATGTTCGCGCTCGATCCGGAAGGCGTCACCGGCTCGATCTACCAGATGCTGAACCATGGCGTCTCCACCGGCGGACTATTCTTGCTGGTCGGAATGCTTTATATGCGCCGGCATACGCGCGAGATCAGCGAGTTCGGCGGCCTGTGGAAAAGCGTGCCGGTTTACGCCGCGATCTTCATGGTCGTGATGCTCTCCTCGGCAGGGCTTCCGGGACTCAACGGATTCGTAGGCGAGTTTCTCATCCTGCTCGGAACATTCCTGCGCGACTGGATCGCCGCTGCGTTCGCGGTCAGCGGGATCGTGCTCGGCGCGCTATATCTTTTGTGGACCTATGAGCGCGTGATGTTCGGTCCGATCACCAAGGCCGTCAACGAGACTATCCGCGATCTTACTGGTCGCGAGATCGCGGTTATGATTCCGGTCATGGCGCTGATGCTCTTTATGGGGCTTTATCCGAAACCGCTGATTGATCGGATGGAACCGTCGGTTGAAAAGATGCTCGCACCGGTCCATATCGCCGAAGTTCGGCTCGAACAAAAGCGCATTGATCGTGATCGCGCACTCGCCCAGGGCATCGCTCCGGCGCATACGCCCAAACCTTCCGCGCTGAGGGTGGCCGCAGAATGACCCCGCTCAACCTTGCCGCTATCAATTTCGCCTGGCTGCCGATTCTGCCGCTGATGGTCGTTGCGATTGCCGCGATGATGGTGCTGCTAGCGGGCCTGCGCGTCGATGAGGAAGAGAGCGAAGGACTCGGATGGCTCACGCTGGCCTCGATCGGGATCGCGTTTATCTTCGCGCTCGGGCTGGTCGGCCAGACCGGGGTCGCATTCGCCGGCGCGATTTCGATCGATGGCTTTTCGGCCTTCTTCCAGCTCGTGATCCTCATCACCGCCGCCTTCGTGGTGCTGATGTCGCTGGATTACGCCGGGGAGAATCAACTTCCGGGCGCCGAATATTACTCGCTGGTGCTGTTCTCGACCCTTGGAATGATGCTGATGGCGACGGCCGGCGATTTGATCATCATCTTCCTCGGACTCGAGACCATGTCGCTGGCGGTTTACGTGCTGGTCGGGATGCGCCGACGCGACCCGCGCTCGAACGAAGCCGCGATGAAATATTTTCTGCTCGGCGCGTTTTCGACCGGCTTCCTGCTGTACGGAATTGCGCTCATCTACGGCGCGACCGGAACGATCAAGCTCGGACCGATCCACGCAGCGCTCGCGAGCAACATGGCCTCGAATCATCTGCTGATGCTCGGGCTCGCGATGCTGGTGATCGGGTTCGGCTTCAAGGTCGCCGCGGTCCCGTTCCATATGTGGACGCCCGACGTGTACGAGGGCGCGCCGACGCCGATCACCGCGTTCATGGCGGTCGGAGTGAAGCTCGGCGCATTTGCCGCCTTCCTGCGGGTCTTCCTGATCAACTTCGGTCCGGTCAGCTCGCATTGGGCGATCGCGTTGTGGGTGCTGGCCGCGCTCACGATGACCGCCGGCAATCTGATCGCGATCGTGCAGACGAATATCAAGCGGATGCTGGCGTACTCGGCGATCGCGCATGCGGGCTACCTGCTGGTTGGAATGACGGCGGCCGGGCCACAAGCCGGTTCGGCCGTGCTTTATTATCTGCTCGCTTATGCGGTCACTAATCTGGGAGCGTTCGCCGTGGTGGTAGCGCTGGAGCAGCGTGCGAGTATCAGCGACGAGATATCGGACTACCGCGGGCTCTCGCGCCGCGCGCCCGCGCTGGCGGCCGCGATGACCATCTTTCTGCTTTCTCTCACTGGCGTGCCCCCGCTAGCCGGCTTCATGGGCAAATTTTACATCTTCAGCGCGGCACTCAGTGCGGGATACGTCTGGCTGGTGGTGATCGCGGTACTGAACAGCGTGACGTCCGCGTATTACTACTTCTACGTGATCGTCGCGATGTACATGGAGGGAGGCGGTGGCATCGAGGTCGCGCCCGTGATCGCAAAGCCTGCTCTCGTTGCCGCGATCGGCCTGGCGCTTATCGCCACGATTTTAGTCGGTGCCTATCCCGAGCCGTACATGAGCGCTGCCGCCAACGCCTATCAATCCGCATTGAGTGCCGGCACGGTTCATACCGCCGCACTGCTTCCCTGATCCTGCGCTAGAGAAAAATTTCGACGCTTCGCTCATCCAACCTGCGCGTAGCTGCGTAGATATGGGTGGGGGATCAACCCTCGTAGATCAGGAGGAACGATCCAATGAAGTCTCGCGTATGTGGTTACTTATCGGGCGCTGTGATGGCGCTGGCAATGGCATTTACCGCCGTCGCGCAGAATGCACCGGCGGCCACGCCGACCGCCGAACAGCCCGCGGCCGCCTCGAGCGCAACGCTGCAACCCAACCAGACTGCGGGTTTCGGCAACGGCAAACAGCTCATCTTCACCTACACGCAAAGTTTTGACTGCGTGGACCAACCGCTCGACGATCTGAATTTCAACGGCGTGCCGGCCGAATCGGATCCTGCCGAAATGCAGACTCCCATCTGCCAGGTTGGGATTCAGCCCACCATCGGACCTCCGAACAATGGGAACCCGATCAACAGCACGGAGCCGCTCTACGTGCTGGTGCCGATGTTCTCGGCTAACAACGATCAGAATCCTAACGACGCGATCTCATGCATCGGCGTCGTCGCGGGCACCACTTGCGGTCCTGCTCTCGGCAATTTTCTGATTTCCGCGTTCGGCTCACTGCCCGAGGGGTTCAAGGCCACGCCATCGGTTTATACGCAGTGCCCCGATCCGAACTCGCCTCCGGGAACTTGCACGATGCACGCCTCACGGCTCGATTTGGCGCCCGCGCTGGCCGCGCTCGGTATAATCCCGTCGCCACCGACCGCCAATGTCTTCGTGCCGACGCCGAATCACAGCCATATCGTGCTGAACATGGATTCCAACATCAAGGCGATTTGGTGGCAGGTCGATCCCGTACTGGTGATGAACCAGAGCGATTGGCCGCCGCAGGACGGCAGCAGCGGCATCACCTCGTACAAGGAGATGCAAAAGGTGATAAAAGCCGGCGCCGCGGTCGAAGTGCCGTCGAACTTTTATCTGTACTTCGCCTCGAAAAAGATGGCCAATATGAAATGAAGAGACAGCATCGGGTGGGATGAGGGAAAATATCCCCCAAATCCGATCCGGGCCGAACGGTTGTCGTCGGCAGGGTCCAATCCCTCAGTCCCACCCCGCTTGTTCGTGATGAAGAACGAGTGCCTATCGGCGCTTGGGCTTCTTTGGCGACGGACGCTTCGGTGCCCCGCGCGATGGCGCGGCGGATTTTTTCGCGGATGCAGGAGCAGCGGTCCGCGCCGCTTCAGGCGCGTATGCGTCCGCCTCGATCTCGATCAGCATCCGAGGATCGACCAGTCGCCGCACCTCAACCATCGTGGTGGCCGGTGGGGAGGCGGCAAAGACCTCTTGATGCGCCCGCGCCGCTTCGGCGAAACGTCCGATGTCGGTCACGAACATCCGCGTGCGCACCACGTTTTCGATCGTGAGGCCCATACGTTCCAGCGCGGTGCGGATATTGGTCAATGCCTGGCGCGCCTGCACGTACATCTGGCCCGCCCCGACGATCGTTCCGTGCTCGTCGGTCGCGGTAGTGCCGGAGACCGCGACCAGATCGCCGAATCGGACCGCACGCGAATATCCCACGATCGGTTCCCACGTCGTGCCGCTCGAGATTCGGGTCAGTTGGCCCATCACTGATATCCTCCCGCGTGGCCGCCGGAAAGCTGGCAGGCCGAGCGCTCAGTTATCGCGCGAAGGAAAGCTCTCTTCAAGCTCGCGCGCGACTGAGCGCATCGGCCGCCCGACCTGGCGCGATTCGGGCAAGAGCCATCGTACGATTGCGGAAATTCGCGAGGCCAATATTGGCGGCCGGTGCCGCTCGCGATTCATGTCGAGCTCGGGCTCGACAATTCTGCCATGCGCGGTTGCCCCCATCGCGCTCGAAGCAAAAGAAGAACGCCTCTCCTGCACCACCTCATCCTCCCGGTATTCTGCGATACCATCGGCCCGCTAACGCCCTATCCGCACTCGATAATACAGCAACAATACAAACTGTCAAAATATGCGCCGCACATCCGTCGCTTCTGACGCGGGCCAAACTGATCCTCGTCGCCGGAACCGACGGTTCTCACTCGATGCACAGTCCAAACGGCTTCCGCGCTTGAAGTTGCGAGGCGCGTATCATATCCTTTGCGGCGCTTTCGGTTATTGCGCTATGGTTGAATAAGAAATTCCAAGGAGGAAGCGATGCGCAAAGTCCTGCTTCTAGCACTAGTCACGATGTTCATGGGTGCTGCGGCCTGTAACAAACCTGACGAATCGGCTCCGTCTGCTCCCGACGCAGCGGCTTCCGCGGCTGCGTCCACGGCTGCGTCCGATGCCGCCAGCGCTGCAGCGAGCCCGGCTGATATGTCCAGCCCCGCGGCGGCAGCCAGCCCGGCCACGCCGTAATTCTCGACTGCTTATGGCTAGTCGCCGCGCGCCGGTCCATCAGGCCGGCGCGCGGCGCGCACTCCATCAGCAGGGCATTGCGTGCGGCGAGCGACCGCCTGCGCCGCTGTGTTAACCTTTGGCTTGAACCAATACCGCCGTCGCGCAATCTCGTCGGGCTCCATGCGCACTCGCGCTCTGGGGCTGCTACGATGCCCGTGTCATGCCATCTGCCGCGCCTGATTCGTCCCGTCCCGAACCCAGAGAGCTGAAAGCCGGATTATCGTTGTTCGATTCCGCGACCATCGTCGCGGGCTCGATGATCGGCTCGGGCATTTTTATCGTCTCGGCGGATATCATCCGCCACGTCGGATCGCCGGCTGCGCTGCTAGCCGCCTGGATTGTCGCCGGCCTGATGACGATTGCGGGTGCGCTTGCCTACGGCGAGCTGGCGGCGATGATGCCGCAGGCTGGAGGCCAGTACGTTTATCTGCGCGAGGCGTACGGCCAGCTTTGGGCGTTTATGTTCGGATGGACGCTGCTGCTGGTGATCCAGACCGGTACTATCGCGGCCGTCGCAGTCGCGTTTGCGCGCTTTGCCGGCGTGATGTGGCCGGCGCTGGGCTCGGAGCTGTGGATCGGCGTGGGCAGCTTTGGAATTTCGGGCGAGCGATTAGGCGCGATCGCGGTTATCGCACTGCTAACCGCCGCAAATCTGCGCGGTCTCGATCTCGGCAAGCTGGTGCAGAACTCGTTCACGACCGCAAAGATCCTGTCATTGCTGCTGATCGTCGTAGTCGGCTGCATCCTGTTTCCAAATCCTGCAGCCGTGAAGGCGAACTTCGGCAGTGCGCAAGTATTTTTTTCGTCAGGAATGATGCACGCCGGGTTCGTCGCGGCGTTTGGTGCCGCGATGGTCGGAAGCCTGTTCTCCGCCGACGCGTGGGCGTCGGTCACGTTCACCGCCGCCGAGGTTCGCAACCCGCGCCGGGATTTGCCGCTCGCACTCGCTCTCGGCACCGGGGTTGTTATCGTGCTCTACGTCCTGACCAACGTCGCCTACCTGTGCGAACTTCCGGCGGTGGGGATGGCGGGCGCGTCCAGCGTGATCGCGCGTGGAATCTCGCATGCCACCAGCGACCGCGTCGCGTCGGCCGCGATGCAGGTGGTGTGGGGCCGCGCGGGCGCAACGCTGACCGCGATTCTCGTGATGATCTCAGCGTTCGGGTGCGCCAACGGGCTCATCCTGACCGGGGCGCGAGTGATCTATGCGATGGCCAATGACGGGGTGTTTTTTGCCGCGGCGCGACGCCTCAATCGAAATCGCGTCCCGGCTTTCGCCCTTATCATTCAGGCGATCTGGGCTGCGGGCTTGACGCTCAGCGGCACGTACTCCGATCTTCTCGACTACGTTATTTTCGCGCAGCTCTTGTTCTATGTGCTGACGGTCGGCGCGGTGTTCGTGCTGCGCAGGACCCGGCCAGACGCGCCGCGGCCGTATCGTGCGTGGGGATATCCTGTGGTTCCCGCCGCCTATATCGCGGCGGCGGTCGCGCTGATGCTGGATCTGCTGGTGGTCAAGCCGCGGTTTACGTGGCCGGGCCTCGGAATCGTGATCGCGGGTGCGATGGTTTATTCAGTGATGCGCAGGCGGCCGGTCGCCACCTAAACTCAGTCGGCAAAGGTCGGCCGATACGTTCGCGATTTGGCAGGTTACGGGGTTTTGCTGGTTGATCCGGTGACTCCGGGCGCCGGGCCGGAGCTCTCGTCCGTAGACACCGCCTGGACCGGCTGTCCGGCGGCTGCGCAATCGCTGGCGGTGAGTTTCTTTGCGCTGAATTCGTGCGCGATTTGATCGAGAATTACAGCGCTGCGCGCGGGCGATTGATTGCCCGCCAATTTGAACAGTTCGGCCGCGTTTTTCGCCGCCGCGTCGGCATCGGAATCCGTCTTCGGGATTCCGTAGATCTGAAACACCCGGCACAGCGACTGTAGCCCGTCGCTGCGATCGGACGCGCTCAAGACCACTTCGTTCTGGTTCGTATCCGACGTCGGCCCCTGCGCGCCGCCGCCGCGGCTCGAAAACATTCCGATTACCCCACGCAGGGCCGCCAACACGACGATCACAATCACCGCGATCATGGCGCCGCGTCCTGCCTTTTGGCCGGGCGTAAGCTCGCTCCACGGGATGAGCTCGATTCCTTTGCGTTGTGGTGATTGCGAGGCCGTATTGTTCACCCGCGGACAGTCGCGCTGGCGCGATCGAATCGGACGATCATGCTAGCAGCGCTTTTCCAAATTTCCAGCACGGTACCCAAGAAAGCTACATTGCGCGACATCAAAGTCAATACGATCTGAATTCGCTGGTCTATTTGTCGCGGATAATTGAGTACCGGCTATTTTACCGCGTCGAGGAACCGCTGCGTGTCCACATACTCGCGGATGCGGCGGATCTTTCCAGCTTCGATCTCGAAGATGAAGCAATATTCGTTTTCGTAGTCGTTTCCGTTTTTGACCTTGCCGCGATTGGTCATCTCAACGATCACCGTGTCGCCGTCGCAATGGATCTTCCGGAACTCGCTCTTCAGTCCTTGCGGAAAGACTCCGCCAATCCCCGCCATGAAACTCACAATCTCGTCCTTGCCCTTTTTGATTCCCGAAGTTCCCGGCATATTTCCGGGAACCAGCCAGCTCACGTTGTCGGCCATGTTCGCGAAGGCAGCCTTAAGGTCGCCTTTGCCGAAAGCCGCCCAAGTCTGCTTGATGAGTTCCTTGTTCTGTTCCGCGTTCATCGCTGATGCTCCTTGTCCGGCAATCGATCGATCAAATCGCACCCAATGAATATCGCGTTTTGCCGGGGCGAGGCTATCAGGATGCGGATGTGAAAAAATCACGCGCTCGCGCTGTCGCTGACACTGGCGCGAACCCGTGGCATACTGCTGCCGGGTCGGACGAATCATGTATTCACGGAATCTTGGCAAAGCTGCGCTAGAGTCCATGTCAGCCGCCGCGCTGATCCTGACGCTCTCGCTCGCACTGATAATCGGGTCAACACCGGCGCGAGCGCAGGAGGATACTTCGCAGAGTCCAAGCTCGAGTTATCAAGACGACCAAAGCGTCCCGAATAGCGACATGTCCGCTCCCGACCCGAACGACAACGGCCAGAGCGTGCGCGTGCCAATTCCGGGCGGCGGCGAGGTTACTGCCGAGGGTCCCGGCTCCGAGCAGCAGGAATCGCCCGCCTCGCAGAACTGGAGCACCGACAGCGCGCAGCCTAACAGCGTCGGCGGCGGCACAATCGGCCCTCAATGACCTCACGTGCGGCGCGCCATTACATCAGTGAGGTGAAGACGTAGCCGCCCAGTTGCGCCGAGTAGTCTCCAGACGCCTCGGCGGACTGCTCGCCGGTTTGCGGCGGCGTCACCGTCTGATCGTTCCAGGTAAATGATTTCGCGCTGGTCTGACGCATGATCGCGGTCAGTTCGACATTGCTGGCGGTGGAACTGAACGAGAACGATATCTCGACCGAGTCGGTTATAATCGGCTGGCCTTGCGAGAACGCGGCCGCGTCGTCAATTGAAATCTGGGCGCGATCCGGATGGAAATAAACCGTTCGCCTGCCGCGCGCCTGAGCGGGCAGACGAGAGTTGTCCGGCGCCGGCGAGGTCACGATAAAATCGATTCGATAGGTGAAGAGTCCTTCGCCAAAATCACCGCTCGGATCAGTATGCGCAAACGGCCATCCATGGATGACCCCGCGGATCGTGCCACGCGTGGCGCCGGCGCCCGAATCCGCGAGCGTCATCACCGCGCTCGGCGCGTCTGCCTTGAAAACCTGCCGCTCGATAATCGGAAAGGGTCCGCCGCTCACGATATCGCCAGATTCCGCGGGCACCATCCCGCCGCATCCCGCGATCAGCAGCGCCAGCCCGAACCCGAGCATCCTGCACTCAAAGGGTCGCATCGCAATCCACTTTCCCAACTCCGCCGCAATCCCCCGCGGCTCAGTACGCCGCTTCGAGCAGTGCTACCAACTCGCGCTCGGTGATTTCGCGTCCGACCACGTTCGAGGCCGCAACCTCCGCCAGCACGGTGGTTGCGATTCGGCCGAGCTCGTGGTGCGGAACCCCGACGTCGCGCAGCCGCGTCGGCACCTCGAATTGCTGGATAAATGCGGCCGCACGCTCTGCGCATTCCATCGCTCCCGCGGCCGGGTTGCCGGCCTCGAAACGCAGCCCAAAGCCTTGCGCAATCGCGCCGAAACGCTCGGGTGCGACGCCGGCCATGAAGCGCATCACATGCGGCAGCGTGATGCATGAGGTAATCCCATGGGGCACGTTCCAGTACGGTCCGATCTGATGACCGAGCGCGTGCGAAATTCCAGCGCGCGTATTCGGCATCCCGAAAATCGACAGCCACGCTGCAAGCTGGCACTGCATCCGATGCTCCGTCTGTTCGGCGTCCGCCGTCGCCATCGAGGGCCGCAGATGCTCCGCCAAAATCGCGATCGCCTTGGCGCACAGCGTATCGGTCACGATCTGCTTCCGCGTCGAGTACGACGACTCGACCGCGTGATCGAGCGCGCGCATCGCGGTCGAGGCCCATAGCCATGCGGGAGTTTCCGCGGTCAAATCGGGATCGAGAATCACGGTGCGTGGCTGGACCCGCGGATCTCCGGTGCCGCCCTTATGGCGCGTCGCTTCATCGGTCATTCCGCCGAATGCGGTGAATTCCGCGGCGGAAAGCGTGGTTGGAATAGCGATATGAACCGTCGCGCGCGCGGGGCTGAGCTTCAAGAGCCGCACTCCCGCGATCTTCGCCATGTCGATCGGGCTGCCGCCGCCGAAACTTATGAAGGCGTCGGCCTCGAGCCGGACCGCGTCGGCGACCAGCGCATCCACGGTTTTCGACGGCACATGCTGCGCCGCTCCGGTGAAGACTCCCGTGAGCGCGCTGCCAGCGGCGCGTGTGACGCTCTCGAGCAGGCGCGATGCGCCCAGAGATTTACCGGTCACCACCAGCGCGCGCCGGACGCCCCGGCGCGAGAGCTCCTCACCTAGCACCGCGACCTTGCCGGCGCCGAAGATCACGCTCTCAAGATTGCCGAACCGATAGACGCCCGCGGTTTGAATCATCGCTGTCCTTGCGCTGTTCTTTAATTGCGTTGCCGATTGAGTTTTCGATCCGACCCTCCGCTATGGCTACGGATTGATAATAACAACTGTCCCAATTGGCAACATCCGATGAAGTTGCGCCACGTCGCGGTTGTCAACCGAGATGCAGCCTGTGGTCCAGTTGATATCGCCCGCGTTGAGCATCGGCACGTCGGTGCCGTGGATTCCGATCGATCCGCCCTCGCCGACTACGCGGCCGTCGCGTGCGCCCGGAGCCAGATCGTCGGGACGTAACGCAGCGTAGCGCAATCGATCGATCGCGTTAGGATAGTCGAGCGTCAGAAACCAGTGCCAGCGCGCGCTCGGATGCTTTCCGCTGATCACGTAAACGCCCTCGGGCGTGCGCCGGTCTCCTTCGTAGAGCTTGGTTCCGTGCTCGTGCGAACGGCCGAACACGGCGTGGTAATCCTTAAACGGCTCGCCCTTGTAGTACACCTCAAGCTGATGGCGCGACTTGAAGATCATCACCGCCCAATTGGCGGGATCCAGATATGATCCGTCGCGCGTGTGATAGTAGGCGCGCTCGCCGGCGCTGAGCGCTTGGGGCGAAGCATGGTGGTCCTCTGCGGGGGCTCCGGTGCAACACGCCGCTGACGCGGTTGCGGGAGAAGGATTCGCGGCGGCAGATTCACTTGCGGAAGGCGACGCTTGAACGGCCGGGTGTTCGGATTGGAAGGCCGCAGTGCCCGGTTGCGGCGCCCATTCCGAGGAGATCGCCGGAGATACGTCGGCCGCAGGCGACGGGACAGGAGAAGCCGCGGAGGCAGATTGTTGAGCAGATAGAGAGCTCGGCAATATCGCGCTGGCGGCGAGTGTCAGGACCACGATCGCACCTGCGCGCACCGCTATCGCGATTCGGTTCACGCGCAGGACACTCTTAGCGGCATCATGTTCTCATCATCCATTTTGAAAACGTCATCGTTCCACGTCAATTATAAGTGAGCGCAAATCCTCGCGGATACTATGCGAGAGGAGAGAATACACGATGGAAACCAAACTTGCGCGCGCGATGACCGCGATCACGACCGGAATCTACGTGCTGACGGTGGCCGACAGCACGCAGCGCCACGGAATGTCGTCGTCGTGGGTGACGCAGGTTTCGGGCGAGCCGCCGCTGGTGATGGCCTCGGTTGATAGTAATCACTTCACCGCCGGGATAATCGCGCGCACCGGAGTTTTCGGGCTGAACGTTGTGGGAGCGCGCGGCCAAGCGCTCGAGGACTACTTCTACTCGGCGCGCTCACGCCGGCCCGATAATCTGGAGGACCTCGACTACTCGCTCTCGCCGACGCTCGGGGTCCCATGGCTAGGACTTGCGGCGATCTCGCTCGAAGCGCGCGTAATCCAGAGCATCGCGGCGGGCGACCATACCCTGCACATCGCGGAACCGGTAGGAGTGCGAATTGCAGCGGGCGAGCGCCCGTTAACCTCGCTCGATCTCGACTACGTCTACGTAGGCGGCAAGCAGGTAGTCGCTCGCGATCGCACCGGCTGGGATTGATTTCTCTTTGTTCAGAGCCGCCAGCTCATGCTACGATGATTCCTACTTTAGGTAGGACGATTCAGAAATGAGCGTAGCAAAACTTTCCATCTCGTTGCCTGGCTCACTTGCCGGGTTCATCGAGAAATACCGCAAGAAGCGGGGGCTAAACCGCTCTCAGGTGTTCGAGGAAGCGGTCAAGCTGCTCAGAAGTCGGGAACTCGAAGCAGCTTACCGAGAGGCTGATTCGGAGTCCGACAACCTATTGGATAGCACGGTCTCGGATGGGCTTGCCGATGAGACGTGGTGAAATCTACTACGCGGATCTGAGCCCCACCGTCGGCTCTGAGATAAACAAACGCCGCCCAGTGCTCATCGTGAGCAACGACGCGAATAATCGCGCGGCGAACACCGTGACCGTCCTGCCCATCACCTCGAACATCAGCAAGGTTTATCCCTTCGAGATTCTTCTGTCGTCCAAGGAAAGTGCGCTGCCCAAACCGTCGAAGGCCCAGGCGCAGCAAATTCGCACGATTTCCAGAGAACGGCTGCAGGGCGCCGCAGTGGGCAGGCTCGGTCCCACGCTGATGCGTAAAGCGGAAGACGCCGTCCGCCTTCATCTCGATCTTTGATCGGTGATGATGATGATCAATCGAGACTTCGCCCGCTAGGAGTTCGAGCGATCGCGTCGTGCGGGCCGAACTTCCTTTGGTATGGCTGGCTTTCTCGCGGATGCAGATGAAATTGTTTGTACGCATCAGGTGGATGCTGCTTGAGCCGCCCCATCCGGGAAGACTTGGCGCTCTAAATTGACGTGCTTGGAAATCGTCTGATAGCATCCGCGCGCGGAGAGCTTTTGCGATGCCGATAGAAAAAAATGAATTGCGCCGGGTGATGGGTCATTTCGCTACCGGCGTTACCGTTATCACTTCGGTGCGCGCGTCGGGGGAAATGCATGGCTTGACCGCAAATGCGTTTTCTTCGGTCTCGCTGGTCCCGCCTCTGCTGCTGATTTGCGTGGACAAAAAGGCCGAGAGCTATCCCTGCTTCGAAGAGAGCAAGGTCTTCACCGTCAATATCCTGTCGGCAGAGCAAGAGGCGCTGTCACGCAAGTTCGCGGTCAGCGGCGGCAACAAGTTCGAAGGCGTCAGCTACCGGATTGGCGCCAACGGAGTGCCGATTCTCGACGGCTCGATCGCGTACCTCGAATGCAGGCTCTCGGGCAGCATGGACGCCGGCGATCACACCGTCTACCTGGGCGAGATCGAGCAGGCCGAGACGCACGAAGCGAAGCCGCTGCTATTCTTCCGAGGCGGCTATCGTGAACTCGGCGACTGACCCGCCCTCGCGCGCGTTACAGCACCCGTCGTGACAATCACCGCGCGACTTCCAGGTCTGAGCGTGTTCCTGCCCTCGCACAACGAGGAGGCTAACGTTGAGCGTGTGGTCCGCGGCTACCTGGCCGAATTGCCGAACGTCGCCGCCGATTACGAGGTGATCGTCGTCAACGATGGCAGCCGTGATCGCACCGGCGAAATCGCAGCCCGGCTTGCGGCCGAAAATCCTCTGGTCAAGGCCGTCAATCATGAGGTCAACCGCGGCTATGGCGGCGCGGTCATCTCGGGAATTCGAGCGGCCTCGATGCCCTATGTGCTGCTCTCGGACGGTGACGGCCAGTTCGATCCCAAGGATGTCGCGAAGCTTGCCGCGTTCATGCCCCAATACGACGTGGTCGTCGGCCGGCGAGCGCATCGCGCCGACCATCTGATGCGTCGCATCAACGGCAACGCGTGGACGCTTCTGGTCCGCGTGGTGCTGGGCGTTACCATCAGCGATATCGATTGTGGCTTCAAACTGTTCAAGCGCGAGTTGTTCGACGGGATGGACCTGCGGGCGCATGGCGCGATGATCTCGACCGAGCTGATGGCGCGGTTGATGGGGCGTGGCGCGCGAATCAAAGAGGTCGATGTCCAGCATCTGCCGCGTACCGCCGGCGAGCAGAGCGGCGCGAATCTGGGCGTCGTGATGCGCGCGTTTCGAGAGTTGTTGCTACTTTACGCAGAGCTACGCTCCGAGCGGCGGCGTCAGCCTTAAACGGGATATCCAGTTAGCCAGATTCGTCTATCCGGGCCGCGCGATGCCGGAAATCGCCGCGATTTTCAAGCGCTTTATCCCTATTGCGCCGCTGGCACGGCAATGGCTATATCGTTTGCGAATGTTTGGCCGATTAACGGCCGCAAAAGGTTCAAGGAGACCACATTACAATGAAGCGTACCCTTTCGATTCTTTCCGCCGCCGTGTTTGCCGTTTCTATGGCGGTCCCTGCGTTTGCCCAGAGCTCTTCGGGCGGCGCGGCTTCGGCGGATTCGAGCGCCCCTGCGGCTGCAGCGAGCCCGACGGCGAAGAAGCATCATCATTATCACCACCACAAAGCGAAGAAGAGCGGCACGTCCTCGAGCTCGGATTCCAGCATGGGCAACATGGGCGCTTCCGCGGCAACGGCCAGCCCTGTGGCGAACTAATCGATTTTAGACATTCTGAATCTCGGACCTGCACCGGAGGACGGTCGCCCGTCCTCCGGTTTGTTGTGCCGAAGAGCGGCGCGCGGCAAGTATCTGCATCCGATAACGCGCCCAAAAGCACTTCGCGCGTTTTATTGCTTCAATATTCCTGCTAAATTCACTAATACGCCTGAATTCATACAGGAGCGGGCGCTTGCGTGTTGTCAAATCGCCGCGGCTGGGCTCTGATTTTTGGTCTGCTGATCGCGCTGGTCTTCCAGTGGCGAACGGTCGCCCGCGCGAGTATTTCGCAACCGTCTTCTGATTCCCAGGTATGCGATCCCCTCGCTGATTATTTTCTCGGCATGGAAGATTACCCGGAGGCGATTCGACGTCATCGGGTCGTGATTCAAGAGCATCCCAGCAACGCCTTGGCGCACTATCATCTGGGCTTCGCCTACGGCCTGATGGGGGAACATCAGCTCGAGCTGAGCGAGTATCAGAAAGCAATCAGCCTCGGACTCGATGACTGGCAGTTGTTTTTGAATCTCGGGTTGCTCTATCTGGACAACGGGCAGTTGCGCGACGCGACTGAGGTGCTGCGCCTGGCGACGCTGCTTGGCCCCGATCATCCGGAGCCGCATTTTAACCTCGCAATCGCCTACGAGAAGCGCGGGATGCTAAAGCCAGCGGAGCAGCAGATGCTGCTATCGCTCGAAATCGATCCCGACCAGGTGGACGCGCACAACACTCTTGGCGCAATCTACGCGGAAGAGGGCAAGTACATGCGCGCCAGCCAGGAATGGAACGAGATCGTGCAAGCCAATCCGGACTATGCGCCCGCGCGCGCCAATTTGAACATCCTGGAGCGCGTCGAGCGCGGCCAGATCCGCAACACTTCCGTGCCCGACGGCTTTGCCGGTGAACGCTAGCCCCGGCGAACGATATCGCACTCTGGCGAAAGAAGAGGCAGTGGTGGAACAGGTGGTGGTTTCAGATGAGTGCCAGAAAATCCTTCGCGTGACAGCGGCCGCGGTCTGCGTGATCGCGCTCGTCGCCATATCAGCCGGCAGGGCGCGCGCGTCGCTGCGGCATCATCATTCGCACGCGGTTACCAAGCGAGCGCCAACGCATTCCGCTGTCGAACCGTACAAAGGCGCGCTTCTCGAGGATGCCGACAGCGGCAAGATCCTCTATGAAGACAACCCCGACATGGAATGGCCGCCGGCCTCGATGGCAAAAATGACGCTGCTGCTGGTTGCCGAAGATCAGCTCAAGGCCGGCCGCGTCCACCTGAGCGATCCGGTCCGAATTTCCGAGCGCTCGGCGCATACGATGGGCTCGCGGCTCGGTTTGGTCGAGGGACAGGTTTATCCGCTCAGGGAATTGATGAAGGCGGCGCTGATCAAATCGGCCAACGATGCCGCCGTCGCGGTTGCGGAAAAAATCGGCGGCTCGGTCGAGGCCACCGTGCGGATGATGAATCTGCGGGCTAAGAACCTGGGCATGGATCACACTGAATTTCACACCGTCAACGGGTTGCCGCCGCGGCCGGCGCACGATGTTGACCGCACCAGCGCGCGCGATCTGGCGCGGGTCGCGCGCGAGATCATTCAAACCACCGATCTGCTGCAGTGGTCGAGCCTCGAGCAGACCGATTTCGATGGCGGCGTGGCAATGTTGCATACCACTAACCACCTGATTGGACATTTCGAAGGATGCGACGGGCTCAAGACCGGGTTTACTTTTCAGGCCGGCTTTAACGTGACCGCGACCGCGCGGCGCGGCAACCTGCGTCTGGTCGCGGTGGTGCTGGGCGCGCCGTCTAATCAACAGCGCTTCGCGCAGGCGGCGAAGCTGCTCGAGTGGGGTTTTGATCACTACACGGCGGTCTCGCTGCTGAAATCCGGACAGCCGCTGCCGGTCCAGGTACAGGCCGAGTCGGGAAAAATGATCCAGCCGATCGCGGCGGGTGATCTGAAGGTCGTGCTGCCCAAGGATGACGTCGGATCGCTCAAGGTTACCTACCAGGTGCCGAACGCAGTCGCCGGCCCTATCACCAGCGGTCAGACCTTGGGGCGTGTGGTCGCCCGCGATCGCGGTGAAGAAATCTCAGAGACTGCGGCGGTCAGCCCGATTGCGGTAGGCGCGCCGCAGACCGCGCAGGTTTCCGACGGCTGGAATCCGCCCCGTCCGACCGCATACAATGAGGCGGCTAAAGTCCAGGAGTCCCAATGAAAGTAGCTTCCAAAATCCGCAATCGCCGCAATCGCAAACTCGCCCGCAAGCGGCGCATCAATCCAGTCCAGGCCAAATCGCGTCTGCGCAAGATGCGCCGCACCCGAATCCGCGGCAAGTAGTGAAGAAAAATTTCCGTGTCTTCCCAAGCGTGGCTTTGGTAGCACCTGCTTGAACCGGTGCGTGGGATCCAGCGGTAAAGCCTGTGCCACGAGTAATCCCCATCTTCTGTATCGTCGTGATTGCATAGCTGGCTGACGAGCCGTCGGGCACCACTGATAGAACAAAATGATCCGCGGGTTGTGCGGATGGCTCGTTCGCCCCCATTGGCGCAGACAGCGGCTACGTTTCGCGGGAGAGGTATATCGAAAGGGTAATCTGCGCGACAGAAAGCTCTCGGCGCGTTATGCTTTGGGGCGCCGGTGTCGCCGGCTTACGGCGATGGAATGTGACCCGTCCGGGATCAGAGGAAGCCATGACCCTCACGCCCAAGCTGGCGCCTCTCGCGGTCGGGATGACCGTTGCCTATCTCCTGCTCGCGATTGTCGGCTCGGGAGGGTTTGCAGCTTTCTTCGCTGATCCGGCGCGGATCGCGCTCGCGGTAGTGCTCTTTTTGATGGTCGGCGGTTCACTGTTCACCAACGCCAACCTCAACCCCGGCGAGGTAGAGGACCGCTCGGACCGCTGGGTTCTGCTCGCCTTCACGGTGCTCGGGCTGCTGGCTGGGTATCTGCCGGCATATACGGAGCGGGTGGGGTTCTGGACTTTCGGCGGCGAGGCGGTGCGTGGCTCGGCGTCGTTCTCTGCGCCACCGCTGGCGCGCTGCGACTATGGCCGGTCTTCGTCCTCGGCCGGAGGTTTGCGGGCTGGTCGCGATCCAGCCTGGGCACGCGCTGGTCACGACCGGCGTATATCGCTTCATCCGCAATCCCAGCTATCTCGGCGTGCTCGTTACCTCCCTCGGATGGGCGCTGGCATTTCGTTCCGGTGTTGGCGTGCTGCTGACGGCGCTGTTGCTCCCGCCGCTGGTTGCGCGTATCACCGCGGAGGAGGCGCTGCTGCGCAAGCATTTTGGGGCCGTGTACGACGCCTATTTCGACCGGACGTGGCGGCTTGTTCCGGGACTCTATTGACCCGCGCCGCCGACGTCAGCTTGAGGCATTTCAGCCGTCTATTTCGGGGAAAATAGGACCACGCTGTTGACCGTTCCCGCGCGGACGCTCCTTGGCGCGTCGGCGGCCGCGCAGGGACGGCTGTGGGAACTTGCGGAGGCGGTAAATTGACAGGCACCTGCCGTGACAGATAACTTTGATCGTGCACCGTTTAATTCCTCACATCGGAGAACTTATCTGCACGACGCATCGGTAATCGCCGTCATCCCGGCGCGTTATGCTTCGACGCGTCTGCCGGCCAAGGCGCTGGCGGAGATCGACGCGGTGCCGATGATCGTCCGAGTATGGCGGCAGACCGCGATGGCGCGGCAGATCGCGCGCGCGATCGTCGCGACCGACGACGAACGGATCGCGTCCGCAGTGCGCGCCGCGGGCGGCGACGCGATCATGACTTCGCCGGCGCATCCGAGCGGCACCGATCGGATCGCGGAAGTCGCCGCCAAAATCGAAGCGGAGATTTATATCAATGTGCAGGGCGATCTGCCGTTCATCAGCCCTGCGGATCTCGATGCGCTTGCGGCGCCGATGCGGGCCGACGCGTCGCTAGCGATGGCGACGCTCGCGACGCCGATTGTGGACCTGCACGAATGGACAAATCCTAACGTGGTCAAGGTGGTGTGCGCGGCCAACGGGGATGCGCTGTATTTTTCGCGCGCGCCGATTCCGTATCCGCGTGATAGCGACGACGTTCCCGCCGTCGCGCTGCGCCATATCGGGGTGTACGGCTACCGGCGCGGCTTCCTGATGAAGTTCGCTTCGATGCCGCAAGGGGTTCTCGAGCGGATCGAAAAACTCGAGCAGTTGCGCGCGCTCGAAAATGGTCATGCGATTCGCGTGGTCGCCTCGGTGGCGCCATCGCTTGAAGTTGACACAGCCGAGGACCTTGCGAGGGCCCGGGCTTTTGCGTCGTCCACACGGCGGACGTAATCGGAGGGCTATCGTGGAACGCGGCAAAACCAAATTTATCTTCGTCACCGGCGGCGTGATCTCGGGACTGGGCAAGGGACTCGCCGCGTCGTCACTCGGCGCGCTGCTCGAGGCGCGCGGGCTCAAGGTCACACTGCTCAAGATGGATCCCTACATTAACGTCGATCCCGGCACGATGAGCCCCACCCAGCACGGTGAGGTTTTCGTTACCGATGACGGCGCCGAGACCGACCTCGACCTCGGCCACTATGAACGTTTCGTGCAGACCACGATGAGCCGGCGCAACAACTGCACCACCGGCCAGATCTACGACACCGTCATCCAGAAAGAGCGCCGTGGCGACTATCTGGGCGCGACCGTGCAGGTGATTCCCCACATCACCGACGAGATCAAGCAGCGCATCCTGGCCGCGTCCGAGGGCGCTGATATGTGTATCGTCGAGATCGGCGGCACAGTCGGCGATATCGAGAGCCTGCCGTTTCTGGAAGCGGTGCGCGAATTCCGCTGGGATCTAGGGCGCGAGAACGTGCTCTACGTGCATCTGACGCTGGTGCCATATATCCCGACCGCCGGCGAGGTGAAAACGAAGCCAACGCAGCATAGCGTGAAAGAGCTGACCGGGCTCGGAATTCAGCCGGACATCCTGCTCTGCCGATGCGATCGGCCGTTGGACAAAAAGGTCAAGGCCAAGATCGCGCATTTCTGCAACGTCGAGGAAGGATGCGTGATCGCGGCGCCCGACGTGCCGACGACGATCTACGAAGTTCCGCTGCGGTTTCACGAAGAGGGCTTCGACGCGCGCGTATGCGAGAAGCTCAACATCTGGACTGGTGCGCCGAATCTTTCCAAATGGCGCCGGATCGTGAAGACCGCGCAGAATCCAAAGACCCAAGTGACCGTCGCGATCGTCGGCAAGTACGTCAACCTTGCCGATTCCTACAAGAGCCTGCATGAAGCGATCGCGCACGGCGCTATCGCAAACGAAGCCAAAGTCACGATCGATTACGTCGATTCCGAAGAACTCGAAAAGCAGTCGCCCGAGGAGCGGCTCGCCGGCGCCGACGCGATCATCGTGCCGGGCGGGTTCGGCGCGCGCGGTACCGACGGCAAGATGCGCGCGGTGCGTTTCGCGCGCGAGAACCAGGTGCCGATTCTCGGGATCTGCTACGGGCTGCACATGATGGTGATCGAGGCGGCGCGCAACCTGCTCGGCTTGCGCCGCGCCAACTCGCGCGAAATTTCAGAAGACACGCCCGACGCGGTTATCGACATCATGGAGGCGCAGAGAGATCTCGAGAAAAAGGGCGGCACGATGCGCTTGGGCGCGTGGCCTTGCACCGTCAAGCAGGACTCGCTCGCCTACGGATTATATCGGCGCAGCAAAATCTCCGAGCGCCATCGGCATCGCTATGAGGTGAACAACGCCTATCGCGAGCAACTCGAACAGGCTGGCCTGGTCGCCACCGGAACCTCGCCCGACGGACAGCTCGTCGAGATCATGGAGCTCAAGGGGCATCCGTGGTTCCTTGGATGCCAGTTTCATCCGGAGCTCAAGTCGCGCCCGCTCGATTGCCATCCGTTGTTTCGCGGGCTGATTCGCGCGGCAGTGCAGCGCCGCACGCAGAGCGGACGCAAGCGCGCCACCGTCAGGGAGCTTCGATCCGTGTCGTGAACGTAACCCCGGTAACGGTTGGCGATGCGGTTTTTGGCGGTGATGCGCTGGTTTTGATCGCGGGACCGTGCGTGATCGAGAGCGCCGAGTCATGCATCCGCCACGCGGTGGCGATTTCGGATATCGCGCGGCGAGCGGGGTTTCCGTATGTGTTCAAGGCCTCGTTCGACAAGGCCAACCGCACCAGCCACAAATCATTTCGCGGTCCGGGCCTGGATGCCGGACTTGAAATTCTGGCGCGCGTGAAACGCGAGGCCGCAGTGGCGATCCTGACCGATATCCACGAAGCCGCGCAGGCAAAGGCCGCCGCCGAGGTGGTTGATATTCTTCAGATTCCCGCGCTGCTCTCGCGCCAGACTGATCTCATCCATGCTGCCGCCGTAACCGGACGCGCGGTCAATATCAAAAAAGGCCAGTTTCTTGCGCCGTGGGATATGCGCGCCGCGCTTGCGAAAGTTACCGAGTGCGGCAATCGGCGCGCGATGCTGACCGAGCGCGGGTTCAGCTTCGGCTACAATAACCTGGTGACCGATCCGCGCTCGCTCGTGATCATGCGCGGCTTCGGCTATCCGGTGATTTTCGACGCGACTCACTCCGCGCAGCTACCGGGAGCCGCCGCGGGCGGAGAGAAATCCGGCGGGCAGCGCGAGTTCGTTGCGCCGCTGGCGCGCGCCGCTGTCGCAGTCGGAATCGACGGCATCTTTATGGAAGTGCACGAGGATCCCGAGCGCGCGCTCAGCGACGGCCCCAACTCCTATCGCCTCGACCAGCTTGCCGCGCTGCTCGAAGATCTGAAACGAATCGATCAGTGCGCTCGCGCGGCCGTTTCGCGCGATTGATCGGGTCGCTCCCGATCACGTAGCGCTTCGCATAGCAAGACGCCTCTAAAGGTGCCGTGGCCGCACTCAACGAGCACTTTGGTTTACTTGAAAAAATCTGCTTGATACCTTGAACCTACGGGTATGTTCGATGAGTCTGAAGCTTATTGCCAAAGCACTTGCGGCGTTCGGAGCGGCCGCAATCGTAGTGCTTCTGGCAGTTACCATTTACGTAGTACGGCATCGCGAGGACGTGCAGGCGCTGACTAAAGTCGCCAGCGTGCTGCCCGATTCACTGCTCCACGCCAAGAATTTCCACTGGACCCAGATGAAGGGCAGCGAGATGCAGTGGGTGCTGTCCGCCTCCGACGCCAGCTATTCCGCGGATCGCACCGCCGTCAAGCTCGTCAATGCGAACTTGGCGATGACTTCGAGTGATGGCAAGGAAGTCCACGTGAATGCTCCGCAGGCCCTCCTATACATGGATGGAAATCATATCCATCGCGCGGATCTCAGCGGTGGCGCGGTGCTTCGCTACGGCGATTTCGTCTTAAGCACCGACGCGGTGAGCTTCGACCCCGACGCGGACACAGTCAGTGCCGCGGGCCTGGTAACCGTCGAGGGGGAAGGTGTGAAGGTCACCGGAATTGGTCTGACCGGAAGTCCCAAGTCGCGAGTCTTCCAGTTGCACCAGCAGGTGAGGACCGAGATTCAGCCGAAGAAGGACACCAGTGCGAAGATCAAGAAGAGCTAAACGCTCGACGCGCGAGCTCTCTGTGCCGCTACGTTCGGCGCGAAAATTTCGCGTCGCCGCAATCGTAGCGATCGCGTTCGCGCTGGCTCCCGCGGCCTTCGCGCAAAGCGGCGCAGGCGGCGGTGCGATTGGCGATTCCATTCGCGCAGGCAGCGAAGGTAGCGCCCCTTCTGCTCCGGCGGCAGCCGCATCGGTTGCTCCCGACGTGGTCGATCAATTCAACTCCAACGGAGATTCGATCACCGTAGTTGGTGGCGTTCCCGACGCGACCGCCTCGCCCGCTGCGGATAGCGGCGCTGTGCCGGCGGTCGTCAGCGCACCAGCGGTAGAAGCCGCCCCATCGGTTGCGGCGGCACCTTCGCCGGAAGCGGCGCCGTCCGTTGCGAGCGCACCCGCGGTGGAAGCGGCCCCGTCGATGGCGGCAGCGCCTTCGCCGGAAGCGGCGCCGTCCGTAGCGAGCGCGCCTGCTGTGGAAGCGGCACCGTCGGTTGCGGCAATGCCTTCGCCGGAAGCAGCGGCGTCTGTCGCGAGAGCACCCGCGGTGGAAGCGGCCCCGTCGGTTGCGGCAGCGCCTTCCCCGGAAGCGGCGCCGTCTGTCGCGAGCGCACCTGCTGTGGAAGCCTCACCGTCGTTTGCCGCGGCGCCCTCACCGGAGGCAGCGCCCTCTTTCGCGGCGGTGACGACACCGGAGGCTGCGCCATCTGTCGCCAGCGTTCCCGTCGCCGACGCGTTTCCGACCGCCAGTATGCCGCCGCCGGTGATCGTGAGCTCGCCCGCGGCCGAGGCGTCGATCGCGGCAATTCCCGCTGCGGAGCCGTCGACCAGCCTGGTTCCTGCAACGCCGGAAGCAGCAGTGACGCCTGCGGCTGCCTTTGCGGCGACGCCGGCGATTTCGGCAGTGGCGAGCGCCCCGAAGTCGCACGCCGCCAAGAAAGAAGCGACCCAGGTCGCGTCGGCCGGACCTTCTGGCGGCCAGAACCAGGGCGGAGCCTTTGGCGGGCTGCAGTTTTCCAATAACAAGTCGCCGATCAATATAACCTCAGACACGATGGCGCTTGATTACAAGGGCAACTCGGTTCTGTTTACCGGTCACGTAAATGCCGTCCAGGCTACCGGCCATCTCACCAGCGATCGGTTGCGCGTGAATTACGGACAGGGTTTCAAGGACGTGAAAGAGATGATCGCCGACGGCAACGTGCGGATCAGCCAGGATACGCGATGGGCCACTGGCGACCACGCGGTGCTGGATCAGACCAAGCACACCGTGGTGCTTACCGGCAGCCCGGTGGTTCATGACGGCACCGATCAGATAACCGGGCGGCGGATAACGGTGTATCTCGACACGGGCAAGAGCGTGGTCGAGGGCGCCAGCGCGGTGATTTTCCCGAATTCGTCATCGTCGCCGGGCCAGACGCAAGCTCAGAATTCCGGAAGCAACTCAACCCGCACGCCGTGATATGTTGAATTAATGGCGCTCGAGGTAAAGCTCGGACAGAACCTGCAGCTCCGCCAGCAACTGGTGATGACACCCCAGTTGCAGCAGGCGATCAAGATTCTGCAACTCTCGCTTCCGGAACTCGAAACAATCGTGCAATCGGAACTCGAGCAGAATCCGATGCTCGAGCCGCTCGATCAGAGTCCGGCCGAAGCCGCGGGCGACACTCCGATTCCCGACGAAGACAGTGTTCCGCCCGAGCCCGATCGCGCCGAGGCCGAAGTCTCGCCTTCGGGCGACGATCCGATTGACGATTGGGAGCCGGGCGCGGGCGCACCCGACGAGCCGATCCGGCCGCTCGAGACCGAGGCCCACGACGCCGCGATCGAGATGCGCGACAACGACGGGCTCGAAAAGCTCGACTGGCGTGAATACCTCGAGACCTATTCGAACAACTGGCAGGAAAGCGCGCCGCCCGACAACGACGACGACCATCGCAGCGCGCTCGAGAATACCGCGGTGCGCCGCGGCTCGATCGAAGACTATCTGATGTGGCAGCTTCGGATGTCGAACTTGTCCGAACCCGACCAGCTAATCGGCGCGACTATCATCTACAACCTGAACGACGACGGCTATCTCGAGACCCCGCTCGAGGAGCTTGCCGCGCAGCTCGAAACCGACGCCGCCGAGGTCGAGCGCGTGCTCAAACGGGTGCAGCGCTTCGATCCGCCCGGGGTCGCGGCGCGCGATCTCCGTGAATCCCTGCTCATCCAGCTCGCGAACCTGGGTATGGAGGATTCGTTGTCGGCGCGGATGGTCGGTGAGCATCTGGATCTGCTGGAAAAGCATCGCTACGGCGAAATCGCCAAGCAGCTCGGGGTCACGGTCGAGATGATCGGGCAGGCGCACAAAATAATCGCGTTGCTCGAACCCAAGCCGGCTCGCGATTACGGCGGTGCGGAGCCGACCTACGTCGTGCCTGACGTGTACATCCACAAGCTTGGTGAAGACTACATGGTGACGCTGAATCGCGACGCGGTTCCGCGCCTGCGGATTGCGGGCTATTACCAGCGCGTGATGAACGACGTGAACTCGGCCCCGGAGACGCGCGAGTACCTGCAAGAGCGGCTGCGCTCGGCCAAGTGGCTGGTCAAGTCTATCTACCAGCGCCAGCAAACCATCTTCAAGGTCGCCAACTCGATCGTGAAATTTCAGCGCGCATTCTTCGACCACGGCGTGAGCCATCTGAAGCCACTGGTGCTGAAGGACGTGGCCGAAGATATCGGGATGCACGAGTTGACCATCAGCAGGGCCACGGCGAATAAATACGCGCATACGCCGCAAGGCATTTTCGAGCTCAAGTTTTTCTTCACTTCGGGGGTCAAGGGTTCCTCCGGAGAAGATGTCAGCGCCGAAACCGTGAAGGAGAAAATTCGCGAACTGGTCTCCGCCGAGGAACCGAATAATCCGCTTTCGGATCAGGCGATCGCAGAGATGCTGCGCGTGCGCCAAATCAATATCGCGCGGCGCACGGTTGCCAAGTACCGGCAGGCCCTCGGGATCCTGCCCTCGGCGAACCGCAAACAGGTCGGATGAAAATCTCCGTCCAAACGCGAGGCCGTATGCCAGACAAACCGCTCCAGGGGAAACGCAGCCGCGCGGAGGTTCGGAAAACCCGGCGCACGGCCCGGGTCGGTAAAATCGTACCAACCTCCGTCACCGTCACCTTCCGCCACGTGGAACCGACTGAGGCGCTGCGGCTCTATGCCGAACGCAAGCTGTCCCATCTGGGAAAATACGCCAGGCAAGCCTGCGCGGCGCATCTCATCCTGTCGGTTGACAAATACCGCCAGCACGGCGAAGTTACTGTCCAATCGGGGCGCATCTCTGTGACCGCTGAGCAGGAGTCGAAGGACCTCTACTCGGTAATCGATCAGCTCGCGGACATAGCGGGGCGCCAGTTGAAGCGGCATATCGAGAAAATCGCCGCACGCAAAATGCGCTCGCCCTCGACCGGCGAGGTCTTGAGCGCGGCCGAAGAAACCAACAAGGAAATCAAGCCGTAACACCGTGAAGCAGACGGCCGTCACGGGAAGATTCCTTCCGTCGGTAAAAGTTTTTCGATAGAAATTAGCTTCCAGACAAAAAGACATCCTGATGAAGATCACTGAAATTCTAAGCGCCGAGATGGTTCTGCCCGACCTTAAGGGAAACACCAAACCCGAGGTGCTGGGCGAGTTGGCCGCGGCGCTCGCCGCGCATTACTCGGAGATCAAGCTGGCTGAGCTGAGTGCGGTGCTGCTCGAGCGCGAGCGGCTGGGTTCGACCGCGATCGGCGACGGGATCGCGATTCCGCACGGCAAGCTTCCGCGGGTCACGAAGATCCTGGGCGCCTTCGGGCGGCATCGCTCGGGGGTTGATTTCGAATCGCTCGACGGCAATCCGACGCAATTGTTTTTCGTGCTGGTAGCGCCGGAAGACTCGGCGAGCCTGCATCTAAAGGCGCTGGCGCGGGTTTCGCGCCTGCTCAAGGACGATACCTTCCGCACCCATCTGATTTCGGCCCCGGGTGCGCCCGAGATCTTCAAGCTGATTCGGGACGAGGACGCGAAGTATTGACCCCAGCGCTTAAGTGCGCGCCGCGTCCGGTCGGAGCACAATGGCGCAAAACCCATCCGGAAAGCCGCGGCTGATCATCGTAACCGGAGTGTCCGGCTCCGGACGAGCGTCCGCGATGCGCGTGCTCGAAGACCTGGATTTCTATTGCGTCGATAATCTGCCGGTCGCCTTGGTGCCGGAGGTGCTTCACCTCGCGGCGGGACTCGATCCTGCACTGGCTGGAGTGGGTTTGGGAATCGACGCGCGCGAACGGCTGTTCTTCCCACAATGGCCGCGCATTTTCACGGAGCTGGAAAACGAGGGGGTGCATCCCGAGATAATTTTTCTGGATGCTTCCGACGAGGTGCTGGCGCGGCGCTACTCGGAATCGCGCCGGCCGCATCCGCTGGCCGAGAGCGGCTCGACCGTTGCCGAGAGTATAGGGCGCGAGCGCCTGGCGCTGGCCGAGATGCGTGATCGCGCAAGCCGGGTTATCGATACCACCACGCTCACCGTCCACGAGCTGCGCGAAGTCGTGATGGCGATGGTGCTGGGCGCGTCGGCGGGCTCGCGCATGGCGATCTCGATCGTCTCGTTTGGCTACAAATTCGGCGCGCCGGTCGGGATGGACATTATCCTGGACGTGCGCTTCATTCCGAATCCGTTTTTTGTACCCGAGCTGCGTCCGCTCGACGGCACCGACTCGCGCGTCCGCGATTACGTGATGGCGCAGGCCGATGCGCAAAAATTTATCGACGAGACCGGGCGGCTCCTCGACTTCCTGATCCCGCTCTACCGCCGCGAGGGCAAGAGCTATCTGACCGTGGCCTTAGGATGCACCGGCGGGCGGCATCGCTCGCCCGTGCTCGCGCGCGCGATCGCAGAACGCCTGCGAGAGAGCGGCTTCGACGTGACTGTCCGCGACGCGCATATCGCGCGATAAGCACAGCCTGAGGCCGTGCCACCAGGAATCCCACACGTGAGACGCGCTAATTCATGATCGAGCCGGCGTCAACGTTTAGAGTCTGGCCGGTCATTCCGGCTGCGGCGTCAGTCACCAGGAAGAGCGAGACGCGGGCTACTTCGGCCTCGGTCGCCATCCTGTTCATCGCGGCTTGCGACAGGAACTGGCCGCGCACCTGTTCGTAGGGAACCTTGAGCGCTTCGGCCCGCGCGCGCATCACACGCTCGATCCTCTCGCCCTCGATCGCGCCCGGGCAGATACAGTTGCATCGGATTCCCCGCGCGCCCCATTCCGCCGCGACGGTTTGGGTGAATCCGATCATTGCCCACTTGGCCGCCGCATACGGCGAGCGCATCGGATAGCCGCGGCGTCCCGCACCCGACGAGATGTTGAGGATACTGCCGCCGCGCTGCGTGTCCATCGTGGGCAGCACGGCGCGAGTCGCAAGCCAGGTGCCGGTCAGATCGATATCGATCGTCTCCTGCCATTCGGCGAGAGACATGTCGGTGATGCGTTTGGTCGGCCCGGAGATTCCGGCGTTATTGACCAGGATGTCGATTCGTCCGCCGAATGCCTTGCGGGTTTCTTCGGCCATTTTGGCGCAGTGCGCTTCCTTGGAGACGTCAGTTTCGACAAAGTTCGCGGCGGCGCCAAGTTTCTTTAGCGCCTCTACGGTCTCCTGCATCGGCTTGAGTGATCTTGCCGCAATCATTATTTTCGCGCCGGCGCGAGCGTATGCGAGCGCGATTTCCTTGCCGATTCCGTAACCGCCGCCGGTGATGATTGCGACCTTGTCCTTGAGTTCGTTCATGTCGTCCTCGATTTGTTCTGACTGAATTTTGAAACCTTAATTCGAACCGCTCCGCGCGACAAACGATCTCGATGCCGTGCTCTGTACCGCACATACTCGCTTGTCTCAGCGCCACAGCGCCTCGTATCATAGGCCTTACTTCATGGCAGCAGTAAGCCCGATCAGAAATCCCTCCCGCAAGCCCGGCGGCGGAAGCTCGCTATGGCTGAATATCGTCAAGATCGCGATCCTCGTGGTGTTGGTCGGCGGATCCGTGTGGCTGCTGCTCGAACATATGGAGTGGTTCCGCGATCCCAAGCAGATAAAGCTCGAGGTTCTCCAAGCCGGCGTCTGGGCGCCGATCGTATATATGCTGCTGTATGCGGTCGGCCCGTCGTTTCTGGTGCCGGGCGCGGTGATGACGATCGCGGGTGGGCTCGCGTTTGGAACCGCGTGGGGTTCGGTCTACTCGCTGATCGGCGCGGATATCGGCGCGGTAGTCGCGTTTGGTGCGGGCCGATTCCTGGGGCGCTCATTTGTCGAGAAATTTGTCGGTGACAGGTTTCAGGCCACGCTCGAGAAAATCGCGCGCAACGGGTTTCAGATCATTCTGTATCTGCGCATCGTCCCGGTTATTCCGTACAACGCGCTCAACCTGATCGCGGGCGCGTCTCCGATCACCTTCAGGGACTACTTCTGGGCCAGCATGATCGGGATGATTCCGGGCACAATCCTGTTCGCGTTTCTGGGCGACGCGCTATGGCATCCCCTGTCCTGGCGCTTCGTGCTCGCGCTCGCGCTGATTGCGGCGTCGGTAGGATGCGGCGAAATCTGGCGCCGGTGGTCCGCGGGCAGAGTCGCTCGCGTACTCTAGATCGCGGGCGAGAGATCGTCCTCCGCCGGGCGCCAGTTCTCGCGGCCTACTGGCACATTCCGTTGGCCTGCATCTGTGTACCAGCTGGGCAGGCGGTGGTGGTTGTCGTCGTAGTCTGCTGCGTTGTTTGTGTTTGTGGCTCCGTCTCGAAAGCTGAGCATCCCGCCACCATTGTCGCCGCGAGAATCACCGCGCCAAGAAGCTTTATTTTGTCTCTCAAGATCGACCTCATCAAACCTGTTTAAGTTCGCGCCTGGGGCTCAGACTCAGGTCTAGTCTATCTCCTTTCTTGATTGCCGTTGAATAAAGAAAGTTTCCCTCCAGTTCCCGGCAACCGCGAGCGGTACTGCCCAAAAAAAAGCGCCGCGAGGTTGGTCGCGGCGCCTTAAGGATTAGCTAAATCCGGGATTGATGGCTCAGGTGCCGGATTCCCAGCTCTCGAGATACTTCTTCTGCTCGGCGGTCAGCGTGTCGATGCGGATGCCCATGGCGGCGAGTTTCACCTCGGCGACGTCCTGTTCGATCTCGAGCGGCACGTTGTGCACCCGGGCCGGAAGCTGCTCGCTGGTCGCAACCCATTCCGACGCGAGCGCCTGGGTCGCAAAGCTCATGTCCATCACCTGCGCGGGATGGCCCTCTGCGCATGCGAGATTCACCAGCCGTCCCTGTCCCAGAATGTAGAGCGTGCGGCCGTTGGATAGATGGTACGCATCGACGTTTTTGTTGACGTCATGCTCGACCGACTTGGCCGCGTCGGTCAGATAGGCCATGTCGATCTCGACGTCGAAGTGTCCCGAGTTGCACAGGATCGCGCCGTCTTTCATCGCGGTGAAATGCTGGGCGGCGAGCACGTGTTTATCGCCGGTGGCGGTCACGAAAATATCGCCGACCTTCGCCGCGTCGATCATCTTCATCACCCGGAACCCGTCCATCGCGGCTTCGATCGCACGAATCGGATCGACCTCGGTCACGATCACGTCCGCGCCAAGGCCGCGCGCTCGCGACGCGATTCCACGTCCGCAGTAGCCGTAGCCGCCCACCACGAAGACCGAGCCCGCGATCAGCACGCCGCTGGCGCGGATGATCCCGTCGAGGGTCGATTGTCCTGTGCCGTAGCGGTTGTCGAACAGATGCTTGGTCTGCGCGTCGTTGACCGCAACCACCGGAATCCTGAGCGCGTGATCTTTCTCCATCGCGCGCAGCCGAATCACGCCGGTGGTAGTCTCCTCCATGCTGGCGAAGACTTCCTCGGCGCTGTCTTTGTATTCGGTGTGCAGCAGGCTCACCAGGTCCGCGCCGTCGTCCATCGTGATGGTCGGCTTGCGATCGAGCACCGCGCGCAGATGGCTGTAGTAGGTATCGCGATCCTCGTTGTGAATCGCGTAAGTCGGGATGCCGAATTCGGCGACCAGCGCCGCGGCGACGTCGTCCTGGGTCGAGAGCGGATTCGACGCGCAGCAGAAAACCTCCGCGCCGCCCGCCTTCAGCGCGCGCAGCAGGTTGGCGGTCTCGCAGGTGATATGCAGGCACGCGCCCATCCTGTGTCCCTTGAGCGGCTGTTCCTTGGAGAACCGTTCGCGAATACGCCGCAGCACCGGCATCTGGCGGTCAGCCCATTCGATGCGCTTTTTTCCGGCCGCGGCCAGTCCGAGGTCGCGCACGTCGTGATCGCTCGCGCCGGAGTTGGCGCGCGCTTTCTGCGCGGATTTGGGCATTACTTTACGTTTGGCGATTGATCCCATCGTGATGGTGTCCTTTGTTCGGGCTGAAGACTTGAACCGATCCGTTTAGCGTTTGGCGCCGACTCCGAACGCACTCTGCAGACGCTCGGCCATGTCGATACGCTCCCACGGGAACAGTCCGTCGTGAGGTTTGCGGCCGAAATGGCCGTAGGCGGCGGTCGCCTGGTATATGGGACGCTTGAGAGTAAGCGTGCGAATAATTCCCGCCGGACGAAAATCGAACAACTCGCGCAGCGTCGCCGAGAGTTTCGCATCCGGCACCACGCCAGTGTCGAACGTGTCGATCAGAATCGAAACCGGCTCCGCAACTCCGATCGCGTACGCAAGCTGAATCTCGCACTTCTTCGCGAGTCCCGCGGCGATCACGTTCTTCGCCACGTAGCGGGCGAAGTAACACGCCGAGCGATCGACCTTGCTCGGATCTTTGCCCGAGAACGCGCCGCCGCCGTGGCGTCCGTAGCCGCCGTAGGTATCGACGATAATCTTGCGCCCGGTCAGCCCGCAGTCGCCGTGCGGCCCGCCGATCACGAAACTGCCGGTTGGGTTGACGTGATACACCGTCTGCTTGGTCAGGTATTCGGCCGGGATCGTCTGCTTGATCAGTTCTTCGATCACGGTCTCACGGATCGTTTCGTACTTGACCTCGGGCGAGTGCTGGGTCGAGATGACCACCGCCGTGATTTCGACCGGACGCCCGTCAACGTAGCGCACTGTCACCTGGCTCTTGGCGTCGGGCCTCAGCCAGCTCACACGCCGCTCCTTGCGGATCTTCGCCAGATTCTCCATCAGGTGATGCGCCATCGCGATCGGCATCGGCATCAGCTCGGGCGTCTCGTCGCAGGCGAATCCGAACATCAGTCCCTGGTCGCCCGCGCCCTGTTCCTTGTGCAGTCCTTCGCCCTCGGTCACCCCCTGCGAGATATCGGTCGATTGCGGCTCGATCGCCATCATCACCGCGCAGGTCTTGCCGTCGAAGCCTGAATCGACGCTGTCGTAGCCAATCTCGAGCGCGACCTTGCGCGCGATACTCACAAAATCCGGATGCGCGTGGCTGGTGATTTCGCCCGCCAGAACGATAAGCCCGGTCTTGGCCAGGGTTTCGAGCGCGACCCGCGAATTCGGGTCATCCGCGATCAGCGAATCGAGCACCGCGTCCGAGATTTGATCGCACATCTTGTCGGGATGGCCCTCGGAGACTGATTCGGACGTGAACAGGTAATCCTTAAGCGGCATGCGCGATAGCTCCTTGAGACCGGGGTCAACCGGTATTTATCTCCGGATTGAATCCGGCGACGGGACGCGGAAGCGAGGGTTCAAAATCGTCTGAAGTGCGATTGCGGGCTGCTCGATCGCACCCGCGAAGGCGTTTTAGTCCGGCAGGGTTGCGAGCAACCCGAATTGCATAGTTTTTGAAGATATAACCGACGCATCTTAGCGGATCAAGGCAGCAGTTTGCCGAGATTTCAGCCAGCCGCGTCATTCCTCGCCAAAACGATCTTCAAACAGCGTTTCGATCGCCCTGACCGCCTCGCGTGCGTCTTCTCCTTCGGCCCGCAGCTTCAGCTTTACCCCCAGTTCCGCGCCCAGCATCATCAGGCTGGTGACGCTCTTGACGTTCACCTGCTCTTTTCCGCGCCCGATCGTGATGCGCGCCTTGAACTTGCCGGCGGCCTGCGCCAGCGTCAACGCCGCCCGGAGATGCAATCCGAGTTGATTCTTTATTTCGACCGTCGCCTCCACCACATTCACCCAATCCAAGATACGGGGAAGCGGGGCGCAGGTAAACGAAGCCACCCCATCTCAGAGGCGAGGTTCCGCCGCGATCTCCGCGCTGAACAGCTCTCGCAGGCGGGTTTCGATCGCGCGGTCGCGGATGCTGCCTTCGCGTTTTGCCCACGCGCGCAGGGGGATGACGGCTTTAGCCATGTTGCGATGGCCCCCCGCGCTGCCGATATCGCCGAACAGGTTCTTGGCCGCTTCACCCGCATTGTCGCGTCCGGTCCCATAGCTGCGCACCGCGATAACCAGGTCGTGGCCGAGCTTGCCGGCGATCGCGACCCATTCCACGCCCTCGAACTGCAGGCAGAAGTCCGCCGTCTGCACGATCATGTCGTCGCGCTCGACCCGGCCAAGGTTGGCTGCGATCAGGCGGTCGCGAATCTCGATCCGGCCCATCATCCGCGCGATCACTTTGGCGAAACTCTGCGGAATCTCGGGCCGGTCGATCTGCCGCAACATGCTAAGGTTCGCGACCGGATACAGATGGACCAGCGCCTGCAAGACGTCGTCGGTCACCCGGCGCGACAGCGCAAGCGAATCGGTCCGGATGCCGTAGAGCAACGCGGTCGCGAGCCGTTCGCTGATTTTCTCGCCGTCGGCCACCATATATTCCGTCATGATCGAGGCGGTCGCGCCGTACTTGACGCGCACGTCCTCGAACGGTGCGCTGCCAGGCGTGTAGCCCGGATGATGATCGATCACGATATCGGCGCGTGGCAGCTTGCCCTCGAAGTAGGGCGGCTGCACATCCACCATCGCAATCTTGTCGAACGCCGCCAGCGCCTCGGTAGTGGCGGGCATGATTCCGATCTCGAGCAGATGAACCATCGTGCGGTTCTCGGGCCTGGTCACGGGCTTGAAGCTGAAAAACGGAGTGGTCTGCCGATTGCGTCCGAGCAGTGTCCGCAGCGCCATCGCGCTCGACATCGCGTCGGGGTCCGGATCGTCCTGCAAAACAATCGCGATCCGATCGCCTTCGCCGACTATTGCGCGCAATTCGCGCAGTTTCTGCTTGCTGTCAGGTTGGTCCATATACGAACGCTTGGCGGATGCTCCGCAAGCTTGTGCTTACCTCGGTTTGAACGATTCGTCGAAACAGAAGGCGCGTTTGGCGCCGATAGATGTGCCCGCCCGGGGCTGCATGAGCTTTCGGGGATACCACAGCCTCGCGCGGCGAATCAATGATATAGATTAGTTACCCCTATGGAGACGCCACCGGAATCATCGCCGAAAGACTCGCCCGCACTTGAACCATGCCTTCTATGCCGCAGACCAGCGCAGGAGTGGCTCTTGCGAATCGCGATCGAGGATACCGGTGGCCTCAAGCAGGAGGGCTTTATCTGCGCCAACTGTGCGGTTAAGCTCAGGCTCGCCTCCGAAAAAAATCGCGATCTGCAAATCGACCCATGGATTCACGACGCGATCGCGCACATCCTGCGTGGTGTGCAGACTGAGCGATCATAAGGAACCGAACGATGGCCCCGGGCCTGGAACAATCTCACGAAAATTCTCCGCAAAGCAGCGACCTGTGGCCGCATGAGGAAGCCGCGCGCGTAGCCGACCGCGTACGCGCCTATCCGCCCGAGCGTCAGGTTATTTTCCAGAGCGGATTCGGACCCTCGGGTCTGCCGCATCTCGGCACGATGTGCGAAGTTCTGCGCCCTTCGTACGTGCGCCACGCGCTCGCGATGCGCGAGCCTAATCGGGCGTCGCGTTTGATCGTTTTCATCGACGACATGGACGGGCTGCGCAAGGTCCCCGAAAATATCCCGAATCGCGAGCTGATGCAGTCGCATCTGGGGGAGCCGGTCTCGCGGATTCCGGATCCTTTCGGATGCTGCCAAAGCTTCGCCGATCACATGCTCGGACTTCTGCGCGAATTTCTGGCGCCGGTCGAGGTTGATTACGAGCTGGTGCGCTCGTCGCAGATGTACAGCGGCGGCAGCTTCGATGAGGGACTAAAGATTATCCTCGCGAAGCATCGTGAGATTATCGCGATCGTCGCGCCTACGCTGCGCCCGGAAAATCGCGCCGGATGGTCTCCGATAATGCCGCTATGCCCCAACTGCGGACAGATCGTCGAGCGCTTGGTCACCGCCTATCATCCCGAGCGCAACACGATCGAGTTCACCTGCGAGCGCAGCGCCAAGGCGAAGCAGGGATGCGGCTTTACCGGCGAGCAGAGCGTGCTCGGCGGCCTCGCGAAGGCGCAGTGGAAGGTGGACTGGGCGCTCAGGTGGTTCACGCTCAAAGTCGATTACGAGCTTTACGGAAAGGATCTGACTCCGTCGGCGCAACTGTCGGCGCCGATCGTGCGCATCATGGGCGGAAATCCGCCGCTCGGTTTTCCGTTCGAGATGTTCCTGGACGAGCAGGGGCACAAGGTCTCGAAATCGGTCGGGCGCGGCGTCAGCGTCGATCAATGGCAGCGCTACGCGCCGGTCGAGGTGCTGAAATTTTTTCTGCTGCAGAATCCCAGGCGCGCGCGAAAGCTTTTCCTCGAATCGATCCCGCAGTACGTCGATGACTACCTCGAGGCGCTGCGCGAATACGCGGCCGCGCCCAATTCGGAATCACGCGCCGCCTCTCCGCTCGAGTTCGTGCTGCAGAAGGACAGCGCAAAGAGCTTCCGCGCAGACGTGACGTTCGGAATGATCACGAATCTGGTAGGAGACTTGGGAACATCTGACTTTAATTTGGTCATGAATTATCTTCGCCGCTACGATCCGAACGTCGAAGGAGACCACGATACGACCCAAATGGTGGCCGACCTTGTTGCGAGAGCACTCAATTTTTACCGCGACTTTATCGAACCAGGAAAAAAGGCCTACGTACCCACAACCGCGGAAGCCAAGCAGCTACAGAGCCTGACAGACTTTTTGAGTGCGAACCCCGACGCAAGCGCCGAGGAGATAGAGAAAACGATCTACGATCTCGGTCGTGCGAATTACGACAAGCCTGGGAAGATTTTTCCTCTGATGTATCGCGCTATCTTGGGCCAAGAGCGCGGTCCGCGATTGGGTGCGTATATCCGGCTCCTGAGACCCTTTCGAATTGTTGAGCGGCTCGAAGCCGCGATCGCGCGCAGCACCTGATTTGTCCACGGCATGCCAACTCCGGAGTGCCTGTCCCTCTCCCAAAAGATTGGGAGAGGGTGGCGCGCGTTGCGCGCGACGGGTGAGGGACCTACAGCAAGGACTCTTTGATCGTCTCGAGCACCGCGGACAGGTTACGCAGTAAGTCGGGGTTCCAAAAGCGAATCACCCGGAAGCCCTGAGCTTCCAGATAGCGCGTGCGCGCGGAATCGTGTTCGGTCTGTTCCAAATGCTGCCCGCCGTCCAGTTCGACGATCAGCCTGCGCTCACGACAGCAGAAATCGGCAATGAATGGACCGGTCGGAACCTGCCGGCGAAACTTGAAGCCCGCACAGCGCCGACCGCGGAGCTTGTTCCAGAGCGCCTGTTCAGCGTCGGTTTGTATGCGGCGCAGAGATCTCGCGCGGTCACGAGTCAGTTCCGGAGGCCGGTTCATACAAACGGCGATCATCGCTGCAAGTGCATCCAGATTTCAATGCTGTCGGTCCCTCACCCGCGCGTCACGAGGCTTGCGAAAAAGAATCGCAGGCATCGCGCCGCGCCGCCCTCTCCCAATCTTGTTGGGAGAGGGACAATCAAGAACGCGCGCGGCTATGCAGTTGCGGCAAGGACTGCCGCTCTTCTGTGTTTCCTCTCACCCTGCTAGACAGATAGCTCGGAATCCTACAGACCAACCTGGAACCGCAAGCGAGTAATAACGATGGCAACCGAACGGCAACGAAGCATCAAGCGGCGGCGCAAGCGCAAAGAGACCCGGCTCAAGGCGAAAATTCGCGAGTCGCGCAAGAAAAAGAAGAAGCGCTAAAGCCGCGCGCCTTTCTGATGCACTTCGCGGATAACCGCTGAGGTGCGCACCTGATTTCAGCACAGGAGTTTTTACGATGGCATACGAGACTCTGCTCTATGAGACCGGCGGTGAGATCGCGACGATCACCCTGAATCGCCCCGCACGGATGAACGCCTATACCACCGAGATGGGCTTCGAGATTGCCGACGCGATGCTGCGTGCCGACGCCGACCCCGCGGCGCGCGTGATTATCATGACTGGCGCCGGAAATCGCGCGTTCTGCGCGGGCGCGGACATGGCGATGTTCGCGTCCAATATCAAATCGCGTGAGGACACGAAGTCCGAAGACCCTGAGGGCGGCACCGAGCGCCGGCGCGGCGCGATCTCTCTGCCGATGATCATGCGCGGGCTGAGCAAGCCAACTATCGCCGCGATCAACGGTTACGCCCTCGGCGTTGGATGCACGATCCCGCTGCTGTTCGACGTCCGCGTCGCCTCCGACAACGCCAAGATGGGCGTGATCTTTCCCCGCGTCGGCCTGATGAGCGAGCTCGGTTCGAGCTACCTGATGCCCCGGCTTATCGGACTTGCACGCACCGCCGAGATGATGCTGACCGGACGCCAATACACCGCCGAGCAATGCCTTGCGATGGGTCTCGTCAGCCAGGTGTTCCCTGCGGCCGATCTGATGCCGAAGGCGCGCGAACTCGCGGGCGAGATGCTCGATTGCTCGCCGCTGTCGCTCGCGATGACCCGCCGCGCGCTCTACCAGGGACTCGACGGCACGCTGGAAACCGCGATGCAGTTCGAAGGCTTCGCGCTCGAGAAATGCTACGTATCCCCGGAGCACAAGGAATACGTGAGCGCATTTATGGAAAAGCGGAAACCGGATTTCCGCAAGGTCAAGCACAGCTAGCATTGCCGAATAAATGACGAGCGACAATGAAGTCGATGCTGAGGTGGTAAAGGACTACGGCGATGCTCAGGCCTACCCCAGCCATGTACCGACTCCTCGCTCGTCATTTCGACCGAAGGGAGAAATCCCGGGCGGAGAGGCACTGCATGCGGCGAGGCTCCGGAGCACGGACGCCTCGGGATTTCTCGCCCAGGGCTCGAAATGACGGCCGGGTAGGCACTGATGACGCGATATTGTCCGCTTGGTCCACTTCCGCAGGAGCAACGGTCCTGGGAGCTTGATCTATATGGAACTCGGCGCTAGATTTACATTTGTTACTTAGTTAGTCTGATAAATCATAAATAGCTCCGGATCGCTCCAGCGATCCTTTCTAACTAAAGGCAGGTGTAAGACGATGGCACTTCATATCGGTAGCGTAGCCCCGGATTTCACTCAGGAATCGACCGAAGGTCCAATCAAGTTCCACGAGTGGATCGGCAGCAAATGGGCGGTCCTGTTTTCTCATCCCAAGGACTTCACCCCGGTCTGCACAACGGAACTCGGACGAGTTGCGGCGCTCAAGCCGGAATTCGAAAAGCGCGGCGTCAAGGTCCTGGCGGTCAGCGTCGATGACGTCCCGTCGCACAAGGGCTGGGTTGGCGATATCGAGGATACGCAGAAGGTGAAGATGAATTTTCCGATCCTTGGCGATTCCGACAAGAAGGTTGCCAAGCTCTACGACATGATTCATCCCGAATGGAACGACACGCTGACGGTCCGTTCGGTTTTCGTGATCGACAACAACAAGAAGGTCCGGCTGATCATCACTTATCCTGCCAGCACTGGCCGCAACTTTGACGAAATTCTGCGCGCGATCGACTCGCTGCAGCTCACCGACAAATACTCGGTCGCGACTCCGGTCGACTGGAAGCATGGAGAGGACGTGATCGTCGCGCCCGCGCTGAAGGATCCGGCGGTGCTCAAAGAGAAGTTCCCCAAGGGCATCCGCGAGGTCCGTCCGTACCTGCGCTACACGCCCGATCCCTCGAAGTAATTCTCCAAATCACGGGTCAGATCGAAAAACAAAACCCGGCTCGAATCGCTCGAGCCGGGTTTTTCGTCGCGAAATTCTGATCGCTGATCCGACCGCTGCTAATCGCCCGCGAGCGAACCGAGCAGCAAATCGATATCCGGAGTGCCGAGCCCCGACGCGCGGTCGTAACCGGTCGTCGCCGTAAATCCTTTTACCAGATGTCCCTGGCCATTGGGTTTTACAGTCTCCACGCTGTTGTTGCCTTGCGTAACGTCACGAATTCCGGCGCCGCCGGTCTTGGAGATCGAATAGAGAGCAGTGTTCAGATTACCAACCCGGCTCTTGCCCTCGTGCTGCGCGGCAAGCTGCGCGATTCCAGCCCAATAAGGGGTTGCGATACTGGTGCCACCGATGCAACAGGTGATTCCGCCGCCGCTTCCAAGAAAAAAACCGGGATTATTGGGCGATGCCGCAAGTGAAATGTCGGGCACTGCGCGTTTCGAGCCGATTTTACGTATGCCCTTCTGGAACGTGGGTTTGGAAAAAATTTTGCTGTTGCCGCCGCCGGTCGAGCCGCTTCCGTCGTTCCAAACCGCCTCAGGTACGCTGCCCACATCGACGCCGTCGGAATAGTTCGGTGAGAACTGGGTCCCACCGATCGCCGTCACGTGAGGATCCGCGGAAAGTTCGTTTACATTTCGAGTTTGCGCCTCGACGCAAGCGTCGGTTTTCTTGTCGAACGAGTAGCCGGCCGCACCTCTGTCTCCGGTTGCAACGAAGACGGACTGGCCCTGAGCGGCGGCCTGCTGCAAGAATCCATTGAGCTCCTGCGAATAAAATTTATGCGTGCCGCCACACAGGCTGAAACTGATACTGATTGCGCCGCAGGTGTCGTCGCTCACCGCTTCCTTCGCCGCGTTGACCAATCCATTGTCGTCGGGCGAGGTCGCGTCGTCGCCGATATAGGCGAAAATCGATACGCCGGGCGCCGCCGCATGGGCGTACTCCACATCGAGCAGCGTCTCGGTCTCGTCCGCGGTGAACGGATCGCCACCGTCGGATGAAAATTTGCGGGTCAGGTTGATTGTTGGAAGACTGAACTGCGCGTCGAATGCCGCAACCGAGGGATCATCGAAGTCTGAATCCTCGACCACCGCGATACAGTCCGCTCCGGCGCCATTGTTGCCCGAGTTGGTCGGCGGAGTTTGATCGTAGAACGTATAAAGATCGTCCGGCCCAAAAGCTGTATAGCCCCCGATGGTCACGTCAGGCGAGGCCGAGGTGTTTGGCGCGTACTGAACGTTCGGATGCGAACGCAAAATATTCGATAAGCCGCGAATCGAACCGACCAGCGGCGCGATCGAAGCGGGCACCGCGGGATCGTCCAGATTTGCGTAGAGCGTGCCGCTCGCGTTGGTGCGAATCTTCACTTTGAAAATCGATTCCGCCGCACCTGCCGCTCCGCTAAAAACTATCCTGCGTTTCGCCACGCTTGCGGATTCCACGGTGAATCCTTTGCCCGTCAGCCAGGACGTGACTGCCGCCACTTCCGCCGGGGTTGGACCGAAGCGGGCATTGAATTCTCCGGCCGCGAGCCATTGATGATACTGTGGTGAAGAAGGGTCCTGCTGTGCTTCGGTCAATTTATCGAGCGCGTCACGATCATGGAGCGTGAGCGAGATTTGCATCCGCAGCGGCTTTGACGCCGCAATCTCCGGACCGCTCGAAAACTCCGCGACTTCATCGGGATGATTGCCGGCGATCGTTGTCGTCTGATTCCCGGCATCGACGGATGCATCAGTCTGCGCCCGCGCGATGGATGCCCCGGAACCGGCCAGCGCCAGAATCAAAGCCCCCAAACAGACTTTGAATGTGCGCAACGAATTTCCTGCTCTTGAATAAATGAACATGCGGGTACCATCGTAGCACCGATCGCGATTCGGTCTGGATAAATTTCCTAATGGGCGGCGATCGCGCTGGTCAAATTGTCGATATCGGGAGATCCCAGGCCGGAGCTGCGGTCATAGCCCGCGGTCGCCTTGAATCCGGTCACTTTGTGAAAGGTGTTGTTGCCCTTGGTAACGTCACGGATTCCGCCGCCGCTTGCGATCGAGTACAGGGTCGGGTTGAGCGGTCCTACTCGAGTAGCGCCCGATTTCTGCGCCGCTAGCTGCGCGATTCCGGCCCAATACGGAGCGCTCAGACTGGTGCCTCCGATACAGCAATAGATGGCGTCGTTGTAGCCCAGAAAGAATCCCGGATGGAGGGGCGACGCGGCCAGCGATACGTCGGGCACGTCGCGATTTGTGTCGGTCGAGATCAATCCACTCTGATAGGTTGGCTTGGGAAAGATCCCGCTTTCGCCGCCGCCGCCTGATCCGCTTTTATCCTTCCATATCGATTCCCGGGTGTGGCTGAAATCGTTGCCTTTCTTGTAGTGCGGTGTGAACTGGGTTCCACCGACCGCCGTGATGTTTGGATCGGCGGATAGCTCGCTCACGTTACGCGTGCTGCCAGGCACGCAAGTATCATTCTGCTCCACATATCCGGCCGCGCCAAAATCTCCGGATGACGCAAATACGGCTTGTCCCTGCGAGGCGGCTTGCGCGGCGATCGGATCGATCGAACCGGTATAGAAGCTCGAAGGCTGTCCGCAGAAGCTGAAGCTGAGGCTGATCGCACCGCAAGTGTCGTCGCTGACCGCTTTCGCCGCCGCGTCGAGTACTCCGCTTCCGTCCGGCGAGGCGAGGTTGTTGCCGATGTATGCGTAGATCGGCACGCCGGGCGCGGCGGCGTGTGCATACTCCACGTCCAGTAGCGCTTCGATAGCATCGTTGCCGGATTCTCCGGGATCGCTCCCATCGGCGTATATGCGCACTGAGTCGATAGCTGCGACTCCGAACTGATTGTCGAACGCGATTACCGAGCCGTCGTCGAAATCGGAATCTTCCGCCACCGCGATACAGTCGGCCCCGGTGCCGTTGTTGCTCGAACTGGTCGGCGGAGCTTCATCATAGAACGTGTACAGGTCGTTGGGACCAAAGTGCGTGACCTTTCCGATTTTAACATCGGGCACGGACGAAAAATTGGGCGAAAGTTCCAGCGCGGGCAGCGCGTGGCCAAGATTCGATAATCCCCGAATTGAGGCGACGCTCGACGCGATCGACTTTGGGACTACCGGATCGCTCAGATTGGCGAACCGTGTCTGGGTCTGATCGGTGTGAATTTTCACGCCGAAGGTTGACTCGGCATTTGCCGCCGCACCCGAGAAAACGATTTTGCGCATCGGCAGGCTTTGCGATTCGACCGAGAAGCCCTGGCCGCTCAGCCATGAGCTGACTGCCGCGACGTCGGATTGCGTCGGACCGAAGCGGGCGCTGAATTCCGCCGGGGTGAGCCACTGATGGTATTGCGGCGAGGAGCGATCCTGCTGCGCGGCGATCAGCGCGTCGAGCGCGGCGCGATTATGCAGCGCAAGCACGACCTCCATCCGCAGCGATTTGGTTGAGGCAATTTCGGGACCGGAGGTGAGATCCGCCGCCTCTGCGGGATGATTTCCCGCGATCGCAACCTTCGCTTCCCCAGCCGCCGCATCGCTTGAGGATGCGCTGGATGCGGACGCGGAGACTTGCGCGCTCGCGGTGGAGACCGCCGCAGTGGCGAATGCGAGCGAGATTGCTGCCGCCATCGCGCCGATCCGGCAGGCGATTCTCTTTTTGTTCGCTTTTTCGGCCGATATCGATGCCATCAAAGAGTCCTTTGGATGCCCTTAGCTATGATTCACCGGGTGCCAGAGGGATCAACGGTTTCGCGGTCACACGTCAATCGCGGATTAGACGCAGTTCTGCACGCGGGCATTCATCCACGCCTCTTTTATACACTATGTTAGTTATCGTGACAATTTGTTGCTGGAAGCTCCCGCCGCTTCCAGTTTCGCCGCCAGCGCGCGTGCCGCGGCGTTGGCCGGTTGAATCGCAAGCGCTTGCTTGCACTGGGCCAGCGCCTCGGTGTCGCGTCCTTGCGCGTGCAGGCTCTGCGCCAGCATCGTATGAATCAAAGGGTTGTTGGGTGAGATCGCGAGTGCGCGCTGATACTCGATGATCGCGCCTGCATGATCGCCTTGCAGGTCCATCACCGAGCCGAGCGACGCGATAACCTGCACCGACGGAGACTTCGCAGCAATCGCGCGCAACAGCGTTTCGGCGCCGGAGTAGTCGTGATGCTCCGCCATGAAGCTGGCGCGCATGTACTGCGCGGAATTGGCGCTCTTGGGATCGGCCTCCGCGATTTTGAGCGCGGAATCGGCGCCGGCGGTGTCGCCGGCCTTGTCGGCGACCCGAGCCAGCTCGAGGTCGAAGGCCATCGGCACCTGGTCGCCGAGCATTTTCAGCGCCCGGCCCATCTCCTCGTCGGCTTCCTGATAATGGCCCTGGGCCGCGTGCAGCCGGCCCAGGTTGTAAAGGTCGGGACCGTCCTCGGGATTGAGATCGATGTCGGTCTGAAACTCACGCTCCGCACCGGGCCAGTCACGCTGCTGCTCCAGCAGCATCCCGAGCCGTCCGTGGCATAGCGTCGAGCTGGGATCCTCCCGGATACATTTGGTGAAGAGCGTATATTCGTCGTGATAATAGCTCTCTGTATGCCAGGTCGCGACGCTGTACACCGCGATCGCCGTCACCGCGATCGCGGTCGCGAGATTGCGCGTCTCGCCGCCGCGGGCAGCGTAGCAGGCGGCGATATCGCCCAGCAGCAGCACCCATCCGAACGCGGCCAGATATTCATAGCGATCCTGAATCAGCATCACGCGCATCAGCCCGCCAAGATTCATCACCGGCGCTATCTCGAACAGCATCCACAGCACCAGGAAAAAATACAGCCGGCGATGCGGATGCTTGCGCAGCAGAAGATAGCCCGCGGCCGCGAGCGCGGTGAGTCCGAGGGCGGGCAGATAAAAGATTTCCGAGCGCAGGCTGTTGGCGAAGGTGAAAGCGTGCGCCGGACCCGCCATCCACGGCAACGTCAGCATCAGGGCGTAATGCGCCAGCGCCGACGGAATGGACATCAGCACCTGCGCGAGCGTCGCGTGGTTGCCGGGCGAGTGGCCATTGATATGGCCCAGCACCACGATCCGCAGCGCGAGATAGATCGCGGCGAGCGCGAGGTAGGGAGCAGTCTTCCATACGGCGTCGGCGGCGCGCGCGACGAGTTCGCGCAGCTCGGGCTTGCGGCTCGTGTCGGCGCCATCGGGCGGCGCGTCTTCGAGGATGAACACATACGCGATGAGCAGTCCGGGCATCATCACGGCCAGCTCGTGGCTCAGCAGGCCGCCAACAAACAAAGCGAGTGAGATCGCGAGGTTGCGGCGCGGCGCGCGGTTGCGTTCGATAAAAAACCACATCGAGCCGAGATAGAACGCCGCCACCATCGGAAACGGAATCGCGCACGGCCACGCCGCCGCCTGCACTCCGATCGGCAGCACGCCGAAGAGAGTCGCCCCCGCGCACGAGGCATAGCGGCTCTTCGTCAGCGACAATCCCACCTGGTAAAGCGCGTACACGGAGACCAGATGCACCAGCACGATCGAGATGTGCCATCCGACCGGATTGAACCCGAAGATCTGGTAGTTCAACCCGAGCCATACGTCCTGCAGCGGGCGGTAGTAGTTGCTCTTGGGAAAGGTGCCGTTGGGCCGGAACCACCACAGGTCATGCCCGAACGATTTCCAGATGAACGACCATTGGCCGATGAGCGGATTCAGATCGATCATCTCGTGGTCGTCGTAAACGAACGCGTTGCCGAAGCATCGCAGATACACCAGCAGCGTGACGCCGACGGCGATCCACGGCGCGAGCGCCGGCGAGTCGAGGAGCGATCCGCGTACTGAGGTTTGCGCAGCGGAGCGCGGCGGCCGCGCGGGCGTTGCGGTCTGCTGCTCGCGCCGCGAGGCCTTTGCCGACGCGCTGCGACCTGCGCGCTTTTTCGATTTAGTTGCCAAGCCGGTATATCTTACGGAATCGTAGTATCGAGCACAGCCTCTGTAATTGGGTTGGCGTCAATACTGTAACGCGAGCGGTGAAACTGTGGCAGCATCAAAGCGAGTCGTATTGATCACGACCGGCGGAACGATCTCGACGTTCGCTTCTAAGGACGGCACTCTCTCCAAGCTCGGCGGGCGCGCGCTGCTGGCGCGTCTGGGAGCCTCGCGCACGGCGATTCCGCTGCGCGTGATCGAATTCGCGAAAATTCCTTCGTGTGAGATGACTCCCGAGCGGATGGCTGATCTGGCGAGCCTGGTTCGGCGCGAGTTGGGCCGCGGTGACGTTGCCGGCGCGGTCGTCACGCATGGCACCGATACGATCGAGGAAAGCGCCTTCCTGTGCCATCTCACGGTCCCTGGCCCAAAGCCTGTAGTGTTCACCGGTTCGATGCGGATGGGCTCCGACCTGTCGTGGGACGGACCGCGCAACCTGCTCGACGCGATCAGTATTGCGCAGTCGCGTGCCGCGCGCGGAGTCGGCGCGATGCTCACGATGAACGAAGAGATCCACTCGGCGCGTTTCGTCACCAAGACCAACGGCCAGGCGGTCAGCACCTTCCATTCGCCCGCATGCGGACCGCTCGGGCGAATATACAACGGCGAGCCATGGATCATGCTGACGCCCACATTCAAGCGCGTTGTCCTGGCTCCGCGTCTCGATACTAGCGTCGCGATGGTCACGGCGCTCGCAGGAGAGATCGATGCCCTGCGTGAGGCGCTCGAGCGTCCGAATTTGCGCGGACTCGTAGTGGCGGGCTTTGGCGGTGGACGGGTGCCGCACCAGTGGATTGAGCATCTCAAGCAGGCGCTCGCTCGGGGAATTGCCGTGGTACTCGCGTCGCGCACCGGAGCAGGCGCGATCGACGATGGATACGGTCTAGGCGGTGCGCACTATCTTCGCTCGGTCGGCCTTATCGCCGCCCACGAGGTGCCCGCGCACAAAGCGCGCCTCAAGCTGATGCTGGCGCTCGGCAACGGCCGCCGCGGTGCCGCGCTGAAGCGGTACATGGAAGCAGGTTGAAAATTCTGGCAGCAGGCGGTCGCTTCGAGATCTTGTGCGTTGACACGGGGCGGCGGGGGCCGGAGAATCATCATCAAATGGCCAGAATTACCGTAGAGGATTGCCTCGATAACATTCCCAACCGTTTCGAGCTGGTGCTGAGCGGCGCTCGGCGCGCCAAGCAGCTTTTGAAGGGCGCGCGTCCGCTGGTTGAAAGCGACAACAAGGAAGTTGTGACCGCACTGCGTGAAATCGCGGCCGGTAAGGTCACGATCGAAGCGCCCAGCGAGGGATAGCGCGCGACCGTCTCACGCCTGCGCGGGAACTTCGCCAATCCGCGCATGCTCCGCCTTTGAGCGAAACGCCCGGAACTGATCTCCGCAGGCCGTGAAGTGATCCGATGGCCCGCAAAGCAACCAAGCCGCGCCCACCCAAACGCCGATCAGTCGATGCCGAGCCGGTAATCGCCGACGCCCACGACGAACCGGCGGACCTGATTGCCGAAGATCCGTCCGAAGATCTTTTGCTCGATGACGACGCCGCCGATCCGGCGACGATCGAGGTTTCCGATTTTCATCCGCTTGAGCCGGACGCCGACGCTCCCGCCATCGAGGCGGATCGCGGCGACGGCGCAGCGCAGAATAGATCGAAAGATCCCGATGGCGGCGCGCTGGTCGCGATCGATCCGCTTAGCCGCTACCTGGCCGACCTAAGGCGGTTTCCGCTTTTGACCCGTGAAGAAGAAACGGTGATCGCCAAACGTTACGCGCGCGACCACGATCCCGCCGACGCCTATCAGCTCGTGACCGCGAATCTTCGCCTGGTGGTGAAGATCGCGTTCGAGTTCGCGCGCGCCTCGAAGAATGTCCTGGATCTGATCCAGGAGGGCAACGTCGGGCTGATGGAAGCGGTCAAGAATTTCGATCCTTACCGCGGAATCCGTTTTCCCTCTTATGCGGTATGGTGGGTGCGCGCGTATATCTATCGCTATCTGATCAACAACTGGCGTCTGGTCAAGATCGGCACCACCCAGGCGCAGCGCAAGCTGTTCTTCAACCTGCGCAAGGAAACCGAGCGGCTCGAGGCGCAGGGCTTCGCCGCGCAGCCCAAGCAGCTCGCGCAGCGGATGGGCGTGAAAGAAAGCGAAGTGCGCGAGATGCAGGAGCGGATGGCGCAGAGCGAGGTCTCGCTCGACCAGCCGACGTCCGGCGGCGACGACGACACGCGGCTGATCGACGTGCTGCCCGATCGCGACAACAATCCCGAAGAGGCGGCCGCCGAGGGCGAATGGCGCGAGTTCGCGCACGAGCGGGTGGCGGAATTCGAAGCGACGTTGCATGACAAGGAGTTGGAGATCTTCCGCGCACGTCTTCTGACTGAGAATCCCGAGACGCTGCAAGAGATCGGCGCGCGTTTCGGAATCAGCCGCGAGCGCGTGCGGCAAATCGAAACCCGCCTCAAGAAGCGCCTCAAGGAATACATCCAGTCCAGAGAGCCAGACTCCGCCGAGCGTTGACGACTTCGTTCCGGTGTGAATGTCCCTCTCCCAATCTGGGAAAGGGACAATCCGCGACCGTTGAGCAATTAATCCAGCGGCACCACTTTCTCTACCTTTGCGCCCGAATCCAGATGAATCCCCGGCGCGAGCGCGGTCGGGCGGCCCTTGCCCGAGCCGTTCTCGACGTAGACGTCGTAGTCGCCCGGGTCGAGCTTGAACTGATGCGCCGCGCCCGGCGCGCTCTGCGCAACCTGGCTCTGCGACCCTGCGCGCATCACGATCACGCGGGTCGCGTTGTCGATCGAGAGCTTCTGCATAGTGGTCTGCACGTCAAGCTCCGCCGGCACGACCTGGTCGAGCGTCAGACGCGCGCGTTGGGTAGGTCGCAGCGCCACCGCGTGCCAATCGTAACCCTGCGGAGGCGCATCGACATGCACGTCAACCTCTTGCGGCGCAAACAGATATTTCTCGCCGGTCAGAAAACTCGCGATCTTCGCGTGCGGCGGGTCGGTCGCGGTGACCGTGACGCCGAAACCGGGATCGGTGCCGTGTTTGTCGGTTGCGATTACCTGCAGCACCGCGACGTTCGGAATGAGCACGGTATGGGTGCGGCCCGCTTCTATTTTGACGTCGTCTTTGGTGACGTTTCCGCCGACGATCGGCAACACCAGCTTGTAGGTGCCCGGCGCCAGTGCCAGCGTCGCTCCCGGACGAATCTCGCCCGCGACTTTGCCGTCCGCGCCGATTACCTGTGCGGCATTAGAGGCGCCTGCGCCAATCTCGCCCATCACGTCTAGCTTCAGAAGGCCGGTCTCGCCGCCGGGCGCCGCGCGCGTCAGTATCAGGAGCGCGATTATCGCGATCGCGAATGTCTTCAAAGGCGAATTCACAGCTTACGCAGACTACACCGATTGAGTTTGGATTTCCTTTTCCCGCGGTGAACCAAAAGCGGACAAAATCTTGTAGAATGAAACCGTTCGATCTACCTGACCGGTTGGAATCGGAGAGCTGATGCGCGTACCCGAGGGAAATCTTGCCCAAGTCTGGGATCGGGGCTTTACCATCGTCGAGAACTTTCTCGATCACGAGACGCTCGCGGCCGCTCAACAGGCGCTGTGGGAGATCTATCCCAGGCCCGAAGATTATTTCAGGGCGCCCGAGGAGCATCCTGAGCTGAGCCGCGGTCAATTCGCCGGATTGCGATTATTCCCCTACGTTTCGTGGGCGCTCAATCGTCTCCCGGTGCATCCCGATCTCGTCAACAGCGCGCAACGCATGCTCGGAACTCAGGACCTGGAGATTTACAAGATCGAGCTGTGGGCCAAGTACTCCGGAGCGATAAATTACGATCAGCCGCATCATCGCGACTTTGGAAATCACAGCCTGGTGGTGCCGCGCGCGGATCGGCAGCACACGCAGATGACGACCTTCATCCTGCTCTCGGACGTGACTGCGGAAGACGCGCCGACCAAGCTGGTTCCGCTCGAGTTCACCCGCGAGCTGCCGCTTTCAAAGCGCCTGACGTCCTTCGGCAGGCTGTTCGATCATGAAGTCGCCGCGACGGCTTCGGCGGGGAGCCTGCTGATCTACAAGACCGACGTTTTTCATCGCGGCTCCGATTTCACCGGGGTTAACCGATCGCGCTTTATGATGCTGGTCGATTTTCAGCAGCGCGGATGGCGTTGGCAGGGAAAGATGAGCTGGCCCGATCGTGCGGATATGCCCGGCATGTCCGAGGCGATCGTGCGTATGACGCCGCGCGAGCGCGACCTCTTCGGATGGCCGCCGCCGGGAAGCGAATACTGGAACGAGCAGACTCTTGCGGACGTGGCGGCGCGATATCCCGCAATGGATATGACGCCGTACCGCAAAACTTCCGCGGACTGACGCGCGCGAAATCGCGCAGCCTTGCGCATGCGGACGCGAGCGCTCGCTTGCCCGCGGCGTCGTCGGCGCGTTACAAGCGCGATCGTGAGGTGACGCTGCGATGCCCCGAATAATCGTCGAGAAAAATGTTGCCGTGCCGATGCGCGACGGCACTGTCCTGCGCGCCGATCTGTATCGCGCCGACACTTCCGAAAAACTTCCCGTGCTGCTCAACCGCACCCCGTACAACAAGGCGATGCCGATGGTCTACGCGATGTCGCTCGACGCGTTTCGTGCTGCCGAGGCCGGCTACAACGTCCTGGTGCAGGATTGCCGCGGCCGCTTCGCCTCCGACGGCGTCTTCAATTGCTTCACCGACGAAGCGCGCGACGGCTACGACACGATCGAATGGGCGGCGCGCCAGCCGTGGTCCGACGGCAATGTCGGCACCTACGGCGCATCATACATGGGCGCAACCCAGTGGCTCGCCGCGACCCAGACCCCGCCGTCGCTGAAGGCGATGGTCCCGTCGATCACCGCGAGCGATTATCACGACGGATGGACTTACCAGGGCGGGGCGTTCGCGCTGTTCTTCAACGTATCGTGGACGATGGGCGCGCTTGCGCCGGCGCGGCTGTTGCGCGAACGCGCAAACAATCCGGAGGCGACGGCGGAACTTATCCGCACCGTCGGATCGATCGACACGATGCTCGAGGCGATGAAGCATCGCCCGCTCGCCGAGTTTCCGATGTTTCGCGCCGGAGCGCCGTACTTCTTCGATTGGCTAAAGCATCCGGGGTACGACGACTACTGGCGCGCGCTATCGATCGAAGAGAATCACGCGAAGATAAACGTGCCCACGCTGAATATCGGCGGATGGTACGACATCTTTCAGGGCGGAACGATTCGCAATTACCTGGGGATGAAATTGCGCGGCGCGACCGACGCAGCGCGTGCGGGACAGCGGCTCATGATCGGGCCGTGGAACCATGCGGTGCCGTTCGCGAACCTGGTTGGCGCTGTGGATTTCGGCTACCAGACGGGAGCGGTCTCCGCCGATATGGACGGGCAGCAGTTGCGCTTCTTCGATCGGCATCTGAAGGGGAAGGACGTTTCGCAAGCCTCGAACGTGCGCCTGTTCGTGATGGGAATAAATCAGTGGCGCGACGAAACCGAATGGCCGATTCCCGGCACCGAGATGCGCCGCTACTTCCTGCACAGCCGCGGACGCGCAAACTCCGCCGCGGGCGACGGCGCGCTCTCGACCGACGCCCCCGGAATCGAGCCGGCCGATTCCTTCCTCTACAATCCGCTCGATCCCGCGCCCACCGCAGGCGGCGGACTGTGCTGCTATCCTGCTGCGCTCTCCGGCGGCGCATTCGACCAGGCCGCGGTCGAAACGCGCTCTGACGTGCTGGTCTATTCGACTGAGCCGCTCGCCGAAGATCTGGAAGTGATCGGCCCGATCACGCTCACGCTGTATGCGTCGTCGTCGGCGCCGGACACGGACTTCACCGCGAAGCTGGTTGATCTCGGGCCGTGCGGACTGGCGAAGAATCTGACTGACGGAATTATCCGCGCGCGCTACCGCGAGTCGCAGTCGGAGGCGAAGCAGCTGACGCCGGGCAAGATCGCGGAGTTCAAGATCGATTTGTGGAGCACGGCCAACGTCTTCAAGGCGGGTCATCGGATAAGGCTCGAGGTCAGTTCGTCTAACTATCCGCGTTTCGATCCCAATCCAAACACCGGCCACGATCTGTTCGCCGACGCCGAGGTGCAACCCGCGATGCAGACGGTCATGCACGATCGCGGATTCGCGTCGCATCTGACGCTGCCGATCGTTCCCTCGCGCCGATAGCGCGTGAGAGAATCGACGCAATTCCGATGAAGCTGACCACGCGCCTTTTCGGGATCACCTACCGCTTCGATTCGGTGCGCGAGGTTCTGGCCCGCGCCAACGAGGCGCGCTCCGGCGACGAGCTGGCGGGCCTTTCGGCGCGGTCCGAGCGCGAACGCGTCGCGGCCAAGATGGTGCTTGGCCGATCTGACGCTGAATGATCCTGCGCAACAATCCGGTGGTTCCGTACGAGCGCGACGAGGTGACGCGGGTGATCGACGACAGCCTCGACCGCGCCGAATTCGCGCGCCACAAAAATCGCACCGTCAGCGAGCTGCGCGAGTGGCTCCTTGATGACGCCACGTCCGGCGAAGATATCGCGCGCGCCGGACGCGGCTTCACCGGCGAGATCGCCGCCGCGGTCGCGAAGCTGTCTTCGAGTCTCGATTGCATCACGATTGCCGCGAAGGTCCGCGTCGTCACTCGAGCGCGCACCACGCTCGGGATGCGCGCGCGGCTCTCGACGCGGCTCCAGCCGAATCATCCGCGCGACGATCTGAAGGGAATCGCCGGTGCGATCTACGAGGGGTTCGCTTACGGATGCGGCGACGCGCTCATCGGAATCAATCCGTGTATCGACGAGCCCGACAATATCCGCCGCCTGCTCGATCTCACCGCCGACATAATCTCGCGTACCGGCGTTCCCACGCAGAACTGCGTGCTCGGCCATATCACGACGCAGATTCGCGCGCTCGAAGCGGGAGCGCCGCTCGACATTCTTTTCCAGAGCCTCGCCGGTACCGAAAAAGCCAACGCCGGATTTGGAATCACGCTTAAGATGCTCGACGAAGGCGCCGCCGCCGTGCGCGAGCGCGGAGCGCTCGATGCGCCCAATCTTACGTATTTCGAAACCGGGCAGGGCTCCGAGCTTTCCGCGGGCGCTCACGAAAACGCCGACCAGGTCACGCTCGAAGCGCGATGCTATGGGCTTGCGCGCCGCTACACTCCGCTGCTGGTCAACACGGTGGTTGGGATTTATCGGTCCCGAGTATCTGTACGACGCCAAACAGATCGCGCGCGCCGGGCTCGAGGATCACCTGATGGGCAAGCTGCTCGGCGTGCCGCACGGCGCCGACGCCTGCTACACAAATCACGCGCGTGCCGATCAGAACGATTGCGAAAACCTGGCCGTTCTGCTCGCCGCCGCGGGATGCAATTATTTCATGGCGCTGCCGATGGGCGACGACGTGATGCTCTCGTATCAGAGCACGAGCTATCACGACGCGGCGGCGCTGCGGCAGGTGCTGAATCTCCGGCCGGCGCCGGAGTTCGAACGCTGGTGCGAGCATCGCGGAATCCTGTTCGGCGGCCGCCTCACCAAGCGCGCAGGCGACCCGGCGCTGGTGATGGCGAAGCGGCGGGCCTCATAACGTGGCGCGGAAGGATCGCGGCCGCAAAACCTCGACCGATGATTTCGCAGCGATGCGCCGCGCAACTCCCGCGCGTCTTGGCGTTGGCCGCGCGGGCCCTCGCTACACGACCTCTGCGATGCTCGCGCTGCGCGCCGATCATGCGCGCGCGGTGGACGCGGTGCGAATCGAAGTGCCGCGTGATTGGACCTGCGCGCAACGCGATGCCGGAACTAAAAACCCGCGCGCCCGACCGCGAGACTTATCTGCTCCGGCCCGAGCTTGGGCGAATGCTCGCGGAGGACGACGCCGAGCGCCTGGCGCAGCGCTACGCTCGCCGCTTACGAGTACCCGGCGGCAGAGCGCGCAAAACCCTCGCTCGTGATTCTGGTCGGTGACGGACTCTCGTCGGCCGCGGTGCAGACGCATGCGTCGGCGATTGTGCGCTTGCTCAAAGCAAAACTCTCCGCGCGCTTTCGCGTCGCCGGAACTTTCTTTATCCGCAACGCGCGCGTGCGGGTCGAGGATCATGTCGGCGAGATTCTGCGATCCGATCTGGTGTGCATGATTATCGGCGAGCGCCCCGGGCTTGCGACCGCCGAGAGCCTGAGCGCCTACGTGATCTGGCGTCCGCGCCTGGCTTCGCTCGAACCCGATCGCACCGTGATATCGAACATTCATCCGGGCGGACTGATTATTGCCTCGGCGGCGGAAAAAATCGCACGCTTGTGTGCCGACGCCGCCGCGCATCAATCGAGTGGCACCGCGCTCGCGATGAGTCTGGCTCGATCGCATCGTACCAACTAGGCTGATCGTTAAGAGGAACCGCTGATGTCCGATCACGACGCCGTGCTCGCCGCGAACCGCGCCTTCTATGACGCGTTCGAGAGCCTTGATGCCGAGCAGATGGAAGCGCTATGGCTGCGCGACCAGCGGATTGTTTGTATCCATCCGGGATGGCGCAAGCTTTCGGGATGGGGTCCGATCATGGCGAGCTGGGAGCGGATCTTCGACAGCGCCTTCGAAATGAAATTCGAGCTCGGCGAGCTCGACGTGATGATCAGCGGCGACCTTGCGGTGGTGGTGGTCGAAGAAGAGCTGACGCAGCGCGGCTACGACGGCGTCTCGCGCTCGCAAGTGCTCGCGACCAACGTCTTCGAACGCGCAGGCGCGAAATGGTTCATGATCCTGCATCACGGCTCGCCAGTAATCGCGCCACCAAACGACGATCCTCCGTTGCAGTAGTGAAGCGGTGGCAATTGTACAGACCGTACAGAAATCCCTCTCCCTGACCAGGGAGAGGGATCAAGGGAGAGGGTCGGTGGCATCAGGAGGCAAGCACAAACGAGCATTACCACTCGTGCACCAGCGCGCCCGCCGATTGCGCCGTGAGCAAACTGACGCGGAAATCAAACTCTGGAACCGAATCCGCGCCCGCCGGCTGAACGGCTTCCATTTCCGGCGCCAATTTCCGATTGGTAATTTCATCGCTGACTTTTGCTGCCATGAATCGCGGCTGGTGGTTGAGCTGGATGGAAGTCAGCACGTCGAACGTGCTTCATATGATGCCTGGCGCACGCGCCTGATCGCCGAGCGCGGTTATCGAGTGATTAGCTTACGAATATCGAGAGCGTAATCGAGGCTCTACTCACTGCGCTGGAAGAGACCTCTCCCTTCACCCTCTCCTTGGACAAGGAGAGGGTATAAGAAAGGGACAGGGAGAGAACCACGATGCTGAAACGAGTCGATCGAGTCCAGATTGCGGTTGCGAATCTTGATGCGGCGGAGAAGATCGCCGCCGATACATTCGGCGCCGAGGTGCTGCGACGCGATACTGCCGAGCCGCTGGGCGCGCGGCGCTCGACGATGCAGGCGGGCTCGAGCCTGCTCGAGCTGCTCGCGCCGGCGGGCGCCGGACCGGTGAAGGACTTCGTCGACCGATGGACCAGCGGACTCTTTGGTGTGGGCTTTTCCGTCGCGGATCTCGATGCCGCGGCGCGTCATCTGCAGGTCGGAGGAATCAAAGGCACTCGTGACGCGGAACAGCTCTATGTCGATCCAGCGGCCTCAGGTTTCGGGATGCGAGTGGTGCTGAGCACGCATCACGAACGCGCGCCGGTCGGCGCGATCAAGTGGATCTATGAGACCACCAACGTGGTCGGCGATTGGCGCGCGGCCTCGGCGCGCTACACGCAGATGTTCCGGCTCAATCCGGCGATCTTCGTTCCGATCGAGAGCAAGGAGTTCGGATACACCGGCACACTCACGATGTTCGACGCGCCCGCGCGCCTGGATCGGATCGAGATTTCGCAGATTATCAATCCGGCGGGCGCGATGGGGCGCTTTCATCAAAAGCGCGGCGACTCTCTGTATATGTTCTTCGTCGAGACCGACGACGCCGACGCGATAGCCAAGCGCCTTGAGTCGCGCGGCGCGCGTTTCGCGGGGCATACCCGCGACGAAGCGGGTCTGGCGGAGCTGTTCATCCATCCGAGCGCGTTTCTCGGCGTGCTGGTCGGAGTCAGCCGCACCGAGCACGCATGGACCTGGTCCGGCGACCTCGCCCGCGCCCGCCGTGCCGCTGCCGCGCGCGCCGCGCGCCGGTGATGGCGCAGTGGCGCCAACGCGGACCGGATGTTATCCTTACCGTCGGTAAGGAATGATGAAAGCACCGATCGAAGCTGCTTCTACCCTCACCCGCAAGGGTCAGACGACGATTCCGCAGGAGATTCGCAAACGCCTGAAACTCAGGCCGGGCGACCGAATCGTCTATCGCGTGGCGCGCGACGGACAGGTAATCCTGACTCCGAGAAAGAGGGGCGATATCAAACGCCTCTATGGTCTGCTCGCACCTGTCAGTCGGCGAGCGACCATTGACGAAATGAATGCCTCGATCGCTGACGCGGTCAGCGATCGGGTGCTCCGGCGGTGAAAGGGCTCGATACGAATTTACTGGTGCGCTACCTGGTACGCGACGACCCAGCTCAGTCAGCGGCAGCGCGCCGATTCATATTTCAGAACTGCACTCCGCAGGAACCCGGTTTCATAAACCGGATCGTGGTTTGCGAGTTGGTCTGGGTTTTGGAGAGCCGGTACAGGCTCGCGCGAGCGCAGATCGTGGAAGCTCTATCGGAACTACTCGAAGCCGAGCAACTTTTGTTCGAAAACGAAGATGACCTCCGCGCCGCTGTTGCGCAGTACCGCGAAGGCTCGGACCTCGCCGACAGCCTGCTCGCGGCAGTAAACCGGCGCGCGGGATGCGATTACACGGCCACCTTCGATCGAAAGGCGGGCCGGCTCGAGGGCTTCCGCGTGTTGCGCTGAGTCCTTTCAAATTGAATCGAAAAAAGACGGGCGGCCGTGATGACCGCCCATTTGAGCAAACTCGTTGAAACCGCGGGCGCTACTTTGATTCACGCATTGCTTTGATCAGGATTGCCGCCAGCTCGGGTCGGGTGAACTCCGGCGGCGGGGCCTGACCGGCGCGGAGCATCTCGCGCACTTTGGTGCCCGACAGGATCAGCCGGTCGGCGTCGGTATGCGGACAGGTCTTGAACGAGGCCATCCCGTTGCACTTGGTGCAGTAGAAACTGTTCTCGAACGTCAGCGGCGTGATGCCCATCTCTTCCGGCGCGAAGCGCGAGAAGATCTTCTGCGCGTCGTAGGTGCCATAGTAGCTGCCCACGCCGGCATGGTCGCGCCCGACGATGAAATGAGTGCATCCGTAGTTGCGCCGGATGATCGCGTGCAGGATCGCCTCGCGCGGGCCGCCGTAGCGCATATGCGCCGGCATCACCGACAGCATCGCCCGGTCCTTCGGATAGTAGAGTTCTAGCAACACTTTGTAGGTTTCCATCCGCACCGCGGCGGGAACGTCGTCGCCCTTGGTCTCGCCGACCAGCGGATGCAGCAGCAGGCCGTCGCAGACTTCGAGCGCGGCTTTCTGGATATACTCATGCGCGCGATGAGTGGGGTTACGGGTCTGGAACGCGACGATTTTTTTCCATCCACGCTCGCGGAACGCGGCGCGCGTCTCGCGCGGCTCGAGCCGGTATTCCATGAAGGTGCGGCCCGGGATGTCGTCGATAAGGATCACGCGCCCGGCGAGGCAATACGGCGGCATCGAGGTGACGTTCTTCGCGCCCGGATGAGCGTCTTCGGCGGTTCCGAAAACCGCCTCGGCTTCGCGCTTGCGATCGACCTTGTAGATTTCCGCGAGCTTCAGGATCGCGAGCGGTTTTCCGGCATCGGTTGCCAGAGCGATATCGGAGCCGACCTTGTGCGAATGCGCCGCCGCCTCATCCACCGCGAGCGTGATCGGAATCGACCACGGCGTGCCGGACGCAAGCCGCAGCTCGTCGCGGCTACGAGTGTAGTCGGCTTCGCCCATGAATCCGGTCAGCGGAGAGAACGCGCCCGAGGCGAGCATCTCCAGGTCCGAGATGTCGCGCGCGGTCAGAGTCACAACCGGCAGCGACGCGGCGTGAGTGCGCAGCGCAGCGCGCTCGGCCGCCGGCGCCTTCAGGTCAACCAGCTCGCCGCCGCCGTGCGCGGAGATAGCGTCGTCGCGCACGCTCATCGCGAGCCTCCAGCAGACACTTTGCGCGACGCGGTTTCGGTTGCGCTGTGCCGGGGAATGAAGTTCCCCTCCTCGAGGGTCGCGAGCAGCTTCTTTAGACTGTGCTCGGCTTTTTCCGCGCTGCTGTCGATCATCAGTTCGGGAGTGACGGGCTCTTCGTACGGATCGGACACGCCGGTGAACGACTTGATCTCGCCGGCCAGCGCCTTCTTGTAGAGTCCCTTTACGTCGCGCTCGACCAGAGTTTCGAGCGGGCACTTCATGAATACTTCGAAGAACTTCGTGTGCAGCTTGCGCACTTCGTCGCGCACGTCTCGATAGGGCGAGATGGCGGCCGAGATCGCGATCACGCCATTGCGCGCGAGCAGATTGCAGACGTAGCCGATGCGCCGAATATTGATGTCGCGGTCTTCTTTTGAGAACCCAAGACCCTTCGACAAATTAGTGCGGACCTCGTCACCGTCGAGAATTTCGACGCGATGACCGCGGCGGCGGAGCTCGTCCGCGACCAGATTCGCCAGAGTTGACTTACCTGCCCCGGAAAGTCCCGTAAACCATAGGGTAAAGCCCTGATCCATGATGCTTTTATCTGATGCTCCTGAAATAGATTACTTTGTATGCCCGATAAGTTATCTAATTTCCACTGATTACTCAAGACAAGCCCGAATTCCGCTTCAAAGAAAGTTTCATCAAAAATAATGCTGCAAAATCAGGTACTTCAGCGGCCCACGCGAAAGCCTATCAATGGCCAATAGAAATGCGCCATCAGGTTCAACCCGATCCAGGCGCTCAGGATCATCAGCGCGCCTGGAACCAGGAGCTCGCGGGCGCGCAAGTATCCGCTCGAGTAGGCGAGCGCGTTCGCCGGGGTTCCAACCGGCAAGATGAAGGTCAGGCCGGCCGGAATCGCGATGACCAGCGACATTGCGCGCGCGTCGATTCCGAAATGGGCCGCGAGTCCCAGGCCGACGGGAAGCAGCGCCGCGACGACAGCGGAGTGGCTCAACAATTCGCCGAGGAGCTCTGCGCCGAGCGCCAGAATCGCCAGCACGACGACAGCGGAACCGATTCCGCCCAGGGTTTCGTGCGCGAGGTAGGCGGCGGCGCCGGTATGCTGCAGCGCGGCGCCGAGCGCGATTGCGCCGCCGTACATCAGGACGATTCCCCAGTTGACGTATTCCTCGACCTCGCGCCAACTGAGCAGACCCAGCGCGAACAGCGCGACCACGGCGAGAATCGCGATCGCGGCGTATCCGTATTCGTGGCTCGTCGCCATCCAGGCCACGACCGTGACGGCGAGAATTATCGCGACGCCGATCTCCTCGAAGGTCATGCGGCCAAGTTCGGCCGCGCGGTGCTTGAGTTCCTGCGCGCTTTGCTCGACCGAATCGAGGTCGGTGGGAAAAAAATGCAGCAGCACGAACCATCCGGCGATCAGCAGCGCGACCACCAGCGGAATCGTCGCGGCGCTCCAACGCAGAAACGAAATCGTTTGGCCGGTCGCTTCCGAGAGCATCCCGAGCGCCAGCATCGCGCGCGCGCCGCCGAGCAGCGTTGCGATTCCGCCGATATTGGTTCCCCACGCCATCGCGAGAAACAGCGCGGTCGCATAGCGCGAGCGGCCGGGAACCAGGTGCATCGTGTTGCCCAGGTCGAGCACGATCGGAAAGACGATCGCGGCAACCGCGTGCTCTGGAATGACGAACGACATCAGCGCGGAGAGCAGATAGATCGAACCGACCAGCGAGCGCGGCGTGCGTCCGAACCGGCTGAAGACTGTGAGCGCGACGCGGCGGCCGAGTCCGCGATGGTTTACCGCGGCGGCCAGCATGAACGCCGCCAGGATGAAAAACATCGCCTCGTTGCCGAACAGCGCATACGCCTGCCGCTGCGGCATCACGCCCGAGAGCCCCAGCAGAACGATCACGAGCAGGCTCGTGACCATCAGCGGCAGCGCGCCGGTGATCCAGTAGAGGCAGGCGAGTGCGAAGACCGCGATCGCGCGCTCGGCGGCCACACTTAAGCCCGCGGGCGGTTTCGCATGCGCCAGAACGACGAAAATGATCGCACCTGCGATAAGAATAATCGTACGCAGGCTGCGCGACAGGATCACCAGCGCGATCGGCCGCGTATCGACGACGACTTCCTCGAGCTCGTGCGCGCGTTCAGGGTGTATTTCCGGTTTAGGGGTCATAGATGAGAGGAATCGAAAGACGCGCGCACGCGGCGCACGCGCAGCCGCCGGCGCAGGCGCGCAAGCGAGCGCGTGGCTAGTGCGCCAAACCGGTTTCGCGACAGTTGATGAATGAGCGACTGGAGCTGCGCAACGCCGCCTACGAGATAACGCGCGTCCAGGATCGTGAAGGACGTGGAAACATCGCGCATCCAGTTAAGGCTGATCCCCGCGCCAGTGGCGGCCTCGAACGATACGGCCGCAAGCTCGCTCGCGTCTTCCAGCGCGCCGTCGTCAGCGCCGCGCGGCGCCAGAGTGCCGAACGTGGGCAGCACTCTGGCCGCGATCAGTTCGATCGCGGCGGCTTGCACAGCCGCTTTCGGCGCGAGGTCGATCAGCAAGTCCGACCACACCGCGCCGCTCGGAAAAATCCGGGCCGCGTGGCTGAGCGCCGCGAGATAGCGCTCGCGTCCATAAAAGCGCGCGCGGCCCGGGAAATGGCGCAGCATCGCCTCCTCGCTTGCGGCCTCAAGGTTGAAGCAGATCACGTTGACGCCTTCTGCGTAAGCCAGATCGATCGTGCGCAAGTCAGCCGGCGGATGCATCGTTACCGCGACGATCGTATCGAAGTGGTGATCGATCGCTTCGAGGTACGGCTTGAGCATCGCGAATCCGGCATCGTCTCCGGGAAAATATCCGAGCACGAAATGCACGAACTCGGCGTCGCCGTCGTCAAACGCGCCGCGCACCGCTTCGACGACTTCATCGACGGGCCAGAGTTCGCCTGCATGCGCGGTGAGCTCGCGGCCGCGGCAGAGCGCGCAGGTTTTTCCGGCGGCGCTGACACCGCATCCGCCGCCGAGCGCGACGGTAACCCACGTCGAGCGCATCGCGGCGATCGCGCCGAGCCCGATCCCGCGCGCGTTGCGCCGCGCGGCAAACGGGGGAGCCTGCGCGACGCGGACGGCGGTCAGGTTCGCGCCGTCGCGGATCACATCCGGGTTCTCGGCGATTGAGATCAGCGAAGCGGGATTGATCCGTGCGCTTGCCCAGATATCATCGGCGAGCAGGACCTCGATCGTCTCCGCCGTATCAGCCTCGGGCTGCGCATTGGCCGGCGCGAGTCCGTAGAGCTCGAGCGCCAGCTTCAGACGGGCGGGATTGGATTCTTCAGACGGCACCGGATTTCCTGGCGGCAGCTTTTGGGCGCGATTTCGCCGCGCGGGCGCCGCCGAGCGGACGGGCGGCGGCCAGGTTCAGATGAATCGCCAGCGCGGCGGGCGAGGAATAGATCTCGGACGCTCCCGCCGCGATCAACCGATCGCGGGCGGCTCCGTCGGACGCGATTCCGATGAAGCGTATTCGTGCGCGGCGCGCCGCGTGAAGATCGTCGGGACTGTCGCCGACGAAGATCGCGTCGCGGGCGCGCACGCCGCCGAGCTCGAGCGCGCGCTTCACCATCGCGGGGTCCGGCTTCAGCGCAAGCTTCGCGTCGCGTCCGACGATAAAGCCGATCGCAAGCGCGACACGATAGCGGCTGAGCCATCGCATGACGGTGGCCGACGAATTCGAGGTCACGATTCCGGCGGCGAGCTTGCGTGCGGAAATTGCGCGCAACAGATCGAGCGTTCCTTCCAGCGGCCGCGCGCGATCGACCCCGGCGAGCTCGAATTTCTCGATCAGCTTCGAAATCCGCGTGAGCACCCTTGTGCCGCGGGGTTCGGGCACGCGCGCGATTCGCGCGCGATAAGCCTCGTACATCGCAAGCGCGCGTGGGGGATGCTGTTCCATGATTTTACGCGGCGCGTGCGCGCGCTCGAGAATCGCGCGAACTTCAGCCCGCAAAGAAGGCCAGTCCACGACCGGGTCCAGATGCGCCAGCGTGGTGTCGAAATCAAAGAGCCAGAGTTTGGGCTGCATGGATGCCATCACGCGGATTCACTCGCGCACTTGCAGTTGGGATTTCGCACCGGTTCATGCACGCGTGACGCATAGCCGTCGAACTCGGCCACTGCGGCACGGGGCGCGGCGTCGTATCCAGCAAGGAGCTTGAAAACTTCCGCGGTCGCCGCCATCGCGACGAGCCCGGCTTCAGGAGCGCGCTCGCCAAATGGTTTCGCGAGGACGGCGTCGGAGCAAAGCGCGCAAGGCGGCGGCGCGGGAAAGACGCCAATCCGCGCCGGGGAATCGAGCCTCGCGACTACGCCCGGAATCCGGACGCGTTTGGCGAACAATGCGCAGGCTCCGGACTGGGAACTGGCGCTGCCGATGATCGCGAAGACCGAAGTGGGCGCGACGCGCCAGGAAGCATCCGGCGCGAATGCGGCGACAGCGGAATCGGGATTGAGCGCGCGCATCGCGGCGGCGAGCTCGTTGATATTGATATTGGCGGCAGCGCAGTCGAGATAGATTCGTCCGACTCCGGCGCCGACCAGGTAGGCGAGCGGCGCATCGAGGTCCTGGCGCTCAGCGGCGATAACGATCCGCGCGGCGAGCAGGCGCTCCTGCGCGCGTCCGCCGATGCGCGGCACGATTATCTGGCGGCTATAGCGTTCGATTTGTGTGTCAGTCAGCGGCATCGGTATGTCGGTGGAGAAACATTGCGTAGGTTGGGTAGCTTAACGCAGATCCAATACCGTCGCGACGCAGGGGCGAGCCGCCGAACCAATCGCGCAAAGCTGTACCCTCATCCGACGGCTTTAGCAGGGATCGCGGTGGGTTCGTTTGGTATCTTTTCTAGGGGCTCAAAAAATAAACTCCTTCAAAATACTGGCGTTTTTCGCCAAATGGGTTCGTTTCGGGCGTCTTTTTGGTACCTCGATTTTTGGACGATCTGACACGCGAAAAAAACTAAACACGAAGACACCAAGGAAGAGGAAGAAACCAGGACACGAAGAATACGCATTTCCGCGCGTGGCGCGCGGAATGCGTCAGTCCTTTGTGCCTTGGTGTCCTGGTGGTTGGATTGATGCCTGCGGCTGGTCGCGGAAGCAGCCCGGTCGAGTGAGTCAGGCAAAGCGGATCGCAATCGTGAGCGGTTTGCTTCCATGAAATCAGTTTTGCACGAAGACGATTCGGGCATAAGGCTGAACAGTTCAGCCATGAACAAATCTGGCAAAAACCCGAACGATCGTTAGGCTGGCAGAGCAGCGGTCTTGATGCGTTTGGTCACTCTCTCCCAAGGGGTTTCCTCGCCATGAAAGGAAGAGGCCAGGTGAGAGACCTTTATTCTGGACGCGCGCAATTGCGCGACCATATTTTCTTTTTTGAATCGCTCGGCGCTGGCCCCACGCGAAAAAATGCAGAGCAGCACCCCCACCCACGCGTCACGATGCTTGCGAAAATACCGCGGCGATGGAGAGTATCGTCGCGACGACGAAACCCATGATGCTTTTGGGGGCATCAAGTCCGAAGGCCGCGATCCCTACCACGGTGAGAATAGTGAGGTCCGCGATCGCCATACCGATGTTGATCACGAGCTGCGCGGCGAGGAGCCATGCGGGAGGCGCCGGGGTTGTCAACAGGCGGCGCAAGATACCCTGTTCGCGGTAGGTCGCAAGCGGACTCGGAATATCGATGATCCCGAGGATCGCAATCACCAATGAAACCAGTATCGGGAAGGAGATGTCGAAGTAGGTGAGCCCTCCGAGTGACGCGAACGGCTTACGGAGCCCGGGAATACTGCCGAAAATCACCAACAGCAGCAACGGAAGGCCCATGCCGAGAACCAGGCCCACCGGCAGTCTCCTCGCGAGTCGGCACTCATTCAGCAGAACCTTGCCGAACGCGGCGCGAGGCGTTGTTCGGGAAAATAGGGTCAAGTGGTTACTGATGGGAAATCCTCGCGCCTGATTCATCGATATGGCGGCCGGTCAGGCGCACGAAGGCGTCTTCAAGAGTTGCGGTCTGCAGCCGGACCTCTCGAGCGATCACATTAGCCGCCGCCAGCGCCAGAATCACGGCGTTGACCAACTCTCCGGAACCGCTCACCACGATATGTTCGCCGTGGCGGACAACGCTTTTCACTTCGGGAAGATCCGTCAGCAGATGGTCGGGAAAGGGTTTCGAGGGCAGGAAACGCACCTGCTTTCCGCCGCCGGCGTTCTCGGCCAGGTTTTTGGGGCTGTCGATCGCGACTACGCGGCCTTCGTCGATTAGCGCGACCCGGTCGCAGAGGCGTTCGGCTTCGTCCATGAAGTGCGTCACCAGGACGATGGTGACTCCACGATCGCGAACGCCTTCGATCAGATTCCAGGTATCGCGACGTGCCTGAGGGTCGAGGCCGGTTGTCATCTCGTCCAGGATCGCGATCGTGGGGCGTCCGATGAGGGCGAGCGCAATCGAGAGTCGTTGTTTCTGGCCGCCGGAGAGAGCGCGGTAGTACTCTTTGCGCTTCTCTGCGAGGCCGAGAACCGTGACGAGTTCTTCAATATCGGCGGGCTTTCGATAGAACGACGCGTAGAGATCAAGGATCTCACCGACCTTGAGCTTGGCCGGGAGGGTACTCGATTGGAGCTGCGCGCCGACGATCGGGTGCAGCTCGTCGCGGTCCGCGATCGGATCGAGGCCCATCAACTTAAGCGAACCAGATTCGGGGATGCGCAGCCCGAGGGCGCACTCGACGATGGTGGTCTTGCCGGCGCCGTTGGGGCCGATGATGCCGAAGATCTCGCCTCGAGCGACGGAAAAAGAGACGTCGTTCACGGCGACGAGGTTGCCGTAGGTTTTGCGAAGATGGGAGATCGTGATGGCTGAATCGGACGGGGATATGTGGGACGGCGAATCGAGTTGTGCAGTGCTCGGTTGATTGGATGGGCGCACCGCTTTCGGCTCCTTCTTAATCGCACGGTGCTGCGCGCCGCGCTGAAAAATGTCTCTCACCTGGCCGAGTGCCAGTCGCGTCTCCCTTTCAGGGCGAGGGATCAGACATGAGGGCGAAATGCTCTACTCGATGACGTTTTTTTCTATGGTCTCGACCGTTACGCCGGAGGAGCGGAGCCATACTATTGCGCGCTCGATCTGGTCGCGGGTGCCTTCGAATTCGAGGGCTACCAGGCCCATTTCTTCGGAGACGCTGGCGCCGCGGATGTTGAATATCAGGTCGAACTTCTTCACCAGGTGGTAAAGGAGCGGCTCCTTGATCAGCGAGCGCGGGTAACTCAAGTAGTAGCGTTCGTGGACGCGTTCCATTTAGCGATCACCTGCGGAGCGCTTGCGATGCCACTCCTGCCATCCGATCCATAAATTGGTCGATAAATACTTGTCGCCGAAGTCGGGGAAGATCGTGACCACGCATCCTTCTTTGAGCGATTGCGCGATCTTGATCGCGGCGATCATCGCGGCGCCCGACGATTGCCCTACCAGGATCCCTTCGTCGTGGCCGAGTGCGTACACCATGTCGTAGGCTTCCTCGGTGCCGACCGCGATTTTCGAGTCGAGCTCGGACTCATGGTAGATGCCGGGGACGATCGACGACGCCATGTGCTTGAGTCCCTCGAGCCCGTGCATCGCGTCGTCGGGTTCGACGCCGATCACCCGCACGCGAGGGTTGACCGACTTGAGGTAGCGCCCGGTACCCATCAGGGTGCCGCCGGTACCCATCGCGGCCACGAAGTGCGTCACCTTGCCAGCAGTCTGATGCCAGATTTCGGGGCCGGTGGTTTCGAAATGAGCCAGAGGATTGGCTTCGTTGTTATATTGATCGGGCTTGAAGTACTTTTCGGGGTTCTGCTCGATCAGCTTGCGGCACAGCATAATCGCGCCGTCGGAAGATTCCATCGGATCGGAGAAAATGATCTTCGCGCCGTACGCCTCGATAATCTTGACGCGCTCGCGGCTGACGTTTTCCGCCATCACCAGCTCGACCGGATAGCCGACCACCGCGCCGACCATCGCAAGCGCGATACCGGTGTTGCCGGAGGTCGAGTCGATGATGGTCTTGCCGGGGCGCAGGCTGCCGTCGGCGAGACCGACTTCGATCATCTTCTTCGCGGCGCGATCTTTAACCGAGCCGCCGGGGTTGAAGCCTTCGAGCTTGGCGAAAATCCGCACTCCGGACGCGAGCATCCCCTGCACCGGCCGTTTGATTTCGAGCATCGGCGTGTTGCCGATAAGCTCGAGTACGCTTTTGGCGCGCGCGCGCGGCACGACTTCGTGTTCGAGGTCGAGCGGCAGCTTAGCGTCCGCCAGCGATCGCCGGGACGATTGAAATGTCGTCGCCATCCTTGACCTTGGAATTGAGTGAATCGAGGAAACGGATGTCGTCACCGTTCAGATAGATATTGACGAAGCGGCGAATCTCGCCCTTGTCGTCGAGCAGCCGCTCGCGCATCCCGGGATGACGCCGCTCGAGATCTTCGAGCACCAGGCGAATTGATGCGCCGTCGGCGGGGACTTCGTCAACACCTGCGGTGAAGCGGCGAAGCGGGGTTGGGACTCTGACCTTTACTGGCATGTGCTGCTCTTTACCTCCGTACTAGATCTTGATGCTTATGCCGGGCGTGCGCGGCAGACAACCGATGGGCCGCGTGTCCGGTGTCAAATCGGGTTCATGCAGCGCTGTTCGCGGCGCGTTTGCCACCTGCGAGGCGCTCGAATAGCGCGTCGAACTCGCCTAATCGCGCGTCGATGACCATCGGTTTTTCGATCGATCCGGCCACCGCTTCGAGCGTCTTGTAGCCGTTGCCGGTGATCGAGACGACGGTGGTCTCGTCGGGTTTGATGCGGCCCTGGCGCGCGAGCTTGATGGCTACGGCCAGCGTGGTGCCGCCGGCGGGCTCGGCGAAGATGCCCTCGGTGCGCGCGAGCAGCTTGATCGCGTCGATAATCTCAGGATCGGTGGCGGATTCGCCCCATCCACCTGATTCGCGTACCGCGCGCAGGACATAGAAGCCGTCGGCGGGATTTCCGATCGCGATCGATTTCGCGATCGTGTCGGGCTTCACCGGCGTGATCAGATCGGTGCCCTTGTGTAGCGCGTGAATCACGGGCGCGGAGCCGGTGGCCTGCGCGGAAAAGATCTTGAACACGTCGCTCTTGATCAGGCCGACTTCCTTCAGCTCCTTAAACGCCTTGGCGACTTTCGGCAGAATCGTGCCGCCGGCGGTCGGGACGACGATATTGTCGGGCAGTCTCCATCCGAGCTGCTCGGCGATTTCGAAGCCAAAGGTCTTTGCGCCCTCGGTGTAGTAGGGGCGCAGATTTATATTGACGAAAGCCCATCCGTACTTGTCCGCGATCTCGCTGCACAGCCGGTTGACGTCGTCGTAGTTGCCGCGAATCGTGATCACTTGCGCGCCGTAAATCGTCGAGCCGACGATCTTTCCGGCCTCGACGTTCTCGGGCATGAAGATGTAGCACTTGAGTCCGGCGCGCGCGGCATGCGCGGCGACCGCGGTAGCGAGGTTGCCGGTCGAGGCGCAGGAGACGGTGGTGAAACCGAACTCGATCGCCTTGGTGATCGAGACCGAGACCACGCGGTCTTTATACGACAGCGTCGGATGATTGACGGTGTCGTCCTTGACGTAGAGATGGGGCAGTCCGAGCTCGGCGCCCAGGCGTTGGCAATGCACCAGCGGAGTGAAACCGGAATGGGGTCCAATGATCGGTTCGCTATCGACAGGCAGCAGCTCGCGATAGCGCCAGAGGTTGTGCGGGCGCGACTCGATTTTCGCGCGCGAGATCGAGGCGCGAATCTTCGCGTAGTCGTAGGTGACCTCGAGCGGTCCGAAGCAGGTTTCGCACACGTGCAGCGGCGCGATCGGATATTCCTGTCCGCACTCCTTGCACTTCAAGTTGGTGATGAAGCTCATAATTCCCTCACTGGTGAGCGGTCTCGGCCGCGGCCGATTTCGCGCGTCGCGCCGCACCGCAGGCGCATTTTTCGCGTGCCGCCACGGCGGTCAGCCGAAAGCGCGCGGAAATTGTCGCGTCGTAGGTAAGAATTCGTCCGGCGAGCGTCGGCGTCTCGCCGCGAATATACGCGAGTGCCTCGACCGCCTGGATCTCTCCGATCGCGCCGGCGGCGGGGCCGATAATTCCCGCGTCGCGGCATGACGCGATTTCGCCCGGCTCCGGCGGCGCTTCGAACAGGCATCGCAGGCACGCCGAGCGTCCGGGCAGCACCGTCATCGCCTGTCCGGACATTCCGAGCACGCCTCCGTACACGAACGGACGATCGACGGCGCACGCGATATCGTTGATCAGAAATTTCACCGAAGGATCGTCGGTCGCGTCGATCATGAAATCGTGCGCCGTTGCGAGGATGGGTCCGTTGTTGGCGTCGAAAGCAATTGCACGCGCCTCGATCTCGGCGCTCGGGAACGCGATTCTCAATCGATTGGCGGCCGCTTCGACCTTGGGAGTGCCGAGATCCTCGATTCGGTAGATCACCTGGCGCGCGAGGTTCGAAAGATCGACCGGATCGGGATCGACGAGCGAGATCCTTGCGGTTCCTGCGCGAGCCAGCGCCCACGCGGCTGGAGCGCCGAGTCCACCGGCCCCGATTATCAATATGCGTCGATCAGGCAACGTCTGTTTAACCCGCCACCGGCTTGCGAGTGACAGCGAAAGACCGACGATGCAGGGCTAAAACAAAAAACCCTCTTCCTGCGATAAGGACGAGGGTTGGACAACTCTCGCCTTATCTTCCAAGAACCTTCAATTGAAGGGTCTTGCAGGAGTTAGCACCAACTCCGTTGGGAGCCGGTTGCTGCGGCATCGTCGGGCCAGTCCCTCCGCCGCTCTCGATAAGGCCGTCAATGGCTCGATCAGAACTATACGACGGTGGAATCGATGTCAATTCCCCGACCACGCGGTCAGGCGGTGGAAGAATTGGCTTCGGCACGCGGAGACAAGCAGTTAAGCAGATCTTCTCATTTTCGGATTGAAATACGTCACTTGAATCTGTAGCCTGCGCCAGCGGTGGGGAATCACGATCGTTCCATTTGTGGGGAGGAGCGATACGTCGTCATAAGGAGCAGAGCCAAATGTTGTCGCGCCTTCTTGGGCTTTCGATCCGAGTAGCGTTTGCGGTCGCGCTAGCCGCCTCCATCACAGCTTGCGACCCATGTGGAAGTTGCAAGTCGAAAGCGACGCCGACGCCGACGATTACGCCGACGCCGACGGTGTCACCCACACCGACCGCCTCACCAACCGGGACGGCGACTCCTACGATCACCCCCACGGCGACCCCGAGTCCTGGGATCAGCAACGCTTCTTCGATGATCGGCATCGATCCGAATCTGGGCGAAGCATTTGTACCGATCTCACCGCCGCCTGACCCGTCGACTCTGCCGGTCGGTTCCAACGCGGTGAAGACGAAGAGCGCGGTGAAGGCTACGAGCAATGCCGAGATACTTGCCCCGACTATCGCGGTGATGGATGTCACCGTCGATCCGGATTCCGAAGATCCGTTTATCGCGAGCGCGGAGCTGAGCCATGACGATCCGATCACCGGGATCGCGGTCGATTCCACCGATGGACTGATCATTATCGTCAGCGGACAGTTCGGCGAAGGCGGCTTTGTCGATCTGCTCGATGAGAGCACCAACGAGCTGACCGCGAACTCGCCGATTTCGATGCCCACCGGGAGTGAGCCCGGAGAGTTTGGGCAGGTGATATTTAATCCGACCACGGACCAGGCGCTGATCAGCGTCACGTCCAACGCGTCGTGCGGAACAGTAAACGGATGCACCGGATTCCTGCCGTTCACGCCGAGTGCGACCGCGGCGTCATTCGGCGCGCTGATTCCGGCGACCTATCCGCAGAGCTTCGGCTTCAACGTCGCGGCGCAGCAATTGATCGACGCGCCAAGCTCGCAGCCGGGAACCATCAGCGTGGTCGATCTGGTCAAGGGCGAATGCATCCTGACCGATTCAAATCTGACCAACGGCGGCGAACTGCCGCAGAGCGGAGCGATCGATGCGACGACCGATTTGGCGGTGATCGGCGGAGATTCGGTGCCCGAGCTGAACGGCACCACCACGATTGTCAACCTGTTTGGCTCGACGCTTAACGGGACTCCGCCGGCGTGCACGGTGGCGGAAGGCGGCACGACGCCCAATTCGCAGCAGGTCACCGATCTGCAGCCGGGGGATCTGATCTCAGCGGTCAACAGCTTCACGCACACCGCGTTTGTGGCGACCTCTGGCACCAACGCGGTGACGCTGATCCAGTTGCCGGCTACTACGAATACCCAGTTCCCGGGCATACCGGGATCGCCGCAGCTCACCCAACTACCCAACGATCCGAACGATTGTCCGTGGGTTACGCAGGGCTTCCCCAACGGCGTCGCGATCGACGAGGTCAATGATTTCGCCTACGTGGTGAACTCGACGGATTGCACGATCAATGGGCAGGCGTCGTTCCTGGCCCAGATCAATCTCACCTCGTTCGCCGAATTCCCCGAGGGAATTTCCTTCTTTTTGGAAACAGGGCCGTGTGCGAATACTACGACGCCGCTCAACTGCAATAACTTCAACGGAGTCGAGTACTTTCCGCTGCCGACCGTTACTGGAGACACCAATGGCAGCAAGTCGGGATTGAATCTGCTGAAGAAGGCGGCGCGCAAGCGCGCGAAGAAGTAGCGCCGTTGCGATAGCGGAAAGAATAAGCGCCGGAGCGAGCGATTCGCTCCGGCGCTTTAAATTTGCGGGAAGACTAGAGCAGCAGTTCCGCGATCTGAATCCCGTTGAGCGCGGCGCCCTTGCGCAGTTGATCGCCGGTGACCCAGAAGTTCAGCGCATTCGCAACGCCCAAATCCTCGCGGATCCGGCCGACCATGCAGTCGTCCTGGCCCTCGGCAATAATCGGCATCGGGTAGCGATTGTGCGCGGGATCATCGACGACGCGCAGTCCGGGAAAGCGCTCGAAGGCGGCGCGCGCCTGCGCGGCGGTGACTTTGATCTCGGTCTCGGCGTTGATCGCAATAGAATGCGCGGTGAAGACGGGAACGCGAACCGTGGTTGGCGAGATCGCGAGCTCGGGCAGCGCGAGAATCTTGCGGACCTCACCGACCAGCTTCATTTCTTCGCCGGTGTATCCGCCTTCGCCAAATTTATCGATGTGCGGGATCACGTTGAATGCGATCTGATGCTGGAAGTGATGCGGCTCGATTTTCCCTCCTCGCGCCCACGCCAGAGTTTCCTCGCGCAGCGCGGCGACTCCCGCCACTCCCGCACCCGAGACTGCCTGGAAGCTGGTCGCTACTACGCGGCGCAGGCGTCCGGCATCGTGCAGGGGCTTCAGCGGCATCACGGTGACGATCGTCGTGCAGTTCGGGCAAGAGAGAATTCCGCGATGGGTCTTGGCGGCGGCGGCGTTGATCTCGGGCACGACGAGCGGAACTTCGGGGTTCATGCGGAACGCGCTCGACTTGTCAACCACGGTCGCGCCGGCCTTGACCGCGATCGGAGCGAACTCGCGTGACTGATCGGCGCCGGCCGAGAACAGGGCGATATCGATATCCTTGAAGGAACTCGCCGCGAGCAGCTCGACCGAAATATCGTCGTCGCCGAAGCGCACGGTCTTGTCAACCGATCGGGCCGACGCGAATGCGCGCAGATCGCGCAAGGGAAAGTTGCGCTCCTTCAGCAGCCTGAGCGTGGTCTGGCCGACCGCACCGGTCGCGCCGACCACCGCAATTCGTTGTCCGCTAGCCATGTGCTCCACTCTGCCGGATGCGCGGCGCGAAGTGCGCCGCTATTTTCGCGCGAGCACCGCCTGATACTGCGCCGGTCCTTGAACCGTCGCGAGTTTGACCTCGCGGAATCCGGCGGGCTCGAGCATTTTCCGGTATTCGGAAAGCGTATAGGTGTCGCCGTCGCGGGTCCAGATGAGCATGGTCAGCGCGAACGCGAGTGCGAAGCGTTCTTTCTCGCGCGCCTCATCGGGCACCATATCGACCACCACGAGCGCGCATCCGGGCGCCGCCGCGGCATACAAGCGGCGCGAGAGTTCGAGATTCTTCTCGAGCGAAAAGTGATGATAGATATTCGGCGCCAGAATCAAATCGTAGCCCGAGCCGAGATCGTCGGCGAAAATATCGCCCGCGCGGAACTCGGTGCGATCGGCAACACCCGCCTGCTGCGCGTTGGCCTGCGCGTGTTTCACAACTCCCGGCCAATCGACGCTGGTCAGGCGCGCGCCGGGAAATCGCTTGAGCGCGCCGAACCCATAGAAACCAGACCCGCATGCGATATCGAGAATCTTCTTCGGGCCGTCCCCGGGAAACATCGTCGCCGCGGTCTCTGCGATCGCCGGACCCGCAAGCTGCGCCATCATCCGGGAGCCGCGCGCGAAGTCCTGCCAGAAGGGATTGTCTTCGGCCTCGGCCGAGCGATTATCAAGCAGCGTGTGACCCGCCTTGACGACTTCAGTCAGGCGCGCGAGTTCGTTCCAGATAAGCGGATTCGCCGTGATCGCGGTCATCCCGCCCGCGTATGCCGGCGAGCCTTTGACGAACAGCGCCTGCGCGCCGGATGAATTAGCATAGCGGCCGTCCGACTTTGTGAGCGCGCCGAACGCGACCAGCGCATTGCACAGGATTCGGGTCGAACGGACCGGCAGCTTCTTGGCGGCGGCGATTTTTTCCGGCGTGTCGTCGCCATGCGCTATATGGGTAAAGACCTCGAGGTCGATCCCGGCCTTGAGCGCCGCGGTGCTGGCCGCGCCCTGCAAGATTGCGATCAGACTTTGTGGTGAACCGGGAGCGCCGTAATCTTCAGCCATCTGTTTGATCCTTTTCCGCGTTGATAATTCTGCCGATTGCCGCGAGCCCGCGGCGTCTCGGGATTTATAGCGCGTGCGCGGGTTGGAGTCAGGTATGTTCGAGCAGCCAGCGCTCGACAATTTCGTAAACCTTGTCGCCATGCGCGCTGAAGCCGTGGTCGGCGCCCGCGACCAGCTCGAGCCGCTTGGGCTCGCCCGCGCGCTCGAACAGCGCCTCGGACGATTGCTGTGAAAGGATCGCGTCGGCGGTGCCATGCACCAGCAGCAGCGGCCGCGGCGCAAGCTCACCGACCATGTGCGCTCCGCCAAGCTGGCTCGAAATAGCGACGACTGTCGTAACCGCAGGGGCAAGAGTGCCGGCGTTGATCGCGACCGCGCCGCCGAACGAATGCCCGACCGTCGCGAGGCGCTGATACTCGACGCCGCGCAAAAACGTCAGCCCCGCCATCGCGTCCACCAGGCATTCGGCGAATTCGCCCGGCGCGCGGTAATCCAGCCGAGCGACCGCGATTCCCTGCCTCGGCAGCGCAAGGCCGAGCCGCGCATAGAGGTGAGCAGGGCCGTCGAGCCCGCCCATCGCGCCACTCGCGCACAGCACCGCGCGCAGCGGCTTAGCGGCGGCATGCAGAAGCATTGGGATATCTCCGCGGGTGGTGCGGATGACGAGGCGCCGGGCGCCGGCAATCTCGTCGCCCGGGTCGACACCGGTGATGCGCAGATTAATGTCATCGCTCATGCGGGTCAGCGTCCTGGCTGTTCGAGGCCGGGGTCGCCGCTCTCTCCCAGCATGCGCATCGCATAGCGGATCATCGTCGTAAGCCGTTCGATCCGTTCGAGGATTTCCCGATGCTCCGCGCGTGGCGTCTCGGGCAGCATCCGCGCGGTGTCGGCAAGGCTCTGTTCGAGGACGGCGACTGCGCGCTCGAGGCTCTCGCGCTGAGGAACACGCGGGTTACGGATGCGGCGCCGCTCGGCCGCAATTTCCGCCAGATTGATAATCTCCGCCATGGCCGTAGTCGCCTTTCCTGCCGCAATTATCGTCCATCGGGAATTATTCGTACAGCGGCTGCGAACTCGAACCGCGCCAGCGTTTCGTAAACCGCGCCGCCGGCTGCCGGATGGCTCCGATAGAGGCGCATCTCATGGATTCCCGAGACTCCGAATTCGCGCTCGCAGGCTGCGGCGACCACGCGTGCCGCGGACTTCGCGCCATGAGGATCGCGCACTCGGCCAAGCGTCAGGTGCGGCGACCATCGACGCTTATCGGATGCAAAGCCGGTCTCCGATGCGGCCTCGTCAACTCGGCGGGCAAGATGCTCGAGCGCCTCGCTTTCGAGACCGGCCCAAATGACGCGCGGACGGCGCAGATTGGGAAAAACGCCGGTTCCGCGAGCGCGGATTTCAAAGCCAGCCGTAGCTGACGCGACGCGGGCAAGCATTACGCTGAGCGGCGCGAGTCTTTCGGGATTGATGGCGGCGCCCAGGAATTTCAAAGTCACGTGCAGTTTGTCGCGCGGCGTCCATCCGATCCCGTCGCCGGGCGCTCGGGCGCGGGCGATAAAGCGCGCGATCGAATCTTCGACTTCTGCGTTGATCCGCACGGCGACGAACGCGCGCACAGTTGCCGTGTTGCCTACTTTCCGAGCTCCCATTCGACCAACTGCAGGCGGTCGTTGCCGAAGAACATCACGCCGTCGACGAATATCGTCGGCGATCCGAAACCGCCGCGCGCGATCAGCTCATCGGTGTTGGCGCGCAGCTTGTCTTTGTATGCAGGCGCAACGATCTTTTCGAAATATTCTTTTTCGTCGAGTCCAACTTCGCGCACGATTCCTCGCAGCACCTCGTCCTGGCTGATGTCGCGGTTATCGCCCCAGTAATTCTCGAACACGCGGCGTGAATAGTGCGCGATCTTCCCATGCTCGAGCGCGACGAAAGCCCCGCGCATCGCTTTCACCGAGTTAACCGGGAACACGGTGGGATTTCCGATCTTGAGACCGTAAAGATGCGCCCAATCCTGCAGATCCTTTACGTAGTAGCGGGCCTTCGCTTTGACTGGATTGGTTCGTGTCTCGTACACCGACGGATTCACAGTATTGAAAACTCCGCCAACCAGAAATGGACGCCATACCAGGTCGGCCGAATGCCGCGCGGCGACATCTTCAATCTTGCTGAAGGCGAGATAGGTCCATGGGCTGGAACAGTCATAAAAGAATTCGAGCTTCTTGGGCATCGCCGGACCTCCGGAATTTCTATGCGCGAACTTCTGTGCGATGCCGCGAGAATAGGGTAATTCGCCGCGCAAGTTCCAGCGCATCGCGTGGCTACTGGGCTGCGACCGTGGCGGAGCCGTCAACCTCGACCAGGTCGGCGGTGATCTGTCCGATGAAAGCCGCGGCCTGCAACCTGAGCGGCAGCCGGCGATGGTCGGCGCTGATCCAGATGGTGGTGGTGGTGGCCTGATGCTTGTAATTGCCGTTGCTGAGATAAACCACGCCGGGCGTAATCTTGATCGCAGGGAATACGCCGAGCGGAGTGCGGATAAGCTCGCGATCGTCAACGTGAAAGCTGAAGACATAGCGGGTGGTGCCGCTGAAGACGTCGTATTCGTAGTTGGCGCCGGTATCCAGGCTCTGTGTCAGCGCCATCATCGCACCCGAGATAGGGCCCCATGGATCGGTCGAGATGAATTGGCGAGTCACGACTCCGCGCGGATTTTTCTTTTCGGAGGTGACCAGACTTTTCGGGCGATCGAAGCCGATGGTGTATTCATCGAAGCGCTTGTTCTCGGATTGACGCTGATAGACTCCGCTGGTGGCAAGCGAGCCGGCGGCGAAGCTCTCTTTCATATAATCGCGCATCTTGAACAGGACGTCGACGATCGGCGTGGTCTCGATCCATGCCTCGGCCTTCCAGCGCGATGGATCCTTTTGGTCGCGATGCAGCTCGAAGCGCGCGCGGGCGGCGGGAATTCCAATCCAAGAGGCCTGGTAGACCAGCTTTTCGCCGTCGTGGAACGGCATCGGACCTGCACTATATGCAGGCAGTTTGATATCCGCAGGCAGCACTTCCGGAGTCGGCGAGACAGAAGGGTGGGGGTGACGGCGAGGATGAGCCGGGTCCAGCGGCGCGGCATTTTCCGCGCCTACGAGAATCAGCGTGCAAAATGCTAAGGCAAGTAAAGCCACGCCACGTCTATATATTCGACGTTTGTGCGACAAAGCGCGACCCGCGTTCCCGGCCCTACACTTGCTTGCATTCCCCAACATGATACCCGATAATTTTGACCTATTTGGGAGGGTCGTGAAATGTCGAAGAGCCGATTTGTAGCCGCGGCGGCTATCCTCTTCGCCGCGCTCGCGCTTCCTCATATCGCCAGTGCGCAAGATTCGTACGGCGGTGAGGGATTAGGCAGCGCAACCAGCAACAGTCCGATGATGCATCAGGGCGTCACCAAGGCGGGCGTCGATGACATCGCGACGCGCGCGCAGAAGGAATCCGCATTCAAGATTATCAAGGATGTGAAGCTTGGTTTGAAGGACGCCGATCCGAACGTTCGCGTCGGCGAGCTCAACAAACTGCGCAATCTCGACGATCCCGAAGTCAACCGGATTCTGGTGCAAAGCATGAGCGACCCGGATATCCGGGTGAAGATGAAGGCGATCGACATCCTGGGCGCACGCGAGGCCAACGACTCGGTCGAGCCGATGGCGCAATTGCTGTTCCTGCGCCAGACGGAACCTGCCGTGAAGCTGCACGCGGTCGCGGCGCTGGGCAGAATCGGCGACGCGAAAGGAGCGTTGCCGGTGATGCAGTATATGCAGGAAGAGAATGACGATCGCGCGCGCGGCACCGCGGTGTTCGCGCTCGGAGAAATCGGCAACGATAAGGCGTCGCCGGCGCTGATCAAGGCGGCGGACGAAGACAAGAGCCCGATGGTGCGACGGCTGGCGAAGGAAGCGCTCGAAAAGATCGACGGAGAGCTGCCGACCCAGCACAGCACCCTGGTCGCCTCGGGCAAAACCGACAGCGAATCAACTCCGACCGATCAGAAGCTCGCCAAGCTGCGCGACTACGATCAGAAATTGCAGGACGAGGAGCGATAACCGGCGCTGAGCGCGGAGAAAGAGTCGATGAGATGACGGGTCGCGCGGACTAATCCGGCGGCCCGTTTGTTTTCGGCAGAGACGAATAGAGAAGGACCAGGTGATGACGTACAAAGGCGGATGTCATTGCGGACGCGTACGATTCGAGGTCGAGGGCGCGCTCGAGAGAGTTTCGGAGTGCGATTGCTCGATCTGCTCGAAGGCAGCGTTTCTCCATTGGCGGATCGAACCCGAGCAACTGAAGCTTCTTTCGCCATGGGACAATCTTGAGAACTACAAATGGAACACCGGGCGCGCGAGCCATTACTTCTGCAAGCATTGCGGAGTCGCCGTGCTGCGTCATCCGCGCGGGGCGCCGGAGAAGTTTTCGGTCAACGCGCGATGCGTTAACGGATTCGAGCTCTCGGCGGTCAGGATCGAACATATCGACGGCAAAAGCCTGTCGCTCGAGGCTGAGTAATCTGACCGATGCGGCTGCTGTACATTGATATCGATACCCTGCGCGCAGATCACCTCGGATGCTACGGATACGAGCGCCAGACCAGCCCGAATATCGATGCGCTTGCGCGTGAGGGAATCCGTTTCGAATCGGTCTATGCGTCCGACACTCCATGTCTGCCGTCGCGCACCGCGCTTATCACCGGCCGCTTCGGAATCCACAACGGCGTGGTCTCGCATGGCGGGACCGGCGCGGATCTTTTCGTCGAGGGCGCGCGCCGCGGCTTTCAATCGCGCACCGCGTACACGAGCTGGGCGCGCCGGATGCGCAGCGTCGGGATGCATACCGCGACGATCAGCACGTTTGCCGAGCGCCATTCCGCGTATCACTGGGACGCGGGATTCAACGAAGTCATCAACCTCGGCACGATGGGGATCGAGACCGCCGATCAGGTTGCACCACTCGCGCTCGATTGGCTCGCGCGTAACGGCGCGCGCGACAACTGGTTCCTGCACGTGCATCTGTGGGATCCGCACACTCCCTATCGAACGCCGGCCGAGTACGGAGATCCGTTCAAAAACGACGCTGTGCCCGGCTGGATCACCGAGGAGGTTCGCGAGCGCCACTGGCGCAGGCCGGGACCGCATTCCGCGCAGGAGATGATCGGTTTCAAGCCCGCGGAAAAATCCGTCGCCGCACGAACCCCGCGCCAGCCGCAGCAGGCGTCCTCAATGACGGAGTTGCGCGCGATGTTCGACGGCTACGACGCCGGAATCAAATTCGCGGACGACCATATCGGACGCCTGATGAATCGGCTCGCGGAGCTTCACGTGCTCGACGATACCGCCGTGATGATTTCGGGCGACCACGGCGAGACGCTCGGCGAACTCGGCATTTACTGCGATCATCACACCGCCGACGAATGCGTGTCGCATCTGCCGATGGTGCTCAAATGGCCTGGTCTTGCCGCCGGACGCGTCGAGTCCGGGATGCATTATCAAATCGATATAGCTGCGACGATTTTGCAGTTGCTCGGCGCTCGCGTGCCCGCCGATTCCGACGGCGTAGGCTTCGCCGAGGAACTTCGCGCGGGGGCATCGGCGGGCCGCGACTACCTGGTGCTCTCGCACGGTGCATGGACGGCGCAGCGCGCAGTCCGCTTCGGCGATCATATCGCTATTCGCACTTATCACGACGGCTACCACGGCTTTCCACCGCTGATGATGTTCGATCTGAAACGCGACCCGCACGAGACGCACGACCTCGCGCCGGAGCATCCTGAGCTCGCGGCCGAGGCCATGGCGAAGCTCGAACAGTGGCACGCCGAACAGATGGCGCGTTCGTGGAACGGGATCGATCCGATCTGGACGGTGCTGCATGAAGGCGGCCCATGGCACGTGCGCGGCCATCTGCGCGAATACCTAGAGCGCCTGCGCGAGACCGGCCGCGCCGAATGGGCCGACCGCCTCGCGACGGAGCATCGCCAGGAGTAGCGCGACCTGACTAGCGCCGCTATGGGCTGCTGGCCTGACTGACGAAGGCGCCGTTGCGCAGAATTGGGGCCGTGGTGCTCACGTCGCGTTCGGATGCCCAGGTTACGTCCTGCTCGAAGCCGCGATCTATGAGCTCGCGGCCGGAGGCGCACTCACGGAGCGCGTGCGGCAGATCGCTCTCCGCGTCGTGGAATGCGGCTAGCGCGGTGCGCGCTTCCGGCGATATCGAGATTGCTCCGAGTGCCGAGAGGATCGCGCCTGCGCCGATGAGGTCCTCGAACGCGGGTCGCAGCGCGTCGGTTGAGCCCCATCGCTCTCCTGCTGCGATTACCGCGATCGGAACGCCGATTGCGAGCGCGGCCTTTGCGACCGCCGATGCGTTGCGAAGGCATCCGGCAAAAACGGTTGCGCCGGATTTCGCCGCCGCGAGCGAGACCAGCGCGCCGTTGGGCGATGCGAGGATGATCTTCATTCCCGGCCGGGCATGAGCCATCGTCAACGGCGACAGTGAGAACGGCTGGGCGGAAGTTGTAGCCCGGCGCGCGACCGTCTCGATTCCGCCGACGCGCAATGCCAGCGCTTTCGATGCGCCTTTCGCGAATTGGCACGGATAGGCCGCGGCGCCGTGCGAGACCGCCACATCGATAGCGGTCGAGAAGCTCATCAGATCCACCACGATCAACACGCGCGAGGTTCGGCCGAGCTCGAATGCTCCTTCAACGCCCCAATCGAAGCGCGCGTCGAAGCCGCTTTGATCGTAGATTGCGCTCATCGAAGTTCGACGCGCTGCGCATTCAGTGCGCGATTATCCTCGCGTCAGCCAATTGCCCGCCATCACGCCGTCGCCGCACCATTTTCCGTCCTCGACCACGGGGCGTCCGTTGACGATCACGTGCTCGATTCCGACCGGGTCGCGGTCGGGCGAGCGCGCGTCGGCGTCGCATCCTATTCGCTCGGGATCGAAGATGCAGAAATCCGCGGCCGCGCCCGCGCGCACGTATCCGCGTCCGCCAAGATGCATCCGCTCGGCCGCCATCCCGGTCATTTTGTGGATCGCGTCCTCGAGCGAGAGCAGGCCGAGCTCGCGCACGTAGTAGCCGAGGATGCGCGGGTAGGTGCCGAAGCTCGCGGGATTGTTGTGTCCGCGCGAGGTCAGGATCGTGTCCATCTCGAAAGCGTTCAGGCGATGGCTCATCGCGGAGCGCAGCGCCTGCTCGTCGTTGTCGTCGCCGCTGTAGAGATGAATCAACACACGAGCGCGAGTACCGCTTTCGCGCGCGATCGTCAGGTAGGCCTCAACCGGATCGACCTTCATCGCCTCGGCAATCTCGCCGAAGTACATCCCTTCGAAACGCTTCAGCTCAGGCTTCACCGCCCACATCAATTGCACCGTGTCGTGGATGAAGGCCTTTAGCGGCTGAAAACCGGCGGCGAGCCGTGCCCATCCGTCGTGGCTGTCGAGCAGCTCCTCGAGCTGGTTCTGCGACCACGCGGGAAAGATGATTCGGATCGTGGTGTTGCCGCAGGTGTAGGGGAACGTGTCGAACGCGACGTCAACGCCGTCGTTCTTCGCCTGTTCGATATCGGCAAGAATCTCATTCACAGTTGGCCAGGTGCGGCGTCCGACGAAAATCAGGTGAGAGATCTGAAGCGGCACGCGGGCGTGGCGTGCGACCGCGACCATCTCGCGCACGGCGAGCAGGTTGTGCGCGACCTGGCTGTCAAAGAACAGCGATCGGGTCGAGTAGGCGCGCAGATGCGAGGTGAGCACGCCGCCCGCCGCGCCGGCGACGCTCCCGAGCGCGGCAAGCTCGGCGGGCTTCGCGATCATCCCGGGAAAATACCCGAGTCCGGTCGACACTCCGACGGCGCCGTCGGCCATCGCGCTCTCCGCCATCGCCTGCATCGCGCGAAGTTCTTCCGCCGACGGGTCCGCCGCGCTCGCGCCCATCACGCTAAGGCGAATACTGCCGTGACCCGCGAGATGCGCGACGTTCAGTGCGAGGCCCTGGCGTTCGAGATGCGCGCCGTACTCGGCAACGCTTGCCCAGTTCCAGTCGAACTTGTGTTCCGAGAGCATCTGCCCCGACGCGTCGAGCATCCGCGTCATCCCCGGCCGGATCGGCGCGACCGAAAATCCGCAATTGCCGCCGACAAAGGTGGTGACCCCCTGCATCAGAAAGGGTTTGAGGATCGCGCCATGCTCCGGGAGCGGAACGATCCAGTCGGAATGCGAATGGAGATCGATAAATCCCGGCGCGACGATCATGCCGGTTGCGTCGATCACTCGCGCGACGGAGGCCTGCTCGCTGTCGGTGGGTTCGATTATCGCCGCGATGCGCCGGTCCGTCACCGCGACATCGGCGCGCCTGCGCGCAGCACCGGAGCCGTCAACCATCGTGCCGTTACGAATCAGCAAATCATATTCCATACGGCAAAATCTAGGCGCATCAGCATACCCGGCGCAAATCGCGCGCTGTTTCTGAGTAGCGGCGATTATTGATCAGCGGCGGTGGGAAGTTGCGGCGCGAAGGTCGGTATGCGTGAAGTCCTCGCCCTTGAACAAGATTGAAGTATGGTTGTTTTTCGCCACCGCGTATGCAAAGCAGTCACCGAGGTTGAGCTGGGCAGGATGCCCGCGTCCTTTGCCGTAACGCGCGAACGCATCAAGCGCCGTTTCGGACTCTTTCGCACCAATCGGAATCAGCTCTATCCGCGACAACTCGAGAAAATCGCGAACTGCCTCTGTCGCTTCTTTGACGCTAATCTGCCGCTTGCGACAGACGCCGAGCACCGCCTCGAATATCGCGATCGGCGATGTTATCGGCGCTCGCGCCGCGGCCAGCACGTCTGCCAGTGCGCCGGCATCGTGCTCGGCAGTCACAATGGCGACGATCGCGGACGCATCGATGAACACTATTCGTCCCCGCTGAGCTCGTCGTAGAAACGCTTGTCCGCCTGGAGTCCGGTCGGCGGATGGGCCAGCACGCGGGCCTGCAGCTCGCGGAGTTGCTCTCGCAGCGGAGGCGCCTTATCGAGACGGCGCAACTCGTTCTCCAAGGCCAGTTTCACCGCTTCGGTTTTGTTGATGTGTTTGCGAGCGGCCAATCGTCTTGCGAGCCGGTTGACGGTTTCATTTCGAATGTTTAGCGGCATTCAAATCTCCGAGGTGCCGTAAAGACAATAGCGTCTACACACAAATGCCGCAACTTCCGTCTTCCAATCGCCGATGGCCACTTGCGCGGCATGGCGCGGGCGTATGAAATTCGATGTTTCTATGACGACCGTGTTGATAATCGGAGGGCAGGGCGCGCTTGGATCGATCGTTGCGGACGCGATGCGCGCGCGCGGCGATCTGACGGTGCTGATCGGCGGACGGCGCGCGGAGCGGCGCGAAGATTTCCGCTATCTCGATCTGGCGCGGCCTGAGACGATCGCGCCCGCGCTTTCCGGCGTCAACTTCGCGATCAGCACGGTGGCTGATCCGCAGTTCGAGCTCGAACGGGTCGCGGTGGAAACCGGTGCGCGCTCGATCAACATCTCGAGCGCTGTCCTGCCGATCGGCGGGCATGTGTCGCTGCGCGGGCGCGGGCTTGCGATCGTGCATGCGGGGCTTGCGCCGCTTGGCGTACAGGCGCTCATCGCGAAGGCGATGATTGCGCGGCATCCGGAGGCGGCGCGGCTGGAAGTCGCGATATGTTTTTCCGCGCGCGGCGCCAGTGGTCCGCAGGGCCGCGAGTTCGCATATCAAACGCTGGTGCGACGCCCGTTCGAGCCCTCGCGCGAAATCGAATTCAGCGCGCCAATCGGGCGTCGGCGATGCTTCTCCGCCGCGATACCCGAAAGCGACATCCTGCACGCGCTGATTCCCGAGGGCGAGGCGGGAGTCTTTGTTGGATTCGCCGAGCGAACGATTCATCTTGCGGTCAGCGTGATGCGATCGAGCGGGATGATTCGGATGATTCCGCGCGCGATGTTTGTCGGGCGTGCGGCGGCGTCCGCACCGGCAGCCGCGACGAGCGAGCCGATGCGCCAGTGGGTGGCAGTCTATGACGCGGACGGCAGGCGGCTTGGCGCGACGGTCACGGAAGGCGAGGGCGACTATCGCACGACGGCGCTCGTTACGCGCGCGTTTCTTGACGCGCTGATCGAACGCCTCAAAACACGCAAGCCGTTCGGAGTGCATAGCGCGGAAAAGATTTTCGATTTAGCCGATGTGACCGCGCATCTTCCGGCCGAGGTGCGTATCCGCGAGATCGCGGCTACGCTCTGACCAGGCCGCTTGCGTTGCCGCTGAGTTTCGGGCGCGCGGGAAACACGCGATCGATCTGCGCGTCGCTGAGTCCCATGTGCGTGCCCAGCACGACCGCGATCGGATCGCGGAAGTCAGTGGTAATCGCAAGGTCGCGCTCCTGGTAGAGCTCGGCCGGCTGCAAGCCGGGCCATCGGCCATAAACCTTGCCGCCGCGCACCTGACCGCCCATCACCCACATCACGTTGCCGTGTCCGTGATCGGTGCCGGCGTTGCCGTTTTCATGCATCGTGCGGCCGAACTCGGAGATCACCAGGATGGTGGTGTCCTGATAGGTCTGGCCGAGCGACTCTTTGAAGCTCGCGAGCCCTTCCGCGAGCGGCCGGAGATGGCCGGCGAGCTGTCCTTCGGCGGCGCCCTGGCTGACGTGCGTGTCCCATCCGCCGAGCGCCAGGAACGCGACGCGAATTGTCGGATCATGTTGCATCAGATGCGCCAGACGGTCGGTATCCTGCGAGAAGCCTTGCGCCGAGGGAGCCCCGGCGTCGGCGGCAGCCATGTCCTGCTGAAGTTCGGCCATGAGTTGTTTGCGTGCGACCCTTCCTTCCCGATAGGTGACGCTGATTGGATCTTTGCCGGTATAGAGCCGGTCGAAAGCCTCTTCGATGACCGGGCGATCAAGCGGCATCGGACGCGCCGCCCCTCGGCCCAGCGGCATGTTGGCGGCGGGCATTTTACCGCTCAGGATGCGCGGCATCGTGGCGCCCATGCTGAGCGCCTCGGTCGGTGCGTGCGCTCCCGGAAGCTGCGCCAGCGTGCGATTGAGCCATCCGTCCTGCGTGCTCTTGACGCCCGGAGTGCCGCTTTCCATGTAATCCTGCGCGTCGAAGTGCGAGCGACTCGGATCGGGCGAGCCGCACGCGTGCACGAAGGCCAGCGTGCGCTCGCTCCATAGCGGCATCATCGGGGCGAGGGCAGGATGCAGCCCGAAGTGGCCGTCGAGATCGAGCACACCGCCGGGCGTGCCGGTGCGCCCAACCGCGATCGTTGGACGCGATTCGTAATAAATCGGATCGGCGTGCGGAACGACGACGTTCATTCCATCAACCGCGCCGCGCAGGAACACCACCACCAGCCGGTTCTTATCGCCGGTCGAGGCGAACGCGCGGCCCGCCCATGCGTGCGGGCTGATGAGGACGATACCGGCGGCGGAGAGTAGCGAGGCGCGGCGCAGGAACGCTCGCCGCGACATCGTGTTCGGCGGATCTTTCGCGCACAGGTCGCATCGCGGATCGCCGGCTAGAAGTTTTTCGTCGATTGGTTCCATCGCGAGATTCCTTAGCGCGTCATGAACTCGGGACTGCCCAAAAGCAGGGCCGCGCGCAGTGGCGGGACCGCGGACTCGATCGCCTCGGTAGTGTTATCGCTGAGCGCTCCAGGTCCCAGCGTCTGCGTCAGAGCGCTCGGGTCGGGTGGCGTCATCCTGGGACTCTTATGCGGCTGGGCAGGAGTGTCGAAGCTGGTCTTCATCGCGCCGGCGCTCGCATGTTTTCCAAAACCGCGATTCTCTTTGCGCTCCGCGTCGGGCGACTCGCCCGCTTCCTCTTCGAACGGGGGATGATCCAGCGGCAGATTGCCGTTGCCGAATGCGGTCGCGAAACTCAGCCGCATCATCATCCCGTCGGGATTGAGCCACGCGTCCTGCGTGTTCGAGTAGCCGTTGGGTGTCTGGCAACCATAGAGCGGCTGTCCGAGGAGCTGCATAGTTCCGTACAGTGGGCGGTAGTTGCGCACCGGGACGCCGGTCGCGCGCGCACATGAAATCACATACTCATAGGGCGATTTGAATTTCGAGCGATAGTAGCGGCGGTCCCAGAATTCCGGTGACGCGAACATCAGGGCCAGCACCTGGCGAATATCGCCGTCGGTGGCGAGATAACGCGCCGCCATCTTGCCGGTCAGCGAGGCGGGCGGATTGTCGGTGACGAAATATTGAGCAAGCTGGAAACTCAGATGCTTCGCGGTCGCCGGATGCCGCGCCAGCATCTCGAGCGCGTCCTCTCCTTCAGAGATTCCCGCACCCTGAATCGTGCGGCCGAGAAAAACCTTGGACGAGAAATCATGCCGCTCGGGATCGAAGTAGAACAGGCTCGGCGACGGTGGCGGCATCCGGTTCGGACCCTGCCGGCCGAATCCGCGGTTGAAGCGCGCCATCGGGCCGCGCATCTCCTGCCGCGCCATCATATTTTTTTCGCGATTCGGATTTTCACGCCCGATGCCCCATCCGGTGAGAATATGCGCAAGCGCGATCACGTCGGCCTGTGAATATCCGCCGCCGACGCCGAGCGTGTGCAGCTCCATCACCTCGCGCGCGTAGTTCTCGTTGATTCCTTCGAACTTTCCCTTGGCGCCGGGACTGCCGGGGTCAGTGTTCTGCCAGTTATCGAGATAGAAGAGCATCGCCGGATGCCTTGCCGTGGCGAGGAGCAGCGTGCTGAACTTGCCCAGCGTATGAGGCCGGATGGCGGTCTCCTCGAACGATCCGGTCCAGATATTGTCCAGCCCTTTGCCGCGAAAGACGTTGAAGTGGTTGAACCAGAATGCGGTCAGCACCTCTTGGAGCTGGCGCGGGCCGTCGATCGCGCGAGCGATGCGCGCCTCGATCGCCTCGCGCATCACAGTTTGCTGGCGGATCCGCGCGTCCTTGAGGTCGCCCTTCAAAACGTCTTTGTCGGCGCCTTTATCCTGACGCCGCACCTCCATCACTGGTCCCTGAAATTGCCGGAATAACTCGAGCGGGGACATATGCAGTGTGCGATAACCCGCAATCTGGTCGTGCAGGCTCTCGGGAATTGGAACCGCAGACTCGGGATAGAGCTGTTCGCGGATGTAACCGTCAGGGCCGATCCGGGTGACGCGCTCGATATCTCCGGGCCGCGGTCCGAACGCGAGACGGTTCAGAACATGAAGCGGGCGCTCCTGCTCGGGTATGTCGCCGGCGTCGTTCATCGGTCGTATCCAATAAGAATATACGACGCCGCCCGGCGATGGATGCGCCTGTAGGCGTGGTTACTTGAGCTTACGGCCGGCAGCGCGCTTTTGCGCTATCGTGGTGGCGCCGCCTTCCGCAACCCAGCGAGTCTGCCGCGCGATTCCATTGACGATTTCGACTTCGCGTGGAGTGAGCCCGCTGCGGCCGAAAATCGCACGAATTGCCAGCATGATGTGCTCCGGGTTGTTGACCGGCAGGAAGCCTATCGCGATTAAGGATTCGGCCAGGCGCTCCATCGCAGCGTCAACTGCGGATGTATCCGCGAACTCGGGAGCGGAACCTATCGGCGCGGCATCCTCGATGTCTGCGAGCATCAGCTCGTACGCGATGACCATCACCGCCTGCGCGAGGTTCAGCGACGGATACTCGGGCGCGGTGGGAATCGTGATGAGCCGGTTGCAAAGCTTGAGCTCGCGGTTAGTCAGCCCGCGATCCTCGGGACCAAAGATGATCGCGATTCGGTTGGCCGGCGCGAGCGTCGCCAGATCGCGGACCACTGCGCGCAAGGGTTCCGCGCCGGCGCGATAAAACCCGGGGCGGCAAGTGGTGCCGAAGGTTATCGTGCGATCGGCTAGCGCGCTCCCGAGGTCGGCATGAATCGAGGCTCGCGCCAGCAGATCGCGCGCATGCACCGCCATCGCGGTTGCGGCGCGGCTGCGAATCGACGCCTGTGGCGCGACGATCCGCAAATCAGAGAAGCCCATGTTCTTGAGCGCGCGCGCAACCGAACCGATATTGCCCGCCTGCAACGGTTTGAACAGCACGAATGCGGTCTGCTCGCGAAGCGTCATCAGGCGATCGTTATAGCATCGCCGGGTTGTATTCGTGGATGGCGCATCACCGCGCCAGACGGGTATTGTCGCTCGAAACCCAAGGCGTCGTGTGAGAGGGGTGGTCGCGATGAAATGGCCAGCAGGATTCGAGCCCGGGAAGTCCTCCGTTTATGCGCGCAATGAGATTGTGATTGCCGCGTCGCCCGAACGGATTTGGCGATGGATGATTCGCGCAGCCGGATGGCCCGAATGGTACAGCAACAGCTCGAGCGTCGAGTTCCTGAGCGGAGCCCCGCCCGAGCTTGCGCCCGGCACAGTGTTCAAATGGAAAACCTTCGGCGCAACCATCACCAGCCGCGTGATCACTTTCGATCCGCCGCGCGAACTCACGTGGGACGCGCACGGCATTTTGAGCGCGGTGCACGGATGGACGATCGAGCCAGCGGGCGCGGTGTGCCGGGTCGTCACCGAGGAGACACAGAACGGAATCCTGCCGAAGCTCGCGTGGTGGCGTTTGCGCCCGATGCTCGAGCGCGGGCATCAGACCTGGGTCGAGAGTCTAAAACGCGTGGCCGAGGGCGGAGAGCCGTCGTAGTCAGGAAGCCTGGTCGATCGTCAATTCGAAGGCGCCCGGCTCGCTCATGGCGCCGAACAGCGCCAGGAGCCGGCCGAAAGCCATTATCGGCACAAACATCCAATACTTTCGGCGCAGCAACACCATCAGGCGCGTGCGTTCGCCGGGGTCGTCGATGAATCGCGCGCGGCCTTCGAATTTTTCGCCACCGATGTCGATCCGCGCGATCGGTGTTTTGCGCAGATTCTTCACCCAGTTGCGCGCTACGTTCGCGGTCGGAAGGATGATCTTGTCGCCGGCGACGACGAACCAAATCGTCACATCGTAAGGTTTGCCCGACTTGCGGCCAACATGCGTCAGGACGAGCGTTTGCCGGCTCGCGACCCTGCCCAGCCTGGCGGTTAGTTTGTCATTCATCGCGGGTCCTCGGGGTGTCTGGCCCAGAATGCTCCTTACTAAGGAACGCGACTGTTCTACTCCGTGACGGTTTCCATTACGCGGCCGCTGCCCGTGTCGATGATCTGAACCTCGACCGGACCGCTGACTTTGTAATCTTTCTTCGCGGTGTCGATGCCAGCCTTCAGATCGGTCATGAACTTTTGCTTGGCGAACGGCGGCATCTGGTCCATCGGGAAATTATCCATCAGAAGCTTGGCATGGGTTTTCGACGACCATTGAAACGAACCCACTTTCGGTCCCGCGACCGGAAGACCGCGCACTATCTGTTCGAGGTCGCCCTGGAACGTCGTGGCCGGCTGCGTTACCGCGGCCGATCCAGCCGCATTTGCGTCCGGCGCTGCCGACGCGACCGGTCCCGCACCGCCGCCGGCAATCTTCGCCATCAGATCTTTCACCTGGCTCTTGGCGTTGTCGTCGGGCGCGAGGCTGTACGCCTTGGTCAGCGCCGCCTGCGCGTCGCCCTGCTTGTTCTGCTGCGCAAACGCGACGCCCATATTGTAGTAGGCCTGAAACATGTCAGGCTTGATCTTGAGCGCGCGCTGATATTGCACCAGCGCCTGATCGGGATTGCCGGTGTAGAGGTACATCGTGCCGAGGTCGGTGCGCACCTCCGGATCGTCGGGCTTCTTCTTCAGATAATGCTCGTATGCAGCGATCGCTTCGTCGTACTTGTTGGTGTCGTAATCGATATCGCCAATTCCGCGCAGCGCCTGCAGGTTGTCGGGGTCGAGCTGCAGCACGTGCCCGTACGCGTCGATGGCCTTGGGGTAATAGGTGTCGTCGAACATCGCGGCGCGCATCGAAACGTTGCCCAACTCGATCCACGCGGCCGGGTCTTTGGGTTTCGCCTTGGCATCCTTTTCGACCTTGTCGATAAAGCTCCGCGCCTCGGTCGGAAGCTGGACGCGGGGATGTCCCGCCGGAAGCTGGTTGGGAGCATTGTTGCCCGCCGTGCCGCCGAGCGAGTTGCTCGCGCTGCCGGGCGCGAGCGCGCCGCTGTCAGCGTCGGCGACCGGCGCCGACGCGACCTGCTGTTTCACGGCAGCGGGGGTGCGCCACATTATCCATGCCGCGGCGCCAAGTCCGATCACCGTTATTGCGATGAACACCGCCACGAATGCGAACGTGAGCGGCATCGTCTCTTTCGCGACAGGCGCGGCCGACGGACTGGCGGCCTCTGCGGAGCCGGCCGGAGAAGCCGCGGCGCCCAGCGCGCGGCCGCATTCGACGCAGAACTTCGCACCAGCCATCAACGGAGCGCCGCAATGCGGACAAAACCTCATCGTCAAATTCCTGCCTGGTCAGATTCCTACCTGACGCGATCAGGTATTAGCAATACGGTCTCGCGCGCCGGCTTTATGCCCGGCGTCGCGATCGGATATAGTTCGCCCGAAGGCAAGGAGAAACGCGCATGCATCTATATGATTCATTTGGTCCTAACCCGCGGGCGACGCGGATGTTTCTTGCGGAAAAAGGCATCAAGCTCGAGACCAAAGATGTTGATCTGATGAAGGCGGAAAACCGCCGCGCCCCCTACACCGATCGCAATCCCGGCGGCCAATTGCCGGCGCTGGAACTCGACAACGGCCAGTGTATCGGCGAAACCGTTGCGATCTGGGAATACCTGGAAGAGAAGCATCCAACGCCCGCCCTTATCGGCACCACCGCCGAGGAACGCGCCGAGGCGCGCATGTGGCAGCGGCGAATCGAGCTCAAAATCACCGAGCATCTATACAACGGCTTTCGCTATTCGGAAGGCGCCGCGCTGTTCAAGGATCGCATGCGGATCCTGCCCGAAGCCGCGCCCGGCCTGAAGCAGGTCTCGCAGGACGGCCTCCAGTGGCTCGACGGTCTGCTGGCAGGACGCGAGTATATCGCGGGCAAGCGCTTCACGATCGCCGACATCATTTTGTACTGCGCGCTCGATTTCGGCTCCGGCGTCGGCCAGAAGATTGACCCGTCGCTCGCGAACCTGAACGCGTGGTTCAAGCGCGTCGAGGCGCGCCCAAGCGCGAAATCGAGCCTTCATCCCGCCTCAGCGCAAACCGGCATGAAGGGATAACGCGCTCGCGATTGGGATTGGTCATGCCGCCAACTATCGAAGAGATCTCCGTCCAATTGACTCGCCTGGTCCGCGCCAAGACTGGCGATTCGGGTGCCGCTGTGCGCGAGATCTCGCCGCTGCCCGGCCACGCCGGATTCGGCTACAGCTTCATCCTTGATCGCACAACCTCGGGCGCCCCAGCCGGCAAGCTGGTGCTGCGTGTCGCGCCCGAGGGGGTGCGAATCTCGGGACCGGCCGACGTGATCCGGCAGGCCAAGATCATGCAATCGCTGGCCGATACCGACGTGCCGGTGCCGCCGATCATCTGGTATGGCGACGAGGCGGAATTTTTCGGACGGCCGTATTTTGTCGATGGATTCCTCGACGGATTCCGCCTCGCCGACAACCCTCCCATCTCGAGTAGCGAGACACGCAGCCTGGCGCTGAAGGCGATCGGGAAACTCGCCGCGTTGCATCGCGTCGATTGGAGCGCGCGCCGCGACGCGTGGGGCGATCCGACTCCGCTGAGCGACGAGATGAAGCGGCTCGATCATCTGCTCGACCGGCCGACGCTCGATCCCAAGGTCGTTGCGCGGGGGCCGGAACTGCGCGCAAAGCTCTATGCGTCCTTGCCCAGGAGCCCTCGCGTCGGATGCGTTCACGGCGATTTTCAGTGGTCGAATATCATGTTCAACAATGGCGAGGTCGCCGCGCTGATCGATTGGGAGATAGCGCTATGCGGCCCAACTCTGCTCGACGTCGGATGGATTTCTTTCTTCGCCGACCCTGCGAGTTTCTATGTCACCAACGACGCGACTCGGACTTCGCCGCTCAGCGCTGACGAGATCTTCACGGCGTACTCGGAGGTCGCCGGAGTTCCAGTCCCGGAAGATGAAGTGCGATGGTTCCGCGCGTTCGCGGGCTATCGCTTCGGCGTTATCACCTGCTTCAACGTGATGCTGCATCGGCGCGGCAAGCGCGATGATCCGCACTGGGAAGATATCGCACTCTCTGCGCCCACGATGTTCTCGCACGGGATAGAGTTGCTCGGCTGAGAAGTGAACCAGTCGGGCGCGAGGTGAGACTATGGATGCCGCCGTCAAAACCCGGGCTGACGCCAGTCCCGCTGAACACAAAATAGCAGAAGAAGATCATCCCGCACTGAACGCGATTCTCGGTGCCAATCCATTCGTCGGAATCGATGCGGCGCAGGTAGTCGGCACGCTCGCCCGATTCTTCGGCCATCTTGCGGCGCATCCGGCGGCGGTTGCCTCACGCGGCATGCAGCTCGGCCTCGAGATCGCGCAGGTCGCGACCGGGATGTCGGAGATCGAGCCCGAAGCGGGCGACAAGCGTTTTGGCGACGCCGCGTGGCGCGAGCATCCGATCTACCGGCGCGTGATGCAGTCCTATCTGGCGTGGCGCACCGCGATGCACGATCTGGTCGGCGACGACGACTTTGGCGACTGGAAGGACGCCGAGCAGATGCGCTTCGCGGTCACCCTGATGACCGAGGCGCTCGCGCCGACCAACATGCTGGCGGGGAATCCGGCCGCGCTCAAACGCGTGTTCGACACCGCCGGCATGAGCCTCGCGCGCGGACTCAAGAACCTTGTCAGCGACGTCATTTACAACGGCGCGATGCCCGAGCAGGTGGACAAGCGTCCGTTCGAGGTCGGCAGAAATCTCGCGGTGTCGCCCGGAGCGGTAGTGCTGCGTACTCCGTTGTGCGAAGTGATTCAGTACACACCGTCTACCGAAAAAGTATTCGAGCGGCCGATGGTGCTGATTCCGCCGCAGATCAACAAATACTACATCATGGATCTGGCGCCCGGCCGCAGCTTTATCGAATATGCAGTCAAGCACGGAATTCAGGTATTCACGATCAGTTGGCAAAATCCAACCGCCGCAAACCGCGACTGGGGCCTCGACGACTATGTAACCGCGTGCAAGCAGGCGGTCGACGCCGCGTGCGAAATCACCGGCAGCGCCGACGCGAACATAGTCGCGGTCTGTGCCGGCGGAATCACCACCTCGCTGATGCTGGGGCATCTGGCGGCGGCCGGAGAGAGCCGGGTACATGCGGCGACGCTGCTGGTGACGATGCTGGATACCTCGATGCCGTCGATGACCGGGATGTTCGCGACCGAGGACGCGATCAAGTCGGCGATCGCGCGCTCGAGGCGCAAAGGAATACTCGACGGCGCCGACATGGCGCGCGTCTTTGCGTGGCTTCGGCCCAACGACCTGGTCTGGAACTACTGGGTGAATAACTATCTGATGGGCCAGCAGCCCGCCCCATTCGACATACTCTATTGGAATAGTGATTCGACCTGCCTGCCCGCTAAACTTCACGAGGGCTTTCTGGGTCTCTTTTTGACCAATCCATTAGTCAGTCCAAACGAAGTTACTATCCTCGGCACGCCGGTCGATTTGCGCTCGGTCAAGAACGATATGTACCTGGTCGCGGGGATGACCGATCATATTTGCGCCTGGCGCGCCTGCTATCGCTCGACCCGGATGTTCGGCGGGAACGTCGAGTTTGTGCTCGGCTCCAGTGGGCATATTCAGAGCCTGGTGAATCCGCCGGGAAATTTCAAAGCACGGTACTATATAAACCAGCGCCTTCCGGATGATCCGGACAACTGGCTCAAGGGTGCGGCCGAGAACAAGGGGAGCTGGTGGGATCACTGGCTAAAGTGGCTGACCGCGCGCGCCGGATGGGAAAAACTCGCGCCGTCGCGGCTCGGCAGCGATCGCTACCAGCCGTCAGACCCCGCGCCCGGGATCTACGTTCACGAGCGCCACTGATACGCGAGCGCTCGCGGAGGAAACGTCATGTCTAACGGCGGAACGAAGAAATCGTCCACGAGCGAGGTTCGGCTGGAAGCGCGAATCGTTGAGCTCGAGCGCAAAGTCAGCGAGCTTTCTGAGCAAGCAGGGGCGCTCGAGGCTCACGTCCGCGAGCACGAGGCCCGGCTCGAAGAGCGGGTTCAGAAAATCGCCAATCTGATTGCGACCTCGCAAGCCGGCCGGGCCTGACCGCAATTTCTATTCAGTCCGGATTAGCTGAGGCTTCAGCGCTCGAGGCGCGCAGTGCCGAGCGCCGGGTCACCCGCCTTGCGTACGCGTGTATGGTCACGCAGGGTGTGAACGTCGGATGGCTCGGGCCGTTCCTGGTCGAGATCTCCGCGTCGATGCGCGTGCCGATTGATCGCGGTGGGCTGGTAGTCAGCGCGGTCGCGGCGGGCTACTTCGCCGCGCTGCTTGCGGGCGGAGAGATCGCGCATCGGCGCAGTGCGCAGCAGATGCTCGGCGGCGCGATGGTCCTGGTGAGTGTGGGTCTGTGCGGCGTCGCGTTCGCACCGCGGCTTGGGCTGATGCTCGCGGCGGCCGCGGTGGCCGGACTTGGGCAGGGCGCGATCGATATCGCGAGCAACGCGATCGTCGCCGATCTGAATCGCGAGCGGCTGGGCGCGGCGCTCAATTATCTGCACATGATGTTCGGAATCGGCGCGCTGTTGGGTCCTCTGATCGTCGGGTTCGCGCTGCGAGACCACGTCCCTTATTCGACAACCTTCGTGGGCGGCGCCGTTGTGACCGCCGCCGTGGCCCTGATGCTGTGGCGGGCGCCGTCGGTCGACACCCGCGCCGCACCCGAAGAGGTCGAAGGCGCGCTCGCCGTTCTGGCGCATCCGATGATCTGGATAATCGCCGCCGTCCTGTTTCTCTACGTCGGCGCGGAGACCGGAGTTGGCGCTTGGCTGTTTTCGTATTTGCGCGCGCGCACGGCAGTGTCGGCCGCGGTCGCTTCGTGGGCGGTTTCCCTCTATTGGTCCGGATTGGTCGCAGGCCGAATGGCGGGCGGCGCGCTGGCGCATCGAGCTGCACCGAAAGCGATGTCGGTTGGGGCGGCGGCGCTCAGCGCCGCGGCGATTGCCGGACTGATTGCTGGACCGGCGCTACCGGGATTCGCAGCCGTGATGATTTTTCTGATCGGCGCAGGCTATGGTCCGGTGTTTCCCAACATGATCGCAATTGGGGCGGCGGCTTTTCCCGCCGAGGTCGGACGGATGACCTCGGTCGTCGCGGCCGGCGGCGCGATCGGGGCAATCCTGGTGCCGTGGATGATGGGCTACGCGCTCGCGACGATTGGCGCACGCGGCTCGATGCAGCTCGCACTCGGGATCACGATACTGATGATCGTATGCTTGAGCGCGGTGAGATCCGCCCGCGCTCCGCGTGAGAATCGCGCCGCCGTTTGATCGTCAGCGCGCGGCCAGAATCTCCGCGAGGTGGCGCACCTCGATTCCCGCGCCCGCGCGATGAAGTCCGCCGCCAATTTGCATCAGGCATCCGCAATCGTTCGAAACCACGACCTCTGCGCCGCTTTCGCGAATTCTCGCGAGCTTGTCTTCGAGCATCGCGCCCGAAATATGCGGAAACTTGACCGAGAACAGCCCGCCAAAGCCGCAGCATTCTTCGCGGTCGCGCACCTCAACCAGCCGAATCCCGTTGACGGCGCTCAGCAGCGCCATCGGCTCCTCGCGCACGCGCAGCTCGCGCATCAGATGGCACGAGGGATGGTACGCGACCGCGCGCTCGAACCGCGCGCCGACATATTTGACCTTTATCACGCTGACGATGAATTGCGAGAATTCGTAAATCCACGGACGAATCGCGGCGGCCTTCTGCGCGAGGGCTTGGTCATGCGCGAGAAGATCGGAATAGAAAATCTTTAGCATGCTCGAGCACGAGCCCGACGGCACGATTACCGGCGTGTCGGGTCTGCACGCCGCCAGGAAACGCCGCGCGAGGTCGATCGCCTCGTCGCGAAAGCCTTCGTTGAACGCGACTTGTCCGCAGCAGAACGTGCCGCGCAGTGGACGCACCTTGAGCCGCAGCCGCTCGAGCACGGTCGCCGCGGCGTCGCCGACTTCGGGAAAAAATTCTTCGGCAAGGCAAGTCGAGAAGAGCTGAACTTCAGTCATCGTGCGGCCAGATGACGAGCACGTCGAGAGATTTCGGGCCGTGGACGCCGAGCACGATGCGCTTTTCGATATCGGCGGTGCGGCTCGGTCCGGTGATGAGTGTCATGCGATTGGCCGCTAGCGTGTCGGGACCGAACGCGTCGAGCGCGGCGGCAAGGTCGGGAACGATTCGATCGATCCGCACGAAAATCACGCTGGTGGGCGCAAGCAACGTGAGCGAACCCGGCCGCGTCGGCATCGACAGGACCGCCAGCGTGCCAGTCGAGGCGATTGCGAAGTCGGCCTCCGCGATTCCGATATCCGCCCTTGCCATGCGATCGCGAATTGCGGCGCGCGCTTCAGGGTCGGTGGTCGGCGCGGTGCGCATCACGGCGATTCCCGCGGCGTCGAGCGCGGTCGCGATCGCATTCGCGTCGGTGGCGACCCCGTCGCCGATCGCGACCAGGCGTGGGTTCGTTTCCTTCGCCAGCGCGACGATTCGGTTGGTCGCTTCGGCCGGCGTGAACACGCCCAGGAAGCGTCCGCCAACCGCTTCGAGCTCGCGCGCAAAACGCGCGACCAGTTCCGCGCGATACGCATCGGTGGCGAGCGGAACTGCCGCGTGGACCGGGTAATCGTGCGCCGGCATCGGCGCGCCCGCTTCCAGAGCGGTCTTGAGCGTCGCAACAATTTTGTGCAGCTCGGCCATCGTCAACTCTTCGCGTCCCGGCTTTCGGCGGAGGGGCGCGCCCTCGGCCGCGGCCGCGGAAAGTCGCGAATTTTCGTCCAGTTGCCAAACGGCGGCGGCATCCGCCGAATCCATCCATCATGCGCCAGAGGCTTCATCACCATCGCGGCGATACGCCCGAGGATCCGGATAGTGCGCGGATGCCGCGCCATCCGCGCGAAGCGCCGCGCTCCTGCGCGCGCTCGGGTTGCCGCGCCAGGCCAGTTGGGCGGGGTCTCCGACGAGGTTTCCTTCCAGCGCAGATGGAGCAGGATGCGCGGGATATCGATCTTCACCGGGCACACATCTTTGCACGCGCCGCACAGCGTCGAGGCGAAGGGCAAATGCGCGGCGGCGGAACCGACCAGGTTCGGGCTGATTATCGATCCGATCGGCCCGGGATACGGCGATTGGTAGGCGTGGCCTCCGATATGCCGATAGACGGGGCACACGTTCAGGCACGCGCCGCATCGGATGCACATCAGCGCTTCGCGCAACACGGGGTCGGCGAGCATGGCACTGCGCCCGTTGTCGAGGACGACCACGTGCATCTCGCGAGGCCCGTCAAGTTCGCCGGGCGCGCGCGGTCCGCGGATAAAGTTGGTGTAGGTGGTGAGCTTTTGTCCGGTCGCCGTGCGTCCGAGGATTTCAAGAAAGTGCGGAAGGTCGGCAAGCCTGGGAATGACCTTTTCGATTCCCATGACAGCGACGAAAATTTCGGGCAGCGTCGAGGACATGCGGCCGTTGCCTTCGTTCTCGACCACGACCAGGGTGCCGGTCTCGGCGATCGCGAAATTGACGCCGGTGATTCCGAAATCAGCGCGCAGAAAACTCTCGCGCAGGCGTGCGCGCGCCTCGGCGGTCAGCTCGGCCGGTTCGGGGGTGTACGGAATTCCGAACTTCTCGTGAAAAAGATTTCCGATGTCTTCCTTCGAGAGATGAATCGCGGGCGTGATGATATGCGAGGGCGGCTCGTGGCGAAGCTGCACGATATATTCGCCGAGGTCGGTCTCGACCACCTCCATCCCGGCGCTTTCCAACGCGGGGTTGAGCGTGATCTCCTCGGTCGTCATCGACTTGCCCTTGACGATGCGCTTGGCTCCTGAAGCCTGCGCGAGCTTCACAATATAATCGCGCGCCTCAGCGGCGTTCGCGGCAAGGAAGACCTTGCATCCGTGCGCTTCGAGTTTTTTCGTCAGCTCGACCAGCAACTCGTCGAGCCGGCCGATCGCGTCCTGCTTGATCGCGCGCGCCGTGGTCCGTTCGTTTTCGTACGGCGCGAATTCGTCGCGCACCTGTCCGAAGTGCTCGAGGTGGCGCGCGCTGGCGCTCTCGAGCTTGCGGCGCAGATCATGGTCGGCGGCGCCGGCGGCGCTCGCCTCAAAAAAGTCGCGCGGTTTGTGCGATTCGATCATCGGAACAAATCAAACCAGAATCAGCGCGCGCCCGGACGCGGTCTAGTTGATCAGCGCGACCTGGCGCACCAGGCGCAGCACCGAATCCCGCGCATTTTCCGCTCCGGGATGCTCCGGCGCGATCGACAGAAAGCTCTGGAAATCGTCGAGCGCGGCCTGGAAGCATTCGAGCCGCTCGAACAGGCCGCCACGTTCGGCGAGTTCTTCGACCGAACGCGGGTCGAGCAGCAAGATGCGATCGAGCGCGGAAAGCGCCCGGTTCCAGTCCGACGCCGCGAGATAGATACCTTTCAGGTTGCGCAGAATCCGCGCGAGGGTCGCGCGCGCACCGACTGGCTTGAGCATTGCCGGATGCAACTCGACCGGCTGGCCAAAGTTCTCCGCCAGCCGGGCGCGAATGTCCTCGAGCGTCAGGATCGCGCCGTCGTAAAATGGATCGATCACCAGCTCTCCGCGTTCGTTGACCGCCTTGACCAGGAAATGCGTCGGAAACGAGATGCCGTAAAGGTTGAGCCCGAGCCGCCGCCCTACTTCTAGGTAAATCACCGAGAGCGTGATCGGAATTCCCTTGTGGCGCTCGAGCACGTCGTTCAGAAACGAATTGCGCGGGTCGCTGTACTCGTCGCGATTTCCGTGGAAGCCCTTCTGCTCGAACAGGAAATGCGACAGAAGCTGAATCCGTTCGACAGTGTCACCGCCCGCGTGAACTGTAGGCTCTGCCTCGCGCGCCAGCTCGGTGATTCGATTGAGATAGTGGTCCACATCGAGCGCCGGATACTCCTCTTTGGCGATCAGCAGCGCTCCGCGCGCCAGTGGAACCGGCTCGCGCGAGGCGATCGTGGTAAATTCGCGGCGCGCGTCATCGTTCATCGCAGAACTCATCACTTCCGAGTCTCTAATGGCGCGCGGGCTTTGACAAGCACCTGGGTTCCGATTTCGCCCAGCGCAAGACCGATCTCCCGAGCGACTTCGGTGTCGATCTCTCGTTGTAATGCTCGTTCGAGCGCGTTTCGTGCCGCCGCTCCGCCGAGGTTGCCGAGCGCCCATGCAGCATGCGCACGCACGATGGGTTCGTATTCATTTTCGAGCGTGCGCGCGAGCGCAGGGACCGCGTCACGATTTCCGGTGTTGCCCAAAACGATGGCGGCATTGCGCAACAGCCCGCGCCGCTTGGTACGTTTGATCGCGCTGCCGGAGAATCTGCGGCTGAAGGCCGCGTCGTCGAGCGCGAGGAGGTCCGGCAGAAACGGCAACGCCGCCGGCCGATCGCCGTCATGCTTTGCTTCGTTTTCGGGCGTGTTCCACGGGCATACGTCGTTGCAGATGTCGCAACCAAAAATCCATTCGCCGAGCTTCGGGCGAAGTTCGCGCGCAATCGCGCCGCGATGCTCGATCGTCAAATACGAGATGCATACGCGCGGCTCGATCTTGTAGCCGTCTTCCAGCGCTCCCGTCGGGCATAAATCGACGCATCGACGGCAGGTTCCGCAATGGTCGCGATAGGGCGCGGAGGGCGCGTCGATTTCGATGTCGGTGAAAATCTCGGCGAGAAAAAAGTACGAGCCATGCTCCCGATTCAGCAGCATCGTGTTGCGACCGAACCATCCAAGCCCCGCTTGGGAAGCCCATTCGCGTTCGAAAACCGGCCCGGTATCGACGTACGTGCGCGTGATTGAATCGGGATGCTCGGCCACGCCAGCCGCGGCGACGGACTTCGCGGCGGCAAGAACATCGTCGTGATAGTCCGGGCCAAGCGCATACGTTGCCACTCGCCCCCGCAGCTCCGCGCGCCAATCGATTTCCGGCGGCCGCACGGCCGCATAAGGGTAGGCGAGGCTGACGACGGTTTTAAAGCGCGAGTCGAGCACGTGAGGATCGATACGCCGCGCCGGATCGCGCGCGAGATACTGCATCGTGCCGTGGCGGCCGTCGGCCAGCCAATCGGAGAAGAATTTGTCGCGAGCCTCAAGCGGATGCAGCCGCGCAAAACCCACCATCGCGAACCCGCGCGCTTTGGCGGCATCCCCTATGATTTTCGTCAGATCGGCCATGAGCAATCAAAAAACCTTAGCATTCGGGCGGCATAATTGAGTCTATAATTGTGGAGTGATTGACTCCAGAATTAGGAGTTATTAGGTTCAAAGTGTCAGGGAGGTGCGGGTTTGACCGCAGCCGTATCCGGAGGACCAAGATGGCCGAGGAAATGAACCAGGAAGAGCACAAAGAGCTCCATATCGAACATTCCCGCGCGGAGAGTTCCGCTCCGGAGAATTCCGCGCCAGTCGACAACTCGACTCTGCCCGACGTGAAGCTCACGCCCAAAGCGGTCGAGATGGTGCGCAAGATGCACGCGAAAGAAGGCCTCGGCGCCGAGCACGGCATCCGCATCAGCGTGGTCGGCGGAGGATGCTCGGGCTTTCAGTATCAAATCAAGTTCGACGAGCAGAAAGACGGCGACCGGGTGGCAGAGTTCGACGGGATGCGCGTGTATATCGACGATTTCTCGCTGCCCTACATCGCGGGCACCACGCTCGATTTCGTAGAGGGTCTGCACGGCGCGGGCTTCCGCTTTGACAATCCTCGCGCCAGCCGCACCTGCGGTTGCGGCTCATCGTTCAGCGCCTGAAATAATTTAGACCACCCACATTGGCCGCTCGGGTAAGCACTTGAGCGGCCTTTTTTTATCTTTCAGCCGGCCAGGTAAACGACCCCGGCGCGGATTGCGATGAACCATACGGCGACCGTCGCGATCAGGTAGAGATAAAATCGAAGCATGATCAGGTTGAACGTGCAGTGGACGGCGCTGTGCATGACGCGAAATGCGACAAAAATCCATGCGGCGTCCACGTACACCGCATCGACCTGCTTTGCTGCGAAAAGATAGAGCACGAGGACGTAGAATAGCACTGGAATCTCGAACAGATTCTTCAAATTGTCAGAGGGATTCGAGACCTCTGGCGGTGAGAGTTGTGCCAACGCGGCGGGAGTCAGATCCTTCTGAGTGAACTTGTGCGAGCTGATGAAACCAATCCGGCGGATGTACATGTAGACCCACACCGCGAGCGTCAGGAGCATCATCGCGAACATCGGACCAAAGATTGCCGTCTGTTCCATGTTCACCTCCAGCTATCCGGGTAATCGGCTTCGCAGCCGCGATTGTGCGGGAACGCTCGGCTGCTCGCAACGCAGCATCGATTCTGCACGCGCTGTGGATATGCTAAACCGACGCCACGATGCTCGCGGCGCTGCTCTTCTGGCTCTCGCCCGCGCGGCGGCGCTTCATGCGGCGCTACGCGCGTCCCGCGATAGCCCCGATGCGCGCAAGGCTCGCACGTTTCGGAGCTCCGCAGGCGATTGGGTTCGTTTCGATAATCCTGGCCGCGAATGCGGAGTTCCTTGCCTACGCACTCACGCGCGGCGGACCGCTCGAGAACTATCGCGACCGCGCGACGCCGGCCACAGTCGAAGCGTGCCTTGGCGCGATGCTGATTTTCTCGGTCAACATGTTCGCACGCGATGAAATAGCGAAGAACGAAAGCGAGTTGGTCCGTTTGCTCGCCGCGGTCATCGGATGCGACCCGATGCAGGTGATGCTCCGGCGCGATAATCTTCGCAAGGCGCCGCGCTCGGAAGAGTGGGCGCTCTACGCGCAGTTGATTTCCGCGCTCGGCGGCGAACGGCCTGCCTATGACGCTGAACTTGAGCGCGCCTTCAGCTTCAACTACCTGTCGTATATCGCGCAATATCGCGAGGTGCTCGAGCGCGAAGCGGCGCGATTCGATTCCGATACTTAGGATTGCAATGGAGACGGCAGTGAAAGATCTGGACGGCAAAGGAATTATCGTGACTGGCGCCACGCGCGGAATTGGCAGGGAAATCGCGCTCGAATGCGCGCGGCGCGGCGCGCGGATTGCCTTTAACTACGTGAAGAGCGAGGCGCAGGCCGCCGAGGTCAAGGCCGAGATCGATGCGCTTGGAGGACGCGCGCTCGCCTTCAAATGCGACGTCGGCGACTTGAAGTCGGTGCGTGAGATGGTCAACGCGGTCAAGAAAGAATTCGGCGCGATCGACGGACTGGTCAACAATGCCGGTATCACGCGCGACAAGGTTCTCGTGATGATGAGCGAGGAGGATTGGGCCGAGGTTATCCGCACCAATCTGACCGGGTCATTTAATTTCGTGCGCGCGGCGGCGTTCATGATGATGAAAGCCAAGCGCGGCTCGATTCTCAACATCACTTCGGTCAGCGGGCTCATCGGACTTCCAGGACAAGTTAACTACTCGGCGGCCAAGGCCGGGGTGATCGGGCTGACCAAGTCGCTGGCGAAGGAAGTCGGCCGTCTCGGCGTGCGGGCCAACGCGCTGGCGCTTGGATTTATCGAAACCGACATGACGGCCTCGTTGCCCGAGGAAAACAGGGCGCAGGCGCTCGCGATGATTCCACTCGGACGCTTCGGCCGCGTCGCAGACGTAGCGCCGATGGCGGCGTTCCTGCTCTCCGACGCGGCCGCGTACGTCACCGGCGCGGTGATCAACGTCGATGGCGGACTCGCGATGTAACGTTGCCGGTCACTGCGCCGACGGATGACCCCATTCCTGCTCGCAACTGAGAATGTCGATCTGATCGCCGCGCTCGACCGCGCGTAGTTTTTTCTCGAATGCGGCGTCGATCGCGCGTGCCTGGCGTTTCTCGCGTCCGGGCGTGCGCCAGCGGTTGTATGCGTCCGGGCCGCCGTTGTACGCCGCGTATGCCGACCGCGCCAGGGCGTGGGTATTGTCGTGAATCGGATCTATATGCGGCTTCGCGGCCACCGTTCTGAGCATCTCACCCAGAATCTCGGTGCCCGCGCCCGCGTTGTACAGAACGTCCCAGCGCAGCTTGTCCAGGTTGTAGAAGCCGCGCCATACGTGCTTGTTCACCTGCATCAGGCCGATGTCGCCGGTCGAGCTTTCGAGCCATGTCACGCGATCGTTCACCCGCACGAATTGCCGCCAGCAGCTTTCCTGCCACGCCGCGCTTTTGACCAGCAGCCGCAGAGTCGGCTGATAGCGAGGCGCCAGGTTGGTATCACCAATCTCGCGCTGCGTGCTCAGCGTCAGCAGCTGGTCCATCGTCTGGCGATAGGGCTGGGCGTTGGATTGATTGACTACCACTCGTCGGAGCCGCTGCGCGACTTTGGCCAGTTCCGGAATAATCCCCGGCTCGGCGGCAGCCGCCTCGGTGGGTTCGATTAGCCATATCGGGATGCGAAGCCATCGCTCCGCGGCCGCATGCGGCGCGGAAGTCGGTGACGCAGACGGTGTCGGCGATACAGCCGGCGTTGGCGCCGCGGCAGTGGGCGTCGGCACCGGAACCTCGGGTGGCAGCGGCTTGATTGGTGCGAGCGAAGGCGGCGTTGCCGTTGCGCTCGGCTCCGCAGTGGCGGCAGAAGGTCCAAGGTCGGACTCCGAGAACGTTGCGAGCGCGGAAGGCGTCGGTGCGGGCGACGCCTCGGGCGTCACCCCCGACAGGTCTCCCGTCTCGTCGGGGTTGGCCGAGGGCGGGCTCGAGAGCGGCTCGGTCACTCCGAACATGCCTTTGAGACTCTGGTCTTCGTCGAAATTAAATTGCAGCGGATCGCCGGTCGCATTGGGCGCCATGATATGCGCGAGGCGGCGCAAATCCTCCGCTGACACGCGCATCCCTAGAGCGGGCGCCGCTTCATCGAGAGCGAACAACGCGTCGCCGGCCGAGATGAAGGAAAGGAACTGCAGGCCCTGCGCGCCAAGCTGTCCGCGCGCGCCTGCGTCATGCACCGCGGCGCCGAGCTCCTGCCAGGTATCAAGGAAGATCGTCCGTACCGGATCGGGTCCCGCAGCCGACGGCGGCTTCGCAAGCGCGTCAACCAGACGAAATCTGCTCTCGATCAAAATCTGCAGAAGCTGATCGCGGAACTGCTGATCGCCGATATTCGCGCCGAGCTGCTTGATCGCAAACACCAGGAACGCGTCCCATTGATTAAGCTGTTTCTGGAACGCCGCCAGCTCGGCGGGAGTCGGCTCACCCGGCGTTGCGGAGGGGTAGGGCACCGCCATATCCGGCAGCGTAATCACCAGCGTTATCCTGACGCCTTGAGCGAGCACCTGGATCTGCGGCTCCGCGCGAACCGTGCTGATCGCGGCCTGGATTCGCGGGACCACGTCTGGCGTAGCCGCCTCCTCCGCCAGTGCCCCAAGCTGCTGGATTGCGGGATTCAGATCATAGGTAAAGGTCTCAAGTCCCGGGATCAGGTATTGCTTAATCAGATCGAAGCCCTTGCCGACGATGAAGGTTTTCTGATGGGCCGTGTTGTAGAGATTTAGATTTGCGATGCGAATTTTGAGGCGCAATCCCGGTGCAATGTACGGCGATGACTCAGCCTCGGCGATTCCGCTCCACGTAATCGGGCTGACGCATCGTCCTGCGACGGCAACGCCGAGTCCCAGGCTTGCCGCCGTCTCCAGGCGCAGGCGCGAACTCGCGGAAGAGAAGACAGGATTTTCCGCAGAAAGGAACTGGCACTGGTCGGCGCCGTTCCACAGCGCGGCTTTGCCGCCCGGTGCGGTGTACATCTGGGCTTTGAGCGCGGCGCCAAGCGTCAGGTAATCGATCGTGATCGGCACGCTCACGTCGGCGGCATGCGCGCCGCAGAGCGGGGATATCGCGGCGAATGCGATCATCGCAAACAAAATCAGCGTCCCGTGCGCGCCGCCTGCGGGGTGCGATGCACGTTTATCGACAGCCCTTATGCTCAAATTCCTCCAGTCCGGGTTCACATTCCTTCCGCGGCGCATATGTCAACCATACGGGATCAAGGAATGTGCTTGAAAGGACACTACACGGTTACGATAATTCCTTCAGAGTTGGGTGCGTCAAATGAGTGCAGAACGACAGACCGACTTTTACGAGGCCGAAGCGCCTCAAGCCTCGCGCGAGCTAGCCGAGCTGCGCACCTCGCGTGATTACCTGGCGCCGTTCGAGATCGCGCGGCGCAGGGTGATCGACGATCTGTTCGACGGCAAGGCGACCATCGATGCCACCGTCGTGATCCGGATCGGAACGGTCGAGGAAACCGAAGCCGCCAGCGGCGTCGGCGTGGTTCACGCGCTCGACGTCGCGCTGCGCAAGGCGCTGCTGAAATACTTCCCGTTCCTCGAAACCGTCAGAGTTATCGAGACCTACACCCACGCCAGCGGCGATTCGACCGAAGCCGAAGTCGTGTCGGTCAAGAAATTCTCCGACGGCCATCTCACCTGGACCACCCTCGCCAAGTCGGCGAATACGGTCGAGGCGGGATGGAAGTCGCTGCTCGATGGCTACGAATGGCGGATCTACACCGAGAACCTGAAGCTTTCCCGGATGGGCGGAAATCCGCGGCTGTCACGCCGGTGAGCGCGCCGGCGAACGAAATCGCCGGCGAACGAATCGGCAAGGCCTCGCCCGGCAAACTCGCGATCCTGTACGACGGCTCATGCGTGATGTGTCGAGCCAGCGTCGAAGGCGTGCGCCATTTCGACAATTCCGGGTTGATCGAGCCGCTCGATCTTCAAAACCCCGAGGCGCGCGCACTGTTCCCGGACCTCACGATGGAAGCGCTGCTCGAAGAGCTGCACGCGGTTGACGATAAAGGCCGGGTACACCGCGGCGCCCGCGCGATCAACGAAGTGCTGCGGATGCAAACCGGGCTGCGCGGCATCCTCGCCTACCTATGGTACGTCCCCGGCTACGCGTGGCTGGCCGACCGGCAATACAAACGAATCGCGGCCAGCCGCTACCAGCGCGACGCCAACGGCAATATCAAAGAAACTTCGGCGCCAAATCGTTAAGGCGTCAGCGCCCTGACAGCGCCTTTGTTGTTCATCTGCCCCCTCCGGAATATCGAAGCCAGACCTTAGCAATGCTCCATCGCCACCTTTAACGCGAGCCTTTCGCCGAGGCTATTCCCGCGAACGAGGCGACCGCACGCGAGGAATCTCGGACGAGAGGCCGCTGCACGTGATCCGGGCTCGGAGCATGGACGCCTCGGGATTCCTCGCCCAAGGCTCGGAATGACGATTGGGGCTTGGCTGAAGCTAAGATACTCAAGCACCAAGCCCACTTCCGTCATTTCGACCGAAGGGAGAAATCCCGGGGCGTCCGTGCACGCACACGCGAGTTGCGTAAGGCCGAAGGCCGAGCACGGGATTCCTCGCGCGGCAGCCACGCGCGAGAATGACAACCGAGGAAACGCGCCGCAACATTGGAACATCAGTCAACAGTGGAACATCAATGATGTCCCACGGAAGACCGTCGGCCAATCAAACTGTCCCATTGCTCGCGCGCAGAATGCGTTGTCTCGCGATCATGGGGCGCGGTAAGCTGTCAGACTCACTGCCGTGAAACCGTTTTTCATCTACAACACGCTGTCGCGCTCCGTCGAGGAGTTTCATCCGCAGCATCCTCCGGCCGTCAGCTTGTATTCTTGCGGTCCGACCGTCTATCTGCCGCAGCATCTCGGAAACATTCGCGCCTATCTGTGCTGGGACTTCCTGCGGCGCGCGCTCGAACTGAACGGCTACAGTGTCCGGCACGTGATGAACGTGACCGACGTCGGCCACATGACCTCCAACGAGGACGCCGGCGAGGACAAGATCGAAAAGACCGCGCGCGAGCAGCACAAGACTCCGCTCGAGGTTGCGAATTTCTATCTCAAGCAGTTCCAGGACGATCTTGCTGCGGTTCATGTCGAGCCACCGCAGGTATGGTGCCGCGCGACCGAGCATATCGACGTGATGATCGATCTGATCGCGCGGATTATCGCTGCCGGAATGGGGTACGTGACACCCTCAGGCGTCTATTTCGACGTGGAAAAATATCGCGGTGACAATCGCGTGGGACGGCTCTCGCGCCAGAGCCTTGATGAGCAGAATGCGGGCCAGCGCCTAGAGCATTCCACCGACAAGAAAAGTCCGCACGACTTCGCGCTATGGGTTCTCGCGCAGCCTCATCACATGATGCAGTGGGACTCGCCGTGGGGCCGAGGTTACCCCGGATGGCATATCGAGTGCTCCGCTATGTCGATGAAATATTTAGGCGAGACGATCGATATCCACACGGGCGGCATGGACCATATTCCGATTCATCACGAGAATGAGATCGCGCAGTCCGAGAGCGCGACGCATCATCCGTTCGTGCGCTATTTTGTCCACAACGCGTGGCTGACCGGAAAGGAAGGCGCGAAGATTTCGAAGAGCGCGGGCAAGTTTCCGCTGCTTTCCGACGTCACCGCGATGGGGTTTGATCCGCTGGCGTTCCGGATTTTCTGCATGGGCGCGAAGTACCGCTCCGAGATTGCTCTTTCCGACGAGGGGTTGCGCGCCGCGCAATCGAACCTCGACTACTTCCGCGAGTTCGCGCGTGGCGTCCCTGCCGACGCGGTGTCGGCCGCGGCGGATGAGGACTTCGCGCTTCCGTATCGCGAGCGCTTTACCGATGCGCTGAACAATGATCTCAACACGCCGCAGGCGCTTGCGATCGCGCTCGAGCTGGTGGCCGAGGCTTATCGCCGCGGCGAACGCACGATCTGGAAAACGCTTTGCACCTTCGATCAGGTGCTGGCCTTGGGCTTGGCCGAAACTCGCGCGGCCGCCGCGAACACGCAAATCGCGCCCGAAATCCAGGCCTTGATCGACGATCGCGCAGCGGCGCGCAAGGCGCGCGATTTCAAGCGCGCGGACCAACTGCGGGCGGAACTCGAAGCGCGCGGTTACGAAGTCAAGGACAATCGCGACGGCTCTGCGCTATATCAGCTTCGTCGCGCGTGAATTTGCGCCGCAAGGAGGCCTCCGCTCCTTGAACCTTGCGGCCCTGCTCTCTTAGAATCGCGGTTTGACCGAGCCCGCCTCGGTGGCCGTCGCGCAACAGGGGCGAACAGGTCTATACAGGTGCGGGTCGTTAAAGGTGACTGATGGGAATTGAGCTCAAGAAATTTGATAATCGTTCCAAGGCCGACGGGCCCGAGGTAAAGCATCTCGATCCGTCCAACGCGCCTTACTACCTGCCGATCGGCGACGAAGTACAGATCTTCACCGCTGCTTACAGCGCCCGGCTGCCGATCCTGCTAAAGGGGCCAACCGGATGCGGCAAAACCAGATTCGTCGAGCATATGGCGCATCAGCTCGCCGCGCTCGAAAACGGACCCAACGAACTTATCACGGTCGCATGCCACGAAGATTTGACCGGTTCGGATCTGGTCGGGCGGTATCTGATCCAGGCTGACGAAACCGTGTGGGTTGACGGGCCGCTGACCCAGGCTGTCCGCCGCGGGGCGATCTGCTATCTCGACGAGGTCGTCGAGGCGCGCAAGGACACCACCGTGCTGATCCATCCGCTGTCGGACCATCGGCGAATCCTGCCGATCGAGAAGCGCGGCGAGACGATCGAGGCGCACGACGGCTTTCTGCTGGTCATCTCGTACAATCCCGGCTACCAGAGTATTCAGAAGAACCTGAAGCACTCGACGCGCCAGCGCTTTGTGACGATCGAGTTCGATTATCCGCCCGCGGCCAAGGAAGTGGATATTATCGCGCACGAGGCGGGGCTGGACCGTGAGATTGCGATGCAGTTAGCGGTGCTGGGCGAGAAGGTGCGCAATCTGAAAGCGTCGGGACTCGAGGAAGGCGTTTCGACCCGGCTCCTGATTTACGCGGGCGAGCTGATCCGGCAGGGCATCGCGCCGCGCCGCGCCGCAACCGTCGCGGTAACATGGTCGCTGACCGATGAAGCCGACAGCAAGCGCGCGATCGACGAAGTCGTAAAAGCGATTTTTCCGTAGCCGCGGAGATCCGGTTTAACCCGCGCGTCGCGCGCGGCATGGCTTTGGAGCATAGGCGAGGTTCGACATGGCAAAACTTCTTCGACCGATGGAAACCCTGGTGGCCGCCGCCGCGCTCACGGCGATTTTCGGATCGGCTGCGCCGGCCCGCGCGCAGGTTCCTACCGCAAGCCTGCAAACCGGTCCGCGGCTGGATTTCCCGGCCGGTCTGGCGACCGATAACCGCACCGTTTACATCTCGAACTCGCGCAACAACACGATCGTGGCGGTAGACGTTGCCTCGCACAGCATCACATTGGTCGCGGGAACCAATTTCCAGGACGGCAGTAACGACGGCGTGGGCGCCACGGCGCGCTTCAACAGCCCCGACGGGATGGCGCTGGTAAACCGCGATCTCTACGTGCTCGATACCAACAATTCCGACTTGCGCAAGATCAATCTGGACGCCCAAACTGTCAGCACCGCGGCCGGCACCGCCAATATCTCGGGCACCGACGACGGCCACGCCAGCGCCGCGCACTTCAATCTGCCTACCCAAATCACCACCGACGGACAGAACCTGTACATATCAGACAGCGGCAACAACACGATCCGCCGCATGTCGCTGTCAGACGGGATGGTCAAGACGATCGGCGGACAGGCCCAGACTGGCGGAAAGATTGACGGGCCCGCAACCAAATCCGAATTTAACGGACCCAGCGGAATCGCCACCGACGGTAAATTTGTCTATGTCGCCGACACTGGCAACGACTCAATCCGGAAAATCGATCTCTCGAGCATGACGACCTCGACCATCGCGGGCACCGGCGAGGAGGGCAGCAAGGACGGTCCTGGCCCGCAGGCGCAGTTCAATAATCCGGGCGCGATGTGCCTTAACGGAACCACGCTCTACGTGATGGACGGCGATAATCACGCGATCCGCAAGATCGACACCGGCACCATTAACGTGACCACGCTTACCCAGGTCAATGGGCATATCGGCTCGGGATGCGCCATCACCAGCGACGGCAGGACGCTGTATTACTCCGACACCACTGAGAATGCGGTGCAGGCAACCGATACCTCCAACGGTAATTTTGTGCCGCTCTATCCGTTGACCCAGTGAGAACCGCCGCAATCATAGCGCGCAAATTTTTGTGATAGATCTGCGCAGCGACACGGTTACTTTGCCGACACCCGCGATGCGCGAGGCAATCGCGCGCGCCGATCTGGGTGACGACGTTTACGGCGAGGACCCCACCGTCAACCGGCTCGAGGCGATGGCCGCCGCGATGGTTGGCAAGGAGGCCGCGCTGCTGGTGCCGAGCGGCACGATGGGTAATCTGGCCGCGATGCTGACGCATTGCGCACGCGGCACCCGCGCGCTGGTCGGCTCCGAATCGCATACGAACCTCTATGAAGCGGGCGGAGCCTCGGCGCTGGGCGGGATCATCCTGACTCCGATTCACAACGAGGAGAGTGGTGAGCTTTCCCTCGACCAACTACGGCGCGAACTCTCCGCTCCGGAAGACGACCATTTCGCGCACGCGGGGCTGGTCGTGATCGAAAACACGCATAACCGATGCGGCGGCGCGCCAATCGCGCTGTCGCACATGGCCGCCGTCGCCGAGCTGGCTCATCGCAAGGCGCTGCCTGTTCATCTGGACGGTGCGCGCATCTTCAACGCCGCGGCCGCTCTGGAAGCCAAACCGGCGGCTATAGCCGGATACGCCGACACGGTCTCGTTTTGCCTGTCGAAGGGGCTTGGATGCCCTGCGGGCTCGATGCTGTGCGGAAGCCGCCAGTTTATCGCCCGCGCGCGCCGGACGCGCAAGCTGCTTGGCGGCGGGATGCGCCAGGCGGGAATCCTGGCGGCGGCGGGAATCGTCGCGCTGACCACGATGATTGATCGGCTGGCCGAGGACCATTCGCACGCACGCGCTCTCGCGCAGGGCCTCGCGCTGGTCGCGGGAATCAACGTGCGCCCTGTCCCGCGCCGCACCAACATGGTGGTGTTCGGCGTTGATGGCGAGGCGGCGGGCGCGCGGAAGTTCAACGAAGCGATGCGTGAGCGTGGAGTCCTGCTCTCGCCGCGCGAACCCGGCTCGTTCCGCGCGGTCACTCATTACGGAATCTCGCGCGCGGATATCGATCGCGCGGTCGCGATGGCGGCCCAAGCCGCCGGCGAGATCTTTGGCGACTAGCCGCCCGCGGAACGCTCCGATTCTCGATTATCTGCTTGACGTAGTACGCATACCGTAGTAGCTTGGTCGGCGAAGTGATCAAAAGCTTCAAGAACCGGGCGACGGAGCGGATCTATTGACGGAGAAAATCTTGGCGGATTTCGATCATTGGATCGAGCGCTTGCCCGCAAACGGCTTGATGCGCTCAATGCCGCAACCGCGTTCTCGGATCTGCCCCCGCTAAGGAGCATTCATCTGCACCGTCTCAAAGGTGACCGCAGGGGCCAGTGGGCGATATCGGTAAATGGCCGATGGCGGATATGCTCCGAGTTTCGCGCGGGAGACGTATACAACGTCGAGATCGTAGATTATCACGAGGGCTGAATTGTGATGAAAAGAATTCCAACGCATCCGGGTGAGATTTTGAAGCAAGAGTTGGTGGCGCGAGGGCTGAGTGCTAACCGCCTCAGTCTCGATCTGGCCGTGCCGTCGGGACGGATCGTCGAGATTCTGAATCGTAAGCGCGCGATTACTCCCGACACGGCACTCCGGCTTGGCCGATACTTTGGCAACGCCCCGCAGTTCTGGATGAATCTGCAGGTGCAGTACGATCTCGCAGTCGCGGAGCGCGAGCATGGCGCGGAGATCGCCGCGCGCGTCGGGCACGCCGCCTGATTCAGGCGGTAAATGAATGGACTCTCTGGAATCGCTGTTCTCGTTGCGGGGGCGCCGGGCGCTGGTCACCGGCGCGTCGTCGGGACTTGGGGTTGAGTGCGCGGTTGCGCTTGCGCTCGCGGGCGCCGACGTCGCCCTGGTCGCGCGGCGGTCCGATCGCGTCGAAAAACTTGCCGCGGAAATTTCGAAGAATCATCAAGTCAAAGCCGCAGGAATTGGCGCCGACGTTTCGCTCGACGGCGATCTGGATCGTGCGATTGCACAGGCCAATGACGCTCTCGGCGGCGTGATCGATATCCTGGTGAACAACGCGGGAGTCTCGCCTACCGGACGCGCGGAAAATTTCAAGCGTGAGGATTGGGATCACGCGCTCGCGGTGAACCTCACCGCGCCGATGATGCTCTCGCAGCGGGTCGTGCGCGCGCTTATCGCCGCGAAAACGCCCGGCCGCATCATCAACATGGCCTCAATCTACGCAAGCGTTGCGAGCTCGGTCTATCGCCTGTCGGCATACGCCGCGACCAAGGCCGCGCTCGGCAATCTCACGCGGCAGCTCGCGGTTGAATGGGCGCCGCACGGAATCCTGGTCAATGCGATCGCGCCCGGATGGATTCCCACCGAGGCGACCGAGGGCGGAATCGCCAAGGCCGCTAACCGGCAGCGCATGGAGAGCTTCACTCCGCTTGGCCGCTTGGGCCGTCCCGAAGAAATCCGCGGCGCGGTGGTCTTCCTTGCGGCCCCCGCTTCCAGCTACGTTACCGGCGCCATGCTCGCGGTTGACGGCGGGTACACCGCATGGTGACGCAGCCGCGGTGACCAGCCCGATGCGCGCGCAGGGCGGGAGTAGTTGATGAGCAACCGGAATCTCTCGCGCCAACTTTTCCGCCGCAAGCCGGCCGCGATGCTGATGGCCGAGGCGGAAAGCAGCGGCGGATTGAAGCGCGCGCTCGGCGCGCTGGACCTTACGATGCTCGGGATCGGCGCGATCGTCGGCGCCGGAATTTTCGTGCTGACCGGAGTCGCGGCCGCAAAATACGCCGGACCCGCCGTCACGCTCTCATTCGTGGTCTCCGGATTTGCGTGCGCGATGGCGGCGCTGTGCTATGCCGAATTTGCCGCGATGATCCCGATCGCAGGCAGCGCCTATTCTTATTCCTACGCCACGATGGGCGAGTTGGTCGCCTGGATCATCGGATGGGATCTGGTGCTCGAATACGCCGTCGGGGCAGCCGCGGTTGCGGTCGGATGGTCCGGCTACTTGCAAGTGATTCTGAAAGGCTTCGGAATCCGCCTGCCAAGCGCGATCGCGCACGCGCACGGAGCGGGACCCGGCGGGGTGATCGATCTGCCCGCGCTGCTGATCGTGCTGGTGATTACCGCGGTGCTGTATGTCGGAATCTCAGAGAGCGCGCGGCTCAATTCGGTTATCGTCGCGATCAAGCTGGCCGCGATTGCGCTGGTGATCGTCGTCGGCGCGTTTTATATCCGCCCGGCCAACTGGTCGCCGTTCGCGCCGATGGGATGGACCGGAGTTATGAAAGGCGCCGCCGTGATCTTCTTCGCTTATATCGGATTCGACGCGGTTTCCACCGCCGCCGAGGAAGTAATCGACCCGAACCGCGACCTTCCGATTGGAATCCTGGCGTCGCTGTTCGTCTGCACCGCGCTTTATATTCTGGTCGCAGCCGTGCTGACCGGGATGGTTCCGGCGCACACGATCGACTTGAACGCGCCGCTCGCATCCGCTTTCGTGCATCGCGGATTGAACGCGGTCTCGGGAATAATCTCGCTTGGCGCGGTGGCGGGGTTGACTTCTGTGCTGCTGGTGCTGCTGCTCGGGCAATCCCGGGTGTTCTACGCGGTCTCGCGCGACGGATTGCTGCCGGCAGCCTTCAGCCGGATCCATCCGCGCTTCCGGACTCCATACATCCCGACAACGTTGACCGGAATTGCGGTCGGGATCACGGCCGCGCTGCTGCCGATTCAGGAAATCGCGGAGCTTACCAATATCGGGACCCTGTTCGCGTTCGTGTTGGTATGCCTGGGGCTGATGATTCTGCGCTGGATCGCGCCGGAAATGCGTCGGCCGTTTCGCACTCCGCTGGTGCCGGTCGTGCCGAGTCTCGGCGTGATCTTTTGTTTATACCTGATGCTCAGCCTGCCGGCCGTGACCTGGATCAGGTTCTTTGTCTGGATGGCGATCGGATTTGGAATTTATTTCGGCTACGGACGCTTCCACAGCCGCGTTGCCGCCGCCTCAGAAAGAGCTTCGGCGGCTGCCGACTGACGCCATCTATTTCTCTGGCTTTCCTGCTCTACTGGTTGGCGGCTTTTTGCGCGGCTGCTGCCGCGGCCGCGGCAGCGGCGTGAGCTGCAGCGGCTTTCTGCTGCGCCTGCGCCCGCGTGTCGCCGCGCGCGATGTTGCCGGTCATCTTTCGGCCGGCGGCCGCGCCGAGCGCCTGCTGCTCCCACTTGGGCTTGGCCATCTCGACCCACTTGCCCTTGTACAGTGTGTAGGAAAAGACCAGGTACTTGAGCGTGCCTGTCGCAGCACCCTTCGAGCTGCCAGGTTTGGTCGGGTCATATTCGACCCCGCCGAGCTTGACGCTGCACGAGAGCTGATGATTAGGACCATAGGACGGCAGGTATTCGAATTTCTGCTGCAGATCGACGTAGGTTTTTTTCGCAGCCTTGCGCTCGTCCTGTTCGTCGAGGTACGGACCCGCTTCGTCCGAGACCTTGTCGGTCAGCGAGCGTTGCAGCGCCGGCGTCAGGTCCTGCTGGACCCGATGATGCGGCAGCACTTGCGCATGCACGGGTTGTATATTGGCGGATGAAAACAGCAGCGCGGCCGCTATCAGAGCGGCCGCGCTGGATATGTATCGTATTTTCATAGCGGTCTAATCCTTACCAGATTAGACGGCCGCGAGCACGCGCGAATTCGCTATTCCGAACCGCCGCTGCCGCCTCCGGAATTGATTCCTCTGCCGAACGCGGAGACCTGGTTCTGCCACTGCTCGCCGAAGGCCAGGATCAGCACCTGCTGGTTGATGTGCGAATCGTGCGTCAGCGAGCGCATCGCACCGCCTCCCGCGTTGGCCAGCACCTTGAAAGCAGCCTGCGTCTGTTTGGCGAACTGCGGCAGTGCCGAGATTTTCGGCGGCTCCTCGCGATGCACTTTCAGCCAAAACTCACGCTCGAAGCGCTCGTGCTCTTCGGCGGTAACGTCAACCGTATTGAAGGTTCCGTTCTCAGTCTTGAACTGGCGGATCAGCGCAAGCAGTGGCGCGAAGTCATCTTTTGCCGGTGGCGAATCACCCACCAGCACCACCACCTTTTTCGCGTATGGCTTCCAGTCCATCTTGCCGATCGCCGTTTGACAGGCCCCCAACGTGTCTTCTTCCCATTCGCCGCCGCCCTTGGCGGTGATGTTGTTGAGGAAGTCGGTCAGCTTCTGCGGCGACAGCGTAAGCGGCTGGATCTCCATCTTCTCGCCCTTGCCGCCGAACACGATAATCCCGACACGCGCGATCGGGACCAGCCGATGGATCGCCTGGATGAGCTGCGCCATCTTGGCTTTCACGTCGTTGATGATTAGCCCCATCGAGCCTGTGCCGTCGATCACCAGCACCACGTCCAAGCCTTTGCGGCGCAGTTCTCCGATGAACCCGCCGAAGCCCGCGCCGATGCCGTGGCCGTAGCCCGAACCCATGCCGCCTCCACGGCCGATTCCGATTCCGCCGCCGCCTGCTGCGCGCACGTAATCGTTGGCAAGTCCCACCGCCTGCGAGGTATCTACGGCCTGCGGAGTATCCATCTGCTGCGGCGCGGTGTCAGGCATCGGCACTTCAGGCATGTCGAGATCCTGCATCTCATTGCCGCCGCCACCACCGCCGCCCGCTTCCAGGTTCACCATGATCAACTCACGCCCGCGCTGCTCATGCACCGTGATAATGAGGAACAGCAGTATCAGGACGTGAATTGCGACCGAGAGCGGAAACGGACCGATCATCAGCCGTAGTCCATCGCGGATCTTTTGCAGACGGCTTACGTCGGCGGTGTCCTCGTCGCCGTGCACTTCGGCCGCGGCTTCTTTCTTCGAGGTCATTCGATACAGCACGAATGCCGTAACGAACATCGAAATAACCAGAACTATAATTAATATTGGCCAGAACATTTGATGAAGTGCTCCCGCTGCTACGCTCCGCCACCCGGCGCTGAGCCCGAGCCACCGCCCGGCGGTAGCGATGAGACGGCGATCGCGATTGCCTCAGCGCCCGCGGTCTTGGCGATGTCCAGAATCCGGACCATGTCGCCTAAAATAACCTTCGGGTCGCCCTGGAAGATCACGATTTTGTCCGAGGATTGCAACGGCGCGAGCTGCTGCTGCAACGTCGTCATCAACTGCGCCTCCGTCACTTGCTGCGATCCCACCATGATCTGATGGTCCGCTGTGTAAGTAACGATGACTCCCTTGGGCTTGTCGGTGGGGGCCGCTGCTTCCGCCTTAGGCAGATCAACGTGCGCGGCAGATTCGATGGTGACTGCGGTGGTCACCATGAAGATGATCAGCAGTACCAGAAAGATGTCAGTCAACGGCGTGATGTTGATGTCGGAGAATACGCCGCCGCTGGCATGTCCAGCTCTCTCTTTCTTATGCTTCTTTGTCATTGGCGAATCCTCTCGAGAACGGATGCGTCCGCTTGCGCGTTACGCCCCGCTGCTCAGCCTCCCGATGCTCCCTGGTTGGCGAGCTGCGCGCCGGTGACGCGCTTGGCCGCGATTGCGATCTGGCCAGCGCCGGCGGCCTTGGCGATATTAAGGATTCGCACCATGTCACCCAGGAGCACTTTGCGGTCGCCCTGGAAGACCACGACTTTTGCGTCCACCTTGCTGAGCGCTTCGCGCAAGCTGGGCAGGAGTTCCCGTTCTGGAACGTCCTTCGAGTTTACGAACAACTCGTGCTGTGCCGTGTAGGTGACGATCACGCCTTTGTTTTCCGGGTTGGTGTTGGTTGCGTTAGGCAAGTCCACATGCGCGGCCGACTCGATCGTGACCGACGTAGTCACCATAAAGATGATCAACAACACCAGGAAAATATCGGTGAGCGGGGTGATATTAATGTCGGCGAAGACCCCGCCGCCTTCACCCTTGGGACCACTAACGGCCACCAGCTTGCCTCCCCTGCAGAGCCGCGTCTATCAGACGGTCGGCGTTGATACGCAGGATCGCATTGATGTTTTCGATCTTGACCGAGAAGTAGTTGAAAAAGATAACCGCGATGATTGCGACGGCCAGCCCGAGCGCGGTTGAAATCAACGCTTCGGAAATACCGGCTGCGACGACCGAGAATCCGCCGGTGCCCATGATCGCCATCGATTGGAACGCGACCAGGATGCCGACGACGGTTCCGAACAGTCCGATAAACGGTGCCGATGCGCCCGCGGTCGCGAGCACCCAGACATAGCGCTTCAGCTCGAGGCTCTCTTGGTAGCGCCGTTCGTCGTCGAGATCCTCAAGATGATCCCGATCCATCGTCTGTGCAGCAGAAATCAGCGTGTGAAACACCCGGTCGGAAGCGGTCGCGCGAGCCTGAGTCGCCTGCAGAGCCTGGTTAAAGTTGCCCTGACGGAGCTGAGGGATCAGCGAGTCGGCCGATTTAGCCGTCTTCGACATGATTCCACGCAGCGCCCACAAGCGCTCGAAGATGATCGCCAGGCAAACCACCGATATGAACAGCAGGGGATACGTTGCGTAGTAGCCCTGTTGAATCATCCCCAAGATGCTGAACTGATTAGACATCGCCTATCCTCACTAATGTGGTTTAGATTTTGAGCGGCGCAATTTCTCAGGTCCCGCTCGAACCGTTCTCTAGCCCCAAACTTATCCTTCAGCGGTTCTCCCCTGAACCGGCCGCACTATACCCGCGTCACCCCGGAAACCGCACAATTCGGCAGACGGAATAATCCGGCGTGCCTGAGACGACGCGGAAGCCTTTAATGGAACAAAGGGTTGTTTTTGTCAAGAGGGACTAACGTCGCGGAGACAAAACATCCACTTTAGCGGGCGCATCACGCCGCCCTCCTCGCCGTCTATTCGAAACGGCCCGTTAAACAAAGCATAGGGCGCATTCACGCTTAGCGCAATCGGGGAAATTTGCGGGAGCATTCAAGGTTTCGGGCACTTCTCCCGGTCGGAGCCTTCGGAGTTTGGATCGGCAGTCATCTTTTTAAATCGGCAGCCATCTTTGATGATGCCTTGTCTTGACTTCTTGGCCTCTCAAGTCTATCCAAGTTTTGACCGCTGAGCGGTTCTTTTTTTTCTGATTGCGGCTCCTCTTGGCGTTACTTCGGAATCTTTGGGATTTCTTTTCGATACTACAACGCTGATGTCTAATTCGACGAAGTTGGTGCGCTACTTGTTCAACCGTTATGTGGCGGTCGCATACGCGACGCTTCCCGGAGCGCGCGTGAACTCAAATGTGATGCTGGCGGCGCTGTTCCTGCTGAGCGTTACCGCTGGATGCAACAAGTCCGCGCCGGTAGCGCCTCCTGCAGCCAAGCCGGTCGCGCTTGGTCCCGATGAGCCGTACAAAACCTTACCCCCTGATATCTTCACGGGGATGCCGATTTACCCGAGCTCTACCATCGATCACGTTCGCCGGCCAAAGGGTGCGATGCGCGAGGTGGTGTTTTCCACCGACGCCACGATGCCCGCGCTGGTCGCTTACTTCAAGGAAGGGCTGAAGCAGGGCAATTTCCACATTACCTCGTCGCTCATTATGCCCGCCCGGCGCACCTGGTCTTGCGACTTCCACAAAGAGGGGCGCCCGGGCAGCATCATGCTCTATCCCAGCGATAATGATAAGTCGAAAATGACAATTGATTTGATCTACGAGATGCCGTCGAAGGTTGATGAGGCGATGCTCGAGCCGGTCGAGAAATTTGATGTGGTAGGCCCCGGAGAGGTCGCCCAACAGGCGGTCCCTAATCCGAAAGAGAACACGAAGCAGAACTAGCACGAAGAGGAAGTAGAACGATGGCACTATTGGATGGAAAGGTTGCAGTAATCACCGGAGCCGGACGCGGCATCGGCCGTGAAGAAGCGCTCCTGCTCGCAAAGCATGGCGCCAAGGTCGTGGTCAACGATCTGGGCGGCCATTTCGACGGCACCGGCCAGTCGCGCTCGCCCGCCGAAGACGTCGTCAAGGAAATCCGCGCAGCGGGCGGAGAGGCGGTCGCCAACTACGAAAGCGTCACCGACTTCAAGGCCGCCAAGCGGATCGTCGAATGCGCGGTCGACAATTTCGGCAAGCTCAGCATCCTCGTCAACAACGCCGGCATCCTGCGCGATCGCATGATCTTCAACATGAGCGAGGAAGATTGGGACGCGGTCACAGCCGTGCATCTGAAGGGCAGCTTCAACGTCGCCCGCCACGCGACCGCCTATTGGCGCGAGCAGCATAAGGCCGGCAACGTGCTCAATGGCCGGCTCATCAACACCAGCTCCGACTCCGGCATCCTGGGCAACGCCGGCCAGGGGAACTACGGCGCAGCCAAAGCGGCGGTCGCCGCGATGGCGATAATCGTCGATCGCGAGATGACCCGCTATGGCGTCACCGCCAACGCGATCGCGCCGGTCGCGCGCACCCGCCTGACGGTCGATGCGACCCCGCAGACCGCCGCCGGGATGGGTACCGCGAAGGCCGGTGAGTGGGACGCGTTCACGCCCGCGCACGTCGCGCCGCTGGTGGCGTGGCTCGGCAGCGACGACGCCAAGGATGTCCACGGCGAAGTCTTCCGCGTTGGGATGGGCACCGTCTGGCTGATGCAGGGGTGGCATTCGGTGGGCAAGGTCGCCAAGAAGGGCTCGATGTGGGATCCTGCCGAGCTCGGCACGAAGTTGAAGGAGGAGCTCGCCAAGGGCGCCACCAAGAAAGAGAACATGGGCTCCGTTATGGCGGGCAACGTTTAAGTTGCCGGATTCGATTCATCGCAATAAGAAAGCTGATGGAAGCGCGGCTCCTCGCGAGCCGCGCTTCCGTTCTATCCTGTTCATTTGCGCGGCGAACACCGCGCGCAGTGTGATGGCGGAGCATATGCTGCGCCGCGAGCTCACCGCGCGCGGGATCGATCGCCACGTGAGCGTCTCTTCCGCCGGAATCGCGCCTTATGCCCGCGATGGTGCGCTGGTCTCGCTCGATACCCGCCTGGTTCTGCGCGACGTGGGAATTGATATCGGCGAAGAAGCGACCTCGACTGATCTGAAGCGCCATCCGGAGATCCTCGACCGCGCCGACCTGGTAATCGCGATGACCGAGCAGCAGGCGCGCGAACTGGTCGAAAAATTTCCCGGCGCGCACGGCAGGAACGTATATACGCTGCGCTCGTTCACCGGAACCTCGGGTGATATCGATGATCCGTACGAGAAAGGCGACCTCGTATTTGCCGAGTGCCGCGAGGAGATCAATCGGCTGCTTCCATCGCTGATCGATCGCCTGTTCGACGAATAGCTTTCGGGGAGGAGCGCAGATGCGTTTCGAAAATCCCGACGACGCAACGATCAAGGAGATTCTGTCGCGGCCCTGCACGGTCGCGGTCGTGGGTTGTTCGGATAATCCCGCGCGTGACAGCCTGCAGATCGCGAAGCTCTGGAAGTCGCACGGCTACCGCGTGATTCCGGTGAATCCGCAACTCGAGTCCGACGCGCTCCGCCCGGCGCTGGGTGAACGATGCTATCCGAACCTCGCGTCGATTCCCGAGCCAGTAGAAATCGTGGACGTATTCCGCCGCTCCGAGCACGTCGCCGCCGCAGCCGCCGAGTCGATCGAGAAGGGCGCCAAAATCCTCTGGTGCCAACTCGGCGTAATCGACGAAGAAGCCGCCGCCCGCGCGCAAAAAGCGGGACTCACAGTGATCATGGATCGTTGTCCCGCAATCGAATATCGCCGCCTCTTCTAATCCGTCCGGCGTGACAGGCAAGTATCACAAGTGATACTTTTTTCGTGAAGAGCAAGGACGTCGATCTGCGGCTGCGGGGACACAGGGAACATCGGGCAGCCTAAGTGAAACACCACAAATGGAAAGTTCTTCAGAGCGAGACCGTCTATCACACGCCGATTTTCGATCTCGAGCGGCGCCACTCGATCCATCCGCGCCGCGGGGAGCGCGATTTCTACGTGCTCACCGCAACCGATTGGATCAATATCATTCCGCTCACGCGTGATCGCCAGGTCGTGATGGTCCGGCAGTATCGCCATGGAATTTCGGAGTTCACGCTCGAGGTTCCGGGCGGGATGGTCGATTTGACTGACGAATCGCCGATGCACGCCGCCCGGCGCGAAATGATCGAGGAGACCGGTTACGACTCCGATTCCATCGTCGCACTGGGCAAGGTGCATCCGAACCCTGCGATCGAATCGAACGTCTGCCACTCGTTCCTGGCGCGCAACGTGACTCTTGGACGCAAGCCCAAGGAGCTCGGCGCCGAGGAAACCCACGTCGAGCTGGTGCCGCTGGCGAGCATCAAGTCGATGATCGGCAGCGGAGAGATCATGCACGCGCTGACGATCGCGGCATTCTCATTTTTTCACGTCTACAACCCGCCCACGCGCCGCCGCTGAGCGCGCGGCGTGAGCCGGAGGCCGGATTTTCTGTACGCGCGCGGGGAGCATCCGACTTCGCGGCGGAAGGCGTTGATGAAGTTCGACAGGTCGCCGAAGCCGACGTCGAAGGCGATGTCAGTTACCGGTTGCGAAGTGTCCCGAAGGAGTTCGATCGCGTTGCGGATTCGCGTCTGGACCAGAAAACGGTAGGGCGTGACGCCGGTCTCGCGCCTGAAAATTCGCAGGAAGTGGAACGGGCTCAAATTCACCGATTGCGCAAGGCCCGCAAGGTCGAGCTTTTCGTGCGCGTGCTGCTCGATACGCGCGATCGCGGCGAGCACCTGCTCCCGTGCGCGACGATTCTCCAGAGCCGGCGGCGTCCCGTTTCGCGCGGTTCCTGCGCCGGCCTCGGCGAGAGCATACTCGGCGATCGCAAGCCCCAACTCTTCGACTCCTATCAGAGATGCGCCGGAGCGAAGCCTCTCCTCAGCGAGCAGCATGATCGCGTCGGCGCGCGGACGGGGCGCGAGCACATTGCGGGCGAATGGACCACGCTCGGCGCCGCGTCTCAGCGATCCGGCAAGCTCCTCGACAATCGGACGCTGATAATTGAATACGAGGCACGAGTCTCCGCCGGCGTGCTCGTGGGAGACTTCGTAATGCTGTCCGGCGTTGCCGAGCAGCAAGAACCCGGTCGTCAGCAATTGGGATTGCTTGCCGCTTCGGACTGCGAAGACGCCCGAGCGAACGATCGCGATCGCGTCCAGATCGAACTGGTCGTCCTGCGGCGGATCTCCTGCGGACGCGAGGCATCGGTACTCACGCACCCGCACCAGGCCGTCGCGAACTATATCGCGCCACGGCTCGGAGGAGGGAGAATCTGGGTGCGCCTCCATAGAGCAATTTTTACCAAGTTTCCCAAAAGCACGACAGGCTAGATTCCGCGTCACGAGCATCCGCAAACGCGGACTTGAACCAAAAACAGGAGACCCAGCTATGATCGACCATATCGGACTCAAGGTGACGAGCTTCCAGGCGAGCCGCGCGTTTTACGCCAAGGCTCTCGAACCGATCGGGTATCACGCGGAATACGACGACGCGAAAAACAAAGCCGCCGGCTTCGGCGCGAAGGGAGCGATCGATCTGTGGATCGGCGAAGGCGCGCCCGCCACCCGCGCGCATATCGCCCTCAAGAGTGCGACCCGCGCCGCGGTCAAGGAGTTCCACGCGGCCGCGCTCAAGGCCGGAGGCAAGGATAACGGTGCGCCGGGCCTGCGAACCGATTACAGCCCGACCTATTTCGCGGCGTTCGTCCTCGACCCGGACGGCAACAATCTCGAGGTGGTTTGCCATGAACCTGAATGAGCCGAAACAATCCGGAGCCAAAGGAGCGGCCACGATGGATCTAAAGGGTAGATGCGCCTGCGGAGCGGTGCGCTACAAGCTCACCGCCGATCCGCTGATCGTTCACGCCTGTCACTGCCGCGATTGCCAGCGCCTCACGGGCAGCGCGTTTGTGATCAACCTGTGGATCGAGAAACAGTTCGTGGAAGCCGATCACGCGCTGCTCAAGTCGTACCGGATGAAGGGCGGAAGCGGGCAGGCTCACGACGTTTACTTTTGCGGCACCTGCGGAACCTATCTCTGGAGCGACTACGGCGCTCCCGGCAAGAGCTATTTCGTTCGCGCCGGCACGCTCGACCAGCCCGAGGCGGTCACGCCTGACGTGCACATCTACACGCGGAGCAAATTGCCGTGGGTCGTCCTGCCGAAGGGTGCGCGCGCGTTCCAGGCCTTCTACAACATCAAGGAGGTCTGGCCGCAGGCGAGCCGCGAGCGGATCGGATACTGAAACTCCTCACCGCAACGACAGAGCCGATTTTTTCACTGCCCGGGAGCGTGCGGACTAGCGCCCGCTCTCGGGCCCGTGATTCCAGCCGCGCGAACCGTTCACCCATACCGTGAAATGTTCGGTGCGCAACAGCGGACGATATCCGCTCGAGGCGAGAAACTCGGGCGGTACATCGACCAGTGGCAGCAACTGCAGCGGCGAATCCGAAATCACGACCGGAACGCGATGCGCCGCGACCGCGTCGTGAATTTCGGCCGTCCAATAGTGCGAGGTTGATGCGATAAGTCCGAAGAAATCCGCGTTGCCAAGCCTGCGCCGCGCCGCAACGAACCCATCCCTGGCGAATTCTGTGCGTGCCTCGCGATACACGCCGTAGGTTTCAGGAAAGCGAATCAGCTCGATCCGGTTGGCTTCGAAGCACAAAAATGACGGCGCGATAATCTCGTCGCCGGGCGCGCTCGCGCGGTCGATCGCCGCCGCTAGCTCGGCTACCTCCGCGCGCGGAACGTAGCCGAAGCCGTACACGCTGCCGCGCAGCCAGTTTTCGTTGATCAGCGGAGTTAGCCACGCAAGACACACGACGATTAAAACGCCGCCGCCGATGATCCATCGCCAATCGGCGGAGTTATGCTGTTCGGCCATGACGAGATCGCGAATTGCGCGCGCCAGCCGCGTCGCGCCGAGTGCGGCGACGATCGCGATAAACGGTATTGCTTCCAGATAGTTGTGCCCCCATGCGGTCGGACTGAGCACGCCGAAGAAAAGATATTCAGCACCTGCCAGATACAGCACGAGCGCGGTTGCGCGATTGAGCGTGCGCGCGAGCGCGAGGCGAATCGCGCCCAGGATCGCGAGCGGCGCGAGAAGATCGAGAATCTCCGCCGGGTAGATGGGCGCCGCGGCGCCGCCGATCTCCCGCCCCTTCATGAAATGGAAGATGAAGGTCTGAAAGACGAAATCGAAGCCGTAACGCCAGTAACAGAAAGCGCAGAGAAGCCCGATCGCCGCCGTCAAGGCTGCGCCGATTTCGATCGCCCGCATCGCCCGCCGCTCGGCTATCGCGACGAACAGGAGCATCACCGCCGCTGGCACAACCGCCGTGAGCTTGATCGAGCATGCCAGAGCGAGCAACCCGGCAATCGCCATTGCGCGCAAGAATGTCCCGCTCGCGGCGCCGTCAAGAATCATGATCGCCGTGCCCGCCACGATCGGCGCGACAAAACATTCGCGCTCGTAAGCGTGATAGCGAAAGATCAGCGAGCTGAAAGCGTATAGAATCGCCGACGCAACTCCGACGCTCCGACCGCCGGCTCGCGCACCCAGCGCAAAAACCATCGTACTCGTGATATAAATCGCGGCTTCGTTCAGGAGTTCGATTCGAAAATGGCTCGCGCCAAAGATCTTTACATAACCGCCCGCGATCCACTCGAGCATCGGCAGATGCGGATGCACGAAATCCAGGTACGGACGCATCCCGGAGGCGACCAGGAAGGCGCTCTCGAGGTAGAAGTCATCCTCGACCCAAATCTGCGGGTACAGCAGCCGTATGACGCGTGGCACGAGCAGCACCAGCGCGAGCGCCGCGCCGATCTGCGCGTGAAGCTCCAGCGACGCTTTGGAGCGCGCCTCCCGCGATGACTTCCGCGTCATCTCAAAGTCCCCGCCGCCGCCCGCAAGAGGCTGCCACCAACTCGGCGCGTTTCACCGCGCGCGACGGGGTCGTGCTGGCGGCGATTCTCGCGTTCGCGATGCTGCTGATGCTGCATGCGGGCTCGCGCCGCGGCGCAGAGTTCATGCCGTGGCCGGACGGTCTGGAATACGCCGCGATGGCGGTGAACCTCGCGCATGGGATGGGTCCGGTGCTCCATTTCGGAGGTTATACTTACCCGTCGCGGTATACCGCTGGCTACCCGCTGATCGTCGCGGCGATAGTGCCGCGCGTGGTGGCCGTTTCGCACGCATATATCGTGACGATCGCTCTGGGATTGCTCGCGATCGCGGCGATCTTCGCGCTCACGCGGCGGATGTTCGACCTCCAATGCGCGACAATTGCGGCGCTGGTGCTCGCAACCTCGCCGGTCTTCATCACCTACTCGACGCTGGTCTTAAGCGACGTGCCCGCGATCCTGGTGACGATCATTGCGGCGTGGCTGCTGTTCGCAATCACGATTGATGAGGAAAAACCGCACGCGCAGCCGCGGACGACCATCGCGCTGTGGGCGGGCTTTGGCCTCGCAGCGGGATTTTCGGTGGCGATTCGTCCGACCAACGCGACTTTGCTGGTCGGACTTGCGCTCGCATTCGTGATCACTCCGCCGCCAGGAAAAATCAAGGAGCTTGCCAAGCCGCTCGCGGGGTTCGCAATTGCGTTTGCGCTTCCCGTCATCTGGCTCTTGCGGATCAATGCGGTCTATCTCGGTGGCGCGCTGCGCAGCGGATACGCGTGGTGGGTGAAAGAGGTTTACGCCGCCGGAGGAACCGGCTTCTCGGTCGCCTACCTGTTCGGGCCGACGCTGCCGCGAAATCCGCACGGTAACGTGTTGATCTACCTGAGCGCGCTGCTGGGTGTGGACGGGATGCTCGGTGACCGAGGCGATGCGCGCTATTTTCTGTATCCGTTCGCGGCGGCGGTCTTCGCAATCATCGGAATCACCGCGATCGTTCGCTCACCGGCGCTTCGCGCTGCGCGGCGCGTGGTCTGGTTGGGACTGGGATTTCTGGCCGCGCTGTTCGCGATCTATATCTTCCACGTTTTCACCGACGTGGTGTTCCTGCTGCCCGGGACCTTCGTGTTGTTCATTGGCGCAGCCTACGGAGCGACACTGGCAAACCGCTGGATGCGCGCGCAGCTTGCGTCGAGCCGCAAAACGCCGCGCCAGACCGCGGGCGCGCTCGGCGTGATAATCCTCGACGCCATCCTGGTAATCGCGATCGGCGGAGAGGTCGTCGCAAGACTTTCCGCACCGCCGATCGCATCGCCGATCGTCGCGGCGCTCGAGCAGGTTGGCCCGCAGATTCCCACCGACGCAACGATCGCGAGCAACATCTCGCTTCAGTTTCTGCAGCTCTACCTTCCGGCAAGCGACCGCCAATTTATCGGACTCAGCTCGGTGGACCCCGGAGAGAGTTTCACCGATTACCATCTGAATCGACTGTTCGTGAAACGAACCCAAGGATGGACCGGACCCATCCCGCCCACCCTGTTCGTACGTGATTCGATATCGCCACAAGCCGAAAAATTGCTCGTCACAAAAGCCCGCACCAGCGGCGGCGCCTACCTGCTGCTATGCGCCCCCGAATCGAGCGAGTACGGCACAGTGCTGAAAGATGAGATGGGAAAGCTCGGCGTCGCCTTCACGATGACTCCGCTGTTCGAGGGTCGTTCGCTAGCGCTATTTCGTCTTATCCCTCGTTAATTGAGCTTGCATATCGGTTTATTATCGCTGATATTGGCGATTCCCGCGCATAATTACTAGATAAGTTACTGCAAGCCTTGTTCGGCTACGGACAGTATATTTGACATAACTGTGTTTTCTCTCGACACTCCACGGTCACATTTTTCTTTTGGAGGAATCGAGAGTGGAGAAGTTTTTTTCAGAGTTTTCAGCACCGAAAACCTTTGCAAAGCTGATTGTCACAGCTGCGGTAACTGCGCTTCTGTTCGCTGCAATAGCCGTATTTCCCAGCCGATCCGCGAGCGCGCAAGAAACCGCATCGTCCGATAGTGACTGGACCGCTACGACGCCAGGCGCCGCGGTGACCGAGCCAGACAAGGCCGCGCCGCCGATGGATATCGCAGGATGCTGGAGCGGCAGTATCGATGACGCCAATTCGGGCGCCGGCACCGGAGCCCTACTGTTCATTCAGCACAAGAAAAAGATCGCCAAAGGCTCGGGCGCGCATCTTAGCATCGGCGGTGGAATCACAGGTCCGCTCAAAGGAAAGGTCAACAGCACGGTATTCGTTGCCACATTCCACGGGAAAGGATGCAAGACCGTCGCGTTCACGGGTGGTATGTCGTCGGGCAGCCTGGTCGGGAGCTATATCCTGCGCAAATGCCTGGGTGTCACCTCGTCCGGTAGCTTCGATTTCACATTCGACACGAGCGGCGCCTCCTGTAACGAGTAGTTGGGCCCAGAATAAAAATAGAGCGGCCCCGCGTGATGGGGCCGCTTTATTTGTGCGCCCAGCATGGCGCGTGACTTGGAGGTGAAAGTCCTCTGTGCGAGCAGGCCGCGTCGAGCACTAGCGAAGCGCAAGGGCGTCATCGTGAGATGAGGTCTGGAGGAAGCGCGGAGCAAAGCCGCGAGCCGACGAACAGGAACCGGATACAAGGCGAGGTGGCTCAGGGCGAGCGGGCAAATGACCGCGAAGCTCTATCGGCCAAGGAGTCATCGCGTAGATCCGGCGGTTGTGCGGCGAAGGTCACGGAGCCTTACCTGGGGAGATCTCGCTTTATGCCTGAAAGGGCGACGCGCAGGAGCGCGGAGCGAGAAGTCAGCAGAGGCCGTAGTAGTCAGCGGGATACGGCAGATGCCTCGATGTCCGCGCTGATGAAGGGCCGAACGGAAGGGAGAGCGAAACCGCTGTGAGTCCGAAAGACGCCAGGCGCCAGAAGCCCGAGCAATTGGGGCTGCCGCTGGAAGGTAGAGGTGAAGCCTCGAGGGTCCAGCGCAGCGGTGAAGCGTCGACGCTGACGAACGGAGAGGAGCGCTCGGGAAGCGACCGCCTGATGGAAGCGGTGGTTGCGCGCGGCAACGTCAGGGCGGCGTTGACGCGGGTACGTGAGAACCGGGGCAGCCCCGGAGTCGATGGCATGACGGTGGAAGAACTGCCGCAGTACCTGATGGAGCACTGGCAGGAAGCCCGCGAGCAACTACTCGCTGGAACTTACCAGCCCAAAGCGGTGCTGAGGCGGGAGATTCCCAAGCGCGATGGCGGAGTGCGAGAGCTCGGCATTCCGTGCGTGCTCGACCGGCTCATCCAACAGGCGATACTGCAGGTGCTGCAGCCGCGATTGGACCCCAGCTTCTCGGAGCACTCCTACGGCTTCCGACCGGGGCGCAGCGCGCACGACGCGGTGTTAGCGGCGCAGCGCTATGTGCAGGAAGGACGCCACTGGGTGGTGGACGTGGACCTGGAGAAGTTCTTCGACCGGGTCAACCACGATGTGCTGATGGGAAGACTGGCGCGGCGAATCGATGACTCGCGGCTCCTGCGGCTAATCCGCCGCTATCTCAACGCCGGCCTGATGGCCGACGGGGTAGTGATGGAGCGCACTGAAGGAACGCCGCAGGGAGGACCACTGTCGCCACTGCTGGCGAATCTCCTGCTCGACGAAGTGGACAAGGAGCTGGAGAAACGCGGGCACACGTTCGTGCGCTATGCCGACGACTGCAACGTCTATGTGCGGTCGCGGCGCGCGGGAGAACGGGTGATGGCGGCGCTGGAGCGGATGTACGCCAAGCTCCGACTTAAAGTGAATCGCGAGAAGAGCAAGGTGGAACTCGCGCACAAGCGCAGCCTCTTGAGCTACAGCTTCTGGTACGCCAGGGGCGGCGCGGTGGCATGCCGGGTCGCACCCAAGGCGCTGCGCGCGCTCAAGCAACGCGTGCGGCTGATAACCAGACGCAGCGGCGGACGGAGCATGAGAAGCGTAGTCGCGGAACTGAGGAAGTATCTGCCGGGATGGAAGCAATACTTCCAACTGGCGGACACGCCCAAGACCTTCGCTGACTACGACAAATGGCTCCGCCACCGGCTGCGGGCGCTGCAACTCAAGCAGTGGAAGCGCGGCTCGAAGATCTATACCGAGATGCGCCGCCTCGGACTGTCGGACGCGGTCGCGGCGCAAGCCGCGGCGGTTAACCGACGCTGGTGGCATCGGGCCGCCATGTCGGTCCACGCCGGCCTCACTGCCCGCTACTACGACCGACTTGGAGTACCCAGACTTGCCGATTAACCTCAACCTTCCGAACCGCCGGATGCGGACCCGCATGTCCGGTGGTGTGGCAGGGGAGTAGCGCTGCGGCGCTACCCCCTATGCCGATTGAGCGCGAATCCGGTGTTCTAGGCCAGACGCGTGTACAGCCGGACTGGATTTTCGTGCAGTATTTTGCGGCGAACCTCGGGCGAGAATTCTTTGCGTCCGGCCGTGAACTTTACCGTGTCGGGAAAGCGGCCGTCGAAGTGCGGATAATCCGACGCATATAATATTCGATCGGCGCCGACATGCTCGACGACATAAGGCAGCGTCTCCTCGTCGGGATCGCATGAGATGAAAAAATTCTCCGAGCGGATAACCTCTGATGGCTTGCGCTTCAGGTTCGGCACGTACTCAGGCATCAGCTCGTAGTGCTCGTCCAGGCGCTCCATCCAGAACGGCAGCCATCCGACGCCCGCCTCAAGGAACGCGCAGCGCAGCTTCGGAAACAGATCGAGTACGCCGCCACCGACGAACGCCGCGATCCCGCGCATTACCTCGAACGGATTGGTCGCCGAGTGCTGGATGAAAAGATTGTTGCCCATCTCGAAAGTTCCCAGCCCATAGGGTGGCCGCGCGGTACCGCCGTGAAAGCAGACCGGCAGGTCGGTCTCTTCGCACGCGCGCCACATCGTATGGAACGCAGGATGGTCGAGCAGCTTGTCCTCGATGTGTGCGGACAAGTAGATGCCGACGCACCACGGCTCCTTCGCGACGCGGCGGATTTCCTGGGCGGCGCGCTCGGGATCACGCATCGGCACGATCGCGACTCCGGTAAGCCGCGCGGGATACGCTGCACAATAGTCGGCGAGCCATCGATGATACGCACGGATCATCGCGATTTCGAAATCCACCGACTTAAGCGCGCAGAAGCTCGAGACCACGGTCGCGAAGATCACCGCGACATCGATTCCTTCGCGCTCCATGTCCTTGATCCGGATGTGCGGGTCGTGCCCGCCGCGCATGTCGGGAATTTCGCCGGAGGGTTTGCGTCCCGAGCGCACCAGAGGCTTGTCGATCTGCGCCACGCCGAGCGGGCGGCCGGTGTTGAGCTGATGAAAAAAGCCGAAGAAGAATTTCGAGGTGCGGGTTTCGGCGATTTTCTTTAGCTCGTCCAGGTCGGCCCGGAATTTCGGATCGATATATTGATCGTAGAGCTCGTTGGGCTCCATCACGTGGCCGTCGGCGTCGATTACTTTGGTCCCTTGGAACATGGCGTGTGACTCCCGCGAGAGAATCGAATAGCGCAGTTCGATATATCGCGCAGGCGGGCGGTGAAACTCAAGCCGCGCGGGTCACGACGCGGCGACGGCGCGCTCGACCGCCTTGGGCGATTGCTCGATCACGCGAAGCAGGATTCGCGCTGGACGATCGGGAATCGCGTGGGCTTGCTCCCACTCCTGAACGGTGCGAACGCTAAGCCCGAATCGCTTCGCGAACTGTCCTTGCGAGATGCCGAGTTTGCGCCGAATAGCGCGGACATTGGGCAGTCTGGGTGCTCTTAGCTTACGCCAGTCGCGGCCCTTGGACATGTCCGGCGCGGGCACGCTTTCGCACGCTGGCGCGATCGCCAGCTATGTAGGCCTTGCACCGCGGCTGCGGCGATCGGGCAAGAACCGTTTCTCCGGCGGTCCGACGATCCCGTTCGGAAACGCTCGCCTGCGCATGGCGCTTTGGATGGTGGTTCTTAACGCTGTGCGATGCAATCCGTGGCTGCGCCAGTATTACGAACGTCTTCACGCGGCGGGCAAACCTGGCAAAGTGGCCGTGATCGGAGCAATGCGAAAGCTGCTGGCTGCAGTATGGAGCGTGGCTATTCACCGACACCCCTTCATTCCGTACTTGCTACCAACGGCGGCGACAGCAGGGTTCCAGGCGGTCCTGATTCGGCCTACGAGCGCCGGTAACGCACCGTTCGACCAGTAGAGCTAAGGTGGGAGTGAGTTGACGGCGGCGAAATCATCCTGAGAGGCGGGATTCGGCGGCGGCGCCACGCTGCCTAGCGGCTGCAGCGCGCCATTCCGACGGGCTGCATCCGAATTCGTCCCGGAACCATCGGGAAAATGCACTCAGCGCGGAGAAGCCCATGAGTTCAGCTATGACGTAAAGCGGACGGCCAGCCGATTCGACGTATTGTCTGACCATTTCGGCGCGCACCTGATTGAGCAAAGCGGAGAACGAGGTGCCGTCTTGTTTGAGCTGCCTTTCTATCGTCCTGCGGTTGACTCCGAGTTGCTTGGCCATGGCTTCCAGAGAGTAGGTGCCTGATGGCACGCGAATCCACAGCAGTTCACGTACTCGATCGCTCATGCTCAGCTCGCGATTTATCAGAAGCGCATCGAGGTACTGGCGGACGTATCGCGCCATGAGCTGATCCGAATGCGAAACTCGCTGTTCCAGATCTTCTGCTTTGCACACGATGCCATTGAAGTCGCATCCGAAGTCCACGCGCGAACCGAAGATCCTCTTGTGGACCGAGAAATCGCGCGGCGCGCCGTGAGCGAAGCAAACGGCACGGGGTCTCCATGAATCGCCCAGGAACGTGCTGAGCGTCCGGCTAAGGACGCCTACAGACAACTCGACCGCCTGGCGCGCCGGCACCGGTCTCTCGAACCTGAGCCCCGGCCTCACCGTAACGTTGCCGTCCTCCTCGTCGATCCGAGGGTTCAGCGCCTCGTTGTGCAATCGAATGTATTTGACCAGCGCTTCGAGCGCTTTTCTCGCGGTGGGGCCTTCGCGCACGATGAGAGCCAGCGGGCCAAGATTCGACAGCAGGCGGTTTTCCGCGAGCCGCAGCCCGAAATTCTCAATCTGAGCCCGCTCCGCGGAATCCTCCAGGAGCCGGCAGGCTGCATCGGCCGAAATCTTCATCTCCGGATCGTGAAGGCAGGCACGAGGTAATCCGACCGCCTGAAGCAACGGATAGGGGTTGAGCTGCAAGATGCCAGCCAGCTCCTCGTAACCGGTCAGTGATGCCGCTCGAACCAAAAGCATGAAAAAAACCGTTTTGTCTCTGGATGTTAAATCAATGTCGCTTTATGTCAAACCAAGCGTTCTGATTTCTCTTATCTTGGCCTCGTGGATTGAGAGATTCCAAAAGCCGTTAAATAGGAGAAACTCTATGTATTTCACAAGCGACTCGATGCTTCCCGAAAATCAGCAGCCGTTGATCATCACAGTGGCGCCGTACGGGCCGCAATGGCTGCCGAGCGACTACCCGGAGGACATCCCCGTAACCTGGGAGCAACAGACTCAAAAGGCCGTCGATTGCTACAACGCGGGCGCGGCGGTGCTGCACTTCCATGTCAGGGATCCGAAGACCGGCCACGGCTCGAAGAACTTCAACGAGTTCAACGAGCAGATTGCGCGGGTGCGAAAGGCTGTACCGAAGATGATCATCCAGGTGGGAGGGTCCATTTCGTTCGCGCCTGATTCTGGCAAGGAAGCGCATTGGCTCGGCTACGACACGCGGCACATGCTCACCGAGCTCAATCCGAAGCCGGATCAGGTCACCATCGTTGTAGGAACCACGCAGATGAACATCCTCGACCTCACGACGCCGGACGATGTCCAGGGGACGCAGCTAGCGAATCCCGTTATGCAGGCTGCCTATCAAAACATGGTCGCTGACGCGACTCCCGAATTCTACCTCGAGCATCTGAAGCGCCTACGCAAGAACGGGGTCCAGCCGATGTTCGCGATGGCCCACATCCACACCCTCGAGGCGATAGAGCATCTCATTCGCACCGGCGTGTACATGGGGCCCCTGAATCACACCATGACGGCCATCGGCGGAGCGGGCGGCTGCGGCCGCAATCCTTACGACTTCATGGAGTGGGTGCGTCGCTCGCCCCACGGCTCAGTTGCGACGTACGAGTCGCTGTGGCGGACGGTCGCCCCATACGCCGCCATGGCGGTGGCGCTCGGCATCCACATCCGGGTCGGTATCGAAGATAATATGTGGCGTCGCAAGGGTGAGCGCATGACATCCGTGCAACAGGTCGAGCAGGTCGTACGAATCGCGAGGGAGCTGGGACGCAAGGTCGCAACCGCGGACGAAGCGCGGCAGATCCTGAAAATCGGCACCTGGTACAACAGCCCTGACGAGGCGCTCGCCAACCTTGGGCTGCCGCCTAATCGCAAGGATGGTCAACTGGGCTTCATCGTGAAGGACACCGACGGACGACTACATCCGCCGGTCCGCGGCTCCGATGGACACCCCATAGCGGGGCAGTTTGCCACCGAGTAATGCGGGACCGGGAGTCGCATCCGACCGGAATCCATCAGCCACGGCAGCGTCTTCCCGGCGCGAAGGCGCTGCCGCGGCACACCGATTCGGTTGCTCGTCCTTCGCTCGGCTCTCGTGGGGGAGTCCCTTCTATGAAGGATAGAGTTGCTGGTTCGATGAAGAGAACTACTGCGCCGAGGAATGAGTAATGGCGAATTTTGTTGAAGGTGCGCGGCTGGATCAGATTCCACCTGGAACGAGCACAGTCGCCAGGATTGCGGACAAGGATGTGGCCCTCTTCAATGTGGACGGGAATATATATGCCATCGCCGATTCATGTCCTCATGCTGGAGCATCGCTCGGAGCAGGAAAACTGAGCGGCACGATCGTGACGTGTCGCGCGCACGGCCTTCGATACGATGTGACCACGGGGCAAGTAACCACCGGTGGTTTTGGTGTTGCCGTGTACCTGGTGAAGGTCGTTGATGGGAAAATTATGATCGCCGTGAACTAAGAAAAGGCGATCATCGTCCGCACCCATTACTAACTTTATCACCGATCGAGGTTCTTACGAGTTAGAGAGGAAAATCCCACATGGCATCAAAAGATAATATTGGAACGGCGCCGGCGGGCGAACACGCGCATGAAACGGGCCCTTGGGAGGCAGCGCTCTCACAAATCCGTGAGTGGGATCCCGTGTGGGCGGACGCTTGCGCGAAGATGACCACTAATCCGTGGAGCTCGGCCGCCCTGCCTCGCAAGACGGTCGAGTTGATCAGCCTCGCGATAAATGCGGCGTGCACCAATCTAAATCCTGACGGCACTCGCCGGCACATTCGCGCGGCTCTAGAAGCTGGCGCCAACCGCGACGAAATTCTGTTCGTGCTTAAGGCGGGTTCCCTCATGTCGATCCATTCGTGCAGCCTGGGCGCGCCTATACTTCTCGAGGAAGCTAAGGCGGCGGGGGTAACGCCGACGCGAAAGACCTCCGCGGCTACCCCAGCCTGCGACGCAATGCGGACGATAGGACAGTGGAATACGGCATGGGATCCGTTCTTCGAGCTTGATCCGGCGTGGACCGATCAGTTCTTTGCAACCGCGATCCCCATGTATAAGAGCGGCGCGCTCCCACCTAAGGAGATCGAGCTCCTCAGCATCGCGTGCGACGCATCTTTCACGCACATGTATGCGCCGGGGACGCGTCGTCATATCAAGGCTGCGCTGGAGCTCGGCGTGACGATGGAAGAAATTATGCAGGTGCTGAAGTTGTGCGTCGTGCAGGGCGTCCAAGCGTGCAATATGGCCGTGCCGATCCTCGCCGAGGAGATCGCCAAGCTTTCGGCGACTCCTAAGGAGCGATAGTTCCGGTGATAAATCGTACCATTCGGGGACGGCTCTCAAGCGTGTCCGCGTCCATCGAGGGCGGAGTGCTCGGTCTGATACGCGAGATGGCGCCGGTGGTCCTTTTTTTCTTCACCGCGTTCCTGCTGATCTTCGTAATGTTCAAGCTCTTTGTCTCGCAATACGAGATCGAGTTCTCGGCGTTCACGAAGGCCGCAATCGCTGCGCTGATTCTGGGCAAAGTCGTTCCGCTGCTCGATTGGGCGCAATCCGGTTACCGCTTCGATAACCATCGCCGCGCCGTCGTGATCGTGTGCAAGACTTTCGTCTATGGTCTGGTCGTGATCGTGCTCGGGATCGGCGAGAAAGTGTTCCACAGCGTTCGCGAGGCGGGCAGTCTTCGAGACGGCATCAGTCGCGTAGTTGCTAACGCAAATCTCGATCGCTTTCTCGGCTTGGTGCTGCTCATCAGCTTGACCGTCGGAACTTTTCTGGTGATGCAGGAAATCAGTGGCGCGATGGGCAAGGGAGCGCTGTTCAGGCTGTTTTTCGAGCCGCCGCTGGACCAGCCGAGACCGCAATCCCTGGCGGAGTGAAGAGCGGATTTTGATCAGCGCGATGTCAGAGACTTTGGCAAGGTAGCTGTCATCCCAGTCTGTACGAAAGCTGCTCGCGCAGTCTCGGGTATAGCTGCTCGCAGGCGACCCTTCATCGCCCGTTTTTCCAATCCGTAGGACAGCCAGCGCAATTCTTGACGCGCTCCACGGTATCTAGCGAGCGTCGGCGCGGCGGAGGAAGTCGCGCACTACCGAGAGATAGCGGGCGGGCTCTTCGAGCTGTGGCATGTGCGAGCTGTGCTCGAAGATTTCAAGCTCGGAACCGGGCACCAGGCTCTGGTACCAGGCGGTCGCTTCGGGAGTGGTTTCGTCGAAGCGCCCAGCCAGGAACAGCGCGGGAATTTCGATTTTGTTCAGTCCCGCGGTGCTGTTGTATTCGCGCAGATTGCCGGTGCAGGTAAATTCGTTCGCGCCCCACATCGTCTGGTAGGGCTGCGCTCCAGTACCAGCCACGGAACGGTTCAGCGCGTCGGGCCAGGTCGGGAGCCGGCAGACGTGGCGGCGATAAAACGCGAACGTCGCAATCTGGTACTCGGGCGTATCCTCGCCGCCGTGCACATCAGCGTGCGCGATCGCTTCGCGCGCGCCCAGCGGCAAGTCGGCGCATAGCCGCTTCATGTCTTCGAGGTAGCGCGGGACCGACAGGCACGGGTTCGCCATCACGACGCTTGCGACCCCTTCCGGTCTTCCCAGCAGGTATTCGGCGGCGAGAATTGTTCCCCATGATTGTCCGAGAATATGCACCCGGCGAAGGTCCAGCGCGGCGCGCACCTGCGCGGCCTCGGCGACGAAGCGCTCCAGATGCCACAGGCTCGGATCGTCGGGCTGGTCCGAACGGCCGCATCCGAGCTGATCGTAGAACACGACCGGGCGCTCGTCGCTCAACGCCTCCAGCGGTTCGAGGTAGTCGTGCGGCACTCCGGGGCCGCCATGCATCAGCAACAGCGGGATCCCGGTGCCCTCGCCGACGATTCGGTACCATACGCGGCCGCCGGTCACAGGGATAAAACCCTCTCGATCCGGCGGCGATAATTGCTGATTTTCCTGCATGAGGCCTCGCGACTTCCTTTCGAAGCTCTAATATATTCCTTGCCGAGTCCGCCGCGCGAGCAAGTTTATTCGAATCGTCCGGCAAAACGGGAATAAGGAGATTGCGCATCAACATGATGACCAGACGCGAGATGATGAAATCAGCGGGCATCGGCTCGGCGATGTTCGCCGCCGGGATTTTGGCCGCGCTTGCTGATTCACCGGCGGCGCGCGCGGGCAAAAGCGATTCCGCCAAGACCGCGCCCGGCGAGACCGTCACTAAGGTTTTCGATTATCCAATCGCAGAGCTTCCCGGATACAACGGCGTGGTGGTGCGGGTCGATTACGCGCCCGGCGCAGCGTCCGCGCCGCATCATCATCCGGGGTCGGCGTTCGTCTACGTGCTCGACGGGACGATCGAGAGCCAGGTCGCGCCGGGGCCGATCGTCAAGTATGGAAAGGGCCAGATGTGGTACGAGGAGCCGAAGGCGTTCCACAAGATTTCGCGCAACGCCAGCAAGACCGAGCCGGCGAGCATCCTGGCGTTTCTGTTCGTTCCGCACGGCGCGGCGCTGGAATTGCCGGGCAAGTGACGCGTCTATTTTCCGCGCCTGCGTTCCAGTAGAGATTGCACGCGGTGAATCCGGACAGCGTAAAAATTCCCGCGGCGGTGCCGCGCGCGCTCACCCGCAGCGAGGCGGGACATACTCTCGTCGCGAGCTTTCTCGGATGGACGCTCGACGCGTTCGATTTCTTCATCCTGGTTTTCGTCCTGCCGACGATCGCAAAGGAGTTCCATTGCTCGGTCGCCGACGTCGCCTTCACGATCACGGCGACGCTCGCGATGCGCCCAGTCGGCGCGGTGCTGTTCGGATGGCTCGCGGATCGCTACGGGCGGCGCATTCCGTTGATGATCGATATTATTTTCTACTCGATCATCGAAGTCGCCAGCGGCTTCGCGCCCAACTACACCGTGTTCCTGATCCTGCGTGCGCTATACGGAATCGGGATGGGTGGCGAGTGGGGGGTGGGAGCGTCGCTCGCGATGGAGGCGGTTGGGCAGCGCTCGCGCGGATTCTTCTCAGGGCTGCTGCAGGAAGGTTACGCGGTCGGATATCTGCTGGCCGCGGGTGCGTTCTTCTTCGTATTCCCGTACTTCGGATGGCGCGCGATGTTTTTTGTCGGCGGCTTGCCTGCGCTGCTGACGCTCTATATCCGCAGCAAAGTGCCCGAGTCTGAATCGTGGGAGCGCACCCGTCCGGACCGCCGCGCGATCACCGGCGCCGTCCGGCGCGATCTGAAACCGTTTCTCTACCTGATCCTGCTGATGACGGTGATGAACTTCGTATCGCACGGCACCCAGGATCTTTATCCGACGTTCCTGCAGAAGTCGCTCGGACTCGACGCGCGCGCGGTTGCGACGATCGCGATAATTTATAATGTCGGCGCGATTCTGGGCGGCCTGTTTTTTGGCTACTGGTCGGATCGAATCGGACGGCGGCACACGATGGCGGCGGCGGTGATCATGGCCGGCCTCGTAATCCCCCTGTGGATTTACCCGCAATCGCTGGTGTGGCTCACGATGGGCGCGTTCATGATGCAGTTCATGGTGCAGGGCGCGTGGGGCGTGGTACCGGCCCATCTGGCGGAGATGTCGCCGCCGGAAGCGCGCGGATTATTTTCCGGCGTCGCTTATCAGCTCGGCGTGCTGTTCGCGTCCTATGCGGCGTTCGGCGAAGCGCTAATAGCAGAGACCTTCGGCTACCGGGCCGCGCTAGCGGGCGTCGCGGCGATCGTGATGCTCACGGCGGCGATCGTGATTCTATCGGGCCGCGAACGCATGGGTGTCGATCTGCACACGCGGGCATGAACCCAGGTTTTGACCGTGATTATTACCTGTGGTCATATCAGTGAGTGGCAACGCGATCCATTTCGGTCTCAGAGTTCAGAGCTACGTGCTTTGCAGTGATCGACCGCGTTCGCAAGACCGGTAAGCCGATAGTGATCACAAGGTTTGGGAAGCCTGTCGCTCAAATCTCTCCGCTTGTGCCTAAGCAAGACGGGAAGCGAACCTTGGGATGGATGGCCGGTACCGCCCGCATCGTGGGTGACATCGTCGAACCCGCAGTTCCACTTGAAGATTACGACATGTTCAAACCGAATCCGCTGATCTAATCCAGCAGCGAAAAAATCAATAGTGGCGCGGGCGTCTCGCCCGTGTTCGATGGCAGGCCAGACGCCCGCCCCACCAATGCAGCGCGCCCTTACGATGACCCCGGTCACCCCTGACTTTCCCGTCGCGTGCGGGACTTCCGCTTGACTCAGGTTTGCGCTAAACGGTCGGTATGGATGGAGCGCCATCCGCCGGAGGTGAATCCATGAAATTTGGTCTCTTCTATGAAATTTCTGTGCCGCGTCCCTGGGGCCCTGACACCGAAAAAACCGTCTACGATCGCTGTCTCGAACAGGTGAAGCTCGCCGACGAGCTCGGCTTCGACAATGTCTGGGCCGTCGAGCATCACTTCCTCGAGGAGTATTCGCATTGTCCCGCGCCGGAGCTGTTCCTGACCGCGTGCGCGATGATCACCAAGCGAATCAGGGTCGGCCACGGAATCGTGGTCTGCGTGCCCGAGTTCAATCATCCGATCAAAATCGCAGAGCGCACCGCCGTGCTCGATATCCTGTCCGGCGGACGCCTCGAGGTCGGCACCGGCCGCTCCGCCACCTGGACCGAACTGGGCGGCTTCCGCGCCAATCCCGACGAGACCAAAAAAACCTGGGACGAGTTCGTCCACTGCCTGCCCAAGATGTGGACCCAGGAACGCTATTCCTACGAAGGCCGCTCGTGGTCGATGCCGCAGCGGACCATCGTGCCCAAGCCGTTCCAGAAGCCGCATCCTCCGATGTGGGTCGCGGTGACCAGCCCCGGCACCGAGATCGATGCCGCCGAGCGCGGGATGGGCAGCCTTGGCCTGACCTTCGGCGGATTCGCCGAGCAGGACGAGAAGGTCAAGCGCTATCGCAAGATCATCAAGAACTGCACGCCCGTCGGTTCGTTCGTCAACGAGGCGGTCTCGACCGTCAACTTCCTCTATTGCCATGAGGACGATGCCGAGGGTGTAAAGATCGGCAAGCGGATGACGGGTTCGTTCCACTATCTCGCCGCGCAGTTGCTGGCCGCGCGCGAGGCCTATCCGACCAAGTCGTATCCTTCCCTGGGGCTGCTGCCCTCGCTCCGGCGCGACGTGTCGGGGCCCGGCGACGAATCCGGTGCGCCAGAAGGAATCGCGATCGGAAACCCCGCGCGAATCACGCGCGAGCTCAAGAAGTGGGAAGCGTGCGGCGTTGACCGGGTGAACTTCCTGCTGAACGCCCTCGAAACTATTCCGCAGGACAAAGTCCTTGCGAGCCTGCGCCTGTTCGCCAAGGAAGTGATGCCGCAGTTTCAGACCAAGGGCGACGCTGCCGCCGCCGCCGCAGGAGGCCGCTGATGCCGCCACGGTTGGGAAACCTTGATCTGAATTCGTTTGCCAAGCTCGCGTCCGCGATCAATGGCTACAAGACTGATCAGCTCGTGCTGAAGGGCGTGCAGATTCTCGAGCTCCACAACGAGATCGACGATGATCCCGCCGACGCGCTGATTCCGCACACGATGCATCCCGCGATTCCGGCCTACGCGATCTTGAACATCATGCATGCGCCCGCGAGTCCGTGGGGCGCGTTCACGATCGGAGAGGTTCGCGTCGCCGGCCGCACCGGCGTGCGTCCGCGTGGCTTCGTGCTGCGCAGCTACTGCGACAACGGTAACGCAAGCAAGGAATTGGCCGCCAGATGGGGTTACCCGGTTGCGGCAGGAAGCGTCAGCCTGGTGCTGCGCCACGATCGTATCGTCGGCAAGATCGTGGTGGGCGGCAAGACCGCGCTAGAAGTCGAGCTGATGGATCGCGACGCGATCTCCGGTGGCGATATCCAGTACATCGCCTCGATGCATCTGGCGCGCAACAGCGAGGACGACAAGCTGGTGCTGGTCCAGGTCGATCCCGAATACACCTTCTCGAAGGCCGAGCGCGGCAAGCCCCGCGTGATCACAATCGATCCGGCCGCCTTTGGCGCCACCTCCGCGAATCTGCGCTTGATGAATCCGATCATGGCCTGCTTCGCGACCGCCGACATGACGCTGCCGCATATCCGCTATATTTGTAATCCGGAGCTGCCCGCGATGCAGGGGACGACCAAGGTCGCCGCTTAGCGGTTTTCCCCGAGGTTCGATTCGAGGCCGCGCCGGGTTTTGCCGGCGCGGTTTTTTTGCCTCTGATGACAAGCGGGATGCATTTCAAGCATCCCTCGGCGTATCCGGCGCCTGATTATCCAGGGCTCGGCGGTATTACCTCGCCAGCCATGTTTTCTGGTGTCTATTGGCGTCACGTTATCCATGGCGATCGATCATTTTCCTACATTTGGTAGCATCAATGCTACTCATCGTAGTGTTTTAAAACTGATTCACCTGTCTTGGCACGCTACGTCCACCTGAAACGGGGTTTTTCCTACATCCTGTTGCGTTCGAGCAACCAAAAGTTGCACGGCCGCGTGTCTCCGCCGTACTACAGGTACAGAAACCCTACAATCGGCCACGCTCCGGCGATGGCACGAGAGATGCTTCCTTCGGTGACGCGATTGAGTCGCTAAAACACGCTCCCGCCCAGTTCCGTACGCCTGGGCAGGAGATAGGTGGCAGTGGCTGGTCGGGATCACGGGGGAGGAGGGCGCGCCCGCATGCGGCGCGAGCCTGGTCGGAAGGGGTGGAACGGAAGAGCGGGGGTTTGAGCGCCGGTCCGATTACCAAGTTGAAATACTACTTGGTAGTCGGCACCGAGCCAATTTAACGATCGGGGACAATGGCCAATTACGGCCGAGAAAACTGACACCCAGGAGGACATGGTATGAGCAACTTTTTTACGAAGATGTACGTCAAGGTTCGTGAGGCCAAACGCGGTCAGACGATGACTGAGTATGCGTTGATCCTCTCGGCCGTCGCAGTGGTCGTGTTCGTCGGCTACCAGGCGATGGGCGGCAAGATCCAGTCGCTGCTGAATTCAGTCGACAGCCAGCTCTAAAACGAAGGTGCGGACGGCCGGAGAAATTCGGCCGTCCGCTGTCGTACCACAGAAAGGAGAATCCTGATGAACTATTTCGCCAGACTATACGTAAGGGCGCGCGAGGCTTCGCGTGGTCAGACGATGACCGAGTATGCGCTGATCCTTTCGGCAGTCGCGGTGGTTGTGTTTATCGGTTATCAAGCGATGGGCGGGAACATTCAGTCGCTGCTGAACAGCGTTGACTCCCAGCTCTAGCGGGACGGCCGCATGGCCTCAGTCGGCCTTATTGATGAGGGCTCTGATCGAGTCCTCATCAATAGATTCGACCGATAGCCAATCTCTGGGAGGGGACGTTATGAGCAAGAACTCTTCAATTTCCGCTATGCGCCGAGCGGCCCGCGGTCAGACTATGACCGAATACGCATTGATTCTGGCCGCCATCGCAACCGTGCTGATCTCGTTGTACACCAGCGCGGGAACTTTGCTGACGACGCTAGTCGGCAAGGTGGGTCCTCTCCTCTAAGCGGCGATTTTATCCTGACAGTTCTGGTTGCTCGTGGTCTCAGGCGGCCGGGAGCCGGGATGCCTTCGTGCGCCCGGTGCTCGAGCTGATCCCGTTCAATGGAAAAGTGAGTATTGAACGAATAGCCAGAAAATAAAGCGATGGCATCTAACTTGCGTACTGATTCAATGCTCACCACCGCCTCGATGGCGGAGTGACTAATTGACGGAGATTTCTGACGGGCGACCGGCGTGCGCTAGCGCCGCCGGCGGGGAGGGGTGAAATGAGGCGACCGATAATATTCGTCGTGCTCGCAGGCTTGGCGGCGATGTTGGCGGCGGTGGTGGTCTACTCGGCGCTCAAACGGCGCGAGGCCGAGGTCCAGCAGGCGCTTGCCAAAAATGTCGAGATCGTGGTGGCGGCTTACGACTTGCCGCTCGGCACCAAGATCGAATCCAGCGAGCTCAAAATGGCCAAGTGGTCCGGCGATTCGATTCCCGAGGGTGCGTACACGGACATGCACCAGGCGATCGGCAGTTACGTCAAGAGCCAGTTCGTTTCCAACGAGCCGATCGTCGCTAACAAGTTGTTTTTGGGCCAGAAAACCGCTGGCGTGATGCCGCTCTTAATCCCGTTTGGGATGCGCGCGGTCTCGGTCCCGGTCGACGAAGTCAGCGATATCGCCGGCTTCGTGCTGCCGCATACCCGGGTTGACGTGCTGGTCGCGCTCACCGGCACCGACGCGAACAGCAAGCCGCTGGCGAAGATCGTTCTTCAGAACGTCGAGGTTCTTGCGGTCGCGCAGGAAGTCGAGATGAAGAAGGACGCGCCAGAGGTAGTCAAGGTCGTGACGCTGCTGGTCTCGCCGCAAGAGGCCGAACGGCTGGCACTGGCCAACCGCGAAGGGACGCTGCGCCTTGCGATGCGTAATTACAACGATAACAAGATTGTGCTCACCAGCGGCGCAGACGTTGCGCAAATGCTACGTGCCTACAGCCTCGAGCCCGACGTTCCGGTCATGACTCCGCAGCCCGGACCGCGCCGCGCTTACGCGCCGGCGCCGCGGCCGCAGCCGTTCCAGGTCGAGATCTATCGCAACGGCAAGAGCTCCGAGTCGATGTCGTTTATCAATGAAGCCTCCCACGAGGATTCACACAGACATCAGAAGACGGCCTCCAGCGCTGACACCGAGACTGCGTCGCCGGACAAGACTGCTGCGGCGGCGTCCGCCGACCATGACGTGGCGAGCGCGGATTCGGCCGACAAGGTTTCCGAGAACGACTCCAGCGCAGCTGGCAAGGACGCCGCGGTCTCTGCCGCCGCGCCGCTGCCAGTTCCGCACGGGGTTGCGGTGACGGCTGGCGACGCCTCGATGACCGGCTCGATGCCCTCATACGCACCGTCGCCCAAAACGATCGATGTCCCATGACGCAGGTGGAGAAGGTTGAGGAGATGACAATGAAACCAAAACGAGGATGTGGAATCCTTCCGTGGCTTGCGGCTGCTCTTAGCCTACTCATATTTCGGCCGGGCCTGTCCTTCGCGGCCGCCGACGGTGGCTCGCAGGTCTCGGTGTCGCTCAACGCGGGCGAGACTTACGTAATCGATAATGTGGCTCCGGGCGCCACGCCCGGGGTGCGAGTAATCAGCAATCCGCACGCGCTGGTCGTGCAGAACGGAGATCCGGGCAAAGTAGTTCTGCTCGGAGCGGAGGCGGGCGAATGGGCGGTGACGCTCAAGACGTCGAGCGGCGACACGGTTTACGATGTCACTGTAAGTGCGGTCGCCAACAGCAGCGATATCAACAAGCCTGGAAGCGCGCCTGCGGCGATCTCCGGCCTGGGCCTGAAAACCGGGTCAGCGGCTCCGGTGATTGCCAAGGCCGATCCGGGCACCGGTCCGGTCTCGAGCACCGACAGTCCGCCGGTAACCGCAGCGGACGTCCCAGGCGCCTCATCCGCTCCGGCGGTTAGCGCTCCGTCTGACACCGCGGCCTCGGCGGCGGCTTCCGCTGCGTCCGCGAGCGCGGCTGCCGCGGCGGCTTCGCCTTCCAGCACCGACACCGGCAGCGCGTCGTCACCGGCAGCCGAGGCATCTCCGGCAGCGGTTGCGGCGGCACCGACGGCCGCGCCGTCGAGCTCGACTATCGCGCCGATTACGGACATCGTTCCCGCCGCGAGCTCGACCCCGGCTGACGCGCCGGTCGCCACCGCGAGTTCGAGTGCGATGCCGTCGTCGTTCGCGGCCGCCGCGCCTCCGGTCGCTCCAGTAGCGGCTTCGCCAATGCTGCCTCCGCCGCTGGGCGCCAGCGCACAACGAATCAGCCCGGATAACCCGCCGATGATTTCGCGTCAGGGCGTGCTCGAGAACCAGGGCAAGTACCGCAGCGATCCGTCGGTCGCGCTTTCCGGTGGAGATTATCAGACCACCTCGGTCTCCGGCGGAGTTCATCCGCTGCCCGAGGACACGATCGACATGATGACCGGCACTTCGCAGATCATCGACTTCAGCGCGCGGATTCGCCGCGTCTCGATCGCGGACACTAATATCGCCGATATCCAGGTGATCAATCCGTTCCAGATCAATCTCATCGGGCACAAGCCCGGATTCACCACGCTGGCAGTCTGGAACAACCAGGGGCACTACGACGAGCGCCAGGTCCGGATCGACGCGAGCGGAAAAGAGCAGGTGCTGCTCAATTGCGTGGTCGCCGAGCTCGATCGCAGCAACATCGAAAATCAGGGCGTGAACCTTTCGCTCGCGCTCTCGAATTATGGCGTGTCGATGTTCGGGATGCCGGGTGCGGTGGCAACCCCATTTAGCCCGCAGACCACCCTGACCACCGTGCTGCCGAACGGAACCACGGTTTCGGGAGGGTCTGCTACGCTGGGACCCGCGGGTTCGCTCATCCCGCTGTTGCTGTCGCAGAACATGACCTATGGACTGGCGGCTGGAAATTCGAACGTCCAGACCCAGAGCTTTTTCCAGTTCCTCGAGACCCACAACCTGGCCAAGATTCTTGCGCAGCCGCATCTGCTGGCCAATTCGGGCGAGGAAGCCAAGTTCCTGTCAGGCGGTGAGATTCCGATCGTCATCGCGCAGGCGCTCAACACCTCGATCGTGTTCAAGCAGTTCGGAACCTCGGTGCAGTTCGTGCCGACCGTGGTCGGACGCAACAATATCGAGCTTCTGGTGAAGCCCGAGGTCTCGCAGCCCGACTACGCGCATGGCGTGAGCATGTTCGGCTTCACCATTCCGGCGTTCGTGACCCGGCGCGCGGAAACCATGGTGCGGTTGAGGGATAATCAGACCCTGATCATCGCGGGCCTGATTCTCCACAACCCGGTATCGACCGTGAACAAGGTTCCCTACCTGGGTGACGTGCCGTACCTCGGCGGACTGTTCCGCACGACCTCGCACTCGATGCAGGAAACCGATCTGGTCATGAGTGTGACGCCGCAAATCGTACGTCCGCTGCCGGAAGGAGCGCAGACTTACAATCCGTACGACGTGGGTCCGATGTCTCCGGAGTCGATCAAGACTCAGCAGTTGCCGACGATTGACGCATCGCGTCCCCGGTTTTAACCGGCCGTCAGCCACTGAAACTGCCAACAGGGAGAGGAAGCAGTGTCAGTACTGAAGCAGAAGAACGGGAGCCGGCGAGGAGCTCTAAAGGTACACCTCGTGTGCGCTGCTGAAGCGCAGCGCACCGAGGTGCGTACCGAACTCGCCGCGCTCGGCGACCCGCCGCTCGATATCGAGGAATTCGAACCCGACACCGATACCTCGGACCTGGTGCCGGCTGATGTAACGATGGTGGTCTTCAACGGGAACGAGGATGCGGCGCTGGTCTATCTGCATCGCGAAACCCAACTCAGTCCGGCGCCGCTGGTGTTTGCGCTGCTCGATGAACGCTCGCCGGAGTTGATGAAGCGGGTGCTGCGCGCCGGGGCTGACGAACTGTTGTTTCTGCCGCTCGATCCCGGTGACGTGACCCGCGCGCTGCTCAAGATCAGCGAGGCGCGCCGGCGCGAAGAGCATCACGAGGGCGGACAGATCATCTCGATGGTGAGCCTGGTGGGCGGCACTGGCGTGACCAGCCTGGCGGCGAATCTGGCGCTCGCGCTGCGCTACGTGATGGACAAGCGGGTCGGGGTGGTCGATCTCGACCTGCAGACCAGCGGGCTCTCGGTGTTTTTGAATCTGGAACCCGATCGCACGATCATGGCGCTTACCGAAGGCGGCAAAAAACTCGATTCGATTCAGCTCGAAGGCGCGCTTTCGAAGCACGCCTCGGGGGTTTACCTGATGGCCGCGCCCAAGCGGATCGAGGACAGCGAGCTGGTGACCGACACCGCCGTGGGCGAGATGCTCGACCTGATGCGCCAGCTATTCGACTACGTGATCGTCGATTGCGGCACCCATATCGATGCGAACTCGGTCGCGGCATGGGAACGTTCCAAGCATCTGTTCTACGTGCTGGACCAGTCGATCGGCGCCGCGCGATGCGCGTGGCGGTTCGTCGATCTGGTGCAGCGCCTCGGTCTGCGCAACGTCGAGCCGGCCTTCGTGCTGAGCCGCCACGTGATGAATCATCCGATCGGCGAAGATCAGCTAAGTCACACGCTGGCGCAACCGATCTTTGCCAAGGTGCCGCGCGACGAAAAAATTCTCGAGCGGATTCAGTTGAGCGCCCAGGATTTGTGGCAAGTAGCGCCGAACTCTCCGCTGGCCAAGAGCATCGAGGAGATCGCGCGCCGGGTCGCCAGCAGCAACGCGAGCTTCGCCAGCGACGGCGCTCCGGACGGCTCCAAGTTCGTCTCCAAACTGCTCAACGTGATCGGTGCGCGCACCTGAGGTCGCCATGAAGCTGGTAGACAGAATCTCGCAGCAGAACAGCCAGACTCCGGCGCCGTTCCAGCGTTCGTTGGTTGGCGCTGGTCCCAAGAAAGTCAAGGACACCCAGGCCGAAGGCTTCTCGCAACTCAAACTCGCGGTTCATAACCGCCTGTTCGAGACCCTTGATGTCTCGCGTCTTGAGAGCCTGGAGCCGGCGCTTGCGTCAGCCAAGGTCACCACCGCGATCACCGATATCCTGAACGAGGACGGCCGCCTGCTGACCGACACGGACAAGACCCGGCTGGTCGAGGAGATCAAGAACGAACTGCTCGGCCTGGGGCCGCTCGAACCGCTCCTGTGGGACGACGATATCACCGATATCCTGGTCAACGGACACGGCCAGGTTTACGTGGAAAAACGCGGACGGCTGCATCCGACCGAGGTCAAGTTCCAGGACGACGCGCATCTGATGCTGATCATCGATCGGATTGTCTCGCAGGTGGGACGCCGGGTCGATGAATCGTCGCCGATGGTGGATGCGCGTCTGCCGGACGGCTCGCGTATCAACGCGATCATTCCGCCGCTCGCGCTCGACGGTCCGTCGCTCTCGATTCGGCGTTTCGGAAAACGCCGCTACGCGATGCAGGATCTGGTCGATAAGGGATCGGTAGTGCCCGAGATTGTCGAGTTTCTGGAAACTATCGTCAGGGCGCGCCTCAACATCATCGTATGCGGCGGCACCGGTTCGGGAAAAACCACGATGCTCAATTGTCTGTCGGGGTACGTGCCGTCGGACGAGCGGATCGTGACGATCGAAGACTCGGCCGAACTGTCGCTGCAGCAGCCGCACGTGGTGCGCCTCGAGACCCGGCCCGCCAACGTCGAGGGCAAGGGCGAGGTCAGCCAGCGCGACCTGGTCAAGAACACGCTGCGTATGCGGCCGGACCGGATAATCGTCGGCGAGGTTCGCGGCGCCGAAGTGTTCGACATGCTGCAGGCGATGTCCACCGGCCATGACGGCTCGCTCGGAACGATCCACGCCAATACCCCGCGCGACGCGATGGGCCGGCTCGAGATGATGATGCTGCTGTCGGGGATCAGCATTCCGCAACGCGCGATGCGCCAGCAGATCGCGTCGGCGCTCAACATGATCGTCCACGTCTCGCGCCTGTCCGACGGCACTCGCAAAGTAATGAAGATTTCCGAGATCAGCGGAATGGAAGGGGAAATGGTGATGATGCAGGATCTGTTCGAGTTCAAGCGCACCGGAGTCGGGACCGACGGCGAGGTAAAGGGCAACTTTGTTTCGACCGGCATCCGTTCGACTTATTCGCAGCGTCTGGAATCCGCGGGGATGAAGCTCGACGCGCGGCTGTTCCGGGCCAACTCGGTCGTGGGATGAAGCCATGGATTTTCTAATCGCTTCCGCAATCTTTGCGATCATTTTCGTCTTCGCGCTGGTGATGATCACCGGGCGCAAGACCGAGACCGAGCAGAAGAGCGAAATTTCGCGCCGCCTGACCCGTCCGCCAGACGAGGTCGATCTCGGGATCATGCGCAAACGCCGCCCCGACGAGGGCAAACTGCTCGCCGTGGTGTACGAGCTCAACCTGCTGCGCCATCTCGAGGAGATGATGTGGCAGGCCGGGATGTACACGCGGGTCGGCGACGTGCTGCTGATCATCGTGCTGATGTTTGGCGGCGGCCTGTTCCTGGGTGACGCGATGTTTGGCGACTTGTTGTTCGGACTCGGCGCCGCCGTCATCTTCGCCGCGATGCCGCTGGTGTTTATCCAGTTCAAAAAGAAACGCCGCTTGAAACTCTTCAGCAACCAGCTTCCATTCGCACTCGACCTGATCAAGTCGTCACTCGAAGCGGGGCACTCGCTCCAGCGCGCGCTGCAGGTCGTGGTCGGCGAGTTCGCGGATCCGCTGGGAGTCGAGTTTCGGACCGTGCTCGAACAGAGCCGGATCGGACTTCCGCTTCCGCGCGCGCTCGACGACATGCTCAAGCGCGTGCCGGAAGACGATCTCCGGTTGCTGACGGTCGCGGTCAAGGTGCAGAGCGAGGTCGGTTCGTCGCTGGCGCAAATCGTCGGACGGCTTTCTGAAATCGTCCGCATCCGCCAGCGTCTGCGCCTCCAGATCCGCGCACTGACCGCGCAGGCCCGAATGGGCGGATGGGTGGTCGGCATCCTTCCGGTATTGGTGCTGGGTGCGTTTTCGCTGATCCAGCCTGGTTATACGGATTCACTGTTTCACGATCCCACCGGACAGAAGATTCTGAAGTTCGCGATGGGCATGGACCTCGCAGCGATCCTGACGATTCGGCGATTGCTGCGCGTGAGTTACTGATATGAGCGCGCTTTTCATCAGTATTGCGTTTTTCTGCCTGGTCGGCGCCGCCGGGGTGGCCCTCTACGTCGGTGTATTCGCCGGCCATCGCGCGGTGGACGATCGGTTCGCAGACCTGGCGGTCAAGATGCGCGTCACGCAGGGCGCGCTCGATGGCGCCAGCGAGTACGATCCCAACCTGCTGCGGATGATCTTCAAGTGGGCGTCCAAAAAAGTCCCGGCTCCGGACCTCGATAGTCCCAAGGGCGAGAAGCTCGCGCAGACGCTCGCGCAAGCCGGCTTTCTGAAATCCGCCGCACCGCACCTCTACCAGGTCGTGCGCGTGCTGATGGCGGCCGGATGCGGCGCGCTCGGGCTGCTGGTCGGCGCGGTGCTGCATGATTCGGTGTCGCAGCCGTTCCTGTTCGGACTCGGCGGCGTGGCGATCGGGATTTTCGTCCCGAGCTACTACATCGGCCGGCGCGCGCGCGCCCGCCAGGGCAATATCGCGCGGCAGCTCTCCGACGTGCTCGATCTGCTGGTGGTGTGCGTGGAAGCCGGACTTGGGCTGTATGAAGCAATCCGGATCGTCGGCACCGAATGCGAGCGGCAGGGACAGGAGATCGGTACCGAGCTCAGCCTGGTCGCGAGCGATATATCCGCCGGCGCGTCGTTGGGCGGAGCGCTGCGCGCCCTTGCTGATCGGACCGCGGTGGACGATATCAAGCCGCTGGCGGCGACCCTTATCCAGAGCGAGCAATTGGGCGCGCAAATTGGACCCGCGCTTCATGCGAGTTCCGACGCGCTGCGCACGCGACGCCGGCTGCGCGCCGAGGAGCAGGCGCAGAAGGCCTCGATCAAAATTCTATTTCCATTGGTGCTCTTCATCCTGCCCGCGATGATCGCGGTGATCGTTGGACCGGCGATGATCCAGGTCATCCGGACCATCGGCGGACAATAGGCCGTCACGACGGCGCTCGCGCGGCAGAGCTGGACAAGTCCTCTCCCAGGCGCCTCGGACCCGGTGCGGAAACGCTCGGGTCCGGGGCCCTCCCCTCAGACGAAAAAAGAAATTGTGCGAATCTGGGCAAGGTAGTGCCTTGGATTTTTGATCTCGGGCATTTTTCGGTGGGTTCGTTTGGTATCTTTTCTAGTGGCTTAGAAAATAAACTCCCTGAAGACGCTGGCGAATTCGCCGATTGGCTTCGTTTCGGACGCTTTTTTGGTACCTCGATTTTCGGACGGTCTGACGCGGCGATCCATCCTTGAGGTCGTGCCAACCGATGAGGCTAAGTCGCCGCTGGCAGAGCAGCACCCTCATCCGCCCTTCGGGCACCTTCTCCCGGAGGGAGAAGGCATTCGGGCATTTTGTGATCCTTCTCCCTCTCGGGAGAAGGTGGCGTGCAGCGCCGGATGAGGGTGCTGCTCTGCTTCCGAAGGAACGCAGCCAAAAGCGAAGCGGTGCAGTAAGCGGTTTGCTTCCACGCGAACATTTTTGCACGAAGTGGATTCGGGCATAAGGCTGAACAGTTCAGCCATGAACAAATCTGGCAAAAACCCGAACGATCGTTAGGGAAGCGTTGAGGCGTGAAAACGACGTGAAACGCCTGTGTCCCAAGGGTTTTGCGACTTCTGAAGATCGGCTTGGGCATTCGACCCTCCAGAACGGACGGGTCGAAAAATGCCGGAACCAGGCGAATTTATCCTAAGCGCAATCAGGCTGGCGCGGATTATTGGCGATCGGTACCTTCGCAAGATAGAAAAAACATCCGGATGCGAGTTGCAAAATAATATGAAGAAAAAGAGTGCAACGACCAAGGGTGAATCCCCTTCCCGGCTGATCGACGCGAGGATCAAGGAACTGGACGACTGGAGGGGCAAGACGCTCGCGCGTGTCCGGGCTCTCATCAAAGCGGCTGATCCTCAGGTGGTCGAGGAGTGGAAGTGGAGGGGTGTTCCGGTTTGGTCTCACGACGGAATAATCTGCACCGGCGAGACGTACAAGAGGGTTGTGAAGCTGACTTTTGCCAAGGGGGCTTCGCTCAAGGACCCTTCGCGGCTGTTCAACTCCAGCCTTGAAGGCAACGTCAGGCGCGCTATCGATCTCCACGAAGGTGACCAAATAGATGAGGCCGCCTTAAAGACACTCATACGCGCCGCCGCGGCGCTGAACAGGTCATCGGTCCGATAGTTCGTCATCATCAGCGGCGAGAGAGAGGATCGAGTCTCAAGGCAGGAGAACTCGCCAGTCCCTGCAGGATCGCTGAGCATTAGAGTCGTTCGCTTCACCGGATTGTGACGATGCCGGTGCCGTGGTACTCGGCACTCGTGCATTGGGGTGGCGGCAAATCGGCGGCGCTTCCGTCCGGACCCGGGATCGTCGCGACGTTCGGTTTCGTGCGCAACCCGTACCGTTTTGTGGACCAGTGCGCGCGGCGCCTTACAGGCCGAGGCGCTTCATCAGGCGGTAGAGGGTCGTGCGATCGACGCCGAGTGCGGCTGCGGCCTCGACGCGGTTGCCGTCAACCGCCGCGAGCGCGGATTTGATTCGCTCACTCGCCGCACGATCGAGGCAATCCTGAAGGGTTCCGGTCTCGGCACTCGAGGTCGATTCGGCAGACGTCTGCGCCGTGAATGGGTCGGCATCCGGTGCGGCGGTGGGCGCACCCGCGGGAGCGGCAGGTTCCGCGCCGCGCGAGTCTTTGCCGAGGTCCCGTCCAAGATCGTCGAGCGACGAACCTATCGGAAATTCGTCGAGCGCAAACGCGTCCGGCTCGAGCACTTCCGCTCCGCTCATCACCACCGCGCGCTCGATCACGTTCTCGAGCTCGCGGACGTTGCCGGGCCACGGGTAAGCGGCCAGCGTCATCGCGGCCGCGGGCGACAGCGTGATCGGGCGGCCGGCGTCGGCCGAGTGGCGGATCAGGAAGTGATTGGCCAGCGCCAGGATATCTTCGCGGCGTTCGCGCAGCGGCGCGATAATCAGCGGAATAACATTCAAGCGGAAGTACAGGTCGGCGCGGAAGCCGCCCGATTCGACTTCCCGGCGCAGGATCCGGTTGGTCGCGGCGACGATTCGCACGTCAACTTTGCGCGCCTTTGACGCTCCGACCCGCATCACCTCGCCATCTTCGAGCACGCGCAGAAGCTTGGCCTGGAAATCGGGGCCGGCTTCGCCAATCTCGTCGAGGAACAGCGTGCCGTTAGAAGCGCGCTCGAAGCATCCCGCGCGATCGCGAATCGCGCCGGTGAAGGAGCCCTTCTCATGGCCGAACAGCTCACTCTCGACCACTCCGTCGGCGAACGCCTTGCAGTTGACGGCGACGAATGGTCCATCGGCCCGGCCGCTCCAGAAATGCAGCATCCGCGCGACCAGTTCTTTGCCGGTTCCGGTCTCACCCTGGATGAGGCTGGTTGCGTTCGAGGGCGCCACGCGGCGGATGGTGGCGACGAGCGCGCGGCTCTGGCGGCTTTCGGCGATAAACTCGGCCGTGGTCGCGGCAACCTCGAGCTGGTCGCGCAGGCGCTTGTTCTCGCGCTGGAGCGAACTCATCTCGACCGCGCGCGCAATCACGGAATTCAGCTCGTCGCCATTGAACGGCTTGGCGACCGAATCGAACGCTCCGGCGCGCAGCGCTTCGGCAGTCGAGTCCATGCTAGGTGTTGAGGCCGATACGACGACAGCTACATCCGGCCGCTTTGCTTGAACGTTCCTCAGCAGATCCATCCCATCCACCCCCGGCATCGTCAGGTCAGTAAGAATTACGTCGGCTCCATGTAGCTCGAGGGCTATCATCGCAGCCTCGACGGTCGGACAGGTCTCGCATTCATACCCTGCCTTGCGAAGGAGACCTGCAGCCATCCTCGCCAGGCTCAGCTCATCGTCAACGATCAGAACGCGCGCCTTATGCTCGCTGTTGCGATCTTGCACGTTAACGACTTCCATCACGCCGCGCCCGTGAGGGACCAAACGGGCGGAGGCGTATTGTGTAACCGGCTGAGAGCATAGTCAATACGGGGCAATCATGCGTGCGCGTGCCTAAAATCCGGGGTGATGCAAATCCGCCGCATTAATAAATACAGCAAAACTCGTGCTAAGTCATTGAAATTATTTGTGAATTTGATACGTGAGCGGTCCGGTTCAGCGTTGAAAGCCAGTGACCGGGGCTGGCTGCCGTAGCACGAAGCTAGCGATAAATTGAACGCCGAGAATAACGTTGCGCTCTTGCAGCGCTGGATTCCAGGGTTCATCCCTGGCGCGCAGGATCGGGACGCCAGCAGGCGTGAAATCCCACGGGCATCCGATGGTCCAGGTGCGCGCGCGCAACGGGTCCGTGCTCGATATCCTCGGCGTCGAAGATTGCCAGATGGCTGGTGTTGCGTTGTTCATCGAAGATATTGGTCAGCAGATAGCCCTCGCCATCTTTTGCGTCTGGTGACTTCGCGACGAACACAGGTTCGGCCACGGCACATCGAGGTCCGGCGCAATAGGTTCGCATCCGCCGGGTGAGGTGGTCGAAGTGCGCGATTCCGCGATGGAACGGATCGCCGCTTCCGGGACCGCCCTCGCACGCGAGATACCCATGGCGATAATTCAGGCCGGAGCGGCGATTGTCGATTCGCGGATATTCGCATCGAACCTCGCTCAGTCTTTCCATTTCGAACCCACCGGCATTCGACCAATCGAAAGTCCATCGGGTGAGGTACTGCGAGGTCTTGGATTGATCAGGCATTGACCCGTCGGCGAGCGGGAACGCTACGGCAGCCTGCTGGCAGACATCGACGACGATTCTGTCTCCATCGTTGAAAGCATTCATCGAGTGCCAAGCCATGCACGGAGGGCCGGCGAACCATCTGATGTCTTCCGCGCCGCCGGTCCTCGGCATGATCGCCACGTGGGTTCCTTTTTCCGGTTCCCAGGCAATAAGCGGAGCGCCGGTCCTGACGCGCTCGATCGAGAGAGTGACCGGACAGATCGGGAAAATCAGAAAATCTTTGGTGATTGCGAAATCATGTACGATTGACGAGAAGGGTCCTTTGAATCGAGCGGAGCGGTCGAGGATGCCGGCCCGGTTCGCGGCGTAGAATGCGATCTCGCCGGTCAGGCGTCCTTTCGGGAGATTCGCGAAGAACAGCATCTCGCCCGACTCCGGGTCGATCTTCGGATGAGCGGTCATGTTGCTTGGCAATTGATTGTCGAAGCGCCAGGGTCCGATCGTATCGAGCGACAATGGATCGAGCTCGATCGGGGCATGGCCTTCCTCGAGGACGAGCAGCCGATTCGCGTGCCATACGAGATTGGTGTTGGCGACGCCGTCGGTGGCGACGCCCGCCACGCTCGGGTCGGACTCGGCGGGGAATCCTGGCGCGCCGAACAGCGCCCGGGCGGCCTCGCGCTCGCGCTTCCACTGAATCGTCCTGACCCAGCGGTTGCGGTGCGAGACTCGTCCGTTGTGAAGATGGAAGGCGTGGACCATGCCGTCGCCGAGGAGCGGATTGTATCGGCCGCGCGGGGCGACCTGCGGATTGGGTCCGACGCGGTAGAGCGAGCCGTTGAGATCGGGCGGAACCTGACCTTCGACGATCAGATCCGCGTAGTCGCATTCCATCCGGATCGGCTCAAAACCTCGGCTCAGAAAGGGATCGCTCGGGAACGGGTTCGCCATGCTGATTGCCCTCCGCGGCGTGCGGCCGAATCCACAGGATTCGGGACGCTAACAACGGCCGGCAGCATCGACAACGATCGAAGGGGCTTGCGTGGAGATTTTTTTTCATCCGCGAAGAGGTTTGTCGCCGCGGGCGAGAAAAAAATTGTCAATAGGAGATTAGATCGAGAGTCGCAGATATCCGATCAGCAGAATTCCGCGGCACTCGCGCGAGCGAAGATGCCCGGGCAGGCGGATTGAATCCGCGCCTGCTGCTATTTCGAAAGGCGCAGAAGGATCTTGGAAGCGATCGTCTGGAACACCTCCGTCAGGTCCGCGGAGCTGGAGGCAAACACCGCCTCGCCGATCGGCAGGTCAGGATTGTAGGTGGAGGCGGAGGGATCGTTGGCGATCTCGCGCAGAAATTCCTGGGCCGCCGGCTGGTTGGTGATCGCGCTGCCCATGCCGATCGCGTAAACGTAGACGCCTTGCGAGAGCAGGCCGGTGGTGGAATTGGTGGACACCTGGACCGCCCGATACATCGCGTCGCTGGCGAGAGCTTGTCCGGAGGCTGGGGTTTGCCCGCCGCAATAATCGATATTGAAATTAGCGCCGGAGACCAAAGGTTCGGTCGCGTTAGTCTGCTGATCCGGAAAATTCTGAGGGAGCTGCGCAACCTGGGTGCTCGAGCCGCAGCCGCTGGTCGGTGCGCTACAACTATTGTTGGCGGTGCTGCAGGAAGAGGGATTAAAGAACTCCCCGCCCGTCAACTGGCACAGACCCAGCGATTCATCGCCCGGATCGCAGCCGCAATAAATGAGGTCCGCGGTGGTCGTCGGGCCGCCCTTGGTAGCCGCTGGGCAGGTGAGAGTGTCCTGTTGCATATTGGGCCAGCCGTCGGTGAAGAAAACCAACACTTTGATCACGTTCTCGCCCGACGCCACCTGCGAGGCCTGGTCGGCGATCTGAGTTTGCCCATCCAGCAGTCCGGCTTGTGAATTGGTGTAGTTGATAACTCCGCCGGACCAGAAATTCTTACTGACCGCGGTGTCGATTGAGTCCTTGAACGGCTGCGTATTGGCGACATTGACTACCGCGGAGGTTCCAAAAGTGACCATCGAGGCGTAATCGATCGTATCGTTATTGTTGGGGTCGAAGTCGGCGATAAAGGCCTCGACCGCGGGCGCGAGCGCCGACGATCCGCCATTTTCTTCCATCGAATACGAGACATCGAGCACCAGCGACATGATCATCGGGTTGCGCTGAGCCGTGGCGGACGCGTTGACGCTCAACGTATCGTAGTTGGTAGTGACGCCGGGAATGATCGACATCGCGCGCAGGAAATGAGTATTGATCGTGGCCGTGGCACTGACGCTGACGATGGTATTGTTGTTGGCGTCCAGACTGAAGCAGATGCTGGGTGTAGGAGTGGCTCCGAGGCCGGGTAGTGACTTATAGTTGACGTTGAAGGTATCCAGTCCGACCACTGCTGCTCCACTGGTTAGACTGCAGTTGGGGAGACTTCCGGTCCCCAGGTTGATGTTTTTCATCGCCGTGAGTGCGGCGGCATCCACTGCCTTCGAGAGGGTTGACTTCGTTACGTAGGCCAAGCCGAGGTCGATCCCGATACCGGTGAATACGATGAGGATAGGTACCAGGAGAGCGAGCAATATGAAGACTTGTCCACGCTGGCGTTTGATATTTTTCCCCGGCAAGAGCGTCACCTCATCCTCGTCCCTGGAAAACATGGTCTTTAGAAATAGGCAATGTCATAAAGTACCGAGGGCATAGCGACGACATTGCCAGTTAGTTTTGCGATCGGAGTGAGCGGCGTGAATGAGTAGAATATTTCGGTGACATACAAGTATTGACCGGTCTGGAGACCCGGCGCTCCGCTCAAGCTCACCGAGGCGCCTACAGTCGAGCCGATTTTGCTGGTTTCCGAAATTCCGCCCGACGATACCGTTTGCTCAGCGATCTTATAAGGACCGCCAGATGGGCCGACCGTTTCACTTCCGGTCAAGGTTTCGGTGAGTGAGGTAATGATTACTTTGCCGTTGCTGGACAGGTTTAGGCCGGAGCTGCCCGCCAAGACGGAGGCTACCGCTGTGCACATACTATCGCAGGAGGTAGTGCCTTCCCCGCGTAGCGCCAGATTTGCGCCTTGCCGGGTCAGTTCGGTCATCACCTGCATGGTATGCAGGGCGCGGCCGAAATCGATCGCTGCGCACATCAGAAGGAGGAGCAGGGTCGCTACAAAAGCCATCTCGACCACCGCCTGTCCGGGGTCGCGAGCAATGAGTTTTGCGCGGGCTGAACGATAATAGTGCGGCATATTCTCTATTACCTAGTCAGTCGAGGACGGATTAAAGGGTTCATTGGTGAAGGTGGAACTCGAGGTGAAAGTGTAGCCGGCCGCGGGAAAGAACTTTCCAATCAGCGGCGTCATCAGCGGCAGCGTGGTGGTGAGCGTTATCGTCGTGGTGTACTCCGGACCGCCAGCGGCGCCGGTATTGCCGCTATCGACGCCAGAGTTCCAGCACAGTGACGACCCTCCGCCGGGCGGAACGCTGCAAATCGTAAGGTTATTGGCGTTCACGCTGGGCACGCTTATTTCGCTTTGAACCTTGGAGATGATCGAGGATATGCGGGTGCCGGTACCGCCCGATTCCTGCCCGGTGGACGCGTAGCGGCCGCCATCATCGACGGCCTGCTGAATGTTCGATTGCGCGAACATGAGCCAGGCAAAGTCCAGCACCCCAAAGATCAGCAGGAAGAACAGGGGTGCGATCATCGCGAATTCCGCCATGGTCTGGCCGTTGGTGGATCGCGCGCGCGAAGTTCGAAAAGAGAGGGGCATCATGGCTGGTCCTCTGCGATAAGCCTGGCGAAAAGTCCTTAGCTCGAAGGCCGCCGGCGCCGCCGTGCCCCGCTGGCGGCGCATGTGGACCTGGAGCTACTCAAATCCGCGTAAGGTCGCCAAAATGCTACACGCTGTAGCATTTGTGCCAGACGGTTCGGCCGATTTGACGGCTTTTCCATTCCAGAGCATGAGTAGAGCAATTCGGGTGCCAGATCCCCGTCGATTCGAGGAGGGAAGACGCTCACACGGGGGACGGGGGCCGTTTTTGACTCAGTTGGCATCCTGGCCGGAAACGGCTCGCCCGTGCCGAGGATCTGCTGCGCCAGGCGCCGATGAGAACGCTCGACGCGTTGCATCTTGCTTCAGCGCTCCTGTTCCAAAACGAAGTTGGGATCGCACTTGCGTTTGTCACCGCGGATCGAAAGCAGGGCGCTGCGGCGTTTAGCCTCGGCCAGAGTATAATTCAATTGGGAGAGCGAGTCTGGCGCGTGCCGAATCCGAACGCATATAGATGATGGTCATGTGCAAATCGAAATTCGTGGTTATTTTACTCCCCAGGAGTACCCACGATGCGTTCATCATTGAAACTGGTTCTGGATAACGGCGCTCCTATCAGCGAACTTTCTCACGATTTGTCTGACGATCATCTGTTCGACGCGTATTCGCGGGCCGTGATGGGCGCGGCCGAATCGGTAAGCCCGGCGGTGGTGAATATCGAGGTCGCGCAGCCGGCCGGACCAGGTCCGGGCAATCCGCAAAGCCAGGACGCGCCGTCCGGAAGCGGCTCGGGATTTATCATCGCGCCCGACGGCTACATCATTACCAATAGCCACGTGGTTCACGGTGCTTCTCGAATCTGGGTCACGCTTTCCGACGGTCGCAAGTCGGCGGCGGAGCTGATTGGCGACGATCCCGATACCGATCTTGCCGTAATTCGAATAGGCGGACCGAACCTGACCGCGGTTACGCTGGGAGATTCGCAGGCGATTCGTGTGGGCCAGATCGCGATCGCGATCGGGAATCCATACGGCTTCCAGTGCACGGTTACGGCCGGCGTGGTGAGTGCGCTTGGACGATCGCTTCGAACCGGATCGGGCCGGCTGGTCGATAACGTGATCCAGACCGATGCGGCGCTTAATCCGGGCAACTCTGGCGGACCGCTGGTGAACTCGCGCGGTGAGGTGATCGGAGTCAACACGGCGATTATCCTGCCCGCGCAGGGAATCTGCTTTGCGATCGCGATCAACAGCGCCAAGCTGGTTGCAGGCCATCTAATCAAGGACGGCAAGGTAAGCCGCAGCTACCTTGGAATCGCGGGGCACAACGTCGAGTTGCCGAGGCGCTTCGTGCGCTTCTATCGGCTGCCGGCGGAAACCGCGGTCCGGGTCGCGTCGGTAGAGGCTGACAGCCCGGCGGCGCGCGGCGGAATCAAGGAGGGCGACCTGCTGATCCGGCTGGGCGACAGTCCGATAGCCGGTATCGACGATTTGCAGCGTCATCTTACGATGAACCTGGTGGGCGTGCGCACGCAGGTCACCATGATTCGCGGCACCGAGCGCCTGACTGTCGAGATCGTCCTGGGCGAAGCAACGCACAAATCGCGCGGTTAGCGACATCTCTCCAGCAGCGGCCACCATCGATGCGCCGATCGAACCGCGTCGAGGTCTCGCCTTGACCCCGTCCGTTTTGCATAATCGATTGTCGGATTATCCGGAAGGAGGGATCGCTCGAGACCACAGACATTGAGGTCGCGGACCGATTAGGCCGTAAATGGGTGTCGCCTCCCAAACATTCAATAACGCTCTGCCGGAGCCGAGCTTCTTCAGACGTTATGTAGCCGCGCCTGATCCAGGCCAGCCAAGCCGCGAGTGGCACACGTCGCCGGTGATCGACATGGCGGCATATCACTTCAGCTGGGCATGGGTGCTCGTACCGCTGCTGTTTACTAACTCCGACGATGTGTACTTCTACATCTATGCCCTGATCATGGGTGCGATACTCGCGCATCGCCACTACGGATTGCCGTACGCCTACCTGGATGACGGAGTTTTTAAGAAATACAAAAGACAACTCACCTGGTTTCCGCTGTTATGCGTCCTGCTGTTCGCGGCGAGTCCGCTTCTTCTGATGCGTGAGGATCGAGGCTCTGTTCTAAGCAAAGCCTTGGGCGCGATCGTTTTTTTCTCGTTGCTTTGGAACATCTGGCATACCTATATGCAGAAGTTCGGCATCCTAAGACTTTATCTCGCCAAGGAGGCGAAGGCCGCACTTAAGACACCTGCCTGGGTGGATAAGTATTTCCTCTTTTGCTGGATTCCGCTGTTCTTCAGTTACATGGGCCCTAAACACAAGTCGGAAATTCTTAAATATGGTGTTGATATCAGGGCTACGGCGCTCGCGATTATCAGATTGATGGAGCGGCACCAGAAGTATCTGGTTCTTCCGAGCATCTTGATTGCCGTTGGCGGCGTCGGTCTCTGGCTATGGTACGAATGGCGCACGCAGCGGTTCCGAAACAGAGCCCGACTGTCCGCGGCTACCGGCACGTTGCTTATATCGACGGCGCTGCTCTGGACGGATCCGGTAACCGCGTTCACGGCCTTCGCGTTCAGCCACGCCGTCGAATATATGGTTTTCGTCTGGGCTTTCCAGCGGCGCTTCTACTATCGGCCGCGGCCGCAACCTCCGCTGATGCAGCGGCTACTGAGTCATTCGCGATCGTGGTACGCAGGCTTTACCTTGATTCTGGTCGCGGTGGGTGCGATCGAGGTGCTTTGGGGTGAGACGATCTTCACCGACATGAATCCGATCTCGTTCGCGGGGATGACCGGCGCTCAGTGGTTCTTTTACTACGCCGTCTACCAGTCATTCGTGCACTTCCACATGGACGGCTTTCTTTGGAAGATGCGCCGTCCAGAGGTCAGTAACTACGTGTGAGCGGACTGAAAAGCCGCCGCTGAATTCCGCCCCTACGATAGATTCGCGGCGTGATCGACGCGGGCGCGGATCACGGAAAATCGACCAGCTCGTTTTCGAGCAGCATCGTAGCCAGATAGCTCCGGGCGGGACCGGTTACGCGGATGAGCGGCGGATCAGCGCTCGGGTTGACGATTTGCGCCGGCTTCACCTGGACCTGATCATAAACATAGGTCAAACCCTGAGCCGCGAGAAACGAGGGCGCATCGGCAATCTGGAAATGCAGATGCGGTTCGGTTGAATTGCCCGAATTACCCAGATGGCCGAGCACTTGACCGCGCTTGACCATCTCACCGACTTTCACCTTGAGCGAACCGGGGATCATGTGCCCATAAAGCGCGTAGCGATGAAATCCGATATCCAGCGCAACGTAGTTGCCGCCCGCCGTGGCCAGCGTCATTTCGACCGCGCGGGCGACAGGATCGGGCGTGTTCCCGGGAATGCCGTCCTTCAGCCCGACGACTTTGCCGTCGGCCACCGCCAGAACGTCGGCGCCATAGCAGAGATAGCTCGAATTTTTCTTGGGATCGCCGGCGTAGGTTTTACCCTGCGCCGAAAGCTTTACGTAGTCGATCGCAAAGCGCTGGGCGAAATAAACCTCGCCATTGAGCGCCATGCGGGCGCGCCGATGATACGAGGTGTTGGAGGGGCCGCCGCCGGTCAGCCAGTCGCCGCCGCGCAGCGGTGGACCGATCGAAATCGGCGGCGCGTCCTCGACCGTGATCGGCGCCGCGTGGACCTCGCACTGCTCCTCGACCTGACGCTTCACCCGGCAGAGGACGTCATGAGAGAGCCGCCGCGGAACCGCGCTCGCCTCGGCAAAGGGCAGCCACAGATACGCGATACTGGACTGCCCCGATTCAATTCTGGTCGCGGGATTTGCTGCACCCGCGGCGCCGACCGGACGGATCATATTGGCAAGTTCTGCACCGAAAAAGGTAAACGTCGTCCGCGGATTGTCGGCGTCCGCGACCCGCAGGCCCGTCACTTCGATCGGGCTTGAATCGTAGCTGGTCAGAATCAGTTCATAGACCAGATAGGCCTTGCCATACGCGATCATCGGATCGGGATTCTGCACGACTCGCACGGCGAGTTGCGCGGTGCGGGCATCGTCCGCCGCGGCATCGGATATCGCGCCGCACAAAGCGACGAAACAGACCAATGCACCAATCAGTGCGCAGATAGCCGAATCGATCTTCGCACGACGCGTTCGGCCCGATCCCGAATACGCAGCCGCCGCGGCAGCCGTCCAACATCGTGAAACCGTGGCGCTGATCACTTCAGACTGGATCCCCATTTTGACTTTCCACTTCCAATTCGTCCGATAGATCGGTTCATTCGAACGGCAAATGTAGCACACCCTTCGGACCGTCTCATTTTAGTGCCACTCTCTCTTCCTGCGGGAGACTGTCGATAAACGCCGAATTTTTATCCGTCATCCTGAACCGAGGTTGCCCCTTCGACGTTGCTCAGGGCAGGCTCCGTGAAGGATCTCCGCGAAGCGATTAGTGCGCAACGCCCGGATTGGTTGCACTAATCGCTTCGCGGAGGTCCTTCGCCTGCGGCGAAGGATGACACCAACTGAGCGTCCACGAGAAAATCGACAACGTCTCCGGCAGGAGGTGACGCGAGGCGGCCGGTGAGGGTGCTGCTCTGCTGCGTGCTACGCGGAGTGATCTTTGCAGGCAGGGAAATCGCGGAGCAGCACCATCGCTCGCGCGTCACGATGCTTGCGAAAAAAGCGCAAGCATCGTGACGCGTAGTCCGCGTGCCTTCGGGAGGGAAGGCCATTCACTGAACCTGCTGCTACTTCTTCACCTTCGGAGCTTTGCCGGTCCCAGATAGGGCCACGTGCTGCGGAGAACCGGGTGCGTTGTCGGTGATGGTCAGTTCGCCGGTTTCGGCCGTGGTGCTGGTCGGCTTGAAGGTGACACCGATTTTGCAGCTCTTGCCCGGCGCCAGAGTCGCGGGGGAACACTGCTCAGTAACCACGAAGACCGGATTGCTGCTGGTCGCGGATCCGATCGTGACGCTGGCACCATCCTTTTTGGAACTGGCATTTTTGACCGTCGCGTCTTTTGGCTTGCTGGTCGCGTTCACCTCGGTTGTTTTACCGAATTTGATCGATTTGGAAACGGTCAGCTTTGCCACTCCCGGTGTAGGCGTCGCCGTCGGAGTCGCGGTTCGGGTCGGGGTGCCGCTCGGCGATGGAGTCGGAACCGGCTGTCCCAGGAATGCCGGCACGAACGTGGCGATGTCGGGAGTTCCCCATCCTGTCGCGAGGTTGAACCCCGTCTCCGCGTTGAATCCTGTCACGCCGTTGAAATCGTTGTTGCCCGAGGTGACATTGCGGATTCCGGTCGCCGCCGTGTTGTGCTCATTTCCTAGGACGTAGAGCTGGGTGTTCAGTACTCCTACGCGATTGCCACCGTTGCTCTGAACCAGTAGCCCCGTGATTCCCGCCCAGATTGGCGCGCCGAGGCTGGTCCCGCATGCGCAGCAAGAGACGGCGGTGCTTTGCGACGGAAACACCGAGAAGACTCCGGGAGTGTGGCATGCCGCTTCCATCGAGATGTCGGGAACATCGCGCGCTTCATCGTCCGGAGTTCCGGTATCCTGAAACGCGGGTTTCGACCACACGATGCTTTTGCCGCCGCCACCGGCGCCGATTTGGCCACCGTCGGTGGTGCCTTCGTTCCACACCGATTCGGGAACGGAGCCGACATCATTGCCGTTCTTGTAATTGGGCGTGAACTGAGTTCCTCCGATCGAGGTCACAGTAGGATCCGATGCCAGTTCATTGACGTTCTGGGTAGTCCCGACTACGCACGTGTTGGTGTTAGTATCGACGTCGTATTCCGCCGCACCCTGATCCCCTTCCGCGATAATTACCGTCTGCCCCTGGGTAGCGGCCTTCTCATAAGTCGTATGAAGCGCCCCGGTGTAGTAGGTGGTCGGAAATCCGCACGACTCGATGCTGATACTCAAGGCACTGCAGGTGTTGTTGTTGACCGCGGTGTTGAGCGCATCGACGGTTGCTTCAATTACGTCGCCGCTAAACGTCGTGGGATCCGAAAGGTAGATGTATACGGGAGCCTCGGGGGCCATTGCGTGCGCGTACTCGATATCCAGCATCGTCTCGCCGCCGCGGCTGGACGTGATTCCGGGGTTGTCGCTGTCGGAAGCGACTACTTTAGTGATGTTTGCGGCAGGAAGGCTGAATGCGCTGTCGAAGTTAGTAATGCCGGTCGCGGAATAATCTGAAATCTCGATAACGCCGATACATCCGGTGCCGGTCCCGTTGATATTTTTATTCAGCAGCGGCGTCTCGTCATAAAACGTGTAGAGGTCCTGGGGTCCGAATCCGGTCTCGCCGTTGAGCTTCACCTGCGGTTGCGCGACACCTGATTTAGCCGAAGAGCTCGCCAGCGCGGCTGGAGAACCCGGCACGGTGCGAAGAGGGGTGTTGGAGCCGCGCAGGTTGTCGAGTCCATCGACAAATCCGATCGCGTCCGCGAATTGCGACGGAATCGATGGATCGCCGACGTTGCCGTAATGTTTGCCCTCATCGGACGAATAGATCACCACACCGAAAGCGTCCTGCGCCTGCTCCACGGAGCCCCGAAAGCGGATGACGCGATTATCGCTGGTCGGAGCGGCGATCTTGAATCCCTTTTGCTCGAGCCACTGAGTGATCGCGGCGCGGACGGCTGGGTCGGGACCAAAGCGCTGATCGAATTCACCGGTCTTGAGCCATCGATGGTAATCGGGCGAAGTGGGATCCTGCTGCGCGGCGAGCAGACGCTCGAGCTCCGCGCGATTGGTCGGGTTCAAATCGATGCTCATCGTAAGCATCGTGTCGGTGGGCGCCGGCTTTGGCGCTATCAGCTTCTCGACGGAAGGTGAGTGGTTACCGGCTATCGGGACCATCTGGCCCTCGGCAAATGCTATCGAGACTGGAAGCGAGATGGAGAGCGCGATGATGGTGAAAAGGCCAGAGATCCAGTGTTGACGGAGATTCTTAAGCATCTGCATATAGTGACACCTGCGTTGAGTCAGTTCTTGACGTTAGCGCGTGACCTTATTTGTTTAACCGAGTAATCGCAAACGCTTTGCGGCGCCGACGTGCGCTCGCCAGGAAACGCGAGCGCATCAGCATTTTTTGGAATGCGTGAGGTCGGCCGAGGTGATAAATTGCGACTATGCCGCGTCCGCAATGTCCGCCAATCGCCGCTGATGTGATCACCGAGATCGGAGACAAGATCGTGTTGATCGAGCGGCGCAATTTCCCGCTCGGATGGGCGATTCCAGGGGGCTTTGTCGATTTTGGCGAGACGGTTGAGCAGGCCGCGGTGCGCGAGGCGCGCGAGGAGATCTCGCTCGAGGTCGAGATTCGCGCGCTGCTTGGCGTCTATTCGCGGCCCGAGCGCGATCCGCGCGGTCAGACCATCACAGTGGTGTACGTCGCGCGCGCGAACGGCACGCCGCGCGGCGACGACGACGCAAAAAACGCCACGCTATTCGACCCGCGCAATCCGCCGACGCCGCTCGCCTTCGATCACGTGGAGATCCTGGCCGACTACGTGCGCTTCCTCGAGCGCGGCGAATATCCCGCGCCGTGGCGCAAATAGCGCGGCGCTTCGCACGCTCAGGGGCGCGCTTCGAGCACCAGGTTGAACGGGGTTTCGGCGGCGCGCCGCACGCGCGAGAATCCTCCGCTCGAAATCACTTCCCGTAACCTGGTTTCGCCGGCCTGAGTGCCGAGCGCAAGGCCGACTTCCTGCGACAGGGAGGCGGGCACGCAAATCTGCGTCGATGCGGAATAGGCGATGCGGCCGAACGGACTGAGATTGTCCGCGATTCGGTCGCCGGCGAAAGGCTCGACGATCATCCAGGTTCCGCCCGGTTTCAAAGTTGACTTGACGTGCGCGGCGACCCCGACCGGATCGCCCATGTCGTGCAAGCAATCGAAGAACGCAACCAGATCGTAGCTGCCGGAAAATTCCTTCGCCGACGCGCGCTGGAAGGTGACCCGGTCGGCGACTCCGCCCTCGCGCGCCAACTCGCGCGCACGCACCAGCGACGGTTCATGATAGTCGAAGCCTGTGAATTCCGATTTCGGAAACGCCTTGGCCAGTAAGATGGTCGATGCGCCATGGCCGCATCCGACGTCCGCCACCCGTGCGCCGCGTTCGAGCTTTTCCTTGACGCCGTCGAGGGCAGGAATCCATTCCGCCACCAAATGCATCGCGTAGCCGGGACGGAAAAATCTCTCGGTGCCGCGGAACAGGCAGGCGTCGTGCTCATGCCATCCGACTCCGCCGCCGGTTTTGAATGCCACTTCGAGCTTGGGAAGGTCGCGCGCGGCGGCGGCGGCGATTTCGAACATCGCGGGGAAAAACGCGGGACCGTTCTCGTCGGCAAGGACCAGCGCCTGCTCGGGCGAGATTGAATATCGCTCCTTCGCAGCGTCGAAGTTTATATAGCCACCCGCCGCCTGCGCCGCCGCCCACTCGCGCACATAACGCGGCGCGGTGCCGGTACGTGACGCGAGCTCGTCGGAGGTCAGCGGCCCGGCGGCTGCGAGCGCCTTGTACAAGCCAAACTTGTCGCCCAGCATGACCAGCCCGATCGCCATCGCGGCGCCGACCTCGCCGAGCATCTTACCGAGCAATTGCTGCAGCTTCGCTTCATCGACCGCCATCGCATATCTCCTGCAATATTTATTTCGGCTGAAATTCTTGTCCAACTGATCGATAGTGGCAACCAGCGCCGACTCTTCGACCGAATCTCGCGATCGTGGAACAAATGCGGCGCGCCGGGTGCGTTACCTGCCTTTGAACTTTGGGTCGCGGCGTTCGGCCAGCGCGCGAGCGCCCTCGCGGAAATCTTCGGTCGTCAAAAGCGAGCTCTGCGCCAGGACTTCGAGTTCCATGAAGGTCTGCTTGTCGAGGCTGTGGCCGCGATCGATGATCCGCTTGGCCAGACCGACCGCGACCGGGGCGTTGCGCGCGATCTCTCGCGCGAGCTCCTCCGCGGCGGCCAGATGCTTTCCCGGCTCGACGACGCGATTCACCAAGCCGATGCGCAGGGCTTCGTCGGCGTCGATCAGTCTTGCCGTCATGATCAGTTCCTTGGCGAGCGCATAGCCGACGGTGCGGGTCAGGCGGGTGGTGCCACCGACGTCGGGGACCAGGCCGATGCGCGTCTCCGGCATCCCGAGGCGTGTGCCTTTGGCCGCGATACGCGCGTCGCAGGCGAGCGCGATCTCGAGGCCGAGTCCTCCGGCGTAGCCGTGCAGCGCGCCGATGACCGGCTTCTCGATCGATTCCATCCGCGACAGAGCGGCCTGCGACTCACCGACGAAATGGCGGAAGCGCGCGAGGTCGGGACCGCCGCCGGAGCCGCCGCCAGCGCCGGTATCGTTGGCGAGCGACATGAAATCGATTCCGGCGGAGAAGACCTGGCCCTCGCCGTAGAGGATGATCGCGCGGACCTCGGGCCGATTGACCTCTTGCAGCGCGCGCGGCAACGCCTCGAGCATCGCACCGCTGACCGCGTTGCGCTTGTCGGGACGGTTGAGCCCGAGATATGCGATTTCGCCTTCGACCTTAATCTTGATGAGTTCGTCCGCCATTGGAATTCCTCGTGATGCTTCTGGTTTGAAAGTGATTGGATTCGAGATTGAGACGGCGCGCTACGGTTTGATCAGGATTTTGATCGCGCCTTCGGTGCGCGCGTCGAAAATCTGGTAGCCGCGGGGGACTTCGGCGAGCTCCAGCGTGTGGCTGATGATCGGGCGCGGATCCAACCGGTTATGCTCGATCAGCGTTGCGAGCTGCGGGATGTGCGCGCGGATGTTCGCAAGGCCGACGCGGAAGGTCAAATCGCGCTGGAACGCCAGCATCATCGGAAAGTTGTAGGTCGGCTGGCCGAGCACGCCAATCATCGAGACGGTGCCTCCGCCGCGCACGTTTTCAAACGACGCGTCGAGCGCGCCCTGGTTGCCGACCGCCTCGATCGTGACGTCGGCACCGCGGCCGTCAGTGCGGTCGAGGATCTTTTGTTTTGCCTCGGCGAGAGTGACCGGAGTCGCTCCGAGCTTGCGCGCCAGCTCGAGCCGGTAGGGCACGCTGTCGACGGCGATAACTTCCGCGGGACCGAACAGATGCGCCGCCAGGATCGCGCACAGGCCGACGGGGCCGCATCCGAAGATCGCGACCGTGTCGCCGGGGCGGATCTCGCCGTTTAACGCGCCGAAGAATGCGGTGGGAAGAATATCGGCCAGAAACACCGCGGCGTCGTCATCAACTCCTTCGGGGAGCGGATAGCAGGTGTAATCGGCCAGCGGCACCTGAATCGCCTCGGACTGTTCGCCGCCCAGATCGCCCAGCTTGCCGGCTGCGTTCTTGCCGTAGCCGAATACCGCGGACCCGGCGACCGAGCATTGCGAGGGCTGGCCGCGCCGGCAATAAAAACAGTTGCCGCAGGCAACCAGTCCGGAGACTACGACGCGCTGGCCTTTTTTAAGCTGAGTCACGCCCTTGCCGATTTCCTCGACCACACCCACGCCTTCATGTCCCAGCACGAAGCCGGGCTCGACCGGCATCTGGCCGTGGTAGGCGTGCAGGTCGGAGCCGCAGATCGCGGCGCGTGTGATGCGCACGATCGCGTCGGAGGGCGAGTGGATTTCAGGATCGGCGACGCGCTCGACGCGCACGTCGCGGGGTCCGTGGAAGATGGTTGCCTTCATCAGGATTGACTCCATGCCGCGCCGCTTGCGCGGAATTTCGCTGCGCGATAATTGCACACAAACGCAAGGGTTTGCAGCCCGCGCGAGAGCCGTGATAATTGCAAGGGTTCCGGAGGCAGCGATGATTCAAAACGTAAAGAAGGTGCTTGCACCGATCGATTTTTCGCAAAACTCGATGGAAGGGATGCGCTCGGCATGGGAACTGGCCACCGAGCTCGGCGCGGAGATGCATATCGTGAACGTGGTGGCGGTGCATCACAGCTTTCTCGAGCAGAAGTCCACCGAGATAGCCCGCGAGGCCTCGATCGCCGAGGGAACCGAAGAAGAGCTCCTGCGCATCAAGAAGACCGACTTTGCCAACTCGCCCAAGATCGTCACAGCGGTGCTTACCGGGCCGCCGGTGGTCAGGCTGTGTGAGTACGCGAAGGAGAACCAGATCGATCTGATCATGCTGGCGACTCATGGGCACACCGGCAACGAGGTGCTGGTAATCGGATCGGTCGCCGAGAAGGTCACGCGCTACGCGCCGTGCTCCGTGCTGATATACCGCAAGCGTTAAGCGTCAATTCGCGCTGGCACAATCGGAGGCGTTCGATGGATTCAGCAGCACAGAAAGAACGCGCACTGGCGTTCCTCAAGGGTTTTGAAAAGCCCGAGCCCAAAGATTTTGAGAATATGATCGCCGACGACTTCGAGTTCGAGATGATGGGCCGCCTGCCCGGTGTGAACGCGATTCGCGGCAAGGCCGCGTTTCTGAAGGCGATGCCGGCGACGCTGAAGGCGATGTTTCCCAACGGGCTGAACCTGAAATTCCACACCACGATCTCCGAAGGGCCGCACGTCGCGATCCAGGCGGAGTCGGACACGGTTGCGGGCAACGGCAAGAAATATCAGAACCGCTATCATTTCTATTTTCGCTTCGAGGGCGACAAGATCGCGCTGGTGCGCGAGTACAACGACACCAATCACGTTCGCGAAGTTTTCATGGCCTGAGGCTCGTTGCGAACGCGCGCGCTGAACGATCGTTTCGATCGCTGGAACAATCGTTCAGAGCATCCGAACATCCTGAAAATAAAATCCGGCGCGGAATTTTTGCACCCGCGCCGGATTTGTCTTTCAAGAAATAGGGCCAGACGAATTGCTCCGCCTGACCCGTAGCCGACCGGGAAAAGGGGGGCAAACCCCGGCCAGCAGCTTCATTCTACGCGACTGCTGACTTGTTGCAATGAAAAAGAAGAGGCGATTATACGCTAAAGCAGTTATTTAATTAGTCCTAATAGCATTAATTGGCTGCTTGAGTGCATAGTCGCCGTTCCCGGCCCGCTCGGAGCGATCCTGTGCATCGTCACAGTCATCGTCGAATCGTCGCCACTGAGCGCAATGCCTGCGCCAAGATCATGCGCCGCCACCGAGCGCAGGCAGAAAATGAACTTCGCTGTTTTCCCCCACCGGCTCGAGCACCCCGCCCGGCACGATCTCGCCATCGATCGAAATTGCGATCGACGGCTTGATCTCGCCCGCGTCCAGAAGCTGATCCGCAAGCCCCGGAAATTGCCGCTCGAGATCCGCGATCAGCTCGCGCACGGTGCGGCCCTTGACCGCGACACGTTCGCGGCCGGCGGTGAGCTTACGCAGCAGCGCGGGGATGATCGCGGTGGGCATCGGAAATCGGCATAGGGGGTAGCGCCGCAGCGCTACTCCCCTGCCACACCACCGGACATGCGGGTTCGCATCCGGCGGTTCGGAAGGTTGAGGTTAATCGGCAAGTCTGGGTACTCCAAGTCGGTCGTAGTAGCGGGCAGTGAGGCCGGCGTGGACCGACATGGCGGCCCGATGCCACCAGCGTCGGTTAACCGCCGCGGCTTGCGCCGCGACCGCGTCCGACAGTCCGAGGCGGCGCATCTCGGTATAGATCTTCGAGCCGCGCTTCCACTGCTTGAGTTGCAGCGCCCGCAGCCGGTGGCGGAGCCATTTGTCGTAGTCAGCGAAGGTCTTGGGCGTGTCCGCCAGTTGGAAGTATTGCTTCCATCCCGGCAGATACTTCCTCAGTTCCGCGACTACGCTTCTCATGCTCCGTCCGCCGCTGCGTCTGGTTATCAGCCGCACGCGTTGCTTGAGCGCGCGCAGCGCCTTGGGTGCGACCCGGCATGCCACCGCGCCGCCCCTGGCGTACCAGAAGCTGTAGCTCAAGAGGCTGCGCTTGTGCGCGAGTTCCACCTTGCTCTTCTCGCGATTCACTTTAAGTCGGAGCTTGGCGTACATCCGCTCCAGCGCCGCCATCACCCGTTCTCCCGCGCGCCGCGACCGCACATAGACGTTGCAGTCGTCGGCATAGCGCACGAACGTGTGCCCGCGTTTCTCCAGCTCCTTGTCCACTTCGTCGAGCAGGAGATTCGCCAGCAGTGGCGACAGTGGTCCTCCCTGCGGCGTTCCTTCAGTGCGCTCCATCACTACCCCGTCGGCCATCAGGCCGGCGTTGAGATAGCGGCGGATTAGCCGCAGGAGCCGCGAGTCATCGATTCGCCGCGCCAGTCTTCCCATCAGCACATCGTGGTTGACCCGGTCGAAGAACTTCTCCAGGTCCACGTCCACCACCCAGTGGCGTCCTTCCTGCACATAGCGCTGCGCCGCTAACACCGCGTCGTGCGCGCTGCGCCCCGGTCGGAAGCCGTAGGAGTGCTCCGAGAAGCTGGGGTCCAATCGCGGCTGCAGCACCTGCAGTATCGCCTGTTGGATGAGCCGGTCGAGCACGCACGGAATGCCGAGCTCTCGCACTCCGCCATCGCGCTTGGGAATCTCCCGCCTCAGCACCGCTTTGGGCTGGTAAGTTCCAGCGAGTAGTTGCTCGCGGGCTTCCTGCCAGTGCTCCATCAGGTACTGCGGCAGTTCTTCCACCGTCATGCCATCGACTCCGGGGCTGCCCCGGTTCTCACGTACCCGCGTCAACGCCGCCCTGACGTTGCCGCGCGCAACCACCGCTTCCATCAGGCGGTCGCTTCCCGAGCGCTCCTCTCCGTTCGTCAGCGTCGACGCTTCACCGCTGCGCTGGACCCTCGAGGCTTCACCTCTACCTTCCAGCGGCAGCCCCAATTGCTCGGGCTTCTGGCGCCTGGCGTCTTTCGGACTCACAGCGGTTTCGCTCTCCCTTCCGTTCGGCCCTTCATCAGCGCGGACATCGAGGCATCTGCCGTATCCCGCTGACTACTACGGCCTCTGCTGACTTCTCGCTCCGCGCTCCTGCGCGTCGCCCTTTCAGGCATAAAGCGAGATCTCCCCAGGTAAGGCTCCGTGACCTTCGCCGCACAACCGCCGGATCTACGCGATGACTCCTTGGCCGATAGAGCTTCGCGGTCATTTGCCCGCTCGCCCTGAGCCACCTCGCCTTGTATCCGGTTCCTGTTCGTCGGCTCGCGGCTTTGCTCCGCGCTTCCTCCAGACCTCATCTCACGATGACGCCCTTGCGCTTCGCTAGTGCTCGACGCGGCCTGCTCGCACAGAGGACTTTCACCTCCAAGTCACGCGCCATGCTGGGCGCACAAAAATGGAGCCGGACCGAATCGGCCCGGCCCCGTTTTACGGTTTCGATTGATCAGTCGGCGGCCGCGGATTGCGCATTCTCGGCGGCGCGCTTCTTCAGGATTTCCTTCATCAGTTTCGGCGGAGACATCGGAGTCTCCATCATCCTGATTCCCACCGCGTGAAAGATCGCGTTGGCGACCGCAGCCGGTGGTGGAACGATCGATACCTCGCCGACGCCGCGCACGCCCAGCGGATGGCCGGGGTTTGGAACCTCGACGATGATCGTTTCGATCATCGGCAGATCGAGGCAGGTCGGCATCCGGTAGTCGAGCAGGGCGGTGTTCCGCAGCGTTCCCTTTTGGTCGTAAAAATATTCCTCGTTGAGCGCCCATCCGAGTCCCTGCGCGGTGCCGCCCTGCATCTGGCCCTCGACGTAGCTCGGATGAATCGCGCGGCCGGCGTCCTGCGCGATAGTGCATCGCAGGAGCTTGACCTTGGCGGTATCGGGATCGACTTCCACGTCCACCAAGGTTGCGGCGAACCCCGGTCCGACGCCGCGCGCGTTGACGCTGGCGCGGCCGGTTATCGGTCCTCCAGTGCGCGCCAGGCGCTTGGCCAATTCCTTGATCGCCATGGGAGGCTTGTCACCGGCTGAGGCGTGGAATGCACCGTCGCGAAATTCGATTTCGGCGGGTTTGATTTCCCAGACCTTGGCCGCGCGTTCCGTGAGCTGCTTGATCGCGTCGTGCGCGGCCTCGTACACCGCCATCCCGGTTGCGAACGTTACGCGGCTGCCGCCGGTCACGTCGGTGTGGCCGATCGAGTCGGTATCTGCAACCAGCGGGCGCACGTCGGTGACGGGTAGGCCCAACACCTCGGCCGTGATCATTGCCATCGAGGCGCGTGAGCCGCCGATATCGGGCGAGCCGGTGACGACGCTGGCGGTGCCGTCGGTATGGATATTCACCGTGGCGGAGGATTGCATCCCGGCGTTGAACCAGAAGCCGGTGGCAACGCCGCGTCCGCGGTTCTTGCCGGTCAGCTTTGACTTGTAGTGCTCGCTGTTTTTGATCGCTTCGCAGGTTTCGACAAATCCGATCCGCTTGAACGGAGGGCCGACCACCTGCGCCGAGCCTTCTTTGACGCCGTTCTTGATCCGGAAATCGAGCGGATCCATTCCGCACTTATCCGCCAGCTCGTCGATTATAGTTTCCGACGCGAATGCGGCGTTGGTCGCGCCAGGCGCGCGATAAGCCGCGGTCTTGGGCCGGTTGACGACCACGTCGTAGCCGTCGATCTGCAGATTTTCGATCGCGTACGGCGCGATCACGCACATCGCGCCCGCGCCGACCGGCGAACCCGGATACGCGCCCGCTTCATAAGCCATCCAGACCTGCGCCGCGACGATCGTGCCATCTTTGGTTGCGCCCATCTTCACTTTGATCTTCGAGCCCGAGGTCGGTCCGGTCGCGCGCAGCACTTCCCCGCGCGTCATCACCAGCTTGACCGGGGCGCCGGTCTTCTTCGATAGCAGCACGGAGAGCGGTTCGAGGTAGATAGTGGTCTTGCCGCCAAAGCCGCCGCCGATTTCCGCCGGCACGACCTTGATCTTGCCGACCTCGATGCCAAGCACCTGGGCGCTGAGCGAGCGCACGTCGAAGGCGCCCTGGGTCGAGCAATAGATGGTGGCCTGGCCGTCGGTGTTGTAGATGCCGACGGCATTGTGCGGCTCGATATACCCCTGATGCACCATCGCGGTGTTGAACTCGCGCTCGATGATAAAATCTGCGCTCTTGAAGCCCGCTTCGATATCGCCGCGCTTGAACAGGTGGTGCTGCGCGACGTTGGTTTCCTTGTTGCCTTCTTCCTTGTTGCGCAGGTCGTGCAGCAGGATCGGAGCGCCGGGTTTCATCGCGGCGTCAACCGTCATCACTGGCGGCAGCACTTCGTATTCGACCTCGATCAGGCGCACCGCTTCTTCGGCGATATGCGGGTTGGTGGCGGCGACCGCGGCGATCGCGTGGCCGTCGTAGAGCACCTTGTCGTGGGCGAGGATGTTCATCGACAGGTAGTACGGATTAACCGTCATCTCGCCGGATTGCTCGAGCTTGTTCTCAGCCTTCGGAAGATCTTTGCCAGTTATGATCGCCTTGACGCCGGGCAGCGCGAGCGCCTTGGTGAGGTTGATCGATTTGATCCGGGCGTGCGCATGCGGGCTGCGCAAGAGCTTGCCATGCAGCATCCCGGGGAAGGCGTAGTCAGCGCCATATTTGGCGCGGCCCATCACCTTGTCGATTCCGTCATGGCGAATCGGACGAGTGCCGATCACCTTGAAATGTCCGTTATTCGTTGCTGCTGCCATCGTTCAATTACCTCGCAAATACCTGGTCAGGTAAGCAGTTCCGTTGATTATTCTAGCTCCGCGCCGCCGCGCGGTCATGTCCGTCTTCGCGCAGGGTTTTGGCCGCGTCGGTAACCGCCCGCACGATCTTGTCGTAGCCGGTGCATCGGCAGAGATTTCCTGCCAGCGCGTAGCGAATCTCGGGCTCGGTCGGGTTGGGATTGCGCTCGAGCAGCGCTTTCGCCGACATAAGGAATCCGGGCGTGCAGATGCCGCATTGCAGACTCGCGTGTTCGAGGAATTGCTGCTGCAGCACGTGAAGCTTGGTCGCGTCGGCAAGACCTTCGACGGTTGTGATGCGCTTGCCCTGGACCTCGGGACCAAATACCAGGCAGGAGCACACCGCGCGCCCATCGATCATCACGGTGCAGGCGCCGCAGTCGCCGGTGAGGCATCCTTCCTTGCTGCCGGTCAGCTCAAGCACGTCACGCAGGCATTCGAGCAGGCTCTGGCGCGGCTCGCACAGAAACTCGGTCGGCTCGCCGTTTACGATCGCATCAACCAATGTCTTTCTGGACATGTTTTTCTCTCAATTCCTTTGCGCGGGTTCAGATCTTCGCTGCGCGCTCGGCCGCAATCGTCAATGCGCGAGTGGTCAGCACGCCGGTGATATGGCGGCGGTACTCGGCGGTGCCACGCATGTCGTCGATAGGCGATCCGGCCTCCGACGCGAGGCGTCCCGCAAGCGCGAGCGTGGCGTCGTCAAGCTTCTTGCCGATAAGCGATTCGGCAGCTTTAACGGCGACCAGTGGGGTCGCCGCAATCGCGCCCAAGCCGATACGTGCCGCCGTGATTTTGCCGGCGTCCAGAGTGAGCGACGCGCCGACGCCGACCACGGCGATATCCATCTCGTTGCGCGGGATGAAACGCAGATACGCGTCGCTCGAATGCGGAGCCGGCGCCGCGATGAGTAGTTGGACCAGCAACTCGCCCGGTTCCAGGACCGTGCGGCCCGGAGAGAGCACGAACTTATCAACCGGGACCTCGCGCTCGCCCTTGGGACCGGCGATCCGTGCGCGCGCACCGAGCGCGATCAGCGCCGGAGTCGAGTCGGCGGCGGGCGATCCGTTGCACAGGTTCCCGCCGACCGATGCGCGATTCTGGATTTGCAGTGATCCGATCAGATGCGCCGCCTCAGTGAGCCCCGGGTAATGCTTGCGCATCAGGGCGTGCTCATGGATCTCGATACACGAGACCGCGGCGCCCAAGCGCAGGCCGCTCTTCGGGTCGAACTTGAGCTCGCGCAGTTCCTTGATTTGCTTGATATCGACCACGTGCTCGGGGCGGCGCACTCCGGCGCGCATCTGGATGATCAGGTCGGTGCCGCCGCACAGCGGACGCGCCTTTTCTCCATGCGCGGCAAGAACCTTAAGCGCGTCATCGAGACTGGTCGGGGAGTCAAAATTAAATGCCTGCAAGCGTGGAAGTCCTCCGCAATTTCTTGGCGCAACTCGATCGCGGCAGGGCTCGAGAGTCCCCGCCTCAAGTACTGTAGATAGCCTACTTCCGGGAATCCTGAAAGGGAGCGGAAAGCCGCTAAGCGCAGGTGATCGAATCGCCGAGGTTCAGTCTTTGAATCCCATTCGGGCCGCGACGCGGGCCGATGCGATCGCGAGGGCGGGGGCGTGGGTGCCCATCGCGGCGAAGCGGGGGTCGGTGGTTTGTCCGCGGACGTAGCGGACGTAAATCTGCTCGACCACGGTTGCGTTCTTCCAATGCGCCCACGCCCAATAGTAGGCGACGTGGCTCAGGTCGCGGCCGGTGCGTTTCGCGTAGCGCTCGATCAGTTCGTCGCGGGTCATGAAGCCTTTGCGCAGCGTGTGAACCTCGCCCTGGCTGGTCTCGAGCAGCTCGGGCGGATCGGTGTTGTCGCGCCAGTAGTTAAGCGCGATTCCGACGTCGACCAGCGGATCGCCCAGCGTGGACATCTCCCAGTCGAACACGCCGACGATTTTTCCCGGATCGTGCGAATCGATCATGACGTTGTGCAGGTAGAAATCGTTGTGGATGATCGCGGGCGGTTGCGCGGGCGGCAGATTCTCTACGAACCACGTGCCGAGCTTTTCCATCAGCGGCACTTCGCGGGTCTTGGCCGCCTCCCACCTTTTCATCCATCCGTTGGTCTGGCGAACCAGGAATCCTTCGGGCCTGCCGAGTGTCTCGAGGCCGATCGCGCGGTAATCGACGCCGTGCAGGTCGGCAGCGGTATCGATAAATCCCGCCGAGAGCTTGCGCAGCGACGCGGGATCCTGCGGTAGCTCGTCGGGGAGTGGCTGGCGATTTTTGATTACGATCCCGTTGCGCCGCTCCATCACGAAAAACGGCGCGCCGATAATCGACAGGTCGTCGCTAAACAGCATCGCGCGCGGCGCCGGCTCGAAGGCCTGCCACAGGCGCGAGAGCACCTTGTACTCGCGCGCCATGTCATGTCCGCCGACCGGCAGCGGCCCGAACGGCGGACGCCGCATCACCCATTCCTGGCCGCTTCCGGCCTTTTCGCCGAAGCGCAGAAGGTAGGTGAGATTGGAATGTCCGCCGCGAAACTGCTGGACGGTCAGCTGGCGGCCCGCGCCGGGCAGCTTGTCCTTCAGGAAGGCTTGCAGCCTGGCCCAGTCGAGCTGTTCTTCGTCGCGGACTTCGCCGTACTCGGGGAGGATTTCTATAGCTTCCGCCATGATGGATCGGTCTCAGTTATGACCCAGCAGCAGAGCAACGGGCGCCCGCACCCATGCGGCCCGAGCGCCCGGTATAGGCTATTTCCATTTGCGCAGTTCGCGGCGCGCGATCGTCTGGCGGTGCACTTCGTCGGGACCGTCTGCGATCCGCAGCGCGCGACCATCGCGCCACATCCGGGCCAGAGGATAGTCGTCGCTGACGCCGGCGGCTCCGTAGAGCTGGATCGCCCGATCGAGCACGCGCATCACCATGTTCGCGCACTGCACTTTGATCATCGAGATTTGCTGGCGCGCTTCCTTCTTTCCGTAGGCATCCATCTGCCACGCCGCGTTCATCACCATCAGGCGCGCGGAATCGACCTCGATGCGCGAGTCGGCGATCCATTCCTGGATATTCGCCTTGTCGGCCAGCAGGCTGCCGTGGGTAAAGCGAACGTTCGCGCGCTTGCACATCAATTCGATCGCGCGCTCGGCGGTTCCGATCGTGCGCATGCAGTGATGGATTCGGCCGGGGCCGAGGCGCGCCTGCGAAATCGCAAAGCCGTCGCCCTCACGCCCGAGCACGTTGGTGATCGGCACGCGGCAATCCTTATAGATGATCTCGCAATGTCCGCCGCCGCCGGTATGGCCCATCACCGGAACCGGGCGCACGAGATTGAACCCCGGAGTGTCGGTCGGGACGATAATCTGGCTCGCACGGCGATGCGATTCCGCCTCGGGGTCGGTCACCACCATCGCGACCGCGAAAGCCGAGCCGATCGCGTTGGAGGTGAACCACTTGTGCCCGTTGATGACGTAATCGTCGCCGTCGCGCACGGCGCGAGTCTTGAGCAGAGTCGGGTCGGAGCCCGCAGTGTCGGGCTCGGTCATCGAGAAGCAGGTGCGCATCTCGCCTTCGAGCAGCGGCTTCAGCCACTTCTGCTTTTGCTCTTCGGTGCCGAACTCGGTCAGAATTTCCATGTTGCCGGTGTCGGGCGCCATGCAGTTAAACGCGCGCGCGCCGAGGGGGCTGCGTCCCATGACCTCGCACAGCGGCGCGTATTCGTAGTTTTTGAGACCGGCGCCCCATTTTTCGTCCGGCAGGAAGAGGTTCCAGAGCTTCTCAGCTTTGGCCTTCTTCCTGATGTCTTTCATTACAGGATGTTCTTCGTGGGAATCGGCGCGCTCCTGGGTGATGACCACCTTCTCGGCCGGATATACGTACTGGTCCATGAAGGCGGAAACGCGTTTGCGCAAATCTTCGGTCTTCTGGCTAAGCGAAAAGTCCATCTCTCATCCTCGCAGGTATGGTGATTGATCAGGCTAGACATAACCCAGATAGGAAAAAAATAGAAGCGCGCGCCAATCCGCCGTCGAGTCTCAAAAGACTGGCGCTATTGCGCGAGGTCGCCGCGCACCTTAGCCTAGTCGCGATGTTTCGGCGTGCTGCCATGTTTCTGCTCGCGCTCGCGATGCTCGCCTCTACCGGCGGGATCGCTATGGCCGGGCTGAACGCCTCGGCGGCTCTCACCTGCTGCTCGACTTCCTGTCCCGCGCCGGTATCGCATAGCCGAGACGCCGCGCGATGCTGTCGCGTCGCGCCGCACGAAGCTGCCACCACGTCTGCCAAGTCGTCGGTTCAAGAGCCAAGTGCGCAGTGCCACGTTCCCGCGTCCTGGTTCGCTGTCCTGACTCCCGTAAGGCGCATCACGCCGACGATGATCGCGCGGGATGAATCTCCGCCCGCGGAATCACCTTCGGCGGTGCGGCTCTGCTCGTTCCAGATCTGATTTCGCCAAATCGTTGATGACTCTTTGAGCGCGATCGCTCGCGCCGATGCGCCTCTGCGCGCATCGAGCCGCGTATCGCGGTTCAGGAATCTCGCTCGCGCGCGATCGCGCGCGGCGAATCGGATTACGTGATGGGTGAATCGAGATGGAGCCGAAACATAAGCCGCGGCATAAACATTTTCACGCAAAGCTCGCGCTCGCGGTCGTGATCGGAATTGGAATTGCCGCGGGGCGAGGGTTGGCAGCTCAGCCCGACGTGCCCGTCGCGGTTGACCCGCTGGTTATCGAGGCGATGCGCGCGAGCCCGGAGATCGCCGCGGCGCAGAGCCATTGGCAGGCAACCACGCGCGTGCCAGTCCAGGCCGCCACACTTCCCGACCCGGAAGTCTCGCTGCAGCATCTGAGCGTCGGCAGTCCGCAGCCGTTTTCCGGCTATGAATCGAGCAATTTCTATTACACCGGATTCGGCTTCTCGCAGGAGATTCCCGGTCCCGGAAAGTTGAGGCTCCGCGCCGCGCAGGCGAAGAAGGACGCCGAGTCCGCCAGCGAGAGCGTGCTCGCGGCGCAGCGCAATGTCGCCGAGAAGGTTCGCGACGACGCGTTCAATCTTTTTTTTCTGACTCGAGCGCGAGACCTGCTCGAACAGACGCGTGGCGATCTCGGAAGGATCGCTAGCGCGACCGCCGCACAGTATCGCACCGGCACCGCGCAGCAGCAGGACGTGCTCAAGGCGCAGCTCGCGATGACCGCGATCCTCAAGGAGCTCGAGCTGAATCACGACGATATCGAGGCGGCCGAGGCGAATCTCAAGGCGATGCTCGGGCGCGAGCAGGATTCGCGCGATATCGAAATCGCCGATATCACGCCGACCGCGTTCAATCTCGGCGAAACGGAAATCGCGGCCGCCGCCGACGCCGGTTCTCCCGACCTGAAGATGGCGCAAACCGCGGTCGCGCGCAGCGAAAACGCGCTCGAGATGGCGCGTCACGATTACTGGCCCGATTTCGACGTCGGATACATGTACCAGAAGACGGGGCCGGGCTTCGCCGATTACTACATGCTCTCGATCGGCGCGAAGATTCCGCTCTACTTCTGGCGCAAGCAGACTCCCGCGGTCGAGCAGGCCGCACTCGAAAAGCAATCTGCCAAAAGCGCGTTGCGCGCGGCGCGACTGGCCACGCTGTCAGACCTGCAGGCGAGCATCGTTTCGATTCGCACCCAGACCCGGATTATCGCGATGTATCGCGACGGGCTGATTCCGCAATCCGAGGCGACGATGAACTCGGCGCGCGCCGCGTATCGCACCGGCAAGGTCGATTTCCAGACGATGCTATCCGCCGTGACCGCGGTGCTCGAACTGCGCGAGGGCTACCTGCGCGCGATCGCGGACCATGAGATCGCGGTCGCGCACGTCGAGCGGATCATCGGAGAAAATTCATGAAGCGCACAATATTCGTCTTCACGATTCTTTCGATCGCATTCCTCATGGCGCAACGCCATGCACGCGGACAAGGAGAAGGCGTGCCGCACCTCGTTCCGATCGAAATACCGCCCGAGCGCCGCCAGATGATCGGACTCAAGTTCGCGACGGTAAAGGAGCGCGCGCTCACCGACCGGATCGACGCGACCGGCTCCGTCGAGGCTGACGAGCAGCGCGAAAGCTATGTCCAGACGCGGTTTCCCGGATGGATTCGTCAGGTCTTCGCGAATCAGAACTGGCAGCTGGTAGGTCGCGGCCAGGCGCTCTTCACGATCTACAGCCCCGACATCGTAAATGCCGAGAACGAATATCTGATCGCGCTCGGCGAGCGCGCCGGCGTGAAGGACAGCACCGTCGAGGGCGTGGCCGGCGGCGCCGCCACGATGGTCGCGGCGTCGCTCGATCGCCTGCGGCTGTTCGGCGTTCCCGAGCGCGAGATTCGCCGCCTGGAACGCGAGCGTACCGTTCATAGCGAGATCGAAATCGATTCGCCAGCGACCGGCTATATCACCGACCGCGCCGCGCTGCCGAATATGTACGCCGATCCTTCGACGCGGCTGTATACGATCGCGAATCTCGACACGGTGTGGGTTTATGCCGCGGTCTTTCAGGATCGTCTCGGCGAGATCAAAGCCGGAGACCCTACCGCAGTCACGGTAGACTCTTATCCGGGCCGCGTCTTCAGCGGCAAGGTCGATTACATCTGGCCCTCGATCGATCCTGCTACGCGCACGGCGCGGGTGCGTATCACGCTCAATAATCCGGAAGCCGCGCTGAAGCTTGGGATGTTTGTGCAGGTCGCGCTGACGCCGCGGCTCGGACGCGCGCTGGCAATTCCGGCCGCTGGAGTGCTACAGACCGGCACGCACAACATCGTGTTCGTCGATCGCGGCGACGGCTATTTGACTCCCGTCGAGGTCGAGCTGGGCCCGCGCACCGGCGACAACTTTATCGTGCGCAAAGGCTTGCGCGCAGGCGATCGTGTCGTTAGCTCGGCGAATTTCCTGATCGATTCCGAAAGTCAGCTCCAGGCCGCGATCGGCGGCTACACTCCGCCCCCGCCCGGCTCGACTCAGCAGGCAGTCGCCGACGCCGGGCAAAACGCGGCGCCCGCCGCGACGCTCGCGATGACCACCGATCCGTCACCGCCAGCGCGCGGAAAGAACCTCGTACAGGTTACGCTCGATGATTCGCGCGGCGCACCGATCTCCGGCGGGAAGGTGCAAGTCGTCTTCTTCATGCCGGCGATGCCCTCGATGGGGATGGCGGCGATTCGCGCCGAGTCCGCCCTCACCGATCAGGGTAGCGGCAAATACAGCGCAGAGATAACGCTCGCCAGCGGCGGGACGTTCACCGTCACAATCTCCGCGGAAAAGGCAGGCCGCCCGATCGCGAACAAGCAGATGAGCGTCACGGTCAGCGGACCGATGGCGATGTAGCCGGGAGCGACGCAAATGATCGAAAGCATCATCGATTCTTGTAATCGCAACCGCTTTCTCGTCTGCGTTGCCGTCCTGGTGATCGTGATCGCGGGCGGATGGTCGATCGAGCACGCGCCGCTCGACGCGCTGCCCGATATCTCCGACGTGCAGGTGATCATCCACACTCAATGGATGGGACAGCCGCCGCAGTTGATCGAGGATCAGGTGACCTACCCGATCGTCACCGCGATGCTGGCGGCGCCGAAGGTCAAGGCGGTTCGCGCGCAGACGATGGCCAACGATTCGTACGTGTACGTCGTGTTCCAGGACGGCACCGATCTCTACTGGGCGCGCTCGCGCGTGCTCGAATACATGCAGCAACTCGCGGGTCGCCTGCCGTCCGGAGTCTCGCCGACGATTGGCCCCGACGCGACCGGAGCGGGATGGGTCTACGAATACGTGCTCATCGATCGCGGGCACAGCCAGAGCCTGGCGGATTTGCGCGCGCTGCAGGACTGGAAGATTCGCTATGCGCTCGAAACCGTGCCGGGCGTTGCCGAGGTCGCCACGATTGGTGGCTTCGTGCGCCAGTACCAGGTCAAGCTCGATCCCAATCGGATGCTGGCGCTCAAGATTCCGCTCCGGACCGTGATCGACAAAATCCGCGCGAGCAACAACGAGGTCGGCGGCCGCGTGCTCGAAATGTCGGGCGCCGACTACCAGATTCGCGGGCTCGGATATATCAAGTCGCTCGCCGATCTCGAAAATATTCCGGTCGCCGATCACGACGGCACTCCGGTTCTGATCCGCGACCTGGGCGTCGTGAGCTTCGGCCCCGACCTGCGCGAAGGCGCTGCGGACTATGACGGGCAGGGCGAAGTGGTCGGCGGAATCGTCGTGATGCGCGACGGCGAAAACGCGCTGCGCGTGATCGACGGCATCAAGGATCGAATCGCGGAGGTTCAGAAGACGCTGCCGCCGGGCGTCGAGATTATCGCGGGCTACGATCGCGCCGGGCTGATCAGCGATTCGATCCGGACGCTGCGCCGCGCGCTGGTCGAGGAAGCGATCATCGTGAGTCTCGTGATCATCGTGTTCCTGTGGCATTTCCGCTCGGCGCTGATCCCGATCATCACGATTCCGCTCGCGCTGCTCGCGTCGTTCGTCCCGATGCACTTCCTGCACGTGAGCTCGAACATCATGTCGCTGGGCGGCTTCGCGCTTGCGATCGGAGTGCTGGTCGACGCGTCGATCGTGATGGTGGAAAACGGGCATCGCCATCTGGGCGATTGGATTGCAAGCCGCGCGGGTAATGGTTACGGCGCGATCGCTCCCCAAGCGGGCGAGCGCGATCGCGTGCTGCTCGGCGCGGCGAAGCAGGTCGGCCGTCCGCTGTTCTACTCGCTCCTGATAATCGTGGTGTCGTTCCTACCGGTGTTCATGCTCGAAGCGCAGGAGGGCAGGATGTTCCGGCCGCTGGCATGGACCAAGACGCTGGCGATTTCGTCGTCGTCGATCCTTGCGGTGACGATCGTTCCGATCCTGATGCTGTGGCTGATTCGCGGACGAATCCGTCCAGAGAACGAAAATCCGCTCTCGCGGTTCTTTCAGGCGCTCTACCGGCCGGTAATCAAGTGGTGCCTGCGCCATCGCGCGATCACGATCGTCGCCAACCTCGCATTCCTCGCGCTGACTCTGCCGCTGGTGCTCAAGATCGGAAGCCAGTTCATGCCGCCGCTGTTCGAGGGCTCGATGCTCTATATGCCGACTGCGCTGCCGGGTATCTCGATCACCTCGGCGACGGCGCTATTGCAGCAGCAGGATCGGATCATCCGCGCATTTCCCGAAGTGGAAAGCGTATTCGGCACCGTCGGCCGCTCCGACAGCGCGACCGACAACGCGCCGATGGACATGTTCGACACGACGGTGATGCTGAAGCCGCGCAGCGATTGGCCCGCCGACATGACCTACGATCGCCTGGTTGCCGCGATGGACGCGAAGCTCCACTTCCCCGGGCTCGCGAACACCTGGACGATGCCGGTCGAGAATCGGCTCGACATGGAGCTGACTGGAATCAAAACTCCGGTGGGGCTGAAAATCCAGGGTCCGCAACTCGAAGAAATTCAGCGAATCGGCCTTGCGATGGAGGAGATTCTCGGCAGCGTGCCCGGCACGCGTGGAGTATTCGCCGAGCGCGTGTCGCAGGGCTTCTATATCAACGTCACGCCGGACCGCGCGGTTGCAGCGCGTTACGGGTTGACGGTCGGCGATATCCAGGCGGCGGTCGCGTCGGCGATCGGCGGCGACAATATCTCGACCGTCATCAACGGACGCGAGCGTTTTCCCATCAGCGTGCGCTACCTGAGCGACTATCGCTCGAATCCCGAGGCGCTCGGCGCAGTGCTGCTCGCGACTCCCTCCGGCGCGCAGGTTCCGCTCCGCGAAGTTGCGTCGATCGCGCTCGCTCCCGGACCCACGATGATCCGCGACGAGGACGGCGAGCTGACCGGTTACGTGTACGTCGATCTTTCGACCAGCGACTACGGCGGCTACGTCGATCACGCCCAGCGCCAGCTCGATCAGCGCCTTAAGATGCCGCCCGGTTACTCCTACAAATGGTCGGGCGAGTACGAGTTCGAGTTGCGCGCGCGCCGGAGCCTGACGCTAATCCTGCCGATCGTGTTCGCCGCGATTTTCGTGCTGCTCTACATGCTGTTCGGCTCGGTAGCCGAGACGCTGGTCCTGTTGTTTCCATGCGTGTACGCGCTGACCGGAGGACTCTTGCTGCAATGGTTTCTCGGCTATGACTTCAGCGTCGCGGTCGCCGTCGGTTATATCGATCTGTTCGGAATCGCGGTCGAGACCGGCGTCGTGATGGTGATCTATCTGGACGAAGCGCTCGACCGCCGGCTCGCCGCGGGCGCCGTCGATCACGCCGCGATTGAAGAGGCCGCGATCGACGGCGCGGTGCATCGCCTGCGGCCGAAGTTGATGACGGTGGCGGTCGTGATGATGAGCCTGGCGCCGATATTGTGGGAGTCGGGAATCGGCGCCGACGTGATGAAGCCGATCGCAGCGCCGATTGTCGGTGGGATGGTCACGTCAACGGTTCACGTGCTGATCCTGGTGCCGGTGTTCTTTGCGATGATGAAGGAACGCGCGCTCCGGCGCGGCACCCTGCGAGCGCATCGCGTGTGAATGCTGAGCGAACCGATAGCGCCGCGGCGGCGCGATATGGTAGCGGAGATAATCTATGGAACTGGCAAAACGATTCGTCGATGTAGGCTTCTTCACCAACCGGGTCGAGGAGCTCCGCGCGTTCTACACGGAGCGGCTGCGGCTGCCGTTCGAGGAGATCCTGCCGCTCGGCGGCGGCATGCGGCAGCATCGGATGGGCCTGCTCGGCTCGGTGCTGAAGCTGAATGACTCGCGCGAGGCGCTGCCGGCGCGAGTCGCCGGCGGGTACTCACGCGTCACAATCGCCGATTCCCGCACGCCGATCCCGATGCGGATGGCCGATCCCGACGGCAACGAGATCGAGCTGGTACCGACCGGCCAGCGCGGCATCAATCAGATCGAAATTCATATCGCCGTGACCGATGAAGCCGCGTTCGCGCGCTTCTACGGCGAAGCGCTGGGGGGAGAAAAGATCGACGCGCGTCGGTACAAGATCGGCGAAACCATAATCAGCTTTGCGCATGACTCTGCCGCGCGGCGCGCCGAAGACGCGACGTCGGCTCCAGCAGCGCAGGTGATCGCCGGGATGCGCGCGGCCGGCTTTCGCTACATCACAATCCAGGTGCGCGATTGCGACGCGGAGCATCGGCGATTCCTGTCGATGGGGGTGCGCGAGGGCGCGGCGCCGGTTACGCTCGGCACGGTCGCGCGGATTTCGTTCATCCGCGATCCGGACGGCAACTGGATCGAGATTTCGCAGCGCGCGTCACTGGTCGGCGCGATCCCGAAAGACTGAGCGGCGAGCCCGAGGCAAAAAAATAAGCGCGGCGCGAATCAATTTTGATCGCGCCGCGCTCTTATCTCGCGTCTACAATTTTCAGGCCCAGCGTGAACGCGTGCGATTTCGCGGCGAACGATTGCGTCCCGCGCCCGCCGAGCGGAACAGCTTGACCGGCTTGGCCGGCGCTATTTCGAGCCGGTCGAAGCCCTCGACGTGCGCACGATCGAGCTCGCCGCCGAGCGTACGCTCCAGGCGCGCCAGCGTGACCCGCTCTTCGGGCGTGACCAGCGAAATCGCCTCGCCCGCTTTGCCCATCCGGGCGGTGCGGCCGATGCGATGGATGTAACCTTCGCTTTCGTCGGGAAGATCGAAATTGATCACGTGCGAAACGTCGGGAATATCCAGCCCGCGCGCCGCGACGTCGGTCGCGACCATCACGCGGTAGCGGCGCGCCTTGAATCCCGCCAGCGCGGCATTGCGCTGGCTCTGAGAGCGGTCGCCATGAATCTGGACCGCGCGGATATCGTTGCGCTGGAGAAGCTTGGCGACCCGGTCGGCGCGGCTCTTGGTGCGGGTAAAGACGATCGCGCTCTCGATTTCGGGCCGTTTCAGAATTTCCAGCAGCATCTTGGATTTGTCTTCGAGCGCGACCGGATAGATCGCCTGCCGGATGCTCGCGGGCGGTGCGGTCTTGGTGCCGATCACTACGCGCGCGGGCTCGTGCAGGAACTCGCGTGCGATCATTTCGGGGCCCGAGGCCATCGTCGCCGAGAACATGAGGGTCTGGCGCTGCTTCGGCACCATCTTCATGATCCGGCGCAACTGCGGCAGAAAACCCATGTCGAGCAGGCGGTCGGCCTCGTCGATGATCACGATCTCGACCCGGTCGAGTTTCACGATATGCCGCTCGAGGTAGTCGATCAGGCGGCCGGGGCATGCGATCAGGACATGCGCGCCCTTGCGAATTTCGTCGATCTGGCGTTTTTCGGATTCGCCGCCGACGACGACCGCCGAGCGCAGTTTCAGATGGCGCGCGAGCAACTGGAATTCGCGGCCGACCTGCGCCGCAAGCTCGCGCGTCGGGGTAATAACGATCGCGGCCAGATGATTGGTATGCTTGCGATGCAGGCGGTCGAGCGTCGGCGCCAGGAAGGCGCAGGTCTTCCCGCTGCCGGTTTCCGCGGTGGCGACGATATCGCGTCCCTCGAGGGCGGCCGGAATTGCGCCGTCCTGAATCGGAGTCGGGTCATGATGCCCGCGGTCGGCGAGCGCGCGAAGAATTTCGGGTGAAAGGTTAAAATCGGAAAAGGACAAAAGAGTACCTCAGGTGCAAAACCCCCGGATTCGAGTCTGGCGCGAAGGCCAGAATACTGGGTCGAGCGATTGGAGTGTGGCGTCGCGGAATCCGACGCGCGTGAAAGCCGTCATTGGCTTCAGGCGATGATGCTACAGGTGATCACCCAGCGAAACAAGTGGGTATCCGCTCATGCAGCGGATCGTTCTGTTGGGTGATAGATTAATCCTCGGGAAACGCGATGCCCATCGGCGAGAAAAGTAGTTTCTTCACTTACGGAAAAATGACGCTGACGGCGCTCGCCCTGATGGAGGCGTTCGTCGGGGTTGCATTTCTCATCGCATGGCGATTTGGAGGACTATTGTTCTCCTGTCTCATTCTTTTTCAAGGAGTACTCTTCTATCTCTGGTGGTTGGGACTCCGACGATGGCAGGCGAAGGGCGGTAGCGCTCGGATGGTTCATATTTTGATGCGCGCAAAGAAAGGCGCGGTGATCCTCGGTCCCGTTAGCCGATAAGGAACGCTAAGCGCCGATCCGACTGCTAGCCGCTTCCAAATCTGTGCCGGAGTCGGGCCGGCCGGTGTGAGCGAGCTCGCCGGTGCCATCAGATGGCAACGCTGGTTGTGCTGGTTGCCGCCCGCGGCTGTATTGGCGCGGCGAACAGCCCATCACCCTTTTGAAGGCCGTGCTGAAGGCGCTCTCGGATTCGTAGCCGAGTGACACAGCGATCTCTGAAATCGAATCGCGCGAATTTGTCAGCCGGTCCGCGGCCAGCAGCATTCGCCATCGCGTCAGGTATTCCATCGGCGATGCCCCGACCTTCTGTTTGAATTTCAGCGCGAAGATCGATCGCGACATGCCGGCACGCCTGGCAAGTTCCAGGAGTGTCCAATGATGCGCCGGATCATCGTGGATCGCCGTAATCGCGACGCTCATCTGTTTATCCGCCAGCGCGAAAAGCCATCCGACGCCGCCTTTTAGTCCTTCTGCGAGATGTAGCCGCAGGGCCTGAATCAGCATCATATAAGCGACGTGTTGGGCGATGAGAGAGCTGCCCGGCTGCGGCTCGTGGATCTCCTGCGTCATCCGCTCGATACACCATCGTAGGGCAGCTCGGTCGGATTCTTTCTGAATATGCACAATAGGCGGCAGGACATCCAACAGAATCCTGGCGTGACTGCGAGTGAACGTGAAGTGTCCGCCGGCAATAAAGCAGTCATCGCTGCCATCGCTCGATGGCATGTGCGTAAGCTTCGCCGTGGACAAAAATGTCCTATAATCGACGGTTATCGCGGTCAGATCGGTAGCGAGGCGGAAAGGCCGCCCACTGGGCAGTACAAAGCAATCCCCGGCTTTCAGCTGCACCGGATCGGGAATGTCCTCGACCGACAACCAGCCCTGGCCGGAAATCACCGCGTAGCATTTGATGCCGTCATAATTTGGGAACTGGACTGCCCATCGCCCGCTCACACCAAATCCGCCCGACGCATAACTGCGCGGTTTTAGCAGTGCCAGCACATCTGAGAGGGGATCCATAAAACCTCTCGGGACGATCGCGAAGATAATACGGACGCTACAGCATGGATCGTACTCGCTCAATCGCTATGCTCAGGTCTGCGGGACCGCGATGGGGAAAATGAGAAAGGAGAAACCGCGATGCGTGTATTCGTCACAGGTGCTTCAGGCTTTATCGGTACTCCCGTCGTTCGTGAGCTGATTGACGCGGGCCATCAGGTGCTTGGTCTAGCCCGCTCGCAGGCGTCCGCCGCGTCGATTGCCGCGGCAGGCGCGCGCGCCCATCGCGGCGATCTCGAAGACCTCGAGAGCCTGCGCAGTGGAGCGTCGATGGCAGACGCTGTGATTCACTTGGCTTTTATCCACGACTTCTCGAAGTACTTGGAGAACTGCGAGATCGATCGGCGTGCGATCGAGGCGCTCGGCGGCGTGCTCGCCGGCTCTGATCGCCCGCTGATCGTCACATCGGGAACCGCGATGCTCACGCCGGGGCGCAGCGGCAGCGAGGATGACGCGCCGGTTCCCAGCTCCGCCGGCGTCCCCCGCAGCGCGTCGGAGGAGGCGGCTGCTTCTGTCGCCGCGCGCGGCGTGCGCGTATCCGTCGTGCGCCTTCCGCCGTCGGTGCACGATCGTGAAAAGTTTGGACTCGTTTCGCAGTTGATCACGCTCGCGCATGAAAAGGGTGTGTCGGCGTTCGTCGGCGAGGGCGTCAACCGATGGCCCGCGGTCCATCGCCTCGACGCCGCCCATCTCTACTCGCTCGTGCTCGAAAAGAACGCCCCCGGAGCCCGCTATCATGCAGTCGCCGAAGAAGGTGTGCCGCTCAAGGAGATCGCCGAGGTGATCGGCCGGCGATTGAATATCCCCGTGGTATCAAAGTCACCGGCTGAAGCGTTCGATCACTTCGGATGGCTCGGGCCGTTCATGGGAATTGATTTGCCGGTTTCGAGCGCGAAAACGCAGGATTTCCTCGGATGGCGGCCAGCTAAATCTGATTTGATTTCTGACCTCGAGCGGGCACGTGATCTCGAAACCTAAAAGAATCCTCTAATATTGTCTTCCGGATTCGTAGGCACTGCACGAATGAGATCAGCCGGAGATGCTTGGAGCGTTTCCGAGAAGCGACCCTGACCTCATAACCGGTATTTTCGTCGGCGTCGCCCGCGTAGTAACCGCGTCAAGAACCCCCCCGGATCCGTATTGGCCGGATTTCGTCCAGTACCACAGCGGGCGACCGATCATTCACTATCACTCGAAAGGCTGCTCCTCCCAGGCAAGAGGCTGGCCAAAGTCGGGATCGAACGGCGCACGGTCCGGCTGGCAGACGGTCATGTCCGGCGGGGTGGCCAGCGTGATGAGATAGTTGGTGACGGCCTCGTCGATGCAGGCGCTGGGATCAGCGTCGCTGGTGTGGCCGTATCCGTTGAGGGTGAGCAAGACCGCGTTGCCAAGCCGGCGCGAGGCGACTAGCGAATTCGCGAATGCGGTTCTGGGATCATAGCGGTTGCCGATAACCAGGATCGGGTTCAGGGTAGAAGTTTCCCACGGGCCGGTGTAGCGGTCCGAGCTGCGCGCCTGCCAGGAAGCACAGGGCGCCCACAGCCACCAACCTTCCGCGGAGCCAAGGAAATTGCTGGCGGTGAGCTGATCGATAACCTTGGGCCAGGCCAGGATCGCGTCCTGCGGTGGTAGTGGCTTGTCGGCGCACTGCAGTGCGACCGCCGGCACCAGGGCCTGCTGCAGGGTGCTTCGCGCGCTGTGAACGGCGGTCGCGAGGGCGGAACCGTCGCCGTCGGCAGCTTGATTAAGCTCGTCCGCGAGCTTCGGCCATCCGATCGGTTGTCCCAGCGTCAACCAGATGCCGATGAGCGCGTCGCCGTAACCCAGCTGCCGTGGCGGAGGTGCGGACGGTGCCGGTATTGGCCCTCGACGCAGACGCGCCAGCACCGCGCGCACACGCTCGGCGGGAGGGCCCTGACCGGCAAGCGCGCAATTCGCTGGCCCAGCCTGCTGACACAGTGACAGGAATTTCTCGAACACCAGGTCCGTGTCGGCGCCGCTTTTAGCGAGATTCGCCTGAACCGAGGTCGTGAACGCGACTGGATCGATGTTGGCGTCCAAGATCATCGCCCGCACCAGGTTCGGGAACATGTTGGCGTACGTCTGACCGATGAAGGTGCCGTACGATAGACCGCGATAGTTCAGCTGACGGTCGCCGACCAGTTGGCGCAGGTAATAGAGATCGCGAACCGTGTCGGCGGTGGAAATATGCTCGAGCAGCGGGCCGCTCATGGCATTGCACCGCTGCGCGTATGCGACGGTCTTGGGCACATAGAGCCGCGAGCTTGCCAGCGTCGTCGGGATCGTCCAGTGCTCACCCCAGAACTGTGCCAGGCTCTCCTGGTTTGCAAAGCAACGCACATCCATGCTGTCGCCGGTACCGCGCGGGTCCCAGCCAACGACGTCGAACCGTCCTGCGCCCAATCGGTCAAGCATCGCGCCGCCCTCTCGCACCGCCGCAGCCCCCGGGACACCGGGACCGCCAAAGTTGACGAATAAAGAACCGATCCGCTCCTGAGGCTTGCTGGCGCGATGACGAATCACTGCCAAGAAAATCACCGGCCCGTCTGGACGAGCCCAATCCAACGGCACCTGCACCCGCGCACAATCAAGCTGCTCCCCGCAGCTCTTCCACGCGATACTCTCAGGCGCCGCACCGTTTGATGAACCGGACGCGCCGGCCAGCCCGGCCGCCATTACCAGCAGCATCAGCAGCACCCGCATCCCGGCGGAACAACTTCGCTCCCTTAGGGTGAACTTCTGAGGCAACCGAATGGCCACTCCTCAAATATGACTGCCGGCCATTCTAGCGGCGATTTCTGCGAAACGCGGATTTCATTTTGTCCATTACCGAATTGATGTTTAGTCTTGGGATGACGTCGAGCGTAGAATCTGTGTCGTGGACGGCCGTCGGCGTCGCGCGCTACTCCTGCTCCGCACGCTGGTTTGTTTTTCCTGTTTTGGTGTGAAACACGGCTCCCGGATTGCCTATGAACACGATAACAGAGCCTGGTTCCACTCCTATCGCGGCGTTATTCATGACCAAACTATCAAACTTCTGGGTCCCATCCGGCGAATATACGAGGATCCGTCCATCCGCTGGAATCGTGCTTGAAAAGGAACCTCCGGATACGACCTTTCGCGAAACATTCAGGCCATCGCCGCCGATATTTATCTCTTCGGAATCAAGCAGAGGCGATATGGTTTTTGCGTTGACAAACTGGAAGGCGCCGGTCGTCAGAATTTTCTCGCCGTCCTGGTAAATGATCTTGACGTCAACCTGGTCGCTGGCATACGGAAGGATCACTTTACCCGTATACTTGTCTGTCAAACCGTAGGCGCCGTAATCTCCCGGGGTTCCCGAATGCAGGTAAATGAGGCCCGGGAGCATCTCGATAGCGCCGGTCTTATAGAGGCCGCTGTAAATCAGCGTAACATAATCGTCGGCCGACAAATTGATCGGGACCCAGGTCGTATCACGAAACTCGGACGTGTCCCCGCTTTCGTCTGGGGTGATGCTTTCTCCCACGACTTCCACGTCTCCCGCATTGTCGAGGTCTTGCTCAAACAGGTTCCTGCCGTCTTTCGCGACCGCAAATGAGAAACTCAGATCTCCCCGGTGGAATCGACCGTCTTTTCGATACAGAAAATCACTTTCCTGATCGAACCCGCCATTTGTAAACGTCGCCACCTTAAGGACATTTTTCTTGTCGTCGAAGGTAAAACGTCCGATGGAATGCACCGGCCCGCCATATATCCCTTCAAATTTGTACAATTCGCTAGGAATGGCGCCCGGCTGGGGCAGCGTTCCCAGCGTGCTGGTTCGCTGCGATACCACACCCTTGTTTTCAAGCGCCGCCCACATAACCTTTTTAGCCAGATTGATCACTACATCGACCGGCAACGTGACAGGCCCCGCAAGGATCGCCGCCACCGCCAGGTGTTCCTTTGGTGCGACATACAGCTGGCTACGGAAGAAATTCGTAATCCCATCCTTGGACAGCATGGTAATTCCCTTGGCGGCAAACTCGGGAACGGAAACAGCATCCCAACCCAGTCCGACAAAACCCAAAGATGGCCCCGACCCAAGTGGACCCCCCTGCCTTTTCTGAAGTTCGGCTATCGACTCTGAGTTGAGCAGCTTAGGATCGTCCAGGGCTTGCGAGAAAAGGCAGAGGTCCGTCGCTGTCGTGGACATTCCACCCGAACCAAGCGCATTCGCGTCTTCTGGCGCCAGTGTCCTAAGCGGAGGACCGGCACCGTAAATCGTGGCTACGTTCTGATTACCTTTCTTGAAATAGTAACTGGAGTTCTTCATCCCGGCTGCCGCGAAGATTACGCTGTTTATATAGTCGGCGAACGGCATGCCGGACATCCGTTCAATCACTGCCTGGGCAACAGTAAAACAATCGTTGCAATAGGCGCTGATATCCCCCGGGTCGCTCTTTAAGTTGTCGTCTCGCAACACCGCCAGTGTTTGCCCGACATATTGTGTGTCTTGGTGTGTGGTGAAGAGCCTGTCGTAGTTGGTCCCGGGCATCCCTGCGGTGTGATCGAGCAACATTCGAATCGTAATCTTACTGTAGCGTTCATCATTCATCATGAACTCCGGCAGATAGTCCGTGACCGGTTTGTCCAGGTTGATTTTGCCCCGCTCAGTCAGTTGCAACATCGCGACCGCGGTAAATACCTTGCTGATGGAACCCGCGTTAAACTGGGTATCGATGTCAGGAGTGGTGGATCTGGCGGCGCCGATTTTCCCGAACGCGCGGTCATAGACGATCTTCCCGTCTGCGATAACAGCAAGCGTTCCGCTAAATGCGCCGGAAGCGAGTGCGGACGCTGTTTCTGTCCGTGCCACCTCCGCAACCGTGGCATATTGGTTTTGTTTGAGACGAGCAGTCGATATCCGGGCTGATAGCATCAGGGCAAAGATGGTTACGAAAAACGGACCGACGATCTTTTTCATTGAAGCTTGAATCCGCGCAGGCGTGGCTGGCGCGCTAGAATATGCGCCAGTTGAAACTGGCTCCCCGGGCCGGATTCGAACCAGCGACCCGACGGTTAACAGGCGTTGAGAGAGGGTTTCCGCCGGTATTGCTCCATATCACCGGATACGCATGGAGTCACTGTGCGCGAATGGTTTCGCCGTATTTTGAAAGAAACGACTGTTGTCACCCAGAAATATCAAATGTGACCGAGGGTCCCCACAAAATCCACCACAGTCGAATCCGACCTCATACCCCCTAAGTCTGTAGGAGGATGGATCGCGAAGACACTCTTTGAGTGCCGAGCCGCCGGCACACAAACAGAGTCGTTCGGTGCTAACTGACCCTCGGCAGCACTGGATGACGGTTGAATGACGGGGCCTTCGACGGGAGTCGCAAAGCTGTGAACTCGCGGCACGGCTAGGTTTCTCGATCATGGCGGTTTCTGAGCATATTCGCCGAACAAATATGACTGTCCGTTCCAGTCCCGTCTCATCGAGGATCGCTGTGAAACACAGGATTTAAATCCGAGACGATCAAGGAGAAAACTAAATCATTTCGATCCGAATGCGACTGGAAATGGTTCGATTCAGCGCAGTCTAAACATCCGGTGTTCAAATCCGGTTTTCTGGCCTAGCCGGCCAAATTCGCCAACAAATCCTTAGGATTTTGCGGCCACGCCGATACGAGATTCGGCCAATTCGAGCTAATTCCGGTCACAAACGTATACAGAGCGCTCGCCTCTGCGACAGCATTCGAGCCTCGCGGAGATATTGCCTAAAGTTGTGGATCTGGTGCTGGAGTGAAAGAAGCGGCGTACCCTTCCGCGTACGCGACGCGAAATCCGGTGGGAGCCGGAGGCACTACCGATGCTGACGTAATGGATAGTGAGAGTACAAGGAAGCCGCCGAAAGAGATTTTGAGCTGGACGAGATCGCGCGGGGACGGTGGAGTTTAAGGCGCCGCAGGTCACCCGGATGAACAAGGTCAGCGCCAGCGCTTCCATCCGCCGCATTCCGCCACCCGCCTGCGGCGCTCGCCCAAGGTTGCCGAGGTATGCCGATTTGTACTTGCTCGGGCTTTCCATCGGCTATTTTCGTGCGCCCAACCGACGTGGCGCCCTCCGAGCCCGAGCGCGAAAGGCGACGACGTCGGGCCCAGTGTCAACGCCGGTTGAAAATTGACCCACCTTAGTTGAAGGTCGCCGATTGAAAACTGACCCACCTGGGGGATTGTGATCAGGGGGAGCACGAGGGGGAATTCTCCCCCTCGTCGGTCTGTTTAATGCTTGGCGGGTTTGGCAGGAGCGGCGAGCAGCCCGGCTTTGTGTTTGTCTTTGAGCCGATAACTGTCCCCATTGATTGCGACGATGGTCGAATGGTGCAGGACGCGATCGAGCATCGCGGCGGTGAGCACGCTGTCGCCGGCGAAGACGCTATCCCAACTGCCGAAGGTGAGATTCGAGGTCAGGATCATCGCCCCGCGCTCGTAACGGCGCGCGACCACCTGGAAGAACAGGTTGGCCTGTTCGCGGCTCATCGGCAGATAGCCGATCTCGTCGATGATCAGCAGCCGGTAGGCGTTGACCGCGCGATGCATGACCTCGCGGTAGCGGCCCTGGCGCTGAGCGGCCTCCAGCATCAGCACCAGATCGGCGGCGCTGAAGAAGCGGGTCTTGTAGCCTTTCTGGGTAGCGAGATAGCCGAGCGCGATCGCGAGGTGAGGTTTGCCCATCCCCGACGATACAGCCACATACTACTCAGTTCCCACGTTCAATAGTCATTCACTATCCGTGGCATCCGCTTTTCGGTGAGAAGCTTGAGGTGCAACGCTCTCATCGGCTGCCCGATGGCGAGCGGGTCTACTTCTGCCTGCTCGGGAATTGCACCTTGGCCGCCATTCCCGAGTGGATGAGCGACCGCGAGCGCTGTATGCGCTGTTCGATGGTGCAGGTGCCCGAAGTCTCGCTCGAAGCTTTGCAGAACCTCGGAGCGGTGTTCGCCGAGTTGCCGCACCTCGCCAGCCGGACGACGATCCGCATCAGCAAGGAGGTGCGGGGCAATGCGGAGGAGGGGCGAGACGACCCAGCTCGAACTGGGTCTCGCGCGACGCGTGTGCTGGAGCGAGCTTCCCGAAGTATGCCGGGCGCAGGCAGCCGAACTTCTCGGCCAACTATTACGCACGGTGGCGCAGGTGGAACCGGACGGCGAGGAGGCGGGCGATGAACGATAAACAGAAGATCGCTTCGCAGCATCTCGCCCGGCTGGCCATGGTCTATGTGCGCCAATCGACGCTCGATCAGGTGCGCCATCATCATGAAAGCCGCCGTCGTCAGTACCAGCTCGCTGAACATGCGCGAGGGCTGGGGTGGAAAGAAGTGATTGTCGTCGACGAGGATCTGGGCAAGTCTGGAGCGAGCAGCGCCAAGCGCACCGGCTTTCAGCGCCTGGTGGCTGAAGTTGGGCTAGGTCGGGTCGGAGCGGTGTTGAGCATCGAGGTCTCGCGCCTGGCGCGCAACAACCGCGACTGGTACCACCTGCTGGATCTGTGCGGCTTGATGGACACCGTCATCATCGATGACGAAGGCATCTACGACGTCCGCCAGCCCAATGATCGGCTCCTGTTGGGGCTTAAGGGCACGTTGAGCGAAGCCGAGTTGAACTGGTTCCGTCAGCGCGCCCAGGCCGGACTTATCTCGAAGGCGCAACGGGGTGAACTAATCCTTGGGTTGCCGGTCGGTTACATCAAAGCCGCGGACGAATCGAGAAGCATCCCGACCGCAGAGTGCGCGAAGCGATCGAAGGACTGTTCAGAAAGTTCGTGGAGTTGGGCAGCGCGCGCCAGTGCTGCTCTGGCTGCGGCAGCATGACATTCGGTTGCCGTCAACCTCTGTCGCCGACGACAGCGAACCCGGTTGGCGGCTGCCGGTCTATCAAACCATCATCAAGCTCCTGAAGAATCCGATCTACGCTGGCGCGTATTGCTTCGGACGAACGGAGACCCAGACGCGAGTGATCGACGGGAGGGCACACAAAGTCCGCGGCCAACGCCGGCAGCGCGAGGATTGGACCGTATTGCTGCGCGATCATCACGAGGGTTATATCGGGTGGGAAGACTACGAACGCAACCAGCGGCTGCTGGCTGAAAACGCGCAGATGAAGGGATCGATGGTGAGAGGTGCGGCGCGCACGGGAGCGAGTCTACTGGCTGGATTGCTGCGCTGTGGTCGCTGCGGACGTAAACTTCACGTCGCCTACTCGGGTAGTCGTGGACAGGTGCCGCGCTATCACTGCTGCGGTGCCGCGATCAATCACGGCAGCGACTTCTGCATCTCCTTCGGGGGCTTGCGCGTCGACGAAGCGGTTGGGCGGGAGGTCATCGCGGTGCTGGCTCCGGGCGCGATCGAGGCCGCGCTCAAAAGCGCGACAGACGCGGCAGGCTCACAGAACCAATTGCAACGCGCGGTGGCGCTCGAGCTTGAGCAGGCTGAGTACGAAGCCGAACGTGCAAGGCGGCAGTTCGACGCGGTTGAACCCGAGAATCGGCTGGTGGCGGCGACCCTGGAGGCGCGCTGGGATGCGGCCCTGCGATCCGTCAATGGACTTCGTGCTCGGCTGGAAACTTTGCGTGGAGAGCGCGGAGCGCACCCACTTCCCGATCGCGCGAAACTGTTAGAACTCGCGGGCCAGTTCGCCAAGGTATGGCATCACCCGGCCGCGGATCAGCGGATCCGGAAACGCTTGGTTCGGCTGCTCATCGAAGAGATCGTTGCGACGGTCAACCAGGCCGAGCCGTCAATCGAGTTGGTCGTCCATTGGAAAGGCGGCAAACATACCGCGCTGAAAATCCTTAAGAATCGCACCGGCCAGCATAGTCGCTCCACCGATCGCGAAGTGGTCGAGGTGGTCCGGGAACTCGCCCGCCGTGTACCGGATGGGCAGATCGCTCGAATACTAAATCGCCTCGGCTACCACACCGGAGTCGGTAACGGCTTTACCGAACATCGGATCGTGAGCCTGCGCAACTATCACGGTATCGCAGTCTACAAGCCAGACTCCGCGCCCACAGCCATGACCATCGAGAAAGCTGCCGCGCAGCTCGGCGTCAGTACGGCCACCGTACGACGCATGATCGAAGCGAAGCTGATCGAAGCCAGACAACCGGTCCCTTACGCGCCTTGGGCGATCGATCCGGGGGTACTTTCCACCCACTCGGTGAAACAGGCGGTCGATGCGGTTAAATCGGGCCGTAAGCTTCCGCGGACTGAACCCGCGCAACAACTAACCCTAGTAAAATCAATTACATAGCGAGGTGGGCATTATGGCGTTGGATCGGAGGGTCCCAGGAACACTACGTTCTCGGCGCGCTCGACGAAGGCCAGACTCGCAAGCTCCATGATCTGCTTGCGCGGCGCGCCGACCGCGAAGCCGAAGTCGTATTGGTCCAGCGTCTTGATCGCGGGGAAGCCGGCCACCCGCGCGAACATCTCGCGCGCCCGCGCCCGGCGCGATTCGCGCTCGGCGACCAGCAGCTCCTCGAGGAAGTCGGCAAACGAAGTGCGCTTCTCGGCTGCGGTTTGCGCCAGCGCCGAATACTGCATCGCGACCCCGCCGAGCCGCAGCTCGTTACACAGATCGATCAGTCGTTCATGCTGGATGCTCATCGCGCCTCCACCGCCGTGATCAGTGCTTCGTAGATCCGCAGCGGATGCTGGTAGCCCTGCGGTAGCGGCGCCGGGCGCTGCGGACGGGCCGGCTGGATCGCTCCCGGCCACGGCGCGGGAATCGGTTGCAGCCGCTCGCGCTCATGTTCGAGCCGCACCAACGGGACCTCGCCGATGGTCGCGTGCACGCGCGCATTGGCAACCTCGCGCAGCCACGTCCCGACCCGCGCGTTGGCGGTGTCGCGATCGACCTTGAGCCCCTCGGGACTGAGCTGGCTCGCCAGCGGCACATAGAAGCTTGCGCGCAGATAACGGATGAAGCGTTCGACCTTGCCCTTGGTCCGGGGGCGATAGGGCTGGCACAGCCGCGGCACCAAGCCGTGATGATGCGCGAAGTCGAGGAAGGTGCGGTTGTAGCGGTGCAGCCCCGGCCCGTAGCGATCCCGATCGGTCACCACCGTCCGCATGTTGTCGTACAGCACTTCGCGCGGCACTCCACCGAAGTAGTGGAACGCGCACTCGTGGCAGCCGAGCAGCGTCTCCATCCGCTCTTCGGTGACGAACTCGACGTAAGTCGCCCGGCTCCAGCCCAGCGTCGCGATGAACACCGACAACCGATCGCGGCCGCGCCGGATGGTCGCGAAGTCCGCCTGCATCTGGCGCCCCGGCTCGGTCTCGAACCGGATCAGCGGCTCCGGCGCGGCCACCGGTCTGAGCGTCGCCAGGTGATCCTTCAGGATGCTGATCCCGCCCGAATAGCCCAGCGCCCGCAGCTCACGCAGCAGCACCGTCGCCGGAATCCACTCCGGCGCCGCCGCCTTCACCCGCTCCGCGATGTATTGCGTATACCGATCGAGCTTGCGCGGACGCACGCCTCGCTCGTAATGCGGCAGTCCGTTGCCACGTAAATAACGCCGCACCGTGTTGCGCGAAACCTCGAGCATCCGCGCAATCTCCCGGATGCTCTTCCCTTGCCTGCTCAAAACCCGGATCTCCACCGCTCGCTCCACCACCAGCATCAGGCCCTCCACCAAGGACTACCTCACGTCTGGGTGGGTCAGTTTTCAATCGGCGACCCTGGGTCACTTTTGCACCGGCGGCTACACCAGACAGTCTGACGCACATCAGGAACGAGAGGTCGTGCCGCCGATCACTAGTACTTTGCCATTATCCAGAAGAACAGCCCGGTGATCGATGCGAGGTGTGGTCATGTTTCCCGTCGGAGTAAATTTGTTTGTGGCCGGATCGTACAACTCGGCCGTCGCGAGATCTCGGAGCACGTGATTCGGAGCGCGACCATTGCCGCCGGCGATTAGCACCTTCCCGTTTCGAAGGGTAGTTACGCTGCAATTCGTTCGCTCGGCCGGTGTAGGCTCTGTCGGGCGAAACTTTTGGGTCTTCGGGTCGAACAGCTCGGCATGCAATACGCCTTCCAGTGTGTCCATGTTGATGCAACCCGCGACGAAAATCCGACCGTCTGGCAACGGTGCGACGCGGCAGTCCGCCAACGCCCCGTCTATTGTGGGTCCCTCAGTGAACTTGCCGGAAGATGTATGGTATAGCTCCGACGGTGTTCTCTCCGAGCGACCCGTTTGCTCGGTGTAGCCTCCTACAATAAAAACCGTTCCAGGATCGATCCGAGCGGCAGCGAGCGAATACCACCAAAAGTGCAATATCGAATCTCCCGTATGGACAAAGTTACCACTTTTCGGTTCGTAGAGTTCAGCTGTCTCAATCGGATGACTAACCCCCCAGGATGAATCATAACCATCTGCAATCAGAACATTACCGTTGCCGAGTAGCGTGGCAACATGTCCGGCTCGCGCCGATGGCCTCGTGCTGGTCTGAGTAAACCGTCCGGTCTCAGGGTCATATATCTCCGCGCCCGGAGTTTGCTCGGTCGCGCCTTCACCCCCAAAGATCAACACTCTGCCGTCACGGAGGAGTGTCGCAGTGTGATCCGTGCGGGCCTCCAGCATCGCTCCGGTCGCGATGAATTGGCCGCGACTTGGAACAAAGAGCTCCGCGCTTGCGATCGGAACATGCTTCGCATCCTGCCCACCGGTCACCAGAACGTTTCCGTTATTCAGAACGGTCGCACAAAAATACATGCGCGGGGTAAGCATTTTTCCTGTTCTCGTAAACACTCCGCTTTTCGGATCATATACCTCAGTTGAGACAAGCATTTTGGCGATGCTTCCTGCAATCGATATGCTTCCTTCATCTGCAACAACTCGCTGTGTGGATTGCCCGGTCAATTCAGGTGTGCTCCCTCCGTAAGCGCTGGCCGCCGATATCAAAAAGACAACCGCCAAGAAAAAGAAAGCGTGTTGGCGGAATATCTGGACCCGACGCAGGGGGATAGAGTATCTATCCAAATTTGGTGAGGTCGGCATCATCGAATATGTTAATTACTGCCACCAACAATCAGGACTCTGCCGTCTTTGAGCAAGACCGCCAAATGACCCGAGCGAGCAATCATCATAGAACCCATACTCGAAAATTTACCGGACCGTGGATCGTACAACTCTGCGGTCGCCAGTGCGCGTACGAATGGACGTCGCCCGCTCAAGATAGAGCCGCCCGCGATGAGTACAGTGCCATTAGGAGGCAACGTCGCGTACCAGAACTGCGCGGTTCGATCATCGGGCCGATCCGTCGGTTAGCGAGAATTTAGCCCTATTGTATGATACCTCCCAGCATCGAATCGTCTCAGTCGCTGCCACCAGCAATCAAGACCCTGCCGTCTTTGAGCAAGACCGCTCGGTGGCCCGAGCGCGGGACCGTCATCGAGCCAGTAAGCGAAAATTTTCCCAATGCCGGATCATACAACTCGGCGCTCGCCGTGCTGCGATAATCCTTGAACTCTTTTTCACTTTGGGAGATACCTCCGGCGACGAGTACATTACCGTTGGCGAGTAACGTCGCGCTATTCATACTGCGCGGTTCGATCATGGCACCGGTAGGTATAATTTGTCGGTTGTTTGGGTCGTACAAGAAGGCGCGCTGACCATCGTAACATCCAGTGACCAAGACCTTTCCGTCGGAAAGGTAGGTGGAGGTGCAGTCAAACAGCCAATGGTTACCCATATCCCCAGCGGCAGCAAAGGTACGTGATTTTGGATTGTACGACTCGATAGGTGCCACGGCGTATCCACCGGAACGTCCTCCGATGATCAATATGTTGCCGTCCTCTAGAGTAATGGCCGTGGCGTTCGAGACATCTTGTGTCATCTTGCCGGTTTTGAAAAACTGCTTTGTTTTTGGATTGTAAAGCTCGGCGCTCGAATAACCGTGATCAGGACCGTCGCCCGGATCCCATCCTCCGGCGATCAGTACCTCGCCGCTAGGGAGTAGCGCGGCAGCGGCATCGGCTCGGGCCGTGCTTGGTCTGCCTGCTCGTTCGAATCGGCCGGTCGTAGGATCATAGAGTTCCGCCATAGTCGGTGGCGCGGAGAGGTTGTCACCGCCCGCGATCAGCACCTCGCCATCGTTGAGAAGGGTGGCGGTCTGCGACTCACGTCCAACTTCCAGATTGCCGGTTTTGGCGAAGGTTGCGGTCCGCGGATCGTACAATTCTGCGCTAGCCTCGACCCTATCGTATGCTCTTAAACCGCCCACGAATAATACTCTTCCGTTCTTTAGTATCGTCGCGGAGCCTCCTTGGCGCGCCGCAATCATATCCCGGGTACGGGTGAACGTTCCGGTCTTAGGGTCGTAGAGCTCGGCGCTTTTGAGGTACTTGGGAAGTGTCTCGCCTCCTGCTTTTCGTAGTTCCGCGGCTGAAACCGTTGATCTGATCAACAAAACACTTTTTTCAGCGAAAAGTCCGACAGAAACGCCGATTATCAGCCATAGTATACCTCTAACAAATTTTCTGATGGGACTTCTCCTCTCTCCGTCGTTAACGGCCATTCGGAGATCGACCTCTTCCGCAAAGCGTTGGTTACTTACGCAACTCAACTATTGCGTAATATCAGAACCAAACATCAGCGAGCATCCACCGCCTGCGCATATGTCCGTAAACATACCCAAAAGCCTCTGTGGAGGACCTCCCGAGAAATTCCAGTAGAATTCGAAAGTGGCGATTCGTTTCGCATCCGCTGCAGGAACAGGGCCAATCCAAAATGCGATAGGGGCTACCTGTCCTCCTGAGTGTATTCCATTGTAATGTGGGCCTTCCGGCCACACTCTGTAAAACTGAATACCACCTAAATCGGCTCCATTGAATGCTTCAATGAAAGCTAGTTCCGAAGCTTCTTGGGATTGCTCAAAAATGCTCTCGCTAGTGCGCGGAATGGTTGGTAACACACATCCCCCATTGGGCAAACTAACATATCCTTTAATGCACATTTGTTCATCATACGAAAAAAAACCATTGATTAGCGATACGCCTACGTCAGTGCGACCGACAAATGCGGCCAATGTCTTTGGGGAAATGACACTCGTTTCATTGAAGATAATATTACCAATAGTATTTACCAAATCCGTGTTAGGGACCGAAGTCGCACCAGAGGGATCGTCGAACATGACTGGGCTGTCTTCGGCATATGCGTAAGCAGACGATAGCTGTTCCGCAGGATCTGTTGATATGAATCTCGCAAGTGTTGGCGAATAATAGCGCGCGCGGTAATAGTAGAGACCGGTGCCGTCATTCTCTCTACCAGTATATTGGTACGGATTATTACTTGTGGCGCCAGTCCCTTTCACATTCCCAAAAGGATCATAGGTATACTGCGTCTGAATTGTGCCGCTTGAGTCGGCTAGGGCTATCGTGGAACCAAGCGCATCGGTCAGATACGTCCAACTGCCAGATGCGTCGCTTCGCAGAAAATACTGGTCCAAGCCATCATCGAGCATGTTCGCTGTCAACGTTCCGTTCTGAATCTCCTGAAGGGAATTAACGCCGTCATATAGATACTGCGTCGTTATGCCATTTACTGTCTTACTGATGCGACGTCCAAATGCGTCATAGACAAAGCTCGCGGCGCTAGTACCCGAAATGGATATTAGATGGTTTCGTGCATCCCATATGTAGGTGTTTGTTCCATCGGTTAGAAGATTGCCATTAGCGTCGTACGAGAAACTCGTTGCGCCTGAGACATTGAGCTGGTTCGCCAGATCATAGGTGTTCGCAGCAACTGGTTGAGGCACGAAAGTATTTGCGAAACTCCCGCTAGTATTGATGATTCTTCCGAGCGAATCGTAGCTGTAAGCTAGGTCTCCGAGAGGGTTGCCATTTAAGGAATACGAAAGCGATGCGAGCCGCGACGCCGCATCATAAGTATAGGTGGCGACAATGCCATCGGGCAGCGTAGCGGTACTACGTCTACCAGCGCTGTCGTAGGCTATGGCAACAGCTGTGCTACCTTGGGTCAATGACGTCAGGCGCGAGTTCCGGTTGTAGGAGTAGATAACGGGCGGTTGACCGGCGACGGTCATTGATAACCGTCGCCCGAGGTTATCGTATGTATATGAAACTGTGCCTAGAGGGGTCACTTCGCTGGTCAGATCATCGAGGGAATCGTAAGTTCGGGTGATCGTTCCGCCTTGGGAATCCACGACCTGGGTGATCCGGTCTGCGCCGTCGTAGGTGTAAGTGATGGTGCTCTCGTAGCTTCCATTGTTGGCACCAAAGCCGACAAAGATTCGGCGGTTGACTCCATCGTAGCTGTAGACGGTGATCTTTCCGCGAGCATCTGTTTGGCTTATGACGTTTCCCATTGCGTCGTAAGCATAGGTTTCAGCCCGATTCAAGGGATCAGCTTCGCTCGCGAGGCGATTGCTGTTGTTATAGCTGAAGGCGTACACACCGCCGCGCGGATCAGTTAGGCTAGCGAGACTTCCCAACAGGGTATATTGAAAAGACGTAGAGTTACCGAGGGGATCGGTAATCTGGAGCGGACGGCTCATCGAATCATAGGTCAGCGAAGTGACGCTGCCAGCCGGGTCGGTCATGCTGACGACCCGACCAAGAACGTCGGTGAAGTTTTGAAAGGTATTGCCGAGAGAATCCGTTGCGCCGATTGAGTCGCCCTGCGTACTGTAACCAAACGTCGTCAAGACGCCGGCCGCATCTGTGTTGGTCAAGAGTTGACCCGACGGATTGTACGTAAGGTTCACTCGAGCGCCAGAAGGGTCGGCCACGGCAGCCGGGTTCCCGTTAGTATCGTAGCTAACGGAATAAGCGCTGCCGGTGGGGTCTGTGAAACCAGTCATTAGATTTGAAATTGGATCGTAAGTGATTGTGGTAGTAATTGCTTGCTGCGTTCCTGCCAGCGCAGTCATCCCGGTCATGTTGCCCAGCGCGTCGTAGGTGTAACTCGTTTGGCGGCCTAGCGGGTCAGTCATAGAAAGCATGAGCTCGGTATTCGGATCGCGCTGGAAGGTAACTACCTGCTGCTCGGGCTTTCCAACCGCCCGCGTATCGCTAATCACGTATCCATTAGCGTCAAAAGTCAGATGCCGGGTAAAACCTCGGGGATCAGTCAGGTCGGCGGCGGTCACATTGTTGTTCTGGTCAGTAGTGTAGGCGTATTGCCAAGTGCTGCCGTCTACGAGCGTCTGTTGAGCAACACGGCCATTTGCATCGTATTGATTGGAGACGTGAACATTGCCATCAGGGGTCGTGATAGTCGCGAGTCGCCCCGAAGAGTCGTATGCGTACGACGTTGTTCCTCCAGCCACATCTATTACCCCGGCCAGGCTCCCAGCGTTGTCATAAGTATACTGAACCGTACGACCTCCCTCATCCTGCACGCTTGTTACCCGGTGGCTCGAATCGTAAGTGAAATAAAGCCAGCGTCCATTCGGAGAAACGATGGTATTTACGTTGTTGTTAGCATCACGGCGAATCTCGAGAACATTGCCATTTTGGTCCTGAATCTCGCTTAGCATCGAGCCGGCAGCGAAAATCATCTTGCCGCCCCTCTTCAGCGACAGAGTCCAGGTGGCATTGATCTGCGCGATAGTAGATCCGTAATACGGGCCTGGCGTGGAGAGATCTTGAAACACCGAATTGGCAAAACCCGTTCCCGGCGATGTTCGGGCGAAACGCGCACGCGCGCCGTCAGGCAGAACTAGATCTACATATGTGTATTGTCCGCTTGTGTCCACGAAGACGGCGAGATCATAACCGTTCTCCATACCGATTCCGAACGCTTGGGAAGAGGAGTCCTGCTGGCGATACGTTCTTATCAGGCCAATTGGGATCACGTCAGGTAACGAGAGATCAATCGAATTGTAGCTATAAAATCCCTTACCTGAATGGACCGGGTCACCACCAGTGTCGCCACTTTCAGACGGCGACGACGGATCGGGCTCTGGAAAATCGGTGCAGGAGAATTCGCAGTTGTGAAGGATTCCGAGGCAAACAGCAATGCCGCCTAATCCAGGGAATTCGTTACCGAGGCAGTCTTCATATTGGTTAGCGCAGTTCTGAAGACACGTCTGAGCATGTGCTGTTCCTCCGATCAACAACACGAGAACCACAGCGCAGGCCGTAATTGCGATGATACTGAAATTCGCTGTTCTCTTGCGGCCGACCAGGACTGGCACTATCGAACTCATGTCAGGTTCTTTGTGAATTCGTCTGAATGCGTGCATCTTGGTTCCTCGCACGTCTCTGATCCGGTGATTAAACCTAGCGAGCATTATAGTGGTTTGTTATCTGCGTCGCGCTGAGCGCGTAATTGTAGACAGCGGCTTCATCTACTGTCCCCGCGAAATAGCGAGTAGAAGCGGCCGGGTCATTACCTATGAAAGAACTACCCGAAGGCACCTCAGGCGAGCCTGCTGAAAGCGTGTATGGCGTGCCATCGAGATAGAGCGTCGGGTTTCCGGAACCATCTATAACGAGTACTACATAGTGCCAGGTGTTGAGACTGAGCGTCGGCGTATTCGAAGGATTCAGCCATCGAACGTACTCGTACAGGCCAATGAGATTGGTGCCGCTGTTGTCCCACGTGCCACTTCCGATACCAATTCCATATCCGCCGCTGGAAGCACCGATCTGGATCAGAGCCCCATGCGTGGCGCTGGTAATATACGTCCAGCACTCCAGAGTTACGTTGGACGCGGTGTTGGACAGCAATGGTAAAGTTACTTCGCCGCTAGAGCCGTCCAAAAGTATCGCGCTATCCGTGCTGATCACTCCCGGCTGGCCGAGAGTTACTCCGCCCTGATAAACACCATTGAAGGCCTGGATCTGTACCGTTCCATTATCGGCGTTTCCTGATGAGTCGGCTAAGGTGAGACCGCCGGACTCATTCAACTTCCAATAACCTACGGGGTCGTCGCTCGATACGGTCGAGTCGTAGTTTCCACCGGCGGCGGCAGCATAATGAGTCGATACCTGACTGGCGGTCAATGCGGTAGAGTATAGCGCAGCTTCACCCAAGAGGCCTTTAAACGAAAGATCAATTGGAGCTGACGTCCAAGTACCGCCACCGCCGCCCCAAGCACTTCCCCCGCCCCACCGCCACCATCCGGAATAGTCTTGGGCTTGGCCTAAGTTACCTGTGGCAACTGAATTCCCGTCCACATACAAGACCGCGGCACCGGAGCTATAGGTCGCAACTGCGTGATGCCAATTTCCGTCACTGTAGGTGGAAGACGACTGAACAGTCTGGAACCCGCCGTTGTAAATCCCAAAGACAACGTTTCCGGAATTGGTCATGTACAGGAGTCGGTCGTAAGCGGTGCTCCCTTCGCCAACCTGAACGTTTTCAAATCCTGCAAGCCTTCCCCCCTCGGCGGTTGTGGTGTTGAACCAGACTTCCAGAGAAAATGTCTGCGGATTATTAAATTCGGTAGTGGTACTGACGTATGTTTGACTTCCCTTGATCGCAATAGCATTATCCGGCGAGGTGGGTCCGGGTTCTCCGTACTGCACTCCGGTCGGTTCAGCATTCGCGGCGGTCGCAAGACTGCTCTCATCTAATCGCCAGTAACCGATCGGGTTATCCGAGAGGATCGTCTGCGCGTACGTGTCACTAGTATTCACAGAGCTCGATAAGTCCGAGTAGTTTGTGATCTGGTATGAGGCGCTTCCGCCACTTGTGCCGACGGGACTGATCACAATCGTATAAGTGCCCGTAGCCGGCAGTTCTATCGGTCCGATCGAAGCCGTTCCCCATATCAACACGGTCGAACCGATCTCTGTGGCATCGGGACTGAATAGGCTGATAGCTACCTCGGTGTATAGATTGCAGCACTGATAAGTCGAGTCCCCGACGTTGAGCGCGATTATCTGACCGGCGGTGCCACTGAAGCTCAATACTCCGCTTTCTTCTGGAACATTTGTCGCAAGCGTGACTGCGGGGCCGCCGACCGCAATCGTGTTGGTTATGGTAGTGGCTGTGTAAAGAGTGATCGTTACACTTCCCGTATTGGCTCCGCCGGGTTGAATTTGAATTGTATATGTGCCGGTCTCGGGCAGATTGATAGGCGAAAGAAAACCCGATGATCCACACAAAGACATCGATTCCAACTGGTTCAGGTTAGGATCGAGCAGCGCAACGGTCAGAGCAATACAACCCGTATAGGTTGAATTACTCGCTTCTATGCTGACCGGCTCGTTGGCTGTTCCGCCGAAAGTAATATTCTCAACTTGCCCCGGCACACTTGTTGAGGCCGTTAAGGCCGCGCCTTCGATCGAAATCGTGGCATTCACCGGAGCAGCGTTGTAGAGACTTAGAGTCAGGCTGCCGGTCCCTGCGCCGCCTGGAACGATCTGCACCGTATACGTGCCGGATTGCGATAGAGTCTTCGGCCCAATCAAACCCGACGAGCTACAGGTGGACATCGATCCTACTGTCGATCCATCGGGAGCATATATGTTTGCCGATACCGCGATACAGCCCCCGTATGTCGAGTTGCTCGCGAGTAAGCTTATGGTCTGGCCGCTCGTTCCGCTAAACGTGAAATCCCCCGCCTGGCCGGGTGCGGTAGTCGTTACAGTTACCGGAGAGCCACCGATCGCGATCGTGCCGATGTCGGGCGCGGCGTCGTAGACATTTATGTTGACGCTTCCCGGATTCGGTGTTCCGGGCACGACTTGCACCGTATAGGTGCCTGTCTCTGAAAGGGTCATAGCTGAGATCAGACCCCACGAACTGCAAGTCGATACGCCGCTTACAGTGCTCCCGTCGGGGGCGATGAGATTCACGGTCAGCCCGATACAACCGGGAAATGTCGAGTTATTGGCTAGAACGCTAACGATGTCACCGGAGTTGCCGGCGAACGTGATTTGCCCATATTGCCCGGGCACGGTGGTGGTGATGCCGATCGTGGCCCCACCTTCAGTGGTCGTCGCTACGACGGGCGCCGCGTTATAGACATTGATGTTCATGCTCCCAGTATTCGAGCCGCTCGGCAGAATCTGGACAGTGTACGTGCCGGTCTCGGGAAGAGTCGTTGCTGGAATCAACCCGTAGGTGTTGCATAGCGACATGGAGCTGACGGTACTCCAGTCGGGCGCAAGCAAATTGACGGTCGCTGCGATACATCCCGGAAAGGTTGAATTGCTTGCAAACACGCTCACGACTTGTCCGGCAACGGCATTAAACACTACCATTCCCTGCTGATTTGTTGCGCCAATCGAAACCGCCGTAGCCGCGCCACCGAGCGTCGTTTGACCCTCCGAACCTTCGGTCGATGGGTTAATCCCAGGCGGCGGAATGAAAAAGTCGGTTGAGCTGATCGCGCTTCCGTTTGGTGTCGTCACCGTGATCGGGCCGGAGTTTGCCGATGGGGGGACGACCGCTGAAATGGTTGTAGCCGAGGCGGAGTTTACGATCGCCCCTTGACCGTCGAGCGCAACGTTATCGTCGGCCGCGTTCGGTTGAAAATTCGTACCCGTAATAGTGATCGTGGTCCCAGGAGTCCCGCTGGCCGGAGTAAATCCAGTGATTGTGGGACCTGCGGAAGAACCGGTGACAGTGAACGCTCCGTTGCTGGTTGCTGATCCTCCCGGCACCGTGACCGTGAGCGGGCCGGTTGAAGCCCCTGCGGGAACGGTTGCCGTGATAGCGGTTGCAGTCGCCGCAGTTATCGTTCCCGTTGTTCCATTAAACGCGACCGAATCTTGAGTTGCTGTCGCGCTGAAGCCTGATCCGTAGATTGTGACAGTAGATCCGATTGCGCCACTTTGCGGGCTGAATTCTGAAATTGAAACCTGTGAAGACCCTCCGCCTGAGGAACCCTCGCCCGTAGGCACCCCGGAGGTGATCGAAATTAGATTCCCGACAGCGTCGTACGTATAGGTAACGCTGTTGCCGTTTTGATCGGTAACGCCGGCGATCCGTCCGAGTGCATCATAGTAATAGGTAACGGTCCCTGCTTGCGCCACTCCCCGGGCGGGCGCCAGCGACATTCCGGCCAGAATCAAAGCGAGAGCTATGAAAATAAATCGAATAGGAAAACGGTCGGGAGATTTTAAAGGTGAATGAAGGAGCCGGTGGCACGAAATGTTACGAGGTGGCGGAGTTTGACTATTGAATAAAGCGAGCCTGCACGTACGCGCCGCCGCTGGATTCTGAGAGCATTCAGAACGATTGCCGCCCATTTGCGCCCCCAAAGCGGACTCAGATATTTTTCGACATTCGCGACAGCTTAGCGTCCAATAGCCGTGCGACGGCTTTTACCGAAATTTCCCACCTTCGTCAACTGGAAGTGCGTGGATACAGTCTTGACGTGGATTTAAGAAGCATACGCACGCACGGGCGGAGCCCATCGGCAGAGCAGAATGTCAGGTCCGAATCGGCAGAGCTACCGTATGTTAAAAGGACCATCCGCCGCGCGCGATTCGGCGACCGCTGGCTCGGGCTCGACCGGCCTGTTCGCCTAGCCTTCGCACCAAAGCTCGGGCCACTTACGCACTCCTGCGCTGATATGCTACATAGCTTCTCATGCAAACACTGGGACAGTTCATCGTAGAGCGGCGCAAGGAGCTGGGGCTGGCGGGACGCGAGGTGGTGGCGGAGGTGCGCAACTCCGATGGCAAACCGATCTCGATTCCGTTCCTGGTCGACCTCGAACACGACCGCCGCAAACCTTCGGACGAAGTCCTTGAACAACTTGCCAAGGTTCTCAAGATCGATTCGGATGTGCTCTACTTTCTAGCGGGGCGGTTTCCAGCCGACCTCAGCGCGACCACCGTTAACAGTGCGCAGGAACTCGCAGCGGGCTGGAAGGCGTTCCGGCGGGAAGTAAAGCGCAGGAAAAAGCCGTGAAGATGATACCGGACAGGACCGGGCGTTTTCCCGACCGTCCGCATTGGGAGATCCGCGAGCTGGAGCAGATGTGCGAGGAGACGATTACCTCCTTTCTGCGCCAGCACTTCGGCTTTGAGCGCATCCCGGTGCCAACCGAGGCGGTCACAATGTTGATCGAGCGTGACGCCGCCGACCTCGACCTGGCGACGAATCTTTCCGATGACATTCACGAGGTCTTTGGTTTCACCCAATTTAAGCGCGGCCGAAAGCCGGTGGTCACGATCGCGCGGGAACTGTGGGAGCAGCGCCATCGTAACAATCGGCTGCGCACGACTCTGACCCACGAATATGGCCACGTAATGCTTCACACCTGGCTGTACGACAAGTACGGCGCTGCCGGCGGTCCGCACCGCTGTTACTGGCAGAGCCTGCTTCCGACCGAGCGGGTGTTTGACTGGTTCGAGTGGCAGGCGGGCTATGCCTCGGGAGCATTGCTGATGCCGGAGAGCTTCGCGCGACGCACGGCCGAGGCGTATTTCCAGAATCGCTCTAAGCGCCCGCCGGTTGCCAAAGGCTCGCCCGAAGCGTCAGCGCTCTGCCAGCGTATTTCCCTCGCGTTCGATGTATCGGTCGAGGCCGCCACCGTGCGGCTCAAGCAACTCGGCTATCTGACCGAGTAACCGCCGACAGGTCCCCGACCATTTCGCGCCGGCCGATCTTCGCGCTTGACACTCGCCCGATATCTAGCTACATAGCGAATTAGTCATGTAGCCTAACATTGAATTTATTCATGATCCGAACCGCAATAGAGCAAGCGCCGAAATTGAACGCCAGATGGCTCATCGCCGCCTGCACTGCCGGCCTCCTCGCGCTTCGCGCCGAGCCATTGTGGGCTGCGCAATACGCCGCTGCCCTGCCGTGGGATCAGACGCTTGGCGCGATTCAGGACCTCCTGGTCGGTCCAGTGGCTCACGCCGCAATAGTGCTGAACTTCGCGCTGTCGGCAATCTTATACGCGATCAGCAGCCACCCGCGAGCGGGGCGGCTGCTGGCCGGCGGAGTAGCAGCTTGGGCCATGCTGATCGCCGTCCATTTGCTGACTTACCTCGCGCCCTTTTGAGCAGTTTCTTTTTAGCGACCATTGGAGGTCCGATATGAAACTCACACGCATTGCAAAGCCGCTTCGTTCCCAGCAAGTACGCGTGACGCTAGCCGGCGACCTGAACGCCGCGCTTGAGTGCTACGCGCGCTACTACGAGCACGTTCATGGTGACGCCGTGGAGTCGAAGGCGCTGATTCCGGAGATTCTCGGTGCCTTCCTCCAAGCCGACCGTGAGTTCCAGATTTGGTCACGTTCCAGCGGCGGCAGCCATAATCGCCGCCCCAGTTGGTCTTCGTCCAACGGCGACGTCAAGTCACAAGGCTGACTCGCTGCGGTGGCCAGGTCGCAGACGTGCTTCGCACGTGTTGGGGACTGACACGTCACTCATCGCCTGGATGAACGCGATTCGTGCAAGTACCCGTAAACATTGCGTAGACGCTGTCTACCGGAACAGGTGCAAAGCCGTCTAAGTCCCCGCCAAATCAGTGTAAACACCCGTCTACAGCAGGCTTTGGAGAACCACACATGAGCACCCGATCGATCTCAACCCGAGTCCCGGAAGAAATCGCCGAGCAGCTCGCGGCCGAAGCGCGCCGCCGAAGCGTTACCGAGAGCGATCTCATCCGCGAGATTCTCGCTGCGCGCTACCTCGGCGCCGCTCCGTCAGCGATGGAACATCGGCCAAAAATCCAATCGTTGGACGAGTACGCGCAACTCATGTTCGAGGTCGCCAAGACTCGCTCCGTCATTTTGCATTCGCTGGACCACACGCTGGGAGCGGACCTGGTCAACGAGATCATCGACGCCGCCGAGCAGACCGCCAAGGAGCATGTCGCGCAGGTGCTCAAGAGCAAGGAGATACCGTCATGACCCCGATCATTCGTCAGGCAATCCACGAACACGCCCTTTATGCTTCGCTGGAGTTCCGACTCAGAGAGGCGTTGCGTTACCTCCTCCTGACCGCGGCGCTCTGGGTCGAGATGTCCGTGTGTCTGGTGTGGCACTGGACCGGCCACTACGGCGGTCCGGCCGCGCATCGCTACTTTATCCGCTGGTTTCTGGGGTGGTTCCTGACCCAGGAGATTCCGCTGACCTTCGCCTCGCTACCCTATCGCGGCGGGCGCTACACCATCGCCAGCATGTATGCCTTTCTTAATTACAAGTATTACCTCGGCGGCTCGTTCGCGTCGTGGTACTGGCACTACGCACCATGGGGAGCGGCGCTCACTGGTCTGATCGAAGCCGCCGCCATAGCGGTTCTTTTTGTGCGCAGCGGCCCAGGCGAAGCCAGACATATTCGCGGCGTCACCCTGGTTCCAGTGCGTGAACTCGCCCGCAAACTCGGCGGCCGCGCTGGCATCCGGCTCGCCGGCGTTCACATACCGCGCGCGCTTGAGTGCCAACACTTTCTGGTTACCGGCTCGACCGGGTCCGGCAAGTCGGTCGCGATACGTTCGCTGCTTCGGCAGATCGAGCAGCGCGGTGAAACCGCGGTCGTGGTCGATCCCGAGTGCGAGTTCGTCTCGGAGTTTTATCAACCCGGGCGCGGCGACTTCATCCTTAATCCGCTCGATGCCCGTTGCCCGCGCTGGTCACCATGGTGCGAGCTCCGCGATGAAAGTCACGACGCCGACTGCGAGGCGCTGGCCGCCTCGCTGCTCCCGGACCCACCGGACGCGTATCACGAGGGCGGGGCGAGCTTCTTTTTCCGTCAGAGCAGCCGGACGCTCCTGACCAGCATCTTCCGGATCGCCGAGCCCAGGGAAGCGTCATCGATCCCCCGCCTGCTCACGCTGCCGCGGGCCGAACTCAGACGGGCGCTTATAGGGACGCCAGCCGAAGCGCTGATCGATCCCGGAGCGCACGAGCAGGGCGCCGGTATCGTCGCCACCGCCGCAAACGCGACCAGGGCCTTTCACTACCTGCCCGAGAACGCGCCGCGAAGTTGGAGCGTATTCGATTGGTCGGCGAAGCGGCAGGGCTGGCTGTTCCTGACCTCGTCGGAAGAATCCAAAGACGCGGCGCTTCAGTTGCAGAGCGTCTGGCTGGATTGCATCATCCACCGGCTGCTGAGCCGGGAACTTCGGCCGCGCCGACGGGAACAGGTCTGGATCGTTGCCGACGAGCTTCCGGTGCTGAGACGGCAAGCGAAGCTTGAGGATCTTATCGTCCGCGGACGCAAGCGAGGATTGGCGGTGGTGCTGGGCTTCCAGGCTATTACGCAGCTGCGGACCATCTATGGCGTCAACCAAGCCGCGACGTTGGTCGCCTCGCCCGCCACCAAGCTGATTCTAAGAACCGGAGAGCCTGAGACGGCCCAGTGGTGCAGCGCGCAGATCGGTGAGCGCGAGGTTGAGCGCGGCCATCTGAGCGCCAACGCAAGTCATCGACAGCAATACTCGTTCGGTCTTCGCGAACAGCGAACGACCGAACCGGCCGTGATGCCCGCCGAGATGCAGCTGCTCCAGCCGCTGTCGGGCTACCTCTGCGTCACCGGTCATCACCGCTCGTTGGTGCGCTTGGACTATCTCGCGCCCCAAGTCCGACAGGAAGGTTTTATCCCGCGCGTCAATCTTCCCGCGCCGGTCAAGCCATCGCGACGATCGCAGGTGATCGCGCTTCGTCCCGCAGCGGCGAGCATACGAAGGAAACGGATCTGAGCCATGCTGGTAATGTCGAAAGGCGCGCTGAGTGTTCACCAGGCCGAGACCTACTATCAAGAGAAATACTCCGAGGACGACTATTATACCGAGTCCCACCGCGTCTCCGGCGAGTGGTCCGGGAAAGCCGCCGAGATCCTCGGGCTGAGTGGGACCGTCAGCGAGGAAGACTTTCGGGCCATCTTGCGCGGAACTACACCCGGAAGCGGCGAAGTACTTGTCAGTGCCGCCGCCGGCCGGGACGACCGCCGCGCGGCTTGGGACGCGACGTTCAACGCGCCCAAGTCAGTCAGCATCCAGGCGCTGGTTGGCGAAGATGCGCGGCTGGTGGAGGCGCATCGGCGCGCGGTCGAGCGCGCGCTCTCGGAACTTGAACAGTTCGCCCAGGCGCGCCGCCACCGCGGACAGGAGTGGGTTACCACCGGCAACTTCGTTGCGGCCCGTTTTGAGCACATCGCCGCGCGGCCATCGGAGAGCGGGATTCAGGATGGTTACGGCCCTGACCCTCATCTCCACACTCACGTCGTAATCGCTAACATGACGCTGCGGCCGGACGGCATGTGGCGGAGTCTCGACCCGATCGAGATATACCGCAGCCAGAGCTTCGCGACCGCGGTTTATCGTTCGGAACTTGGCCGCGAAGTTCAAGCGCTCGGATACCGAATCGGCGTGACCGCAACCGACGGACGCTGGGAGCTGCAAGGATACACGCGCGATCAGGTAATGGCATTTTCGCGCAGACGCCAGGACATCGAAGCACTTCTTTCCCGCCAAAACTCGACCGGAGCGGCCGCCGCCCAGATCGCCGCCCATCAGAGCCGGCTGGCCAAAGAACAGCGCAACGAAAACCAGCTCCGCGCGGAATGGCAGGCGCGCGCCCATGACAAGCGAATCGCTCTCACCGAGATTTCGGAGCGCGCGCTCGCATGCGGCTCCTCGCAGGCGGGTTCTCCAGCCGCGAACGAGGAAGCGGTCAGCTTCAGCGTAGCTCACAACACTGAACGCGAAGCGATCACGGATCGGCGCGCGCTGGAAAGCACCGCTCTTCAGTACGCGATGGGAATCGCCGATCTCGCCGGCGTGCGGCGGGAGACCGGCGTTCGGGAGTCACAGGGCGATCTAATCGCTCTGGGCGTTTCGCCTTCGTCTCCGGCGATTTTCTATACCACGCCCGAGATGGTGACGCTGGAGCGCGAGAATCTCGAACTCATGTACGCCGGCAGAGCGCACGCCCAAGCAATCACCACTGAACCAAACGCGCGCAGTTGGGCAGCCGAGCGTTTGCTATCCGCCGAACAGGCACAGGCCGCAGCGCTGATGCTGACTGCCACCGATTGGCTTACCGCGATCGAAGGGCGCGCAGGCGCGGCGAAGACCACGACGGTCGGAGCGCTCAACGACTTCGCTGAGAACGCTGGTTACGCGGTACGCGGTTTCGCGCCGACCACGCGCGCCGTAAAGGCGCTCTCCGAAGCCGGAATCGAATCCAGGACTGTGGCGAGTCTGCTCGCTAGCCCGCTTCCTGATCGAGCACCCAAAGAGCTGTGGATCATCGATGAGTCGAGCCTGCTCGGCACTCGCCAGATGAACGCCCTGCTGCACAAGGCGCGAGAGGCCGGGGCCGGTCGGGTTGTCTTCGTTGGCGACCAGCGCCAGCACCACGCCATCGAGGCTGGACGGCCCATCCAACAGATGCAGCAAGCGGGCATGCCGGTCGCGCGATTGGAGACTATTCGGCGCCAACTTGACCCCGGACTGCGCGAGGCGGTCACGCTCGCCTCGCGCGGAGAGATTGGACCGGCAATCGCACTCCTCGAGCAGCAGGGCCGCATCCGCGAGATTGCCGATCCGAATGAGCGCCACGCAGCGATCGCGCGCGAATATCTTGCTGCGCACGAAGCAGGTGAAACGGTTCTGGTCGTCAGCCCTGCCAACGACGAGCGGCGCCAACTGAACGCCGCTATTCGCGCGGCCCTCAAGCAACGCGGGCACCTCGGCTCCGGCGAGCGAGAACAGATCGTGCTGGTAAACCGCGCGCTGACCCGCCCTCAGCGCAAACGAGCGCAGAGCTACGAGGTCGGCGACGTGCTCCGATTCCGGCGCGGGAGCTCGCGGCTCGGTATCGACCGCGGGAGCTATGCTCACATCGAAGCAATCACGCCAGAACGAAACCAAATGATTGTAGGAGATGAAAGCGGAAAAGCTGTCACCTACGATCCCTCGCGCCTGTCCGGAGTCGAGGTCTTTCATCAGGAGCGCCGCGTGCTCGCCGTGGGCGATCGGATTCAATTCCGGGCTCCGGCTCGCGCGCTCGGTGTCGCCAATGGAGAATTCGCGACCGTCATCGCCATCGACGATCGCAAAGCGCGCTTGCGCCCCGACAACGGGCGCGAGCTCAGCGCGGCAATCGATCGTCTGAAGCACATCGACTACGGCTACGCCTCGACTTCGCATTCAAGCCAGGGCGCCACGGTTGATCGTGTGATCACTAATATCGATACGCTCCGCTCGGCTGAACTCGTCAACCGCAAACAGTTTTACGTCTCGATCAGCCGCGCGCGGCATGCGCTGAGCCTCTATACCGACGACCGTGCCAGACTCGACTCCGCCGTGGGGCGCGATCGCGAAAAGTCGATTGCCCTGGAACGGCTCAACCTGAACCTTGGGCGAGGCCTCAAGATGGTTCCAGAACCGCCGCGCCACAACATCATCCCCGCCCACGGTATTAGAAGGTGACAGCCTCGCCGAAATTTGCGGTTGAATCGTTTTTTCATCGGCGCTGCGCTATGAGCGCGGACGCTCGGGCTCTGCAAGCTTCGCCGTGAGGCCACGCGGCGCATGGCGCCGCTCGCGCTCCGCGTCGCACCGCTGTAATGGTGGCGCGCGCTCCGCGGGCAATCGCGCCGAGCGCAGCGCTCGGCACGGTTGCTACGCTCCGCCACGCGCATCCCGGAATCCTACGCCGCCCTCCAGACTCGGTTGAGAGGGCGACGCTTTCAAAATGCTGCGCAACAACAAAGCGCCCTTCCCTCCGGGACGCGGGCGCGGAAGTCACGTGCCGTTCCCTGCCATCGCGGTCCACATGCGCGATCTATCGGTGCACCAAGCCTTGACATAATGCGTGTCTATAGCTATGTAGCTAGTAATACTGCCGAGCGCTCTTCCGTCCGGCGGAAGCAATCTCCGAGGTTTTTCGTCATCATGTTTGTTCATACCAATTCTCCAATCCCATCCAATTCCGACGCCGCCCGGCACGCTGCTCCGAAACTGGGGTGGACCCTCGACGATCTGGCTCATAGCCTGAGCGTCTCAGTTCCCTTCCTGCGTCTTGAGATCAAGCGCGGCCGTCTGCGAGCCGCCCATTTTGGCCGTCGAGTCGTCGTGCTAGATCCCGAAGTCCGCCGTTACCTCTCTGAGGCAAGCAGCGTGCATTAACCGAGATGTTTTAACCCGATGCTCCGCGAGAATCATTTCCTTTATCCAAAAATTCCGTGACCTCAGGGCGGAGCGATGCATCCGAATCGCGAAAACAGTTGACGCCATGCTCTACAAGCGAGGAAATATTTGGTGGTTCGAGTTTGAATTCGACGGCGCTCGAATTCGAGAGAGCACACGCACCGACTCGAAGACAATTGCCCGTCAGGCGGAGCTTGCCCGCCGACGCGATCTCGAACTCGGCGTCAACGGTCTGACGAAACGGGAAAGGCCGCTCTTCCCGGCGGCAGCGCGCCAATGGTTTCAATCCAAGACCGGCCTCTCACCTCTCGGGGAACGTTATTACCGGCAATACATCGCGAAGCTTTCGCGCCAGTTCGGGAGCCGGCTGGTTACCGACTTTTCGGCAGATGATGTTGCGGACCTGCAGCGCAAACGCCAAGCTGAGGGGCTTTCCGGGCGCCAGATCAATGCCGAAGTCGGCACGCTTCGCGCGATACTTCGCCACTTCGGTATCTGGTCGCAGATCTCTGGTCGCATCAGGATGTTGCGTCAGCGATCGGATGTGGGCCAGGCACTTACCCGAGAAGATGAGCAGCGGCTTCTTGATGCGATCAGGCAAAGCCGCTCGCCTTCTCTATATCCTTTCTTCGTTCTTTCGATCGACGCCGGCCTGCGGCCGTCCGAGACTCGCGCGCTGCGCCGCTCGAATCTTCTGCTTGAATGGCGCGACGCCGCGATCGCCAATGGCGAAATTGTAGTTGGACGCTCGAAGACGGAGGCGGGAACCGGCCGAATGATCCCACTGACCCAGCGAGCTTGCGCCGCGCTCACGCTCTGGCTCTCGCGTTTTCCGGACGCCAATCCAGAATCGTTTGTGTTCCCGTTCCATCATGTCGCGATCGCAGGAAACGATCGCACTCCGCACATCTATGGCGTAAATGCCGACCGGCCCATGAGTTATTCGAGCTACCGAACGGCGTTCGATACCGCTCGCGCGAAGGCTGGCGTCAACATCCGTTTTTACGACGCCCGCCATACGTTCGTTACCCGGCTCGCGGAAAATCCGACCGTCTCGGAGGAAACGATCCGTCAACTGGCAGGGCACGTCAGTCCGCGAATGCTCGCCCGTTATGCCCACATTCGCGTGCAGGCGCGCCGCGATGCGATCGCAACGCTTGAACCGGACGTAACGGTGGAGCATTCCGGTCCGAGGAGCGGGTCCCCACAAAAGTCCCCACAGTCTCCTGTTAACGGCTCTATTGCTTTATCCCGGAACGATAACAAAGCCTTGGAATATCAATCACTTAGAATTGGCTCCCCGGGCCGGATTCGAACCAGCGACCCGACGGTTAACAGCCGTCTGCTCTACCGACTGAGCTACCGGGGAGCACTCAGATAACAACCGGAACCTTCTTTGGTATCCAGCTTGGCGAACCAAATCAAGTGGCGCGCCGCGTGGCGCAAGCAAACTGCGCGCGGCTCTACTTCTTCTTCTGCAGGCCTTTTTCCTGCGCCTCCGCCATCGCCATCACCGTCTCCGCTACGTAACTCGCGGGCAGCACTCCAGAAAGTCCTTCGAAGACCGGTGAATCGCTGGCGGAGTTGGATGACTCCAGGATTCCCCACAGCACGAAGCGCAGTCCGGCCTGCACGAATACCGGCGCGCCGCTGGAGAAGCCGGGCGTGATGCCGCCGTCCATGAAGCATAGCTGCTGCGTTCCCGCTCCGGGCACCTGGGCCTCGGCGGGACGCGAGACCGACACGCGGCCGAAACGCGCCAGCGCTTCGAACCGGGGATGGGCAATTCCGACGCTGGCCGCAGTCAGGTAGTAGGCCTGCGCGCCGGTGTCGGCCAGCTCATTCATCTCGGCGCTCGAGACCATGATCGAATCGAGCGAGATCGGCGCGATCCGGGCGCCCGTGGGATTGAGCGGGGTCGCCGCAACGTCGGAATTTTCAGTTACCGGATCGAGTACCCATCGCGACTCCGATGGCAGCGGCTCTTCCCGCATCACACCGGTGCGCGAATCCTCGAGCGTCAGGAAAAGTCCTGCGGCGGGCTGGCCAGCGGTATCGAGCAGGTTGTGATGCGCGGTCACGACGTAAACGAACGAGCGGCCCTCGAAGACTCTGCTCGGCACTGAGACAAAAAACGCAGTGCCGATCGGAACTGAATGTCCGTCGCGATGCGCCACGATCCCGGCGACGTTGCGCAGGGTTTGCGAGGGCACGCTGTCGTCGGCGAACGCGCGTTGCGCGGCCGCGAGGGAAAGGATCAGCGTTGCCGTGGCAATCGCTACCGCGACGACGCTGCCGCGAGAGCGGAAAAGTCCTGCGAATGAGAGAGGACGGCGATGGTTCGGTTTTTGCACGCCCTGCACCATACCAAAGCGCCATCCGCGAGTAATCAGCCGTGAATTTCGTCCGCGCTTGGCAAATCGAAGAAGCGCGGTCGCTGAAAATATGGGAATCGGCAGAAATTTCCGGGCTCAATCAGCCAGAATAGTGACAAACAAGAGCAATGAAATGATTGGATCAGCCTCACGATGAGTTCAGCACCGAAATCATCGCCGCGCGCCGCACGATGGATCGTGATCGTGGTCGTAGCGTTGGCCGCGATTTATGCGGCGTCGTACCTGATCGATCCGTTCCTGCGTGTGCGGATGGAAAACGCGATGAACGAGAAGTTGACCGACTACCACACCACGCTCGGACACGCGCATCTGCAATTGCTCGGCGGTGCGCTCACCTTATCCAATCTGGTCGTGCGGCAGAACGCGCATCCGCATCCCGCGGTCGCTGACTTGCCGACGCTCTACGTGCATATCCAATGGAGCGAGCTGATTTGGCTCCACGTGGTCGCGGATGTGACGCTCACGCGGCCGCGCGTGCATATCGATTTGCCGCAGCTCCAGCAGCAGGCGTCGGCGAAAGTATCGCTCTCAAAAGTTGGATGGCAGGGCGCGCTGCAAGCGGTCTATCCGTTCAAGATCAATCGGATGAGTATCGTTGATGGCGACGTAGTCTACGTCGATACCGATCCGCATCATGCGCTGCATGTGACTGACCTCGAGCTTACGGCCGACAATATCCGCAACGTCCACGCGGCGTCGGATCTTTACCCGTCGCCGATTCACGCGACGATGGTGGCGTTGGGGACCGGCAGGATGCGGCTTGACGGCCACGCGAATTTTCTCGAGAAGCCGTTCGCGTCTATCAAAGCGAATTACTCGATACGCGAGGTTCCGCTCGCGGAGTTCGAGCCGGAGATCAAGCGCGTGAATTTTGCGATCCGCGGCGGGATTCTCGCCAGTGACGGCAAGTTCGAGTACGGCCCCAAAGTCGAGCGCGCCAATGTCAAATATGCTTTTCTCGACGGGGTCGATATCGACTACACTCACTCGCCGCAAACTGAAGCGGCCGAGCAGAGCCGAATGGATAAGGTCAAGCGCGGAGCGAAAGAGGTTGCCGACTCGCGCACGATGGACCTGGAGGTCGAGGAGTTCGATATCGGGCGCAGTTCGCTCGCCTATATCGATGAGACCAAGAATCCCAATTACAAGATTTTCGTCAGCAACCTGAACGCCAAGGCAACCTCGATTTCGAATCGCAATCAGCGGCAGCCCGCGCACTTTGATCTGAAGGGAAACCTCATGGGCACCGGCGCAACCGCGATCTCCGGAGATTTCCGCCCGGCCACGTCGCCGGATTTCGATCTTGACGCGCGCGCCGAACAGGTGAACCTGGTCTCGCTCAATGACGTGCTGCGCGCCTATGAGAATATCGGCGTCGCATCGGGCATGTTTTCGGTCTACGCGCAGATGGGAGTGCGCGAGGGAGAGATCCACGGCTACGTAAAACCGCTGTTCAGCAACCTGCAGGTTTACAGTTGGGAAAAGGATAAGCGTAAACCGCTCACGACCCAGGCTTACAAGCTGCTGCTCGGCGGCGCGGCGCACCTGTTCAAAAATCGTTCGACCGGCAACGTCGCCACCGAGATTCAGTTGTCCGGTAAAGTCGATCAGCCGAACGTCAGCACCTGGCAGGCGATTGTAGAGCTGCTGCGCAACGCGTTCGTGCAGGCGATCACGCCGGGCTTCGATCGGGAGATGCAGCGCTCGGGAGCCGCGCCCAAGACCTAGCTTGAAGCGCGACGCATCGAGACGCGATCCCACAGGTTGATCATGTAGCCGTCGGGATCGAGCAGCTCCGCGCCGTAACCCCAGAATAGCCGGCGCGGAGTATTGACGAACTCTACGCCCCTCCGCTCGAGCTCGCGTGATTTCTGGTCCACGTCTTTGACCTGGATCGTCAGCGTGCACTTGGCGCCCGCGAGCCGCTTGGCCGCCTTGGTCAGGAAGATCGTGAAACCCGCGCTATCCTGAATCGCGATCACGTCGGCATGTCCGAACTCGACCGTGAAGCCCAGATTTTTGACGTACCAATCGCGCGAGCGCCGCAAATCCGTGACCGGCAGACCCATGTGGTCGAACTTCGCCATCACCTTTTCCATCGTCAGCACCTCACCGCGGTAGTCACCTTTACGCGAGCAGCGGTTTGAGAAACTCGCGCATGTAGGCGCTCACCAGCTCGGGCTCTTCCTGCTGCACCCAGTGGCCCGCGCTCGGGATGTAGTCAATCTCGAAGGGTCCGGTGAACAGCGGCTCCATGTTGTAGGTAAGCTCCTTGCCGAGCGCGAAATCCTGCTCGCCCCAGATGAGCATGGTCGGCGCCGCGATCTTGCGATCGATCCAGTCGTCGGTCCCGGTCCGCGCCATGAAGCCCGAGCGGAAGTTGGCTCGATAGTAATTGATCGCGGCGCTGATCGAGTAGGGGTTTCGAAACGCTTCGTGATAGTAGCGCAGGTCGTCGTCGGTGATCGCGTCCTTGCGAATCGAGTTGCCCTGCAACGCGCGGTCGAGCGCTCGATAATTCCCGGCACGGAACATCGCCTCCGGCAGCCACGGAAGCTGGAAGAACGCCATGTACCAGCTCCGCATCATCTGGCGCGCGTTGTGCCGGAGTTCCTCCGACATCCGTTTCAGATGCGGACAGTTCAGCACGATTAGCCGCTCGACGACCTCTGGCCGCTTGAGGGCAGTCGCCCACGCAACGGCCCCGCCCCAATCATGCCCGACGATCACGGCACGCTCGCGCCCGAGCGCGTGCACCAGGTCGGCGACGTCGCCGACCAGCTTGTCGAGGGTGTAGTTCGCAACCCCGTGCGGCGCGTCGGTCTCGCCATAGCCGCGCATCTCCGGAACCACGCAATCGAACGAGCTCGAGAGTGCGCGTAGCTGATGCCGCCACGAGTACCAGCATTCCGGAAATCCGTGCAGCATCACGATCATCGGCGCTCCGGCAGCGCCCGCACGCGCGATTCGCATGTTCAGTCCGGAGGCGAGGGCGAGCTTCTCGAAATGCCATGGCTCGTTGCCGGATTGAGCGCTCTCAGTACCGTCCGCGATACCCATGACGCGCGAGCATAGCCGATTCGCGCGGTTATGATCCAAATTGAATCGCGAGAGGCTCAGGCGGTGCGCGGCTCGAGCTCGACGATATCGCCGACTCGCGTGCCGCTCGCGGCCGCTGCGCCCGCTTCGATTTCGAGCGCCTGGCGCGCGCCGAAGACTATCGCAGAGACGCGCCACGGCCGCAGCGCATGGCTGATCTTCAGAACCCGGCCGGCGCGGCCGAGGAATACGATGTCGATCGCGAACTTCATGAAGAACATGTGCATCCACATGAACGGCGTGAAGCGGCCGTTGTTGAAAAGCAACCCGTGGCCGGGATCGAGGCGCTCGCGTCCGAGCAGCCCGCGGCTCTGCCCGCTCAGGCCGCCCGCATCTTCCAGGAATTCGCATACCACGGTCGTGCGGGTGCGATTAATCGCGCGCAGCGGATGCTCCATGATGGCTGTTTAACCCGCCAGATTGTCGGCGCGTGCGGCCGGGGCGTCAATACGGGCGTTAGGGCGGGACTGTCTAGGATTTACCGCCTGTACTAGAATCAGCGTGATTAGATGGGCTACCTGCCGATATTTCTCGCGATGGAACGGCGCCGATGCGTGGTGATCGGCGGCGGCGATATTGCCGCGCGCAAGGTTTCGCAGTTGCTCGCGGCGGGAGCGCAGGTCACTGTTATCAGCCCGCGGCTGGTGCGAGCGTTGGCGATCCTGGCCGAATCGGCGACGATCACTTATCACGCGCGCAAATGGGAGCGCGGCGATCTGCGCGGATTCGATCTCGCATTCGCCGCAACCGATGATTTGGGTGCGCATCGCGAGATCTCGAACGAGGCACGCGAGCTTGGCGTCATGCTCAACGTCGCGGACCAGCCCGAACTGTGCGATTTCATCGCGCCGGCGGTCGTGCGGCGCGGCGATTTACAAATCGCGGTATCGACCTCGGGCGCGAGCCCCGCCACGGCGGCGCGTATCCGCCGAGAGCTGGAAGACCGCTTCGGATGGGAATACGCGGCGGCGCTTAAGCTGCTGCGCGCGGCGCGCGATTACCTGCTCGCGAACGACTCCGATATTTCCTCTCGCGGAAGAAAGCTCGCGGCGCTCGCGGCGTCGGATCTCACGGGCCGGCTGCGCGTCGGCGATCGGGCGGCGGTCGAGCGGCTCGTGGGCTCACATCTTGGAGTAGGGCTTGATACGCTCGCGCAGGGCGCGGGCGAGGACACTGGTGAATGGTTTCGCTGCGCTCCGCATGAGGCTACGAGCGGCGGCTGATAGTCGCTGATCGCAGTCCGATAATTTATGGAAACGTTGTGGCTCGCACCGGCGCTGGTTTGTTACGCGCTTTCGGCGGCGATTTTTATCGTCGGCCGGGTCGCGCGAATCTCGCGCGCGTCCGGCTGGGCCACTTTGCTGCTCGGCGCAGGCGCGGTTTTTCACGCGTTCGATCTGGCGACGCGCGGACTCCAGGCTGGAAATATTCCGGTCGCGAACTTCGCGCAGGCGTTGTCGTTCCTGGCATGGCTTACGGCTCTGGCCGGAATGATTCTGATCATCAGGCTGCAGATGGCTGCCATCGGCGGGTACATCGCCGCGGCCGTGGCGCTCGCGCTGGGCGCGTCAACGATCATCATGAAGGGAGGCCGAATCGTTCTGCCCGCGACCCTGCAAAGCGTATGGCTGCCGATTCACGTCACGCTCGCGATCCTCGGCTACTCGATGTTCGTGCTGGCGGCCAGCGTGAGCCTGGTCTACCTGGCGTATGAATCGCGGCTCAAGGCGAAGCGCCCGCTGGGTCCGCCGTCGGAGCGGCTGCCGAGCCTCGAGAAGCTTGACCGGATCAACTATTCGCTGCTCGGATGGGGTTTCGCGCTGCTGAGCCTTGCGATCGTGACCGGCGCGATCTGGGCGGACGCGACCTGGGGCCACTTCTGGTCGTGGGAGCCGGTCGAGTCGTGGTCGCTGGCGATCTGGATCCTCTACGCCGGCCTGCTGGAGTCGCGGCTGACCGTAGGATGGCGCGGGCGGCGCGCCGCTGCGCTGACAATCGTCGTTTTCGTGGTACTGGTGGGTTCGTTCGTGGGCGTGTCGCTGATTCATCCGGGCAAGCACGGAGGCAGTTTCGGTTAGGCGATGGAGCAGACGCTATTCATACTGGGTTTGAACCATCGCACTGCCGCGGTCGCAGTGCGTGAGCGGCTGGCGTACGCGGACAGCGATATCGCGCCTGCGCTCGCGCGCCTCAGGGAGCGAGTCCCGTCTATTAGCGAGGCGGCGATCCTCTCGACCTGCACCCGGGTCGAGATTGTCGGCGTCGCCCCTGATTGCGAGCGCGCACTTGCGGACGCGGCTGAATTTATCGCTACCGATCGCGCAGTCGCGCTCGAGGCATTCGCCGGTGCGCTCTACCGCCTTTCCGGACGCGACGCGGCTCGGCATCTGTTCCGGGTAGGCGCGAGCCTGGACTCGATGATGGTCGGGGAGCCGCAGATCCTGGGCCAGGTGAAGCTCGCGTATGCGAACGCGGCGGAGGCGGGCACGGTCGGGCTGGTGCTGCATCGCGCATTCCACAAAGGTTTTTCCGTCGCCAAGAGAATCCGCAAGGCAACTCTCATCGGACACGGCTCGGTCTCGGTGAGCGCGGCGGCGGTGGCGCTGGCCGGGCAGATTTTCGATTCGCTCAAGGACAAGACCGTGATGCTGATGGGGGCGGGAAAGATGGCGGAGCTGACCGCGCGGCAATTGCGCGCGATCGGAATCGAATCGCTGATCATCACGTCGCGCACATTCGATCACGCGGTTGGGCTCGCGCGCGAACTCGGCGGCACCGCGGTGCCGTTCGACAACTACAGGCCCTATCTCAAGATTGCCGACGTCGTGATCGGTTCGGTCGCGGTGACGCGACCAGTAATCGCACTCGATGAATTCGAGACGATCATAAAGGACCGGCGCTACAAGCCGATCTTCCTGATCGATCTCGGCGTGCCGCGAAATTTCGACGAGCGGATGAACTCGCTCGAGAACGTCTATCTCTACGATATCGATGATCTCGCGCAAGTCGTGCACAAATCACGCGCGGAACGCGAACGCGAAGCTGCGAAGGCCGAAGAGATCGTCGAGCTCGAGCTCGAAGCGTTCTGGCGCTGGATGAACGGGCTCGATCTCGTGCCGACGATCAAGGATATACGCTACAGTATCGACCGCCTGCGCGACCTCGAACTCGGGCGGCATCGGGGATGGCTCTCGGCGCTGGAACCTGCGGAGCGCGAACGCGTCGAGGTGCTGACGCGCGGTCTGACCAACAAGCTGCTGCATCGAATTCTACAGGGCCTGCGCACCACCGGCGCCAACACGCCCGAGGGTGCATACGCGGCCGAAGTTGCGCGCAAGCTTCTCTGCGGTGAGATTTCCGCCGCCAGCGCTGACCTGGAAGCATTAGGCGCCGACGATCAGGATGATCAGGACGACCAGGACGATGAGTTCTAGTCCGGGCGCGCGCGCGTCGAAACTCGCCACAATCAGAATCGGAACACGCCCGAGCGCGCTCGCGATCGTCCAAGCCGAATACGTCAAGTCGCGTCTGGCAGCGGTCATGCCAGGCAAGACGATCGAGATCACTCCAATTCGCACCAGCGGCGACAAAATGAAAGATGCTTCGCTCGCACGCGTGGGCGGCAAGGGACTCTTCATCCGCGAGCTCGAGCAGGCGCTAGCGGACGGGAAGATCGATCTTGCGGTGCATTCGATGAAGGATCTGCCCGCGGTGCTTCCGGACGGCTTCCAAATCGTTGCGGTGCCGGCGCGCGAAGACGTCCGCGACATCCTGGTGTCGGCGGCGGGTGGTGATTTTTCCGCACTTCCGGCGGGTGCGCGGGTTGGAACCTCCTCGATGCGGCGGCGGTTTCAGGCGCTGCGCAAAAATTCCGCGCTCGAAATCGTCGCTCTACGCGGCAACGTCGATACGCGGCTCAAGAAGGTCTCTGACGGCACGCTCGACGCGATCATAATCGCGGCTGCGGGACTGAACCGCCTCGGACGTGCGGCCGGAATTAAATTTACGATTCTCAATGAGCGGGATTTCATTCCGGCCGGAGGTCAGGGCGCCCTCGCGATCGAAACTGTGGCCGGCGGTGCTTCGGCAGAGCTTGTCGTCACGCTCGAAGCGCTCGACGATTCGCGCGCGCATTACGAGACGGCGGCCGAGCGCGCGTTTCTGGCCATGCTCGGAGCCTCGTGCACCACGCCGCTCGGAGTGCGCGCCACTGCCGGCGGCGAGAAGCTCTCGATTCGCGCGATCCTGTTCAGCCAGGACGGAAAGGAGTCGCTCGCCGATGAGCTGGAAGCGCCGATCGAGTTCAATCTGTCGCCGCCGATCGCGGCTGGTGATGGACGAGCGCTGGCCGAGCGGATGCTTGCGCGGGGCGCGAAGGCGTTGATCGCCGATGAGTGAGCGCGGGAGCGCGCGCGGAGGCACGGTCTATCTGGTTGGCGCCGGACCCGGCGCGCCCGATCTGATAACCGTTCGCGGCGCGCTGTGCCTCGGGCGCGCCAACGTGGTTCTGTACGACAACCTGGTGAATCCCGAATTGCTCGAACTCGCACCCGCCGGCGCGGAATTGATCTACGCCGGAAAGCGGAGCGGTGGCGGAGAAATCGTCGAGCAGGCGGAAATCAACCGGATGCTGATTGAGCGAGCGCGCAAGGGACATCAAGTTGTGCGGCTCAAAGGCGGCGATCCGTTTATCTTCGCCCGTGGCGGTGAAGAAGCACAGGCGCTGGCCAAAGCCGGAGTGAAATTCGAAATCGTTCCTGGAGTCACGTCGGCGATCGCCGCGCCCGCATTCGCGGGTATCCCGCTGACGCATCGCCGGTTGGGTTCGTTCGTCGCGTTCGTCACGGGACACGAGGACGAATCAAAGGCCGCGCGTGGGTCGATACCGTGGACCGAGCTGGCGCGGGCGGCGAAGAATCGCGGTACGATCGTTATCCTGATGGCGTCCGCGCGGATGCGCTCGGTGCTTGCGCGCCTCTTAGCCGCAGGCCTTGCGGATGCGACTCCCGCAGCCGCCGTCCAGTGGGGCACGACCGCCTCGCAGGCGACGGTGCTGGCTACGCTCAAGACGCTCGCGGCCGAATGCGAGCGCGCAAAACTCGGCGCACCGGCCGTTCTGGTGGTGGGCGAGTGCGCTGCGCTGCGCGATGAACTCGGATGGTTCGAGAAGATGCCACTGTTCGGTCGGCGGATTGTCGTGACGCGGTCGCGCGCGCAGGGCAGCGCATTCGCGATGGAGTTGCGCGCGCTCGGAGCCGACGCGATCGAGTTTCCGACAATTGCCACCGCAGAACCGTCGAGCTACTCCGCGCTGGACCGCGCAATCGCCAAGCTCGAGAAATTCGACTGGGTGATTTTCACCAGCGCGACCGGAGTCGATGGCTTCGTCGCGCGGCTGCGCGCGCTCGGCCATGATCTTCGCCAGGTTGGCCGCGCGCGCCTGTGCGCGATTGGTCCCGCTACCGCGCGCGCGCTCGAACATTACGCACTGCGGGTCGCGGCGGTGCCGTCCGAGTACCGCGCCGAGGCGATTATCCCGGCGATCGGCGCGCGCCGGATTCGCGGCGCGAGTATCCTGATTCCGCGGGCGCAGGTCGCGCGCGAAATTCTGCCGAAAATTCTGCTCGAGCAGGGCGCGCGCGTGGTCGAAGTTGCGCCGGTCTATCGCACCGTCAAACCGTCCGGTGCGCAGTCCGCGAGAATCCGCGCGATGGCGGCGGCCGGAGAGATAGATCTGGTCGCATTCACAAGCTCGAGCACGGTCGAGAATTTCTGCGACCTGGTCGGAGCCCCTGCGCGCGGACTCAGTGCCGCGGTGATCGGCCCAATCACGGCGGCGACCGCGGTCGCGCGCGGGTTCAAAATCGTCGTGCAGCCAGCGCAATACACGGTTCCGGCTTTGATCGCGGCGATTCGCGCGCACTACGAAACGATGGCAACGCCGCGAGCGCGCGGGGCTTCTTAAGACTGGCGCGCGCGATATAATCCATCGGCTGGGTTCGCAAGCGGGGTCATTTCAAGATGGCATTTCCGACCAATCGCCCAAGACGGCTGCGGCGCACCGAGACGCTGCGCAGGATGACGCGTGAGACGCGGCTCTCGGCCGACAACTTGATCCAGCCGCTCTTCGTATGCCCCGGCCGCGGAATCAAGCGGCCGATCCTTTCGATGCCGGGGGTCGCGCAGATGTCGGTGGACAATATCGTCGCCGAGGCGCGCGAACTTCACGCGGCCGGTGTGCCCGCGCTGATCCTGTTCGGCATCCCGGAGCGCAAAGACGCGATCGGCAGCGAGGCGTGGAACGACGACGGAGAAGTTCAGCGCGCGATTCGCGAAGTGAAAGAGCACGTTCCCGATCTCGCGGTGATCACCGACGTATGCATGTGCGAATACACCGACCATGGGCATTGCGGCGCAGTCAAAGGCGGTGATGTCGATAACGATGCGACCCTCGAACTGCTCGTGCGCGAGGCGCTTTCGCACGCTCGTGCGGGCGCCGATATCGTCGCGCCGTCGGACATGATGGACGGGCGCGTCGGCGCGATTCGCCGTGGGCTGGATGAAAACGGCTTCACCCACGTCGCGATAATGGCGTACTCGGCAAAGTTCGCGTCGGCTTTCTACGGTCCGTTTCGCGACGCTGCGGATTCGGCGCCGCAGTTCGGCGATCGCCGCTCGTACCAGATGGATCCGCCCAATGGCGACGAGGCGCTGCGCGAGGTTGCGCTCGATCTCGAAGAGGGTGCGGATATCGTGATGGTCAAGCCGGCGCTGCCGTATCTCGATCTGATCTGGCGCGTGAAACAGGAATTCAACGTTCCGGTCGCGGCGTACAACGTCTCGGGCGAGTACTCGATGATCAAGGCCGCGGGAATCAACGGCTGGATCGACGAGGAGCGAGCGACCATGGAAGTACTCACAAGCATCCGTCGCGCCGGCGCGGATTTGATACTCACCTACTTCGCGAAAGAAGTGGCGCGCAAGCTAAGATAGGAAAAACACCAAGGCACCAGGCGGCCACTAAGACACAAAGACACGGAGGCGAATCGTGCTCAAAGCACGATTCAACTATAGCTGCCGCAATCTGCTCGGTCTCGGCAGGGATTGGATCAAACCCTTTCATCTTTGTGTCTTAGTGGCCGGTTGGGTTTGTTTTACTTCGGCTTCACATTCTTCTCGTACCACGGGCGCATTGCGCGCAGGGCGCGCGCCTGGTGGTAGGCGAGTTCATCGTCTGGGTAGCGATGCTCGGGGCCGAGCACGCATCCTGCACGCGCGTGGCATCGCGGCGCGCAGTCGGGTTCGTCTTCGACGCGATGCGTCAGGCAGCTGGGGATGTCCCATCCCGCGGGGAACGCGACCGCGCCGACCGGGCAGGCGGGCATACAACTGCGCACGGTGCATGAGGGGCAGGGATCGAACGCGACCGCGGCACTTGGAGCTTCGATTATCTGATCGATCAGAATCGCCGCGCGAAACGCGATCCAGGGTCCGTACATCGGATGTACCACGACGCCCAGGATGCTCGGCCCGGCGAGACCCGCGGCTTTTCCGAGCTCGATAAAATTGAGCGTCGCGGCATTGTTCATGAATGGATAGACGATGCGAGGGTTTGCGCCGCCGGCGCGCACTGCGGGTGTGATTTCGCGCTCGACGATCTCGCGCGTGAAGTCATCGAGCGGATTGGCCCGCTGCCACCATCCTGGATTAGCCCCGGCGTGTCGCTTAAGCGCGGCCCACAATTCGCCGCCGCCGTTGGCGACCACGATGATCGTGCGCGCGTTCGGAGCGATTGCGCGCGCGCGATACGGTTCTGCGACCCTGGCGTCATAGCGTTCGACCGACGCGGTGGCGACGAGGTTGAGTCCGTAGGGCGCACCCGCACCGCGGATTTCTTCAATAATTGTCGCAGCCGGCATTGTCATTCTAGCTAATCTTGTAAGTCACCAGGGCGTCGGCAACGAGCGCGTCGGCGCCGTCGCGAATCTCAACCGCGATACTCGCGACGCGCTTGCCCGCGCGCTTGACTGTCGCGCGCGCGATCAGATCGCTCTGGATCGCGGGACCGGTGAAGTTTATCGACATAGCGATGGTCGCGCTGCGCACCGTCTGCTCGAGTGTCCAAACCGCTGCGCACGCCGTGAAATCGACCAGGCTCGCGATTGCGCCGCCATGCACGGGCGCGGACGGTCCGCCGAGGTTCAGAATCTCCGGACGAAACGGCATCCGCGCGACCACCACGCCGTCTTCGGCCGATTCGATCCGCAGCGCGAGAATCTCGGCGAACGGCGCGCGCTCGATCGACTCGAAAGAGGCTTTGCGATCTTTTGCGGACATCGCGATTTCAGCGTTGGGGACGCCGCGTCAGCATCCGAGGCGGTCCGGCAGCTCGGTCAGGTCGCCGATTTCGATCTCAGGCACGCCGATTCCTTCTGGGAACGGTTTGCCATGCTTGTTGATCCATGCGACGTGGATTCCCATCCGCTTGGCTCCGAGAACGTCTTCGTGCGGCGTATCGCCGACGAACAGGATCTCGCCGGGTTTGAGCCCGAGCGCGTCGAGCGTGTGGCGGAAGATATCGCGATGCGGTTTGCGCAGGCCCAGCTCGGCCGAGATGACCACGACGTCGAACAGCTCGCGGATTCCGGTGTCGTGCATGATTTCGTGGCCGGTCGCGGCGTCGTCAAAGTTCGAGAGCAGGCCGAGCCGGTAATGCTGGTGCAGCCGGCGCACCGCCTCGAGGCGCGCCGCCGGCGCGGCGGTGACTTCGCGCACGCGCGCCATGTGCGTGCGGCGCAGACGCTCAGCAAGCGCAGCCGCAAGGGTGGGCTCGACGCCGATATGCGCGAGGGTGCGCGTGAAGCGATCAAGGCACGAGATTTCGATCTCGTCACGCGAGCGCGCCGCGAAAATCTCCTCGTACACCTTGCTGTGCGCGTCCATGAACGCCTCACGATCGAAGCGCGCACCGAGCGAATCTTCCAGGATCGGATAGAGCAGCGGCGTGGTGCTGCGGAACTCGCGCCCATGCCAATTCACCATCGGCAGCAGCGCGGGATTCCACGTCACCAGCGTATCGAACAGGTCCAGGACGATAGCTTTAAAGCGCGGGTCAGCCACGGCGGGTCAGCGCCTCTGCGGTCGCGGCGAGAGCGGCAAGATTGAGCAGCAGAACTGCCCCGTTTAAATAGACCGACAGGTGATGCAGATGATCAAACTCCGCCTTGCGCGCGGGATCGGGATTCTGTTCTTCGGATACGCCGCGGATCGCGTTGACCCGCGGCCGCACCACCGCGCCCGCGTAGAATGTCAGTCCGAGCGCAAGCACCAGTGCCGCTACGCTGAGCCCCCACCATAGCCGGGAATCGCGCACCGCCGTGAAATAGATCGCGAGCGCCAGCGCGATCGTCCCCGCGATATAGCCCAGCGCGTAATAGCGCGGAAAAATTGTATGTACCACCCGGCCCGCATCGGCGATCGGGAGCTGGGTAAAGATCACCGGTGCCGTAAAGAACGAAAAGAACACAATTCCACCGAGCCAGCACGCTATCGCAATCAGATAAATGAACAGTGCGATCATGATTGATTTTTCCGCCCGCGCGTTTCGCCGCGCGGAGCATTCAGACCTTGCCGTAGGCTTAGTTGAGCCACGGCTTGGGCGCGCCCGGCAGCGGGCGCCGTCCCTCGAAGCCGCCTTCCACAGGATGCCACGCGATCACGCTCTGCTCGCCGAACTGCCAGCATAGGAAGACCACCTCTTCGCCGTTGTCGAACGGGAAATCGACCAGGCCCTGATCGATATCCTTGAGAAAGCATCCCAGCTCCTCGATCTGCTCGACCGCCTGCGCCATCCGCGTGCTCGGCTCGTCGAGGTCTGGATGAAGCTCGACAATTTCAGGCAGCGTATGGTTGAGCAAGTCAGAATCCTCGGCCGCGAGCTCATTGATGCGCGTGCGGACGAAATTCGCCATGAGCTGGAGGTCGCGCATGATAATCTCGAGCCGCGGAATTAGATGATTCGCTTCGTCGGGGCTGAAGAGCTTTTCGAACCGGGATTTGGACAAAATTACCTCGCCAGTGGCGCCGGAATAAACGATGGTTACCTTCAAACAAAGGGAGGTTACCTTGTCAGCCCGGCATCCATATACTACGGTAAATTGTGGATTGGGTGGAAGCGACGGGCGGCGGCGTCCCCTCCGAATGAGGTTTCAATCGTCCTATGGCGGATAAACCCAAAGGGGAAAAAGGTTTTGATATCGAGGAAGATCTCAGCAAGATTGAGATCCCCGATGTCCTCGCGGTGCTGCCGCTGCGCGGTATCGTAATCTTTCCTAACCAGATTCATCCGTTTCTGGTCTCCCGCGCATCCTCGCTCAAGTTGATTGAGGACGTCGGGCAGACGCAAAAGATAATTGCTCTCGCCGCGCAGAAAAATCCCGAAGAAGAATCGCCGCACGCCGACGGACTGTTTCAATACGGCACTGCGGTGCAGATTCTCAAGATGCTGCGTTACCCGGACCAGAGCGTTCGGGTGTTGGTGCAGGGAATCGCGCGGATCGAGTTGACTGACTATATCCAGGCCGAGCCGTATTTTATCGCGCGCGCGACCCGCGTGGTCGATCAATCTCCGCCCGACAAGGAAATCGAAGCGCTGCACGCCCATCTGGTGAGCCAGTTCTCGAAGTTCGTCTCTCTCGTGCCGTACCTGCCCGATGAGCTGCAGGTGCAGGCGATGAAGGTGCGCGAGCCGGGGCGGCTGGCCGACATGGTCGCGTCGTATCTGAAGATTGCGGTTGAGGAATCGCAGGACCTGCTCGGCACGGTCAACGTGCGCGCGCGGCTCGAAAAGCTGATCGCAATTCTGGGACGTGAAATCGAGCTGCTCGAACTCGGCCACAAGATCCAGTCGCAAGTCCAGACCGAGCTCAACAAGAATCAGCGCGAGTACTATCTGCGCCAGCAGCTCAAGGCGATCCAGAAGGAGCTCGGCGAAGGCGACGCGCGCACCAGCGAGATCGACGAGCTTGAAAAGAAAATCGAAGAGGCCAAGATGCCTCCCGAGGCGCGCAAGGCCGCCGACAAAGAACTCGAACGCCTGCGGATGATCCCGCCCGAGTCGGCCGAGCATACCGTCGTCCGCACCTATATCGATTGGCTGGTGAGCCTGCCGTGGAGCGTTTCGACCGAAGACAACCTTGATATTGCCAACGCGCGCAAGGTGCTCGACGAGGATCACTACGACCTCGACAAGATCAAAGAGCGCATCCTCGAGTTCCTCGCGGTGCGCAAGCTCAAGAAAGATACCAAGGGTCCGATCCTGTGCTTCGTGGGTCCGCCGGGAACCGGCAAAACTTCGCTCGGCAAGTCGATCGCGCGCGCTCTCGGACGCAAGTTCGTGCGTCTGTCGCTCGGCGGCATCCGCGATGAAGCCGAAATTCGCGGCCATCGCCGGACCTACATCGGCTCGCTGCCCGGCAGGATCATCCAGGGGCTGCGCAACGCGGGTTCGAACAATCCGCTTTTCATTCTGGACGAGGTTGACAAGCTAGGGATGGATTTCCGGGGCGATCCCGCTTCGGCGCTGCTCGAAGTGCTCGATCCGGAGCAGAACAATTCGTTCTCCGATCATTATCTGGACGTGCCGTTCGATCTATCGAAGGTGCTGTTCCTGACCACCGCCAACATGCTCGATCCGATTCCGCCCGCGCTGCGGGACCGGATGGAAGTGCTCGAGCTGCCGGGTTACACCGAGGAAGAGAAGCTGCAAATCGCCGAGCGCCATCTCATTCGCAAGCAGCTTGAAGAAAACGGGCTCGGCGACTCGAAGATCGAATTTACCGCGGGCGCGATCGCCGAGATCATCCGGAGCTATACGCGAGAGTCGGGACTGCGCAACCTCGAGCGCGAGATTGCCCGCGTGTGCCGCAAAATCGCACGCGCCACGTCCGAAGGCGGTGCGATGCCCCCGCAGGTCACGGCGGAAGATGTCACGCGCTATCTTGGGCTGCCGCGGTTTTTCTCTGAGGTTGCCGAACGCACCAACGAAACCGGCGTTGCAACCGGCCTTGCATGGACCCCCAATGGTGGCGAGATCATGTTTATCGAAGCGACCAGGATGGCCGGACAGAAGGGGTTGATGCTCACGGGCTCTCTGGGCGACGTGATGAAGGAATCGGCGCAGGCCGCGATGTCGTATGTGCGCTCGCGCGCTGAGCGGCTTGGAATACCGGCGGACTTTTTCGAAAAGTCGGATATTCATATTCACGTTCCCGCCGGCGCGATTCCCAAGGACGGTCCTTCGGCAGGGGTGACGCTCGCGGCTGCACTCGCGTCGCTGCTCAGCGGCCGCCCGATCAAGGCTGAGGTCGCGATGACCGGCGAGATCACGCTGCGCGGCAAGGTGATGCCGGTCGGCGGAATCAAGGAAAAAGTCCTGGCCGCGCGCCGCGCCGGAATCAAGACAATCATCATGCCCCGGCGCAACGAGCGCGACCTCGAGGATATTCCCGCCGAAGTCCGCGGCGAGTTGCAAATGATTTACGTCGATACAGTCGACGAAGTTCTTGCCGCGGCGTTGGTCAATGGCGACGCTGCGCACGCGGGCGCCGCGCCCGCTCCCGAAGCGGCCGCCACGGGACCGCGCACGGAACGCACGATTCTGAACTGAACGCTCGGCCAGCTAAGGACGTACGATCTTTATATCCGCAATTTTTGCGGCGCGCCGGACTAGCGCGGCGTCAAAGCTCGCAAAGCGACCTGCAGGCCGCGACGACGCGAGATGCAGTGCGTCGGCGAAATCCATCCCGCCGCGCATCCATCGAATCGCATCCGCCACGGCGGCCGGATCCTCGCACGCTACATCGGGCAGCGCGATCAACGCTGCAAATGCCTCGGCGATTCGATCCGCCCTGAAGCGATAGAGCTGGCGCAGCACCCACTCCGACTCCAGCATCACGGTTTTGGCCAGCAGGACCGAGTCGCGCTCGAAGATTGCGCGGGCGCGCGCGGCCTGCACCGGATCGTCGCCGGTCAACAGCCGCACCACAACGTTAGTATCGACCGCGACCACGACGCGCCTTCACTTCTGCACGAATAACCGCGTCCATTTGGCGAATCGTCTGCGGCTTGCCGGCATAGCGCAGGCTCCCGGCTACGTCCTCGAGCCGCGATGGCGCAAACGGCTTGACTGGCCGCAGCAGCACCCCGTCCGCTGTGTCTTCGACGGTAAGCTCCGTGCCGGGCCGCCATCGGCGCGCGTCGCGGATCGGTTTCGGCAGAACCACTTGTCCCTTCGACGAAAGCCGGGTCGTTTCCATCGATCGCCTCATTGGTAAGACTCGGTAAGATTAGATCTTACCGTCACCCAGCTGTTGGTTCAACCGCCAGGACGCTTTTCTCCGACCACCATTCCGAGGGTCGCCCATCCGCCGGTGTCGGCTTTGATCAGCGCGCGCTCGGCTTCGGAAACCCGCTCGCTGTACTCACGCCACCATTTGGCGGCATCGGGAAAATATCGACGCTCGATGAGGTTGAGACCTGCCTGCTCGAAAAGCTCCGCATTCCAATCTACCGAGCGAAAGTGAAACTCGAATCCCCGGCCGTCGGGGAACCGAACGCGATCGAACTCGCGGACGGCCTCGGGAATTGGCGCCGGCAGGCACATCGGCTCCGCGATTCCGACTCGGGCGCCGGGCTTCGCCACTCGCACCATCTGTGTGAGCGCGGCCGCGCGATCCTCGGCGATCATCTCGAACGATCCAACACTGATTACCGCGTCGAACGTGGCGTCGGCAAAGCGCAGATTCTGAGCGCGAGTCTTTAGCGCGATCACGCGATCGAAAACGCCCGCGGCTTGCGCGCGCGCCTGGATCTGCTCGCCGCCGAACCACGGTTCGAGCGTGAAGACGCTCACGTTCCAATGCTTTGCGAGCGTGATGGCGATCTGTCCCGAGCCTCCGCCGACTTCGAGCACGCGCATCCCGGCGGTGATCCCCACAGCCTCGACCAACGGCAACGCCATCTCAAAGGAACCGGGTCCCCACGGTTCGCGATCTTTCAATTCAAGAAAAGGATTGCTCATTTCTCTGCACCATTCGTGATGATCGGTCGTTTCTTTTGCGCGAAACGATTTCGCAGTGATGCGAAACCGCGTTCCGCGAACGCGGCAGGGCCAGCGCGAAACGCTCAGCCGATCTTCGAATGGCGCGAAAGGGTCAGCGGCAGCGAGGCGGCAGATGCGTTTCGCATGGATCGAGCGCAAGTTCTTGTTTAACCAGAATCATGAAACGCACCTCCCTCAATAGGAGTGACGCAATCCTAGCCCGAACAGCCGCCGCTTACAATTGATTGGGACATCGGGGCGCGCACCGGCTTGACCAGTCTTCCTTGAACAGCGTCGGTGGGTGGGAGGCCCGCCCCACCAATGAAGAACCGGGATTCCTCGCGCGGCAGCCACGCGCGGGAATGACGCATCAGCAGCAACGACGATGCGCTTGGCCTCTGCGCGTTCAGCGGCTCTGGAAGCGGCCGGGACGGCGCTCGGAGACAGCCTTGACGCCTTCGCGATGGTCCTCGGTGCGCATCAGCCAGCTCTGCTCGCGGAATTCGATATCGGTCTGCGCCTTGACCGCGTCGGACAGGCCCGCGCACATCGTGGCGCGTGTCGAAAGCACTGCGAGCGGCGCATTCTCCGCGATCTCGGCGGCGAGTGCGCGAGCGCTCTCGCGCAGTTTCTCCGGCGCCACCAGCGAATCGGCGAGTCCCCACGCGAGCGCTTCTTCGCCGGTGATCCTGCGCCCGGTGTAGAACATCAGGCTCGCTTTCTGGATTCCGATAATCCGCGGCAGCGTGTAGGTCAGTCCGAAGCCCGGATGAATTCCGAGCTTGACGAAGTTCGCGGCAAAGCGCGCGTCGGCGGTGACGACGCGAAAGTCGGCGGCCAGCGCAAGCCCGAAGCCGCCGCCGATCGCGGCGCCCTGGATCGCCGCGACGACAGGCTTCTTGCATCGAAAAAGCCGCACAGCTTCCGAGTAGAGCGGATTCCCGGTCGCGGGCGTGGCGCCCGCCGCGGGCGTCTGCCGCTTGCTGAAATCCGCACCGGCGCAAAATGATTTCCCCTCCGCCGCGAGCAAGATCGCGCGGCATCCGGCGTCGGTGTCGAGCGCTTCGAACGCGTCGGCCAGATCCTTGATCAATTGATGATCGAAAAAGTTGTGCGGCGGCCGATGAATCTCGGCGAGCGCGACATGGTCGGTTTCATTCACCGCGATCGATAAGTCGCCATAGTGCGGGGCTGTCATTGGTCTATTCCTCAACCTGCATCTATAGCGCAGACGTGGCGCGTGCGGCGACCCTCGACGCGGTTTCCGATGCTCAGGTAGAGTCGAATTTCCCGCGGGAGGAAAATCGCCATGGCAGGACTCGTGCTCCGTGAAGACAAGGACGGGCTCGCGACGCTCACGCTGAACCGCCCTGAGAAACTCAACTCGCTCAACGTGCCGATGTTCGTCGAGCTGCGCGAGCATGTCGATGCGATCGCGGGCGAGACCGATCGTGTCGGTTTGGTCGTTGTACGCGGCGCGGGCAAGTGCTTCTCGGCGGGCCACGATCTGGCCGATATCGCTGCGGGCGAGCGGCCGCCGCGTCCGAACTTTCAGGCTGACACGATCGAGCGCCTGGCGAATCTGCCGCAGCCGGTGATATCGGCGGTGTACGGACATTGCTACACCGGAGCGCTCGAGCTCGCGTTGGCCGGCGATATTATTTTCGCGGCCGAATCTGCGAAGTTCGCCGACACGCACGCGCGATGGGCGCTCATTCCGGCGTGGGGGATGAGCCAGCGGTTGCCGCGCCGCGTCGGTCCAGCGAAGGCGCGCGAGATGATGTTCACCTGCCGCACCTATCCGGGCGCGGAAGCGCTTGCGATCGGCCTTGCGAATTTTTGCGTCGCCGACGACGCATTCGATCGCGAGCTCGCCGCGCTCGCGAAGATGATCCTCGCCAACTCGTGGCACAGCAATCGTGCGAACAAGCGCCTGCTGATCGAAACCGACGCGCTCCCGCTCGAAGCGGGCCTCGCCCATGAGGTCTATCGCAGCGCGGGCGTAGGCCCCGACATGCGCGAGCGCATAGCAGCGTTCACCGCGAAGTCCCGCAAGGCCTGATCCGCGTCTTGCCCTATTTCTCTCCCGGCCTCCGGAAGGTGCCACTTGCGCACGGTCAGGCGAGGGTTCTGATTTGACGCTGCGGGAAGCGCTGCGCTGCCTGCATCCAAGTGGCATTTCTCAGTAGGAGAGCGTATCGGCAGATTCGAAACCAACCGCGGTGAGCTGGGTTAGAGCTTGATCCACTCCTGGGGAATGAGGTCTTTGGTTTCGAAATAACCGCTCATCAGATTGCCGTCGAGCCGCGTATGGAAGCGGTTGCGCGGGTCGGTATGTGCGCCCGCAAACCAATGGGTCGGTGCGATTACCTTCTTATCCGCACGTCCGTCGAGCCACGCGCCCCACCACGACATCGAGGAATTCGCGATTATGTGTCCCCGGCACCAGGACATCAGGATCAGATCCTCGATCTCGCTAAGCGCTTCGACATAAACGAACCGCTCGTCACCGAAGCGCGCGCGGCACCATTCGGAGTCATCCGAAAAGACCACGAACCTGGTACCGGGGCTGAACTGCTCGAACGCGCGCGCGTAATAGTCGGTGGCGCTCAAATCGACGAAGTTCGAATTGCCGACGTAATCGCCGCGGCGCAGGTGTACTGAGCAGGTGTCGTGCGCAAGGAGATCTCCGAAATGGCGCTCGAGCATCGCGGCCAGTTTCGGATGCGGCTGAAAGTAGCCGCGAATCTCGTCGGCGCAATGTTTGAAGTAGCGTTCCGATTGAAAATATCCATACAGCTCGGTCGGACGATCGATCACGATTTCCTGGTAGCCGAAGCTGGTCTCGCGCCGGCGGCGCGCGCGCGGACGAAAGGATGTTTGCGGAAAGGGATTCGCAAAATGGCGCGAGTAATCCCAATTCGGCAGCACGAACGGACACGCGTTATTTCGCGCAATTCCGATGGTCGCGGCAATCTGAAAAATTTGATTTCCGAGCCGCCCCAGATGTCCCAGGAACCGGAACGTCACCAGCTTGTTGCCGCGCCGCACCGGCATAAGCGTATCGCCCAGCTTGGTCAGCAATCCGCGCCTGGTCGCGATAGCATCAAACTTGGTTGCGGGGACCCCTGCGGCCACAGCTATCGGCAAGCCTCGCGGCCGATTGCACGGCCCGTCTTGAATCCACCGCGCCATGGACGTGTCGCTTGCGTGGCAAGAATCTTTTTCATCACGGCAGGCATCGCGGGCGAAGCACTCCGAAACAATCACGATCGATTTTAATCGGGGGCCAGTACCACGCGCTATTCGCCGCGGTCCGGCTCTCGCGGGGCAGGTCTTCCGCATGATACGCTGGGGGGATGCACATTCGGGAAATCTCCGGCAATGAACCTTCTACATCGTCGATGAAAGTCGTTCGACGGTCCGCAATCGTTACGCTCGCAGCAGGCGCGTTGATCGCTATTGTATCGGTGTCACCCGCGAGCGCGGAACAGCCCGGCCCGGTGGTGGCTACGGTAGGTACGCACAAGATAACGCAAGCCCAGGTAGACGAAAAAATCAAACCCCAGATGGCCGCACTCGACGGCAAGATCTACGATCTCAGACACGAAGCGATCGAATCCCTTGCCGACGACTACTTGCTCGAACAGGCCGCCGCCAAAGAGCATCTCAGCGTCAACGACTACGTCAAAAAATATATTATCGATCCGACCCCCAAAGTCACCGACGCCGAAGCCAAGCAGTACTTCGATACACACAAGGGCACCAGCACCGTCACTTACGCGCAAATCAAGGATCGGCTGCTCTCCCTGATGCAGAATCAGCGCGATTCAGAGCAACGCGACAAGCTCCTTGCCGGCCTGCGCAAGGCCGAGCCGCTCAAAATTCTTCTCAAAGCGCCGCGAACGGAGGTCGCCAGCGCGGGCCGTCCCGCCCTGGGTCCGACCAACGCACCGGTCACGATCGTAGAGTTCTCGGACTTCCAGTGTCCCTTCTGCGAACGCGCCGAGCCGACGGTCAAGGAAGTCATTCAGAAGTACGGCGACAAAGTGCGCCTGGTGTATGTCGATTTTCCGCTGCCGATGCATGACCACGCGCTCGATGCCGCCAAGGCCGCGCAATGCGCCGATCAGCAGGGCAAATTCTGGCCCTACCACGATCAGCTATTTGCCAATCAGTCGAAGCTTTCGCCCGCCGACCTGAAGGCAACCGCGAAGAAGGTTGGTCTCGACACCACGAAATTCGACGCATGCTTCGATCAAGCGAAGACCGAGGCCACGGTACAGCGCGAACTCGAACAAGGCAGGGCGCTCGGAATCGACGGCACCCCGACGTTCTATGTAGACGGCCGCCAACTGGTAGGCGCGCAGCCGATAGATGCTTTCTCCGGCGTGATCGATGAAGAGCTTGCTGCCAAGGCCGTTGCAGGACCCAAAGAGGCGCGCGCGCAGTGACCCAAACCGGCATTGTGTCCGGTTTAAGCAGACTTGACGGTTTTACCACGCTGCGCTATTGACGAGTGGGCGGGGCGCAGTTTTTCGATCAGCCCCCGAACAAATCATGGCCAGAATCTCTGCCGGCTTGCGCCCGACGACAGCTCGCGACGCGGACGCTCCGCGTTTCAAGTACCGCGCGCGTCCGGAACTGCGCTTGACTCAGGCCGAAAAGGCCGCAGAGTCGCGCCGCCGCGTGCTTGACGCGGCTCTTTCGTGCCTCATCGATCGCGGCTACTCGAATACCACCACGTTGGAGATCGCCAGCCGCGCCGGCCTTTCGCGCGGCTCGCAGCTTTATCATTTTCCGAAGAAAGACGCGCTTTTGACCAGCGCGGTCGAGTACCTGATCGAACTGCGTATCGCCGAATTCCAGCAGACCGTAGCGAGCCTGCCCAAGGGTGCGGACCTGTGGACCGCGGCGATCGGGGCATTTTGGGAAGCATGGAATGGACCGCTGTTTTTCGCATGGCTCGAGCTCGCGGTTGCCGCGCGCACCGACCGCGCGTTGCACAAGTCGGTCAGCGCACTTAACAAACGCACCAACGATTACCTGCATCGCGCGCTCCAGCAGATCTTCAAGCCCGCGCCCGAGTCGCGCGATCGTTTCGAGCTGATCTCGTGGACGATCTTCTTCATCTTCGGCTCGATGGCGATTGAGAAAAGTATCAGCGATTTCGATCGGGTAGACGACGTGCTGCGCATGATCGAAACGCTCGGCCGCACGCTCGGCGCTCCGGCGAATGCCCCCACCCGGAAACGAAAATGAGCATCGCCAGAAACGCGAACCGCGGCTTTATGGCGCTTGCCGCCAAACCTACCGACCGTTTAATTGGTAGGGCGCGGCGAGCTTGCAACTGCCGGTTCTTTGACCGTAACATCAGGGATAGATAACTCGCCGGGGACGAATATCCAATGCCAATCAGCTTTCCTTCCACCGATTATTTCGAGGCCCTTAAGGGCAAGATGACGGCGCAGCAGGAGAAGTTTCGCCGGCTTGGCTTTATCGACACCACTTTCGGCATCAGGGTCGGACAAAACGGCAAAGCGCGCAACTTCGTGCTCGAGTTCGAGGTCTTCGATCTGAAGGACGTGCACGAGGTTGACGCGATCGATCTGAAGAAGGTCGATTTCATGATCGAAGGAGACGCTAAAATCTGGCGCGAGATGATCGAGAATATTCATCGCCACGGCGAGGCCGACTCTTCGCACGATCTGAACACGCTCGCGCATTTTGGCGAGCAGTTGAAGATCGTTTATGACGACCCAGACGGACACGACAAGCTTTACCGCTTCATGGAATCGATTCAGAAATTTTTCGACCTCTCGAGTCAGGTCGAAGTCAGTTTCAATTGAGCGGCAAAGTCGCAGAACCTGCCCGGAGGCGCGGTTAATATGGCTTATCTTTCGACTACCAATTATCTCGAAGACAAAGCCTTTATCGACAAGTGGCTCTACACGATGCGCACCGGAGAGATGGATCTCTCCTGGATGAACGCCGCCACCGAGAAGATCAAGCCGCATGAAGCCAACCCGCGCCGGGGACTGACTTACCGCGATCTCGACCTCGGCAGCTACGGCTTCACCGACGTGCCCGAAAAGGTCCGCGGCAACCGCTCCTACGCTCCTCGCGGTGCGGAGATTCCCGCCGGTGTTCCCGACGCGCAGCCGTGGGTCTCGCGCAAGAGCGAGGTCTGGGCCTTCAATACCGAGAGCTATTACGAAGAAGCGGTCAGCCGCCAATGGAACGTCACGACGGACATCCCGTGGGAGCGCCTCGACGGCGTCGAGCTGCCCGAAACGATCGGCAAGGCGCTGTCGCAGTTGATGACCTTCCTGACTGAGGTCGAGATGATCGCGACCGACACGCCTGCGATGTGGCTGCCGCGGCTGAACCCGGATTTTATCGAGGTCAAGGCGTTTATCGCCTCCCAAGCGATGGACGAGGCGCGCCACGCCGAAGCGTTTCGCAAGCGCGCGCTCACGACGGGATGGGGCCTGATGAAGGCGAGCCCGATGAACGAGATGGCGCTGAAGCATCTGCGCGACGCCGACTCGTTCAGCGAAATGTCAGTAGCGCTGCATCTGGTGGCAGAGGGCAACGTGCTCACGCTGTTCCGGTTCAGCGAATATCTTTCGCCGACCGACGTTGACAAGCGCATCTTCCGCCTCGTGATGCAGGATGAAGCGCGCCACGTCGGCTACGGGATGCAGCACTTTAAGTATGTGCTCGAGAACTTCCCGGAAAAGCGCGAGGTGCTGCATGCGCATCTCGACGAGGCCGAGAACATCTCATTTGCCGGGGCAGCCGCGACCGAGCTGACCGAGTCGTTCATCATCCTGGCGGGCGGCGGTCTCAAGAAAGAGAACATCGAGGAAGGAATCAAGATTACCACCAAGTTCAATCTGAAGCAGATGGAAGAGCATTTCGAGCGGCTGGACAAGTGCGGGATGCCCGAGCGCAAAGAGCGCTCGAAACTCTACCAGATGTATGAAATGGGCAGGGCTGCGGCCGAAGCGGCCGGGATCAAGCTCTGAGGGTTTATCCACGTGGCATTTTACGCCGACAAGGATTACACGGTCGATCAAACGGTGCTCGAAGCCGCCGCCCAGGTGATGGCGGGGAACTTGACGCTGCTCTGGTATGACGCGAAAACCGAAAAGGTAAAAGGCAAACCCTCAGATCCGCGCCGCGGCCTGACCTATCAGGATCTCGACCTCGGCACCTACGGATACACCGATATTCCCGAGAACGTGCGGACCAGCCAATCGATGGTCGCGCGCGGGAGCGAAAAGTGGGGCGATCTGCCCGACATGGGCTACGTCGTCAACCGCAAGTCCGACGTCTGGGCCGACAACGTCACCGAGCTGTACGAGGAAGACAAGGCGCGCCGTTGGACTCCGGCGGTCGATGTCCCGTGGAGTCTGCTCGAAAAGCATCCTTTGCATCCGCCGCTCGAGGCTGCGGTCGCTCAGCTCTGCACGTTCCTGCAGGAATGCTCCCTGGTCTCGATGGACTTCGCGTCGCGATGGGTCCCGCTGGTCAACCAGGATTTTATCGAACAGAAAAGCTGGATGTGCGCGCAGATGTTCAACTGGGCGCGGCTGAACGAAGCGTTTCGCAAGCGCGCTCTCTACGGCGGCGGCGGACTCGGACGCGCCAGCGTTTCGGGCGAGCAGGGTTTGAAGGAATGGCTGTGGGCCGACTCCTACCCGAAGGGATCGCTCTCCATCAACCTGTCGCTCGGCGGGATAGTGCTCGCGATCTGCCGCCACGTGGCCGCATTCGCGCCGAGCAAGACCGACCGCGTGATGATGGGTTATGCGATGCAGGATACCGCGCGGCAAACTGCCTACGGCTCGGGGCAGCTACGCTACTTTCTGAAGCATCGCCCGGGAGAGCTAGCCGCGATGCAGGAATACGTCGATGAGAGCGAGCACGTGATGCTCGCGCTGCTGGGAAGTCCCGAGCTGCTCGAGCCGCTGATAATAATTTCCGGCGGCGGCCTCGAACAACACCAAGTCCAGGCGGGACGAGCAGCAATGGCCAAGTTCATGCGCATGATCTCGCACGAGCACTTCGAGCGTCTCGAATCAGCGGGCCTCAAGGGCAGCCGCAAACGCAGCCGAATCGCCCGGGTGGTAGAAAGAATCACCGCCTGACAGTCTGATCCCCATTCCTGCACGGCGAGGCACTATAAGGATGGGTGCGAGATTTCGTCTTCCGCTTTTGGGCGTCCATAAACTATCGCCTTCAATTTAACGAGGCTGAACTGTTCAGCCGTATGCGTCGTTTCGAAACCGCTACGATCTCCCATATCCGGGGGCCGAATACGCGGGTGATCGAACGTGCGGACGCCGAAAAATGACCAAACGAAGCCACTAAGTGTTTGATTTTAAACGATTCCTGTGCGGTCGCAGATCGCGATATTCCAACCTCCTTCCATTCGATAAGGAGCCGCGTTCTTTTTTCATCTCCGCAGCGCTGCTATCCTGCACGGATGCCTGACAAATCAATTCCAGCATCCCCGACCAGCGGGGAGGCGCCGGATAGTTCCGATTTGCCGGACGAATCCGCCGACGACCCTGACGGACCCGCCGCCGCCGAGGCGGCCCTGCGCGAGCTTTCTCCTGTGCCGCCATCTGCCAAGGATGGCGCGCGGCGCGGGCGGATAGGACGCCTGTTTCCTAACACCCCCCTGTGGCGATTCTTGAGCTACGTGCGTCCGCATTCGTGGCTGGTCGCGGGCGGCGCGATGATGGGCGTGCTGAAGTTCACGCTGCCGCTGATGTTTCCGCTCGCGTTCAAATACGTGATCGACGTGCTGCTGGTTCCGCAGCCGAAGATGGATCACATCAACAGCTTGATCGACCGCGGATGCGTCAGTCTTGCCGCGGTGCTGCATCTGGGGACCGGCGCAATTCCGAAGCTCGAAGCGCTGACCGCCGCGATGTTCGTGATCTTCTTCGTGCAGGCGATCTCGACCTACTATCGCAACTACTGGGCTAGCATGGCGGGCCATCGCCTGATTTTCGATTTGCGCTACGCGCTGTTCATCCACATGCAGCGCCTGTCGCATTCGTTTTTCGATCGCAACGCGTCGGGAGGAATCGTCTCGCGCTTCATTTCGGATATTGCGAGCGCGCAGAACTTCGTCGGCTCGGGGATGATCAACACCTGGATGGACGCGGCGTCGCTGGGCGCGGTGCTCTACCTGATGTTCAAGCTCGATGTGCGCCTGGCCTGGATCTCGCTCATCATCGTGCCGTTCTACGTTGCCGTGATCCGGTTTCTCTCTCCGCGCATCAAGGAGGCGAGCCACGATCTGCAGGAAACCCTCGAGGAATTTTCCGGCGAGCTGCAAGAGCGGGTGGCCGGCGTGGCGACGGTGAAATCATTCGCGCGCGAAAAAGAAGAAGCGCGTCGTTTCTACAACCGCACCACCGAGCTCTACGATTTGACGATTCGCAATGTTCGGCTCGCCTCGACCCACCAGATGTTCGGCGAGTTAATCGGCCGCTCCGCGCCGCTGATCGTCATCTGGGCCGGTGCGATATTCATCCTGCATCATCACATGACGGTCGGAACGATGGTCGCGTTCTTCGGATTTCTGGGCTCGCTCTACCTGCCGCTGCAGCGCTACTCGGAGTTGTCGATTATCGTTGCGACCTCGCTCGCCGCGATCGAGCGCATCTTCCATTTCTTCGACGAGACTCCCGAAGTGAAGGATCCGCCGGGTGCAAAAATTCTGTCGGTCGGCCGCGGCGACGTGCTGATCGATCATCTGACTTTCGCCTATCAGCCCTACGAAGGCGGCGCGCCGCGGACCGTCCTGTACGACATCAATCTGCGCGTGGCTGCGGGTACGACGGTCGCGCTGGTGGGCCGCTCGGGTGCGGGCAAGACGACGCTCGCGGGCCTGCTGCCGCGCTTCTATGAGGCGTCGGCGGGTCGGATCGAGATCGACGGAATGGACATCTCAACGGTGACGCTCAAGTCGCTGCGCGATTCTATAGGAATCGTGCCGCAGGACGCGGTTCTTTTTAGCGCCTCGATCCGCGAAAATGTACTTTATGGGCGGCCATCCGCGAACGAAGCAGAGGTTTGGCGCGCGCTCGAGCAGGCCAATATCCGCGAGTTCGTGGAGGCGCTGCCCGACAAGCTCAACACCGTTATCGGCGAAGGAGGAGTGCGTCCGTCCACCGGCCAGCGCCAGCGGCTTGCGCTCGCGCGCGTGTTTCTGAAAAATCCGCCGATCCTGATTCTTGACGAAGCGACCTCGGGCCTTGATTCCGAGGTGGAAAATCTGATCCATGACGCCGTGCGCCGCCTGATGAAGGGACGAACCTCATTTCTGATCGCACATCGGCTCGCAAGCGCGGTGGATTCCGATCTGATCGTCGTGCTCGACCAGGGCAAGCTGATCGAGATGGGCACCCACGCCGAACTCCTGCGCAACGCGAGTGTTTACGCGCAGCTCTTCAACGAGCAGGCGCGCAAGCTTAAAGTCGATACCCGAACCCAGCGCCGTCCGGGCGCGTTGGTGCTGGCTGAGCGCGATTGACTATTCCGAAGTAGGACTACTCTGAAGTAGAAAGGACACCTGATGCCGTCCATCAAGAAATCCTCCGCTGTGAAACCTGAAGCCGCGATCGCGGTCGGCAAGCGCACGCTCGCGGTCGATATCGGCGGCACCGGAATCAAGGCTGAAACTCTCGACGCGCGTGGCAAGCCTGTAAACAAGCGGCAGCGGATCCCGACTCCGAAGCACGCGACGCCGCGTGAAGTAATCTCGATCGTGAAAAAGCTCGGCAAGATGTGCGCGCCGTTCGATCGCGTCTCCGCGGGATTTCCCGGTGTGGTTAAGGAAGGTGTTATCTATACTGCCGCCAACTTGGGCAAAGGATGGAAGGGGTTCAAGCTCGCCGAGGGTCTGCGCAAGAAGCTGCGCGCGCCCGTGCGCGTCGCCAACGACGCCGACGTGCAGGGCCTCGGCAGCGTGAGTGGCAAAGGCGTCGAACTGGTGATCACGCTCGGCACGGGAGTCGGCTCGGTGATTTTCGTCAACGGTCACCGAATCCATTTGGAAGCGGGACATCAGCCTTTTCACAAGGGCAAAACCTATGAGGACGAGTTAGGCGACAAAGCGTTCAAGAAAAAAGGCAAGAAAAGGTGGAACAAATTGTTCGCCGAGGCGCTCGACGATTTTGCTAGGATGTTCAACTACGATCGACTCTATATCGGCGGCGGCAACGCCAGGCACATTACGATAAAGCTTCCCGCCAACGTGAAAATAGTAAGTAATCTCGAAGGCCTGCTCGGCGGGATCAAACTCTGGGAACAACCCGGCCGCGCGGAATCGAAGTGAGCTGGTATAAAACTCTATCTAACTGAGTAATTGCTTCGGGTCTTTCGGTCAGGCGGAGGAATCCTATGTCAGTTGTTGACACGAGCGTGCTAGGAGTTGGCGAGCGGCTACCTGGATGGAAGGATCGCACTTTCAGCAGCGAACGGATGACGTTCGCGCATTTCACTTTCTCGGCAGGTGCGGCGATCCACGAGCATAGCCATTCCAACGAAGAGGTGTGGACCGTCCTCGAAGGAGAACTGCAAGTGACCGTCGGCGGAGAGACGCTCGTGGCTACGCCCGGAATGGTCGCGATCGTTCCCCCAAATTACGCACATTCGGTCCGAGCTATCACGGACGGCAAGGCGATCGTCACCGATTCTCCGGTCCGGATTGATCGCAGCGGCGGCCGCCGTGGCGTTGTCGCCGTGGATTTCGACACGCCGATCCCACTGTCCCATGATAAGACCCTCGCCCCCATGGCCATTCCGTTCACGTTGCGGAACCGAGGCAAAACCCGGGTAGTCGTCAGAGGGTTAAAGCTCGATGCCGCCTGCGCGCCTACTTTGCCACCAGCGAGTACCACTGAAATACCCGGTGGCGAGTTGACTGAGTATTGCGTGCTCGAACCGGGAGCCCACCGCGCTGAGATATTGCCATTTGCGGAACTGACAACGCGGCGCCTCGAAGACCTTCGCAACGGCGCCGCGATTTTCTATCTCAGAGGAGTCGTCATTTACGATGACGACTTCGGTGATCGGCAGCATCGCACGTTCTGCGTAGTCTACGACCGCGAGGCGTTTGACGGGAAAGGCGGCTTCGTCGCTGCGGACAGGCCCGGGTACAACTACGGATCTTAGGGTGTTCTTGAGCTAGGCCGCGGCCTCCGCCTTCATGGTCGCTTCGAGTGCGCCAATTCTATCGATCTCGACGCGCACCTTGTCGCCTTCCACCAACCACCGCGGCGGCTTCGACGCCGCGCCGACTCCACCCGGCGTGCCGGTGAACAGGATATCGCCCGGTTCGAGCGTCATCGCCTGGGTCAGGTGTTCGATCTGATCGAATACGCCGAAGACCAGGTTCCTGGTGTTCGAACTCTGGCGTATCTCGCCGTTGACCAGGCATCGGATGCCGAGTGTATGCGGATCGCCCAGCTCATCGGCGGTGACGATCCACGGCCCGATCGGCGCGTGCGTGTCGAACGATTTGCCGATCGCCCATTGCCCGCTGCGCATCTGCCAGTCACGCACCGACACGTCGTTGCCGGCCATGTAGCCAAACACGACTTCTGCCGCGCGTTCTTTCGAGACATGCTTGCAGCGCTTGCCGATGACCACGACCAATTCGGCTTCGTAGTCGATCAGCTTCGAGGCGGCTGGCAGCAGGATCGGATCGAACGGTCCGTTGATCGAGGTCACCGCCTTGGTGAACCAGGTCTGATGCTGCGGCGTAGGAAGCCCGCTTTCCTTGATGTGATCGGCGTAGTTCAGTCCGATCGCGAAAATCTTGCCCGGACGGAGAACCGGTGCGAGCAGATGCACTGATTTGAGCGGCGCGTCCGCGGGCGCGCTCTCCGCCAGTTCCCGGACGCGCGGACTGACGCGAGGCCATTCGGTAATAAGGCCAATCATCCCGCTGGGCAATCCCGCGAGATGCTTCCCCAGATCGATCACACCGTCATTTTTGACGACGCCGAGTTTGGTCGTCCCCGCTTCCGAGTATGTAACGAGTTTCATCTGATACCTTTTTAGCCGATTTACCTTTGTTCAATATTGCTCAGCCCAGCATGCGCGGAGGCGGCGGTCCCCACTGCACGCCCATCATTTCCTTCATCGATGTGCGCCGCGATCCCCACTCCGTGTTCAGCAGATCACCGTCGGTCCAGTGTTCGACAGTATGCCCCCACGGATCGCGCCAGTAGTCAAATATCTGGCTCCCCAGAACATGGCGTCCGACGCCCCATTGATGATGCCGCTGCTTGGTTTCGAGCCAGGCGTTACCTTTCATCAGGTCGTCGTAGTCAGCGACTTCGAACGCGGCGTGATTGAACGCGGGCTTGCCGTGTCCGATCAAAAAAAGTGTGTGATGATCGCTCGGCGTGGCGCCGCGATCGCATCGCAGGAACGCTCCGAACACGGCGGAGGGTTTGTCATCGGGGAAAATCTCGTCTGAAGTAATCAAGCCGAAATGTGATTTGTACCAGGCTTCTGTCTGGCGAAAGTCGCTGACATTGAACACGCAGTGACCGAGCCGTTTGACGTGCGCGGGACCCTGCCCAAGCCGCTTGAGCGCGTTCAGCCGTGGGGTTTCGTATGAATTGTTGCTGAGGCCGAGGCGAGGCAGGACAATCGGCGCGGACTGCTCGCGGCCCGCCACGACTTCGACCGCGAACCCGTCCGGCGCGGTCAACTTGACTACCGCGCCGCCGCCCGGTCCTTCGAGCGGTTCCACCGAGACGCCGTCGCTGTGCGCGATCGTTTCCAGATCGCCGGGCGACGCGGCCTCGAAGGCGACACCGGCGAAGCCTGCTTCGCCCCGATGCGTCACGTGCACAAACGGATCGCCGTCGGTGCCGCGCATGTAGAGCGTGTCCTTTGTGCGGTCCGCGCGCACCATCCCGAAATCGACCAGGAACTCCTCCATAGCGTCGAGGTCGGGCGCGCGAAATCGAACGAACGCTACATCTTGAACTTTGATTCCCATCGGCGCCTCCGCTGTTCAGCTTGCGGCCAAACTTACTCCAGAAAGGCGGTTGAGGGTTAGCGGCGCGCAGGGGTCCACAACTGTGGGTCGTCACCTGATCTGCCACTGGCGCTTAGAGTGAAGCTGAACTGGGTCGGAAATGCGGCGCCGACCGTAACGCTGCTCGAGCGATGCCTCGTATAGGAGACCACGACCAAGTAGGATTCGCGCCGTGAACCGAGCTCGCGCGATTCTCAGTTGGCTCGACGAACGCTAAGCGTCGTTACGCCGCGGACCCATCGCGCGTGGCGCTTCTCGCCCGGCACGACAAACCTGAGGGGACCTTCGCTGGCGTCGAGCGGATGTCCGTCACGCCGATCCGCAAGAATCACAACCTTGTCCGTATAAGCAGGATCAAGCTCCGCGAGCGCGAAGAGCGCGCGGTAACCGTCACTCGCGGTAACGATCAGATAGAGCGTCATCTGTTTGCCGCGCAGTGCTTTACCAAGCGGCGCGCCGGCGCGTTCGAGGATTTCAGATAGAGGAACGCCGGTGTAGGTTGCGGGCACACCTTTCTCGGTGGTGACGTGAACGGTGACCTGCGGCATCGCCGCGAGCACGGATTCGTCGAAGGTCTGGGGATGCGCAATCTCGCCGTCTACGGTGAGCGTCGCGGACGCGGGCGCCGCGGGTTGTGCAGATACAGCATGCGCAAAACAAAGGATCAGAGTTAAGACCAAAACCGCGGGCACGAGGACTGGCCGCTTTGGGTTTCGTTTGAGCATTTGGAATCAGTCCTTCTCGATCATAACCTCGGTCGATTTGATCACCGCGGTCACTTTGTCGCCCTTCTTGAGGTTCAATTCTTCGGCGCTGCGCTTGGTGATGACGGACTCGATCACATTGTTGCCTACCTTGACCGTGATTAGCGCCGTGACTCTCCCAAGCAGGACTTCCGAGATCTCACCCTTCAGACGGTTGCGCGCGCTGAGTGCCATAATGCTGCTCCTTCTGGGGCCGGTTGGCCCCGTTGCCCGCCAAATCTTCGCTGATCGTATGCTCTTTCTCATTTTCGATTAAGCGGTTACAACCGCGTAATAGCCGCGATGGAGAGACACGGATATGTCGAAGATGAAATTTGGTTACATGCTCGATTTCCGAAATCCCGAATCGTCGCACATGGATTTCGGAACTTTCTATTCCGCGATGTTTCGGCAGATCGAATTCCTCGAGAAGGCCGGCTTCGATTCGCTCTGGGTGACCGAGCATCACTTCGTTGACGACGGCTACCTGTCCTCGGTGATGACAATGCTCGCGGCGATAGCGGCGCGCACCACGCGGATCTCGCTCGGAACCTACGTTCTGCTCGCGCCGTTTTATCATCCGCTGCGCCTGGCCGAAGATGCCGCTATGATCGATGTCATTTCCAACGGCCGACTGCGCTTGGGAATAGGGATGGGCTACCGCGATGAAGAGTTCGACGGCCTGCAGGTCTCGAAAAAGCATCGCCTTAGCCGCACGCTCGAAACGATCGAGATTTTGCGCCAGGCATGGACCGGCGAACGCTTCAGCTTCGAGGGCCAGCATTTCCAGTTTCGCGACGTGCGCGTGCTGCCGCGCCCCAAGAGCCAGCCGCATCCGGAGCTCTTGTGGGGCGGAATGACGACCAAGGCGATTCAGCGCGGCGCGCGGCTGGGATTATCGTTCGCCTGCAACCTCGGACGTCATCAGGTCGAGATCTATCGCGAGGAGCTGCGCCGCCTCGGCAAAGATCCCGACGCCTTCAGTATCGTCAACAGCCGCATCGTCTACATAGCCGAGAGCGCCGAGCGGGCATGGGCGGATATCGAGGCGGCAGCGATGTACCAGGCTGCGCTCTACGGCGAATGGCTTTCGGCTGCGAATCCCGGCCAGCGATGGATCCAGCCCGACGCGAATCAGCTCAAAAAGAGCAGCATCATCGGAGCGCCGGAGACTGTGAAGGATCGCCTGGCCGAGGTGATCGCGACCAGCGGCGCGACGGAGATAATCCTGATCACCCAGCTACCGGGTCTCGCGCCGGAGAAGGCGATGCGCTCGCTCGAACGTTTTGCGCACGAAGTGCTGCCCGCTATTTCGAGTTGACGCTCTCGCCGGTGAGCGAGGTATGCTAGCGCGATGACGAACGTGGTTTTCCAGGTGCAAGACTCGGTCGGCGTGATCCAGTTGGACCGGCCCGAGAAACTCAACGCGTTCACCTTCGAGATGATCGCGGAAATCCGCAAGGCGGCGGACATGGCGGCTGCTGACGAGCGCGTGGTCGGTATCGTCGTGACGGGAGCGGGCCGCGCGTTCTGCGCAGGCCTCGATACGGGAGATCTGACGCGCTCGGCGTCCGGGACTGCGCCGGAAGCGGAACCCGCCGCCAAGGTTTCCGAGGATGAGTTGCCGGCGCTGTTCAGCCATCTACTGCGAATTCCGAAACCTGTGATCGCCGCGGTCAATGGCGTCGCCGCGGGCGGCGGCTTCGTGCTCGCGATGATGTGCGACTTGCGCTTTGCGGCGGCCGGGGCGAGCTTCACGACCGCATTTTCGAAGCGCGGGCTGATCGCGGAGCACGGCACGAGCTGGATTCTGCCGCGGCTGGTGGGAATAAATCGCGCACTCGACCTTTTGTGGAGCGCGCGCCGAATCGACGCCGCCGAGGCGCTACGAATCGGGTTCGTCGATCGCGTGGTGCCCAACGAGAAGCTGCTCGACGACGCAAAGGCGTATATCCGCGATCTCGCGGCGAACGTATCACCCCGTTCGCTCGCGGTGATGAAGGCGCAGATCTATCGGCATTCATCGCTCGCACTCGAGCCGGCAATCCGCGATGCGGATCGTCTGACACACGAGTCGCTGGCGCATCCGGATGCGACTGAAGGCGTGAAATCGTTCGTCGAGCGGCGACCGCCGCGCTTCGCGCGATCGAAGGGAGAAAAGATATGAGTGACCCGCACTTCAAAACAATTCTGTTCCAAAAAACCGGACCGGTTGCGACGCTTACGATGAACCGTCCCGAGCGGATGAACGGCATGACCGGCCTGATGGTGCATGAAGCGCGCGAGGCGCTGACTCGCGCGGCCGACGACACCGACATCCGCGTGCTGGTGCTGACAGGCGCGGGCAAGGCGTTCTGTCCGGGCGCGGATCTGAACGTTGTCGTGTCGTCTGGCGAGAATGGTGCACAGAATTCGGACGGCGACGAATCCAACCCCCGCGACTACCATGTATCGACGCTGTTGCATGAGATGCCCGCGGTCACGATCGCGGCGATCAACGGAGCGTGTGCCGGCGCGGCGCTCGGATGGGCCTGCGCGTGCGATTTTCGCTTCGCCGCCGAGTCGGCGCGATTCAACGTGGCGTTCCTCGATGTCGGCGTGGCGGGCGACATGGGCGGTCCGTGGACCTTGCCGCGGATCGTAGGAGCAGCGCGCGCCCGCGAGCTGTATTTCATGCCCGGAAAATTTGACGCGGCCGAAGCGCTGCGGATAGGACTCGTCACGCGCGTGTTTTCCGACCAGTCTTTTCGCGCTGAGATTGGCGCGATCGTCGAGCGGCTGATCGCGGCGGCGCCGACTGCGCTGCGCACGATGAAGTCGAACTTCGTCGAAGCCGAGCGGGTCGATCTGAGAAGCTACATCGATCTCGAAACCGCCCGGCACATTCCGATGTTCGCCACGCACGACACGCGTGAAGCATTTGCCGCGAAGGTTGAAAAGCGCAAACCACGATTCGAAGGCCGTTAGCCCGGGAGGATTTCATATGTGGCTCCGCATGCGCCAGGTGGCATTGGTCGCGAACAAGTTGGCCCCGGTGGTTGATGATCTGCACGCAGTGTTCGGCCTCGAAGTAGGGCATCGCGATCCAGGCGTCAAAGTCTTTGGACTCGAGAACGCGCTGTTGCCGGTCGGCAGCCAGTTTATCGAGGTGGTGGCACCGATTAAGGAAAATACCGCCGGTGGCCGCTATCTGGAACGGCGCCACGGCGACGGCGGCTATATGTGTATCCTGCAATGCGACGAGCACGCACCACGCAAGCGCCGCGCCGCCGAACTCGGCATCCGCAAAGCGCTCGAAGACGACTCCGCCGAGTACAGCATCATGCAGCTTCATCCGCGTGACACGGGCGGAACGTTCCTGGAGATTGACTATCAGAAGGGCAGTGAAGCTCCTGATGGCCCATGGGCACCGGCCGGGCGCAACTGGAAGCCGGCAGTGCGCACCGACGTCGTTAGCGCGATCGCGGCCGCCGAGATTCAGTCATCCGAGCCCGCGGCGCTGGCGGAGCGATGGGCTCAAATCCTTGAGCGGCCGCTTACGCGAGACACGCGTGGCAATTCCGCGATTCGTCTCGACATCGGTACGATCCGCTTCGTCAAGGAAACCGACGGACGCGGCGAGGGCCTCGGCGGTATCGACCTCGTCGTCGTTGATCGGCCGCGTCTGCTTGCGAACGCCAAAAAGCGCGATCGTCTTGTCGGAGGCGATATCGTGATGATCGGCGGGATCCGTTTCGGCCTGGTCAACGCTTAAGGCCGCGTACTCCCGTCTTCGAAAAGTCGAGACCGCATAAGGTAGTGTTCCGAAGTGCGTTCGTGCGCGATCGTGTCGGCCTCGCCTTCCGAACCACGACATTCCTTGATTACTCGCATTGCGGTGCTCCACAGCACTCAAACCGCAATCAGACGAAAGATGTACTTGCCGTGACGCTGAATCCGTTCTTATTCTGAGAGTGAACAATTCTTATGAAGAACTAATGGAGACATCATTGTGAAACACTCTTTGAAGACCGCAGCTTTGTCTTTAAGCATCGCGGTGCTGTTCGGCAGCGTCGGCGTCGTATTCGCGGACAGTACTGACACTACGAGTTCGAGCGAGACCACAACTTCCGCACCTCCCGCCGTCGTGGCATATCCCGCGCCGGTAGTGGTTGCGTCTCCCCCCATTGTCGTAGCGCCGGCAGTCGTCGCACCCTCCACAACCAGTGAACATAGGTCGTCATCCTCGAGCGATCAGGAATCGCCTATGGGCTCTTCGAGTGAGCATTCGTCCAGTACCAAGACCACTAACTACTAAGAACTCCCGTAACCGAAAAGCGGCAGACCGTTTGATGCGAATCTAGCCGCGTCGCGGGCTGCCGCACGACCTCCATCGCGTTACTGATACGTCCAGATTCAACCTTCCGATTAACCTCCTGATCGTGCGGGACTGATGTCGGCGCGTTTGCGCCGAAAGCCCCCGGCTGACGGTTTTCCCCATTCATGCTATTCGAGAGAGATGAAGCGGAAATCTGAAGCCGTCAACGATATCGCCGTCTTTGGCGGCAGCGGTAGTCCCAGGCTGACGCGCAAGATTTGCGAGTACTTGAACCTGCGGCCGGGTGCCGGCGAAGTGCTGCGCTTCTCGGACGGCAATCTTTTCGTGCGGGTCAAAGAAAATGTCCGTGGGCGCGACGTTTACCTGGTGCAGTCAACAGTCTTTCCCACCAACGACAATTTCATGGAACTGCTTTTCTGGATTGACGCGTTCAGGCGCGCCAGTGCGGAGTCGGTTACCGTTGTGATGCCCTATTTTAGTTATGCGAAAGGCGACAAGAAGGACGAACCGAGGGTTTCAATTCGCGCCCGGGTTTGCGCCGACGCGATCGCGGTGGCCGGAGCGGACAGGGTAGTCACGCTGGACCTGCACGCTCCCCAGATACAAGGCTTCTTCCATATCCCGGTGGACGATCTGTATGCGCTGCCGGTGCTCGGCAAGGAAATCAAACGCAGAAAGTTGCCCGATCTCGTCGTGGTTTCTCCTGACACCGGTTTCGCAAAGCAAGCGCGGAAGTTCGCGTCATTCCTAGGCACATCAATCGCTATTGCCGACAAAGAGCGCAAGGCCCACGATGAGCGCGCGGAGATCCTCGAGATCATCGGCGACGTCGAGGGCAAGACCGCGCTGCTGGTGGACGACTTCACGATCTCGATGGGCACTCTTGTCGATGCGGCCGAGAAGCTCGTCGAGCGCGGCGCAAAAGCCGTGTACGCGGCAGTCTCTCACGGGGTCTTCAGCGAGGGCTCGATGGAGCGGCTGGATCGCAGCCCGATAAAGCGTCTGCTCGTGACCGATTCGATCGAAACGCAGCCAGTGGTGCTATCGAAGAAAGTTGAGGTTGTCTCGGTCGCACCTCTATTCGGAGAGGCGATCAAGCGTATCCACAACCGGGAGAGCATCAGCGTACTATTCAAAGCGTGAACCAGATTTCAAAAAATTGAATTGGTAAAGTTTATGAATCCAAATGAGTATTTGCGCAGAATCGAGGAAGCGTTTCAGGGCGAGGTGCTTGGCGAAGCGATGTTTCACGCGATGGCCGGGGCGATGGAAGATCCTGAACGTCGATACCAGATGCGCGTTCTCGAGCAACTGGAAATCGAAACCAAAGAACTTCTTCGCGCCAATGTGAAACGACTGGGCGGCGACGCAACCGAAAGCGCGTCCGCTCGTCAGACCGGTATTGCCCAGGCAGCGACGCTCGCCAAAATGCCTTGGGCCAAGTACATGCATATATTTCGCCGCGAAGTGACCAAATTTGTCGCGCGCTTTGAGGAATTGGAGAATTCAGGGCCGACTGCCGACTTGCAAATGTTAGCCGCCCTCACTGCGCACGAACGGGCACTGCAGTCATTCTCGGAGCGCGAATTTTCCGGTTCCGGCTCCTCCGCCGATCCTCTCGAACCGGTGCTCAAGCTTCTCAAAGTCGTGCCTCCCCGAACGACTCAAGATTAACCGACGTTTCTCCGCTGCTGTTCGCTAAAATGGTCCGCCACGGTGCCTGTCGCGAGGATCCGACATGAAGCGTAGAACGCGCTTGCTCAAGGCGGCCGGAATGCTGGCGATTCTGTTTGGCGCTGGAATTGCCCTCGGCGTGGGTTATCGATGGTACCGAGGTTCGATCATTCCTGCGCCGTTTTTCGTTACTGCGGCCGGCAACGTCGCGCCGCCCGAAGCGGAGGCATTAGCCCCTAATGTCGCGGCGGTGAGCAACCCGGCGACGCCCGCCGCGATTCCATCTCCGAGTTCATCGCCTGGGATGATTTCGAATGCTCCACCGGTTTCGCCCCCCAAGCCCGCATCCGAGCTGAACAGCAACGTCGTCGTATTGAATCAGATCAAACCTTCGCCCCCGCCTCCTTCCCCCGGCAGCAACGAGTTGATGCTTCCTCAAGTGCAGCCGAAAGAGACGACGGCGGATCGGCTGCCGGTCATTGGCAGCCAGGGCGAGACGATTTGGGTTCCGCAGGCTATCGAGGGATGTTGGGAAGGCAGCGGAGATGGTCGTCTGCAGTACCTGGGCGGATGCCCCAATATGATGTCGGGGCCGACCAGCCCGATTAAGTTGCGCTGGTGCTTTCAGAGAATGGGTAATCAGCCGCTCACCCTGACGATGGCGAAGGGACAGTACGGCGGACGAGTCAGTCAGCGCTGGGAGGTCATGTCCGCGCACGGGCAGACAATCGCGCTGCGTGAAACGATCAGCTACATGACCATGATGTTCCTGCACGTGGTGGATGTCGGTGATTGGGTTTGCCGCATCACATCCGCCGACGAGTTGATTTGCCAGGAGCACGAGTTGGCGAAATGCGGTCCCGGCAAATGGTTGCAAGCTCCGTGGTTCCGCGGCAGCGGATCGGTTACTTCAAGGCGCGTCAGTAGAGGAAACCGTGGCCGCCACATGGCCTCGAGGCCGTAGTCAAATTACCGGTCGTATCTCGATTGCTCGCGAGAGTCTCGGCGGAGTAAAGAAGCCAGAGAGACCTCGGGCGCTGTAGCGTCGCGAGTCAGTCGGAGAAGGAGTCGGGCTATGCCGGAACGGCGACGAAAATTCTGGGGATGGGGCTACGAAGATCAGGGACCGACGCCTGAACAGCAAAAACATGTGGCGGAGCGGATGGCGAAACGCTTCGGCCTGGACGAGTTGACCTTGACGCCGCCTCCGACTGAGAAGGAATTGAATCTTCGCACGCCGCGCGTGCAGCCTCCCGATTCGCTCAAGGAACTCTGTTCGACCAGCACGTACGAACGTGCGGGGCACAGCTACGGCAAGGGGTCGCGCGATATTATCCGCGCGTTTCGGCGATACTATCCCAACCCGATCGATGTCGTGGCGTTTCCGCGCGATGAGAAGGATGTCATCGCCATTCTCGATTGGTGCGACGGCGCGAAGATCGCCGCATCGCCGTATGGCGGCGGGTCGTCTGTAGTCGGAGGCGTCGAGGCTCCGAGCAAGGGCGATTATCGCGGTGCCGTCTCGATCGATCTGACGCATCTGAATCGCGTGATCGAAGTGGACAAGGCTTCGCGCGCTGCGCGTATCCAGGGCGGCGTGCTCGGACCTCATCTCGAAGCGCAGCTCAAGCCCCACGGCCTTACGCTCCGCCATTATCCGCAGTCGTTCGAGTTCTCGTCTTTAGGCGGATGGATCGCAACGCGCTCGGGCGGACACTACGCGACCAACTACACGCATATAGATGAATTCGTCGAATCGACCCGCGTCATCACGCCGACTGGTATCGTCGAGTCGCGTCGCCTGCCGGGCTCGGGCGCGGGACCAAGTCCCGATCGCATGTTCATCGGCTCGGAAGGAATCCTCGGCATCATCACTGAGGCCTGGATGCGCTTGCAGGATCGTCCGAAGTTTCGCATCGGCGCGTCGGTGCCGTTCCCGAGCTTCTTCGCGGCCGCGAATGCGGTGCGCCAGATTGGCCAGGCGGGACTGTTTCCCGCCAACTGCCGCGTACTCGACGAGGGTGAGGCGCTCAACTCGGGCGCCGCCAACGGCGACGAGGCGGTGATGGTGCTTGCGTTCGAGTCGGGAGATCATCCGCTTGAACCATGGATGAAACGAGCGCTCGAATGTTGTGCCGATCACGGTGGCAAGATTCCCAAAGAGGAAATCAAGACGCGCACCGATCAGGAGGCGACGCACGAAGGAGCCGCTGGCGCATGGCGCAACGCGTTTCTCAACGCGCCCTACCTTATGGACACGGTCGCCGCGATGGGGATGGTGAGCGATACTTTCGAGACCTCGATCACCTGGGACCGCTTCGAAGATTTTCACGTGCAGGTAATCGAATGCGCCCGCGACGCGATGAAGCGCATCTGCGGCAAGGGCAGCGTAACCTGCCGCTTCACGCACGTTTATCCCGACGGACCTGCGCCGTACTACACTTTCCTCGGACCGGGAAAAAAGGACTCGCAACTGGAACAGCGCGATGCCGTCAAGCAAGCGGCCTCCGACATGTTGATGAAGCTCGGCGGAACAATTACGCATCATCACGCGGTCGGACGTGATCATCGCCCATGGTACGACCTCCAGCGGCCGGAAGGATTTGCGAATGCGCTGCGTGCGGCGAAGAAGGCGCTGGACCCACAAGGCATCCTGAATCCAGGCGTGCTGATTGATCCGTAATCGGGCGTAATTCGAAAAGGAATGGACATGACGATTCGATGCGGCATCTCAATTCCGCAAACCTTCGATAAGTCTCCGATCGATCTCGAACTCATTCGAGAGTTCGCGCCAAAAGCCGAAACGCTCGGATACGACAGCCTGTGGGTTCAAGAGCAGATGATCGGCGACATTTCGGCACTCGAGCCAGTGACGCTCCTGACCTACGTCGCGGCACTGACCTCTAGGGTTCGCCTGGGTACAGCGGTGCTGCTGACCGTGATCCGCAACCCGGTGGAATTAGCCAAGACTCTGTCCACGCTCGACCAGCTCAGCCAGGGACGGCTGATCCTAGGCGTGGGTATTGGCGGCCCGACCACACCGCACGAGATTTTCGGAGTGCCTCGCGAGCGTCGGCCGCGCCGCTTCCTGGAAGGACTCCAAGTCCTGAAGTCGCTCTGGACGGAACCGAAGGCGTCGGTGAGCGGGGATTTCTGGAAATTCGAGAACGTGGCGATGGAACCCAAGCCGATGCAAAAGCCGCGTCCGCCGATCTGGTTCGGCGCTCGTACCGAACTTGCCCTGAAGCGCGCGGTCCGCCACGCCGACGGATGGATGGGTCCGGGATCATCTTCGTCAGCCGAGTTCATTCAACACATGCAGTGGCTCGGCCGCCTGCTCGACGACGCGGGACGCGACCCCAAAACCTTCTCGATCTCAAAGCGAGTCTACATTGCAGTCGACGACGATCGGGCGCGCGCAGAGCGTCGCTTACGCGAATGGTTCGGCGCGCGCTACCATGATTCTGACATGGCTCCTCGCGTCTCGATTTACGGCAGCCGCGCGGAATGTATCGACAAACTTAAAGCACTGGTGCGCGCTGGCGCGCAGCATCTTTTGTTGGACCCGGTCTTTGATCATATGGAGCATCTCGAGTTGCTGGCGCGCGATGTGATCCCGAATCTTTGAACTGACTGGGGCGTGAACTGCGATGATGACTCAGCCGCTTCTGCCGACGATGGTAGTCGGAAGCTATCCGCAACCAGACTGGCTCATCGATCGCGAGAAGCTGAGCAAGTTTGTTCCGCGCACCCGTGTTCCGGAGTTGTGGCGAATCCCGGAGCGTTGGCTCGAGCAGGCGCAGGACGACGCCACGGTCGTCGCGATCCGCGAGATGGAGCGCGCGGGCGTCGATATCATCAGCGACGGCGAGATTCGCCGCGAGAGTTATTCCAATAAATTTTCCAACGCGCTGGCCGGCCTCAATCGTGAAAAAGAAGGCAAGCTCACCTTCGTCAACGCGGGCCACTCGGTAACTGTCGCGGTGCCACTTTTCTGTGGACCCGTGCGCCGGCTCGCGCCGGTCGAGGTCCGCGACGTCTCGTTCCTGCGGGCGCACACCGATCGCACAATAAAGATTACGCTGCCCGGACCATTCACCATGTCGGAACAATCAGAGACCAGCCACCATCGCGACCGCGAGACGCTCGCGATGGAGCTTGCCGCGGCGGTCAACGAAGAAGTGAATGACCTGTTCGCGGCCGGCGCCGATATTGTGCAGCTCGACGAGCCGTGGATGCAGCGCTTTCCCGAGCGCGCAAAACAATACGGAGTCGAGGTCGTGAATCGCGCGCTCGACGGTGTCGCCGGTACGACCGCGATTCACATTTGCTTCGGCTACGCGGCGGTGGTTCCGCACAAACCGCCAAGCTACTCATTCCTGGCCGAATTGGAGGGCAGCGTTGTGAACCAGGTATCGATCGAGGCTGCGCAACCGCGGCTCGACCTCGCGATCCTGCGCGAGCTTCCGAGCAAGACCATGATCGTGGGCGTGCTCGACCTCGGTGACCGGAGCATCGAAACGCCGGAGGCCGTAGCGGCGCGGATCGAAACCGCGTTGAAGTATGTTCCCGCGGAGCGTCTGATGCTCGCACCCGATTGCGGCATGAAATATCTACCGCGCGAAACGGCCTTCGGTAAACTTAAAGCGATGGTTGAAGGTACGAAAATCGTTCGCACCACAGTGAGGTCCCCGCGATGAAAATCGGCGCCTTCTACGAACTCCAGCTCCCACGTCCGTGGACCTCTGACTCGGAGCATCGATTGTTGACGAATGCGCTCGAGCAGGTCGAGCTCGCCGACCGCATCGGGTACGATTACGTCTGGGCGACCGAGCATCACTTCCTTGAGGAGTACGCGCATTCTTCGGCGCCGGAGATTTTTCTCGCCGCGTGCGCCGCTCGCACCAGGAACGTGCGGATCGGGCACGGCATCGTGCAGATGCCGCCTTACATCAATCATCCCGCGCGGGTCGCGGAGCGGATCGCAACGCTCGATCTCATCAGCGATGGGCGATGCGACTTCGGCACCCGCGAAGGCGCGTGCGAGGTCGAGCTTGGCGGGTTCACCGTTGCTCAGGAGGACAAACGCACGCAGTGGCTCGAAGGTTTGCAGACCGTTACCCGGATGCTGGTCGAAGAACCGTTCATGGGATTCGAGGGAAAATTCGTCAAGGCACCCATCCGCAACGTGGTGCCGAAGCCGCTGCAGAAACCGCATCCACCTTTGTGGCTCGCGTGCTCGCGGCGCGAAACAATCTTGCTTGCCGCGCGGCTCGGCCTCGGTGCGCTTACTTTCGCGTTCGTGTCACCAGAGGAATCGCGCCAATGGGTGCACGACTACTACGCGACGATCGAAAACGAATGCGAGCCGGTCGGCTACGCGATCAATCCGAATATCGCGATGGCCTGTCCATTCCTGTGCGATCGCGATGAAAACCTCGTGCGTGGTATGGCAAAGGAGAATCATGGTTTCTTCATGTACGGCCTCGGCCACTACGCGTTCTTCGGACTGCACGAGCCCGGCAAAACCAACCTCTGGGAAAGCTACAAGAATCAGACGGCGAAACCGGTGATCGATGATCCGCTCGCCTCGGGATCGCAAGCGCAGAACTGCGTTGGCACGCCTGGTCAGATTCGTGCTGCGCTGCAAGGCTTCGAGGATTCTGGCGTTGACCAGGTGCTGTTCCTGTCACAGGCGGGCAGGATTCCGCACGAATTGCTGAGTTCCTCGATCGAATTGTTCGGCCGCGAAGTGCTGCCCGAGATCAAGGAGCGCGACGCGCGGCGCTCGCGCGAAAAAGCGGCCCTGGTTGCGCGGCTCTCCGAGAAAGCGATGAAGCGTAAACGCAAGATCGAATTTCCCGCCGGACTGCCCACCATGGTCCGCGCGGCGGGACATCATTGAGCCGGAGCATCGCCGTGGGCAAATACGAAACCCGTTTCGGCTCGCTCGCCAATTTCGAAAAAGGCGGCGTCGAAGTTATCAACGACGATCCGCGCAACTACGCTTTCTCGAACGTATTCGAAGTGGCGTCGAAGTCGCGGCCGTACGAAAAAGTCGCGGTTGGGCAGAACGTCGAGTACGTGCTCGAAGCGATTCGCGCCGAGGGCACCTCCGAATGGCGCATCGCGGCGCATGACGAGTTCGCGCTGACGATGGATGGCGAAGTCGAGGTGCGCCTGCTCAAGCCTGACGACCAGTCGCTGGTGCCGAATGGCCAGCATGGATCGATCGCGCTGGAAGGACCGCCTGCGGGCCGCACCATGGGAACCATCAAAACTCGTCGCGGACACATGGCTCTGTTGCCCGCGGGCGCGGCGTACCAATTTCACGCGGCGCGGCCCGCAGTGATCCTGATGCAGACGATGAAGGGTGTGGATACGATCGAGCGATGGACCGAAATCTGCCAGACCCGCAAGTGAGCAGAGGAAGCATCATGGAAACGCGAAACCAGGCAACTAATGCGCACGGGTATCACGGCTTCTCCCTCGGGAGCTTCAAGTTCTCGCGCGACGAATACTTCGTTCACATCTCATGGCCCACCGGAAGCCACCTGATGGCAGCCGACGCGTTCCTGCGCGCGCTGCAGCGCGATGTGGCATGGGGCTTTTTTTACGGCACTGTGAATTTCGACGCGGTCATCGCGACTCAGAATCATTACGGTACGGTCGATCTTTCCGCGGGACGATTCAATGCGGCGTACCGCGAAGCAAAGACCGATTTCGCAGAAACGTTCGATAGCGAAAAAATCAAGACGCTGTTTGCCGCGATGCTCGAGGACTGGACCAACGAAGGCTTCGATCCATTCGCAAGCCCGGCCGAAACCGGTAGCGCGTTCGGGCCAAAGCACGGAAACAATCGCGCCGCCATCAGCCGTCATCGCGTGACCGCGAAGAGGATGGTCAATGCGCATGGCGACGAACCGTTGCGGACCGACCAGAACGGATTTGCCGTGAATCGCCAGTTCGCCGACGTCGCGCAGGACGAGCCGGAAATCAACGCGGAGCCCGGATTCGAGAACGAGGTGCGCGCGTTCAACCTGGCGGCGTACCTCTCGCGCTCGGACGTGACCTGGAATCCGAGTGTCGTTTCGGTATGCAAGCACAGCCTGATGTGTCCGACGACCGAGGAGTATGTTTTGCCGATAATCCACGGCAACGATCGCGTCGAATGGTTCGTCCAGTTGAGCGACGAGATCCATTGGGAGGTCGAAGACGGCGCGACCGGCGCGCCGCGCGCCAAGGTGGTGATGAAGCCCGGCGATGTCGCCGCGATGCCGGCCGACATTCGGCATCGCGGGTACTCGTCCAAGCGCTCGATGTTATTGGTGTGGGAGAACGCATCGCCTGACATCCCGGAAAAAATTGCGAGCGGAAAACTTCCGCTCCGTCCGGTAAAATTCTGAGGCGCGCCGCGTCCGCTTCGGCGCTCACGATTCTGGCAGCACGAAATCGAACTCGATCGAATCGGGGTGGTCGCCGCCCGTATGCCGATAGTCAACGACCAGCGACGGCCGCGCTCCAAACACCGCGTCGGAGTCCAGGTACTTATCACCCGCGATATACAATGCGGTGGTGAGGGTCTCGAACCCGGGCGCTGATACTATGAAATGAATATGCGCGGGACGAAACGGATGCCGTCCGAGCGAGGCCAGCATTTTCCCGACCGGGCCGTCGTGCGGCACCGGATAGCTCGCGGGCTTGATCGTGCGAAACTCGAAGCGGCCTTGCGCGTCGGTTCGAAAGCGCGCGCGTAAATTGACCTCCGGCTGATTGGCGTCCTGCACATCATAGAGTCCGTTAGGCGCGGCCTGCCACACGTCGAGCATGGCGTGCGGAATCGTTTTGCCGTCGCTCGAGAGCGCGCGCCCCCGGATCGTCAGCGGTTCTCCGGCGGTGCCGTTGGATATATCCGAGCCAGGCTCAAGCTCGGGTGCTCCGTTGCGATAGAACGGCCCGAGCAAGCTCGATTCCGTCGTGAGATTCGACTCGCCTTGATGATGCATCAGATCAACCAGGGCGCTGAGCCCGAGCGTGTCCGAGAGCAGAATGAATTCCTGGCGCTGGTCGTCGGTGATATGGCCCGCCGCAGTGAGAAACTCGATCCCCGTATTCCATTCCCGGGAAGTGAGCCGCACTTCCCGGGCAAATTCGTGAAGATGATTGATGAGCGATTGCATAACCTGCTTGAGGCGCGGATTCGGAGTGCCCGCGATACGGCTGCGAACCTCTTCAGTAATTGTGTGCTCGGTGAGTTTGCTGGCTGCCATGGTCAAAGAATATCAAACCTTTCGCGCTTCGGCTTCTTCGCGCTTGACATCGAAAGAGCCTTCGCGTTATTCGATGAGCACGCTCAAAACTGAGCGCGCTCAGAATGCCTAACGCTGCCATCGACTCAAATCAGATCAGCAAGCCTCGCCGTGGCGAAGGAACCACGCTCGGCCGGGTCGAACGCAAGAAGCGCGACAAACTTGAGCGGATCAAACGCTCTGCACGCTCTCTGTTCGCCCGCAAAGGCTTCGAGTTGACTACCACCCGCGAAATCGCGCAGGCTGCGGACGTCGGAGTTGGCACCGTGTTCCTCCACGCGGGCAGCAAGCAGGACTTGCTGGTCACGATTTTTCGCGAGGAGGCGGGGCGCGCGGTCGACGCGGCATTCGAGAGCATGACCGAGCGGCGCTTGATCGATCAACTCATGCGCGTGTTCGGCGCCTTGATCGCCCATCATGAACGCAACATCGGACTCGCGCGGGTCTTCGTAAAGGAGCTGCCCTTTGTTGACGACCATCGGCACGGCCGCGCGGCCTTCATGGCCGAACTGTTCAGTCGGTTAGCCGTGCTTATCGATCGTGCGCAGGAGCGGGACGAGTTGCGCACGGGCGTGCCCTCGCATCGTCTCGCAAAGAATTTGTTCGCACTTTTTTTCGCTGGCCTGCATGAGTGGCTCGGAGCGCGTGTGGTCACGCCGCAGGAACGCGACGCTGGGCTCCGTGCTGCTTTGGAACTGCAACTCGCGGGGCTGCGCGCTTCAGGAGAGAAATAGATGGCTGCACGAACCGGAAAAGAATTTTTGCACGCACTGAAAAGTCCGCGCGAGGTCTGGGTTGGCGGCGAAAGAGTCCACGACGTGGCATCGCATCCCGCGTTTTCCGGTGCCGCCGCCACGCTGGCCGAGGTCTTCGATCTGCAGCACCACGCGGCGGAAGTATGCCTGATGCGGGATCCCGAGACCGGCGAGGCGATCAATCTTAGCCACCTGATTCCGCGTTCGAAGGCGGACCTCGAACGGCGGCATCGCGCGTTGCAACTGACCGCGGAATTCACCGTCGGCCTGATGGGCCGCACGCCGGACTATATGAACGTCACATTCGCCGGATTCGCCGGGCGGGCGGACGAATGGGCGATCAACGGCAACGAACAAGGTGCTGAAAACCTGGTTGCCTATCAAAAATTCCTCGCGCGCAAAGACCTCGCGCTGACTCACACTATCGTCCAGCCGACTATCGACAAATCCTGGGGCGACGCGCCGGTCGCCGGCAACGACGCGGCATTGCGAAAGGTCGAGGATACCTCGCACGGCATCATCGTGAACGGCGCGCGTATCCTCGCGACGCTCGCGCCGTTCGCGGATGAAATTGCAGTCTATCCCGCCGTGCCGCTGCCAGAGGGCGCCGACGCTTACGCACTGTCGTTCTGCATCCCGACGAGTACGCCTGGCCTGAAGCTTCTGTGCCGCGACAGTTGCTCGACCAACCGCAACCGCTTCGACCATCCGTTGTCGAGCCGTTTCGATGAGCAGGACGCATTCGTGATCTTCGACAACGTGGAAGTGCCGCCCGACCGGATTTTCATCAACGCCAACCGGATGACCTATAACACCGTGATGACGACGGGCTGGTACCCGAACATCATGCAGCAGACGATGATCCGGGCGCAGACCAAGCTCGAATTCGCATACGGGTTGGGCTGTGCGATGGCGGAGATTATCAACGACAAGTCGCCCGCGACCTCGCAGATGCTCGGTGAAATTTGGACCTACGCCGAGTTCGCCCGCGCGGCGGTCCAGAGCGCGGAGACCGACGCGTTCGAGTACGGCAACGGCGTATGGTTTCCTAACGGCGGACCGCTCGCGGCGCTGCGCGCGGCGTTGCCGGCCTGGTTTCCGCGAGTCGGCGAGATTCTCACGCTGATCGGCTCGCACAATCTGCTCGCGACCCCGGCCGAAAACCAGTTCGACGATCCGGGACTGCGCGATCTGGTGAATCGTTACCTGCGAGGCGCCAACGGAGTGTCCGCACGTGACCGCGCGCGTATCTTTCGGCTCGCGTGGGATTTTACTGGCAGCGCGCTTGCCGGACGCAACGAATTGTACGAGCGCTTCTATCTCGCCTCGGGTGCGCGCAACTATGCCCTTGCGCATACCCTCGCGCCGCGTGCGCGCGGCAAGCGCCTGGTCAATCAACTGCTTGGGCTGGAACTTCAAGAGGCTTCCCGCGAGACAGCCCCCGACAGGAAGGTGATGGGTTTGCCGCGGACGGCTGTCGAATGGGTGCGGAAATAGGATTTTCGACCTTGGTCAGAATTGACTTTAGTCATGAACGGCGTTAATTCAGGCTCGGATCATCCCCTTTTCCGGCTCGAGCTGAAGTTCTTGGAGGTTATAAAATGGCAAGCACCAAAGTAGCGGGAGTCGAAGTTTCAACCGCGCACTTTATTGACGGAAAGCGGGTCGACTCGAAGCGCACCTTCCAGACCTGCTCGCCGATCGACGGCAAGCATCTCGCCGACGTGAGCGCTGGCGGTACCGAAGAAGTCGATGCCGCGGTCGCGGCCGCGCGCCGCGCGTTTCCGGAATGGGCCGCGTTCGGTCCCGAAGGCCGTCATCCGATTCTGAGCCGCTTCGCCAAGGCGATCCAGGATCACGCCGGAGACATCGCCGCGGTTGAGACGGAGGACAACGGCTCGCTGCTGATCGGCAACTCCACGCGAATGGTTCCGCGCGCCGCGTTCAATATCCAGTTCTTCGCCGACCGCGCGCTCAAGCTTAACGGCGAGAAGATCGACTCTCCCGAGGTCGTCAACCAGGTTCGCTTCGATCCCGCCGGCGTTGCTGCGCTAATCACGCCGTGGAACGGACCGTTCATGCTCACGACCTGGAAAGTCGGCCCGTGCCTCGCGGCCGGCAATACCGCCGTAGTCAAACCGCCCGAGTGGGCGCCACTCACCTGCTCGATGCTGGCAGACCTCGCGACCGAAGCCGGGATTCCGCCGGGCGTCCTCAACCTCGTGCAGGGAATTGGCGAAGAGGCGGGCGCGGCACTGGCGGCGCATCCTGACATCGATCGCCTGAGCTTCACCGGCTCGACCGACACTGCTCAACTGATCGGCGCCTCGACCGCGCGCTCGATTACCGCCACGAGCTTCGAGCTTGGCGGCAAGTCACCATTCATCGTGTGCGCGGATGCCGACCTGGATGCGGCAGCGCAGACTGCGGCGGGACAATATTTCAACGCGGGACAGGTGTGTCTCGCGGGCACGCGAATTCTGGTTGACGCGAAAGTCGCAGATGAGTTTCAAATGAAGTTCCGTGCCGCGGCTTCGCAGATGACGGTCGGCGATCCGCGGGAAAAGAGCACTCGCATCGGACCGCTTATCACGCCGGAGCATTACAAACGCGTCGAGGGTTTCGTCAATCGCGCGCTCAAGGCCGGCGTCAAGCCAATCTGGGGCGGACATCACCATAGTGCCGGCGAGCTTTACTTCGAGCCGACCCTGCTCGAAGGAGTCTCGCAGGAACAGGAGATCGTGCAGCGCGAGGTCTTCGGTCCTGTCCTCACCTGGCAGACCTTCCGCGACGAAGATGAAGCAATCAAGCTGGCCAACGGCACTGACTATGGCCTTGCCGCGGTCATCTTCAGCAGGAACGAGGAGCGTGCGATGCGGCTGGCGGGCCAAGTCGTCGCCGGTACGGTGTGGGTCAATTGCTTTTTCGTGCGCGAGCTGGCTGCGCCGTTCGGCGGCAGCCGCAACTCGGGCATCGGGCGCGAGGGCGGTAACTGGAGCTTCGATTTCTACTGCGACGTGAAGAATATTGCCGCGATGAAAGGCTCGTTCGCCTGAAACTCTGAGCAGACATCGACGAGGCCCAGGTAATCCGAAAAGGCCCGGAGACTTGCAGGAAGCAGCGTCGCGGAAATAGATAGAACACGGAGGCAGGCACATGGTTCAGGTAACAGAGCTCGGATACATCGGGTTCGGGGTGAAAGACCTCGAGGCTTGGAAGAAATTCGCAGCCGACGTCCTGGCGATGGAAGTCGTAGACGATGGCGAAAGCGACCGCTGTTATCTGCGAATGGATTACTGGCATCATCGAATCGCTCTTCACTCCGATCCGTCCGACGATCTGATGTATCTCGGCTTCAGGGTGGCAGGAGGCGAGGAATTCCGGGAGATGCAGAATCAGCTAAAGGAAGCTGGTATCAAGTTTACCGTCTGCTCTGAGGACGAAGCCTCCGAGCGTCATGTGCTTGAAGTGATGAAGCTCGAGGATCCCGCCGGTAATCCGCTCGAGGTCTTTCACGGACCTCACCTGCAGTTCGCCAAGCCCTTTCACCCGGCCAGGGGAATGCATGGCCGGTTCAAGACCGGAACCGGAGGCGTGGGTCACTGCATTATCCGCGAGAAAGATCCTCAGGCGGCGTACCGTTTCTATACGCAACTCGGGATGCGCGGGGGAGTGGAATACAAATTCAAAATGGGCAAGCAGACGATCGCGCCGATCTTCATGCATTGCAATGATCGCGACCACACTGTCGCCTTCGGGCTTGCCGGACCGGAGAAGCGCTTCAATCATCTGATGATCGAGGTGGATAACCTCGACGACGTCGGTCTGACACATGATATCGTTCGCCGCGAGAAAATCCCCGTGAATATCACGCCGGGCAAACATTCGAACGATCACATGTATTCGTTCTACTTCCGGACTCCTTCCGGATGGATGCTGGAATACGGATGGGGCGCGCGTCCAGCTACCTATCAATCGGAATACTATTCCGAAGATGTATACGGCCACCTGCCGGAAGCCGGCGGCTTTGGTCCGCCTCCGAAATAGTTTCGCTGATGGCAATCACCGAACATACCGCCCGCACCGAGCGGCATACTACATTTTATCTTGCCGCCGGACCTGAAGACGGGCCGCTGATTATTTTCGTTCACGGATGGCCCGAGCTCTCGATTAGCTGGCGGCATCAACTGCCCGCGCTCGCCGCGCTTGGCTTCCGTGCGATAGCGCCGGACATGCGCGGATATGGCCGTTCGACCGTCTATGACCGCTATAGTGACTACGCACAGGAATCAATCGTCCGCGACATGATCGATCTTATCGACGATGTGGGCCGCGAGCGGGCGGTTTGGGTCGGTCACGACTGGGGAAGCCCCGTGGTATGGAACGTCGCGAGCCATCATCCCGAACGATGCATTGCGGTCGCAAGTTTGTGCGTTCCTTATTTCACGCTCGAACGCGGGCTCGATCATACGCTGACCCTGGTCAACCGCGAGCTCTATCCGGAAAAGGAATTTCCCTATGGGCAATGGGATTACATGCGCCACTACGAGGAAAACTTTGCCGGGGCGATCGCGCCGATGGACGCCAACGTGCGCAACTCGGTTAAGCTCCTGTTTCGCAAGGGCCTTCCTGCCGGCGAGGGCCAACCCGCCATCACTGCCTCGGCCCGGCGCAACAGGGGCCTGTTTGGTGGCGCAATGCCCGATGTTCCTCGTGACGGCGATGTTCTTACTGAAGAGGATCTCTGCGTCTACGTCTCGGCACTCGAGCGCACTGGCTTCTTTGGGCCGTCCTCGTGGTACATGAACCATTCCGCGAACGCCGAGTACTCAAAGACCGCTTGCTTTGACGGCTATCTCGATATGCCGGCGTTGTTTCTCAACGCTCGCTACGACTATGTTTGCGAATGTACGCACTCACGGCTGGCTGAGCCGATGCGGGCTTTCTGCCGGAATCTGACCGAACTGACTATTCGTTCAGGTCACTGGATGGCGCAGGAAAAACCGCTCGAGGTCAATGCTGCGCTGGCGAAGTGGATTGTCACGTCAGTTTCCGAAGCGTGGCCCGAACCGAAGTAACCGATCGCGAAGCAAACGGCCTGGTGATTACCAAGGTTCGAGCAACACTTCCCCAAATTAGCGCGAAGCGGACAAGGATTTGATCATGAAAAAGGTAAGCGTGAATAGCGCCGGTGGAAGTTTCGAATCGAAAGAAGAGGCGATACCCGAGCCGGGCGGCGGTTACGTCAGAGTCAAAGTTCAGGCATGTGGCGTCTGCCACAGCGACGCTTTGACCAAAGAGGGCGCCTGGCCTGGAATCGTGTTTCCTCGCGCTCCGGGTCACGAGATCGCCGGAGTAATCGACGCGCTGGGACTAGCCACTGATCCGTGGAAGATCGGCGATCGGGTCGGAGTAGGCTGGCACGGTGGACACTGCGGCAGATGCGAATCGTGCCGGCGCGGCGACTTCATAACTTGTGTCAAATTGCAAATTCCGGGTATCAGCTACGACGGCGGTTACTCCGAGTATGTATCGGTGCCGATGGAAGCGCTGGCGCGCATTCCCGATGGGCTGGCTCCGGAAGAAGCCGCGCCTCTCATGTGCGCGGGCATTACTACCTTCAATGCTCTGCGCAACAGCGGCGCCCGGCCAGGCGATCTGGTCGCAATACAGGGTATCGGCGGTCTCGGCCATTTGGGTGTTCAGTTCGCGAGCAAATTCGGTTTCGAAACGGTCGCGATAGGCAGAGGGGCGGACAAAAAGGATCTCGCACTCAAGCTGGGCGCACGAAGCTACATCGACGCCGGCTCGCAGAATGTTGCAAAAGAACTGGTCGCTTTGGGCGGCGCGCGCGCGATTCTCGCGACGGCGCCAGACGGAAAAGCGATGGGAAGCCTGATCGACGGACTTGGGGTTGACGGCAAATTGGTTCTGATCGGCGCGAGCCCCGAGCCGTTCGCGGTATCGTCGTTACAATTGCTGATGGCTCGCAAGTCGCTCATTGGTTGGCCGTCCGGAACCTCGAAGGATTCAGAGGACACGCTCAAGTTCGCTGCGGCAAACGGGGTGCGACCGATGATCGAAACTTTTCCGCTGGAGCGCGCCGCGGACGCTTATGAACGTATGATGTCGGGAAAGGTGCGCTTCCGGTCAGTTCTGAAAATCTGAAATGATGATCCGCGCGTCCGGACCGCCGCTCTACGAAAGCGCGGGAATCTCCAGGTTCGGAAGCGCCGGGTCAGGCGCCGGGCTTTTCGGCGTCGTGCGCATGTCCGATCGCGCGGCGCAGGCGAACGTCAAGCTTCGAGCAATTCAGGACGACTTTCTCCGAATGCACCGCTTCCACCGCGTCGAGGGGAACCGTGAAGTCGCCGGCATTCTCGACAAAAATCACCAGCTCAGCCCGGCCGTGCGGCGAGACGGCGCGAACGGCGCCGAATTCCTCGCCTCCATCGGAAACGAACACCTGGAATCCGATCTGAATTTTTTCCTGCATAGCTGATTCCTCTTCAGGATGGCGGAGGCGGGAGATGATCGCTCGTGCGACTAGTAGCCTGATAAAGAGAAAGTACTTGAGTTTCCAGCAAAATCATAGAGTTTCACGACTTTTCCGAAGATGAAAAGGGTGTGATGCCGCCCGGCGATGGATTCTCGAGCTATTTGCATAAGGCAACAGTCTCAACCCGTCGCCGGGCAGCTACCGCGTAAGCACCACCATTCGCGCAGCGCAAAGTCTCACTAAGAATGCAAAACCGGACCGGCCCTGCGGCCGGAAAGGACGCTGCGAAACCAATAAATTCGGTGGCATGAAAACTTCGGACCTCACGAAAGCGGGTAAAGCTGCGGGCATTTCCAAAGCCGTTGCCGAGCGGCACCGCCCCGTCTATGTTCGGAGAATCGTCTCCACCGGGAGATGAGGACATTCTCAACTGAACGTAGTAGGACGTGGAGAGGAGACAGCCAATGGTCCGGAAGAACCTCGGTGACGCCTTCGGCGGCAAGATCACCACCTTGGAGGAACAGCGCGCAATCTGGCTCGACGCCGTGCATGAAGACGCCATCTGGGAGGGGCCGACGTTCGAGATCCCGGTGACGTTAATCGGGCGCGAGGCCGTGAGCCGTTTTATGGAATTTCTGCTCAGCGTGGTTCCGCGCTTCAGCACAAAGCCGGTGGCGATGTATCCCACCGCCGATCCGGATACTACAATCGTGGAATCATCTGGCGGTGGCGATACCGTAGACGGCGGCCGCTATACCCAGCGCTATTTCACCCTGATCACCGTCAGAAACGGTCAGGCGTTCCGCATGCGCGAATACGTCAATCCGTTCCAGACCTACAAGAGCTTCGGGAAGGAGCGCTGGGAACGTGTCGTCGGCGAGATCGCGGCGAAGCACAGCCGGCAGTGGCCGGCTTCGCAACTGCCCGACCCAATTGTGTTGCCGCCGCTTGGGTAAAAGCCATCGTCGGCATCGTGTGAGCAAACTCACCTCAGATGAAAAAACCAATAAAGTCCGGAGTGATTGAATCCCGATTGTTCACCCGGCGAAAGAAGTGGGTATAGAAAAATGAGCGAGTACGTTCCCCCGAAGGTGTGGACCTGGAACAAGTCGAACGGCGGCCAGTTCGCAAAAATCAACCGTCCTGTCGCCGGGCCGACGCACGATAAGGATTTGCCGGTGGGCCGCCATCCCCTCCAGCTCTATTCGCTCGGCACGCCGAACGGCGTGAAAGTCACAATTATGTTGGAGGAGCTCCTGGCCTTGGGGCACAGCGGCGCGGAGTATGATGCCTGGCTCATCAACATCGGAAACGGCGATCAGTTCGGCAGCGGCTTTGTCGCGGTGAATCCGAACTCCAAGATCCCGGCTCTGGTTGATCGCAGTGGTTCTACGCCGATCAGGGTCTTCGAGTCCGGCGCGATCCTCCTGTATCTCGCCGAAAAGTTCGGCGCGTTCGTACCAACCGGGGCCGCCGCGCGCGCCGAATGTCTGTCATGGTTATTCTGGCAAATGGGGAGCGCGCCGTATCTGGGCGGCGGGTTCGGCCACTTCTATGCGTACGCCCCCGAGAAGATCGAATATGCAATCGATCGGTTTGCCATGGAGGTGAAGCGACAACTCGACGTCCTCGAGCGTCGCCTCGCGCAGAGTGAGTACATCGCGGGGAGCCTCTACACGATCGCTGATATGGCCATCTTTCCTTGGTACGGCGCGCTGGCGAAGGGCGTGCTCTACGGAGCCGCCGAGTTCCTGAGCGTGCAGGACTACAAGAACGTTCATCGTTGGGCAGACGCAATCGTCGAGCGGTCGGCGGTAAAGCGAGGACGGATGGTCAACCGCGTATACGGTGAGCCGTCGAGCCAGTTGCACGAACGGCACGACGCTAGCGATTTCGACACCAAGACGCAGGACAAGCTCGCCGCAGGAAGATGAACTTCCATTGCGCGAGACGGGACGGCGCGAGGTTAACTTGGAAAAGCGCCTGATTCTCAGGTCTTAGCACGTCGCCTGGACGAGGCTTCGGAACTCGCCCCAAGAGGGAACTTTGGCGTCGGCTCCGCCGGCATCCAACGTCGGCGAGCCGCCTCGCTCGAACCACACCGCCACCATCCCGGCCGCGCGCGCGCCCGCGATGTCGGTGTCGATCCGGTCACCCAAATACCATACGTTCCGTGTCTGCAGTCGCATCTGCCGAGCCGCCGCCTCAAAGATGTACCGGTGGGGCTTTCTCAGACCGAAGTCCGACGATGAGATCAAAAAGCCGAAGAACTCTCGCAGTCCTAGCTCGGCGAGCTGGCCAGATAGCGCGGATCCCGAGAACACAGAGTTGCTGATGATGCCCAGGGGGATACCCTCCCCTCGGAAGACCTCGAGAGCAGACCGAGCGCCTTCCACGGCGCCGATGGGATTCGCTGCTTTCAGGAACTCTCTTTCGATCTCTTCCCACGTGCCCCTGAACGCCAGACCGTGCCGGCTCGCCAAGATGCGGATGAAGCTGACAAAGGGAACCTCCAGCAGGCTCGCCTTGCGACGCTGCAGGTCCTCCATCTGCTCCAATGAGAGCTCATACAGATCACGAGAACCTCGCTCACCGACTAGATACACTTCAATCCGTTCGTAGCCCCGTCGCATGTCAAACGCGAGGTCGTCCACAATCGTCTGGCCGAGATCAAAGACGATCCCTTCAGGTCTTTTGCGGTTTATGCTCTCCATACATCACATGACATCGCAGTACGCCAGAAATGTTCGGTCCTGAATTCCCTGCTGCTGCAGCTCATCCATGCGCCTCTTCGCGCTTTGCGATCTGTATCTGGTGCCCATACCTCAGTCCGGCTGTCGTTCTCGCGGTTATCGGGGCTCAGTTTCTGAGATCTGCAAACCTGGCCTGAATTAAGCGTTGAATGACAGCGAAAATGATCGCGGTTGAAACGCCGAACATGAGCATCCCGTTGGCGGCTTCGAGCGGTGCCAACATTTTCCATGCCGGCGTCATAATCACATCACCGTAACCCAATGTCGTGTAGTTGACCGCTGAATGGTAGTACGCGGTTCCGAAATCAGAAAATGCCCCACAGACTAAAAACAGGACCGCCCAGATGGCAATATCAATCAGGTGGGCCACCAGCGCGACAGATATTGCCAGCGCAACGATTGAAAGGTCGATCAAGAAGCCTGCGCCTGCGCGGCCCAGCCTTCTTTCACGGCGAATGAAGCTTACTGTCGTGTTCACCGCCAGAGCCCGGATAATGATCGTGCAAACGACCGCGCTTGCAGCTACTGCCAGCGGAATCAGGATCGCGACTTGATCAACTAGCGTCATTTATCTGCCGAAGATGCGCTCGCTCGCCATCGTTAGGAAATGCGGGTGATCATCTCACAGTCGTGAACCGCTCGCGTGAAGGGCAGGGCAGAACGGCAAAAACCCTCCATTGTTTATCTTTTCGGGTAATCACGTGACCTCAGACGGCGCCTGAAGCAGTCCGGCTTACTCCCCGCCGATATGGGCTCCCTTCTCCGCTACCGAACGACGCATGAGCAGGATAAAAAATACCAATATCAAACCGACCGCAGCCGAAAAGGAGAAGACGTCAAAGTAGGCCAGTGACGAGGCCTGCTGAGCTCGCGATTGGTCGAGAACGCCCAACGCCATTTGATGCGACAACACAGTATCGCCGTTGTGCTGCAGAAAATATGCCTGGCTCCGTGCCAATGCCGACCTGCGCAACCGACAGCGCAGCTTGCGCGATTTCGACCTTGACCTGGTACGGTTCCTTATCAAGCTGCACAAGCACGGCGCCCTTGCGCACCCGATTGTTGTCGTCCGCCAGCACCCGCACGACTTGACCAGGCACCCGCGGCGCCACAAACGTAACGTGTCCGTTAACGTAGGCGTCGTCTGTTGACTCCGTTTTGAATGCAGTCATGGCCCATGGGATGGCCTCGTATAGCGCCAAAAGGAGAAACACACCGCCGGCGATCCAAATCCACAACTGCCGCCTTTGAAGCTGCTTCCCGGTCGGGGCTTGCGCAATTGGCGCATCGGCCTCCGGCGTGTGTGCAGATGGCGCCGGTTCGAGGAGGGATCCGCCAGCGGACTCCGCTGAATTTCCATCAGGCATTGTCGCGATCCTCGATCAGTTCACAACCGCATAAATTTCGTCGGGCCCAAACTGTAGTCACGTGCCGTGCGATTGGCCACCTCTATCAATCGGTTCCGCGATCCGCCGCCTCTCGAGGCGCGAAGCATGTCGTGGGGGACTGGGAACATTCGCCAGATACTGATTCAGCTCAGAGAATAGAAACTCAAGTCGTCGCATCGACTGCAGTTCCGCGATCATCGTGCGGCGCGGCTCGAGCGGCCACGATTCCAATCGGGCAAATCCTCCCTCCTCCACGTGTGAACTGAACTCGTTGAGCGGTTCCGCGAGCTCATCGGCTGAGTGTTTCTCCGCGATCGCACGAGCAGCGGAAGCGCTGAAGCGTTCAGTGCCGCTGAAGAAATCCAGCCACGAGGTAAGCTGCCCACGAATCGCATCGAAGAGCCGCTCACGCGCAAACTCCGTTACAGGGTCGAGTTGCGGCATTTGAGTAAGAACCCGCGCTGTCGCGATCAAGGACAGCCGGTTCGCAATCCGGCGAAGAGTCCCGGCCGCTTCGACGATACCATCATGGTAGACGGCGCAGGTGCGTCCTTCCATCCGCGCGTCATCGGCGATCTCGAGGAACTCGGTCAGCACACGCATCGTTTCCGAGTTTGTCTTCAGGATTTGACTCTCGCTGTTCGAAGCCGGGCCGCCGGGCGCTAGCGCGAGTAAATTGGCAATGACTCTTCGCAGTCTGGGCACCAGGGAATCACCTGCGTATTCCGGCCACAGGGAAAAGAAGACCATCGCCACTACAAGATCACCAAGCAGGACGCCCCAGATGCGCCACAGAGGCTCGTAGAAATCGACGGATGGGCTCAACCCAACGAACACCAACGAAAAAATGATTCCCATTTGCTTGCCCGCGTACGACATCCGCGCGTTGCCCAGCGAAGAGTATGCAAACGGATAGAAGACCGCGAAGGCCGCAAGCATATAGGCAGGCAGCGTGTCGAAGTTAGGCGAAACTACAATGATGGCGAGAAGGGAAACCGTTCCTCCGATGACAAATCCGGCGATTCGGAGGTACATCTTGTGCAGGGTTGCTCCGTAGGTGGGAGTCGCGATGGCTATTACGGTCACCAGGTTAGTGAATAAGTCCGGACGCCGAATAGTAAGTCCGATTATATAGCAGAGTACGATGCATAACCCTACTTTCAGGCTATAACGCACAGCCGCAGGATCCGGATCGTTGGTCAATCGAGGCACAGGACTATTTGACGAATCCGCCGTCGTGGGCCGCGGAGGTTCATCCAGTGGCCGCTCGATGAGCCTGGTCAATACCGCCAGCGAATCGATGAATTCCGCGAAATTTTCGACTTCCGCCGAACTGGCCCTGCCGATGTATGCGCGTCTGATCTCAACGACGCGCGCGGCCAGATTGTCCATCGCCAAGCGCGCACGCGTCCGCGTGTCGGGAACTTGCTCGTCCGCGCCCGTAGCAATGCGCACTGGGAGGTTGTGAGAGATCTCCTCGAGCGCACCGGCGATCGCATTTACCGCGCTTTGAATTTCGCCCCCAACCATCGTGCGAATTTCTCGCGGTAGGTACTCGCGCACCGTAGTGACGAGGCGATCCACTTCGAGACTGATGCGAGCCACGCGAGTGATCGCAGCAAGCAGGATCGCCCGGCGATACTCCGACGCGCCTTCGGCCACCGCTTGATCAAGAAGCGCCATATGTGCGGGGAGGTCGGAAGTCGGTGCCGGCAATGGCGGTCGAGGCACGCCTTCGCCGGCAAGAAAAAAGTTCGAAGCCCCGACAAGCTGCGCGCGGGCACGGGCGACGCTCGCTCCGAGAGACTCCATCAAGATCGGTTCGCCGGGATCTGGCCACAACCAATTGTCGAACAGGACGATCACACCGAAGGCAATCGCGCTAACGTCGAACGAGGCGGCCGCATTCCAACCGATTTCCTCCGGTGAAAACATCACGTCGTAGAAGGTAATGAGGCAGACTATCTGTATAATGACCAGGCCCGCGCCGAGCTTGCGCGTCGCTCCCAGGTAGGTTGAAAACGAAATCCAGGCGAAGACAAACGGCAGCATTAGCCACGGCGTCTCTGCGAATGCGCGCGCCATCACCACCGACGTGATTAGCGCGAGCATCACCGCGATTTGCCATGCCAGGGCCTTGCGAATGGACATCATCGGGCCTGCGCCGGCCAGGAGCCAGACAATTACCGCGGCCAGCGGCGTGTTGATGTGGAGACTCGCGTCTAAGCCAATCGCGATTGTCACAATCGTGGCGATGCGTAAGGCGGTGCGGATCTTCCGGGCGTTAGGAGCAAGCTCGTGTGCGACCAGCACTCCGAGTCGATCCAACCAGGCAAGCGGCCGTTGGATGCCGAATTGTTGCTCTATGAAACCTGCCACGCGCTTTTCTCAGCAATGGCTCCGATTTTTACAATCGCGGTCGCCCGTAGCCCGACAAATAAGAAACGCGGAAATACGGTGGCTCTATTGAGAAGCTCTCTTCCCGGCTCGGGATCGTGCAAATCCCCCAGCAGCTTTTGCGGATCGCGACGATCAATGCTGCTAATCGGGATCGGTTACGGCGGACGAGTCCGGCTCAATTCGGTTGTGGACACGGGCATCCCCGGGTTCAATCCCAAGGCAAGCTGACCGTCCAAGCCGAGTCGCGGAATCGCCGCTCGCTTTGCCAATCAACCCTATCGTTCAACTCTCATTGATCAGGGATAGACGCCATGTCTTACCCGGAGCGGTTGCCGGCCAGGATAGATTTGGCAACTTTGACAATGTGCTCTGGAGTAAAGCCCAGCTCACGCATCACGATTTCCCCCGGCGCTGAAGCACCGAAGCGGTTCAGCCCGATGATTGCGCCTTCGAGGCCCACGTAACGCTCCCATCCCAGCGTGGAGCCTGCCTCAACACTGACCCGCGCTTTGACGCCGGGAGGAAGAACCGTGTCCTTGTAGGATTGCGGCTGCGCCTCAAACAAATCCCAGCACGGCATCGAGACCACCCGGCTTGCAACTCCCTCACGAGTAAGTTGGTTGTGCGCCTCGAGCGCGATCGACACTTCGGAACCGGTGGCGATGAGGATAAGCTTGGGCGGACCCGCGGAGTCGGCAAGGACGTAAGCTCCTTTTGCCGTTCCCGCGGCGGGCGCCAGCTTAACGCGGTCGAAAATTGGCAACTTCCTGGCGCGTGAACACCAGCCCCACCGGCCCTTCAGTATGCGCTACCGCGATCTTCCACGCTTCCACAGTCTCGTTGGCGTCGGCCGGGCGCAGCAGCATCAGATCGGGAATCGCGCGCAGGCTTGCCAGTTGTTCCACCGGCTGATGCGTGGGTCCGTCCTCGCCTAATCCGATGCTGTCGTGGGTCCACACATAGATTACGTGGGCCTTACTCAAAGCCGCCAGTCGGATGCTCGGCCGCATGTAGTCGGAAAACGTAAAGAAGGTCGCGGCGTAAGGCAGGATACCGCCATGCAGGGCCATGCCCGTGGCGATTCCGGCCATCGCGTGTTCGCGAATGCCGAAATGGATATTCCGCCCGCCGTACCCCATCGGACCACCCACCATTCCCTGGGTAGGCGGCGCACCTTCGGGCGGCGCAAAATTAGGGCTCTCAAAGTCGCCCTGGCCTTTGAGCGCGGTCCGCGTGGATGGATCGAGATCGCCCGATCCACCAACCAGGTTGGGTATCACCCCGGCCAACGCGACGATGGTTTTCTGTCCGGCATCGCGCGTCGCCATCGCGCCGTCCGCCGGCGTGAACCGGGGCAGGGCCGTCTCCCATCCCTTAGGCAGTTCACCCGCAAGCGTCTGACGAAGCGTGTCAGCTAACTGCGGATCGGCAGCGCGCAAATCGTCCACGCGTCGATGCCACTTCGCCTCGAGGTCGCGGCCTTTTTCCACCGACCTGCGAAACTGGGCCAAGGCCTCGTCGGGAATGTAGAAACTCTTGTCTTCGGGCCAGCCCAACGCCCGCTTGGTTAATCGCACCTCCTCGACGCCCAAGGGCTCGCCGTGCGCCTGAAAAGTATCCTGCTTATGCGGGCTGCCATAGCCGATATGCGTGCGCGCCACGATTAGCGACGGCCGGTCCTCGACCGCCTTGGCCTTGGTTAAGGCTCCATCAACCGCGGCAATATCCATCCCGTCGATATGCTCGACATGCCATCCATAAGCCTGGAATCGTGCGCCTACGTCTTCGCTGAAGGTAACGTCGGCGCTGGCCGAGAGGGTGATCTGATTGGCGTCGTAGATCACGATCAATCGCCCGAGCCGAAACTGACCCGCGATCGAGGCGGCTTCGGCCGCGACGCCTTCCATCATGTCGCCGTCGCTGGCCATCACATACGTATGGTGATTCACCACTTCGTGGCCGGGCCGATTGAATGTCGCAGCCAGCCAGCGCTCCGCGATTGCCAATCCCACCGCGTTCCCCAGACCTTGACCCAGCGGACCGGTTGTAACTTCCACTCCCGGCGCCACACCGTACTCGGGATGCCCTGGAGTGCGGCTGCCCCATTGGCGGAATTGCTTGATATCGTCCATGTTAAGGTCGTATCCGGTGAGGAATAGCAGGCTGTAGAGCAGCATGCTGGCGTGTCCCGCCGACAGGACGAACCGATCCCGATCGGGCCATTTGGGGTTGGTGGGACTGTGCCGGAGATGGCGCGTCCACAACATGTACGCCATCGGGGCCGCGCCCAGCGGCATTCCCGGATGTCCCGAGTTCGCTTTCTGGACCGCGTCGATCGAGAGCGTCCGGATAGTGTTGATGCATAGTTCGTCGATTGGCTGAATCGTCGTACTCATGACTCCTCTGAACCGCTCCCAGTCCAAGGGCGACTTAATATTTGCAACGTGAGCAAAAGAACCCTCCCCCTACGCTCGAGCAGATTTACAGTCAAAGGAGATGCCGGCCGCCATCGACGCGGATACATTCACCGGTGACGAAATCGCTGTCGACCAGGAAGAGTATCGTTTTGGCGATTTCCGCGGCACCGCCCCATCGCCGAAGCGGTGTGGCTTCGATCACCTCCATGTTCTCCTCGGGAGTCAGGCCCGGAGGCTCAAGAATCGGGCCGGGCGCGATCGCATTGACCAGAATTTCTGGAGCCAGTTCCAGCGCAAGACTTTCGGTCAGGCCGACAACGGCGGCTTTGGATGAATAGTAAGGCACAAAGCCTCTGTAGCGAGGGCGGCCGCTTACGGGCAGCCAGTCCGCGAAGTTAATAATTCTCGCTCCACCGCTTTGCTTCATAATCGGCGCTGCAGCGGTCGAGAAAAGAAAGACGCTGCGGGCGTTGGCATCGATCGCATTCGACCAATCCGCCTTCTTCGGCTCCGGCGTGCTCAGATAGATCGATGCCATGTTAAGCAGGATATCGATGCGGCCGAGCGCGCGATGTGTTTCCTTGACCGCCGCTGCGATCTGATCCTCATCGGTCGCATCGGCCCGGATGGTGATCGCCCGCACCCCGGCGTTGATCGCGGCTTTGGCCGAAGCTTCCGCCGCCTCGCGCGAGCCGCGGTAGACGAGCGCCAGATCGCACCCGCGTTGCGCGAGGCTGTGAGCGACAACCTGTCCGATGCGGGCCCCACCGGTGACTAGCGCCACTTTGCCTTTTGGATCCATGTCGCTAGAGGAAGTTTAACAGACGCAATCGCCTTTCCACTACCTCACTCATTGACCGGACCGCCGTCGGCGCGCTGGTGTTCAAGATACTTTGATTTCCCGTAGTCTGCCCGTGTCCACGTCGAAAATGACGCCGCGCACCGGGATGTCTTTGGCAATCCAGGGATGCGACCTGACTTTCTTGATCTGCTCCCGGGTATTTTGCTCAGGGTCTTTGAAGGAGAAGAAGCGCATTGGAGCCGGAGAAGCATCTCCGGTCGAAGCGCTCAGCTTCGCGTTCAGCTCGTTATCCGTGAATGTCGTGAACCCGCAGCCGGTGTGGTTGAGAAGCAGTATCTCTGTGGTTCCGAGTATACGGTTGGAAACAACAAGTTCCCCGAGAACATCTTCTGTTACCGCGGGTCCGCCGGTTCGGATGACGTCTATATCGGCTTGCGGCAGACCCAGGATTCCAGGGAGGTCTGAGAGCCGTGGATCCATGCAGGTTACAACCGCGATTTTGGGGGCTGGACGCTTCCCCAGCGTTGGATCGTAACTTTTTGCATAGTTGCGGTTTGCTTCTAGCGCCTTATCGATAATGCTCATCGCTTTTTCTCCTGACGGGCGAACGGCGTGTTTTCAAATACTGTCGCTTTCGACCGTGTATGACAACTTCAAGCTCGCGGTGGCGGGCATCCTGCGAGATGGCAGGACGGTTAGGGCGCGGATCTTCCGCAACGATTGGTCATTCCTCGCAGAGCTTTGTTACAGTCGACTCAAAATGCGATTTGCACAGGAGCAATGGTTTTATGAGAGACGCCGACAGCCTTCGTTATACGAAGATACCGCTCAATAACGGCTCCGATGAGATTCCGGCGCTCGGCTTTGGCACGCTGATTCCTGATCCGATCGCAACAAAAGAGGCAGTCAGGATCTCTCTCGAGACGGGCTTTCGTCAATTCGATTGCGCCGAACGCTACCGAAATGAAGAACACGTGGGCGAAGCAATGCGGGCGGTGTTCACCGAGGGCAAGGTCAAACGAAAGGACGTTTTTGTAGGCACGAAGCTCTGGAACAACAATCATCGTCCCGAACGCGTTAAGCCCGCCTTCGAGGCAAGTCTAAGAAGACTGCAACTGGACTATGTCGATCTATACAGCACCCATACTCCGTTCGCTTTCAAACCTGGCGACGAGCAAGACCCGAGAGACAAGAACGGTAATGTGATTTATGACGATGCCGCGACTCTGACGAATACCTGGAAGGCTTTGGAGAGCCTGGTCGACGAAGGTCGGTGCAAGGCCATCGGCTTATCGAACGTCAATTTGAAACAGCTCAAAGAGGTGTTCGATATCGCTCGCGTAAAGCCGGCTGTGGTTCAGGTCGAATCGCATCCATATCTCCCTGAATGGGATCTGCTCGACTATTGCAAGAGGAATGGCATCGTGATGCAGGCGTTCGCTGCTTTGGGTCATGGCATTGAACCCAGGTTGATCGACGATCCTGTAATCGCCGTGATTGCGAAACGCGTCAGCAAAACCCCAGCTCAAGTCCTGTTGGCCTGGGCGATTCAGCGCGGCACGGCGCCTCTCACCACGGCGACAAGCATCCGCCACATCAAGGAAAATTTTGATGTCTCGGCTCTACCCGATGACGCCATCGAAGAGATCGCTCAAGGAATCAATACGCGAGTCAGGCTCAATTCGGTTGTTGACACCGGCATCCCGGGGTTCATTCCCATGGGAAGATGAACCCGCGCGGAGCTTGCAGGAAAGCCTGGCTCGATTGTCAGGTCTACATGAAATTGAACAGCCGCAAGCGCGCGGTCACCACCTGTTTGATCGCGTCGTATGGTCCGGGGAGGATCTTGTAGGGCGCAACTTCGGCTGGATGCTCTCGCAGTACCGCCTCCAATCCGCGCCGCCACGCCAGGCGCAATTCGGTGTTGACGTGAACAATCGTGATGCCGGCCTTTATCGCGCGCTGAAAATCCTGGTCATTAGTTCCGGAACCACCATGCAGAGTCATGAAAATTCCGCAGGCCGCGCGCAATGCGGCGATCCGGTCGATGTCCAGGCGCTTTTGCGCGTCTCCGTCCACCATGCTCTGTAACAGCCCATGCATGTTGCCGACCGCAGGCGCCAGCACGTCAACTCGGGTCGCATCAACGAACTGTTTCGCTTCCACCGGGGATGTCAGGGCGATTCCCTCGGGAGCTTTGGAAAGGATTTCCGATGAGGTGCCTATATAACCGACCTCGCCCTCGACGACGATCTCGGGGTTGATCGATTTAAGCGCTTCCACGGTCTTGGCGGTCTGCCTGATGTTCTCCTCGAGAGGCATTCCAGAGCCGTCGAAGATGACTTCGTCGAATCCATCCCTTGCGGCCTCCTCAGCTTTCTCCAATGAGTGGGTATGGTCGGCGTTAAGGAAGATCGGATGGCCGGTCTCCTCGCGCAGGCTTTTGACCAGCGCGGCAGCCTGACGCACGCCGACAAAGGCTCGCTCGCCTTCTGAGACTCCCACCATCACCGGAACTTTCAAATCACGCGCGGCGGCGACGGAAGCCTGGAGCGCCACTAAATCCGAGAAGTTGAAGTGGCCAACCGCAACCCCGTGAGCTTGAGCGTTTCTTAGAACCTCGCGAAGCGTTGCCATAACTTCACCTCCCAAGTGGTCCTTAAACCGCCATTTGGCAGACAGCTATCGTGCTACCACCATCCCTTGTCCGCAATCTCCGTCGTCTCCCGCCGCACGCGCGAAGAATCGAAGCGTCAGTGAGGTCACCGGAAAGGAATCTCCTTTCTGCTAACCCTTGATGCTTTCGACTTGTCCTAGAAGATAGACCAACCCCTCCGACATGGTCGGATGAGCGAAGATCGCATCGCGCAGCGCGGTGTACGGCAGTTGCCCAACCATCGCGGTTTGAACTGCCGCCATCAGCTCGCTTGCCTCGATACCAAAGGCGATGAAACCCACGATTTGGTGGCTGTCCTTGCCGATCAGCATCTTCATAAAGCCACGCGGTTCGGCAATGGTATGGGTCCGAAGCACATTCACCATCGGCAGTTTCGCGACGCGATATTCAATTTTGTCGCGTTTCGCCTCGGTCTCGTTGCGTCCCACGCGCGCCAATTCCGGATCGGTGAACATGCAGAACGGCACGATGCGATCCTTCGTGGTTCGATTGCCGCCCTTCAAGTTGTCACGCACGACGCGGAAGTCGTGGTACGCGACGTGTGTAAATTGCGGACTGCCCGCGCAATCGCCCATCGCCCACACGGCGGATGCGGTCGTCTCGAGCCGGTCGTTGACCTTGATATAGCCACGCTCGTCGAGCTCGACCCCGACTTGCTCCAGTCCGATTCCTTTCGTATTCGGCGTCCGACCAACGGAGACGAGAAGATCGGTACCTTCGATGATCCGTTCACCTGGGCCGCCTTTTGCGTAGACCCGAACCTCCCGACCCGAATGTCCCTCAACCCGGGAGACCTGAGTGCCGAGCAAGACCTCGATTCCTTCGTCGTGAAACAAATCCAGCAGAGCGGCGCCGACGTCAGGATCTTCCCGCTCTGCGAGTTGCGCGCTTCGTTCGATCACGGTTACCTCCGATCCGAACCGCCGCAGCGCCTGCGCGAGTTCAAGGCCTATATAGCCGCCGCCTATTACTATGAGATGACCGGGCAGACGATCGAGATCGAGCACCTCGATATGGGTCATTGGATTCGACGCGGCAAGCCCGGGAACATTGGGCATCGTCGAGTGCGAACCCAGGTCCAGAAACACACGTTCGCCGACAATCCGCCTGGTGCCGCCATCGTTGAGCCCGACCTCAATCGTTCTCGGAGCGACGAAGCGGCCTTCACCCATGATCAATTCTATTCCGGCGTCCACGGTGCGCTTGGCGTGGAACTGACGTTCCGCTTCGACCATCTTTCGTTTGCGCTGCTGGACGCCGGCCATGTTGATTCGAAGCCGATCCATTTCCAGTCCGAATTCAGCGCCGCGCCGAGCCAGCGATGCTACTCGCGCAGAGTAGATCACGTTTTTGCTCGGCAGGCATGCGATATTCGGGCACGAACCACCAAGCCATTTCCGCTCGACCATCGCAGTGCGATGACCACCATCAGCCATCGTCCAGGCGGTCCACTTACCGGCTTCTCCGCTTCCTAGAACAAGAATTTCAAATTTTTCCGCGTCAGCCATTGGCCCAATCTCCCTATGATGACCGTGGGTTGGTCCGAGCTTTACGAAGTTGCTCCTGGCGCATACAAAGAAGGCGATCAGCCGCCGATCGCTTCGCCAATTGCCTCGCGTATGATGTCGACGACGAGGCCATGCGCAGTAACGACTGGCACCGTGATGCAGGCCGGCGAACTCGGTCGCTGAACGGCTGCGCCATAGGCTCGCTCGGGGTTGGCGCACCGAGTTGCGAAATCAGCCGGCAAGAAACTCGCGAATCGCCGCCGCAATCTCGGCGGCGTGGGTCTCCAACGCGAAGTGTCCAGTATCGAAGAAACGCACGACCGCGCCGCTAATATCGCGTTTGAAGGCCTCCGCGCCGGGCGGCAGGAAGAAGGGGTCGTTCTTTCCCCATACCGCCAGTAGTGGCGGCTTGTGGTCCCGGAAATACTTCTGAAAAGTCGGGTAAAGCGCGACGTTAGTCTTGTAGTCACCGAACAGGTCGAGCTGCGCCTCGTCTGCACCCGGCCGGGCCAGATAGAAATTATCGAGCGAGTATCCGTCGGGCGAAACCGTCGTCGCATCTGAGACGCCATGTGTGTATTGCGAAACGGTCGTCTCGGGCTTGAGGAAAACGCGCAGTGCATCGCGGTTGGCTTGCGATGGGTTCTCCCAATAGGCCCGAATCGGGTTCCATCCCTCGCTCAGTCCTTCCTCGTACGCGTTGCCGTTCTGGGAAATGATGGCGGCTACCCGCTGCGGGTGCTTTAGAGCAATCCGCAAACCCACGGGAGCGCCGTAATCGAAAATGTAGATCGAGAAGCGCTTCAGGCCGATATGGTCGATGAAACGATCGATCGTATCCGCAAGATTTTCGAACGTGTATTTGAACTCGAGGTGTGACGGCAGATCAGACTGACCAAAGCCCGGCAGGTCAGGCGCCACGAGGTGAAAGCTGTCGGCGAGAAGTGGAATCAAATCGCGGAACATATGCCCGGCGGTGGGAAACCCGTGCAACAACAGCAGGGTTGGAGCGTCTGACGGGCCGGCTTCACGATAGGAGATCTTGAGGCCACCAATATCGGCGGTTCGGTAAGATATCCGGGGCATGAGAACCCTCCTATTAAAGGTAACTTTGATAACCTGATTAAGGACTTCAGTCAGGTTACTATCAATAATGATATCCCTTTATTGAGGCTACGAAATCCTCGAAGATCTTGTTTCACGTTTCCTCTGGCACCGACGAGTGAATATTGCGATCCGCAATTCGGCTCATCGATATACGCCACCGAGGAACTTGAATCCAAATCGGGAAGCCATCCTTCAGGGGACTACCCCTTAGGGCCGATTGCGATTGCGTCGAGTTTCGCGATCGTTTCGGGAGAGAGTTGCAGCGCCGCCGCTTCGAGATTCTCTCGTAGATGGGAGATCGACGATGTACCGGGAATCAGCAGGATGTTTCGCGCGCGATGAAGCAGCCATGCCAGCGCGACCTGCATCGGTTTCGCCTGCAATGACGCAGCGGCCGCCTCGAGCGCGGCGGACTGCAGCGGGGCGAATCCTCCGAGCGGGAAGAATGGCACGTAAGCGATGCCCTGTCGTCCTAGCTCGTCGATCAAACCGTCGTCATTTCGATGCGCGACGTTGTACAGATTCTGCACGCATACGATGTCGGTAATCGCCTGCGCTTGGGCCACTTGAGAGGCCGTGACGTTGCTCAGGCCGATGTGGCGGATCAGTCCCTTGCGCTGGATATCGGCCAGCACCGTCACCTGCTCGGCGATAGACCCCTCCTCGGGGCCGTGCCCCGACCCCATCACGCGGTAGTTAACGATGTCGAGCACCTCCAGACCCAGGTTTCGTAGGTTGTCGTGCACACCCGCCGTAAGCTCCTGGGGCGAGATGGCCGGCTGCCACGACTTGTCGGGAGGACGCCTTCCTCCGAGCTTGGTGACGATCACCAACCCCGCAGGGTACGGGTGCAGAGCCTGCCGGACAATCTGGTTGGTGACGTGCGGGCCGTAGTAGTCGGCCGTGTCGATGTGGTTCACGCCTGCCGCGACGGCCTCGCGTAGGACAGCGATGGCACCGTCACGGTCCTTGGGCGGTCCCCATACGCCGGGGCCAGCCAGTTGCATCGCACCGTATCCCATGCGGTTCACGGTCAGCGAAGTCTTTCCGAGCGTGAAACTTCCGCCGAGGTTGGTCGGTGTCATCATGAGCTCCTCCGAGCGTTACAAGCTTCGATCAAGTCAGATTTCGAGATTGTGAGCATGTTCGAGATCCGCGATTAGCCCGGGGCCAACCGGGCGCCATCCGAGCCGCTCGCGCGTCAGCGCGCTTGAAGCGGGACAATCGAGACCGGCAAACATACCCAGCCAGCCGAAGTGCTCAGCGGCTTGTGCGGGAGTTTTCGAGACGACCGGCAGCTTCAGGCGCCGCCCGATTACCTCGGCTATATCTTTAAGCGGCACGCCTTCTTCGGCAACCGCGTGATAGCAGCCCGCCGAGCCCTTTTCGAGCGCGAGGCGGTAGAGACAGGCGGTATCGGACAGGTGCGCCGCCGACCATCGATTCTTGCCGTCGCCGACATACGCCGAGACGCCCTTCTCCCGCGCGATATCGATCGCATAAGTGATCAATCCCTGCTTGTTCCAGTCGTGAACCTGCGGAAGCCGTACCACACAAACCCGCACCCCAGGCCCCGCTAGCGCGGCGGCCTCTTGCTCCGTGGTGAGGCGAGGAATCGCGCCGGCGGGCGCATCTTTTTCAGTTGCGAGGCGGCCCGGCGCGATCACTGCCGTTCCCGAGGTGACAATCAGAAGACGATCGGACCCGGCAAGCCCAGAACCGAGCGCCGCGACCGCGCGCCGGTCGGTGTCGCAGTTCTCTTGAAATTTCGAAAAGTCGTGGATAAAGGCCAGGTGAATCACACTATCCGCCTTGGCCGCGCCGCTTTTCAGGCTTGCCAGATCTTCAAGGGAACCTCGATGCACCCCGGCGCCGGCCGCGGCAAGAGACTTCGCTCCCGCCTCGGATCGGGTAAGACCCAGCACCTGATGGCCTGCGTTAATGAGATCCGGGACGAGGGCGGAACCGATAAAACCCGTGGCACCAGTGACGAAGACACGCATGACTATTTCTCCTTTGGTATTTTGAACCATTTAGCGCGCGCGGAGCTGAGTCTCGCGCGGTGGGGATTCAGAGCTCAACTTTTCCTGGTCATAGCTGCGACGAGCCTCCGTTAACAGCTAGCTCCGCTCCAGCGGTGTACGTCGCCTCGAATGCGAGGAAGGCAACCGCCTCGGCTCACCACGGAACCTTCCGGCCCAGGTAATCCAAATACTGAAGACCCGCTTTTCCGGCCTGCGCGTCGATCGTATTCGCGAGGTTCGGTATGCTCTCCTCGATGCTCAGACGTGCTTTGGGGCCTCCCATATCCGTTCGCACCCAGCCCGGCGCCATGAGCAGTAGCGTTCGCGGATCATCGGCGTGGCGGGCGGCGAAACTGCGCATGAACATGTTCAGCGCCGCCTTGCTGCCACGATAGACCTCATGGTTTCCGTTCTCATTGTTGGTGATGCTGCCCTGTCCGGAGGACATGATCCCGATTGTGCCACTCGGGCATACGAGATCCTGCAAGGTCTCGACCACGCGCATGGGACTTAGGGCGTTGGTTATCATCACACGTATAAATTCGTCGGTCGAAACGTCGGCGATCGTTTCACGATCGTCGTTCGTGACGCCGGGATTGACGAACAGCAGGTCGAACTTTCTCGAAGCCAGACGCGCTCGCAGCGCGGCCACTTGATCGGGATAGATGATGTTGACGGTCTCGATTTCGAGTCGGCCGTCGGAAGCCTCCGATAGATTGTGTAGTTGTGGCGTGGTTCTGACCCGTTCGGTGGCCACAACCTGCCAGCCGCGCTTGAGGTACTCCTCAGCCAAGGCGAATCCGAGGCCGCGCGACGCACCAATGAGAAGGAGCTTTTTATCAGACGATAGACGTGGCATTTACAATTTCCCTTACAAGCTATGAATGAAAGGCAGAATGCCCTGACCCGTCCGGAACGGGACATATCTGACTCTAGGCCGCGCTGTAATCCATGTGGCGCAGGTCGGTCAGCAGATCCGGCCCGGTGGGGTTCCAGCCCAGCTGTTGGCGCGTCAGCGCGCTGGACGCCGCAAGCTCGATCGTGGCGAGGTGCGCCATCGATCCGAAGTACTTGGGCGCCTCCTCCGGTGTGATCGACTCGACCGGCATCTTCAACCCCGCACCGATCACCTCGGCGATGTCGCGCAGGGCGACGCCCTCTTCGCCGACCGCATGGTAGCGCGCGCCTGCCTGGCCCTTCTCGAGCGCCAGCCGGTAAAGCCGGACGGCGTCGGAGAGGTGCACGGCCGGCAAGCGGTTTTTGCCCTCGCCGACATACGCCACCCGGCCCTGTTGCCGCGCCTTCTGGATATGGTATGTGACCCGGCCCTGCTTGGTCGTGTCGTGCACCTGCGGCAGACGCATCACCATCACGCGCCCGCCGTTGGCGATGAGGGCGTCGGCCGCCTCCTCGGAGGCTGCGCGGGGGAACTCCGCCGAGCTGACGTGGTCGTCGGTCTCCAGTGCGGCGCCGCCGGTGTTTGACCGGACGAGGCCCGTGCCGGAGGTGATGACGAGCGGACGGTCCGTGCCGGCCACCACCTCGCCAAGCGTCTCGATGACCTTGCGGTCGTCGTCGCTGTTCTGCTTCAGGTTGGAGAAGTCGTGGTTGAAGGCCAGGTGAATCACCGCATCCGACTTGGCCGCGCCGTTTTTCAGGCTTGCCAGGTCTTCAAGCGAGCCTCGATGCACCTCGGCGCCGGCCGCGGCAAGCGATTTTGCTCCCGCCTCGGATCGGGCGAGACCCAGCACCCGATGGCCTGCATTGATCAGCTCGGGGACGAGGGCGGAGCCGATAAAACCGGTGGCCCCGGTGACGAAGACACGCATAATGGATTAAACTCCTTGATACGGAGTGCGGCTCCGTTTGTGATAATAATATACGGAGTGACCCTCCGCTTTACAAGAAGAAAGTGGAGGTAAGCTCCGTTTGCAGGGACAGGCGGGGCAAAAATATGGGGACACAATCGATTGAAACGGCGCGCAGACCGCGCGCCGACGCAGCCCGTAATCGCGAGCGCGTGCTGGCGGCGGCCAAGGCGGTCTTCAGCAAGGGCGGCGCCGATGCGAGCCTGGAAGCGGTGGCGAAGCGCGCCCAAGTCGGAATCGGAACGCTTTACCGACATTTCCCCACGCGTGAAGCTTTGTTCGAGGCGGTCTATCGGCGCGAAGTTCGGCAGCTCTCGGAGCTCGCAGAACAGTTGAAGGATGAGACCTCGCCAGTCGAGGCGCTGCGTCGCTGGCTGCACTCCGATATTGAGTTAGTCGCCACCAAGAAAGGCATGGTCGCAGCACTGGCGCTTGCGGTACACGGCCGCTCGGAACTCTACGCCGATTCGTTGGAACGGATGGCCAAAGCGGCCGGCCTGCTGCTGGACCGCGCCGTTGCTGCTGGAGAGATACGCTCCGACATCAGTCCCAAAGATCTCCTGCGCGCCCTCGTCGGCATGTGCTACATGCACGATCAGCCCGGCTGGCAGGCGAGTGTTCTCCGCTTGGTGGATATCTTCGTCGATGGTCTTCGTCTCCCAGCGAAGATCAGCAAAGCAAATCACGCTGGCGCGGCAAAGCGAGCACGAACGAAGCGCGATTGAGACGTGGATCTCGAGCCGTCGATCTAAACCGACACGGCAAGGGCGAAAGACGAGCGCAGTCGCAAGTTCAAAACGGCGCGCGAATATCTATCGGTCAAACAACAGAACGATCAAGAACTTGCGCATCGGCCACGTTGTAGTACGACGAATAGCGATTGAGTATGCGGCAAATGGGTTTTGCCGGATACGGCTAGCTTCAAGTGATGAGATTAGAGCGAATTCAGAAAATTGGTCAGGTCGGTCATTTGCTGGGCGGTCAATTCGAAGCTGGGAAACCGCCTCATATAGAAGCTGAGAATCGCCGAGGCGTCCGCGGCTGAGCCATTGTGGAAGTACGGCGCTCGCGCCGCGAATCCTCGCAAGGCAGGCACCTTGACCTTTCCGATATCTTCGCATTGGCCGGTGATCATCGCGCGTCCGGGATCGAAAGTGACGAAAGTCTGCCCCTCCAGAGCGCCCGCATCGCAGTGGATCGAAAAGGCCGGTAACGGGAGCGCGTTCGAGTTGATCAGCAATGGATCGGAAGTGCCGATGTCCATGGTACCCACAACCGACTGATTGCCGACGTTCGGAGTATCGTGGCAGGTTCCGCAGGTGCCGTTAATCGAGGTCTGTCCGAGCACATCGTTGAGGCCCGCTACGCCCGAGATCGTGAACCTCTGCGTATTGAAGATCTGCGCGCCTCGCGCAATCGATTCCCGGGCCGCTTTGGCTCGGCCTTTATTCGCCCACGCATCGAAGAGATCGAAGATGTTCGAGTCGAAGGCGGTGCCGTCCGGATTCCTGCCGAATGGATCGTTGATCCCGGTAAAGAACGATTGCGTCGAGAGCGCGACCGGTCCGCCAGTCGCGCCGGCCGTGGCCAGATTGGCGCCTTGGACCCGCGCCTGCGCGGTGAAAATTCCGGTCTCGAAATCAACTATCTGCTGCACTTCAGCGGAGTCAGGCGGCGCGGAGCTCTGCGCGTGGATCGTGGTCGCGTCGGCGGCCTGGCTGGCCAGGTTCGGCTCGCGGCCGTCCCACATCAAGTTACTCTCGAACTTGAGATTGGTTGCCGGAAGCGGCCGGCGGTAAACCGATACCATCCCGGTGGTGGGGCTGGTCAGGCCGAACTCCCGATCGGTGTTGCAATCGTATGGATCGTCTACCGATGTGATGCTGAACTCCAACGACGAGGCCGCAGGCATCGGCAGAGAGATCCGGATCAGTCCCTCGCCGAGTAGAAGCTGATAGGCCTGCTGCATCGCCGCGATAGTCGAGACGTCGTCGGTGGGGCAGGTAGCGCCGTTGACCAGCCTGAAGACGGGATCAGTGCCGTTGGTTTTCTTGAAGCGTGTGACCATATCGGCGGCGCTGATACTCCATCCGTCATTTGGACTGTGGCAACTGAAGCAACTGCGTCCGTTGGTTCCGAGGCTCTGAAAGAAAGGGTTGCTCGCGGTGGCGGTTGCGCCGCCGGGCTGATAGCTCGAAAGCTTCCCGGACGGATCGCTGGTGGTGTCGATCCGTTTGATGATCTTTGGAATCGCGATGGCCTTGCCCGGGCTCGCTTTATCGTCGATGGAAGCGGAAAGCGCCTGCGCGTGCGCCGCAAGAACGCATAACACCACGAGCGTGGCTACGGTGAATCCCGGCAAGCTCCGCCGCGTTCTATGCATCAGGAAATCCAGCATGTTCGACTTGGTTGAGGCGTGCCACCGCTCGCGGTGGGGGTGACCGCGAGCGATGGCGTCGGGGGTTACTTCACGTCCACTTCGATGCGCATCCACGGATGGATACAGCACTGGAACAGATGGGTTCCTTTCGAGAGTCCGGTGATAGTGCGTTGGCTGCCTTGAAGAATTCGAGTCTTGGCCAGCGCGACGTTGGAGAAGCCGCTGGCGCATTCAGGCGCGACCGCCTCATTCGGGCCGTTCAGCCCCGGTATAAATCCTCCGCCGAACTGCGCCACCTCGGTAAACGTGTGCGGTTCGCCGCCCTCATCCATCACGGCAAGGGTAGTCCCTTTCTTGATCGTCAACTGGGTGGGCTCAAAGGCCCAGTTGGGGTCCGGAGTCCCAGCTTCGGCTTCGGCGAAGAGATTGGCGAAAGTGGTTTGCGCGCCGAGCGCGACATTGTCGCAAAAGCCGGGGCCCACGGCGGTTGCGGCATTGAAAGTGGCGGGATCGCATTCGTCCACGGCGACGACTTGAGCGGCCGGCGGCTGCGCGCTCGCGCGAGTCGCGCCACCGAACATTAGGCATCCACCGAGCAAAGTCAGCGTCGCTATTTTATACATTACTGTTTCCTCCCATTGTTAATCTCCACAGGCTCCTCTTTTCCATTAGCTATTTTCGTTGAAGCTCTTACTGACTATTGGCGCCGGATCGATTAGCGGTGCTGATCATGTTTTTCTTCCGGAAACTCCACTATGAGCGTGTTGACGCCGCTGCTCAGGTCTCCCTTGGAGCTACCGAAGCCGCTGATTCCCTGAAAGTCCCCCGTCCCGGTTCCATCGAGAATCCGAAGCCTGCTGGTGTACGAACCGTCCGCCCTAATGAGCAGATCGTACTCATTGAGCGTGAACGAACCGCTGCCGTGTCCGCTGATCGAGCCGGTCCAGTTTTGAAAATCGCTGTTGAGGGCAAAGCTGCCGTTGGCGAACTCGGCGAAGGCGGTCTCGAGAAGTAAGCCTCCGACGAAATCGCCCGAGACGGTGTAGGTTTCGGCGATCGATGCGATGCATACAGGCTCCCCCGGGTCCGGGGCGAACGTGGTCGAGTTGCAGGTGCCCGGATCGCCGAGACCATACTCAGAGAAGGTCGCGGTTGACACGACGCGGACACTTCCGAACACTCCGGCGATCGCGACTCGTCCGCCAAGCGGCACGCACACGATCGCGGCGGCAAGTATCAACTTCAGGATCGAATTTTTCATAACGTTCCTCCTTCGGAATTTCTTGCGGAATTTCTCGATTGACTTGGCTCGTATTGCCGGCGTCTCGACCGGCTTCCCCTCGTGGCATCCATGCTGCTGACATTCAGGCAGGGCGGGATTTTTGCCAATGGTCCCGCGCTGAACCTCGTCTGAACTCTGGCTGAACTCGCCTAAACTGCGTGGCTGTACCCTCGTTGGCGGCGGAAGTAGAATCCGCGATCGGAGCCAATGTCCGAAGATCTCTTCCAATTTGAGGGCTTTTCGCTGGACCGCGGGGCTCGCGAGCTGCGCCGGGATGGCGCAGTCGTGCCGCTCCAGCGCATCCCGCTCGAATTGCTGTGCCTGTTGGTCGAGCGCCGAGGACGGTTGGTTACGCGCGAGGAGATTCTGGAGCGCGTCTGGGGCAAGGGCGTTTTCGTCGATAGCGAGGCCAGCATCAACACCGCGGTGCGAAAACTCAGGCGCGCTCTGAGCGACGATCCCGAGACGCCGAGATTTGTCGCCACCGTGCCGGCCCGGGGCTATCGCTTCGTCGCGGAGATTCGCGGCCGAAAAAGCGCCAAAGCCACGCAGCCTCGATCGCGTCCGCCGAGTGTGCTGGTGGGACGCGAGCGCGATTTGGCATCGTTACTCGGCGGGCTCGACGATGCGGCATCGAGTCGCGGACGCCTGTTTCTGATCTCCGGCGAGCCCGGTGTCGGCAAGACCAGATTGGCGGATGAAGTCGCGGCCGAGGCCGAGGCAAAGGGGATGGCGCTGCTGATCGGGCATTGCTCGGAGCACGACGAGGCCGTCGCCTATCTGCCGTTCGTGGAAATCCTCGAGAACTTCGTCGCCCGCACGCCGGATCCGGAGCTTCTCCGCGCGGGGCTCGGAGACGAGGGGCGGGAACTGGCGCGCTTGCTGCCCAAGCTCAAGAGTATCCTGCCCGACCTGCCGCCACCACTCGATCTGCCGCCCGCCCAGGCGCGGCGTCATTTGTTCAATTGCTTTCTCGATTTCGCCGCGCGAATCGCTTCGCAGCAGCCGACGCTGATGATCCTCGACGACCTTCACTGGGCCGACGATTCGACCTTGTCGCTGCTCGATCACCTGACGCAGCGCCTTTCCGATCTGCCCTTGATGGTCATCGGCACCCACCGCATCGCGGAGCTTAATATCACTCGGTCGCTGGCAAAGACGCTGGAGGATCTTGCCCGCCGCCGGCTCGCAACTCCGGTGAGCCTCAAAGCCCTGCCACGCGCTGAGGTGGCCGCGATGCTTGCGAGCCTGAGCGGGAAATCGCCGCCGGCCGGCGTGGTGAGCGCGATTCGTGCCGAGACCGGCGGCAATCCATTTTTCGTCGAGGAGCTGTTCCGCCATCTCGAAGAGGAAGATCGCCTCTACGACTCGTCGGGGCAGTTTCTCGCCGAGCTCAAGATTGGCGAGCTGGAGGCGCCGCCGAGCGTTCGGCTAGTCGTGGCGCGCCGGCTGGAGCGACTTGGCGGCCCGACTCAAAAGATGCTCGCGGCCGCCGCGACAATCGGGCTTTTCTTCAGCTTCGAGCTGCTTGCGGCCTCGAGCGCGGCGGGCGCGGACTCGCTTCTGGATTGTATCGAGGAAGCGGAACGTGCAGGGCTGATCCTCTCAGTCGCGGACCGTCCCAAAGCCCGGTTCAAGTTCTCTCACGAACTCATTCGGCAAGCGGTGATCGGCGGTTTGTCGGCGGCGCGGCGCCAGAAGCTTCATCTCGAGCTCGCCCGCCTAATCGAGCGAACCTATTCGGACGAACCGATGCATGCGGAGAGGCCTGACGATCACCTGGCGGAACTTGCCTACCATTACGCGCGTGGCGGCGATCCGGCCAAGGCGGCGAAGTACTATTTGAATGCGGTCAGGAGGTTCGCGCACCTCGGCTCGAATGCCGAGGCGATCGCGCAATCGGAAGCCGGACTTGAACTGCTGCGAGACCTCCCCGACGACGACCGCCGCGCGGAGACCGAGTTAGACTTGAGGAACGCAGCCTTCGGGCCGCTGGGCGACAGCAAGGGATACGCGTCGCCTGAAGCCGAGCGGTCGTACATCCGCGCACTCGAGCTTTGTCATCGCCCCGGTATCAAATGGCAAAAAGCCTGGTGGGCGCTCTATGCGATTTTTTTCGTTCAACAACTCCGGCCCGACGTGCGCAAAGCGGAGGCGATCACCGCGGAGCTGGTCGCGCGAGCCGAGGAACACGGACACCTCGGCTATCACGCGGAGGCGGAGAACTGGTTGGCGTACACCAGGATGGTTTCTGGCGACTTCGAGCTCGCCGCCCTTGACTTCGATCGGACGTGGGAACGCCTGGAGTCGATGGTCGGTTCCGCGCCTCTGACGCATCAGCACGCGCTGCAAACGCCCGAACTCCTGATGACCTGGGAATCCGGCACCCAGCAAAACAACCGTGTTCTGTCAGGATGGAACGCGTGGTTCATGGGTTATCCCGATCGCGCGCTGGAACGTATGACGACCGCGACCTCCATCGCGCAACTCGGGCCGAAGACAATCCTGGTGGACATCCACGGATTCGCCACCTACATCGGGGAGCTGCGCCACCAGCCCGAGCAAATGAGAGCGAACGCGCAGGCAAGACTGGCGCTATCAAACGAATCGGGCTACTTCACCGGCCGCGCGCTCAGCGAAATTTACCTCGGATGGGCGGATGCGATCGCGGGCGACCTCGACGGCGGTATCGCGCGAATGAAGCGCCACATGATCGAGTTGAAGGCCGTCGGCTCGGAATATATCAGCGACCGTTATTTCTCGTTTATTTCCATCGCGCTCGGCCGGCAGAGGCGGTTCGATGAGGGCCTTCGCACGATCGACGAGTCATTTCAATTCATCGAGAGAACCGGCCAACGGTACTACGAAGCGGAGTTGCATCGGATTCGCGGCGAACTGCTGCTGGCGCAGGATCCGGCGAATGCCAAGCGTGCGGAGGAGTCCATCCGGACGGCGATTGAGATTTCGCGCAGGCAGCACGCGAAATCCTGGGAGCTTCGCGCGACTACCAGCCTTGCGCGCCTGCTGGCGAAGCAGCGCAAGCGCGACGAAGCGCGCGCGATGCTCGCCGACATCTACAACTGGTTCACGGAGGGGTTTGATACCGCCGATCTCAAGGACGCCAAAGCGCTGCTCGATGAGCTGAGTTGACTGATCCGGGCCGCGGCGCTGACCCCTGGAGACGTCAGCAGTCTTGCGAAGTCCACAGACCGGGGAATGAGCCCCGGGGAAACGCCCGAATTCCTGCGGAAAATTGGTGGAGGCGGGGGGAATTGAACCCCCGTCCGAAGACACTCCAGCGACGGCCACTACACGCTTAGTCCGCGATTTAATCTCGTCTCAAGGACGCCCGCGGACGGGCTTTCTTAAGACCAGCCGCTTGAAGTTTCGGGCAACCGTCCAACCGGCGTACGGCGGCGTCCTAGCCCACTAAATGACGCCCCGACCCGCTGCCATGGGCGAGCAGCGGCGGGACGCTAGCGGCCCTTAGGCCGCCAGAGCGTAACCGTTATTGTCTGCGGGTAAATTTCGCAGTCCGCTTGTTTTACGGGCCAGCGGTGCCCGGCGTGCGACCATGGCCCTTGTGACTCCGTCGAATCCTGTTCGCCCCCATCGAGATCAATTGGCGAATGACCGTGAGCAAGGCCAGTCGGTACGGTTACTGTCTTCAGTCTAAGGCTGATACTGATTGCTCGCAACCACTCGTCTGATCGCCGCACGAGCCACCTCTTATATCGGAGCGCGGGCGCGGATAGACTTTCACGCGCGATGGCGCACGAAAACGGAAAACCAAAGACCGGCGCAATCGAGCTCGTGGTCGAGAACCGCAAGGCTCGCCACGACTTCTTTATTGAAGACGCGGTCGAAGCCGGCATGATCCTGACCGGCACCGAGGTCAAGTCGCTGCGCGCGCACAAGGCGAATCTTCGCGACAGCTATATCCGGGTAAAAAACGGCGAGGCGTTTCTGAGCGGCGTGCATATCGGCGCGTATGCGCCGGCCGGGCAGTTCAGCCACGCGGAGACGCGCTCGCGCAAACTGCTGTTGCATCGCCGCGAGATCAACCGGCTATGGGGCCGCGTGCGCGAGAAGGGCTACTCGATCGTCCCGCTCAAGATTTATTTCAAAGACGGCCGCGCCAAGGTCGAGATCGCTCTGGCCAAGGGCAAGCACGCTTACGACAAGCGCGATGCGATCGCACGCAAGACCTCGCAGCGCGAAATCCAGCGCGCGCTCAAGAGCCGGAATCGATAACTATCAATCCCTCGCGGGCGGCGAGAGTCCGGAATCGCCCGCACAGTGACTTCATCGCTCGGATGCTGCTTGCGAGCGCCTTCGGCGTGCGGCCGGGATTGGCGAGCACGCGCGCAATCGTAACCTCGGCGGCGCGCGGCCGGAGCCGCATCGTGCGAAGTCCTCTGAACGCACCCTTCTCGTTGATCAGCCATCGCCGATTCATCGCGTACGCGACCAGCGTCATGAAGCTCGCCGCGCGAAACAGGCATCCGGCCACATACATCACGTCGCCGCGCAGCGCGGGCTTGTCGGTGATCGCGAGCTCGAAGGCAGCGTCGAACAGATACTTTCGTGCGATCGCGCGCCGCAGTTTTTCCGGGTAACGTGCGACCATCCGCTTGAGCCGCGCTGCTTGTCCGCCGCGATCGAAAAGAATCCGGCAGCAGTTAATCTCGCCCGCATAGATCTGATTATGAAATCCGAACGGATGCCCGAGCTGATAGATCGTTTTCGGATCGCCGGCGCGGCATTCGCCGATCGCGGCGCGCACGGCGGCGAGATCGCGATAGAGAAAGTCCACGTGATAGCCGTCGATCCGGAGCCATCCTCCTCCGTTGACCCCCGGTCCCCATCCGCCCAGCGCAGTCACCAATCCCGGTGCGCCGCGATCGTCGAGCGAGCGCGCCGCTCGATCGAGTTCCGCGATCCGGAACGGCCGCCGCGGATCGTAGTACAGCCCGAGATCGACATCCGAATGCGCATCCGCAGTCCCGCGCGCGCGGGATCCTCCGAGCACAACCGCCTCGATTCCGCCGACCTGTTCGAGGCGTGACGCGACGCGTTGGAGGATGCCCTGAATTTCGCGATCGTCACTCACGTGCCGAAGCTACTTCGGGCGATCTACATAATCAACGCTGACGCACTACTCAGGATTGAGGATTCTGCGCGGCGGTTGGTGCCGCAGCGGCGCCCGCCATCGCGCGCAGGCGCTCGATTCGCTTGGCCAGCGGCGGATGGGTCGAGAGCAGGTTGTCGAAGAAGCCCTCGTCGTCGTCTTTCAATCCCTCGCGCGGGTTGACGATAAACAGATGCGCGGTGCCCGCCGTGCCCTCTTTGAGCGGCGATTCGACCTGCGCGATCTTTTCGAGCGCGCGCAGGAGAGCGTGCGGATTGCGGGTGAACTCGACCGACGACGCGTCGGCAAGATATTCGCGCTGGCGCGACACCGCCATCGCAACCAGTTGCGAGATGATCGGCGCGACCGCCGCGAGCACGATCACCGCGACGGCGATCAGCGCACCGCCGCCACCGCCGTTGTTGCCGTTGGAATTTCCGCGCGAGCCGCGGCCGCCGCGGCCTCCGGTGAAGAACATGATGCGGAACATGAAATCGCTCAGCATCGCGATTCCGCCGACCATCACCGCGACCATCGTCATCGTGCGGATGTCGTAATCGGCGATATGCGACATCTCGTGCCCGATCACCCCCTGCAACTCCTCGCGATCCATCTGATCGATCAGCCCCTGCGTGACGCACAGCACCGAATGATGCGGGTCGCGCCCGGTCGCGAAGGCATTTGGAGAGGGATCGTCGATCACGTAGGCCGCGGGCACCGGCAATCGCGACGCGATCGCCATTTCGCTGATCACGTCGAGCACGGTCTTATGTTCGATCGAATCGGGCGCGAGCGGACGCGCATGCACCGACATCAGCACCAGCGACGCGCCGCCATAGTATGAAGTGAGCGCCTGGACCGCGCCGAACACGAGCGCTGCGACCGTCAGCACCGGAAATCCGACGATCTGGCCGTTCACGATCGCCACGCTGCCCGCCCAGACATCGAGCGCGAAGCCGAGCACGACCAGCAGCGCCATCATCACGATCACGAGAATCACCGTCTCGCGGCGATTCGTGGTATCGAGCGCGCGAAAATCAGTTGAAGCCGGCGCCATCGTGGGCGATCCGTTATCCCGAACGCCCGATCGTCAGGCGCTCGGCGCGCTTGGTGCGCCCGGAGTGCTCGGCGCGCTTGGGTTGCTCATCGACAGATCGACTTTCGGAACCGCCTGATCTTCGGGAGCGCTCTTGAAATATTCGGCGGAGTGAAATCCGAAATTGTTGGCGATCAGATTCGAGGGAAAAGTTTCGACCCGCGTGTTGAGCCTCAGCACCACATCGTTGTACGCCTGGCGCGCGTACGAAATCTGATTTTCGGTGGTGGTTAACTCCTCCTGGAGTTTGAGGACATTCTCGTCGGCCTTGAGCTGCGGATAATTTTCCATCACCGCGAGCAGCTTGCCGAGGCCGGTGGTGAGCTGCGTTTCCGCCGCCATCCGCGAGGTCTGGTCCGGTGCGCTGACCGCCTTCGCTCGCGCCTCGACCACCTGGGTCAGGGTGCCGCGCTCGAACTGCATGTAGCCTTTCACCGCTTCGACCAGGTTCGGGATCAAATCGTGGCGGCGCTTGAGTTGGACATCGATCTGCCGCCACGCGTTATCGACCTGATTGCGCAGGCTGACCAGTGAGTTGTACGACGACGCGATCCATCCGGCGATCGCGAGGATGATTAGCAGGATTATCACCGAGGTCATTCCCGTCTGCTCCCTTGTGGGCGACAGCCCCGGTGGTGATGGCTTCGCCGGCTCTGCGCGTCGCGCAGCCGGCGCAAGCGAGGTCAGCCTGCGCCGGCCAATGCGGTGACGCGGTATGCGGCGGCGCAAGCGTGGCGCCGCCGCGAGTGATTAGTTCTCGAACTCGATTTTCACCTTGACCGGCTTGCTCTCCGGACGTTTGGGAACGGTCACCGAAAGAACGCCGTCCTTGTACGCGGCGCGGATTCCTTCGTGCGCCGCATCATCGGGAAGCTCGAACGCCCGGTGCAGCTTACCGTATGCGCGCTCCGAGACGCGAACCGTCGCCTCTTTGGACCACTCGGGGCTCTTGCGCTCGGCCTCGACGATAAGAGTGTCGTCCTCGATCCTGACATCGGCCGATTCGGCCTTGAGACCGGGCATCTCGAAGTGGAAATGATAGCCCTCGGCATCTTCGACCACGTCAGCGCGGGGAGAAAATCCGCGCTCGGCGCCGCGGTCGAGATCCTTCAGCAGATGATCCCATCCGCCGAACAGCAATCCGTTGGGTGCGAATCCGTTAGTCATCCTGACTTCCATACGAAACCTCCTGCCGGCAACTGGTACCGGGAATATGTTATTTCTGGACGCGAGGCTCGTAGAATCTCACGCTGCCGCTTGCCGCGTCTCTCACGATAGAAACGTAAGTACGAAGTCGCGTTCGTCAAGATGCAGTGCCGGCGCTGCGCGGAGAATCCGCCTATTTGTCGGCAGAACCGCCGGTGGTGGCGGAGTCGATTTCGGCGGTGAAGCGCCGCGCCATCTGATGGTCGCCCAGTTCTTCGGCCAGCGCGCGGCCTTCCTTCAGTGCTTCGACGGCGCGCGCTATGTTGCCCTTGCCGAGAAAGGTTCCGGCATTGCGAAAGGCGCGGGCGTAGCGCTGTCCTTTTTCGGCGGTATCCATGTTGAAAGTATCGGCGAAAGTATCAGACGGCGAAACGGTTGACGCAATCCTGGGCGGTGCGATTCGCATAGCGCAGCCGAGCCGCGGCTACCGATTTTCGGTCGAGGCGATTCTGCTCGCGCGTTTCGCAACCGCAAAGCCGCTCGACCGCGTGCTCGACCTCGGCGCGGGATGCGGCGTCGTCGCGATCACGCTCGCGATGCTTGGCGGCGTGAAGCAGGTCGCCGCGCTCGAGCTGCAGCCCGCGATGGCGGCGATAGCGGAGCGCAACGGCGCCCTCAACAGTCTCTCGAACCTGCGCGTGATTTGCGCCGACCTGCGCAGTCCGCGAATCGCCGGCCTCACGCCCGCGAGCTTCGACCTGGTCGTCGCCAATCCTCCTTTTCACGCGATTCGCGCCGGACGCGACAGTCCCGACGCTTCGCGCCGCGTCGCGCGCGGAGAGGGTGCGGCATCGATTGCGGACTTCGCAAAAGCGGCGCGCCGCTACGTGCGCAACGGCGGGCGCGTCGCGATTGTGTTCGCGGCGTCGCGCTCGGCGGAAGTTATCGCGACGATGCGCTCGAATCATCTCGAGCCTAAGCGCATCCGTTTTGTGCATCCGCGCGCCGAGCTCCCGGCGTCGGCGGTGCTGATCGAGGCGCGGGCGGGAGGTGGCGCGGAGGTGATTGTCGAGCCGCCGCTCATTCTGCACGATCGCGCGGGCCGCTATACTGACGACGCTCGCGCCATACTCGAAGCGCCCTGAATCCCGCGCGCGACTATCAACATCAAGGAGTCCTCCGATGCCGACGCCGCCGACGATTGCCGCAATCCTGTTTCCCGGTTTCGAACTGCTCGACGTGTTCGGTCCGCTCGAAGCATTCGGGATGCTCGCGGAAGAGGGGCAATGCAAAATCCTGACGATCGCCGAAACCGCGGGCGCGGTCGCGAGCCGGCAGGGTCCGAAGACGATCGCCGATTTCAGCTTCGACGATTGTCCGCCGCTCGAACTGTTTCTGGTTCCGGGCGGACAGGGCACGCGCAAGGAGATCACCAACGAGCGGATGCTCGGATGGCTGCGCGAGCGCGCGCAATCGACGGCGCTGGTGACCTCGGTATGCACCGGTGCGGCGCTGCTGGCGCGTGCGGGTCTGCTCGACGGGCGGCGCGCGACGACCAACAAGTTCGCGTTCAAGTGGGTCACCCTCCAGGGGCCGCGCGTCAACTGGGTGAAGGAAGCGCGATGGGTCGAAGACGGAAAATTCCTGACCTCATCGGGGGTGTCGGCGGGTATCGACATGACGCTTGCGATTATCGCTGCGCGATGGGACCTCGCGACGGCGGAGCGAATCGCGACGCGGATGGAATACGAATGGCATCGCGATGCCGGATGGGACCCGTTCGCGAAGATCCACGGTCTGGTGTGACGCGCTCGGCAGACGGATTCTGGGCAAGGAAATTCCTTGGATTTTTTGAATTCGGGCAAATTCGGTGGGTTCGTTTGGTATCTTTTCTAAGGGCTCAAAAAATAAACTCCTTGTAGATGCTGCTGAATTTGCCGCGATGGGTTCCTTATAGCAGCTTTTTCGGTCATCGATTTTTGGACGGTCTGACGCGGCCAAAGTCGGCTCCGGCCGATGGCGGACGGGCCGTCCGCCGCCACTGTCGAAGAGAGGTTTGCGCGATCCATCGAGAGAGCGTGCGAGTGCCGAGGGCGAGATTCCTCGCGATCTGCGCTACTCGAGGTGGCACGCACGACACGATACGCATTGCCTGCACTCGCTCGGAATGACACGAGACCGGGAGCGAGTGTCATTTCGAGCGCGAACTGACTGACGGTTTCGCGGCGTGCACAAGGCCCGGCGCCGCGCGCGTCGCGAGAAATCCCGCCCGTCGCGAAAACGTCGCCCTCGCGCGAGGCAGGCAAAGTGGACCGGAACAGTGAGCGGTTTGCTTCCACCCGATCATTTTTGCACGAAGTGAATTCGGGCATAAGGCTGAACAGTTCAGCCATGAACAAATCTGGCAAAAACCCGAACGATCGTTAGGGAAGCGGCGTGTCGTGCAAACGGCACGAAATGCCTGTGCCCCAAGGGTTTTATGATCGCTGAAGATCGACCTGGCCGGTGACCCCTTGCCAAACGGACGCGTCGATTTTCTTGCAAAAGCATGGATGGTGTCATCCTGAGGTAGGCGAAGGATCTCCGCTAAGCGATTAGCGAAAGACGGGCGGCTCGCGAGCCGCCCTACGAAGCCAGGTGCGGGTGTCATTCCCGCGCGTGGCTGCCGCGCGAGGAATCCCGGGCGGAGGGCCGCCGGTTGTGGTGTTGGCGTTGAGCATGGACGCCTCGGGATTTCTCGCGCAGCGCTCGAAATGACGGCCACAAGCCGCTGCATGAGCCGGGGCTACTTTTCCGACAGGAAGTCCGCCGCCATCCGGGCCACCAGGTCGGGATGCTCCATCGGGAGGAAATGTCCGGCTTCGGGAATTTTCACGACTCGGCCGTGCTTGAGATTGGCTGCGATTTTATCCGCCAGCGTAAGTCCCAGCGAATCGCTACGGGCGCCGAACAGGATCAGCATCGGAGTGTCGGCGCGCAAGATTCTGCCGAGTCCGTCGAAGTCGCGCGAGGAGCGGTAGATCTGCGCCTCGATTTCGGGCGCGCATTTGAGCTCGCGCTTTCCGTCCCGGCCGATGCGGGTGCCGAACTCGCAGTAGTCGCGCAGCATATCGCGGCGCCAGGTATCATAGGGCGGTTTGTGCTCGAAATTCGCGTACATGGCGTCAACACTGTCGAACACGCGGCGGCGTTTGAGCGTTCTTTCGAGAAACGGATTGCGCCATTCGAGTTCCGGCGCGGTCGGCGACTCGAACACCACCGGCTCGGCCAGCACCGCTTTGGCGATCAGATCGGGCCGTTCGCACGCGAGCGAGCCGATCGCGGTTGCGCCCGAGGAATGGCCGAACGCGCGCACCGCTTTCCAGCCCATCGCGGAGATGAATCGGCCGAGATCGTTCATCGTGTGCATCCAGTCGTGGTCGCTCACATTAGCGGCCGCGTCGCTGTCGCCGTGGCCGCGCTGATCGAGCGTGTATGGATGCCCGATCGCGCGCAGGGCTTCGGCGAATGGACGATACAGCCGGCCGAAGAATCCGGTTGCGTGCAGAATCACGATCGGATTTCCGTCGCCGCCCCAATCCAGATAGTGGTGCCGGACGCCGTTCAGGTTGATGAAGCCGTCGCGCGGCTCGGCGATACTCATATCGCGCGCGATCATATTCGAGAGGCGGAAACTTGAAAACCCGCCGGCGCGCGCTATTCGCGCTGCAGTTCGATCGATGCGGGCGCGGTGGCGGCGTCCGGGGGAGCCGGCGCGCGCATCAGATCGGCAAGCGTCATGGTCTCGAGCACCTGCCGCTGCGCGCTCACGATTCGTTGCATCACCGCGGCGACGCGCGCGTCGGCGATGTTCGAGTTGTCGCCGGCGGTCGCCGAGGCGAGCGCGTCCGCCAGCTTGATCGATCCGGGCGCTCGTACCAGGTGGAGTTCTGAGCCGGCTTTCGAGCCTTTCGAGGAAGGCACTTCAACCACGAAGCCGCCCGACTTAAGTCCCTCGATCACCGGCTCCAGAGTCGCCGGCGCGAGTCCGAGCGGATGCGCCAGATCCTGGTATTGCAGCGGCGGTTCTCCGCTGGACTGCTGATCAGCGAGGCGCACCAGCGTGTACAGCACGGCGGCGGATGGAAAATCGAGCGACTCGGGATTCATCGGAGAGAAGTCGGCGCCCCGTTGCACCGCGGCTGTGACCTCCGCGCCGAACAGGATTATCGCCCACGCTAAGTATGTCCATACGAGGAAGATCGGGACGGTCGCGAGCGCGCCATAGATCGCCCTGTAATTCGCCGCGCCGACCTGAAACCGGACATATCCCCATTGCGCAAGCTGGAACAGGATCGCGGCGACGAGCGATCCCAGAAGCGCCGGACCGAGTTTGACCCGCGTGTAAGGAAAAAACGTGTACAGAAAAAAGAACGCTCCCCACACGAAAAAATACGGGGCGAGGGTAGTAAGTATCGGCAGCGCCGACACCCGCACTGAGACCACCGCGGTCACTGCCAGGGCCGCCGCGATCATCAGCGGCACCGTGAACAGCACGCTCAGATAGTCGGAGAACTTGCGCAGGTAGCTGCGGCTCTTCGCCACCCGGAAGATCTCATTGAAAGCCTGTTCGATAGTGCTAAGCGTCGAGATGACGGTCACGACCAGAAACGCCGCGCCGGCGGTGCCCAGCGCGGCGGCGTTGACGTTTTGCACATAGCTCATCAACTGCTCGCCGGTGCCGCTCGATCCGAGCGCAAGATATTTGTCGATCAGCGGACGCATCTGGTCCGCGGCGCCCAAGCCCTTGAGCGCGGAAAATCCCAGCGCGAGTATCGGGACAATCGACAGCGCGACGGTGTAGGTCAGCGCGGCGGCGCGCAGCAGATCGTTGTTGCCGAGAAAGTTTTCGACCGCCGCGTTGACCAATCGCCATGCGCGCAGGGCATACGAGTGGCGTCCGACGCGCGACTGCACCTGCGCGGCGGCGATCTCGAACCAGCGCTCGGCGCTCACGCGAGGCAGGCTCGGCGGAGGCGAAGTTTTCGGCGCATCGCAAAGATTGTCGCGGCCTGAACGGCGTTCAGTCAAGCAGGATTTTTTCGGGCTCTCGCGCGGACAGCACCCGATCCGTGGTCCGCGATCGGCGCCGCGTTGCGCGAGATCGGCGATTGCGATTAGCTCATCGGTCATGGCTCGGCTGACAGGGCGCGGGAAATATCTGTTCGACGGCGAGCGCAAATTTTTCGCGCGCGGAGTCTCCTACGGGCCGTTTGCGCCCAACTTAAGCGGCGAGCGCTATCCGGAGCCGGATCGGGTGCGCGCGGATTTCGCGCTGATGCGCGAGCTAGGCGCGAATCTTCTGCGCTGCTACGTGCCTCCGCCCGAGTGGATGATCGAAGAGGCGGCGCGCGCGGAGCTGCGCCTGATGATCGGCATTCCGTGGCCGTTCCACATGGCGTTTCTAGACTCGCCCCAGATGACCCGCGAAATCCGGAAGACGATTCGCACGGGCGTCCTTGCGATGCGCAAATACGGCGACACGATCGCGGCTTACAGCCTGGGCAACGAGGTCCGCTCGGATATAGTCAGATGGCACGGACCGGCCGCGGTCAGCCGTTTCCTTGCCGAGCTTTACGATATCGGCAAGCAGAGCGATCCCGAGGGGCTCTTTACCTACTCGAACTATCCGTCGGCCGAATACCTCGATCTGAGTTTTCTGGATATAGTTTCTTTCAATGTATATCTACATAAAGAAACTGACTATCGGCGCTACCTGACTCACTTGCTATCGAGCACCGGCGATCGGCCGCTCATCCTGAGCGAAACCGGGATGGATACAATCCGCGAGGGCGAAGCGCGTCAGGCGGAGATCCTTTCATGGCAGGCGCGCGCGGCCTTCGAGCTTGGGCTGTCCGGATTTATCGTGTTCGCTTTCACCGACGAGTGGCACACCGGCGGGGCGGAGATTACCGACTGGGCGTTCGGCCTGGTCACGCGCGAGCGCCGGCCCAAGCAGGCGTTCGCGGCGCTCGGCGAAGCTTTCAAGAGCGATCTGCCGCCCGCGCTGGCGGCGGCTCCGCGCATTTCGGTAGTGGTGGCGGCGTATAATGCTGAGGCGACGCTTGGCGATTGCCTCGCGTCGCTGCGGGTTCAGAATTATCCGGACTACGAAACGATAGTGGTCGATGACGGCTCGGCCGACGCGACCGCACAGGCCGCCGAACAGGGCGGCGCGCGCGTGGTCCGGGTGGACCATCGCGGACTCGGCGGCGCGCGCAACGCCGGAATCGACGCGGCGACCGGCGAGATCGTGGCGTTCCTCGACGCCGACGCGCGCGCCGATCGCGACTGGCTATATCATCTGGCGGAATGCATCACGCGCCGCGGGGTCGCGGCGGCGGGCGGCCCGAATTTAGCGCCCGCGGCGAATAGGGCGAAGGCGGCGGCGATGGCTGCCGCTCCGGGTTTGCCGTGCGAGGTCCGCGCCGGCGACGACCGGTTGGCGCAGCTATGCGGCTGTAACATGGCGATTACCCGGGCCGCGCTGCGCGCGGTTGGCGGATTTGATCCGGACTTCACCGCAGCGGGTGACGATGTTGATCTTGCGTGGCGGCTGGCCGAACGTGGCGAGACCCTGGCGTCAGCTCCTGGAGCGACCGTGATCCACGAGCGCCGCGCGACGCTGAGTGCCTACCTGGATCAGCAGCGGGGCTACGGGAGCGGCGAAGGGATGCTTTATCGCCGCTATCCGCTGCGGGCTTCCGCGGGCGACACGATCTATGCGCGGGGGTCCGGACTGAGCGCGATCCTGGGCGGGGCTCGAGTATATTACGGCGCGTTCGGCCGTGGTCTGTTTCAAACCGTTTATCCAAACGCGAACCTGCAGCCCGCGACCGATCTGGTGCTTTCGATCCAGTGGGTCGCCGCGGCGATCGTTCTGATCATCCTGGGCGCATTCAGCCGCTCGCTAGGGGTGCTCGGCGCCGCCGGTATCGCGCTCTCGATCATCGTCGCCGCACTCGGCGCGGCGCGCGCGCCGCTGCCGCCGCGATTTAGCGGACCGATCGCCCGCATCCGTCTGTGGCTGCTGTACCTGCTCGGACCGATCGAAAGAAGCATCGCGCGCGAGCGAGTGAAATGGAGTATCGAAGAGATTGCCGACGATGACCTCGCGGCGCCCGGCATGAGGGGCAGTATCGTTCTCGCTCCGGCGAGCGGCGCTGCTGGTGCGCCGGTCGAGCCCGCGGCGTTACTGGTTGCGATGCGGCGGGCGCTGATTCGGCGCGGGTTCGCGGTCGCGGTGACCGATGGGTTCCAGTCATATGATCTGGAAGCGATTGTTCCACCGATGATTCGTGCGCCACTCAACGCGATCACGCGGGAGCATGGGCGCGTCGCACTCAAGTGGCGGATGCGCGCCGAGCCGCGTCGCGCGCTGATCGTCGCGGGATGCGTATTCGTGGTGCTGGTGGCCGCGGGACTGTCGCTCGACGAATCTGTGGTGGCAGTATTCCTGTCGGCGCTGGCGATCGGCGGATTCGCGCTGTTGCGGGCGCGCCGGCTGGCCGCCGCGATCGTGGCATCCGCCGCCGAGGCGGCGAAGGAACTCGGAGTGTCGGTTGGAGAACTGCCGCAGAGCGCGCAGGAAGAGCGCGCCTGATGGGTTCGCTTGCGCTCTATGGGCAGGTGCTGCGCCGGATGCGCCCATACGCGGGGCGGCTGCTGATTGCGGTTGTGGGCGTGATGCTTGCGTCTTCGGCCGAGGTGCTGAAGCCGTGGCCGCTCAAAATCGTGATCGACAACGTGCTCGGCGGCGCGCCGGTGGAGCTCAGATGGATTCCCGCGATGACGCGCGGCGAGCTGCTGCTGTCCGCGTGCGCGGGCCTGGTCGCGATCTATGCGATTCTCGGGGTCATCAACGTGATCAACAACTACCTGACGATCTCGATCGGGCAGATGATGGTCAATGATCTGCGCGCGCGCCTGTTCGATCACTTGCAGCGGCTCTCGCTCGCGTTTCATCGCCGCCGCGAGATCGGCGACCTGATGGTGCGCATCACTTACGACACGTTCTCGGTGCAGACGATCGCGATGAACGGGTTTTTCCCGGTGCTCGCGGCGATGGTGCTGCTTGGCGGGATGTTCGCGGTGATGATCAGGATCGACGCGACCTTGACGATTGTCGCGCTCGCGATCGTGCCGCTGTTGTTCGTCCTGATCACGTCGATCAGCGGACGGATCGATCGGCTGGCGAGCGCGTCGCGCGTGAAAGAGAGCACGATGTACACGGTGGCGCATCGCGCGCTTTCCGCGATTCACGTGGTGCAGGCGTTCACGCGCGAAGAGAGCTCGTACCGGGAATTCGTCGGCGCCAGCAACGAGAGCCTGGGCGAAAATCTTCGCCTCTACACTTTTCAGACGCTCTACTCGGGCGGGGTCAGCGTGATGATCGCGGTCGGCACCGCGTGGGTGATTTACCTGGGCGCGCGCCACGTGCTCGAAGGGCGGCTCTCGATCGGCGACCTGATCGTGTTCACGACTTATCTCGCGTCGCTGTACGCGCCGGTCAACCAGATTTTTCAAACCTACGGCCAGGTCGAAGGCGCAAAGGCGGGACTGCGCCGATGCCTCGAGCTGCTGGCGATCGATCCGGAAATCAAAGACACGCCCGGCGCGCGGACGCTCGCGCGCGTACGCGGCGAGATCGAGTTCGATCAGGTCGTGTTCGGCTACGAGCCGGGTCATCCGGTTCTGTCGGGAGTCAGCTTCAGCGCGCGGCCGGGACAAAAGATCGCGATCGTCGGACCGAGCGGCGCGGGGAAGACCACGATGGCGTCGCTGCTGGCGCGCTTCTACGACGCGCAATCCGGCGCGATTCGAATCGACGGTATCGATGTGCGCGAGGCGTCGCTTGCGTCGCTACGGCGGAATATCGCGATGGTGATGCAGCCGCCGCTGGTATTGGGCGGCACGCTGCGGCTCAATATCGCGTTCGGAAATCCCGAGGTCGCCGAGGCCGCGATCGTTCGCGCCGCCGCGATGGCGCGGCTGGAGCCTGTAATCGCAAAACTGCCCAACGGACTTGACGAAGCCGTCGGCGGGGGCGGACACACTCTGTCCGAGGGCGAAGCGCAGCGCGTCACGATCGCGCGCGCGCTGGTGAAAGACGCGCCGATTCTGATCATGGACGAGCCGACCAGCGCGCTCGATACTGAAACCGAAGCGCTGGTGCTGGCGGCGGTGGAAGAAGCGATGCGCGGGCGGACCACGCTGGTGATCGCGCATCGCCTGTCGACGATCCAGAACGCCGACCGGATCCTGGTGCTGCGCGACGGCATGATCGCGGAGTCGGGCACCTTTGCGGAGTTGCGCGCGCGCGGCGGATTTTTCAATCATCTGTACGATATGCAAGCCTGGAGCGGAGCCGCCGCCGGCGGCTCGCGCGCCTGAATTCGAGCGGACGAGAGGAATCGAGATGCTGACAATCGGACTGACGGGCGGAATCGGATCGGGCAAGAGCACGGTCGCGAAAATGCTCTCGGAGCTCGGCGCGCCGAGCCTCGACGCGGACAAGGTCGCACATTTGACCTACGTGCCGAGCGGCCCCGCGTACGGCAAAGTCGTCGAGGCGTTCGGCCGCGAAATCCTTGATGCCGACGGCGAGATCGATCGCAAAAAGCTTGGGCCGATAGTCTTTGCGCAGCCGGAAAAGTTAAAAGCGTTGACGGACATCGTTTGGCCCGCGACCCTGGAGGCGCTGCGCAAGTCGGTCGGCGAGATTCGCGCGCGCGGCGAGACCCGGCCGATCGTGGTTGAGGCGGCGATCCTGATCGAGGCCAACTGGATGCCGATGTGCGACGAGATTTGGCTGGTGACCGCCGCACGCGAGCGCGTGATCGAGCGCGTCGAGCGCGACCGCGGGATGGCGCGTGAGCAGACCGAGGCGCGGATTCGCGCGCAGCTCTCGGACGCGGAGCGTGCCCGCCACGCGAGCCTGGTGATCAAAAACGATGGCACGCTCGAAGAGTTGCGCGCCGAGGTTGAGCGGGCCTGGCGCGGCGCAGTGCAGCGCAACCGCTAGCGCACCAGGGCGGCGACCGTTGCAAGGACCGCCAGCTCCGCGATCGCGCTCGCACCGCCAAGGGTGTAGCCGGCCACGCCGCCAAGCCTGCGGCTGAATGCCAGGCGCATCAGCAGGACCACGACCGCGAACGCGACCACCACGATCAGGCCGATATTCTGGTAGAGGACCGTGGTCAGGCCGAGCGCGATCACGCTTGCGACCCCGAACTCGCGAAAGGTCACGGCGACTTCGTAGGGCAGGCCGAGACCCCATCGCTCGAGCGGCCGCAATCCGTAGGCGACCGGCACGATCGCGAATCGCCCGAGCATCTGCGACATCACGATCGCGCTCGCGCGTCCGGCTGCAGAACCGATTCGAGCCAGCACGATGGCTTCCAGAGCGAACGCGGCGATTGCGACGGCTGCGCCAAGCGGACCGATTCGCGACAGGCCCGTGGGCCCGACCCGCGCGCCCTGGCGAAGCGCCTCGGCCGTATCGGCGATTCCACGCGACGGCAACCCCAGCATCGCGGCGAACGCAATCACGAGCACCGCGATCGAGCGCACCCCGGGAGACAGGAGCGCGGCAAGCGCATGATCGATCACGGCGAGCGCGACGCCCACCGCGAACCCGATGACGGGCGCGAGCTCGAGCGCGCGCATCCGGTCGTCGGGAGTGCCGCGCGCCTCATCCTTCAGGAGCGGCCACAGGGTCAACGTCGCCGTGCACAACTTCAGTTCCCGAACGATCGCACGCGGCGAAAGTTCGGTGGGTTGACGCTCGTCGTCCATCCGGATTCGCGCGACGCGTTGTTCGATGGATGCGCCGCGCGGCCGCTTAGCGCTTTTCGAACTGCTTGTCGCCGAACAGATTATTCCACGATTCCTGGTCGTGCGGTTTTTGCCGCTGCCGTGCCTGCGCGCGCATCTGTTCGACCACGTCGGCCATCATCGAAAAGCCGCGCTGGGTGGCAGGACGGCTGCGAATCGCCTCGTACCAGCGCTTGAGATTGGGATAGGTGTCGAGTTCCTGGCCCTGCATCTTGTGCGGCACCAGCCACGGATAGACCGCCATGTCCGCGATCGAGTAGTCCCCGGCCAGGTACTCGCCTTCCGCGAGCCGCCGATCGATCACGTTGTAGATGCGCGAGGCCTCATTGGTGTAGCGATCGATCGCGTACTGGAGCTGCTCGGGCGCGTAGCGGCGGAAGTGATGCGCCTGGCCGAGCATCGGGCCGACGGTGCCCATCTGGAACATCAGCCACTGCAGCACGTTGTACCTGCCGCGCGGTTCGGTGGGCATGAATCTGCCGTGCTTTTCGGCCAGGTAAATCATGATCGCGCCGGATTCGAAGATCGAGATTGGCTTGCCGCCGGGACCGTCGGTATCAAGAATCGCGGGCATCTTGTTGTTGGGACTGATTTTCAGAAATTCCGATGTGAACTGATCTCCCCTGCCGATATTGACCGGCACGACCACGTATTGGAGCCCGAGCTCCTCGAGCAGCATCGTGATTTTGTAGCCGTTGGGCGTGGGCCAGAAGTAGAGGTCGAGCATCGGTATCATCCTCCGGGAATTGAGGCGCGATCAGTTTCGTAATGCAGATTTGCGCGCGCCGGGTTACGAACGCAACCGCCCCTAGCTCGGCTCGGCGGCGGCGTCGCCCTTGCGCACGCCCATCAGATAGGCCTCGATAAACGGATCGATCGCGCCGTCGAGGACCGCGTCGGTGTTGCCGATCTCGACGCCGGTGCGATGGTCCTTGACGATGCGATAAGGCTGCAGGACGTAGGAACGGATCTGGCTGCCCCACGCGATTTCTTTTTTGTCCTTGCTGAACTTCTCGAGCTCCTCGCGCTTCTTGCGCTCCTCGAGCTCGAACAGCCGCGCGCGCAGAATCTTCATCGCCATCGCGCGGTTCTTGTGCTGCGAGCGCTCGTTCTGGCAGGTCACGACGATCCCGCTCGGGAGATGCGTCATCCGCACCGCCGAGTCGGTCTTGTTGACGTGCTGGCCGCCCGCGCCCGACGCGCGATAAGTATCGATGCGCAAGTCGGCGGGATTGATGATCACCTCGATCTTGTCGTCGATCGCCGGGAACACGAACACCGAGGCGAACGAGGTATGCCGCCGCGCGTTCGCGTCGTACGGCGAGATGCGGACCAGGCGATGGATGCCGGCCTCGGCGCGCAGGTAGCCGTACGCGAAGTCGCCCTCGACCTCGAAGGTGGCGTTCTTGATTCCGGCGCCGTCGCCGGGCTGCAGGTCGGCAAGCTCGGTCTTGAAGCCGCGCCGCTCAGCCCATCGCAGATACAGGCGCAAGAGCATCTCGGCCCAGTCCTGCGCTTCCATTCCGCCGGCGCCCGGATGAATCGAGACGATCGCGCCCAGGCGGTCGAACTCGCCGCCGAGCATCACCTCGAACTCGCGCTGCTTGAGCTCTTCGCGCGCGGATTCGAGTGCGGTCGCCGCCTCGCGCGCGGCCTCGCTGTCTTCCTTGCCGTCCTTGCCGCTTTCGGCGGGAGCTTCCTCGGATGCCATCTCGAGGAACAGGCGAGCTTCTTCGAGCCGCTTCTTCAGGCGCTCGAAGCCGGACAGGCGTTCGCGAATTTGGTCTTGCTCGCGCAGGGCGGCCTGCGCGGTGTCGGGACGATCCCAGAACTCGGGCTTGCTGGATTGTTCCAGGAGCTGATTCTTGCGGGCGTTTAGTCCGGGGACGTCAAAGACGCCTCCCGAGCTTATCGGCGCGATCTTCGAAGTCGGCGAGCTCTTGTCGCATGTCGCTGATCATGAATCACCTCGCGCGGGCGCAGGGCCTTCCGCGAATCCAACATTGTGCCACAGATCCTCGCGCGACTTAATGGGCAGCGCGGCCTATGTTGTCATCCCGCGCGCTGTCCTCGCGCGAGAATTCTGTGCTCGGCCCTTGGCATTCACGCAGCTCGCGGGTGAGTGCATCGACGCCTCGGGATTTCTCCCTTCGGTCGAAATGACGGATGTGGGCTTGGTGAATGGGTATCGTGGCCTCAGCCAAGCCCACAATCGTCATTTCGAGCCCTGGGCGAGAAATCCCGAGGCGTACATGCTCCAATCCACGCCACATGCAGCCGCCCTCGTTCGGGATTCCTCGCGCGCGGCAGCCACGCACGCGGGAATGACACCGTCAACGTCGAGAGTTATCGATATTAAAGCGAGTTACTACGGTGAAGTCGGTTCGGTCATGAAGCAGGCTGACTGGCACATCTACCAGGTGCTGACCAAGCGCCACGAGAGAATGAAGGAACTTCTTGGCGACCGCCTTTCCTGGCTCGGACGTCTGGGTCGCGCAATTTTTCCGGAACAAGGCGCAGGTCGAAGCCCTGTTCAAATGGATGCCCGTGGACGCCGCGAAATCGCTCTGCGAAGCGTTCGGCGTAGCAATGCTTACATCCGGGACTGATTTTTATGCATCCACGAGCCGGGTTCCATGTAGCGTCGGTCCATTCGATCGGGCTTTTATCACTCATGATTACTGCTCGCGCGGGAGTGGCCGTTTTGGGTCGCGAGTTTTTCGGCCAGTGCGGCGAGCGGTTTTAGCTTGCGCGGATAGAGCCAGGCGGCGAGGAGGGCGAGCACGGTCAGGAGGAAGCAAAGCTCGGCGAATAGGTCGCCCACGATGGTGTAGAAGGTGCGCACCCGGCGCCATTCAACCACGCCGATCTCGGTGCCGCGCTCGAAGATGGGGGTGCGCTCGGTGATCTCGCCGCTCGGTTTGATTACCGCTGTGATTCCGGTGTTGGCCGCGCGAATCATCGGAACCTTGGTCTCCGCCGAGCGCATCGCGGCCATCGCGAGCGTCTGGTAGGGCGCGGAGCTTTTTCCGTACCAGGCGTCGTTGGTGATATTGACCAGCACCTCGGCGCCGGCTTTGACTTCGCGCCGGGTCAGATCGGGAAAGATGCTCTCGTAGCAAATCAGCACGCCGAGCTTCGCGTGGCCGAGCGGAAACAACGTCTGTTCGGTTCCCGCGAACATCGAATCGAGCCCCGGAACAACGCGTCTGACGATAAATCCGAGGATCGGACGAAACGGGACGTACTCGCCGAACGGCACGAGCTGCATCTTGTCGTAATGCGCGACGACGTCGCCCTTGGCGGAAACCAGGTAGGCGCGATTGTAGAATCCCATCCGGCCGTCGCGCTCCGCCAGCGCCGGAGCGCCGAACAGAATTGGCACGCCGGTCGAGCGCGCCAGTGCGAGCAGCGCGGCGCGGTAGGCGTCGTCAGAGGCGAACTCGGGCGGATAGCGATCATCGGGTTGAAAATAAAATGCGGCGGCGGCTTCGGGCCACACGATCAGGTCAGCGCCGCGTTTGGCGATCGCCGTGGTTTCATCCTGATAGATTTTGAAACTCTGCGGCAGGAAACTCGGGTCCCATTTGAGCGACTGCGGAATATCCGCCTGGACCATCGCGGCCCGGATGGTTCCGGCCGGCTGCCGGCTTTGCAGATCGGCGAGCCGCCACGCGCCGAAGCCCAGGATCGCGATCATCAGCCCGGTCAGCACTGATAAGCTCGTCGCCTGCGCGCGCGCCCCCCCGCGCCGCAGCAGAACGAGATACACGACGGTGTTGAAGAACACGATCAGCGCGGAAACGCCGTACACGCCCGTGAACTCGGCGAATTGGATCAGCTCGAGATGCTGATAGGCGGTATAGCCGAGCAGGTTCCATGGAAAGCCGATCGGAAAATAGGTGCGCAGCAATTCGACCGCGGCCCACGCTATCGGCATCGTGATGGCGATCGAGATTCTCAAGCGGCGCGCGGTCGCCGCACCGATCCAGATCGCAAAGCCGCTGAACAGCGCCATCACCGCCGCCAGCAGCAGCATCGGCATCAGCGCGAATTCGAGCCGCACGTCGGCGAAGTCGTGCAGCGGCACCACGATCCAGTACATCGAGGTCGCGAAGCTGGCGAAGCCGGCCAGAAACGCCCATCCGAAGACGCGGCCGAGCGTCTCGCCCTCGATCGCATAGAACAGCGGCACCATCGCCACCCAAGCGAGCAGCGCAAAATCGAATTTCGGAAAAGCCATGCCCAGCGCAAGGCCGCTTGCGACGCATAGCGCGAATCGGTTGAGGAAGTTCGATGACATCATGAGCCAAACAATTCGCTGAGCGGTATCACTCCGGCGCACGGCGGACGGCCGCCGAAGTGATCGTAGATGGTATCCACGTCGCGCCAGTTTTCAACCAGCGCCGCCGAGGTTCGCGGGTCCAGAGGCAGATCGCCGGGCACGCGCCATTCGCGTTCGTGCGTCCAATCGACCGCGGGCTTGCGCTCGAGCTCGATACTCACGACGCGCCAATGCTCTCGCGGCGCGACGATCGCTTTGGCCTCGCGCCAGGGCAAATAGATCACGGGCCGGGCGCCGTGGGTGAAAGCGTATCGGCGATCGACCGCGATTCCGTACGGTTCATAGCGCCGCCGATTTTTGCGCACCAGGATCGCGCGCAGATCTGACAGCGCAACGTCGAACAGGCATACCGCGGATGCGCCGCCGCGCACCATCCGCCGTCCGCCGCGAATCGTCTGATGCTCGAGGATCGCGATCAGGTTATCAATTGCGGCACGGGCCTTCGACGCGCGAGTAAAATGCGTCAGCATCGCGGCCGTTCTCAGATCGCGCGGGCCGCGCTTCATCGTCGGAGGCTCCGTCTGCGCGCCGCCGCGAGCGTCGCCGCGATCTCGCGCTCGCGCGCGAACATCCGCCGCGCGTCGCCGGGAGAGCGCTCGTGGTCGTAGCCGATAAGGTGCAGAACGCCATGAATCAGCAGGGTGCGCAGACGCTCGCGCGCGGTGACACCCTGATCTCGGGCCTGCGCGAGGGCGGTGTCGATCGAAATCACCACGTCGCCGAGGATCGTCGCGGGATCGTCGATCAGCGCGGCCGGATCGGGCGGCGGCGCGTCCGGCTCTTCCACCTGCGAGAAGGAGAGCACGTCGGTGGGGCGATCTTTGCCGCGGTATTCGCGGTTGAGCGCGCGGATCGCGTCGTTGTCGACGATCGCGACCGACAGCTCGCAGCGCGCAAGTCCGATCGCGCGCAGAGTCCGCGCCGCATCGGATCGTATCGCACTCGCGTAACGGACGCCGCGCGCCGTATCGGCTCGGAACCCGACCGTCACTTACGCCCTAGCTCCGCGATCGATCGTCGTTGCCCGGAAGGGAGGTCGAGCCGTCGGCGTTGAAGGATTCGTAGGCGAGGATCACGGCGGAGACCAGGCGATGGCGCACCACGTCGCGGTCGGTGAAGTGGACGAACTTGATTCCCGGCGTATCGGCCAGCACGGTGCGCGCTTCCTTGAGGCCCGAGAGCTTGCCGCTGGGCAGATCGATCTGGGTCACGTCGCCGGTGATCACCGCCTTGGAGTTATAGCCGAGCCGGGTCAGGAACATCTTCATTTGCTCGGAGGTGGTGTTCTGCGCCTCGTCGAGGATGATGAACGAATCGTTGAGCGTGCGTCCGCGCATGAAGGCCAGCGGCGCAACTTCGATCGTGCCGCGCTCGAGCATCCGGCGCGCGCGGTCGAAATCGACCATGTCGTGCAGCGCGTCGTAGAGCGGGCGCAGGTAGGGATTAACTTTCTCGGCAAGGTCGCCGGGCAGGAAGCCGAGCTTCTCTCCGGCTTCGACCGCGGGCCGGCACAGCACCATCCGCGTGACCTGATTTTTCATGAGCGCCGCCAGCGCCATCGCCATCGCGAGGTAAGTCTTTCCGGTTCCGGCGGGACCGATTCCGAACACGATATCGTGCGCGCGAATTGCGTCGATATAGGCCTTCTGGTTGAGCGACTTGGGCGAGATGACGCGCTTGTGCGCCGAGACATAAATCGTGTCGAGAAAAATATCCTTGAGCTCGGCGTTGCGGTCGCCGCGCAGGATGCGCAGGGCGTATTCGACGTCGCTCGGATAAATCGGGTAGCCGCGTTTGAGCAGATCGTACAGCTCGCCCAGGACTTTGCCTGCGAGCGCCTGCTCGGAATGCGGACCGGAAATTTTGAGCGCGGTTCCCGCGCCGCTGATTCTTACGCCGAGAGCCGACTCGAGCGTGCGCAGATGCGAGTCGTGCTGGCCGAGCAGATCGGTGAACAGGCGCGGGTCGTCGAAGTGGAGTTCGAGCGAATCGAGCGAATCGGGATTGGCTACTTCTGAAATCGCCGGGCCTCTAAAACCGCTGGGGATGCTTGACGGCTCGATACTCATCTCGGCCGCAATCGCGGCGCGAAGGTGATCCTAGTCGATCGCGCGCGCGATGTGAATCCGGCGAGGGTTACGTTCATGCGACCAGCGTCGCGACCTTCGCGAGGGCTTCGTCGAGCCTGGAGGCGTCGCGGCCGCCGGCCTGTGCGAGGTCGGGGCGGCCGCCGCCGGTGCCGCCGACGATCGGCGCGATCTGCTTGATAATGTCGCCCGCTTTGACCCGCGCGGTCAGGTCGGACGTCACTGCGACCAGCAGCGCGACCTTGCCATCGCCCGTGTCCGAGCCGAGCGCGATTACCGACGACGGATATTTCTGGCGCATTCGATCGGCCATCTCGCGCAGCGCGCGCGGATCGACGCCGTCGGCGCGGCGGGTGATGATCTTGATGCCGCCGGCCTCGCGCACGGTTTCGTCCGCCGAGGCTGCTCCGCTAGCGCCGGAGGCGAGTTTCTGTTCGAGCGTGCGGAGCTTTTTTTCGAGCTCTTTTTCGCGCGCGAGAATTTTTTCCAGCCGATCGAGCGCGGCGGAATCGCGCGCGCCGAGCTTGCCCGCGATCTCGTCGAGAATCTTTTCCTGCCGTCGGATCGATTCGAGCGCGCCCTGTCCGGTCACCGCCTCGACGCGGCGCACTCCCGCCGCGACGCCCGACTCGGCTTCGAGCTTGAAGAAGCCGACGTCGCCGGTGCGCGAGACGTGCGTGCCGCCGCATAGCTCGACCGAGAAATCGCCCATCCGCACCACGCGGACGACGTCGCCGTACTTGTCGCCGAAAAACGCGAGCGCGCCCGCCTTGATTGCGTCGTCGTAGGCCATCTCTTCGACCGTGACGGCGGCATTCTCGCGGATACGCGCGTTGATCTCCTCTTCGATTGTCTGCAGGCGCTCGTCGCCGACCGGCCCCTGATGCGCGAAATCGAAACGCAGCCGCTCCGGCGAGACGAGAGAGCCCGCCTGATGCACTCCCGTGCCGAGAATATCGCGCAGTGCGTAGTGGAGGATGTGCGTGGCCGAATGATTGAGCATCGCGGCGTCGCGGCGACCGCGATCGACCTTGAGTGTGACGTGCGCGCCGCGCTGGAACTCGCGCGCGTCGCCTCGCAGCAGACGGCCGGTGTGGACGATCGAGCCCTCGGCCTTGCGCGTGTTGACAATTTCGGCGAGCGCGCCGGATGCGGTTTCGATCACGCCGCGGTCGCCGGTCTGCCCGCCGCCTTCAGGATAGAAAGGAGTCTCGGCAACGACAATTGCGATACTCTCGCCGCCGTTCGCGCTCGCGGCGAGGACTTCGGAATCGGCGTCGTAGCGATCATGTCCGACGAAGCGCGAGGCCGTGCCCTTCGCGATCGAGAGCTCGGGCGCTCCGCTGTCTTCCTTGCGCGCGGCGCGGGCGCGCTCGCGCTGCTCGTCCATCAGGCGGTCGAAGGTTGTGGTGTTGACGACGATACCGTCGGGACGCAGCACGTCTTCGGTCAGATCGAGCGGGAAGCCGTAAGTGTCGTAGAGCTTGAATGCGACTTCACCGGAAAGCGTCTTGCCGCCCGACTTCGCCAGTCGAGCGCGCTCCTGCTCGATCAGTTCGAGGCCGCGATCAAGCGTCTCGCCGAAGCGCGCTTCCTCCTGCGTGATCGCGTCGGCGATCTTTGCGCTGTTCTCGCGAAGCTCCGGATACGCCGCACCCATCGCCTCGACCACGCCCTGATGCACTCCCGCCAGGAACGGGCGATGAATCCCGAGGTAGCGGCCGTGGCGCGCGGCGCGGCGGATAATCCGGCGCAGAACGTACTCGCGATCGCTGTTGCCGGGCATCACGCCCTCGGCGATCAGAAAAGTCATCGTGCGCGCGTGATCGGCGATCGCGCGGAACGAGATGTCGCTTTCGGCATTCTCTCCGTAGCGCGCGCCGGCGCCAAGCTCGGACGCGGCGATACTGACCTTCGAGATGATCGTCTGAAACAGATCGATATCGTAGTTGCCGAGGACGCGGCCGGTCTCGAGGCTTTGCAGCGCCGCGGCAACGCGCTCGAGGCCGGTGCCGGTATCGACGCATTTCATTGGCAGAGGAGTCAACTTTTTCGACGCGTCGCGGTTGTACTGTATGAAGACGAGATTGCCGAGCTCGATGTAGCGCTCGCATCCGTCGACGTTGACCGCGCACGCAATTCCCGGATGAGCCGCGCCGTCGCAGGCGGCCGCGCCGCGATCGATATCAATCTCGGAGCACGGACCGCATGGCCCGGTCTCGCCCATCTCCCAGAAATTTTCCTTGTCGCCGAACGTCAGGATACGGTCGGGCGGCAGCACGCCCATCTTGAGCCAGATGCCGCGCGCCTCGTCGTCGTCCTTGTGTACGGTGGCGTAGAGCAGCTTCGGATCGACGCCCCAGATTTTCGTGATCAGCTCCCAGTGCCAGGCGATCGCCTCGGTCTTGTAGTAGTCGCCGAAGGACCAGTTGCCGAGCATCTCGAAGAAGGTGTGATGGTAGGTGTCGCGGCCGACGGCTTCGAGGTCGTTGTGCTTGCCGCTGATCCGCAGGCATTTCTGCGCGTCGACGACGCGCCGATGCGGGGGAGTGCGCACGCCCAGAAAATAGTCTTTAAACGGAACCATCCCGGCGTTGACGAACAGCAATGTCGGGTCGCCCTTGGGCACCAGCGAGAACGAGGGCACGACGGTATGTCCGCGATCTTTGAAGAAATCGAGAAACGATTGACGGATATTGGCGGTAGTCCAGCGCATGAGAAGTTTATCTTAGCCAAGCGAGCCGCGCCTGCCCACTGGCGCGATTGAGATTCAGGGCCCCGGCGATTGCGCGGCGGGCACCACGCGCGTCGTCACGACGGCGTCGGGATGACTCGGTATCGCGACAGTCACGCTCGACGCGGAGATACCCGATGGCAGAACGATCCCGAGCGAGTATCCCTGGCCGAGCACCGAGCCGATCGATGCGAGCGCTTTTGCGAACGCTCCGCTGTCGTACTTGTCCTCCACCGTCGGCACGATGAAGGCCTGCCCGCCGGATGCGTCGGCGAGATCGTCGATTGTCTTCGCATCGACGTGTTCGATATCAGCGCCGCCGAGCACGAAGGGGCCCATCGCGAGGTTCTGTCCTTGAGGCGATGCGTTGGGATCCCCGATTCCAATCAGGAACACCTGAACGCCACTCGTCCTGCTCTTCGTAATCAGATCGTTTTCTGTTGCGTTGCTGTGGTTATCCATGCCGTCGGTGATCACGATAACTATGCGGTTGGGATAGTGAGCGGACTTCTGCTGGTAGTCGATCGCCATGGCGATAGAATCATAGAGAGCGGTTTCGCCGTTGGCGCGGAGCAAGCCAAGCTTCTGCACCGCGGCTTGATGGTCAGTGGTGAAGGGCTGGAGCAGGTAGGAGCGATCGGAGAACGCGAACACCGCGATTTCATCGCATGGATACAGCTTAGTGAGAAAATCGGCGAGCGCGCTGCTAACGATTGGAAGCTTGGGGTGCATGCTGCCGGAGGTGTCGATTACCAGCGCGATCGATTCCGGCGCGGCACCGTCGTGATGAAAGAACGCGATCGGATATGCCGTCGCGTTCGCATAGGTATCGAAGTCGGCCTGCTTCAATCCGCCAATCGGCTTGTGCGCCGCATCGGCGACGTTCACGTTGAGCATCGTGAAGCCGGGTTTCGCCGCAAGATCGTTGGACACCGCCGGCATCGGGCATAGGTTGAGAACTGGCGGCGTCAACGGGGCAGCAGGTAGCTCCACCGCCGAGGGAGGTTGAATTCCCGCGCACCCGGCGCAGGCCAGAAGTGCCGCAATCGAAATCAGTCCACCAATTCCACTTAATCGCACCGATGCGCTCCTTTTGCTGATGACGCAGTGTGGAATGCATTACCACATCCTGATGCGCGCGCGGTAGCAATGTTTCGACTGCATCAGGGCGGCTTGATTAGCGCGCCGGTCGGGCCACAATCTTAAGCATGGATAGCGCTCAGGTTATCGTCGCGCGGCGCGCGCCCGCGACCTGGAACGAGTTCCTCTTCTCGCGCAAGGGCGATCTGACGCTCGCCGTCTCCGCCGTCGGCTATATCGCCGGCTGGATCATCCTGCGCTTCACCACGCTTTCGATTACGGGCGAGGTCGTGCGCGCGATGGGCGAGGCGGCGCTGATCGGCGGGCTATGCGACTATATCGCGCTCAAGATGATCTTCGAGCGGCGATGGTACCTGCCGAACTCGGGCGTGCTGCCGCGAAACCGAGTCAAGCTGATCGACGGAATCGCGGTGACGATCGAAAAGGAATGGCTCACGCCCGAGATGATCGGGCGCAAGCTCGGCGAGATGGATCTGGTCGCGCGCGCGGGCGCGTATCTGACCGAAGTCAAAATCGACGAGGTGCTGGGCAGTGAGGCGGTCGGGCACGTGATGGATCGCGTGACCGCGGCGCTCGAATCGGAGCAGGCGCTGGAGCGGCTCGACGGGATTTTGCGCAAGGTGCTGCCGAAGACCTTCACCCGGATTTATGCCGCGCTCAATCGGGTGGGCGTGCGTCCGCTGAGCGCGCGGATCGTCGCGAACTTGCGTCATCGCCTGCCCGAGCTGCGAAACGATCCCGAGCTGATGAGCACGCTCGAAGGCGCGGTCCACGAGCTTGGCGCCGAGCTGCAAAAGCCCGCCAGCTTCGCGCACGAAAAGGCGAGCGCGATGATGGCGGCGATGGTGCGGCGGGCGGTCGAGGCGAGCCGCGGTCAGATCACGCAGATGGTCAAGGACAACCTGGCCAAGCTGACCGACGATCAGATTCGGTTTCAGATCGAGACCAAGACGCGAACGCATCTGGACTGGATACGCGTCAACGGCGGAATTTTCGGCGCGCTGTTCGGGCTATGCTTCGAGCTCTCGCGCCTGCTCGCGCTCCATGGCCCGGCGCTCCTCGCGCACCTCCAGGCGGGGATGTAGGGCGGGTTTTAACCCGCCGCCTTTTAGTTGACGGAATAAATTCCGTCCACACTTTCGGTCAGACGACGGGGAGGAATCGAGCCATTTTCTCTAGCCCTTCTTTTTTCCTTGCGGGGCGGGGGCGGGCGCTTCTTCCGGCGGCTCTTCTTCTTCGGCGGCGGCTTCGGGCAGGACGACCGGCTTGACCGCGAGCTTCTCGCGAATTTTCGCCTCGATCTCGTCGGCCAAATGAGGATTCGCCTTGAGCAGATCGCGCGCGTTCTCGCGCCCCTGTCCGATTCGCTCGCCGTTGTAGGAATACCAGGCGCCTAGTTTCTCGATCACGTTCATGTCGGCGCCGATATCCACCAGCTCGCCTTCCTTGGAAATTCCCGAACCGTACAGGATGTCGAACTCGGCTTCGCGAAAGGGCGGCGCGACCTTGTTCTTCACCACCTTCGTCTTGGTGCGCGAGCCGATCACCTCGGTCGCCGATTTGATCGTGCCGATGCGCCGGATGTCGATGCGTACCGAGGCGTAGAACTTGAGCGCGTTGCCGCCGGTGGTCGTTTCCGGATTCCCGAACATCACGCCGATCTTCATCCGGATCTGGTTGATGAACACCACGATGGTGCGCGAGCGCGATATGATCGAGGTGAGCTTGCGCAGCGCCTGCGACATCAGCCGCGCCTGCAAGCCCATCTGCGGCTCGCCCATCTCGCCTTCGATCTCTGCGCGCGGCACCAGCGCGGCGACCGAATCGATCACCAGTACATCGATCGCGCCCGACTGCACCAGAGTCTCGCAGATTTCGAGCGCCTGCTCGCCGTTGTCGGGCTGCGAGATGAGCAGGTCTTCGACCTTGACCCCGAGCTTGCGCGCGTACGCGGCGTCGAGTGCGTGCTCAGCGTCGATAAACGCGCAGGTGCCGCCGCGCTTTTGCGCCTCTGCGATACATTCGAGCGCGAGCGTGGTCTTGCCCGAGGACTCGGGGCCGTAGATCTCGACCACGCGCCCGCGCGGCAATCCGCCTACTCCGAGCGCGATATCGAGTCCGAGCGAGCCGGTCGGCACGACCGCGATATCCTGCGCGATCGCCTGCTCTCCGAGCTTCATGATCGAGCCTTTGCCGAACTGTTTTTCAATCTGGCTCAGCGCCAGATCGAGCGCCTTGCTTTTGATCTCCTGCGCCATCGATAGGTCCCCGCGTATTTCCGGATGAAAGAATTTTGCTCGTGCGAATCTTGCCACAAACGCGCGCCAATAGCGCTAGGCGCGTATCGGGGTCAATCCACAGACTGTGTGCGGCTGCTAATTTCCCGCGCGGCCCCAGGCTTCGATCAGGCGCTCGAACGCGCGCTTCAACTCAGGATCGCGAATCGGAGGAAGCTCGAACGCGTAGCGCGTCGGACGCGGCACCGTGCGCAGCTTCGGCGCAGGTCTGCGCGACAGGCGCCCCGCGATAAAGCGGATATCGCGCACGATATCGTCACCAACCGTCTCGCGCACGCGCGCAAGAATCTGCGCCTTCATCAGGTTCAATTCCTGAATCCACATCGCGCCCGAAACTTTAATCACAGCGGTGTGGAACTTGAGCGACACCACCTCGGTGCGCCGCGCGATCGTCTCGCCCGCGATCTCGGGCCATGCGCGAATCAGGCGGCCGAGTCCGAACTCGCCTTCGATATCCAGACGATCGAGAATCGGCTGTAGGGCCGATGCGATCGTGACCAGCGGACGCGAACGTTTCGATGCCATCGCGGGTTTACGATAGCGCAGATCAATCCAGCCTGAAATGACGCGGTAAAATGCGCCTATCCGATCTGTTCGGAGGCGTCTTCTGGCCCTCATCACTGAATTAGTCGCACTAATTTTGAACCCCTCGAATGAAAAGTGGAACTACGCGGGCGAAGGGTTTACGAAATATTATCCACAGCCTAATATATGGGTTGTGCACAAGGTCGTCCACACTACAGGTTGCGCTTTCGCACTTGACATCCACCCAGGCGAAAGCGCATATTTTCGCCCACGCCGCTGGATGGTTTGGCCCCATATATGGTGGTCCCAAGGGTTCCTGGCGACGATTTAGCCCAACTGGCTGGGGACGGGTTTTAACAGGCACGCAAAGAGGCGGAGGTGGGGCCGATGGCGGGTGGAGCGGTCGATTTGGATAAGATGGCAAGCAAGTCTACAGAGCGCAATCAACAGCCCCAAGGACAGCAGATCGCGCGCAATCCGTTAGCGCTCGAGCGCTTCTTTACCCGGCCCGGCGTCAACCCGATGAGCGAGGTCGAGTGGGAGCTGCGCAGCGCCGTGATCTCGGGCGAAGATGGACGCGTCGTGTTCGAGCAGCGCGAGGTCGAGGTTCCGCGCTTCTGGTCGCAGACTGCCACCAACGTCGTCGTGTCAAAATATTTCCGCGGTCCGCTCGGAAGTCCGCAGCGCGAGCGTTCGGTCCGCCAGCTAATCGGACGCGTGGTCGAGACAATGAGCCTGTGGGGCGACCGCCAGGGCTACTTCGCTTCGACTGACGTGCGCGACACGTTCAAGGCCGAGCTGACGCATCTGCTGCTCAACCAGATGGCTTCGTTCAACAGCCCGGTCTATTTCAACGTCGGTATCGAACCCAAACCGCAATGCTCGGCCTGCTTTATTTTGAAGGTCAACGACAACATGGATTCGATCCTCGGCTGGTATCGCAACGAGGGAATGATCTTCAAGGGCGGTTCGGGCTCCGGCGTGAATCTCTCGGCGCTGCGCGGTTCGCACGAGAAGCTGTCGTCGGGCGGAACGGCCTCGGGGCCGCTGTCTTTCATGAAGGCTGCGGACGCGTCCGCCGGTGTGATCAAATCGGGCGGCAAGACCCGGCGCGCGGCCAAGATGGTGGTGCTCAACGTCAACCATCCGGACGTCGAGGACTTCATCAAGTGCAAAGTCGAAGAGGAAAAGAAGGCGTGGGCGCTGATCGATGCGGGCTATGACGGCTCGCTCGACGGACCCGCCTACGGCTCAGTGTTTTTCCAGAACGCGAACAACTCGGTGCGCGTGACCGACGACTTCATGCGCGCCGTGGCCGACGATTCCAAGTGGCACACCAAGTTCGTGCGCAGCGGCGAGACCGCCAATGAATACCGCGCGCGCGATCTGTTAAAGATGATCGCGGAAGCGGCGCACGCCTGTGGCGACCCCGGGATGCAGTTCGACACCACGATCAACACCTGGCACACCTGCCCGGCCTCGGGACGAATCAACGCCTCGAATCCGTGCAGCGAGTACATGCATCTGGACAACTCGGCGTGCAATCTTTCGTCGCTCAACCTGATGAAGTTTATCGACGAGCGCGGCGAGTTCGACGTGCGCGCGTTCCGTCACGCGGTGGACGTGCTGATCACGGCGCAGGACATTATCGTCGATAACTCGTCGTACCCGACTGAAGAGATCGGCGCCAACGCGCACGCGTACCGCGAGCTCGGACTTGGCTACGCCAATCTCGGCGCGCTGCTGATGGCGCTCGGGATGCCGTACGATTCCGATCAGGGGCGCAGCTATGCCGCCGCGATCACGGCGCTGATGACGGGCGAGGCGTATCTGCAGTCAGCGCGGCTGGCGGGGCAGATGGGTCCATTCCAGGGCTATGCGCCGAATCGCGATGCGATGCTCAAGGTTATCGAGCGGCATCGCGGCCACGCCTACAAGCTCGAGCCCGCTTACGTGCCGCTTGATCTGCTGGGAGCCGCGCGCGAGGCATGGGACGAGGCGCTGACCGCGGGGCAGGGCGCGGGACACCGCAACTCGCAGGCCACGGTTATCGCGCCGACCGGAACGATCGCCTTCATGATGGATTGCGACACCACCGGAATCGAGCCCGATATCGCACTGGTCAAATACAAGAAGCTGGTCGGCGGCGGGATGCTCAAGATCGTCAACGGCACCGTGCCGCGCGCGCTCAAGCGCCTGGGCTACGACTCGAAGGAAGTGCAGGAGATCGTCGAGTACCTGGACGAGCAGGAGACGATCGAGGGCGCACCGGCGCTTGCCGACGCGCATCTGCCGGTCTTCGATTGCGCGTTCAAGCCGCGCGCGGGTTCGCGCACGATCCATTACAACGGACACATCAAGATGATGAGCGCGGTGCAGCCGTTCATCTCGGGCGCGATCTCGAAGACGATCAACATGCCGACCGACGCCTCGATCGATGAAGTCGGCGAGGCCTACATGACCGCGTGGAAGCTGGGCCTGAAGGCGGTCGCGATCTACCGCGACGGCTCCAAGCGGATCCAGCCGCTCAACACCGGCAAAAAGGAAGAGCGCGCCGCCGACGCGGTCGCGCAGATTACCGCGGCTGCTCACGGCGACGAGTTCCACACCCGCCGTCGCAAGCTCAACGACGAGCGTCGCTCGATCACGCACAAGTTCGATATCGCGGGCCACGAGGGCTATATCACCGTAGGCCTGTTCGAGGACGGCACGCCGGGCGAGATCTTCGTGATCATGTCGAAGCAGGGCTCGACGATTTCGGGCCTGATGGATTCGTTCGCGACCGCGATTTCCTACGCGCTGCAATACGGGATGCCGCTGCAGTTCCTGGTGGACAAGTTCGCCCATATCCGTTTCGAGCCGTCGGGCTTCACCAAGAATCCGCAGATTCCGTATGCGAAGTCGATCGTCGATTACCTGTTTCGGTGGATGGCGTCGAAGTTCCTCGACGAGGAAGCCAAGCGCGAAGTCGGAATTGTGGTCGATGAATCGAAGACGGTCGATACGCGGGACGCGCGCGACAACGCGCCCATTCTGGCCGCGGCTCCGACCGTCGCGAGCTTGCGCGATGGCAAGGACGCCGGGATGCGCCAGGCGTTCATCAACCAGGCCGACGCGCCGCCGTGCCCCGATTGCGGATCGATCATGGTCCGCAACGGCGCTTGCTACAAGTGCATGAATTGCGGCGCGACCAGCGGATGCAGTTGAGGAGGTGTGGTGATGAGCGGTGGGAGCAAGGAGATTTTCGAGTCGCAGGCGTTCGGCACGATCGCGCGGCGGCATCGTGCGGATGGGCTGCATCTGATCGCGAAGGTTGACGGCGACGAGCGCGAACCGAGCCGCGCGTGGATCGAGTGCGACGAATGCACGGCGGTGTTCGAGCTCGAGAGCCGCGGGGAGTGGGCGATAGTCGAAGAGGAAGAAGTGGTTTCAACGATTGGTCCTGAATGCGCACGGCATCCAGCCGTCGCACAGGCATGACAGATTAGGGGCTCCGGAGGTTGAGGGGCGTGAGGGCGCTGGAGGATCGGACGGCGGGGATGGGGGTGGACGAAAACTTTGATCCGGTTTCCTGTGCGGCTGGGGAGAATCATCGGCAGATTTTCGGGACGACTTTGGTAATCGCGAAATCGGCTTGGTGATTCCTCTGGGGCCCACCCAAAACGCAGCGCGCGTGGCGCGCCAAAAGTGTGTGGTGGGGTGGCGGATGTGGTGACGGGGAAGGGCGGTGGCAACACCGCCCTTCCGATTTGGAGTCATTGACGACATGAGAATTGAGACCTCGTTCCTATATCGTCTGGCGGATCTGCGAGGACGCTGTCGTCCGGAGGTTAACCCATTCGACCTATTGAAGATTTCTGCCGATCTTCGAATCCTTTTGCTTGATGGACTTCATCGCGAAGTAAATCGGACCTATTCGAATTCCCATCACCTTCCCTGTCAATATCTGCTGCGTTCGCCGCCTAATTCGCAAAAGCCAGGACAGCTTCTGCGCTGGTCTTTTCGAGGGTCTAGTTGTGGACTATCCGCCCCCCCACCGCCTTGAAATCGAGCGAATAAATCTGCAACGCTTTCTGCAACAAACCGTGATGATTGCGGTAGGGCGACAGGCCTCGGTTAAGGAATTGATTCGCTTTTGTGCGAACCTTGAAGGCGGCATTCATCACGACGAGCCCCATAAAAAATTGGAAGAAAGCCTTCGTCTAATCGCCTCAGCGCTGAAAATTGGAGAAACAGACTTTGCCTCGCGTGCGTTAATCGGAATTGGGCTAGCGACTTTGCGAGGCCTCGAACCGCTTGAGGGACGAATCGCTTTGGCACTACGCAGGGCTGGTGAATTTCCGAAGGATCTGGAGCGCGCCGCGGCAATTCCAGAGAGATCAGCGACCCGATATAGCAAAACGCCTTCGGATGTCGAAATTCCGGTGACTCTGAATCTGAGGGCTCTTCACCACCGCCCGCCAAGAGTTGAGGGCGAGTTCACATACATTGACGGAGATGAGTATCTCAACCCTCCAAAATCATAGAGTGCCCCTGCGAAAAGGTCGCGGCGCTCACACCCTGCCGGTCTTCAGCCATACCCTCGCCCTCCGGGAGAGGGCGACGCGGCGCGGCGATTGCTTCTTTCAGCAATCGCCGTGACGCGTGGGTGAGGGTGCTGCTCTGCGTCTTTCTTCCATGAAGCGAACACATACGCACAAGCCACTGCTCTCGGCGAAGTAGCTAACCAACTCGCGCAAATTGCGCCGCGACATGACCGACGCGGAGCAAGTGATCTGGAAACTGCTGCGTGGACGTCGCTTCGCTGATCTGAAATTTCGCCGCCAATTCCCGATTGGTCCCTACATCGCAGACTTCTGCTGCGTCGAACGAAAGCTGGTAGTCGAGCTCGATGGCGGCCAGCATGTGGACGATCGAGTGTACGATGATGAGCGGGAGGAGTTCATCGAGACGCAAGGCTATCGCGTAGTCAGGTTCTGGAACGATGTGGTCTTGAAGGAGATGGATTCCGTAATCGAACAGATTCTGTCGGTGCTGGAGGAGTAGGAGCAGCACCCTCACCTGCGCGTCACGATGCTTGCGAAAAAAGCGCAAGCATCGCGCCGCGCCGCCCTCTCCCGGAGGGAGAGGGTATCTGCAGGCAATCCGCCCGTTCGAAACGAAGTGAAACAAATCTGTCTTCGTAGGGGCGGCTCGCGAGCCGCCCGTCTTCCGGCCTGCTTCACGTACCTTAGGTCTGTGTCCGTGGCGTCGCGCGGACTACCCGCTCAATCCCCGCTCCGCTAAGCTGAATTGGTGGTGGATGTGCGATGAAGATCGTTTCGTTCGGCGATGTGCATATGGCTACGCGCAATCTTGAGCGGATGGGCGCCGTCATGCGCGATTGCGATCTCGTCATCCTGTCCGGAGACTTGACCAACTTCGGCGGTCCCGACCAGATGCGCATCGTCCTCGATGACGTCCGCCGCGCGTGCCCCAATATCCTTGCGCTGCCGGGCAACCTTGATCGCCGCGAGACGATTCCGTTTCTCGAGGCCGAGGGAATCGCGCTGCACGGGATGGGGCGAATCGTCAACGGCATCGGAATTTTCGGATGCGGCGGCTCGAACCTCACTCCGTTTCATACTCCGACCGAATTGACCGAAGACGAAATCTACGCGGCGCTATGCGCCGGCTACTCGCAGGTATCTGGCACGCGACCGGCGCTTATGATCTGTCACCCGCCGCCGATCGATACCAAGTGCGATCGGATCGCGTCGGGCAAATCGGTCGGCAGCACCGCCGCGCGCCGGTTTATCGAAGAATTCAAGCCCGACATCTGTATTTCGGGCCATATCCATGAGTCCGCGGGCGAGGATTCGATCGGCCCGACGCGCGTCTTCAACGCCGGACCGTTCAAGGGTGGCGGCTATATCGTCGTGACGGGCGGCGAGTCGGGAGTGAGCGCCCGGCTCGAGTTTCTTTGACGTGCCGCGGCTCTCGCGTGCGGGACAATCGCTCGGTGTGTACGCGAGCAAGATTCACAACGGCTGGCCGATGGTCTGGCGCAGCACGTTCCGTTTGCTGGCGCGCTACCGGCCGCGGCTTCGCGCACACCGGTAAGCCCGTCCGGGAACTCGACCGGCGGCGCTAAACATGATTCTCTAGGCTGTCGAACCATGGCTGTTTCCGGTGCGTTCGCGCCGCGAAATCCTTGGAATCATAATCGGTATCCCGCGCGCGCAAATTCTCATCGGCGCGCCACGCGGGCGGACGCGGAAAACCGCATCGCACTTCGCGGATTTCGACGCCCGGAAAGGAGATCGGTTCACGATGGCAGCGGCGACAGAAGTACGGATGCGTTTCGACCATGTGTCGATCGCGGTTAAATCAATCGATCGTGCGGCGGAATTTTTCACGCGCTATTTTCCCGCGATCCAGCGCAGTCCCAAGACCCGCGACGACCAGGTGAGCGGCGCGTTCTATTGGCAGGATTTTCATCTCGGCGGATTTGTGGTCGAGCTGATCGAGGATCTGCCCGGCCAGCCCGGCTTCGTCACCAAGTTTATCAATAAGCATGGCGAGGGAATGCATCATCTGTCGATAGAGGTGGACTGTCTCGATCCGGTGGTCGCCAAGCTGCGCGCCGGCGGAGTGCGGGTCGTCGACGAGCAGAAATATCCATCCGGATCCGCGACCGCGTTCATCTCGCCGCGCTCGGCGTTTGGCGCGCTGGTGCAGTTCTGGCAAGTGCCCGACTTCGACGCTGACCACAAGCAGAATCCGCCGCGCGACCAGCGCGCGAAGTTCGATCACGTGTCGCTGGCGGTGCGCGATATCAACCAGGCCTACGATTTTTTCACGAAATATTTTACGCCCACCTCGATCGATCATGATCAGCATCTGGTCGATAACGGCAGCTTCGCGCTCGGGCATATGCAGGTCGCGGGTTTGAAGGTCGAGTTTATCCAGAGCCCGCCGGGCGGGTCGAAAAACGATTTCGTCGCCAAATTTATCGAACGCTACGGCGAGGGGATGCATCATATTACGCTGGTGCTGAAAGATTTCGACGGGACGGTCGCCAAGCTCAAGGCGGGCGGAGTGCGGGTGGTCGATGAATCGATCAACTGGCGCGGCGAGAAAGAAGCCTACGTCTCTCCGCGCGACGCGTTCGGCGTGTTGATCCAGCTCTGGAGCGCGGGGCAGGAAGAATAGGCGTGCCGCGCCGGTAGCCATGCTGAAGACGATTTTCTTCGACGCGGCCGGGACCCTGTTCGAGGCGCGCGAGCCTGTCGGACGCACCTATGCGCGAATCGCGCGCGAGCATGGCCTCGACGCGCCCGAGGCGGCGGTGATCGAGGGCTTCAGGCGCGCATTCGCCACGGCGCCGGTGATCGCGTTCGGCCGTGGTCATAGCGCGGGTGAGCTGCGCGCGTTCGAGCGCGGATGGTGGCGTGCGGTTGTCGCGGAGAGCTTCGCGGGATTAGGTGCGTTTAATCTGGACGGATGCTTCGAGGCGCTGTTTGCGCATTTTGCTGATCCTGCGCATTGGGAGGCGGATCCAGCGGCGGTCGCGACGCTGTCCAGCCTCAAGCAGGCGGGGTTCGAGCTGGGCGTGATCTCGAACTTCGATTTTCGGCTATACGGACTGCTCGAAGGGCTCGGGCTAGCCGCGTACTTCGACTCGATCACAATTTCTTCGGAGGCAGGATACGCGAAGCCGCGGCGCGAGATTTTCGACGCAGCCCTCGCGCGGCATCGGATAGACGCCGCTCAGGCGATGCACGTGGGCGATTCGATGCATCATGATTTCGAGCCTGCGCGCGAGCTCGGGTTTTACGCGGTTCTGCTCGATCCGGCGCAAACCGCGCAGTATTGCGAGGCTCGCGCCGCGCGGATCAACGCGCTTGCCAATTTGCGCATGGTTACGCAAAGATTGAAGATCGCTTGACGATTTATGGGGATTATCCTTATTTAGGGCGAGCCTTTTTCAGCCAGACCACGTGGGGCGTATAAAAATGAAGGTATTTTCGACGGTTCACCGCGCGTCGGTGACAATTGCGATTGTCGGCGCGTTGGTGTTCGCCACCAGCGCCGCGCGTGCGCAGAGCCTGGGCGACGTTCAATCCCAGCTCTCCAGCATTCAGGGCAAGATGTCCGCGGCCAGAACCGATCCGACTACGGCTGGCGAGGTGATAAGCGATCTCGATCGGATCGAGGCGCAGTTCGCCAAAGTCTCTTCCAGCGGCAAAGTCGATCGTTCAGCGCTTGGACCCACGTACAATCAGCTCGATGACGCGCTCAGCTCGATGTACACCACGTGGAAGAAGAAGAAGGACGACTGTATCGAGCAGATGGATAACGGGGGTCAGTGCGACTACACCGAACCTGAAAAGCTTTCGCTGCAGGCGCTGTACCCGCTGTCGTGGCTGCGGTTTCAGGGTGCGACCACGGTTTATTCGGGCGACTCGACGATGTCCAAGAAGCTGCTCAACGAAGCGATCGACGGCTTCACCGAGAGCACGCTGGTGATCTTCGAGCCCAACCTGGTGCGCGAGAATCTGCTCGGCCGCGCTTACGCCGAACGCGAACTCGGGAAGTTCGACAAGACGGAATACGACAAGGCAATCGCCGACTTCAAGCAGATCATGGAAGGCGGTGCGGAGACCGCTCAATACAACCCTGCTCATCAGGGGTTGTGCACCACCTACATGCAGATGGGCAACAGCGAGGAGGGCGCCAAGTGCATGGGCGCGCAGGCGACCAACACCGGCGGCGGCGAGATGCTGCAGCTGCAGGCGCTGTTCACTGCGGAAAACGCCACCCATGACTCCGCGAAGAAGGCTGCTTACCACCAGCAGATCGTCGATAAGCTGAAGACCATGGAAGGCGACAAGGAGAAATGGGCGATCGCGGTTGCCGCGGTGGCCAAGTACTCGCAGAGCGTCACCCAGGAATTCGGCAACTCGAATGATCCGTTTGAAAAGTGGCTGACGGCAAACGTTCTGCTGGCGCGCAAGGATCAGGCGGGTGCGGCGAAATATTACGTTGACGCGGCGCGCGGCAGCTCGAAGTACGCCAAGGGCTATCGCTACGCGGCCGATATCTACTTCAACGAAAAGCGCTTCGACCAGGTCGAGCAGCTCCTGACCGACGTCGAGCGCGCCGGCGGTGCAGATGCGCAGTGGGCCGCCTACATGAAGTACAAACTCCCCCGCGGCCAGTGGGAGACGAGCGGGATGAAGAACACCCAGCTCGAAGACCAGTGGGTCAAGGCCGCGACCGAGTATGTTTCGAAATACTCCGGCGGAGAATATGCGCCCGAGATGCGCTTCCGCCTGGCCGAGCGCTTGCAGCGCCAAGGCAACTTCCTTGACGCGGCCAAGATGTATCAGCAGGTGACCGGCAATAACGAGTACAGCTTCACCGCGAAGTACAACTCGGCCGAGTGCGACTACCAGGCGCTGGCCGCCGCGGGCAACAAGAGCGACAAGAACGCGCCGCCAGTCAACATGGATCAGCTCCGCGCGCAGACGGTCAAGGATCTGCAGGACACTATTCGGATGGAGCCCGAAGCCGAGCGCAGCGCCGGCAGTCCCGCGCAGAAGAAGTTCATCCACGAAACCAAGGGCCGCGCGATCTATATGCTGGCCGGTCTCATCCAGGGCCAGAAGAACGCCGATCCCAAGGAGATCGCCGACCTGCTGATGAACTACGAACAGCAGTATCCTGCGATGAGCGACAAGTTCAGTGACGTGCAGGAATGGCGCATCACGGCGCTCGACCAGCTCGGCCGCTACGACGACGTGCAGAAAGACGTGCAGGCCGTGGTGGCAAGGTACAAGACGATGAAAAATCCCAACACCGACTTTATCAAGGAGTTGGGGTTGGACTTCTGGCACGCCGCGCAGGAGGCGCAGGCCAAGGGCGACCAGAAGGCCTACATCGCCAATGCCAAGCTGACGCAGACCGCCTACGATTTCTTCGAGGCTCAGGTTCTGTCGGGCAACACCCCGGCCAAGAATCTTACCGGTACGCTGTCGATCCTCGGGCAGGCGTATATCGCGCAGAACAACGTCAACAAGGCCAAGACCATATTCGATCAGGTCGTGAAGGCTGACGCCGCGTCACCCGACGCGAACGCCGGTCTGGCGCGTATCGCGCAGGCGAAGGGCGATCTGAAAGATGCCGTCACCTTGTGGACCAACGTCGAAAGCACGGCGGCGGAATCCGACCCGCTGTGGTACGAGGCCAAATACCAAATCGCGGAGATCTATTCGAAGCAGGGTAATATCGCGGGCGCATGCAACAAGCTCGCGTCAACGCGCTCCGAGCATCCGACGCTCGGGTCGAACGAGATGCTCTCGCGATGGGACAAGCTGCAGAAGAAGATTTGTTTGCAGAAGTAAGCCGATGCTGAAGCGGATCCATCATGTGGGAGTGGTCGTGCCGGACTTGGAGGCGGGCCTCAGGTTCTGGCGCGGCATTCTGGGACTCCGCTTGACCAAGAGCGCGACGATCGAAGAGCAGGGGGTGCGCGCCGCCCTGCTGAAGATCGGCGAGAGCGAGATCGAGTTGCTCGAGCCGATAAATCCCGACGGCGGAGTCGCCAAGTTTCTCGCCCGCCGCGGCGGCGGATTACATCATGTCTGCTTCGAGACCGACGACGTCGAGCGCGAGCTCGACGCAGCGAAAGCCAAGGGCATTCAACTGATCGATCAGAAACCGCGCGCCGGACTGGCCGGGATGATCTGCTTTTTGCATCCCAAGGCGACGCGCGGCGTGCTGGTCGAATACGCGCAGCCCCCCGGGGAATAACTATCGTGCCGATCTTCGAATATCGCTGCACCGATTGTGACCGTTCGTTCGAGAGCTTTGCGCGTCCGGGCCGCGGCAACGACGGCGCGCAGTGCCCGCGATGCGGCGGCGGCCACCTGGCGCGCGAGATGTCCACCTTTGCGGCGCACGGATCGAGCGCCGACGCTGCGGCCGCCGGCGCGCAGGCGATCGCGTCGAGCAACGCGGGCCGCTTCACGGGCGGCGGCGGATGCTGCGGCGGCGGATGCGCCTGCCACTAGGCGGCGCGTGATCCTGCATATCGCCAGACGCTCCGAATGGGACGATGCGCGCACGCGCGGCGCGTACCGGCCGTCCAGCTTCGAGCGCGACGGCTTCATCCACTGCTCGACCGTCGTGCAAGCTACCGAAACTGCCAACCGATTTTTTCACGGCCAACGCGATTTGGTTCTGCTCTGCATCGACGAGCGCAAACTCACCGCACCGCTGCGCTATGAACCCGCCGCGGCGCCCGCAGGCGGGGCAGAAGGCGAGTCTCGCGCGGGACTGTTCCCGCATCTGTACGGTCCTCTCAATCTCGATGCGGTGACGGAAGTGCAAGAATTCCTGTGCGCGGCAGACGGGTCATTCGAGATGCCCGCAAGGCTCAGAGCGTGAGAGAGCGGACGGGCCGTCCGCCACCACTGGCAGAAAAGAAAAGGTTAAAGGTCGTCGATCGGGTCGGCTCGATCGAGCGTAAGATCCCTTTCTGTCAGTGGTAGCCGACGGCTCGTCGGCTGGCGCGAAGCGCCTCGACCCGCGAGCGACAGGGCCTGCCGTCTCAGCTCTCTTTGCTCTGCGCGAACTCCGCCTTGGCCGCGGCGAGTAGCTCGGGCTCCGCCAGCAGATCGTACGCGGTCATCGCGAGCGCCTTCGCTACCCGGATCATCGCGTCGTAACCGCGCGGAGAATCGGCGTGGCGGACGAAGGCATCTTCATGGCAGGTGCCTTCGCCGGGACTCGAGATCGCGAACACCGGATGGATCGCGACCATGCGATGGCTGATATCGCCCATGTCGGTGCTTCCGGTCGGCAAGCCGAGCGGAGGATCGGGCGAGGGTGTTCCAAGCGCCTGCGAATGCTCCGCGTAGCGATGTGCGAGCGACAGATTCGTCACCATGTTCTTGTAGCCGCTGAAATTCGACTCTTCGACCTGCGTTCCCACCGCCATCGCGGCGCCGCGCGCGCACTGGATCACTCGCTGCGCCATCTCTTCGGCGTACTTGCTGGTGTATGCGCGGGTGGTGAATTGGCACTCGGTCAGCTCAGGAATGATATTGGCGGCCTGCCCGCCGTTGGTGATGATTCCGTGGACGCGCGAGCCGTCGCGAAAATGCAGCCGCGCCATATCCACCGCGTGAAACGTCAGCAGCATCGCGGCCAGCGCGCTCGAGCCGTCCCACGGTGCGATTGCCGCATGCGAGGCCTTGCCGCGAAACTTGAGCCGGACGCCATGAGTCGCCAGCGCCGGCATCGTGGACCATTCGCAGTCCATCGGATGCGCCATCATCGCGGCGTTAACGCCCTTGAGCGCGCCGCGGTTCATCAGGATGACCTTTCCGCCGCCGCCTTCCTCGGCCGGCGTGCCCATGAAAACAATCTTGCCGTTGAGCTGCGGAGCGATCGCAAGCAGGCCGGCGGTCGCGGCGAGCGCCGCGCCGGCGATCAGGTTATGCCCGCACGAATGGCCGTTGGGCAGCGCGTCGTATTCGGCGAAAATCGCGACGGTAGGGCCGTGTCCGCCGAACTCGGCGCGAAATGCGGTCTTGAGCCCGGCGATTCCGCGCTCGACCTGCAGTCCCATCGCGGCTGCCGCGCCAGTCAGTTGTTCGGCGGCGAAAACCTCTTCGAATCGGGGCTCGGGGCGATCATGAATCGAGCGGCTGGTCGCGACCGCGGTTTCGCGGTACGCGTCGATTGCGCGGCAAATCTCCTGATGCGGATCCATCGAGGCCTCCAGCGGTTTGAGTAGCATCGGCGATAGCTCGCCGTCCAATCTCTAAGCTCCGCCGTTGGTCTGCTGCGGCGGAACGACCACGGCGACGGCACAGCGGGCTTTGCGGACGATCTCGCTGACCTTGCGCCCGAAGAACAGCCGCTCATCCGAGGAGCGAAACAGCACGCCCATCACCAACAGCCCGACGTCGTCTTTGGCGACGGTGGAAAGAATTACATTTTCGATTTTGCGTCCGGAGCCGAGCCGCGCTTCGACGTTGACGCCGAGTTCCTGGCCGAGCTTGGAAATCTCCTCGACGAATTCCCGTCCTTCGTCGGCACCCGGAGTCTTGCTCGCGCCAAAGACCGGCAGCGGGAGCATCGAGGCCTCGCGCACATAAAGCGCCGTCACCTGCGAACCGAACACGCGCGCATAGTGCATCGCGATGGTCGCGCCCAGGCGGGCGAAAGCCGCTCCGGTGGTGGGAGTCAGCACGCGCGTGAACGGCACCGCGGTGTTGCCGCCGCGCACGATCACCACCGGCGCGCGTGCGGTGCTGACGAGAGTGCGCAGAACCTCTCCACCCAGGTTGTCGTAGCCGCCTAGATGCGATGCGCCGGCGAAGATCGCGTCGTAGCCGCGCGCGGCTTCCCCGGTGATCGCCTCTGCGATCGAGTCGGCGCTGGCGACGCGTTGGTGCACGTTTTTTGCGCCCGCCTGTTCGGCGATCGCTTTCAATCGTTCGAATTGCGCGTCGAACTCGGGCGATTTGGCGGAGGTCCCGGGCGTCGCCGCGCGGAACACGGTGATGCTCGCGTCCTTATGGTTGGCCAGCGCCGCGGCCAGGTGCGCCGCCAGGTCCGCGTGCGGACCGCCCCCGGAAAGCACCAGGAGCTTGGTGCCCTCGTGCGAGAACGGGAGCCGCGCGAGCAGTTTCTCGCGCTCGAGGCGGTCGGCCTCGCTCGGGCGCTGCGTGGTCTCGCCGATTGCCCAACTGAGCAGCGGCGGGGTCATCAGCGACGTGACGATCGCGAACAGCAACAGCACGGTGTACATCGAGGGGGTCAGCACGCCGAGCGTAAGTCCGACCAGCGCGACGATAATTCCCATACCTCCGCGCGCGTTCATCCCGATCGCGACGGCCAGCGCCTCGCGCCATTTGAGTCCGCCGAGCTTGCCGCCGACGCCGCAACCGACAAGCTTGGTGGCGCATCCGACCGCGAGGATAAGAATCGCGATGCCGGGAGTTCTGAGCGCCGAGAGGTCCGCCCGCAGGCCCGAGTAGGCGAAGAAAATCGGCGCCAGGAATCCGGTCGCAATTCCTTCGATCTCGCCGACGTCGGCGGGTTTCACCCGCGCCGATTGCGTGATCATCAGGCCCGCGATAAACGCGCCGAACACCACGTTCAGGCCTATCGCCTGCGCGATCACCGCGCACAGCATCGCGATCGCCAGCATCGCGCTGAGCTTGGCATGCTCGACGTAGGTGCGGTCGTTGACCCAGCGCAGAAGGCGCCCCGCGAGCGGAGTGCCGACGAAATAACAGAAGCCCAGGAACGCGGCCGTCTCCGCGGCCAGCTTCGAGATCGAGGCAAGGTCGATAACCCCGCGCCCGGCTAGTCCCGCCACGATCGAGAGCAAGAGCCATCCGATCGAATCGTCAAGGATTCCCGCCGCAAGGATCAGCATCCCGAGGTCGCGGCGCATCAGGCCGAGATCGAGCAGGATTTTTGCGATCACGGGAACCGCGGAGATCGAAATCGCGACTCCCAAAAACAGCGCGAAGATAATCCGATGCTCGGGCGCGACCAGGTTCTGCGCCGGAATCAGCAAGCCAAGCGCCACTCCGCTAGCGAGCGGAATCGATATTCCAAAGCCGGAAATCAAGGCGACCGCGCGTCCTTTTCCGCGCAGGAGGCCAAGGTCGGTCTCCAGTCCGATGAACAGCAGCAGAGTCACCGCGCCCACCCACGCGATCGCCTCGAGCAGATGCATCGCGACCAGGCTCTGCGGAAAGATCAGCGCGTAGAGGCCCGGCGCGAGCTTTCCCAGAAGCGACGGGCCGAGCAGGATTCCGGCCAGCAGCTCGCCGATCACGGCCGCCTGCCCGATACGCTTCATCAGGTCGGCGAGGATTCGGCTGACCGCGAGCAAAAGGCCGATCTGGAACAGGAATCGAATGATCTCGATTTCGGTTAGCTGCTGCATCGCGGACGCGGGCGCGGAGGGTGCCTCGATGCCGCGCTAGCGCAGCTTCCGCGCAGCCGCGAGCGTAACACGCGTTCGAGATGGTGCGCGAGGGAAAATCTGTGGGCGCGAGAAAATGAATCGGCCGCGGAGCCTTTCAGCCGCCCGCGGCGGAGAGCCGCTGTTCCGCGAGCGTGCGCAGATGATCTTCGAGCAGCGCCAGCAGGGTCGCTTTCTTGATCGGCTTGGTCAGATGGCCGTCGCAACCCGCGGCGCGGGTCTTCTCGGCATCGTCGCGAAAAGCAAACGCGGTGAGCGCATAGATCGGGGTGCGCGGCCTGCCGGTCTCGCGCTCGAAGTCGCGAATCGCGCGCGCCGCGCTGTGCCCGTCCATCACCGGCATCTGCACGTCCATCAGAACGACGTCGTAGTTGCCGGTGCGATATTTCTCGACCGCGATGGCGCCGTCTTCGGCGGTATCGATCACGTGGCGAGTCTTTGCCAGATAGGCGCGGATGAGGGCGCGGTTATCTTCGGCGTCTTCGGCCAGAAGAATTCTGAGCGCGCGCCACTGGGTAGCGCCCGCGGCAGACCGCGCGGGCGAAGGAGCTTCCGCTCCGTTGGCGCCGGTGGTTCCGGTCGCCGGTAGCCTGGGAACGATTGGAACCGCGAAGTGGAACGTGCTGCCGCGCCCGAGTTCGCTCTCGACCTCGATTGATCCACCCATCAGGTGCACCAGGCGATTAGCGATCGCCAGACCGAGACCGGTGCCACCGTATTTGCGGGTAGTCGAAGAATCGACTTGTGTGAACTCTTCGAAGATCTGCTGAATCCGGTCGGGCGGGATCCCGATTCCGGTATCGGTGACCGCGAATCTAATCGCGCGCGCGCGGTCCGCGGCCGCCACCAGAGTGACGCGCAGCGCGACGGTGCCGCGCTCGGTAAACTTGATCGCGTTGCCAACTATATTGAACAGGATCTGGCGCAGGCGCAGAGCGTCTCCGGTCGCGAGCGCGGGCACCTCCGGATCGATCTCGCAGGTCAGGGTGATCCCCTTTTCGCGCGAACGAATCTCCAGCGCATCGATCGTGTTGGCGATACTCTCGCGTAGATCGAACTCGGCGGATTCGAGCGTCAGCCGTCCGGCCTCGACCTTCGAGAGATCGAGGATGTCGTCGATCAGCTTCAGCATCGAGTTGCCGGTGGTGCGGAAGATCCGCACATACTCGCGCTGTTCTGGCGCCAGGCGCGACTCCCACAGCAGATCGGCCATCCCCAGCATCGCGTTCATCGGGGTGCGGATTTCGTGGCTCATCCCGGCAAGAAATTCGGATTTGGCGCGGGTTGCGGCCTGCGCGGCAACGCTTGCGGCGACGATTTGCTCCTCCGCCTGCTTGAGCGCGGAGATATCGCGCATGATTACGAGCACGCAATCATAGCCGCCGAGCTCGAGGATCGAAGCCGAGACCAGAGTCGGCGAAGTCTCGCCGCCGCGCCTGCGGAAGCGCACTTGCACGTTGTGGGCCTTGCCATTCTTGGCGAGCGCGACTCCGACCCGCGACAATTCTTCGTTCGACGCGATCATCTCGAGCTCAAACGGGTCATGGCCGAGCACTTCGTCGCGCGAGTAGCCCGAGGCGCGCAGGAAGGCGTCGTTCACGTCGATAAATTTCAGATCGGCCAGGTTCTGAATCGAGATCGGATCGAGGCTGTAGCGGAAGACGCTTTCGAACTTGGCCGCGTTTTCACGCAACGCGCGCTCCACGTTGCGGCGGTCCATGCGCATCCGTTCGGCGAAAATCGTGGTGGCCTGCGCGACCGCGATCGCGCCTAACAGCACCGGCCAGAAATGCCAATCGAAACCGCGGTCGTGCGCCGTCAGCGACGCGATTGCATAGGTTCCCGCGCACACCAGGTTCATCGCGCTCTGCCACCATCCGTTCCACGGCAGCAGAGCGGCGCTTCCAACAGCGATGACGATCACCACGAAAAGCTGGTTGAGAGGAGAGTGAAGAATGAGGCCTGAGTACGCGCCGTTGAAAGCGATAAAACTGCAGCCCGCCAGTGCGACCTGCCGCCAGTAGCGGACCAGTCGAGGATGCAACATCGCGCCCGCACACAGCGCCATCACCGCGACATTGATGAGATGACGCAGCACGAACGATTCTCGTAGGCCCCGGCCCAGGCTCAAGTCGCCGTGGATATAAACGAACTGCACCGCCAGGAAGATCAGCGCGCCGGCCATGACCCGCAGCGCACCTTCGCGATTGCCGGGAGCAGCGGCTGCGCGGGAGGTTTCTTGCGCGCGCGCGCTCTGTCGCGTTCGTGCAACTTCCAGAGCCGAGTTGGCGGAGAGATGGGTGGGACCGGCCACGTTTGTAGTGCTTTCGTATGCTGTAGGCATCGGAAGTTTGATCAGTCTGATCGAGAGAGCAACTGCCATGCCACCAGCAGGGGCGCGGTTAACAAAGGATGCGGCTGGCGTCGATTCCCGGAATCTGCGTTGTACCCGATGACGCAGCCTATTTCCATCGCTCAAAGCACGTCGCCGCGACACACGCGCGGACGTTCACTCGCGTTCGATAAAGGTCGGGAACAGATGCGTATCTCCACTCCCTTCAGAGCCGATGGTGATCGACAGGGGAAATTCGCGGCCGTCACGATGCAGCATCACCAGGTCCAGCTTTCGATCGAGCAGCGCGCCGCGTCCTTTCGACGTCATGAAGTGCTTGAGCCCGGCCTCGTGCACCGCGCGATGGCGCTCGGGGATGATCAATTCCGAGAGCTTGCGGCCGAGCGCTTCGTCCCGCGGCCAACCGAACTGTTGCTCGGCCTCGATACTCCAATCGACCACAATCCCCGCGCCGTCCATGACCAGGGCGGGCGCGCGTGAAGTAGTAGTGGCACGCTGAGCTGATTCTGAATTCTTGTTCATCTTTTGGAGCTTCCTCAGGATCATGGCGCGAAATAGTTTCGCAGGCAATCAGGCGCGGACTCGCGTCGGCACGACAGCCACCTGAAGCGTCCTGCTGCGCGCCGCGTCTAACAGATCATATGATCGCTCGCGAGGACCTGTTGTGTGATGCGGCCTGTCATAGGAAGATCACCCTGAAGACCCGATGAAGACAATCAGCACATGCACCGGAACTCGCGCGCATCTGGTGGCTATCGCGCTAGGCGTGATGCTGATGGCGATTGCGTGGCCGTCGTTCGCGTCGGCGCAGGCGACCCAGCAGATGGTGATTCCGCGGAGCCAGGGCGGCGCTGCCGGGTTGACGCTGGAACTGCCTACGACGCCGCAGCAGCCCAGCGCGTCGCTGAATATCCCGCCGCAGCTTCAGCAGCCGCAGCAAGGGCAGGAGCTCGAGCTGCCGACCCGCGAGCTGCGCGAACAGCCAGGCTACGCGCAGGTCACGGTTACGGTGACCGACCCGCGCGGCAGTTATCTTACCGGGCTTCAAAAAGACGACTTCAAGCTCCAGCTCGACGGCCATTCACAGCCGATCCAGTTTTTTCGCCAGGATACGAACACCCCGGTTTCGGTCGGGATCGTGGTTAACACCTCGGGCAGCATGCAGCCCAAGATTCCGCAGGCGCGAATCGCGATTGCGCAGTTCCTGCGCGATTTGAACGATCGCGACGACGTCTTCCTGTTCGCATTTTCCGACCGGCCGTATCTCCTGCAGCCGTTCACGATGAATCATTCCCTGGTGATGTCGAAGCTTGGGCTTTTGCGCGCCAACGGCGAGACCGCGCTATTCGATACGATCATGCGCGGCCTGCAGATGGTCCAGCATGGTCGCTACGACAAGAAGGCGCTGCTGGTGGTGACTGACGGGATGGACAACCAGAGTCGTGCGACGGTTGAGGAGGTCGTGAATGAAGCGCGGCGGCTGGGTGTGCTGATTTACTCGATCGGCATTGGAGATCCGAATGCGACCGCGGGCCTCGGGAGCATCGCGATTGGGCCGTTCATGATCGGCGGCGGCGATGTTGATCGGGTTGACGCGTCCACTCTGACGACATTGTCGAAAGAGACGGGCGCTCGCACTTATATTATCCACCAGGTTGGAGATGGCGCGCAGTTGCGCGCGGCATGCGAGCAAATCAGCCTCGAACTGCGCGAGCAATACACCATTGGATTTGTCGCGCCGGACGCGTCGGCCGGAGGCTACCGCAGCGTTCACGTAGACGTTCCGACGCATGCCGACGCCTCGGTGCGCGTGCGCAAGGGCGTGGAAGTAGGGGGCGCGCGCGCCTACGCCTCGGGACCTGATGCTCCGCCCTGACGCGGTTCTCAGCGCTGGGGCTCTTCGGTGGTGCGCACCAGTTGCCCGTCGCGCGCGACCTGCCCAAGATTGATCGCGACCATTTCGTTTCCGGTCAGACCCTCGACCACTTCGCTCTTGATCCCGTCGTCGAGGCCGAGCTTCACTTTGACCAGACGTACATGATTATTCGCGATGACCGGCACGAAGACACTGCCGCCGTTGAACACCAGCGAGTCATCGGCGACCATCGGCGCTCCCGAATTTCCGTCGAGCGAGATATCTACATGCGCGTACATTCCCGGCAGCAGCGACTCGTCGTCGTTGGGCAGATCCACTTCCACCAGCATTGTGCGCGATGAGGTTAAGAGCGCCTCGGGATGGCGCGTCACGGTGCCGGTGAAGGCGCGGTTCGGGAACTGCGTGACGGTGACGCGTGCGGCGTCGCCGTCGCGCATGAAGACCGCGTCATCCTGCGGCATGTTTATATAAACCCGCACCGGTTTCAGCGTCGCCATCGTGACGATCGACACCGCGCCGGCCTGCGCCGTCGCCATCGCGACCAGCGCGCCGGGATCCAGATTGCGTCCGGTCACTACTCCGTCGAACGGGGCGAGCACGCGCTCGTATCCCTGCTGGGCGCGCAAAGAATCCCACTGCGCCTTGTCCGCGAGCATCGTCGCGTGCGACTCGTCGGCGGTCTGCTGCGGCACCACCTGCGCCCGGACTAGCCGCTGGAAGCGGTCGTCGGTGAGCTTGGCGATCCGATAGGTCGCGAGCGCATTGGCGACCTGCTGATCGAGCTCGGGCGAGACGATCACCGCGAGCAGTTGATCCTGTTTCACGCGCATCCCCTTGTCCACCAGCATCGACTTCACGTAGCCCGCGACTTTCGGATAGATCGCGCTTTCGAAGAAGCCGTGGACATTGCCGGGGTAGGTGATGGTTCGTTTCATCGGCGCGCGTTCGACCGGCGCCACCATTACCAGCGGCCCGAGATCCTGCTGATGCTGCAGCTCGCCGGTTTGCTGCGAGATTTTCAGATCGCGCGCGAGCACCAGCCCTCCTAGCGCGATGAGCACGAGCGCCACCGCGCCTATCCATCCGAGGTAGAGCAGTGTGCCGCCCTTTTTCGGCGCGTTATCCCCGGTATCAGTCATGATGATGCTCCATTTTCATTGCGAGGCGCTCGCCGCTCAATTCTTCTCGGCCTGTTCGACCAATCGCCCGACCTGCGCGTCACGCTGGCGCTTGCCGATACGCTCATGCGTGAACAGCGAATAGACGATCGGCACCACTACCAGGGTCATGAAGGTCGCCGCGACCAGTCCGCCAATAACCGCGCGACCGAGCGGCGCGTTCTGCTCGCCGCCTTCGCCCATCGCGAGCGACATCGGCAGCATCCCGAGAATCATCGCGAGCGCGGTCATGATGACCGGGCGGACCCGCACCTCGGCGGCCTTGATCGCGGCGCTGACCGCGTCGAGGCCCTGCTCGCGCAAGTCGTTGGCAAAGGTTATGAGCAGGTTGCCGTTGGCGACCCCGACTCCGACGGCCATGATCGTGCCCATCATCGATTCGACGTTCAGCGTCGTATGCGTGAACATCAGCATCCACAGCACGCCGGCCAGCGCACCCGGCACCGCCATCATGATGATCAGCGGGTCGAGCCACGACTGGAAATTGGTCGCCATCAGTAGGTAGACCAGCACGATCGCCAGCGCCAATCCCGACGCCATGCTGGCGAACGATTGATGCATCGCGGCGCTCTCGCCGGCGATCGCGATCCGGGTCCCGGGGGGAACGTCCTTGAGTGCGTTGATCTTGCTCTGCACCGCGTCGGTGACGCTGCCGAGGTCGCGGTCTTCGACCCCGAGGTTCAGATCGACAACACGCTGCACGGTGTAATGGTTGATGCCCTGCGCCTGGATTTCATGGCTGACGCCGGAGAGGTTGGAAAGAAACTGCGGATCACCGGGCTGGGTGTTCGGGAGCGTGCCGGTTATCGGTGTGCGGCCTATTGCCTGGATCGAATCGACCTCATGCTGGGGCGTCTGCACTGCGACGCTGTAGCTGACGCCGTTTTTGGTATCGAGCCACTGGTTTGGAGAAGTCACCACGCTCGAACTGAGCGAGGTGAGGATGCTGCCGGTGACGTCGAGCTGCGAGATGCCGAGCTGGATGGCCTTGTCGCGATCGACCGCGACCCGCAGGGTCGGATAATTGAGCACCTGCGCGATCCGCACGTCGGCGGCGCCGGGGATCGTCTCAACCCGGGACTTCAGCTCCTCGGCGATTTTGAAGTCGCTGGAGAGATTATTTCCGACGATCTGCACATCGATCGGCGCCGACAGGCCGAAGCTCAGCACCTGGCTGATGATGTCGGCGGCTTGCGGATAGATCGTCACGTCGGGGAAATCCCGATGGACCGCGGTGCGAATCGCCTTGATATAGCCGTCGGTCGGATGATGGTCTTCGGTGAGCTGAATCTGCAGGTCCGCGTCCTGCGGACCGATCGAATCGGTTTGATAAAACAGCAGCGCCCAATACACCGGCAGCCCGATGTGATCGGTCATCAGCGCGAGTTCGTTATGTGGAATCACCGACCGGATCGTGCGCTCGACTCCATTCATGATTCGCGCGCTCTGTTCGATCCGGGTGCCGACGGGAACCCGCACGTGCAGGCGGATCATCCCGGTGTTCAACCTGCGGAAAGAAATCCTCGCCGACCAGCGGCATCAGAAACATCGAGGCAACCACGATCACGCTGATGCATCCGAGCACCAACCCGCGATGCCGCATCACGCTGGTGAGGCCGCGCTCGTAACGCGAGCGCTGGCGCTCGAACCAGTTTTCAAAACCAAGCGTGATGCTCCCGAGCCATCCGCTTGCGTGATGCTCCTCAGGCTCCTCGGCGAGCAGATGCAGCGCCATGCTCGTGACGAGGGTACGCGAGAGCAGGTACGACGCCAGCATCGCGTAGACCACCGCCAGCGCGAGCGGAGTGAACAGGAAGCGCGCCACCCCGGAGAGTCCGATGACCGGCGAGAACACGATACAGATCGCCAGCGTGCCGATGAATGTCGGCACCGCGATCTGGCGCGCTCCGTCCAGGATTGCGACGCCGAGCGGCTTGCCCGTAGCGTGGTTGCGATGGATGTTCTCGATCTCGACGGTCGCGTCGTCCACCAGCATCCCGACCGCGAGCGCGAGTCCGCCGAGAGTCATGATGTTGATCGTCTGTCCGGAGAGCTTGAGCCCGATGATCGACGTGAAGATCGCAAGCGGGATCGACAGGATCACGATAAGCGTCGAGCGCCACGAACCGAGAAACAGCAGCACCATCACTCCGACCAGAGCGGCCGCCAGAACGCCCTCTTGAAGTACGTCGTCGAGTGCGCGGCGGACGAACACCGACTGATCGAAGGCGAGGCTGATATCCAGACCCTTGGGCGCGATCGCGCGCATCTGCGGCATCACCTTTTTGACCGCGTCGACCACGCTGAGGGTCGAGGCCGCGGGATGCTTCAGAATCAGCATGTAGATCGCCGAGCTGCCGTTGACCGTGACGGCATCAGTCTGCACCGCATGGCTGTCGCTGACCTTCGCGACGTCGCCGACATATACCGGCGCGCCGTCAACATACTTGATCGGCAAGCGGTTGAGCGCGGCCACGGAAACCGGGCTGCCGTTCATCACGACGTCGTATTCGGTGTTGCCAATCTTCGCGGTGCCGCCCGGGATGATGACGTTCTGCTGCTGCAGGGCATTGACCACGTCGGCGGGCGATACGCCGCGCGAGTACATCTGCGACGGATCGATATTGACCATCACCTGGCGCTGGGCGCCGCCGAACGGCGCGGGGGTCGAAAGGCCCGGAATCGTGAACAGAAACAGGCGACCGAAGTTCGCGCCGAAATCGTAAATCCGGCTCTGCGAAAGGACTTCGCTCGAATAGACGATGTACACAACCGGGACGTTGGTCGCGTTGTAGTCGATGACGCTTGGCGGATTGATGCCGGCTGGCAGGATGTTCTTGATCGCTTCGGATACGGAAGTTAGCTGCGCGATCGCAAGGGCGGTATCGGCGCCCGGCTGAAAGTAGAATTTCAGAAGCCCGATACCGTTGAGCGACTCCGACTCGATATGGTCCACGCCGTTGACCGTGGTCGAGGATGCGCGCTCGCTGATATTCACGACCCGCTGCTCCATTTCCTCGGCGGAGAGTCCCGGATAATTCCAGACCACATCGACCACCGGCACATCGATCGCGGGAAAGATGTCAAAGTTCATGGTGCTGAGCGAGACGATTCCGAGCAGCAGCATCAACGCCGCCATCACCGCGATGGTCACCGGCCGTCTAAGGGCAAGTTGTACGATCCACATCTACGCGTCCCCTGGCACTCTTCGCTTTCCGCGCCGCGCCTTCGGCTGTGTGCGCGCGAGCCTTGGTGCGGCACTGGCGGGTTTCAACTGGCGCATGATGACGCGCAGGAAATTGTTCCATTCGGTTTGAAAGCGGCGGCTCTCTGGACCGACGCCGGTCACCAGCCGGGTCAATTGCGGAAACGCGATCGGAAAGCCGGTCAGCGCCATGTTGAGCAGCAACGCGTGACGCGGATCGATCCTGTCGGTCAAATCGCCGCGTGCGATAAACTGCCGGAACTGCTTGACCGCTCGCGCATAAGCGCGGCTGCGTTCTGTGCGGCAGATGGTTGCGCGCGCCTGCGCGTCGAGCGCTTCCCATCCCATGAGCCGCATCCAAACCCGGTCCTCGCATCCGAAGCGCCACCAGAAAGCGGCGGCGCCCTCAGGGTCGCCGTAGGGCGAGCGTTCGATCTGCGCGGCACGCAGCGCGAAGCGCCGGCGCATCGTCTCACGGTAGAGCGCGTTCTTGTCGCCGAAGTAGCAATACAGCATCCGCTTGTTGATTCGCGCCCGCCGCGCGATTCGATCGACCCGCGCTCCCGCGAAGCCGTGCTGCGAGAACTCCGCCAGCGCTGCGGCGAGAATCCGTTCCTGACTGCGCTTCGGGTCGCGGGCAGGCGCGCTCGGGTGGGGCGTGCGCGATAGGGTAGGCGTTCTTCGACCAATAACAGCACGCCGTCCGGATGGATGCCGGGATGCCATGTAACTGGTTAGTTACTAGATCAGCTTCGCAACTGAGTCAAAGCCCGCGAGCATCGCAGACCGATAGCGCGCGGGATAAAAATTCCGGTGGCTTCGTCTAATAAATTTCCCTTGCATCCCGGAAAAATATTTCCCTGAAATGCTGGAGAATTCATTGAAAGGACGGGTTGGAACAGAATCGCATTCAATTCGCAGGCGTCGCGACGCGCCGCCGCTCCGCTTTTTTCGAATCGCGCGTCGCTGGCGCGCCGGGCTGAAAATGACTCTCACCTAACCTCTCTCTTTCAGGCTTTCAGGGCGAGGGATCAGATGTGGGAGGCTTGTTCGAGTTGGATGCGGATTTGGGTGTAAACGGAGCGACGAAAGCGCGCCCCGGGTCGGGCAGAAGATTCAGGAACTTGATTTCCGCGAAATCTCCGGCGAGCTGAAATCCCGAGAAGGTCGCGTTGTCTATGCGCAGGCGCCGGAATTGCGCGAGGTCGAGTCCCATGAAGTGGGTCAGCACGGTGCGGATGATATCGCCGTGAGAAACGAACAGGATTCGCTTGCCGGGATTCGCGCCGATCGCGCGGGAGATCGCCTCGACGCCGCGGGTCTGCACGTGCAGAATCGTTTCGCCGCCGGGAGTCGGGTGATCAAGCGGACGCTCGCGGTAGTGCACGTACTCGGGATCTTTGATCAGATCGTCGAAAACCATGCCTTCCCAGCGGCCGTATTGTACTTCGGACAGCTCCGGGTCCTCGCTTACCGCGATGCTGCCGATGCCAGCCGCGATAATCTCCGCCGATTGGCGCGCGCGCGGCAGCGGGCTTGAGACGATCAGATCGATCGCGAGCTCGCGTGCGAAAGGCACGGCGCGTTCGACCTGCGCGCGGCCTTCCGCGTCGAGCTCGATCGGATTTCGGCCCATCACGCGACCGGAGCGGTTCCACGAGGTTTCGCCATGGCGCATCAGGAGCGCGACGCCCCTTAGTCCTTGCGCCTGTTTGAGCTTTTGAGCCACGTAGAACGGTCCGAGAGCCATTTGTTAGACCCCAAAGAAAGAGCGCGCTTTCAAAAATAGGCGGGCGCTCAGAAAAAAGCGACCCAAAAAAAGCGGACGCCGTGAGGCGCCCGCTTTAGCTAGCGATTATGCGTGCGTCGCTCGCGCTCAGCGGGCCGCGGCGCTCGAAGCTTGCGCAGGCGCGGCGTGCACGTCCGCCGATGTTCCATTGTCGGCACTTGGACCGAGTCCGCAGAACGCCTCGTAGTCGATAAGGCCAGTCTGCGTCGGATGCTCGCTGCATACGGGGCAGGCCGGATCTTTGCGAATCTTCAGGATGCGCACGTAGTCGCGATCCGAGAGCGTGTCGAAGTACACCATCTTGCCGATAAGCGGATGGCCCGCGCCGAGCAGCAGCTTTATCGCCTCGAGCGCCTCGATCGATCCGATAAGTCCCGGCAGCGCGCCGAGTACTCCGGCCTCCGCGCACGAGGGCGCCATGTCAGGCGGCGCGGGCTCGGGATAAAGGCATCGATAGCAGGGTCCGCCCTTGTCGGCGTAGAAAACCGTCGCGTTGCCTTCGAAGCGGAAGATCGCGCCATCGACCAGCGGCTTTTTGGCGAACACGCATGCGTCGTTGATCAGATAGCGAGTCGGAAAATTGTCGCCGCAATTCACGATCACGTCGTACGGCGCGATTATCTCCATCACGTTTTCGGACGTGAGGCGCACGTCGTGGCGAATCACCTTGATCGCGGGGTTCATCGCGGCGATTTGCTTCTGCGCCGATTCGGTTTTGAGCATCCCGACCCGATCGACGGTGTGGATGATCTGGCGCTGCAGGTTCGAGAGATCGACCACGTCGAAATCGACCAGCCCGAGCGTGCCGACCCCCGCCGCCGCGAGATACAGCGCGACCGGAGAGCCGAGCGCGCCGGCGCCGAGCAGCAGCACCTTCGAGTCGAGCAGCTTTGCCTGCCCCTTTTCGCCGACCTCGGGAATCACAAAATGGCGCGAGTAGCGCGTAAGCTCGTCCTGGGTGAACTGGCGGTCGGCCTCCCACGGCAGCCCGCGATCTTTCCACGCGTTGAAGCCGCCGGTCAGGTTATACACGTTCTCGTACCCCAGCTCGCGCATCGCGCGCGACGCATAGGCCGAGCGGGTACCGGAGGCGCACTGCATGATCACCGGGGTCTTGTGGTCGGGGACTTTCTCCTCGACGCGGATTTCGAGGAATCCGCGCGGAATCCCGATCGCATTCGGGATATGCCCTTGCCGCCATTCGTCGCTTTCGCGCACGTCGATAATCGCGGCGCCCTTGTCGAGCATCCGGCGCGCTTCGTCGATATCGATCTGCTTAATTTCTTTGCGCGCTTCGTCGAGAATATTTTTTGAAGTCTTTGCCATACGCTTTCTCGCTCCGTTCGGGGGCGGATTCTCATTCCTCTATATAGCTATAACCATTGCGAAGCACGCGCGCCGCTCGGACGCGCGCCAGGCGGTCATCAGCCGCCCAGCATCCGGTGGGATTCGACCAGGGTGCGCACGAAATTCAGGATCGCGGCGGCGTGTCCGCGCGGGGTTACGTCGTGAAATGCGCGGCGCAGGTGAAGATCGTGATCGAGCACGAAAGTCGAACGCGCGGCGAGCCCACCGGATAGCACGCCGAACGCCTGGGCGAGTTGTCCGTCGGGGTCGGAGAGCAGCATGAAGGGAAACCCGTGTTTGTCGGAGAACGTGCGATGCCGCTCTACCGAATCGGTGCTGACGCCGATTACCACCGAATCGAGCGCGAGGAACTGGTCGTGCAGCTCGCGGAACTCCTTGCCCTCGACGGTGCATCCGGGCGTGTCGTCCATCGGATAGAAATACAGCACAACGTTGTGCCCGCGAAAATCCGAAAGACGTCGCGTCTCACCGCGGTCGTCGCGCAGCTCGAGCGCAAGCCCCGCGGCGAGATTTGGTTCAGGCTTTCCGGCGCGATCTTCAGGCATGCGGCTGAGCCTCTGGATGAGCTTCGGTGATGGCGCGGCGCTGGGTGAACTTGATCGCGGCGTTGTCGATATTGACCGAGCACAGCGACCCGCACATCGAGCAGACGTTGGAGCCCGAGGCTTCGCTTTCCTCTTTGTAACGGCGCGCCTTGTCCGGGTCCATCGCCATCGCGTACATCCCTTCCCAATTGAGCGACTTGCGGTAGCGCGACATCTGATCGTTCCAGATTTTGGCCGCGCGCACACCCTTAACCAGGTCGCCGGAATGCGCGGCGATTCGGGTCGCGATCACGCCTTCGCGCACGTCATCGTTATCGGGCAGGCGCAGATGCTCGGCCGGGGTGACGTAGCAGAGAAAATCGGTGCCGGCCGCGGACGCGATCGCGCCGCCGATCGCGCCGGTGATGTGATCGTAGCCGGGCGCGACGTCGCAGGTCAGCGGTCCCAGCACGTAGAACGGAGCGCCGCCGCAGACCCGCTTCTCGAGCTTCACGTTCGCTTCGATCTGATCGAGCGGAACATGCCCCGGACCTTCGATCATCACCTGCACGCCCTGCGCGCGTGCGCGCTCGGTCAACTCGCCAAGCACCAGCAGCTCGGCAAGCTGGCCGCGATCGGTTGCGTCTCCGGTTGCGCCGGGGCGCAGGCCGTCACCGAGCGATATGGTCACGTCGTGCTCGCGCAGGATCGCGCAGACCTCGTCATAATGTTCGTAGAGCGGATTTTCGTTGCCGGTACGCTCGATCCATGCGGCTAAAAGCGCGCCGCCGCGCGAAACGATTCCTTCGATCCGCTGATGCCCGCGCAACTTGGCCACAGACTCGCGCGTGACGCCGCAATGCAGCGTCATGTAATCGACGCCCTGGCGCGCCTGGCGCTCGATCACCTCGAGAAAATACTCGGCGTCGAGCTCCATGATCGAATGGTCGGAGGCGACCTGGTAGATCGGCACCGTGCCCAGGATTATCGAGCATCGCGAGAGCAGCTCGCCGCGAATTTTGTCGAGGTCGGTGCCGGTCGAGAGATCCATCACCGAGTCGGCGCCGTAGCGCACGGCGGTATAGAGCTTCTCGACTTCCTCTTCGAGCAGTTGATGGAAATTCGACGCGCCGATATTGGCGTTGACCTTGGTGCGCAGCCGTTTGCCGATTCCGATTGCACGGAACTGGTGATGCGCGTTGTGCGGAATCACGACCTCGCCGGAAGCGACCAGCGCGCGGACTTCTTCGGGCGCAAGCCCTTCGTCCTCGGCGACCTCGCCGATTTCGCGGGTGATAATTCCTTTGCGCGCGGATTCAATCTGGGTCATCTCGACACCTCGGCGGACGCGGGCGTCCGCTATCGACAACTTATCCTAGTCCTCGCCGTAGGCGATGCCATTTTTCTCGCACAGCGCGCGCAACTCCTGGATCATCCGCTCGGAGCGCGCCAGGTGGGCAATCGCGATGAAGTTCGCAAGCGCCACGAAGAACATCGCGGCCGTCGCCCAGTACATATGCGTGAGCACGCTGCCCCCGTGGATCACGTGAACGCCGTAGCCGTACGCGACGAACAGAATCGCGAGACCGATGAGAGTAAGCAGAATCGTGATTCGGGTCATCTGTCTTCAGGCCGACCGCCGGTTGCGCGGAGGCTATTCGCGGCTGCGGGCGTTATGCCGATCGATCACCGGCAGGTTCACCGGCTTGGCCGTCTCTTCGTAATCTTTCTGATCCTCAGGCAGGCCGCGCTCAGTATATTTGCGCAGCTCCGGACGCAGCGGATCGAAAACCTGCGCGTCCTGCTCGCGATACCACGCCAGCATCTCATTCATATTGCCGTCGCGCCCGTCTTTGGCGATAACGCGCGAGCGATGCATCAGCATCTCCTTGGTCTCGACGAAGTCCTTGCGGTCGAAACCCCAGATGCGCGGATGCACGTAAGTATCCATCCGGATCGCGTCGCAAGGGCACGCCTCGACGCACAGCCCGCAGTAGATGCATCGCAGCGTGTCGATTTCGTAGCGCACCGGGAACTTCTCGATATGCGGATCGTCGGTCTCGCCCGCCTCAATATAGATGCATTGCGCGGGGCACGCGGTTGCGCACAGGAAGCATGCGGTGCAGCGCACGGAATTATCTTCGCGGATGGTCAGGCGATGGCTGCCGCGGAAATTGTCAGAGTAGCGTTTGCGCTCTTCCGGATACTGGACCGTGGCGGACGCGCGGCGCGATTTCGCAAGGCCGAACAGATGCGCGAAGTTGAGCGCCAAATTGCGCACGAAATGAAAATTGGTGATCGCGAGACCTCGCAGGATTTCGGGCAGGTACATCCGCTCCGAAAAGGTCATTTCCTCGCGTCGTTTCATTTTACAACCAGCTTACAACCAGCACAAATTCATTGTCAGGATTGAGGTTTCTGAAGCCAGCGCGCCGCCGTGGCGCGCACCAAACTCGCACCGCAACTATAAGGGCCGCAAGCTTTTGTAGTCAAGGTGAACCCGCCTGGTCATGCCGTCGCCGCTCAGGAGACGCGCCGGGCAGCGGCGGGCGCATATCTGTTTTGCGCGACGACCGCGGTCCGGGTCACGAAAAACACAGTTCGTCGATTAGGTAGTCGCGCCCGCAACGATCCCGATCATCTGGTCGACCAGCCGGATACTGTATTGCGATGGCAACACTACTACCGTCACCAATTCGACCAACCTTGCCACGACGACCGTCAACGATCCTAACGGAAAAACCACCGTCACCAATCTTGACGGTCAAGGCCGTCACACCGACTTCACCGATAAACGTGGGGTCAAAACTACTTACGGTGTCGATTTGTACGGTCGGCCAACCACCGTGCTATTTGACGCGAATAGTCAACCCGGCTATTCGCAGATTAGGGTCACCTTCTCAAACTATGACGTGCTTGACCGCGCGGGCCAGATTTCGGAAAGCCCCGGATCGACTCTCAGTTACACCTTCGACAGTCTGGATAATATCCTGACGGAGACTCAACCTCCCGGTCCCAATGGGGCCAACTCGGCGGCCTACGCATACGACGCCAATGGACGACGAACGAGTCTCGTACCAAAGTTGAATGGTGTCAATCAGACGACGATCAACTATGGTTACGATTGTGCCGATGAGCTGATAGCGGCATCGAACAATGGCAGCGTTCCGAGCTGTAGCCCTTCAAACAGCGTGACCAACGGAAGCACCAATACGCAGGTCGGGATCAACTATGACGCCGATGGCATGCCGGCATACACGGTTGTCGACGGGATTGAGACACTGTTTTCGCGTGATTCCGATGAAAGAGTTACGTCCGAGACCTTTCAGCCCATCCCAACCGGCAACCCGTATGGCAACCTTACCTACCAATACAATCCAGACGGTCATATGGTCGATGAAGGTGGTAGTCTGGCTGCGGTCAAGATGCCACAGAACGAGACCGAAACCTTTTCGAAAACCGATCAACTCCTTACGTGGAATGGCAATTCCGTCACTTTCTCGGACTCGAGCCAGACCAATATGGCGTCCGATCCAGCTACTGGCTTGACATACGTCTGGGATGCCCGCAATCAGCTCACTGCTATCTCCCCGTCGATTTTTGGTGGCTACGCGGAAACCTACGATCCAACCGCCCGGCGCCAGGCATCAAGCTCACCAAACGACAGCTTGAGCTTCCTATGCGACGGCGGTGGGGTAGCCGGATGGGTCGACAGCCCGTCGGGAAATTTGTGGAGCTTCCTCACTGCTGGCGGCGCGGCGTTGGCGGGATCGTACACGACGGCCGGCACGACGACGACCTGGGTGCCCTTGACCGACATAAACGGCTCGACGATCGGGCTGGTCAATTCGGCGGCGCCGACCTCGCCTCCGGGCGCCACTTACACCTATGATCCGTCAGGTAACGTAAGCGTGAATGGCAGCAACGTCACTTCGTGGCCATTTCAATATCAGGGCATGGAGCACGAGATAACCGATCCGGCGAATCTCTACTTCAACCCTTCGTCCAACGTGTATAACCCGCAGATTCAGAACGCGCTTTCACAGGTCGGAGCACAGGGCCTTGGCGGATCTTCAGGAGCAAACCCCGACGGGCCCGGTATCTCGCGGCCGTCGGGCCAGAGCGGTGGATTAACCTGGCAAAGTTATCGGAACGACCTCAGCCAATCACAACAAGTAGCTGCTGGCACTTTCGTTGCCGGTTCGTTCATTACTTTGGGTGAAGTGCCCGTGGCTGTGCCGCTGGCCGGCATAGCCTACGCAGTTGATTTCCTGGTGAACTTTTTCGAGGACCTCTTTAGCGGCCCTAGTTCTCCGGAGGTCCCGCGCCAACTAATGCATAAACGCCACCCGCTCTATGGGGAGATTTTGGGCGTCCAAGGTGGGCTCGTATTGACGGAAGGTCCGAACGCGGGGAGCCTCCTTATCCGACAAGATGAAGTTGAACCCTCGTCCCCGGGAGCTGTCTCAAGTTCACCTTCAGTCTTCTCCGGAGCTATCGCAGCCGCCGGGGCGGAGGAGTTAATCGGCGGCGGCCCTGAGGATCCGCTTGCCGATTTGGTAGCCGTCGGAACCCTCTTGGGCTTGGGGTGCTATGCGGCGGCGAACGCGTATGATTCTAGCGGCAAATGGACCTGTACGGCCTCCTGCAATCTTCAGGGAATCGGAGGTACCTCTCCTCCGTTTTCCCGAACGACGGGCGTTGGATCGGGCAGCTCGGAAGCCGCAGCATGCCTGAGCGCAAAGCGCCAGGCAACGCAATCGGCGCCCCCAGGAACTTATCCGCGTCATTGCAAATGCGCATGCAGCAAGCGATGAAACGAGAAGACGTAGACCGCGCTTTGAAGCGGATCAAAAGTAATGATCCTATTGAGGCGATGGAGGCGGCGAAGGCGCTGATCGCTGGTGGCGCAAAAGCCAGCTCAACTCGCCTCAGTGAGGTCGCGGTGAATGAGAGATTAGCGGATTGGTCGCGCATTTCGGCGATCTATGCCTTGGGGCTTTTAAACGATTTGACGTGCGAGCGTTTACTCATGTCTATCTTGGCCGATTGTGATGAAGCCCGTGTCCTCCGCGAGCACGCGGCTGAGGCACTGGGAAATCTGCGTAGTCCGCGAGCAGTTGGCCTGCTACGAATGATCGCTCTCTCCGATCAGCGCCCAACGATCAAGAAGTGGTGTGTTTATGCATTAGGCGAAATTTCGGGCTCTCGTGCGCTGTCCGCTTTGCAAGACCTGGCGGCGGAACATCCGTCCGGGACACTCGAAGTGGAACTGAACGACACTTTGAAGCAAGTACGTATGAACGGTAGGCGCAGTCGCAAAGGCAGTCGCGCGAAGCGGCGTCGATCATGAGCAACTTTGATCCCGTCGATTTCCGCCAGCGCGCAAATCACCGTCGGGTCAGCTCAATTCGTAAGCTGCTACGTTCTTTATGGGTACGTGGAGCCTCACACCGTAAATAGTACGGCTGCGCTACCCCTTTCTCGGGAGGCCGTAGACGTCGCGGATTTTTTCGCCTCGGTCGAAGCGGGCTTGGATCTGGCTATCGTGGCGAGCGATTCGGGGGTTGTCGCGCCCGAGATCAGATTTTTATCGCATCGGGTTTAGAAGATTGTGCGGGATGCCGAAGCGAAGCTCGCTATACGCTCGGTTAGAAATAGAGCAGGACGATATCGGTCGCGATCCAGAGCAGGACCGCCAGCAACAGGGGCCGATCGCGAACGAGGAGCCGCGCCGGGTCGCCGCCTTCATCGCGTTCGTCGATCAGGTAGAGGTAGCGGAGGATGCCGAACGCGACGAACGGCACCGTCAGGGCAAGGCGATGCGTTCCGAGCCTGGCTTCGACCTCTGCCGACGCTGTGTAGATCATGTAGCTGACGAGAGTCGCGCCCGCGACAATCGCGATCATCTGGTTGACCAGCCGGATGGTGTATTGCGATAGCGCTCCGCGATGCGCCGCGGCTCTGTCGCCGAGTACTACTAGCTCATGCCGGCGACGCCCCAGCACCAGCAGCATCGCCAGCACGAAGGTGATGAACGCGAGCCACGGCGATACTTGCGCGTTGATCGCGGCTCCGCCTGCGAACGCGCGCAAAACGAAGCCGATCGCTACCACGATCACGTCGAGCACGACGTACTGCTTGGCCCATAGCGAATAGCCGAACTGAAGCGCGATGTAGAGCACGGCGATAGCGGTGAAATCGAGTCCGAGCGCGAGACTCAGCAGCAACGCAATCGCGCCGAGCACGACGGCGAAACCGGCCGCCTCGATGACGCTCAGGTCTCCGCGCGCCAGCGGCCGATCGCGCTTTTCCGGATTGAGGCGGTCAACTTCGCGATCGAAAATATCGTTCAGCACGTATGCGAGGCTCGAAAGCGCGCAAAATGCGACGAACGCGACCACGGCCAGAGTCGTGTCATGAAGGAGAAACAGCCGACGGCTGAAAACCAGGGCCGCCAGCACCAGACCGTTTTTGAGCCACTGCCATGGCCGCGCGAGCATCAACAGCGCGAATGCCGTGCTGCGCCTCGCGCCGCCCCTGGCGACGACGGCATCGGCGGCCTTCGCGATCGACGCTGTAGGCATCGCGAGGCTCAATAAATTCCACGCTCTGCCGGCAGCGTTTCCGTTTGGCCGATCGCGGGCGGGCTCCACGGAACGTAGACGCCATCGTGCCAGCGCATCCAGCGCAGCGAAGAATCCTCGAGCGGCACCGAGAACTTGTACAGGACCTGCGCGGGGTCACCTTGCGCATCCAACGCCTCGACCACGACTGAGAACCCCGGCAGCTCGACCTGCTGCCCAATCGAAAAGTGATCGTTCGGGCTGCGTAGGAAGCGGCTAAACGCCGAGGGGAAGAACCCGGCCGGAAAGCGCACGCGAAGCGACTGCGGACCGACACGCGTGATTTCCACCGTGGATCCCGCTGAGAGCGCCCTGATCCGCCGCGGCGCCGGCAATTTCTCGAGCTGCTTCACGGTCGGTATCGCGGTCACGAGATAGATGTGCTCGGGCGGATTCACCAGGACCAGGGTCTGCGATGCGATCGCCGGGTCGCTCGGCACGCTCGCGATTGCGCGCAGCATCCGCGCGCTCACGGCATCCTGGTACTTCATTCGCAGGATTCCGAGCGGCGGCGCCGCAAGCAGATGAAGCGGCAGCAGGACGACCACGGCCGCTTGCGCGAATCTTTTCCAAATCCGGGCCGCGGGCGCGGCCGAAACGCGCGCGAAGGCTGCTTGCGTCAATTGCGCGAGCAAACCCATCGAACCCAAGCTCACGAAACCCAACAAGCGATTCTCGGGGCCGACCGCCGCGATCGGCACCATCGAAAGCAGCACGCCCACGCACCAGAATCCCGTCATCCGATCGCGTATCGCCAGCGGGACGATAAGCGCCGCCAGGATCGCGACGACGATCACGCCGAAGATCAGCACGTGCATCGCCGCCGGCGTGCCTGGTGCCGCAATCTGACTCATTTCCGCCGGGATCGGCGTCCATTGTCCCATCAGCAGAAATGTCGCGTGCCGCCATGATACCGCGGCGAAGCCGAGCGGATCGTGCATAGGGTCGAGATAGAAGCCTGAGCCCCTGGAGCCGAAGTTGCCGAGGCGATAGACAATCGCCCAGAGACCGAACACCGCGGCATGCGGCAACAGCGAACGGATTTTCGTCCACAACGTTCCGCGTTCGAGAATCAGCGCGTACGCGAACAGGTAAGCCGCCGTCGCGAGTCCCTCCTCACCGGCCGACAGAGCCAGCGCAAGCAGGACGAGGCTCAGCCACAGATCCGATTGCCGTCTGTGTTCTCTACATCGAACGAAAGTCACAAGGCTGAAGAATCCGAAGCAGCACGCGATGAGCGCGTTGCGATTCGCGAGGTACTCCGCCGGAATCACGTGCGCGCTGTCGAGCGCATAGAGCAGCGCCGCCAGTCCCGCGACCCAGGTTGCCCCCAACAATTCGCGGTAGAGCAGAGCGGCTGCGAAGACCGCTGCCGCGAGCCACAGCAGACTGTGCAGATGCATCAGGGCGGGATGGTTCGGCCACAGGCGATAATCAAGCATCATGGTGAGCGTGCTCGCATAGCGCAGGAACGCCTGATGCAGGTCCAGCGAACCCCACCACGGCATCGAGCCGAAATCCATCTGCCTCAGGTTATGCGCGCGATCGATGTACTGGACGAAGATATTAATCGGTCTCGAATCGCCGTAACCGAGCAGGGTGGCGCGCTGAAAATAATCGTCGAACTGCCAGCCTGCGCCGAGCGCCGGGAGCATCACCAGCACCGCCAGGACGGCAGTGATCAGCGGAAACCCGCGATACCTGAGGGCCGCCTCGATCGCGCCCGCCGCGCGCCGCGACAGTGCATTTGAATTTATTTGCAGGCCGGGTTGTTTGTTGGGGTCAAACATATTATTATGGTTAACTATAGATATAAGGTTAACCATGTCAATGCAGTCACGCGCATGCGGCCGCGATTTGCGGCGCGGGATGCCACATAACGGCGCGCGGGAATTTCCTTCGCCGCGATCGCCGTGTAAGTCATAAAGCCATGGGCTTGCGCGAAGAAAAAAAAGCGGAGCAGCGCCGCGCGATCCTCGCGGCGGCGGCCGCCCTGTTCCGCAAACGCGGCTACGAACAGACCCGCGTCCAGGACATCGTCGCGCGGCTGCGGATCAGCGAGGCAACCTTCTTCAATTATTTTCCAACCAAGGAAGCTCTGATGCAGGAGTTCGCCCTCGAGGCGCTTGGTTTCTCGATCGCCACGGTAAAGGCCGAGCTTGAGCGGCACGAATCCAGCGTGCCCGACCGCGTCCGCAATATTATGCTCGGATGGGCGCGCTCATGGGACGCGGACCCGGAGTTCTACACGCTGCTCGCGACGCGGTCCGCAATGCTGTCGGGACCGCAGGGTCCTTTGCTGCGCGAAAAGTCAATGCGCCTTTATGGCCTTTACGAGGAACTGTTCTCCGAAGGACAGCGCCGCGGAGAGATTCGCTCCGACAAGCAGGCACTGCACCTGGCCGAGATGCTCGAAGGGATGCTCATACTCATCTCGAAAAACTGGATATCCGGATGGTGGAAAGATCGGACCGAGCCGCTTGAAGAGCGTTTCATGAACGCCGTCAACGTCTTCCTCGACGGATGCGCGCCGGCGCGGCAAAGCGCATCGCATCCGTCGCGCGCGCGAAGCGCGATCAGCGCCCCGGTCAAAGGCCGCAGGCGGCCAGTGCAAAAAAAATAGAGATCCGTTTGAGTTTGCCGACTGTGCCAGCACGCCTTCTGCCAGACTTTTGTTAGCGCGAGGCGACTTAGGCATTACCTACTATCGCGGAATATTTTTTCCACGAGTAGCCGCCGGCCACGCGCGACTTGGCCGAAATTCCGGCCTGCGCTAGGTTGTGGCCCACCTTTTCGCTTGGCATAGCCGACGTGAGTGGGAGCAGTCGGTACGGAATCATTTGGGAGCTTGCGAAAAGAGTGAGAAATCCGTTTTTCGGGGAGGCGGGCGATGAAATCTCGTTGGGGGATTTTATTCTTTTTTGTCTGGTCGATGACGTTGGTGGCGGGATGCGGAAATGGGAGTGAAGGTGGGAGCGGTAGCGGGAGTGGAAGCTCGGCGGCGCAACCTAACTTCGACACGCAAGTTGTCGAATCCGATAATCCGCAGGTCGCGCTCTACACTTTGACCTTGCCGAAGCCTGGCGAGGTCACCGTCGAATTCCGCAGGGAGGGTCACCGCAGCCTGAAGACCTGGCCGGTCGCATCGTCCGACCAGGACGGAGCGGTGAGTATCCTTGTTGCTGGTATGCTGGCGAACAAGACCTATCATCTGCGCGCGCACATCAAGTATTCCGACGGCACCGGCGCCAGGGACACCGACCACATCTTCACGACCGGCGCGCTGCCGTCGGGCATGGATCCTACCGTGGATGTCAGGACCACACCCGGACGAAGGCCGCAGCCGGGCATTGAGATGGTCGATGGAACGGGCGGCAATGCCCCGGGTCTGTTTGCGATCGATCTCAAGGGCAACGTTATCTGGACTTACAACTTTCCCGATCAGCTGCCCGGTGAATCGGTGCAGGGAGTCAAGATGCTGCCGAACGGCGACATCGTGCTGGTGGTAGGCCCGAGTTCCTCCAGTGCGCTTACGCACGCGGTCGCGGAGGGCACGCCGACAGCGGTGCGGGAGATCAACCTGGCGGGCGACATCGTAAAGGAGATCACGATCGCCGAGCTGAACACGAGCCTGGCGGCGGCGGGATACTCGAACCTGACCCTGCAGGTATTTCATCACGACGTGACACCGCTGCCTAACGGCCACTGGCTGGTGCTGGCGAACATCCTACAACAGGTCACGCTGACCGGTGCCAGCGCGCCAACCACGGTGCTGGGGGATGTGATCATCGACCTCGATACCAACCTGAATCCGGTTTGGGTGTGGAATGAATTCGATCATCTCGACGTGAACCGGCATCCCTTCAATTTCCCGGACTGGACCCACACCAATGCAATCGTGTACTCGCCGGATGACGGCAACTTGATCGTTTCCATGCGCCACCAGAACTGGGTGGTCAAGGTGGATTACAACAATGGACAGGGGCAAGGCGACGTCTTGTGGCATTTGGGGTCGGGCGGCGACTTCACCCTCGAAGACAGCTCCGGGAATGTCAACAACGATCCGGCGGACTGGTTTTACGCACAGCACGGCCCGTCATTTTTCTCGCCGAATACCAGCGGGATCTTCTCGCTTGGCTTGATGGATAACGGCGACGACCGCGAATTTTCAGATGGCAGCAATTGCGCAGTGCAGGGCAATACACTTTGCTATTCCACGGTCCCCATCATGCAGTTGGACGAGAACGCCAAGACCGCGAAGTTCCAGTTCCATCAAGTGCTTTCGCCGAGCCTATACAACGTCTGGGGCGGCAATGCGGAGCAACTCGACAACGGCCACGTGGAATACGATCTCTGCGGAGAGCAGACCTCACCCGGCAGCAGCCAGGTTTTTGAGGTGACCGATAAGAGCGATCCGCGGACGGTGTGGAATATGCTGCTAACCGGCGCCAACGCCTACCGGGCGTTCCGAATACCGAGTCTGTATCCGGGCGTGCAGTGGAGCGGGGAAAACTTCTAGTTCGAATCGGAGAAACACAACCTCGAGACCCGGCGTAAGCCCCCGCGGTTCCGTCTATGCGGCAGGGCCGCCCCAGCGTCGGCGCGTTAGCGCGTATGCGGGCCACACGGTCAGCGACAGCGCGATCGCGATCATGAAATCACGCTGCCCGTCGCCGGTCCCGAGCGCGAGCGCAAAGGTCGCGATCCATGTGACCAGCGGCAGCGCCGCGACAAGCCACAAGCCAATTCTGCCGCCGCCGATCGTGAACATCCCTTCGCGATTCGGCGCGACCGCGCGCAGCCGCACCAGCGCCGCCATCTCGAGCGCGAGCGCCGCCATGTAGAAAAATACGTCGAGCACCACCAGTGCTATGAAGCCGAGCGGAATCAGCAGCGTGAAGACCACGCACGACGCAAGGATCGCCTTCACCGGCGTCGCAGTCGTGCTCCAAATGTCGCGCAGCGGCGCCGGCAGATAACCCTCGCGCGCCAGCACAAACGGCATCCGCGAGACCCATAGCATCGCGGCCTCGAACACCGCGAAGGCCATCACGCTGCCGCCGATCGCGAGCGCGCCACCCAGTAATGGTCCGCCCAGGCGCGCACCCTGCTGCGCGAACGATCCTTCGTGCCAGTTCGCTGCGCCGGTCACGCCTGACAGGCAGACCGCCAGTGGCAGCAGGTATCCGGCGACGATAATCGGCAGGGCGACGGCGATCGCGCGGATATAGTTGCGCCGCGGATTCTCGATCTCGGCCGAGACCACGCTCAGGTTTTCCCATCCGCCGAAATTCCAGATGACGACGATCAGCGCCGCGCCCAGCGCGCCCATCGGATCGGCGCCGAAGAGCGGCGCCCTCGGCATCGTGAAGTGCGCGATCTTTCCAAATCCCAAAATCACCATCGCCACGAACGGCGCGACCAGGATTATCGCCAGCGCGATCGAGGCCTCGCCGACCGGACGCACTCCCGCGACATTCAGAAGTCCCGAGAGCCACACCACGCCGATCCCGATCGCGACTTGCCCCAAAGGTCCGACCGGTACGATAAACGAGAGGTACGCCGCGAACAGAACCGGATAGATCGCCATGTTGACCGCGGTGTAGAGGATCGTCAGATATGCCTCAGCGAAGCCGGCGAACGGCCCCAGCGCCCGCTTGACCCAGAAGTAGAATCCGCCTTCGAGCGGCATCAGCGCGGTCAGTTCACCCGCCATCAGCGCCGTCGGGAGCGAGAGCGTGAGCGGCACCACCAGGCATAGCAGCAGCACCAGTTTCGGCCCTCCGGCGCTGACCGCGTCTTCAAGGCCGTAGGCGCCGCCCGAGACCACCAGGTACATCAGGCATATCAGCGCCGGCAGCCCGAGCGCGCGCCGCGGCATCCGGGCGTTATCGCGCCGAGCGGCGGAAACCTCGCGCGGGGCCGGTCGTAGATCTGGTGGTGAGTCTTCCTGAATTGGCAACGCAGTTCTCAGAGGCAATTGGCTGTATCGGAGCGCTACTCGATCGGCAAGCGGCCGATTTCCATGCGGACGAGCGTTTATGCGGTCGCATCCTTGCCCGCATAGCATATAATATAATGTGGTTCAGGGGCGCCGCTGCGCTGCCCCATACGTTGACGATCAGGAATCCGTGGTGTTAGCTGTAAGTGAATACTTCCCGAACCCCTCGTCTGCACATGAATAGAACCTTCAACTACGCGCTTGCCGCGCTGATCGTATGCCTTGCGACCGCCATCGGTTGCGACCAGATACGCGAATTGCGCGGGACCCCGGTGCAGACGGTCAGCAACGCCGGCGCGAATCCCTTCGGCGGCACGCCTGCCGTCGAGATTCCGCCCGACGCGAAAGCGATGGGCGCGTTCCTGGTCGCGGAGTATGCCTCCGATGAAGGCGACCATGAAGCCGCTCTCAAAGGCTACGAAGACGCGGTCGCAGCCGATCCCACCAACTCCACTTTGCGCGTGCGCCTGGCCACCCTTTATGTCCGCGACGGCCGCCTGAAGGAAGCCCTCACGCAAGTCAACGAAGCGCTCAAGAATAAGCCCGATTCGGTGGATGCCCGCCTGCTCGCGGCAGGGATCAGCGGTGCGCTCGGCGACGACGCCACCGCCGAAGCGGATTACAAGCAGGTCCTGCAGGAAAGCCCGCAAAATCAGGAAGCCTATCTCTATCTCGGCACCCTCTACGCCAAGCAGGGTAATTTCAACGAGGCCGAGCAGACCTTTCAGCATCTGATCGCGCTCGATCCCAACTCCTTCCTTGGCTACTACTACGCCGGGCGCGTGATGGTGGCGGCCAAGAAGTACGACAAGGCCGACGGCTACTACCAGAAGGCGCTCGAGCTGAATCCAGATTCCGAGCTGGTGATGCTCGATCTGGCGACGCTGCGGATTTTGCAGAATAAGCCCGACGAAGCGACCGCGTATTATAAGAAGATCATCCAGATAAATCCGAACAACGAGTTCGTGCGCAATCGCCTGGCCGAGGTTTATGTCGGCCAGAAAAAATACGATCAGGCGCTGGGCGAGCTGAAGCAACTCGAAGGAATCCAGACCAATCCCGTCAACACGCGCACCAAGATCGGATTGCTCTATTTTCGCCGTGGTGATTTCGATCAGGCCGCGACGGAGTTCAACCTGGTGCTCGGCTCCGAGCCCAACAACACCGAAGTTCGTTATTACCTGGGCACCGCGTACACCGAGCTGAACGAGAACGATCGCGCGGTCGATCAGTTCAACAAGATTCCCGAATCCGACGATCATTATATCGAGTCGCGCCTCCAGCTCGCCTACGTTTACGACAAGCAGAACAACTACGATCCCGCGATCACGGCGCTCAAGCAGGCGCTCGCCAAGAAGCCCGACGACCCCGAGATCCTGGGCTTCCTGATCGGCGTGTACCAGGAAAAAAAGGATTACCCCGACGCGATCGAAGCCGCGCGCCAGATGGTCGCGCTCGATCCCAAGAACGACAAATATCATTTTACCCTTGGCGCCGTGCTCGATCAGGACAAGCAGCGCTCCGACGGGATGGTCGAGATGAAGAAGGCCATCGACATCAACCCCGCCAACGCGCAGGCGCTCAACTACCTCGGTTACACCTACGCCGAAGAGGGCAGGAACCTTGACGAAGCCGAAAAGCTGATCAAGCGCGCGCTCAATATCGAGCCTGAAGACGGGTTCTACATCGACAGCCTGGGATGGGTTTATTATCAGAAGGGCAACTACCCGCAGGCGGTCGAGCAGCTCGAACGCGCAGTCAACCTGACCAACAGCGATCCGACTATCACCGAACATCTGGCCGACGCCTACAGCAAGGTGGGCAAGCTCCAGGCAGCCTCGCGCGAGTATCAGGACGCGCTCAGGAAATCGCAGGATCCCGAACAGATCGCCCGCTTGAAGGACAAGATCCAGGTTCTCGAGAATTCGCAGAATGCCGCCGGGCATTAGGGACGCCGCGGGCTACCCTGCCGCCGCGAGCGCGCCGCGCCCGAGCCTCGCATCGCGGCTGCTGCTCGCCGCCGCCGCGGGATTCATCTTCCCTGCCTGCGCGACGATCGCGCCGCCCGTATCACCGCAGATCACAGCCGCTTCGCCATCCGATAAGGCGGCGGAGCTCGGCGCGATGACGGCGCGGCTGGCCGAACGCGATCGCGGGCTCACCTCGATGCAGACCGCGGCGATAATGGATTATACCGCGCCCGATCGACACGCCAAAGCGCGCGAAAATATAACAGTCAGCCGTCCCGCCAGCCTCCGGGTCGAAGCGATGTCTCCGTTTGGCGTCGCGCTCGTCGTCGCAACCCACGGCGGACAGCTCGAAATTTTCGAGCCCTCAAACAACAAGCTCATTCGCGCTGCCGCCAACGCCGCGACGCTCGATCGGTTCGTGCAAATCCCGATGGAACCCGCCGACGCGGTGACGCTCCTGCTCGGAATCGCGCCCGACACCGCGCGCCTGGCCGCAACCGCGCCAGCCTCTATCAGCAGCGAGAATCCGGACGCCGACAGCACCGCCTCGATGACGGTTGGAACTTGGCGTGATGCGAGCGGCCAAACGCGCGAGCTCGGATTCGAGGGCGGCAACCTCGCGATGGTCCGGCGGCGCGACGCGGCCGGCCATATCGACTACGAGGTTCGCTATCGCGACTATCACGATATTGGCGGCGTGATGTTTCCCTACGTAGTCGAGGCGGATTTTCCACCGGCGCATAGCCATCTGACGATCCACTACGATCGCCCAATCGTGAACGGCCAAATTTCGCCCGCAGTTTTCGATCTGGCACCCGCCACCTGACCTCATCTCCACCGCCGAAGCGCTCGCGCTGCTGAAAACTCTCTCCCAACGCCGATCCCCTCGCATCCGTCCGCTTGCACGCGGAAAACACTTAATGCTACCTGAAACGTGGGTTCGAGCGGCGACGCCGGATTCCCATTCAAGCCCCTATTACGGAGGAATGCCAAGTTGGACTTCGGGTTTTCTGAAGAACAGGAGATGTTGCGGGACGCGGCCAAGCGCTTTCTGGCCGACAATTGCCTGACCAAGTTTGTCCGCCAGATGATGGCTGACCCTACCGGCCACGATAAGGCCTTCTGGAAAAAGATCGTCGAACTCGGATGGCCCGGGCTGCTCATCCCGGAAGAGTACGGCGGCCAGGGCGGCACTTTTCTCGATATGACGGTCGTGGTCGAAGAAGCCGGCAAGGCTCTCCTTCCCGGACCATTCTTCACCGCCGCGCTGATCGGTGTGCCGCTCGCGATGGCGGGACTGCCCGACGCGGAGAAGAAGCAGGTTCTGCCGCGGATGGCCAAAGGCGAATTTATCGCGACCCTCGCGCTGGCCGAGGCCTCGGGCCGCTTCGACGCCGAAGGCGTCCAGATGAAGGCGACCAAGAGCGGCTCGGACTATATCCTTAACGGTGAAAAATTTTTCGTGCCCGACGCCCACGTCGCCGACGGTATCGGGGTCGCGGCGCGCACCAGCGGCAGCGGCGAAAAAGGCATCACGATTTTCCGCGTCCCCACCAATTCCAAGGGACTGACGATCACACAGCTAAAGACCGTCGATATGACCCGGCGCCTGTGCCATGTGAAGTTCGACAACGTCAAGGCCGATGGCATCCTGGGCAAGGTCGATGAAGGATGGCCGATCTTGAGCCGCGTGCTCAACATCGCGACCGCGGGCCTCGCCACCGAGATGGTCGGCACCGCGCAGCGGGCGCTCGACATGTCGGTCGATTACGCCAAGACCCGCGTGCAGTTCGGCAAACCGATCGGCTCGTTCCAGGCGGTCAAGCACAAGTGCGTCGATATGATGGTCGCGGTCGAGAATGCGCGCTCGCTGGTGTACTACGCGTGCTGGACCGTCGACACCAACAACGACGAGCAGAAGACCGCCGTTCCGATGGCGAAGGCGTACGCCTCCGACATGGCCAAGAACGTGACCAGCGAAGCGATCCAGGTCCACGGCGGAATCGGTTTCACCTGGGAGCACGACATGCACTTGTTCCATCGCCGCGCCCTCGCCGGCGAGGCGAATCTCGGCAACGGCCCGGTGCATCGCGAGACCGTAGCGCGCACGCTGCTCGGCTGATCGCACAAATTCTCAAACGCAAAGAGCCGCGGCCGATAGAATCGCCCGCGGCTCTTTTTTGTCTTACTTATGTCAGTGGTTGCCGACGGCTCGTCGGCCGACGCGAAGCGTCATCACGTATGTGTGCGGATGAATCGCGGCGCCCGCCGTCTGATCCCTCGCCCAATATGGGAGAGGTCAGGTGAGGGTCCGAATTCAGCGCGGCGCGCAGCGACGCGCGATTCAGAAGAAATATGGTCGCGAATCAGCACACCGCCAGGTTAGACGCGCCTCACCCGCCCGCTCCCTTCAGGGCGAGGAAAAGCCTTGGGAGAGAGTGCCCAAATGCATCAGGACCACCGCTCTGTCAACCTAACGCTTGTTAGGTTTTTTGCCAGATTTGTTCATGGCTGAACTGTTCAGCCTTGTTATTTTCCTAGGGTTGCGCAGAATCGATCGCATGGACGAAAAAACCCCATCGCTCCAGGTCACGCTCCTCGAAATTTCACCGCGCCGAGCAACGTCCGGTCCAGAACAATCCTCTAAAGTTCACCGCCCCCGAAAATCAAAACAAACTGCAAGTTTCAGCGAACTCTCCAGCAAGATAAAGGATGTTTCCGATTTTGTGATCAAAAATACCTTGAACGAACCCACCGTCGAGACATCGTTTGATTGCTGTCCCTCGAACCGCGCGCGCTCGACCTCGGCCGCTCGATCGTCGTATCGTGCCTCCACCTGATACTCGGACGCGAGAGGATTTATCCATGGCGCATAGCAAATGGGCGTACACCAAGGGACTGCATGACATCGGCAACGGCGCGTTCGCGTATCTGCAACCCGACGGCTCCTGGGGATGGAGCAACGCCGGGCTCATCACCGACGGCGGCGAATCGATGCTGGTCGATACGCTGTTCGACCTGCCACTCACGCGCGAGATGCTCGCCGCGATGCAGCCCGCGACCGCGCGCGCGCCGATCCGCAAGCTGGTCAATTCGCACTCCAACGGCGACCATTGCAACGGCAACGAGCTGGTCGAGGGCGCGGAAATTATCGCGTCGAAAGCCTGCGCCGAGGAGATGCGCAGCGAGCCTCCCGGACGCCTGGCCGCGATGATGAAAGCGGCGCCCTCGATGGGACCGGTCGGCGAGTACATCCTCAAAATTTTCGGCCCATTCCAGTTCGAGGGAATTCGCGGCGCGCTTCCTACCCGCACCTTCGAGGGCGAGCTCGAAGTCACCGTCGGCGCCAAGCGCGTGCGCCTGATCCAGGTCGGACCCGCGCACACCCGCGGCGACGTTCTGGTTCACGTTCCTGCCGACCGCACGATTTTCACCGGCGACATCCTGTTCATCGGCGGCCATCCGATCATCTGGGCCGGCCCGGTCGCGAACTGGATCGCCGCGTGCGATACGATGCTCGCGCTAGACGTGGAAACTATCGTCCCCGGCCACGGACCAATCACCGACAAGGCGGGAGTCGCCGCGCTCAAGGGCTACCTGGAATATATCCATCGCGAGGCGCGCAAACGCTTCGACGCCGGGATGCCCGCGGCCGAAGCCGCGCGCGATATCGCGCTCGACGCCTACGCCTCATGGACCGACGCCGAGCGGATCGTCGTCAACGTCGCCACGCTGTATCGCGAGTTCTCGCCGGGAGCTCCTGCCGCCGAAATCACCCCGCTGTTCGCGCAGATGGCCTCGATGGCGCGAAAATGATCACGGAGCATTGATGAATCGTCGCGTGCAGGCCCGCATACAATTCGCGGTGCTGCTCGGCATACTTGCGATTTGCGGCGCCGCACACGCGCAGGCGCCGTCCACTCCCGTCGCGACGCCGCTGCCTGCTCATCCGATCGCGACTGTCCCGCGGGAAAGCTCCGCGCTCAAGCCGGGCACGATCATTACCAGTGCCAACGCGAATCAGTTCGAGCAGATACTGCCACAGGCTGCGATCTTCGCACTCGCACACGGGTTCAAAATCGAGGTCACGCCGTCGCGCAGCCTCGAATGGTCAGCGGGATACCAGAACGCGACCGAAAAATATTCGCCGCAAGCCGGCCTCGACGCCAATGATCATCTGACCAACTACATCGCCGGGATGCCGTTTCCGCTGATCGATCTCGCCGACCCCAAAGCCGCGATCAAAATCGCGTACAACTGGCATATGGGCCCTGTCTTGCCCGACGACTTCGCGCTCGCGCCATGGAGCAGCAACGGCTACGACGCCGACCCCGCGAATCCAGCGAGGATCGTCGCCAAGAGCGATGGCGACTACCAATGCGATCACTTCACCTTCCTGCGCTTTGCGCATCGCACTGAAGTCGATCCGCGTCCGACGTTAGGCGCCAACCCGATGGGGGTCGAATGGAAAGCGCGCTGCGACGATTGGTCGGTCACCGCACTCGGTGCGGAGAACGGCGAAGGCAAGGGAATCTGGCTGCGCTACCTCGACCCTGCGACTGGCGATGCGTTCTTCAATTTCGACGAGATGTCGCGCCGGGTGCGTCAAATGGCGGTCGGCGCCGGGGCTCCCGGCCCCGGATGCCGCAATTGCCATCAGCCGTACTGGGCCTATGCTCTTCCGAAGACCGAGGACTACAAGTATCGCATCCTCGGCACCACGACGATCCTCGCGTGCCTTTCCGCGGCATCTGAGCCGGCGGGAATTACTACTTCAGGCGACGGGTACTCACTTAGTCAAGAACCCTTCGAGTTGCGCCACGCTTATATACTCGAGACTCGCCCGAAGACCAACGATCGGAATCTCAGTACGATTATATATATCGACAGCGAAGTGTATGTATGGCTCGCCGCGCGGTTCTACAAGGATGGCGTCGAGACCGCATCCGCGATTCCACTCTGGAGGATGAAACCCGGGCACGAGGGCGGTAACCTGTTCGATCTGGCGGGCAGCTTCTACGTACCAGCCGGCGGCGGATCATTTTTCCGTTCGCTGGTCCCCGCTCATCAGCAGTTTCAGCAGGAAATCAACACTGGCAACTTATCCGAGGCGGCCTTTGTCCCGGCAACCCTCTCACGATGAAGCACGCGCAAGTCATAACACGGATGTCCCTCTCCCAAAAGATTGGGAGAGGGTGGCGCGCGTTGCGCGCGACGGGTGAGGGACAGACAGCGCCAAATCCTGCTTTGCTTCCGCCACTGACTCATGCGGAGCGCACACATTTGGATCGCGCAAACGTGCGGAGGCTGCCGCTGTGAAGCTCCAGAATTTTATTCTGCCGGTCCCTCACCCGCGCGTCACGGCGATTGCTAAAGGAACCAAGCGCCGCGCCACGCACCCTCTCCCCATCTGAGAGAGGGACAACTGCACCAGAAGCAAACCGCACCAAGGAGAATAGACAATGGCCGAAATGGGTATCTACGAAGCGATGAGCACGCTGCGCGCAGTGCGCAGGCTCAAGCCCGATCCGATTCCTGACGACGTGATGCGCCGCGTGCTCGAAGCTGCGGCATGGGCGCCCACCGGCGGGAATCGGCAGCCGTGGCGAATCGTCCTGATCAAGGACCGCGCGAAAAAGACCCGGCTGGGAGAACTGTACTCTGCGCGATGGAACAACTACTCGCGCCATTACCGCGCGGCGATTCCCCCCTCGGCGCCGGCCGACGTGCGCGTGCGTTCCGAGCGCACGCTCGCCGCGGGCGACTACATGGCCGCGCACTTCGGCGATACTCCGGTGATCGCGATGTTCTGCTTTGATCCGAAACAAATGGCAATCACCGACGCGAAGCAGGATCGCCCTTCGGTAGTCGGCGGAGGCTCGGTTTATCCCGCGGTTGAGAACCTGCTCCTCGCGTGCCGCGCCGAAGGACTGGGATGCGTACTGACTACTCTACTCTGCGAAGATGAACCAGTAGTGCGCGAGCTGCTGGCACTACCGGACGGATGGTACACCGCCGCGGCAATTCCAATTGGCTATCCAGTAGGACGCGGCCACGGACCTCTCATCCGGCGCGCACTCGATCAATTAGTATTCGTGGATTCGTGGGGCAAGGCGCTCGGATGAATAGCTAATACTCACTGCGTGGCGCCGGCGCCCAATCCGCGAGCATGCTATAGCCAACAGCCAGCAGCGTCGGCCCAAGGAATATGCCGATAAATCCGAACGCGACTACGCCGCCGAGCACTCCCAGCATCACCAGGATGAGTGGCGTCGAACCGCCGCGGCTGATCAGGAACGGGCGCACGAAATTGTCGGAACCGCTCACGACCACCGCGCCCCAGATTAGCATGAAGATACCCCAACCATTACGGTCAAGATGAAACAGCCATAGCGACGCCGGAATCCAGATGAGCGGCGGCCCAACCGGCACCATCGCCAGCACGAACGTGCAGAACCCAAGGAACACCGGGCCCGGCACGCCGCCGATCCAGAATCCGATCGCGGCGAGCGTGCCCTGAATCAGCGCGGTGCCGAGAATTCCGTACACCACGGCTTGTACCGTGGTGCCCGCGGTCTCGAGCAAACGGCGCGCCTGGGTGCCGCCCAGCCGATCGAGCACGGCGTTCGCATGCGCAAGCGCCGCACTTCCATCGCGATAGACAAAGAAGGCGATGACCAGGCTGAGCAGCAATTCGAGAATTCCAGCCGCCAGCGCGCCACCGACCGTGACCACCAGCGTCTTCGCCGCCGGCATCAGTTTGGCGAATTCGTCAACTCGCATCGCGCTGCTCAGTGACAGCTCCGTCCAATAGTCATTCAAACGTGATCCGATGATCGGAATCGTCGAGACCCACGCCGGCGGCATCGGCGGCCCGTCGGCCGAATAGCGGCGCAGCGCATTAACCACTTCGGAGACGTTGCTCGCAAGGCTAGCGCCGACGATCGCGAACGGCGCAACGATCACAATCGCGAGCAGCAGCACCATCAGGATTGACGACAGCGCCGTGCGTCCGTGCGTCGCCGCCTCTAGCCGTTTGTAGAGCGGCCAGGTCGATACGCAAAGAATCACCGACCACACTATCGCCGACAGGAACGGCAGCAGGATCACGATGCACGCGAGGATCAGCAATCCGACCGCGGCCAGCGCGATCCACATCTCGATATTGCGCCCGGTTTTCAGTTCACTGGTCATCGCGATACACGAGCATTATTGGCGGTGGCGACCGCCTCCATGAACGCCCTGAGTTTCGAGGAGTCTAGCTTGCCGTCATCGGTGCGGACACCCGAGCAGACATCGACTCCGTAGGGTCGAACCGTCCCAATCGCTTCGGCGACATTGTCGGGCGTCAGGCCTCCGGCAAGAAATACCGGACACGGGCTCGCCGAGACGAAAGCGGCGCTGACCTTCCAATCGTGCGTCCGTCCCGTTCCACCGAGAATCGGTACCGCGGCTCGCGGCTGGCCGGAGTCGAGCAGGAACGCATGAACATGCGATGCGTAGAGGCCGATGAGATCGAGCGCGCTCATGCCTTCGACGTGGATCACCTGCACGCGGCGCGTCGTCGGCGATCGCACTGCCAGCCGCGCCGATTCTGCCGCCGCGATCGGAGAAACGATCTGCACCGTCGATACTCCGGTACGCGCCACGTGCGCTGCGATCGCGTCGGCGGTGCGCTCCGAGGTGAGCAGGAATGTCGCTACTGGCGGAGGCACGACTGCCGCAATCGCGGCGATCGTCGCGTCGTCGATCACTCCCGGTCCCGAGGGCATCGCGCCAACCAGCCCGAGCGCGTCGGCGCCATGCTCGATCGCCAGCTCGGCATCCTCGATCGACGTGATGCAGCAAATCTTCACCCGCGTGCGCATCTCGTTCCACCTACCAGACGCTCAACCGTCAACGCAAAGCCCGACTTCTCTCAGCACGAATCGCACGCGCTCTTCGACCGGAGCCCGCGGAATCGTCACGAGCTCGTAGCCATATGCGGTATATGTTTCGACGGCCACGTGGTAGCCGCGCTCGGCCTCTTCGAGGGTCTGCTTGCGCTCGCTGTCCTGCGTATAGATCTCCGGCCACAACGGCGCGAGGAAGACGCGGCGGTTGTATCGAAAAGTTTCCACCGCCTTCTCGATATGCGCCGGCACCGGCAGCCCCTCGAGCCGCAGATATCCGGCGAGTTCAGGGATGCCGCGATCGAAGAAGACCGGACCTGCCTCCTCGCACGCAAGCCGGTACGAGCGCATCTCCCACGCGAGCATCATCTCGGTGAACATCGCGGGGTCGCACGATGGCAGCGCGCGGCCGCCGATCGCACGTTGATCCTGGATGATCGCTCGGGCCGCTTCGACTGATCGCGCATAGCCGATACGCGCCAGCGCGTCGATGAGCGTGGTCTTGCCCGCGCCCGGTCCACCGGTCACAACAAAAAAACGATCCGAATTTTTGGTCATCAAAATATTACCTCGCGAATCGACAAAGGCGCCGACGTGCGTCGTCATCAAAATCAGAACGCCAACTGAGTGGGTAGTCGAAGAGAAGAGCGCGGCGAGACGCGGGGAAATGCAGGAGGTTACAAACTGAGCGCGGACTTAATGGTTGCGGGGGCCTGCAACGGCGGTGGAACCAGGCGCATCTCCGCTGATGTTGTCGAGAAACGTTGACGTGGGTACAAAAAATAAACTCCCGGTAACTGGTTTGCTGAAATCAAGCAGGCGGTCGTAATTGCCAGGGGGACGGCCCACGAACATGTTCTGAAGCATCGTTTCAGTGACCCGCGGAGTGCGGCTGTAACCGATGAAGTAGGTCCCGAACTCGCCGTGGCCCGGCCGTCCGAAAGGCATATTGTCTCTCAGAATCTTAAGTTCCTTCCCGTTTTCTTCGATCGACGTGAGCGCATTGTGCGCAAACGGCGGCTTGTCGGCGTCTTTCAGCTCGATGTCTGAGAGTTTCTTGCGGCCAACAATTCGCTCCTGCGTCTCAACCGGGACAGCATTCCATCCTTTCATGTCGTGAAGATACTTCTGGACGATAACGTAGCTGCCGCCCGCAAAGGCCGGGTCTTCGTCACCGACAATTGCAGCCTCATGCGCTGCACCGCCTCGCGGGTTTTCTGTGCCGTCGACGAACCCGAGGACATCGCGATCATCGAAATAGCGGAAGCCGTGAACCTCGTCGGCGACCGAAACTACGTCGCCGATGTCGTCCATAATCTGTGCGGCCAATTCAAAACATAGGTCGGGGCGTTTGGCTCGAATGTGAAACAGGATGTCACCCGGAGTGGAGACGGCATGGCGGCCGCCTGAGCGAATCTCTCGAAACGGATGGAGCTCGGAGGGGCGAGGCGAGCCAAAGAGTTTGTCCCAGGCGTCTGAACCGAACCCAGTAACGCATGTGAGACCGGCTTCCGCGTCTCGAAACTCAACCGCGCGCACGAGCCCTGAGAGATCCGCGCAGAATGATCGTAGCGCCGCGCAGTTGTCCTGCTGCGGGCGAATGCAGACGACCAGAAAAATCGCCGCGCGTGTGAGCGGACCGATCACGGTCTGCGGAAGAATGATCTCGTTTAGTGCCTTGGGCGTCTCCATAGTCGCGATCTCGACCGACGATGATTCCCATACATCGGAGTTTTACACGTGAGCGCGAATTTAATGGTTGCGGGGGAAGGATTTGAACCTTCGACCTCCGGGTTATGAGCCCGGCGAGCTACCAGACTGCTCCACCCCGCCTGCGCATTGTATTGGGCGCAGCGGAAGCGGGTCAACACGATCGCGAAAGATCGCGCGCAACGTCAGGGCTTGGAATTCAGATCAGCTTTCCCGGTCTCGAGATCAACCGGCACCGACACGTGCTCATGCGCGATCAGCCACTTGCCGTGAATCTTTTTATACCCGTCGGTGACGCGGAAGGTGAAATCCATCGGCGCGCCGTTCGCACCCGTACAACTCATGTGCTGGATGTTGTGGCCGAAACCAAAGTCCGCGCCGGCGTCGATCGCGAGGTCGGTCATCTCCATCTTCGGCGCGCTCTTGCATCCCGCGAGCACGCCTTCCCAATCCTTCTTGTATGCGTCCCATCCGGTGTATTGGCGCGGTGGAATCAAATCGAAAACGATCAGGTTCGGGCTGTGCTCGTAGTTCGCCATGATCTTCGCCGCGTCTTTCGCATTTACACCGGCGACGAAGTTTGCTTCGAGCGCTTTTATCGCCGCGACGCTGTCCAGATCTGAATCCGCCGCGTTAGTGATCGAAACAGAGATCGTCATGAACGCGATCGCGATGGCGTAGACACTCAGTTTTCGCATCGCTCCCGTCTATTCGGCGGACGCACCGCCGTCGAGCCGCATCGACGCGAATGTCCCCGCGGCTCAGCCCGCGAGGATGCGGATATTGCAGTGGCGATGAATCTTGCCGAACTCGATCACTTCCTTCTCGGCCGGATTTGCGTCCGGCTTCGAGTCGGTGAGCATCAGTTGTTTCGCAACCGCGCCGTCGATTCCATCGGCCTCGACGTCAAGGTTGTGATCGTCGCAGATGATGAATGCCATGTAAGAACGCTCCTTCGAACCTTCAAAGCTATCCGACCGCGCGCCCCGTGTCATTATCTCAGTACGCATCACATGACCGTCGATGCGATCGGGATTTCTCCCTACGGTCGAAATGACGGTTGGTGGTCTCGGTGCCTAGCTATCGCAATCCCAGTCCGTTTTCTGCGATACCGGCCTTCACGCCCGTGCACGCAATTGTGGTAAGCGTCAGAGCGAAGCGCATGACGAAGGAGCTTTCACGATGAGCCTTAAAGGAAAAGCCGCAGCGATTGGAATCGGCGAACTCAAGCCGATCAAAGAGCCCGGCCCGACCACCACCGCGCTCGGCCTGATGGCCACGGTCGCGGCCGAAGCGATCGCGGACGCGGGCCTGGAGAAGAAAGACATCGACGGCTTCCTGGTCGGGATGCCGTTCTCCGACCCCGGCTTTATCTATCCTGCGAGCGCCGCCGAAGTGATGGGGCTGCACGTAAGGATGCTTAACGTGGTCGATATCGGAGGCGCGAGTCCAGCCGGAATGATTTGGCGCGCGGCCGCTGCGATCGACGCCGGGATGTGCAATGCGGTGCTCTGCATCGCCGCCGACATGAATCGCGCAGGCGACCAGCGCCCGCCGACCATCTCGGTGCAGCGCGAATTCGAATCGCCCTACGGCAATATCGGCGCGAATTGCGGCTATGCGATGATCGCGAACCGCCACATGTTCGAGTACGGCACCACGCCCGAGCAGATGGCGAAAGTCGCGGTCGATCAGCGCGCCAACGCGCTCAAGAATCCGCTTGCGACCTTCAACGACAAGCCGCTCACGATCAAGGAAGTCCTCGCCTCGCGGATGATTGTCGACCCGCTGCATATCTTTGAGATCGTAAGCCCCGTGACCGGCGGCGCCGCCGTGATCGTCGCGTCGCCGGAGATCGCCAAGCGCGCAAAGCATCCTCCCGTGTGGCTGCTCGGCGCGGGCGAGTACGCCAATCACGCGACGATAACCTATGCGCCGTCGCTGACCGAGTCTCCGATCAAGATTGCCGCCGACGCCGCGTTCAAGATGTCGGGACTCGAGCGCAAGGACATGAACTTCGTCTGTCCATACGATTGCTACACGATCACCGTGATCGTCACGCTCGAGGACGCGGGCTTCTGCAAGAAGGGACATGGCGGCCGCTTCGTCGAGGAACACGATCTCACCTACAGGGGAGACTTCCCGTGCAACACCCACGGCGGCCAGTTGTCATTCGGACAGCCGGGACTCGCGGGCGGGATGAGCCACGTCACCGAAGCAATTCGCCAACTGATGGGCCGCGGCGGGGAGCGACAAGTGAAAAACGCGAAGCTCGGCTACGTCAACGGCAACGGCGGAATCATGAGCGAGCAAGTCGGCCTGGTGCTGGAGCGCAGATCATGAGCGAATATCTGAAACCACTTCCGAAACCTTCTCCGACCAGCCGCCCGTTCTGGGACGCCGCGCGCCGCCATGAGCTCAAGCTGCAGCGATGCGCGGCGTGCGGAAAGTTCATCTATTATCCGCGCCCGCGATGCCCCTATTGCTTCGCCGACAAGCTCGATTGGCAGCAAGTCAGCGGACGCGGCAAGGTCTACAGCTACACGATCGTGCGGCGCGCGTCGCATCGCTCATTCGCCGACCCGTACGTGCTCGCGATCGTCGAGCTCGAAGAGGGCCCGCGGATGACGACCAATATCGTCGCTGCGCCCGAGAGCGTCCGCGTCGATCAAAAGGTGGTAGTCCACTTCGACGACGTGACACCCGAGAACACGCTGGTGAAATTCAAGCCCGCCTGATTCTCTGCTCGAGACCGTCCAGAAATTTCTTCAGCGCGGCGTCGCTGGTGGCGGCGCGCGCCTGCGCGTGCGATCGAATTGCGCGGCGCGGATTGCCGGTCTTGTGGAAACTGCTCGCGAGCCACGCGAATGCCTGCGCGCGAGCCTCGCCGGAAAGTCCCAGCCGCAGAGCGTGCTCGTAGTTTGGAATCGCTTCGGCTTCGCGCGAATTGTTGTCGTGAAAGAGAGCCAGTTGATAATACGCCAACGCGCGCGCTCTCCGGGTTTGCGCGTGTTCAATAGCTAGTTGGAGTCGCGCGAGATTTCGGCGGCGTTTCACCTTGTGCGCTCACGCCAGCAGGACCGCGACGATTCCCGTGAGAAAGATTCCGTCGAAGGTGCCCGCGCCACCGATCGACGCGACCGGCGCACCCAATTCGCGCAGCCGCCGAAGGTTCAGCAGGTCCGCGCCGATGAGCGTACCCATCACGCCGCTGACGTATGCGACCGCGTCCGCATGATGTGTGGTTGTTCCGAGCAATGCTCCGACGATCGCTGCAACGATCGGCGGAATAAGCATCGGCGTCGCGATTCCCATCCCGGGAACCGGCCGCGCGAAGCGATGCACCACGATCGTAACGATCGCAGTGCCGAGAATTGCCGGTGTGAGAATCGCGGGAAAATGAATCAGCACGTAAGCGCTTATCGCCATCGGCACAATCGCGCCGCCAACATTGATCGCAACCGTCGTTGTGCTACTCGCATAGCGCATCGGCAATCGGTAGCGAACGCCAAACTGCTGCACCATCGAGACTGGATGCACTGGACCGCCTTCGACCCGCGCGATTGGGACATTAAAATAGCTGCCGGCGAAGCTCACGAGCAGCGCGATTAACGCCAAGTGCGGAGGGAGGCCGAGCGCGATAAACACATAATTGATGACGTGGATCTCGATCAGTACGAACAGGAACGCGAGGCCCAGAAGAAAGATAACCGCGTAGATGAATACGAAAGGGGCAAAGATCACCGCGCGAGAATATCAAGCAGGCACAGAGCTTCATATCGCGTGACCGATACGGCACTTCTATGGCGCGATTCACAGGTTTACCGGTAATTTTTGCTCGGGCGTAAATTCGTTCGTCAGGATTTGCGAGCAATCTCAATGGCGCCGTCTGGCACGGCTTTCGCTCTCTCTGACTGACAACACCTGTGATCAGGAGGCCTATTTCTATGAACCGATTTTATTCTCTATTGACAGGCGCCGTAATCGTCGGAGCATTTGCTCTTCCTGCGTTCGCCCAGGACGCGGCTCCGGCGGTCACTGGAGTGGTGCAAAAGGGTAACACGACGATCGTTTTCGAGCGCTCGAACGATGGGCTGAATGTGGACGAGCTCAAAGCGTTCGGTAAAGTCGCGAACGACGACCCTGCTCTCGCGAGCAAGATTGCGCGCAATCCGCAGATTGTCGCCAATGATTCGTTCGTCGGCAAGCATCCCGCGCTCCAACAGTTTCTGAGTCAGTACCCCAACGCTCGCGAGGACATCGAGAACAATCCTGGAAACTTCGTGACGCCAGTGAACGGCTCCTCATTCCAGCACGCGCTTCCCGGAATGAAAGATAGCGCGAACTGATCACCTCTGCGTCTGCACGATTGCCTATCAAGTTGAGGCGGCCACTCATCAGGGCCGCCTCTTCGTTTGCTATTGGAATCAACGTGATCGCCCTGATGATATTCGAGCGGCGTGCGTACGCGTCGGCTCGCGAGCCGCCCGTCTTCCCGCTGGCAATCCTTTCACCTGCCCTTGTTCCTGCGCGCGCATCGGATAAAATCGCGCGCAGCGATGAACCAGCAATATCGAAGCGAGTTGCTCGAGATCCTCGTGCGCGAGTCTTATGTCGAGCGCGAGGTCACGCTCTCATCCGGCAAGAAGTCGGATTACTACCTCGATTGCCGCCGCGCGATCTTTCTGCCGCGCGCCGCGTTCCTGGCCGGCGAGCTGATGCTCGAGCTCATGGTCGCCGCCGGCGTCGAACAGCTTGGCGGGATGGCGGTGGCGGCAATCCCCGTGACCGACGCTATTATCGCCGCGGCCTATCGACACGGCGTGAACCTGCGCGGCTTCTTCGTGCGCAAAGAGACCAAAGCGCACGGCCTCCAGCAACGGATCGAGGGTGCGTTTCGGCCCGGCCTCAAGACCGCGGTCCTCGATGACGCAATCACGACCGGCGGCTCTACCCTGGAGGCGCTCGCGTGCGTGCGCGAGGCCGGCGCCGTCGTGAGCGCCGCGATGACCCTGGTCGAGCGCGGAGAAGGGGGCGCCGAGGCCTTCGCGCGCGAGGGACTCGCCTACAGTTGGATTCTCACCGGCGGCGAGATTCGCGCCGCGGCGCGGGCGCGCGGCTGAGCGCGACCTTCGTGGATTTCGCGCGCGAAATCTCCGGCGCAACTTCTCTCACCGCGATTTTCGGCGACCCGGTCGAGCATTCGATGTCGCCCGCGATGCACAACGCCGCATACGCGGCGCTGGGCCTCGACCGGCGCTACGTTGCGCTTCACGTCACGCAGGAGCATCTGGTTGCCGCGATGCGCGCGATTCCCGCGCTTGGAATTCTTGGCGTGAACCTGACCGTCCCCCACAAAGAACGCGCGGCCAGGATGATTCACGAAATCAGTGCGGAGGCGCGCCTTCTGGGCGCCGTCAATTGCGTGGTGAACCTGCGCGGAAAACTCGTCGGTGACAACACTGACGCGCGCGGTCTCGAGCGCGACCTGCGCACGCGCAAGCTCGATCTCGCTGGCCGGCTCGTAATTGTGATCGGCGCCGGCGGCGCGGCCGCCTCGGCCGTGTTGTGTGCGCTCCGGATGCGCGCGGCGCGAATCGCGATCGCAAATCGCACAGTATCAAGAGCAGCCAGCATGGCGCGGCGGTTCGCGCCGATGCTGCGGCGGCGCGCGCAGATCGAAGCGCACGGCCTCGACGCACTCGAAGACCCGCCGCTGCTCGCCGACGCCGCGTGCGTCATCAACGCCACCTCGATGGGCCTCACGACGCGCCGTTTTGCGCCGCTCGACTACGCCGCGACCTCTTCGCAGTGCCTCTTCTATGATCTGATATACGGCGCAGAGCCGACCGCGTTCCTGAAACCCGCGCTCGGCCGCCGACGCCCAACTGCCGACGGCGCCGGGATGCTGGTCGGGCAGGGCGAACTCGCCTTCGAGCTGTTCAATCGCGTCGCACCGCCGCCTGGTGTGATGGAGTCGGCACTGCGCACGCGGCTCGGCCGCTGACATAACTCGCGCGGGCGAGTATCAATCTTTCCGGAGGTTCTCGCGATGGGCGGAAAAATCGATCATCTCATGATCAACGTGAATCGCTTCGACGACGCACGGCGCTTTTATTCGTGGCTGATGCCCGCGCTCGGCTATCCAAACTCAATGAGCTTTCCGGCAGAGGGGCCCAAGCGCGGAATCGGATGGTGGGGCGATTCTGGCTCGGTCTGGGTGCAGGAGGCCGCGCCGGTGTATCGCGCTGACTCATTCCATCGGCATCGGATCGGCCTATGCGAGATTGCGTTCGGCGCCGACAATCGCGAGCAGGTGAACGCGCTCGCGCGCGAGATCGAAAAGCACGGCGGCAAGATAACCGACGCGCCGCGCGAATACGATTACGTGCCAGGATATTACGCGGTTTTCTTTACCGACCCGGACGGCCTGAAGCTCGAAGCCGTGCATATCCCACGCTGATCGCGATCCTCTCTAGGCGCCTCTGAAGTGGCACCGGCTTTAGCCGGTGATTCTTTCGCGCGGGCACGAATCCTGGTGAGCGCTCGGAATGACCGGCGGGACGCCCGCGCCACTATCTCCTGAGCCGTTGATCGTTCGTTCAGAAGCCCATGCGCGGCTCGCCTTCGGGAGCGTGCGGCGAGCAGTGGAAATGCCACATCTTCCACACGGGATTGCCCTCGTGATCTTCGCGCACGAAGACCTCGGTCGCGCGAAATGGAATCCTGGCGACCTGTCCCGCCGGCGGCAGCGCCGCAGATTGCGCATCGGAGGTTGGAAGCACATTAACGGTGAAAGTTGATTCGGCGGTCAGAAACGCCATGTCGCCGCGAATCTCCAAGCGAACGTCGCGTGGCTGGCTCATCGCGGCCGAGCCGCTGGCAGGCCCCATCACGTGCCCGAGATATTCCCAAAGCTGCACCCACTCGCCAATCGCGTAGTAGGTGTGGCCGTTCAAATTGAAGCCATGGAACTTGTCACCGCCGACAAACGCCTCGCACATCATCGGGATGCTGAAGGTACGATTCGCATCCCACCACATCTTCGACACGGCGAGAATCTGTTCGCGATCGCGGATAAGATTTTGCGCCGATGCTTTTGGTTTCGGCGATCGCCTTGACGCCGCACGCGCGACGGTAGCCGGACGCGTCATCTTCGGCTTGGCGACAGCCTTGGTGCGCTTCTCCAGCTTGGCGGACTTCGACGATTTCGCGGGCTTTCGAGGTTTGCGCTTCATCGCTTAGCCGAACATCTCTTTTAGCTTATCGACGAAGCCCTTCGAGAGCGGATGATTGACCGCCTTGCCGTCGAGCTTCGCGAATTCTTCGAGCAGCTCGCGCTGCCGCGGGGTCAGGCTGTGCGGAGTCTCGACCACCACGCGGATCAACTGGTCGCCGCGTCCGTAGCCGTGCAGATCGACGATGCCCTTGCCCTTCAGGCGCAGCACTTTGCCCGATTGCGTGCCGGCGGTGATCTTAGCCTTGACCTTGCCTTCGAGCGTCGGCACTTCGATCTCGCATCCGAGCGACGCCTGCGGAAAGCTGATCGGCACTTCGATCACGATGTCGTTGTCCTGGCGCACGAACAAATCGTGTTCCTTGACGTGGATAACGACGTAGAGATCGCCGGCCGGACCGCTGCCGTAGCCGGCCTCGCCCTCACCGCGCAGCTTCAGGCGCGAGCCATTGTTGACTCCCGCGGGAATTTTGACCGAGAGCGATTCGCTCTTGCGGATCCGTCCCTGTCCCTGGCACTTCGGACACGGGTCCGAGATGATCATTCCCTCGCCGCGGCATTGGCCGCAGGTGGTCGAGATCGAAAAGAAGCCCTGCTGAGTGCGGACCTGTCCTGTGCCGCGGCAATTCGGACATGGGGTGGCAGCGGTGGCGCCTGCGCGCGAACGCGAGCCGTTGCATGCGTCGCACTTGGTCAGGCGCTGGAATTTGACGGTCTTTTCGGTTCCGCGGGCGGCTTCTTCGAATTCGACTTCCAGATCGTAGCGCAGGTCGTCGCCGCGCCGGGTGCGCGAGCGCGCGCGACCGCGGCCCGTGCCGAAAAAATCCCCAAAAATATCGGAGAAGACTTCCTCGAAACCTTGCGTGAAATCGAAACCGCCAAACGGACCTTGTCCCGCAGCACCCTGGAATGCGGCGTGGCCGAAACGATCGTACTGCGCGCGGCGCTCGGGATCGGAAAGTACCTGGTACGCTTCGTTGAGTTCTTTGAAGCGCTCCTCTGCTTCCTTGTTGCCGGGATTTCGATCCGGATGAAACTGGATCGCGAGCCGCCTGTAAGCCTTCTTCAGCTCCTCGTCAGAGGCGCCGCGGCTTAAGGAAAGAACTTCGTAATAATCCCGTTTGGTAGCAGAAGGCATTGCCGAATGAGTCTAAACCATCGCGGCTTCCGAAGCCATTGTCCCCGTGAGGCGACCGTGCGCTCCACGGGGACAATTCATTTACTGGATTCCGCTTACTTCTTACTTCACTTCCTTGAAGTCCGCGTTAACGACGTCTTCCTTTGGGCCTGATCCGTCGCCGCCCGCGGCGCCGTCACCGGCCGCACCTGCACCGCCGTCCTGATGCGGTCCGCCCTGCTGCGCGCCCGCATCGGCCCCCTGCTGTGCACCCTGCGCGCGAGATTTCGCATACATTGCCTCGGCCAGTTTGTGCGATGCGGTCGAGAGCGTCTCGGCAGCCTTGTTGAGCTCATCGGGATCCTTGGATTCGAGCTTGGTCCTGGCTTCCGCGAGGGCGTCCTCAACCGTCTTGCGCGCCGCGTCGTCGAGCTGCGAGCCGTGTTCCTTGAGCGTTTTCTCGGTCGTGTAGACCAGGTTATCGAGCTTGTTGCGCGCTTCCGCCTGCAGGCGCCGGGTGTGATCGTCGGCCGCATGCGACTCGGCCTCGCGCACCATCTTCTTGATCTCTTCCTCGTTGAGTCCCGAGGAAGCGGTGATCTTGATCGACTGCTCTTTGTTGGTGCCCAGGTCTTTCGCGTGGACGTTTACGATTCCGTTCGCGTCGATATCGAAAGTCACTTCGACTTGCGGCATCCCGCGCGGAGCGGGCGGAATTCCAATCAAGTCGAACTGGCCGAGCAGCTTGTTGTCGGACGCCATCTCGCGCTCGCCCTGGAAGACGCGAATCGTAACCGCCGTCTGATTATCCTGTGCGGTCGAGAACGTCTGGCTTTTGCGCGTCGGGATAGTCGTGTTCTTCTCGATCAGCTTGGTGAACACTCCTCCCAGCGTTTCGATTCCTAGCGACAGCGGAGTCACGTCTAGCAGCAGCACGTCTTTGACTTCGCCCTTGAGCACTCCACCCTGGATCGCCGCGCCGATCGCGACGACCTCGTCCGGGTTGACGCCCTTGTGTCCTTCCTTGCCGAAAATTTTCTTGACCCGCTCCTGCACCGCCGGCATCCGCGTCATCCCGCCGACCAGCACGATCTCGTTGATATCGCTGGCCTTGAGACCCGCGTCGCGCAGCGCGGTGATGCACGGCGCATCCAGGCGATCGAGCAACTCGGCGCATAGCGCTTCGAGCTTCGCGCGGGTGAGCTTGATATTCAGATGCTTGGGCCCCGACTGGTCCGCCGTAACGAATGGCAGATTGATGTCGGTTTCCATCACGGTCGAAAGCTCGCACTTGGCTTTCTCGGCCGCTTCTTTGAGCCGCTGCAACGCCATCCGATCTTTGCGCAGATCGATCCCCTGATCCTTTTTGAACTCGTCGGCCAGGTAATCGATGATGCGTTGGTCGAAATCTTCGCCGCCCAGGAAGGTGTCGCCGTTGGTCGCCTTGACCTCGAACACGCCTTCGCCCAATTCGAGAATCGAAACGTCAAAGGTGCCGCCGCCGAGATCGAACACCGCGATCTTTTCGTCTTTCTTCTTGTCGAGCCCATACGCGAGCGATGCCGCCGTCGGCTCGTTGATAATGCGCAGCACGTTCAGGCCCGCGATTCGTCCGGCGTCCTTGGTCGCCTGGCGCTGCCCGTCATTGAAATAGGCAGGCACGGTAATGACAGCCTCGGTGACCTTCTCGCCCAGATAGTCCTCGGCCGTCTGCTTCATCTTCTGCAGAATGAACGCCGAGATCTCAGGCGGACTGTATTTCTTGCCGCGGATTTCGACCCACGCCGCGCCGTCGTCGTTTTTGACCACCGAGTACGGAAGAACCTTCTTGGCCTTCTCGACCTCGGGATCGTCGTAGCGCCGGCCCATCAGGCGCTTGATCGCGAAAACCGTGTTGGTCGGATTGGTGATCGCCTGCCGCCGCGCGATTTGCCCGACCAGCCGTTCGCCCGAGTCCGTGAATGCCACGACCGAAGGAGTTGTGCGGCTGCCCTCTGAGTTGGCGATCACGACTGGATCGCCGCCCTCCATGATTGCAACGCAGCTATTGGTCGTCCCAAGGTCGATACCGATTACTTTTGCCATGATTTATGTACGTCCCCGAAAAACTTGTTCGCTCGGATAAAACCTAACCACTGCCTAATTGTTTTCAACGTCTGACGCGTCGGTTTCGCCTTCGCTTTGCCCGCCCGGTCCCTTCGAGACCGAAACGCGCGCGGGCCGGATCACACGATCGCCAATCTGGTAGCCGCGATGGAATTCCTGCACGATCTGATTCGGTGCATGAACCTCACTGGCGACATGATCGACCGCCTCGTGCCGAGTCGGATCGAACTGCTGCCCGACTGATTCGAGCGAGGTCACGCCCTGCGCGCGCAGCAGATCCATCATCGAGCGCAGAACCATCTCGACTCCGTCGATAATCGTCTTTGAGCCGCCGTCGCCCGCGCGCGCCGCTTCCACTGCGCGTTCGAGATTATCGATTATCGGCAGCAGGTCGCGCAGGATTGCCTCGCGCTGAATCCGCACCGATTCCTCGCTCTGCTGGCGAATCCTTTTGCGTGCATTTTCATTGTCCGCGAGCGCTCGCAGGTACTTGTCTTTCAGTTCGGCGAGCTCCTGCTCTTTAGCTTCCAAAGCAGCTTGTGGATCGCCTGGCGTCGCACCGTCGCCGGGGACGTGGTCCTCGTGCTGGCCGCGATGCTCGTGTTCGTGTCCTTGATGCCCGGGACGCGCTCCGGCTTGGCTATCGCCGTCGTCTTTATGATGCTTGTTCATTACGATGCTTTGGCCCCAATTCAGGCCTGACCACCCAGAACATAAGCACGATTTCCGCGCGCGCCAGTCGTGTCCGTGATTATTTTGCGCGCAAGCTTCGCCACATCTTGCGCAGATCGACGGCCGAGGCCAAAAGTATCTCGACAGGAATTAGAATCCGCTCGCGAGGAACCGCAATGCGTATAGCCTCTCCCGTCCGTTCCTTAGTCTGGATGCTTCCTGGGGCAATGATTCTGCTCGCCAGTTGGTACTGCACGCCCGCCTGCGCCGGGGACGCGGGAACCTTTGCGCTTCAGGAAACCGTCGCAGTGCCGGGCAAGCCGCTGACCGGCTTCGATATTTCGTGGGTCGATCCGAAAACTCATCAGCTCTATCTCTCCGACCGATCCAACAACTCGATTGACATCTTCGATACGCGCACCCTTCAGTTCATCGCGCGGGTTGGCGGCTTCGTCGGCAATGGCCCGGGCGGCTACGATCGCGGCGGACCCAACGGCGTCGTCGTGATCGATTCGCCACATGAGGCGATCGCCGGTGACGGAGACAGCACGGTCAAGGTGATAGACCTCGACGCCAAACCGCCGAAAATCGCCGCGACGATTCCCACCGGAGGCACAGAGCGCGCTGACGAGCTTTCCTATGACGCGGCCGACGACCTCGCGATGGTTGCGAATCCAGGTGAGAAGCCGCCGTTCGTTTCGTTCATCTCAACTAAGTCAAACAAGCTCGTCGGCAAGATCACGTTTCCCGACGCGACCGACGGCCTGGAGCAATCGGTCTGGGATCCGAGCCGCGATCTTTTCTATCAGGTGGTGCCCGAGCTCAAGCACGGCGATGGTGCGATCGCCGAGATCGATCCCAAGACCATGAAAGTCACCCACACATTTGCGGTCCGTGAATGTCACGGCGCCGGCCTGACGCTCGGTCCCGACGGCAAGCTCCTCATCGGATGCACCCGAAAACAGTCCATAGTGATGGACGCGATGACAGGCAAAGTCGTGGCCGAGACGCCAAAAGTCACCGGCTCCGACGAAGTCTGGTACAACTCCGGCGACCGCCGTTACTACCTGGCGGCGGTACGCGATCCGTCGGGTCCGGTGCTTGGAATTATCGACGCGCGGACCAACCTCTGGGTCGAAAATCTCGCCACCGCCTATCCAGCCCATTCGGTCGCCGCCGATCCCTCGAACAACCGCGTCTTCGTCCCGATGGGCCCGAATCAAACGAGCTTCGACACCGATCCGGCAAAGCATCTCGACTGCGGCAGCGGATGTATCGGCGTATATGCCGAGCAGCCATAGCGCCGTTCGTGCGTTAATGCTCGAGCAGCTTCGAGAGGGCCTTGGCGGTGTACTCTACCAGCGGGATTACGCGGTCGTAGTCCATTCGCACTGGACCCACTATCGCGAGGCTGCCGACCGGGGTTGCGCCGGTCGCGTATGATGCCGCAATTACGCTGAGCCCGGCAAGACGCGCGTCGTCATTCTCCGACCCGATCGACACCGTCAGCCCGCGGCGCGCAAGACTGCGCTCGAGCAGATCGAGCAGCGCGGTCTTGTCGTCGAGCGCGCGCAGCAGCTCGCGCATCCGCTCCGGATCCGAAAACTCCGGCTGCTCGATCGCCTGCAGGCTTCCGTCAACGTAAAGCTCAGTACGGCTGGCGTGCTCGGCGACGGCGCCACCCAGAGCAAGCGCGTCGCGCACGAAACGATCGTACACCGCACGCTCCTCATGCAATCGCTCTTCGATCCAGCGCCGCGCTTCGTCCAGCGTGCGCCCGGCCAGCGATTCGTTCAGATACCGCGCCATCCGATCGAGCTCGTCCTGCGAATGGTCGCGATCAGTCTCGACGATATGGTTCTGCACCTGCCCCGCCGCCGCGACGAACATCGCGAGCACCTGCCGCTCGCGCAGGCGCACAAAGTTCACCCGCTCGAGCATCATCGATTCCAGCCGCGGGCCCATCACCAGCGCGGCCTGCCCGGTCAAGAGCGCCAGCAGCTTGGGCGTGTCGCGCATGATGTCGTCCAAGTCGCGCGTGCGTGTCGAATAATGCAGCTCGATCTGCGCGCGATCCTCGAATCCAATCCGCGAGACCAGGCCGTTAACGTAATAGCGATAGCCCTTGTCGGTCGGAACCCGCCCCGCCGAGGTATGCGGCTGACGCAGGTAGCCGGCGTCCTCGAGCTCCGCCATCATGTTGCGCACCATCGCGGAGCGCACCCCGAGCGGATGCCGCGCGACGATTTGCTGCGAGCCTACAGGCTCCGCGGTCGCGATAAATTCCTGCACCGTCGCGAGCAGCAGCGCTTGTCGCCGTGCGGAGAGCGCTTTGGTTTCGATTTCCTGGGTCATCTGATTGCGGCTCGTGTTTTTACCGGATGTATGGCGACAAGCCGCAGTCTGGCTACTTCAATTCTGGTCCCTCATTGCAGTGGTGATCAAGCGCTACAGGGTGCAATCGCACGTGAAGGTCGGCTAGTCTTCCACAGGGAGCGATGCATCAGGGCGATGGCGAAAGCACGAAAGACAGCCAGGCTGCGGAAGATTTTCGTTCCGGCCGTTCCACAAGGCGCGACCTGGATCGAAAGCGACAGCTACGACCGCCGCGCCTGGAGCGAGATTCTGTCGGGCACGCCCGCATTCAAGGACCTGACCGAAGCGGGTGGCGCGCTGGTTCCGCACTTCGACGCGCTGCTCGCGGACTTCTTTCTTGCGCTGTTCAAGTTCAACCTCGTATGGCACAAGCCCGGCGACGTGCGCCGGGCGGCCGGCCTCAACCGCACGATCCTGGATGAGATTCTGCCCTCGCCCGCGTTCGAGGCGCTGAAAAATCGCACCCTGCTCGAAGAGGACAAGGCCGCGATCGCGGCAATCGTGCTCGGAGAGCGCGCGCTCGAAATGATTCGCAGCGAGCGCTTCCTGAATCGGCGCGAGATGGTCGATCTGTGGGATCTCGAGCATCAGGAGCAGGATCTCGCCGCGCGCGCCGACGCACTGAAGACGATTCAGGAGATGACCGAGAAACCCGAGCCTGCGCAAAGTCCCGAAGCTTCCGGAGGTGATCCGAAGGCGAGCGACGACGCGAAGAAGAAGATGGCCGCGATGCTCGAGACGGCGGCGCGCGCCGCACAGGTCTCCGAGGCGCGGCTGAATCAGAAATCCCGGCAGGTCGAAAGCGATCTCAAGAACGGCGATCATACTGAACTGCGCCGGATGCAGCTTAAAGCCGGCGAACTCGCCATCGAGATCGATCGCGCCGCGGAGGACAGCCACGATTTCAGCCGCGAGTTCGGCCAAGGCGGGCGCATGAACGCCGGCGAGCGCCTCGAGCTCGGACGCCATCTGGCGAAAAGCCGCAAGCTCGGCGAGCTTGCACGGATGGTCGGCCGCATGAAGCAGGACGCGCGTGCGATTCGCCACAAAACGCTCGAGCGCGGAGTCGCCGAAGCCTACGATATCGAGCGCGGCGCCGACCTCGGCAGAATGATCCCGTCGGAGCTGGTCGCGATGCATCATCCGGTTCTCGCGATCGATTTCCGCCGCCGCCTGCTCGAATCCGACCTGCTTCAGTACCGGCTGCGCGACGACGAACAGAAGGGCAAGGGCCCGATGATCGTGTGTATCGACGTAAGCTCCTCAATGCAGGGCGAGAAGGAGTTGTGGGCCAAGGCGGTGGGGCTGACGCTGATGGATATCGCGCGGCGTGGACGCCGGCTGTTTCGCGCCGTGATGTTTTCCTCGGGCGACACGAGCCTCAAAGTGCTCGATCTGAATCGCGAGCGGCGCTATCAACCCGAGCTCGCCAAGGTTATCGAGATGGCGGAATATTTTCCGGGCGGCGGCACTGATTTTCAGCAGCCGCTCGATGCGGCGGTCGCGCTGCTTGAGGAGCGCAAGCTGAAGCGCGGCGATATCGTGATAATCACCGACGGTGAATCGCAGGTCGCGAACGAGTGGCTCGCGCATCTGAAGGAGCGCAAGGAAGCGCTGCAATTTTCGATCTTTGGCGTGCTGGTCAACGTCGGATCGTCGGAGATGTCGTCACTGCGGCAATTCGCCGACCGGATCACGTCGGTCAAGAAATTGAGCGACTCCGCGACCCGCGAAATCTTTGTGCACGTGCAGTCATGAAATCCACCGGATCTAAAATAGTGATTGAGCCTATCAATCGCGAGAACTATCGGGCGTTGTTCAGGATGCAACTTCGGCCGGAGCAGGAGAGTTTCGTCACTCCGCCGCGATGGACGCTTGCGCGGTGCTACGTGCGGATGTTCGGCGACAACTTCGAGCATCTGCCGCATCTCATCCGCGCGGCGGGCAAAGTTGTCGGCTATTCGACGACCGTGTGCGACGCGGCGAGCGAAGATGAATACTGGATCGACGACATCATGATCGACGCGATGCATCAGGGAAAAGGTTATGGCCGCGCCGCGATGCGCGAGACCATCGCGATGATCGCGGCGCGCTATCCGCGATGCCGTGGTGTGCAGCTCACATGCTTTCGCGCGAACACCAACGCGGCTGCGTTGTACACGAGCCTTGGTTTCGAGCAGACCGGCGGAGTAGATCCGGAATTTAGCGAACCAAACTACGTCCTGCGCGGTCCCGCACTCGACGCGTTCCGACACTAGCGATTCTGACTCTTTCGTACTGACAGAGGTTAGGCGAGGGTCCTCGTTCAACGCGGCGGATAGATAGGAGCGACAACAGGAAACGTGCAGCAGCGACCCGCGTAACCGCGCCACGACGCTCCCGCGCGATGCTTTAACCGTCGGCGTATATTCCCATATCATCACCTGAAGATGGCCAGTCCAAAATCGCGTTCTCGAACGTCGCGCGTCGCTGCTCCCACTTCGGGCGCGCGGCACGAGTTGCCGAGCCTGCCGAAGCTGCGCGTTATGGTGGCGGGCGAAGTTATCCTGGATCGCTATATCTGGGGCGACGTCTCGCGTATTTCGCCCGAAGCGCCGATCCCGATCCTGCGGGTTCATCGGCGCGAGGAGAAACCGGGCAACGCGGGTTTCGTGATGGCGAATCTGTGCGCGCTCGGAGCAATCCCCTCCGCGTTCAGCATGGTCGGCGCGGATCGCAATGGGACGCTGTTGCGCGACATCCTGAGCGGCCTCGGAATCGGCACCGCCGCACTCGTCACGGATCCCGACCGGCCGACAATCGTCAAAGAGCGGTTGCTCGGATCGGTGCAGGCCGCGAGCCGCGGGACGCAGCAGCTCTTGCGAGTCGACGAAGAAGATCCATCTCCGCTTTCGCGCGCGCGTGAGCGCGAGCTGCTCGCGCGCTACCGCGTGGAGCTTCCACGCATGGACGGGGTGCTGATCTCTGATATCAACAAGGGGTTGCTCACTCCCACGCTGCTGCGCGCGATTATCGATGGCGCGCGCCGCCGCCGGATTCCGGTGATCGTCGATCCGCGGCTCGCGGGAGATTTTTCGCTCTACCGAGGGGCCAGCGTGCTGACGCCAAATCGCTACGAGACCGAACAGGCGACAGGATTGAAGCTCGTCGATCGCGACGCGTGGCGGCGCGGGGCCGAAATTCTGGTGCGCAGGCTCGGCCTTGACGCGTGTCTGGTCACCCTCGATCGCGACGGGATGTATCTGGCTGAGCGCGGCGGCGCGGGCACCTACATACCGACCGTGCCACGCGACGTGTACGACGTGACCGGGGCCGGCGACGTGGTGCTGAGCGTGTTCGGATTGTTCGCGATCGCGGGGCTGGGATATTCGTCGGCGGCGCGGATTGCGAACCTGGCCGCGAGTATCGAGGTCACGCGGATCGGCACTGAAGTGATCTCGCGCGAGGATCTGGCCGAAGCGCTGCGCCCCCCGCATCAGGGGTACGAACGCAAGATCGTCGCGCTCGATGAAATTCCCGCCGTGATCGAACGCGAGCGCCGCGCCGGCCGCGTGATCGCGTTTACCAACGGATGCTTCGACCTGATTCACGCGGGGCATGTGCAGTCGCTCAATTTCGCCCGCGCCCAGGCAGACCGGCTGGTGGTCGGCCTCAACAGCGACCGCAGCGTGCGCGCATTAAAGGGTAGGGCGCGTCCGATTTATCCGGCGGCCGAGCGCGCGCGAATTTTGGCGGCGCTCGAATGCGTTGACTACGTCGTGATCTTTGACGACAACCGTGCCGAGCGGATTATCCGCACGGTCAAGCCCGACGTGCTGGTCAAGGGCGAGGATTGGCGCGGCAAGACAGTCGACGGGCAGATTTTTATAGAAGCGCGCGGCGGACGCGTGGTGTTGTCGCCGGTTTTCGCCAGCCGCAGCACCAGCGGAACTATAAAACAATTGGCGGCCGAGTGAGCTGCGCGAAACTCAGCCCTTCCGTGAGGACGTGAAGCGGCGCCGGATCATTCCCAGCATCGAGTCGAACTCGGGCATCCCAAGCGCCCACGCGGTTCCCAGGTAAATCAGGCCGAATGCGGGCAGCACCACGAAACCGCGCGGCCGCGGACCCATCCCGGCGGTTTCGAGCTTGATCGCGAACGCGACCGCAGCGGCTACGATCGCGATCCCCCACAACTTCGCGAGGTACGCGGATGCCAGACCGGTCCACCCGACGCGTTGATTGAGCCGCCTGCGCAGCAGCGCAAATTCTATCCACGAAGAAACTCCAGCCGACGCAGTCAGCCCCGCGACACCCCAGCGCGACGCGATCCCCAGCATCCCGGGCGCAATCAGCGCGCAGAAGTAACCGAGCACGAGAGTCAGTGAGACCCGCACGACCGCGAATTTCAGCGGAGTACGCGTATCGAGCATCGCATAGAATGCATTGATGTAGAGCCGCGCGGTCGTGCTCGCCAGCATCCCGACTCCCGAGCCGGCGATCACCGCCCAGACGTAGATTGCGTCGGAATGGCTGAAGTCGCCCGACTGAAAAATCAGAGCGCAGATCACGTCGCCCAGCGCGATAAACGCAACCGCCGACGGAACCACCAGAAATGAAATCTGCCTGAGCCCTGCGTTAAGCCGCACACGCAGCGTAGTTCCAATTTCCTCGGGGGTACCTGTCGCGCGCGCCATCGTGGGCAGCTCGGAGGCTGCGATCGACGTTCCAAACAGGCTCACCGGCAGCATGTACAGAATCTGACCATAATTGAGCGCGGCGACTGCGCCGGTCGGCAGCAGGCTCGCCAGCAGATTATCGATGTAGGCGCTCATCTGGCCGACGCCGCGTCCGGCGACGACCGGGCCGAGATTGCGAAACACGGAGCGCAGCGGCGCGGAGACCGCGGCGAAATCGATCCGGATCCGGCGCAGCAGCTCGAAGGTCTGCGGAAGCTGCACCAGCACCTGCAGCATCGCGCCGACCACCGCGCCCCACGCAACGTCGATCGCAAGTCCATCTTGCGTGCGGTGCGGCCCGAACCACAGCAGCGCCGCGATGATTGCGGCGTTCCACACCACCGACGACGCGTACGACATGAAGAATCGGTGATGACTATTCAGTACGCCCAGGCACCACGCCGACATCACCAGCATCCCGGTGCCGGGGAACAGGATGCGAACGATCGTGACGGTCAGCTCGCGCTTGTCGCCGGAAAACCCAGGAGCGATCACGTCAATCAGATACGGCGCGAACACGATTCCCGCGACCACCAGGATCGAGGTCGCGAGCGCGAGAATCGCGCCGAAGGTCCATGCGAGCAGGTCACCGTTTTCGTCGTCGCCCTCGCCGAGCATCTTTGAGTAAACCGGGATGAACGACGCGGACAGAACGCCTTCGCCGAGCAGGTTCTGCAGGAAATTTGGAATCCGGAAGCCGGCCTGAAATGCGTCGGCCGCCGCCGAGTTGCCGAGGAAGTGGGCGAAGATAGTCGCGCGGATGAGCCCCGCGATCCTGCTCAGCAGGATTCCCGACGCGACCATCCCTGCCCCGGCGCGGCTTTGCGTCAGCGGCTTTGACTTTCCGGATGCGGCCGCAACGGCTTCTGATTTGATATTCTCAGCCAACAGTCCGGAAAGTATAGCGACCGCTGACAGTCGTGTCTTTGGCTGCGACGTGCGCACGCGGCAGGATGCACGGCGGCGCGCGACGCCATATGATGTTCTCGATGAGCTTTTCGCTCTACGTCCATATTCCCTATTGCCAGGCCAAGTGTCCCTACTGCGATTTTAATTCGTACGCGGCATCGGCGTGGCCCGAAGAAGATTACACGCGCGCGTTGACTCGCGAGATCGAGCGGCGCGCGTCCGAGGCTCCCTTCTCCGGCGCCACGCTGCGCACGATTTTCTTTGGCGGCGGAACGCCGTCGCTGTTCGCGCCGGAATCGATCGGCAAGATTATCGAGGCCGCGAGCCGCCGTTTCGGGATCGAGCGCGACGCGGAAATTACGCTCGAAGCGAATCCCGGCACCGTCGATAGCGCAAAGCTCGCCGGGATGCGCGCGGCGGGCGTCAACCGGCTGAGCTTCGGCGCGCAATCGTTCAAGGACGCTACACTCAAATTCCTCGGGCGGGTCCATAACGCTGACGAGACCCGCACCGCCGCGCGCGCAGCTCATCGCGCGGGCTTCACGCGGCTCAACCTCGACCTGATTTTCGCGGTGCCCGGACAGACGCTTGCCGATGTTCAATACGATATCGCACAGGCCGCCGCGCTCGAGCCCGATCACATCTCCGCCTACAACCTTACCTTTGAAGAAGGCACCGCGTTCTTCGCCGACCTGAAGCGCGGACGAATCACGCCGCTTCACACCGACGAGCAGGCCGCGATGTATCAGCTCGTGCGCCAGGAGATTCCGCGCCGCGGTTATCCGATGTACGAAATCTCGAACTACGCGCGGCCCGGCAGCGAAGCGCGGCACAATCTCACCTACTGGCACGCGCAGAGCTACATCGGCGCCGGCGCGGGAGCGCATGGCTTTGCGCTGGGTCAGAATGACTACGGACGGCGATGGTGGAATGAGCGCGCGCCCGCAAAATATATCGAGGCGGCGCTCAGAGACGGGAACGCGGAAGCCGGTGCCGAGACGATCGACGTGGCCACCGGCGCGAGCGAGTTCGTGTTCCTGAATTTGCGCTTGCGCGCGGGTTTCGCGCTCGAGAATTTCCGCGCGCGCTTTGGCCGCGGCTTCGACGAAATCTTCGGCGCGCGCGCGGCGCGCCTGTTCGAGGGCGGTCTGCTCGAACGCGTGGACGGTAACGTTCGTCTGACCGATCGCGGGCTCGAGCTGGCCGATTCGATCTTCGCAGAGTTCGTTTAAAGCAGCTCTTTCCTGAATCTCTCAGTCGATGGCCGGCTGATTCGATGCTGCAACGCCCGCGGAAGTCCGCGCCGCCGGCGCCGATTGCGCTGCGATACGCGCGGCGCGCGTCGGCGTGCCGAGCGGAGTCAGCTTGAGTTCAGCTGCCGCTTCCTCGATCGAAAGGTACGCGTAGCGCCCCGCCCGGATAAGCGCGAGTGCGGCGCACGCACCCCCCGCCATCGTCAGCGCCAATATCGCGAGAGAGAAACCGGGCAGGACCGCAAATGCGGCCGCACCTGCTCCGATAAGGCCCGCGGCAAGACCAATACGGCTTTGGCTGCTCAACCGGACGCGCGCGACGATGTGATTCTTGAGCTTGCTGCCTTCGTGTTCTTCATCAGCGGTCTGGAGCTCGACGCGGGTCCATGGGTCCGGGCGCAGTTCGAGGTCGTAATCATTCCATCCGCGATCGATCAGCGCCGGATGCCCGTCGCGCGCGAACAGCTTCATCATTCGATCGAGCAGCGCGTCGCGCGTGACGTATTGCTCGTTCCAGTAAGCGAGCCGCAGTTCGCGGCGGGAGAGATTCACTTGCGGCAGTTGACGCGGAGCAGCTTCCGTGGTTTTGCGTCCGAGCATCTTGAGCCTTGTGTGATAGCGCGTCAGCGAGCGGCGCATCGGTCCAGTGTACGCGAGTATCGCGATCAGTATCCGCGAGGTGAAGCTCCGGTGCGCCTTCTCCAGCGGCGCGTGCCACGCGTAATAGAGCGCCCACACGGGTCCGAGCGCGAGCATCGCAAGCGCGGGCCACGCGGCGCCGCCTAGCAGAATCGAAGCGGCCAGCGCGATCGTCCACAGGATCGTCCATTCGAGCGTCTGCGGCATGAAGGCGAGAACCTTTAGCGCGGGATCGAAAATCGTCTGATGGCCCGGCCTGTGCGCGCCCCAGAAAACCCGCGGCTCATCACCGCCCGGAAGCGTGCGGATGAAGCCCGGGATCGTGCCGGTCCACTTGATCTGGCCAAGCCCGTTGAAGCGTTCCGGATAGCATTGATAGAGCATCGCTTCCGCGCGTCCGTAGCCGCGCTGCTGCCCGTAGTATGCGGATATGGTGTTGCGCCGGAAATGCCACACGAAAGCCGCCGGGCTGTAACCGAGCCGCAGTCCGCGATCGAGCATCCGCCAGCAGACGTCAACGTCGTCTCCGGCGGCGGTGAAGCGCGGATCGAAGCCGCCGACCTGGTCGAGCGCCGCGCGGGTGAAGATCATGTTGCATCCGGCCAGATGCTCCGCCGTGCTGTCGCTGATAAGCACATGGCAGGGCGCTCCGGGCGACGCGGCGACGCAGGCCTCGACCCGGCCGTCTTCATGCGGCGCGTAGTTCGGGCCGCCGCACCCGTCGAAGCCGCCTTCCTGCATCGCGCGCACCATCAAGGTGAGCCAATGCGGATCGACGACGCAATCGGAGTCGGTATAGGCGATAATCTCGCCGCGCGCGGCATGCGCACCGACGTTGCGCGCGATACCAAGGCCCTTGTTACTATGGCGGATCAATCGGAACTGCGGAAAATCTTTCGAAATTTGAGCGGTCTGATCGCTCGATCCGTCATCGACGATCACCACTTCATAATTCGGATAAGCAAGCCGGGTAAGCGATTCCAGGCATTGGCGCATTGTGCGCTCGGCGTTGTACGCGCAAATTACCACCGAGACCATCGGGGTGTGAGGCGCACCCGGTGGACACGAACCGTTCAGCGTCATGAACGGCATTCCGTCGGCGGCGCGCAGCATTCTGATTCCGAGCCAGTCATGGGACTTGGGCGCCGGCACCGGCCGCGCGACAACTCCAGCCGCGCCGGTTCCAAACGCCATCGCAACCGCTTCATCCTGTCCCGGCGAGGCGTCGCGAAACTCGACGACGACTGGACGCGCTTCCGCGATATTGTGCAGGCTGGTGACGAAGTCGCGCAGTTCGCCCGGCTCGAGCGCGGGCACCTCGGCGTACAGGAAATCCTCTTCGAGCAGGGTGAGCGCACGAGTGGCGGGGCGATGCTTCAGTGCGACCATCACACCCGAATCACGGCGTTTGATCGCGCGCAGCACCTCACGCATCTTGCCCCGAACCTTCATGAAACCGACGGCGCGTAGCTCGTCCTGCGAGATCGGACAGTCGATGATGTAGGCACACACCGCGTGATGCCCGCGATAGATCGCGGCGGTATGCGCGACGCGCGAAAGAACCGCGCTCCATCGCCGCCCGTCGAACAGATCGAGGGGCGCAAGCTGGAGCTCGAGCATCGCCGCGACACCCGCCTGCGCCGCAATATCCAAAACCGGCTGTGCCTGCGCTTCAGTCACGACCAGGCCGGTAGTATGCGCGAGCTTCAATTCTTCGAAACGGCGGCGCAGCGCGAGCTTTTGGCCGAAGTCAAGGCTCGGCCCCACGTCAGGCAAACGCATCGCCTTGAAAAAGAATTTTTGTCCAGAACGAGAAAAAAACTTTGCTTGGGCGGTGATGGTCGGAATTACTGCGGTTTCGGTCAGCATCTGGCTCTGAGTTCCCCGGTCACAGAGAACTGAGCCAGAGCCGTGCCACGAAATAACGCAATGAGGGCGAGGATTTTTACCCGTCGCTAGGCGGTACATCCCCTAATTGGGATGGCGCCTCAACGTTTTCGTACCTATCTTGTAACGGTGATGATCATGCTCCGCGGTCAGGAGGGCGGCTTCGCAAGGTGCAAAGAAATGCCTCTACGCCCCGGACGTATCGCTGGATTGGGTAAAATGCGAATGTTATATCTCGGGACAGCAGCGGTTATATATGCACGCGAAAGACCGGTCAGTTTACCTGCTCTTACCCCACCCGTTTGCGGCCAGCTCCTGAATCTCAGCCGCAAGGATTCAAGTATATGAAGGCACAAAAGCTTTGCGGATGCTGTCGTGTGTCGAAGTCGAAGGACCGGCGCGAACCCACGGACGCCGGACTTATCGCCACCTATGAAGACGTTGAAACGGTTCGCCAGCAACTGCTGGTAATCGAACAAACGCTCGCGCGGCTGTTCGGTGCGGATGTATACAGCCGAACGCCCGAAGCGCTTGAGGCGCGTACCTCCGCGGCGAACCTGATCGATGAGCACTTTGACGGAATCGTCGAGCAATGGAGCCAGGCCATCCAGAGCATCCTCGGAGCGCCGCCGCTTGACGAACATCATCAGCAGGCGCATCAAGAGGCGCTGGCGAATTCTCTGATTCGATTCAACGACCATCTGCGCGAACCCGACGATCTGACGACCTACATCTATCTTCGCCGACACTGCCAGGACGGGATGCTGGCGCGGTCGAAACCCTCGCAGTTCAACACGATCCATATTGCGCTCAAGCAGATTATTCTGAACCACGTGGCGGCCTCGATGCATTGGGCCAAGCAGGAGCGGGTTCGCAATGGGGTAGTGGCGGCGGTCGACGAGCGGCGCCTGATGGTCTCACAGTTCTATATTGAGTCGCGCGAGCATCTGCTGCGCGCGTCCGAGGAAAAATACCGCAACTCAATCGATCACGCGCCCGACCCGATGTACGAAATCGAGCCCGGTACCTGGAAAGTGCTGCGGATGAACGCGGCGGCAATCCACATGTTCCGGGACGAAAAAGAACACGAAACGATCGGAGTATCGCTGATTGAATTCGTGCCGCCGCATTTGCGTGAGCTCGTGATCAAGTCGCTTGAGAATGTGGTGCGAAACGGCTCCGATCAATCTCTCGATCTGCCGATCGGGCCGTATTTCTTCGACGTGAACTCGGCGGTGATCTCGTACGGCAACAAGCAATTCATCCAGATGATCCTCCACGACGTGACCCAACGGCGCGAGATGCTCGAGTCGCTGCTGCGCACTGAACGGCTGGCGGCGGCGGGCACCTTTGCGGCCGGGGTCGCGCACGAGGTCAACAATCCGCTCGCGTCGATCTCTTCGCTGGTGCAGTCGCTCCTCTCCGCCGAGACCGACCTGCAACGCCGCACCACGCTGCACACGATTCTTTCGCAGATCACCCGGATCTCGGGCACCCTGAAAGACCTGGTGAATTTCGCCCGCCCGTCAACCGCTCAGCACAAGGTGATCAACCTGAACCAGATGATCACCGATACGCTCCGGATCATCACCTACGACAAGCGCTTCAACGGGATTAGCGTCGAGCCGGTTCTCGCCACCGATTTAATGCCGGTCTTTGCCGACGACAATGAAGTCCAGCAGGTGCTGCTCAACCTGCTCTACAACGCTGCCGACGCGACTCACAGCCACGGCGGCGCGATTCGCGTCGTCACCGAGAACCGCTCTTCCGGAGAGCATCGCCGCGTCATGATGCGCGTCGAGGACAACGGCATCGGCATTCCGCGCGAACATATCGAGCGCGTGTTCGATCCGTTCTTCACCACCAAACCCGCGGGCGCGGGCGCCGGACTTGGATTGTCGCTATGCCAGCGGCTGATTCTCTCCAACAAGGGAACCATCCGGGTTGATAGCGAAGTCGGTAAGGGCACCAAGATCAGCATCCTGCTGCCCGGGCACGAGATTGCGAATCAGTCGCAAAGTGCGGCGGCAGGGCAATGAGTGCGCAGCACGCATTCTCGGCGCCGCGTCCGGGTCCATTCCGGGTGCTGATCGTCGAGGACGAACCGCTGATGCGCTCGATCATCGTGCAGCTCGCACGCAGCGAGGGGTACGAGGTCTTCGACGCGGCGACGGCCGAAACCGCCTTCGGAATCTTCGAGAAAGAAAAGATCGATCTCGCGATTCTCGATCTCAACTTGACCAGCGGTGGCAGCGGACTCGAGCTGCTCAAGCGGATGCGCGCGATCGATCCGGAAATGATGGGCGTAATCGTAACCGCCTACGCGAGCGTGGAATCCGCGGTCGAGGCGCTGCACGAAGGCGCGTATGACTACATCACCAAGCCTTTCGCCAATGAACATCTGAAGGCGGTGGTAGGCAAGGCGCTCGAAGCCAAGGCGCTATTCCGCGAGAACCGCTATCTGCGCCAGGAACTGCGGGAAAAATACCGGTTCGAAAATATCATCGGCAAGGGCGACGCGATCGAGCAGGTTTTTCGCATGATGGAAAAGGTCGCGCGCACCGATTCGAGCGTGCTCATCACGGGCGAATCGGGCACCGGCAAAGAGCTGGTCGCGCGCGCGATTCATTTCACCTCGGAACGCTCGGGCGGACGCTTTCTGCCGATCAATTGCGGCGCGCTGCCCGAGAATCTGCTCGAAAGCGAGCTGTTCGGCTACAAAAAGGGCGCGTTCACCGGAGCCGGACAGGACAAGCTGGGACTGCTCAAGGCGGCCGACAAGGGAACCGTGTTTTTTGACGAGATCGGCGAGATGCCGCTTTCGCTGCAGGTGAAGCTCTTGCGCGCGCTCCAGGAGCGCGAATGCTATCCGCTCGGCTCCAACGACCCGATCTCATTCGACGTGCGCGTGCTGTGCGCGACGAACAAGAATCTCGACTCCGAGGTCAAAGCCGGACGCTTTCGCGAGGAACTGCTCTACCGAATCAACGTCATCAATATCAACCTGCCGCCGCTGCGCGACCGCAAGGACGATATCCCGTTGCTAGCGAATCATTTTCTGCGCAAGTCGGAAAAGTCGCTGGCGCGCACCGCGATGCGCTTTTCCAAGGGCGCGATGCGCCTGCTGATCAACTATCCGTGGCCGGGCAACGTGCGCGAACTCGAAAACACGATCGAGCGCGCCGAGGTCCTGGCCGAGACCGACGTGATTCATTCGCACGATCTGCCTGACAAGCTGCGCAGCCCCTCGACCGCCGCCGTCGCCAACCTCGAAAGCTCGGGCCTGACCCTGGAAGAGCTCGAACGCGAGCATATCAAGCGCGTGCTCGAGAAGGTCGACGGCGACAAGGCCAAGGCCGCGCAAGTCCTGGGCATCCATCTATCGACGCTGTACCGCAAGGTGCAGCGTTACCGTCTCGACGACGTCGGGATGCCGGGCGCGTCGGAACCCGCGGCGCGAATCGCATAGCGCGAAGGCCCGATAGCAATGCGGGCAGACTGGATATAGAATTTCCGTAGGGGCCGCTGTCGGCCGCCGGAGAATCAATATGGGTGATCTCTTAGCTCCGTGGCATCTGCTCGTAATTCTGGTGATCGTGCTGGTGATTTTCGGCCCGAGCAAGCTCGGCGACGTCGGCGGTGCGTTGGGCAAGGCGATCCGTGACTTCAAGAAAGCCATGAACGACGAGGAAGCTCCCAAACCCGTCCAGAAGACCGCCGAGCCCGCCCCCGCACCGGCTCCCGCCGACAACAACCCAATCAAGCCCGTCTGATCGAATCCTCGCGCTCCCGTCGGATGAATGGCTTATCGCGTCTGCCGCGACCGAGGCCACTTTCGCGCCAAGGGACCTGCGCGATACGTGTGATCATCGCCACGCAACAGCGGGCAACGTCGCACTAGCCCCTAATTCCGCGCGGCCTGTCACCGAACGATCTCCGCGGAGCGATTAGTACGATCCGCTCGCACCAAGGCTCCTACAGCCGCTGTTCTGAACGCCTGTTACGGGCGTCACAGATGTGCACCGCGACGTGGGCGACAAGATTTTGACGCGGCAGTGCCAAATCGCGGTTCCGGCTCATTCTTCTAGGTTATCTACGCGCTTCCTCTAGGTGTTTTTTCCTACCTCACTAGGGGCTTTTCTGATTGGGCACCCGACGGCGTTCCCATACGGTCGAAATCGACTGAATGATTTAGCTCGCTGAGTTTTTAATGGCTGACGAATAGGCGAGCGAAGGCCGCAAAAGAGTAACTTGGCCTATTCCGCACCAGTAGGGCCGCTTGATGCCGAGGCTGGCAAATCCGGCCGCCGTCCAGCGACAGTTTCTCGTCGCTGGAACCATGGAGTTCAGCTCGAATCGCTCGCGAACCTCGCGCACGAGTTGCGTACCCCGACCCAAATCCTGCTCGGCTATCTCGATATCCTGCGCGATGATCTGACCGGAGAAATTGGCGCGGGCCCGCGCGAGATTATCGAACGCTTAAACATCAGCGCCTACGAATTAGCCCAAACCGTCGAAAATGTTTTGGATTTCGCGGTCGCCGGAGCGGGCGCTGAAGCCCAATTCGACGACGAAATCGAGCTCGGCGACCTGATCGCGGAAATAATGCCTGCGCTCGAGGCCGCGAACCACCAGAAACATCTCGTCCTCGAAGTCGATCTCCCCGGCGCAGCCGCCGGAATTCGCGTCCGGCATCGTCCGTTGCGCGCGATCGTGCTGAATCTGGCGGCAAATGCGATCAAGTTCACCAGCCGGGGATCGGTCAGCATTTCCTTTCGGGCGATTCCGGAACCGCAGTATCCCCACGAAATCGAGTTGTGGGTGCGTGACACCGGCCCCGGAATCGATCGCTCCCGAATCGAGGATGCCTTCGCGCGATGCGCCCAGCTCTCGAGCAGCAGCCGACGACGCTACCGGGGAATGGGGCTCGGGCTGTCGGTGGTCAAACGAAATCTGGAGGCGCTGGACGCGACGCTCGACGTCGAAACCGCGAACGGCAAAGGCTCAACTTTTGTCGTGAAGATTCCGATTCGCACTCGCTTGGCGATAAACGCATAGCCGCACCGGCAGACGAAGCCATCGGCGCCGCGGTCACCTATAATGGCGCATCAGCCCGACCACGACGCCGCGAATTGCAAGCTCCGCCGGATCGACCATGATCGGTAGCATCGCGGCGTTCGCCGGCTGCAGACGCACCCGGCCGTCGGATTCTCGATATAGCTTTTTGACGGTGGCTTCGTTTCCGACCAGCGCGACTACGGTCTCGCCGTTGTCGGCGCTGTCGCGCGACTCGACGATTATGTAATCGCCGTCGCGGATGCCGTCTTCGATCATTGAGTCGCCTTTGACGCGCAAACAGAAAGTATCTTCACGCCGTATAAATTCTTCCGGTACGCTGATCGTCTCCGAGGTTTCAATCGCCTCGATCGGAGTGCCTGCGGCGACCTGTCCGGCCAGAACGATTCGATGCGCGCCGCCACCATTCTTCCCGTCGCTGGGGGACATCTCGAGCGCGCGGCTGTGATTGTGCTGACGGCGGATGAGGCCCTTCTGCTCGAGATTGCGCAGATGTTTATGTACGGTCGCCAGCGACGACAAGCCGAAATATTCGCCAACTTCGGCCAACGTGGGCGCGTAGCCGTTCTGGCTGATATAGCCCTCCAGATAATCGACCATCTGCTTCTGCCGCTTGGTAAGCGTGGTCATGCGCGTCTCCCCTCCGAAGTCAGCGGACCTCGTCCGGTTCAATCATGGCGAAAAGACGGCGAATACGCAAGCCGCAGGGATCCGCTCTTTACCGGGTTTGGCAGGTTCGCGGTTTCATAGATGCGACGCGACCAATAGTCTTGATCTCAACTGAAATGGCGACGCTCAGAGTAATCTTTGAAAATGGAGATCCGGAACGGATCATCGAGTTCGACCCGGCCAAGGCGCCGTTCCATCACGACGGCAAACCCGGATCGATTCTCGATATCCTGCTCGGCCACAAAATTCATCTTGAACACGCATGCGGCGGAAACTGCGCGTGCACTACCTGCCACGTGGTCATCAAGCAGGGCGGCAACCATCTGAGCGAGGCCGAGGAGCAGGAGGAAGACATGCTCGACAAGGCGCCCGGGCTGACGCCGACCTCGCGCCTTGGATGCCAGGCGGTAGTCGAGGATCCGGCAGCCGAGATCACCGTGGTGATACCGAAGTTCACGATCAACCTGGCGAGCGAATCCGCCGATGAGCACTGAGGATCCACCCGTAACGACAGGACCGGGCGGCAGGCCGCTGCGGACGGCTGTGGTCGCACGAATTTTCGACCACGCACCGGGCACGCGATCCCTGTTCCTCGCCCCAACGGACGAAAGCGAAATCCATTTTCTGCCCGGCCAGTTCATTTCGCTTGCGATCCCGCTGGGCGACGAAACTCGCACCCGGCCGTACTCGATCGCTTCGCAGCCGGGGAACGGCGCACCATACGAGATCTGTTTCAATCGGGTCGCGAACGGACGCGGCGCCGGATGGCTCTTCGATCGCAAAGTGGGCGACGCGATCGGATTTTCGGGACCGTTCGGCGCGTTCATGATGGAACGGGCGCCCGCGGCCGAAACGATCTTTATCGCGCTCGCGACCGGAATCGCTCCGATTCGACCGATGATTCATCGCGCCACCGCCGGAGCGCATCTGGCGATGACGCTGCTATACGCCGCGCCGTCGCTCGAGCAGCTTCTCTATCGCGCGGAATTCGAGGAAATCGCGGGGCGCGATCCGGGTTTCCACTTCGAGACGATTATCGCACCCGAGACCGAGCTCTGTCCTCGCCTGCTCGACGAAGGGAATCGGCGATGGGTCAGTGGCGACGCGAACCGGACGCGGCAGTTTTATATCTGCGGCGTCGGCAAGGGTGTGATCGCCCTGCGCGATCTGTTTCGCGGCGCGGGCTACGAGCGCCGCGCCGTCCATTACGAACAGTGGTGATACACCCGCCGGCTACCGCGCGAACGCCGCGCGCAGCGCCGCCGAAGCCTCCGCAACAGCTTTCTTTCCCTGCGGCAGCATTTCGCCCATCGTGAAGAAGCCGTGGACCATTCCGTCGTAACGAGTGAACTTCGCGGGAACGCCGGCGGCGCTCAGCTTGGCGCAATACGCCTCGCCCTCGTCGCGCAGCGGATCGAACTCGGCCGTGATGATGAGCGCGGGCGGCAACCCCTTGTGATTTGCCGCGAGCGCGGGTGACGCCTGCGGATCTTTCTTGTCGGCAGCGTCGCGCAGGTAGTGGCCCAGGAAGTAGCGAATCGAGCGGTCGGTCAGGAAATAATCGGTGAAGGTCTTGTGCGAGTAGGTGTCGCAGGCCATGTCGGTCGCGGGATAGACCAGCAACTGAAACGCAATCGCCGGCGCTTTACGATCGCGCGCCAGGATCGAGATTACCGCCGACAGATTTCCGCCCGCGCTGTCACCACCGACCGCGAGCCGCTTCGGATCGATATTGAACTCCGCGGGATGCTCCGACACATAACGCGTCGCGGCGAAACAATCCTCGACCGCGGCAGGATACTTGTGCTCGGGCGCGAGGCGGTAATCGACCGCGACGACGACGCATCCCGCCTGATTCGCGAGCGCGCGGCATACGCCGTCGTGGCTGTCGAGGTCGCCGATTACGAATCCTCCGCCATGATAGAACACCAGCACCGGGAACGGGCCGGTTCCCGAGGGCGTGTAAACCCGCACCGGAATCGATCCAGCCGGGCCGGGAATCTTGCGATCCTCGACGCGGGTAATCGCCTCGGGTTTGCCGCGCTGAGCGGCGAACATCTCCGCGGTGACTTTGCGGAGCTGGACGGGGGGAAGAGAATCGAGTTCGGGAAAACCCGCGGCCTTCATGTTTTCGAGCATTGCTGTGACGGCTGGATCGAGCGGCATCGTAACCTCCGTGTTCGGACAGCGCGGCACGCGCGCCCGAGTTGTGTCTATAAAACGAATTTCAGGATCATCACAAGCGCGATAGCGGATCTGAGTATGTCATTCCCGGGCGCGAGGCTGCCGCGCACGAGCAATCCCGATCGAAAGTCCCTTGCATGTGATGTGGACTCGGAGCACGAACGCCTCGGGATTTCTCCCTGCGGTCGAAATGACGGATGTGAGCGCAGTGGATGAATATTTTCGGGCAGCGCATGATTGTCGTAGGCTCAGCCAAGCCGTCAACCGTCATTTCGAGCCATCGGCGAGAAATCCTGAGACGTTCGTGCACTCACCTGCGAGTCGGAGAGGTCAAGGGCCGAACACGGGATTCTTCGCGCGGCAGCCACGCGCGGGAATGACACACTCAGAACCATCCATCCGTTGATGTCATCCTGAGCCGTAGGCGAACGACCTCCGCGAAGCGATCAGTGCAACCAGCCCAGGCCTTCCTCACTAATCGCTTGTGGATCACACGAGCTCGCGGAGGATCGTCAACTCGCCAGGATAATCCTTGATCCGGATGGCGCGCATGGCGACGCGTTCGCGTACGAGTTTGCTGAGGGCGGCGTCGACGAGCACGGGCGCGATTCCGAGAATTCGCGCGATGCTGCGTTCGCTCGCGAAGGCCGCCACCTCCAGATGACGCCGCACGATCCGGTAGGCGGCCTCGCGCGGCGAGAGCTTGCGCGCCTCGCGCAGCGCGTCGGGCCATCGATGCTCCAGCGTGTCCCACACATAGCTGAAGGGATCATCGAGCTCGTCAACTTTGAGCGCGAGGAATTTTTCCTGCAGCTCTTTCATCGCACGGTCGAATGCCGCTCGCGCTTTCGGCTGCGCGTAACCTGACGAGAGCTTCAGCACGCGCGTCTCTGCCGCGCCCTTGCGCGTGAGCGCGTCCATCACCAGCTTCGCGCACTGCGAGAGCATCCCACGTTGATACAGCTTCGCATATCCGCCGGGAGCGATTCTTAAGCGCAGGAATGCGCCGAGCAGATCGCGCGCGATAAACCCGGGGCGTCCCGCGATCACCTTGCCGTAGTAAACCAGGCGCTTTTTCGGCAGCGAGTCCTTGATCCGCCAGGTCATCCCGATTCCGTAATCGTGCTGGATATGCTCGGGCACCTTGGGTTCGCGCTGGCCGACGATCGCCTCGCGCAGGCAGGGTACGCCGCGTCCCGCGACGAACGCGGTGCAGAATCCGACCTCCTCGATAAACCGCAGCGCGCTTTTCTCTCCGCTGATACGGCGGGCGCGGACGCGCCGAAAATGATGATCGCGATGACGCTCGAGCGCGTCGAGCAGCGCACGGTCGCGCGGCACAGAGCGGGAAATCGCACGCTTCATCGCTCGGCGCTTTCGACACACTCGCGGAATATTTCGCGATAGTTCGCCTTGACCGCGAGCCGGCGCATGATTCCTTCGAGCCCGATGAGTGCGCGGAGCAGGAACACGCTGTGCGCCGGGGAGTTGTACAGGCGATGCTCGAACGCGATCTCACCGACGCGCGTCGCCTTGGCGACCGAGTCGTACTCGGCAGGGTCGAATTCGCGCTCGACCATCATCGGCTCGAACAGCACGTGGATTATCTCGACCATCGGTGCCGGATCCTGTCCGCGCTCGATCCATCCCAGTTGCTGCATCCCGACTCCAATCGCGCGATCGTCCAGATCGACAATTCCGCGCGCAACTTTCAGGTACGCCTTGCGCACCGCCGGAGCGAAGCGGCGGATCGATCCGAAATCAAGAATCCCGAGCCGCGGATGATAACTCACCACATAGTTGCCCGGATGAAAATCCGTGTGCAGCACGCCGAATTCGAGGATCTGCCGCCAGACCATCGCGTGCGCCTTGTGCGCAACCCACTGGCGCAGTTCGAGATCGACTTCCGGGCCCATCGCGTCGGCGAGCGGATAACCGTCGAGGTAGGTCATCGTCAGCACGCGTTGTGAACTCAGCTCCTTCACCACTGACGGAATCATTATCTCGGGATCATCGGCGAGCAGGCGGCCGAACTCGGTCATGTTGCGCGCCTCGCGCAGGTAGTCGAGCTCCTCGCGCAGCCGCTCTTCGAGCTCTTTGTACACCGCGTTGCAATCGATCTTCTGGCGCATCACGTCGCGCCCGATCGCCTGCAGCGTCATCAGCAGCATCTTCACGTTGCCGAGATCCTGCTCGACGGTTTTCTCAACGCCCGGATACTGAACCTTGACCGCGACTTCGCGCCCGTCGCGCGTGGTCGCGCGATGCACCTGCCCGAGCGAGGCGGCGGCGAAAGCGGTCTGATCGAACTTCGCGAAGAGCTGTTCGGGGCGTTTTCCGATCTCGCGGCGAATCTGATCCGAGATCGTCGAGTAGTTCATCGGCGGCACGCTCGATTGCGTCGCCTTCAGCACGTCGAGGGCCTCGCCCGGCAGGAGATCCTGCCGCATCGAGAGCATCTGGATCAGCTTCATGAACGCGCCGCGCAGATGGGTCGAGCTTTCGACGATTCGCTGCGCGTTGCGGATGTGGGTTTCGAGCAGCTCGCGATCCTGATCGCTGCGCGAGAGAAACGGCCGCCGGATCGAATTCCACAGGTAGCTCGTGCCGACCTGGGAGGCGAGTTCGCCCATCTTGATCGCCCGCCGCGCGCGACCCTGGGTGATTGAGGTGCGCCGCGCCATCGCTACTCCGCGTCGCGCTCGATTCCGATCCGGTTCATCAGCGTCGCAGCGACCGCGGCGCCGAATCCGTTGTCGATGTTGACCACGGTCACGCCGCTCGCGCAGCTATTGAGCATTCCGAGCAGCGCGGCGATTCCGCCGAACGCGGTTCCGTAACCGACGCTGGTCGGCACCGCGACGACGGGCTTGTCGAGCAGTCCGGCGACTACTGAGGGCAGGGCGCCTTCCATTCCGGCAACGACGATCAGCACGCTCGCGCGGCGAACCGCCTCGAGGTTCGCGGTCAGGCGATGAATTCCTGCGACACCGACGTCGTAGAGGCGCTCGACGCGGTTGCCGAACAGCTCGGCGCAGATCGCGGCTTCTTCGGCCACGGGAATATCCGAGGTGCCGGCGCTGATGATCATGATCTCGCCGTGCCCGTGCGGACGCGCGCGCTCTTTGACGATCGCGCCGAGAGCGGCATCGGGATGATAGTTCATCGCGCGCAGCGCTTTCTTGACCACGCGCGCTTTTTCAGGCCCGAGCCGCGTCACGATCAGGTTACTGCCTGACGCGACGACGCTCTTTCCGATCGCGATAATCTGCGCGGCGGTTTTGCCTTCGCCGAAAATCACCTCGGGCACCCCGCGGCGCAGCGTGCGATGCCGGTCGAGCTTGGCGAAGCCGAGATCCTGAAACGGAAGCTCGCGCAGATCGCGCATCGCGGCGGCCGCGGTCACGGTACCGGCCGCTACGCTCTCGAGGATTTTGCGGATCGCCGCTTCAGTCATCGGCGCCTTGCCGCATCCGCGCGCAGCGGCCGTTCAAGCGCCAGGCGCAGCTCGCGCACCGCGCGAACGTCGCTGCGGACTACAGTAATTGTCATCCCGGGGATTTTCAGTTGCTCGCCCGGCTGAGGAATATGGCCTAAACGTTCCAGCACCAGACCGCCGATCGTAGCATACTCGTCACCCTCGGGCAGGCGCAGCGCGAAGCGCTCGTTCAATTCCGCGATCGGAGCACGCGCCGACACGGAGAGCGTGACGCGATTGACGACGCGTGCGATCTCTTCGGTCTTGTCGTGCTCGTCGTCAATTTCGCCGACGACTTCTTCGAGCAGATCTTCGACCGTTATAATTCCGGCGGCGCCGCCGTATTCGTCAACGATTACGGCCAGGTTCTCGCCGGTGCGCTGAAGCGCGACCAGGACTTCATCCAGCGCCATCGATTCCGGAAAATAGCTCACCGGACGCATCACTTCGCTTACCGGGCGCGCGAGATCTGGCGCCTGCAAGAGATCGAACACGTGCACCACACCGACGATATCGGTTATCCGCTCGCGGAACACCGGCAGGCGGCTGTAGCCGACCCGGCGCACGGTCTCGATCGCTCCGGAGAGCGTCACGTCGTGCGGAACCGCGTCAACCCGCACCAGCGGCACCATCGCCTTGCGCGCGTCGGCCCGCGAGAAGCGGAAGATCCGGCTGATCATCTGGCGCTCGGACGGCAGAATCGCGTCGTGCTGATCGGTTAAATCCTGCGCAGCGGAATCGGGCGCGCGGCGATGCACCAGCCGCGCGAGGTCTTCGCGGCTCAGGAACACGCTGTCGGCTCCCGGCGCGACTCCCACCACCCGGCGCATTGCGCGGCTGAGCAGAGTTTCGGCTACCAGGATCGGCGCGAAAATCGTTGCCAGAATCCGCAACGGAGGTGCGGCGAAGCGCGCGAACCGGAGCGGATTTCCGAGCGCAACCAGCTTGGGAATCGATTCGCCGAAAATCAGCGTGACCGGCGCGAGCATGAACGGCGCCCAGTACGAATAGCCGGGGTAAAGGCGATGCAGGAATGAGGTCAGCATCACGGCGGCCAGAACCGTCGCGACGTTGTTGCTGGTGAGCGTCAGCGCCAGCAACCGGTCGCGATTCGCGAGCAGCGCGCCAAGCGCGTGCGAGCGGGCAAGCCCGCGTTCGCTCTCGGCGCGGACCTTCACCTCGTCGGCCGAGACCACCGCGATTTCGCTCGCGGCGAAAAATGCCTGCACTACCACGCACGCCGCGATCGCCGCGATAAGCTCCCACACCGTCATCGCGTGAGCCTCACCTGCTCTACGGTCGCGCCGCGCACCCGCTCGACGCGGGCCGCGAATGCGCCCAGCTGCAAAATCTCCCCGGCAGGTGGAACGCGGCCGAGCTTGCGCAACAGCACGGCGCTGAGCGTGGGGCCGCCGCCACGCGCTTCGATCGGAGGATCGGCGCCGAGCGCCAGGTTGAGCTTCTTCACCTCGATCGCGCCCGACACGAGCCATTCGTGATCGCCGATTTTTTCCAGTTCAGGAACTTCGGAGTCGAATTCGTCTCGCAGTTCTCCAAACAATTCTTCGAGCAAATCTTCCAGCGTCACCAGTCCCAGCAGGTGGCCGTACTCGTTGACCACCAGCGCCATCTGAAAGCGTCCGCGCCGCATCTCATCGAACAAATCGCCGAGCGCCTTGGCGGGCGGAATGAAGTACGCCGGACGCAGCAGCCGGTCCACTCGCGGCGAAGCAGTCTCGAGGCGGCGCGCGGCAAGATCCTTGGCGTGCAGGATTCCGACGATGTTGCCAGGCTTATCGCGATAGACCGGCACACGCGAGAAATGGCCGTGCGCGATCTGCGCCATCAACTGGCCCGGCGGCGTAGCGATATCCAGGGTGAAAATCTTTTCGGCCGGCGTCATCACCTCTGAGGCGCGGCGCAATCCGAAATCGAATACGCGATGAATGAGCGCGCGCTCCGCGGGCTCGACCTCGCCCTGATGCTCCCCCAACTGCAAGAGCGCCTTGAATTCCGCTTCCGAGACCGGACCCGGATGGGGCGCTTCGTCCAGCGGCGTGAAATGGCGAGCGATCGGATGCACGATCGCGGTCAAAATCGCGAGCGGACGCGCGGTGAGGCGCGCTACTGCGGCCGGATAGGCGAGCGCAAAGGTCTTGGGCGTGATGTCGCAGAAGATCAGTACCAGCACCAGCATCACAGGCGCGGCAACGTACGGCCCGATATCGGCGCCGAGCCACAGCAGGAAAAATGTGGTCGCAAGACACTCGGCGAAGACGTTGGACGCCTCGTTGATCCCGATCACGACGATCAGGGACTCGAGCGGACGAAGCATCAGGCGATCCAGCGCGGCGCCAACCGCGCGGGTCAATTGCTCGCGGGTGTGTTCCATCCGCGCCAGCGTGAAAATTGCGGTCTCCGACGCGGCCAGCGCGGCGCTGACAACAATCAGCACCGCAACCACGATAGGCAGGACGACAATCACGGCGCACCCGCCCGCAACTGGTCCCATCCGGCAAGCGCGGGTGCTCCGCCTCCGACAAATCGCGCGTCGCGTCCTTTGACGATCGTGCCGATCCGCGCAATCGGCACGTCGAGCATCGCGGCGAGCCTGCGCTCGCTGAATTTTGGATCCGCGCAGAACAGCAGCTCGTAATCTTCGCCGCCACCAAGCGCGAGCGAGAGGTTTGCGCGCATCACGGCGCGATAGGCGCTCGACAGCGGAATCGCGCGCAGATCGATTTCGGCACCCACTCGACTGCGCTTTAGAATGTGTCCCAAGTCTTGCCACAGTCCGTCGCTGATATCGATCGCAGCGGGAGCCGGACGAAGGCGCGCAAGCCTGGCGCCGGCTGACAGCCGCGCGGCCGGCGCAAGAAAGGAGTCAATAAGATGGGTTCGCGCCGCACCGCGCGCATGGAGCTTGCCCGCCAGGATACGCCAGCCCACGGCGGCGTCGCCCACGGTTCCGGTGACGAAAATTCCGTCGCCGACGCGCGCCGCGTCGCGGCGCAGCGGCGTTGCGGGCGCGTCGCCAATCAGCGCGATCGTAATCCCAAGCTGTTCGGCGCGCGTAACGTTTCCGCCGACCACGTCCACGCGCACGGCGCGGGCCGCGCGCGCGAGCCCCGCGTACATCCGCTCGAAAAATTTAAGCGAGAGATCCGGTCTGATTGCCAGGTTGACGACACACGCCACCGGCGCTCCGCCCATCGCGGCTATATCGCTCAGGTTCACGGTCAGCGCGCGCGCGCCCAATTGCTCGGGGGTTCCCCAGCGCAAATCGAAGTGCACACCCTCGACCATGGAATCGATCGTGACGAGTTGCGCGCCGCCGCTGCGTGCGAGAATCGCGGCGTCGTCGCCCGGACCAAGCCAGGTGCGGCGCGAAAGCGGCAACCGCGCGCACAGCCGTGCGATCAGATCGAACTCGCCCGGAGAAGCCGCGGCGATGCGGCGCGAAACGGCTCGCGAAGGGGAACCTGGCCGAGCCTGCTTCACGGCGCGCTTGGATCCGCAGCCCCCGATGCGCCTCCGACGTCCGCGATGGGGATCGCCGCGCGCAGCGTGATCCCGCTCGCGCGCTCGAAACTCGCCTCGACGCTGCCGCCCGCCGACTCCGCCATCGCGCGCGCGATGAACAGGCCCAGCGAGGCTGAGCCCGTGCCATGACCGCTACGGTCGGGGCCCGCCAGCAGCGCGGCCAGGTCCGCCGCGGAGACGCTGGGGCATTGCGCGTTGACTTCCATCTTGAGCTTGCGATCATGCACCGCCGCGCGCAGCGACACCACTCCGCGATTCGCACGCGCGATCGCGAACGCCATCAGGTTGCGCACGATTCGGTCCAGATGATGGCCGTCGAGCGTGGCCGGCATCAGTACCGCGAGCACGGTCGAGACTTCCAATCCGCGCCGCGCTGCCTCGGCCGCGCAATCCTCGGATGCGGTCGTGATCACGCGCCGCAGATCCACCCGCGTCAGGATCGGATGAAAGCGGCCGTCCTCTTCGATCCGGTACAAGTCCAGAATATTGCTCACCACCAGGTTCATGGTCCACGCCGTTGATCCGATTCGCGCCAGGATCTGGCGGCGCTCGACCGGGTCGGACTCATCTTCCTCGAGCAACTGCGCGTAACCGGTGAGCGCGGCAATCGGACTGCTGATGTCATGCGCCATGGTCGAAATCTGGGTCTCGCGGAACCGCGCTGCCTCTTCCAGCGCCGCGAACTGGCGCCGAATGCGGTCTCGATAGCGCTCGAGAAAAACCGCGGTCGCCTGCCCGAACGCAAGCGCCGCGCAAAGTCCCATCCATCGGTAGGCGTTCAGCCGCGTGGCGACCGGAACCAGGCGCTCCGCGACCGCGGCAATCGCTATTACCGTCGCGCCCATCGCGAACTGCCAGCGCGAGCCCCAACTGACGAACGACGCGGTCGCGAGCGGGCACAGCAGCATCGCAATGAACCGCGACTCGGGGTCGTCAGTGCCCGCGCTGATCACGACGAACATGGTCATCATGAAAGCGCAGTACGCGAGCGTCCAGAATTTCCAGTAACGCCTGAACGCCGTGGTCCAGGTCATGCCAAAGAACAGGCAGGTTCCGGCCAGCAGAGCCCAATGCTCTGCCTCGACCGCCAGCCCGCTGCGCCCGCCAAGCGAATCAACGATCGCGTAAACCAGCAGAAAGAACAGGCCCAGCGCTCCGCCGATCTTGAGGACGGCTAGCGCCTCGGCGTCGTCGTTGGTCCAGTCAAGCGCGGGCGCCCGGAGGTCGGGCGAGCTAGCGCTCAAACCGGAGTCAGGGGGGTTGTCAGAATGAATCGCCACTACTCGATCGACAAGCTCGTCCGCGCAAGCGGCGCGGTGAAGCTTGATCATAGTTGACGATGCGTCTGCGCAAAAGTGGAATAATCGGCGCTCACCGATCAGATGCGGGCGTCGGCGATCGCAAGTTGTAACAGTTTGACGCCAAACTCAACTTCCTGTCGGGTAATCACGAGCGGCGGAGCGATCCGGACCACCGCCTCGGCGTTGAGCGTCCAGTTGATCACCACGCCGCGCGCAAGCGCCGCCGCGACAAAACGATGCGCGAAACCAGCATCGCGAAATTCGATTCCTGCGAGCAGCCCGATCCCGCGCACTGCCGCAATCTCGGGCGGCGCCAGCTCGGCGAGCCGACCGCGCAGGTAGGCTCCGGTCTCGGTAGCCCGCTCTGGGAGCCGCTCAGCGACGATCACCTCGAGCGCGGCCAAGCCCGCCGCGCACGACAGCGGATGACCGCCGAAGGTCGTGATATGTCCGAGCGCGGGGTCGTGCGCGAGCACCGCAAGCAGCTCGTCGCGTCCCGCGAACGCTCCGAGCGGGAGCCCGCCGCCGAGCGCCTTCGCCATCACAATAAGATCCGGCACCGCGCCCGAATGCTCGAGCGCGAACATCCGTCCGGTGCGTCCGAAGCCGGTCAGCACTTCGTCGAAAACGAGCAGTGCGCCCGCGCGGTCGCATCGCTCGCGCAGCGTACGGAGAAACCCCGCCTCGGGAATTCGCACGCCACCTTCGGCCTGCACCGGCTCGACGATCACGGCTGCGACCGAGGAATCGATCGCGTCAAGGCTGCTCACATCGTCGAACGGCAGATGCGCTACCGGCCCCGGCAGCGGCTCGAACGGTGCACGGAACGCGGAATTTCCGGCGAGCGCCAGCGCGGCCATCGTGTCGCCATGGTAGGCGCCCTCGAACGCGACGAAACCGGTGCGTTGCGTGAACTTGCGCGCGGTCTTGAGCGCACCCTCAATCGCCTCGGCCCCACTGTTCGTGAAATAGACGCGCGAAAGTGGCGCCGGCAGCAACTCGGCCAGACGAGCCGCAAGCCGGACCTGCGCTTCGATCACGTACTCTCCATAAACCATCACATGCAGATGACGCCGCGCCTGCCGCTCGATCGCGGCGGCGACAGTTGGGTTGCCATGTCCCAGCGCAGCGACTCCTATTCCCGCGATCAGGTCAAGGTAGCGCCGTCCGTCGGCCGTGTAGAGCCAGCATCCCTCGGCGCGGACTATCTCAAGACCGATCGGCGCGTCCGAAGTTTGCGCGATATGGCGCATGAATAATGTCTTCAGATCGTCGGTCATTGTTTCGCGCCGGCTTTGGTCATCGAATCCAGAAATGCTCCTCCGCCGTGGCGCCACGCTAGCGCAGGAGACTGTATCGCACCGGGCGCCGCGATGTACGACACGCCGAACGCGGCGAGATCAGGGAGCAATCCGCCGTCACCAAGATCTTCGGCAAGCGAGAATGCCTCCAGGCGGTCCGCCGCCGGCGCCAGACGCGCGCGCAGGTCTTCGCGATCGCGAAACGGGCTTACATATACTGAGCGAAAGCCGGGCGACGGCGAAAACGCAGCGTCGCGATCGAATATCACCACCCACGCGACTCCCGGCCCCTCGATCAATTCGACCTCTTCGCCCCCGATACCGCGCCATCGCGAGGTCTCGCGGGCCCGGCGCAGCGCCGCGGCGTCCTCGAGGGTCACCGAATCGGGCGCGGGAGCAGAAAGCGCGAGCGCCGCGATCGCGTCGGCCAGCGCGCGCGCAAATTCGCGTGCTCGAGAACCGGAATCGTCCTCGACGAATACGTGATGCGGCGAAAGGCATCCGAGCTGCTCGAACAGAGTCACGTCGCGCGCGAGTGCCGCTGCGATAGTGCGAACCTGGGCATCGCCGCGAATCGCGCGAGTGACGATCGCACCCGAGAGCCTGCTTCCGAACCCGACCATACGCTCGCCGCCTATCGCCGAGAGAGTCGCGTCGTCGCCGTACGCGACGATCCTGCTCGCGCCGCTGGTGAGCGCCGCCGTCAAGGCGTGATCCGCCCGGCCCCAGTTGAAAACCTCGAGCATGCTGCCGAGCCGCGCGTCGTATTTGCGGATCGAGCGTGCGAGCTGCGCAAAAAAGTACGGCTCCTGCGTCGCGGGTTTGATAATCACGCCTGCTCCGCAAATGAGCGATATCGCGATCTCGTGCAACCCCGCGCCAGGCACGTTCCCCGCCATTATGAAGCCGATTACTTCGCGCCGTTCTGCCGCGTCCGCGGCGAATGATCGGAGCGCATCGAGCGTGAATGGCGCGAGCAACGCGTCGAGCGACGCATCAAGCAGCGGCGCCGAAAACCCCAGGCCCGCGCTGATTTGCTCGACGACCCTGCGGCGCGCGGGAAAATCGCACTGGCGCCACCGCTCGAGCACCGCGGCGAGCACGCCCGCCGTGCGGACCGGATCGTGAACCTCGCTCACACGCGCGCGCATCCGCGAAATGGCGCTCGAGATTTCCGCGGCGCTGACTTGATCAATCACCGGCGCGCCGCCGCCTGAAAAGACTCGATCGACAGCGCGCACCCGCGCGGCCCCGCGCCAAGCGCCCGCCCGAGCACGCGCACGCATCCGCCCTCGACGATTCCAAGGTCCTCGGTCATGACCGCCGAGACTGAGCACACGTTCGCCAGATCGATAAACGCGAGCATCCCGGGCGTCCCGTCCGGCACCCGGCGCATCGACGCCGGATCGATCGCCATCGGGCGCATCCACGGCGGCGCAAGTTTGACCCGCGCTCCTGGCGCGCCGCCGTGTCGCGAGTTGAACGGCGTTGCGTCGTAGAGCTGCGAACACAGCTCCGTCATCCCGTATTCGTTGATGACCAGATCCGCCTCGACGCCGAGCAGTTCGCCTGCTCGCGACGCGACCTCGGCCGGCGAGAGCGGCACGCGCTGCCCTTTGGGACCGCCGGTGTCCATCATCCGCGAGCCCGCAGCCAGCTTAAGCTGCTCATGCGACTCGGCCATCCGCTCGAAAATCGCGGCGAAGGCGGCAGTTGTTCCAAGGATGCAGACCGGCTCGCGCGCCACCGAAGCTTCGCGCAGGAACGCGAGCGCTGCAGCCGTATCGACGCGTCCGCAGTCAGCGACGCATCGCGAGTCGCCGTGTCCGAACTCCTCGATACACCAGGTGATCATCGCGGAGAGGGACGACTCGGGCATCCGCTCCGCCGTCGGATGCGTCGCGAGCATCCGCATCCGCGCGTCATCGGGGAACAGCATCGCGCGAAGATGCGCAATCGCCGAGGCCCGATAAACCTCGGGATACGCGATAAAGTGGCGACCGCGCCGCTCGGCGCCGATCGTCGTGCCGCTGGTCAGAAACTCCCTCGCGCCGGGGATTCGGCCGGCGTCCTCCGGCGCGAGGTGCGCGTATTTGAAGGCGATCGTGCTGACCAGCGGAATTTGCTCAGCTGACCGAAGAGTATCCGGATTGACGTTAATTTGGCGGCAATACTCGTTATACGATGCGATAGAATCATAGTGACAGCGAAAGACCCTCAAAGCCAAAGCGTTGAATAACTCGGGTTCAGGTCTGTGGATAAACCCCAATACTTCGGTGGCTATTTGGCTCTGTGTGGAATCCATGATGCTGCTCGACGACCATCGATGATGTCCCGCCGAGGAGACAGGTTCAATCCCGCGAGTCTCCCAAAATAACCCGGAACCCCGTATTTACCGGGGGTCACGAAACGGCTAGTGTGCGGCTGTGGTGGTGGCGAGGCGGTGCCTCATGAGCGGCGCAACCGCGGGGAAGTTGGGGCGTCTGAACATCAGTGGAACCGAAGGCTGTTTATAGATCTCTTTGTTGCCGCCGTATTATGTGTAACGGTTTTTGCAGTTACAACGTATTTCTGGTACAAGGACCCGCATCGGCGAGCGGGAAGGGCATCGTCTAATGAAAAAGTTTGGCGCGGGCGTGTTGCTGGGATTTCTGGCGAGTTGGGCAGTCGCTTTTGCGGCTACCAGCGTCGGACACGATGGCGCATTCTGGAACAAGCTCAATCTTTCGGCGAAGGACGGTTACGTCAACGGCTATTCCGACGCGATGAAAGTGAGCGTGGGGCAACTCGACAGCCTGACCATCGCGGCGAATATGTTCCACTGGAAGGGCGCACCCAAGATTATCGCTGAGACCACGCGCCAGCTCTCGATGGCGGACATGACGCCGGAGCAGGCGGTCAAGCGGCTCGACTCACTCTATTCGAATCAGAAATATAGCGAGCTCGATCTCGGCGAGGCACTGCAAGTGCTGACGATGCGCGCGCACGAGACCGAGGTTCCTGCGGCGCCGGTTTCGCCGCGCAGGCGTTAAGCTGCCGGAAATCGATCACGAAACGAATTCGGGGCGGTTCGGAAACGAACCGCCTCTTTTTTTGACGCGATTACAACGAGGCTATCGCGCAGTCCGCGAGTGCGCTTGAAACCGGGTCGCGCGAGACTTAGCCTGACGTTCGAGAAGTGACGCAGTGAATGCACCTGTTTTCTTGCTCGAGAAAGCGATGCGCGCGACCGTTGGCGTGCATTCGCAGGTTCCGCCCACGCACGTGTCGACGGCGATCGGACTCGGCACCGATCGGCGCGGCACCGGAACCGTCGTCAGCCCCGACGGCCTGATCGCGACCGTCCATTATCTGCTCCTTGGTGCGAACAGCGTTATCGTCACCTTGCCCGACGGCAATCAGCATCAGGCGAAAATCGTCGGCAAGGATTACAGCACCGGGCTTGGTCTTTTACGTATCGACGCAGGCCGTCCTCTGTCCTGCCTCAATATCGTGTCGTCGCAGGCAAGCCTTCCGGGCGAAGAGGCGTTCACCGTCGCGAGCCTCGGCGAAGACAAGCGATGCGCCGACAGCGGACTCGTCACCTATCTCGGGCCGTTCGATGCGGTGTGGGAATTCATGCTCGAGCGATGCGTGTGCGTGACCGCGTCGTCGCTGCAGATTGGATTTTCCGGCGGTGCGATCGTTAACCGCTTCGGCAACGCGATCGCGATTTCCTATCTGAACTTCGCCGATATCGGCCGCGCAATTTTAGGCATCCCGGGCGAATATTTTCTCGCCGTGCGCGACGAGCTGATCCAGCAGGGCCGCCGCGTATCGGCGGTGCCGCGCGCGTGGCTGGGCGTGCTGTCCTACACGATGCGCGAGCATGTCGTAATCGCCAACGTGATGCCGGGAGGGCCGGGCGAGAAGGCGGGCCTGCAGCAGGGCGACGTTGTGCTCACGGTCAATGGAAACGAGATCAGCGAGCGCCGCGCGATGTACCAGGCTCTTGGCAATCAGCGCCCGGGCGAGCAGGTGAATCTCAAGGTGCTGCGCGAGAACCGCATCCATCAGATCGATATCGCCGCGATTCGCCCCGAAGATTATTTCGGCTGAGCGCGCCGCGTTCAGAAGGAGACTCGATCGTGAATCAATCCAGAGCGCGGCTGCGTGCGATGCTCTCGCGGCCGGCGATGATTGTCGCGCCGTTCGTGTTCGATTGCCTGCAGGCGCGCCTCGCCGAGGAAGCGGGCTTCGAGGCGGTTTACATGACCGGATTCGGCACGGCAGCATCGCGAGGGTACCCGGACTTGGGATTGCTGACGATGACTGAGATGGCCGCGAATGCGCGCGCGATCTCGAATGCCGTTAACGTGCCGGTAATCTGCGACGCCGACACCGGCTACGGAAATCCGCTCAACGTCGCGCGCACGATCCGCGAGTACGAAGACGCAGGCGCCGCCGCATTGCATATCGAAGATCAGGTATTTCCCAAACGCTGCGGCTTCCTCTCCGGCAAGCAGGTGATTCCTCTCGATGAAATGGCCGCGAAAGTCCGCGCCGCCTGCGACGCCCGCCGCGATCCTGAGCTTGTAATTATAGCCCGCACCGACGCGCTCGAGCCGGAAGGCTGGGTCGAAGTAGAAACCCGCGCCCGCGCCTATCGCGAAGCGGGAGCCGATTTGATCTTCGCCGACGGAATCAAAACCCCCGAAGACCTCGATACCTACGCCAAGCGCCTGGGCGATCTGCCGTTAATGTACAATGGCGACCTGCTGACGCTCGAGGAGCTGAAAAAATATCCATTCAAGCTAACCATCCACATAGGCACGATGCTCGCAGCCTACGCGACGACGCGCTCCACGATGCGCGAGCTACACACGACGGGAAAGATCGCATCGACCACGACAAAGGACGGCATCTTCGAATCCTTTACAAGAACGATGCGCGTCCCCGACTACCAAGCCCTCGAGCGCAAGTACAAAATCTGATCCTGTTCAGGCGACGTTCCTAAACCTCATTTGCTGAATTCGGTTTGAAGAAACAATTACTATTTACAATCCCGTGTTGAAACGTTCAGCCAGTTGCGAATCCTATGGGTGAGCGATCGGGTACGCATCGACCGTCGAGCAGTGCGTACAGTTCCGCGATCGTTCTGGGCCCTTTCGGAGCGACTAATCCGTGCCCGTTCGAGCGCGCGGTTAGCCACGATTTTCCTTCCGCCGGAGTCAGTGGAAGAAACTCAATCTGCGAGGCGCAGCGGCCGGGGCGGGTTACCGCGGGATGGAGGGTGCCGAGGTCCTCGTTCGTTGTGATTAGAAGCAGCACGCGCGAGTCCTGCCCCGGCAGGCCGTCTACCGCATTGAGTAGCCGCGAGAGGCCTTGGCCGGCGCGCTCTTTGGCATCCATACTCAGTAGCTCGCCCGTGTCTTCGAGCACCAGCATCCGCCAGCACTGAGTATTGTCATTGTCTTCCGATTTGTTACCGCCGATTATCATTCCGATTTGTTACCGCCGATTATCATTCGCGATAGATAGTCCGCGCGTGGACCGAGTAGGTTTTCGGGATCGAAGATATATTCGAACCGGCAGAACTCTCTCCACTCCCATGCGAGCGCGCGAATCGCGAAGGTCTTGCCCGTCCCCGGCTTTCCATGCCAAAGCAACAGGCGTCCGCCCACGCCCGCTTTGAAGCCTGCGAGAAGATCAGCGATCGCGGCCGCGGTTCGCGACGCATAGTTGTCTTTGATCGCGCACCAGGGAGGCACCTTCAGTTCCTTCTCTTTGCGTTGAGGTCCTTTGTCGGACAGGCACCAGAACGCGATCTCCGCGTTGGAGCCGTCAGGCTCTTCGCAATCCGAAGACTCGAAAATCGCGCGATGCTCCCGGATGCATGCCTCGATTGATTGCGAATCGCGGCCAGCTACTAAGAGGGTAACTCCGCCAAATTTCTCACAGGCGAAGAGTTGAATCAGAATGCCGCGACGCTCGAAGGTCAGCCACAAGTCGCAGTCGTCGCGCATATCAATCAGCACCTCGTCATCGGGGCGCAGATATTCCGGTGCCATTGCTGCGGCAAAAGCCTTGGCGGATTGCCAATCAGATTGCCTGACGTATCGCAGCCCGCGCGCGGCCATCGTGGTCCGAAAGACGTTCTGAACGAGATCGTCAAGATCCCGCGTATCGAAAATTTGGACCATCAGCGGAGCGCGAGCCGGTCGATGAGTTTCCAATTTATTCATGCCGAACATTAGAGCATGAGGCGACGACAGCGGTTGGCGGACGTTTGCGAGCGCGTGCACTCCGGGATTCCTCGCGCGGCAGGCACGCGCGGGAATCACAGATCAGAGATTTTCAATCGTCGCGCTCGTCGCGGCGGCGATATCTCGCGCAAACCTGCGGTCGAGCGCGGCTTGGCTGAGCAATCGCAACACACGGGCCTTTGTTACCCAAGTGCGAGCGCTCGCGATGGGAACCAAATCGTTGACTGGTCGGCCGTTGACGGTGATGCGCGTATTCGGCCGGCTTCGACTTGACGCAACACTCGAGTGAGTCGATTGCGCAGTTCGTTTCGCGAGATGGTTTTCATGTCTCGCACGCGCTAGCCCCTATACGTCCTTGAAGGTTTTCTTTTTTTGGGTTGATTCTATTGCGGCTTGCGCTGCCGCCAGGCGGGCTACCGGTAGGCGATACGGGGAGCAGGAGACGTAGTCGAGGCCTAAGCGATGGCAGGTTTTTACGCTGGCGGGGTCGCCGCCGTGCTCGCCGCAGATTCCGATTTTCAGCTTCTTGTTCGATTTGCGGCCGCGCTCGATCGCGATTCGCATCAGCTCGCCGACTCCGCTGGCGTCCAGTTCCTGGAACGGATCCTTTTTATAGATTCCGCGCGTCACGTAGTCGTTCAGGAACTTCGAGGAGTCGTCGCGCGACAGGCCGTAGGCCATCTGTGTCAGGTCGTTGGTGCCGAAGGAGAAAAATTCCGCCGACTCCGCGATCTCGCCCGCCATCACGCAGGCGCGCGGCACTTCGATCATCGTGCCGATCGTGAACGCGACCTTCGTGCCTGTCTCCGCGAACACTTCTTTCGCGACCTCGCGAATCTCGCCGGCTAAAATGTCGAATTCTTTCTTGTCGCCGATTAGCGGAAGCATGATCTCGGGCAGCGCCTTGACGCCATTCTTGCGCAGCTCGCAGGCCGCTTCGATTATCGCGCGCGCCTGCGCCTTGTAGATTTCCGGATAGCTGATGCCCAATCGCGAGCCGCGATGACCCAGCATCGGATTGAACTCGAATAGGCTGTCGCGGACCTGCTTCAGATGCATCGGGGTGACGCCGATTTTCGCGGCCAGGTCTGCGATCTCCGCGTCTTCCTTGGGCAGGAATTCGTGCAGCGGCGGATCGAGCAGGCGAATCGTGACCGGCAGCGGCGCCATCTCCTTGAGGATGCCGACGAAGTCCTGACGCTGCATCGGCAGGATCTTCGCGAGCGCCGTGGCGCGCTGCTTCGCATTCTCGGCCAAGATCATCTGGCGCACGGCTTCGATCCGCTCCGGGTCGAAGAACATATGCTCGGTGCGGCACAGGCCGATTCCTTCTGCGCCAAATTCGCGCGCGACCCGAGCGTCGTTGGGAGTGTCGGCGTTGGCGCGCACGCCGAGCTTGCGCGCCGCGTCGGCCCATCCCATGAATTTTTTGAGATGCGACGGCATCTCGGGCTGCACCGTCGGCACGCGCCCGATAATCACCTCGCCCGCCGAGCCGTCGAGGGTCAGGTACTCGCCGCGCCGGACGACGTGGCCGTCGGCGCTGAGCGTGCCCGCGTTGTAATCAATTTCGAGCGCGGTGCATCCCGCGACGCAGCACTTGCCCATCCCGCGCGCGACCACGGCCGCGTGACTGGTCATCCCGCCGCGCGCGGTGAGAATTCCCTCAGCCACCTGCATCCCATGGATATCTTCGGGCGAGGTTTCGACGCGCACCAGAATGACCGGACGGCCCGCGGCGCTGACGGCGACCGCTTCTTCGGCGGAGAATGCGACTTCGCCGAACACCGCGCCTGGCGAGGCCGGTAGTCCACGCGCGATCACCTGCTTCTTCGCGCTCGGATCGAGGCGCGGATGCAGAAATTGTTCGAGCGTCTCGGGCTCGACGCGCGTCAGCGCGACTTTGCGATCGATCAGCTTCTCGTCGGCCATATCGACGGCGATTCGCACCGCCGAGATCGCGGTGCGCTTGCCGTTGCGGGTCTGGAGCATGAACAGGCGTTCGCGCTCGATGGTGAATTCCATGTCCTGGCAATCTTTGAAATGGCGTTCGAGGCGCGCGCCGATCGCGACCAGCTCTTTGTAGGCTTTGGGGAACGTCTCTTCGAGCGTCGCATGATCGCGCTTGCGTTCGGCCTCGCTCATCCCGACCCGCTCAGCCATCTTGCGCCCCGCGATTAGGCTGTTGGGACGCGGAGTACGCACGCCGGCGACAACGTCTTCGCCCTGCGCGTTGGGCAGGAACTCGCCGTAGAGGCCTTTTTCGCCGGTACCGGGATCGCGAGTGAAGGCGACTCCGGTTGCGCAATCAGAGCCGAGATTTCCGAACACCATTGATTGCACGGTTACGGCGGTGCCCCAATCGCCGGGGATATTGTTGATCCGCCGGTAGGTGATCGCGCGATCGTTGTGCCATGAGCCGAACACCGCGCCAATCGCTTCCCAGAGCTGCTCGTTCGGATCCTGCGGAACGTCGCGGCCGACGCGGCGGCGAATCAGGTCGCGGAACTCGGCGACCAGCTCGCGCAGATCTTCGACCGTAAGCTCGACGTCCTCCTTGACGCCGCGAGCGGCCTTCTTCTTATCGATCAATTCCTCGAACGGATCGGCGTCGTTCTTGTTCTCGGGCTTGAGCTTCAGCACGACGTCGCCGTACATCTGGCAAAACCGGCGATAGGAATCCCACGCGAAACGCGGATTACCGGAAACCGCTTCGAGTCCCTTCACCGTTTCATCGGTGAGGCCGAGGTTGAGAACGGTGTCCATCATCCCGGGCATTGAGACACGCGCGCCCGAGCGCACCGAGACCAGGAGGGGATTGGTCGAGTCGCCGAATTTGCGCCCGAGCGCTTTTTCGACGCGCGCGACGCTTTTCTTGACGCCCTCTGCCAGGCCCTTCGGGTAAGTATTTTTGTGCGCGTAGAAGTAGTTGCAGACCTGGGTCGAAATGGTGAAGCCGGGAGGGACCGGCAGCTTGAGCGAGGCCATCTCGGCCAGGTTCGCGCCCTTTCCGCCCAGCAGATTACGCATCGCGGCGCGGCCTTCCGCTACGCCCGCGCCGAAAAAGAAAATTTCAGGATGCACTCGAGCCATTTCAGGTATCGTCTCCAGTCCCCGCGTCGGCGGTTTCGATAATAACTGCCACGATGTTACGGCAGTTCGATTTCTATTTGGTCCATCCGATCTTGCCGGTGACCACTTCGACCAGCCGCGCGATCGGCACGCGCTCCTGCGTGGTGGTATCGCGGTCGCGCAGTGTGACGGTGTCGTCTTCCATCGTCTGATGGTCGATCGTCAGGCCGTAAGGCGTTCCGACTTCGTCCTGGCGGCGGTAGCGGCGGCCGATCGAGCCCGCCTGATCATACGCTGTCGTAAAGTGGCGCTGCAAAATCTCGCGCACCGCATTGGCTTTTTCGGGTTGCCCGTTTTTTCGCAACAGTGGATAGATCGCTACTTTGATCGGCGCGAGCCGCGGATCAAAGCGCATCACGATCCGCGCCTCGTTCTCGACGATGTCTTCATCGTAGGCGTCGAGCATGAACGCCAGCATCGCGCGGTCCACGCCGAGCGCGGGCTCGATCACCCACGGCCGGTAGCGCGCTTTCGCGTCCTCGTCGAAGTAGGTCAGGTCTTTGCCGCTGAACTTAGCGTGCTGGTCGAGATCGAAGCTGCCGCGTTTGGCGACACCTTCGAGCTCACCCCATCCGAACGGGTAGAGAAACTCGATATCGGTGGTGCCGCTCGAATAGTGCGAGAGCTCGTCGCTCGCATGCTCGCGGCGGCGCAGATGCTCGGGCTTGAGGCCGTACTTGACGTGCCAGTTGAAGCGGAAATCGGCCCAATAGGCGTACCACCTGGCTTCCTCGTCGATATCCGGCTTGATGAAAAACTCCATCTCCATCTGCTCGAACTCGCGAGTGCGGAAGATGAAATTCTCCGTGGTGATTTCGTTGCGAAATGATTTCCCCATCTGCGCGACGCCGAATGGCAGCTTGACGCGTTGGGTATCGACCATGTTCTGGAAGTTGGAGAAAATTCCCTGCGCGGTTTCCGGGCGGAGATAAACCGCGGAGGCGGTGTCCTCGACCGGGCCGAGGAAGGTTTTGAACATCAGGTTGAAGTTGCGCGCCTCGGTCAGCTCGCCGCCGCAATCAGGACATTTATCGCCCGTGATCTTGTCGGCGCGGAAGCGATGCTTGCACACTTTGCAATCGACCAGGGGGTCGGTGAAGTTCTGCAGATGCTGCGACGCCTCCCAGGTCTTCGGATGCTGAAAAATCGCGGAGTCGAGGCCGAGCACATCGCCGCGATACTGGACCATCTCGCGCCACCAGGCTTCCTTGACGTTGCGCTTGAGCTCGGTGCCGAGCGGGCCGTAGTCGAAGGTCGAGCCGAGGCCGCCGTAGATATCGCTGGTGGGAAACACCAGTCCGCGCCGCTTGCACAGGTTGACCAGCTTCTCCATCGTGACCGCGTTTTTCCGCGGCGGATTTTCGTCAGACAAACTTCTCTCCCAGGTTGATCACGCGCTGATCAAATTTTCGCGCCGGCGTCGGGCGCGAGCGTGATTATTTCCGCGTTGACGATCTTGCCGCTCGCCACTTCGAGTATCGCCACGGTGCCCGGTACGTTGACCAGGTTGTGCGGCAGCGTGGCGCTGCCGGGATTTACAACCAGGGTCGAGCCGTAGCGGATGATTCCCTCGACGTGGCTGTGCCCCTGCACGATCACGTCAACCGGGCCGCCGAAGTTGCGCTCGATCGCGCGGGCGAAAACTTCGTCAGAGGTTTCGTCGGGGGTCGGCACCGAATGCACCAGGCCGATTCGCACGCCTTCGAGCACGAGCAGATGAGCCTCGCGCACACGGTCATCGGGCTCGAGCTTGAAGCGATGGCCGTCAAGGCCTTCGTCGCCGTTGCCCATCGCGGCGATCACCGGGGCGATCTTCGCGAGCTCGTCGAGCACGCGATTCACGTAGACATCGCCGGCGTGCATCACCAGATCGACGCCACGAAATACCTCGAAAACCTGGGCGGGCAGATGCTCGCAGGCTTCAGGGATATGAGTGTCGGAAATCAGGCCGATTCGCATCTCGATACGTCCGGAGTGGAGATCCTCCGAAACGCGAAGGGTAAAGGCTATCATGGGCGAGCGGCGTCGGCAATTTTGCCGAATTCGCGGCTCATCGCGGGGCGTGCTAAAAGCGCTCACATGCATCGCGTTACGAGACGGATGCGCCGAGGCAGATCGGCGCTCGTGCTGGAGGAATCATGAAGGCGTGGAAAACTCTTGCGGCGGTTGCCGCTCTCGGGATGACGATCGTGCTTGCAGGATGCGGCCACAAGCTGGTCGCGCTGCAGGGCGAGAAATCGGTGCCGATGTATCCGGACGAACAGACATACACGAAAATCTCGTCGCTCAAGAAGCAGGGTGGCGTGCAGGGGATGCTCGGCAGCGTCGGGCAGGGGCTGGCGGCTAAGCAGATCGACGACGAGACACCGGTCACGGTGATCTCGAGCGACGACAACGGTGCTCAGGTCGAGATCACCGACGGTCCGATGAAGGGGCAGACCGGATTCGTCGCCAAGCAGAACCTGGAGTGAGGGCGCGGGCGTATTCGTCGGTTGCGAATTATAAAACGGTTTTAACGGTGGGTTTGTTTGGCCTGTTTTTGATCGTGCCATGATGGAAATAGCCTATGAATGCTGGATAATTCGAATGAACGAGCGGCTTTGTTGCGTGTTTTCGCATAATGCGAATCCACCGGATGGTCACGGCAAAAAGACCTGACGCTCGTTAGGTTGGAGCATCCTCGGTCGAGCTGAGCAATGCCTCCACAGGCTGAAGCCTGTGCCACCTTAAATCCTCGAAGTATTTCGGGGGTAGGTTCCATGCGGTCAGGATTACATGAAATGGAATCGGGCATAAGGCTGAACTGTTCAGCCATGAACAAATCTGGCAAAAAACCTAACGAGCGTTAGAGAGCGCGACCGACCGGATTGGTCCCTTGCGCGAGTGGTCGCGCGAGCGAGATCCGCTCTGCGATCGGCGCGCGCTATTTGATCGGCGGCAGAAAATCCGGGAAATCTTTCGACGGCTTCATCTTCCAGGCGAGCTTGCGCTTTTGCAGAAAGGCGCTGACGCCCTCATGCGAGTCGGGCTGCTTGCCGACCCACCAGAACGCATTGGAATCGACGGCCTGCGCCTTCTCGATACTGTCCTCGGCCAGCAGTCCCCAGGTGAGCCGCTTGGTCATCGCGACTGAAACCGGCGCGGTATTCTCCGCGATATCGAGCGCCATCTCGCGCACCTTGTCCATGAACTCCGCGTCGGGCCACACATGGCTGACGATTCCGAACTCAAGCGCCTCTTTGGAATTGATGATCTTCCCGGTCAGGAGCAGCTCGTTGGTTTTCGCAAGTCCGATCTGCCGCGCGACGGTCCAGAGGCTCAGCGCCTCCGGAATAATTCCGCGGCGCACGAAAACGAATCCGATCCGGGCGCTCTCGGCCGCGACGCGGATATCCCACTGCATCGGCAGCGTGATTCCCATCCCGACTGCGGGCCCATTGATTGCAGCGATGATCGGCTTCTTCATGTTCCACGGACGCACCGTCGGACGCCGCGGCATCTCGCCGCGTTCGGCGCGCTTGTCGGCATTGAAGGTGTCGCCGCCTCCACCCGAAAGATCGGCGCCGGCGGAGAACGCACGGCCCGCGCCAGTCACGACGATCACGCGCACGCTATCGTCGCCATCAAGCTCGGCGAACGCCTGGTAGAGTTCGCCACCCATCGCGGCGTTGAACGCGTTGAGCTTCTCCGGCCGGTTGAGTGTGATCGTCGCGACGCCCTGTTTGATGTCGACGAGAATTGCCGTGTAAGCCATCGAAGAACCTCCAAAGAGACCGCGTCCGCGTCCGCTATTGACGCTTATACCGCGCATCGCCGCCGCTCGAAAAGCGGCAGCATTCGGGATTCCTCGCGCGCCAGCCACGCGCGGGAATGACACGCGAACTGCTTCACACGATCTCAAATGGACGGCCTCTTCGTAGGGTACGTCGGGACGCGCCCTCTTGATGACATCCTGTGGGTGTCGCACTACAATCGGCTCCGAATGGACATTTATACCACCTCACCGCGGGCGTCACCGGTGACGAAGACAAATTGAAAACACGAACCGCAAAGATAATCAGCTTTTTCGTTGGCACGCTGGGAGGACTGGTGGGATTTTCACCGGCCAGCCGAATTGTTTCTGCGTTGCGGTGTTGGGCTGGATTATCTACATCCGACTGATGGACGACATAACCGTCTCTATTTACATTCTGATCGGTCTGTTCTTATGCGGCGTCGTGAACAGCGGCCTTCACCTGCCTCGGCGGAAGCAGTCTTCGCGGTGACGCAAACCCTGCAGTCTTTCTTATTGCTTTTCGCGATCGCCGCATTTTCCGCCGTGCTCTGGTATGGCACCTATAAGCGATGGCGTGGGCTATGCGACCCTCCTGTCAAAGCTTGGTATTTCTACTCACATTCCGCGATCAAAAAATTCTTTGGATCGCGAGCAGTCATTGCTTTCAACTATTTTCTTGTTTTGTCGGGCATCGCAATCTGCGTGATCATCGTGGTCTCGCTGATGTACCCGTCGCGCTGAGTAGTAACATTCCCAAGATTATTTGGTGAAATCGATTGGCTGGCCGCAGGCGTTGCCGCCGGCGTTGTAGTCGAACACCAGGCGGCCGCCGTAGTCGGCGCCGCGCGCGAGGACTGCGCACATCACCAGCAGCCCAGCGAGGAACGCCCACCGAAACCGCGCGGGCATCGGGCGCGCCGCGAGCGCCCAGATGGCCAGCGCCGCCGCGATTACGCCGGTTGCGATCATCAGATTCCTATGATGATCAAGCAGTGCGGTGCGCACCGACTCCGCGATCATAACGCCCTCGCCGGCATATAGCCCGGTCGCGATCGAGAGCGCGGCGCCAAGGGTTCCCAGGACCAGCGACCATAGAGCGGCCCACTCGAGCGACTCGGTGCCGAAAGCCGCGGCAAGAAAGTACAGGAGCGCCGCACCAAACAGAAACGCGATCGGAAAGTGAACTACGATCGGATGAACGTTCTGTAGATGCGACGCTCCCGGCAGGATCCGTTCGAGCAAGCGTTTACTTCACGGAATCGACGGTCAGGAAATTAACTCCGCCCTTGCTGTATTCCTTGCCTGAGACGGTGACCTTGTCTTCCATCTTGCTGATGACGTCGTCGGGCAGCGACTGCGCGTTCTTGGGCGGGAGCAGGATGTAGATTTTCTTGGTGTCCGATTCGACCAGCGATACCGGGATTCCCGCCTTGGCGCATCCGATGGCGCACTTCTTATGACTCGCGCCATGCGCTCCCATCGAGCCGTAGCAGAAGCTGTCCTCGAGGGTGCCGGTGACTGATTTTGAGGATCCGGCGTCCGCCGCGATCGCGGCCGACGCGAGACCGGCGGAAAGTACCAGGCCCAGACCAGCAATTAGAAATCGTTTCATGAGAAGACTCCTCCCAGGTTAATTGTTTATCGCAACAACGCCCGCGGAGGCGCCTAAAGACCTAAAGCGAAACTCGGACGCGGGTGACCTGCCGATTATTGCGGAAATTGGGCGGCTGCGCCAAGGGAAAAGATCGGACGCTCTAACGGCGTGCCGAAGGCGCTTCGACCCGCGGGTCAACTTCGCCGATCATCTCGCGCCATCGCGCGCGCTTGCCGGCATTGCGCGGACGCGCGCCGAGCTTGACCAGGTGATGCTCGAGGACGTCTTTCAGATCCTCGGCCAGGCGCTCGATCTCGACTTCCTCCGGCATCTTGGGGCGCGGCTGTCCCTCGGTCAGGCCTCCGCGGCGGCGTCCGTATAGCTGCTGCAGCCGCAACTCCGCCTTCGCCAGCATCGCCTTGTATTTGTAATCGAGCCGGCTCAGATCTTCGGACAGGTTCGCCAACGCCACGTAGCGCCGGCGCATCCGCCACCATTCGAACAGCGTGACGATCATCACGCCGAACATCAGCACCGCGGCGACGGTGGTTGAAACCGCGGTCGCGCGCCACCACGGGAGCATCCGCAGGCTCGAGGTCAGGGACTGGTTGTCCTCGCCCAGCTCCTGATTCTTTTCCTGCATCGCGTTCAGGTCGTGCTGCGCGGTGTCGGCCTTCTGCTCGGCGGCTTGCGCCTCGGCGGCCAGCGAATCGATCTGCTTCTGCATCGACTTCGCTTGCGCCTCGAACGGATTGGGCACTTTCAGCTCGTCGCCGGCGATCAGCTCTTCGTCGGGATTGATTCGATTGGTATGCGCCAGTTGCTCGGCGGTAAGCCCGAACATCGCGGCGACGGTTCCGAGCGTATCGCCCGGGCGGATAGTGTACGGAATGATCGCGCGCGCATGCGGCGGCGGTTTAGGCGCGGTATCGGGCGTGGCCGCGGGCGCGGCAGGCGCTACCGACGCGGGGATGTCTTCATCGGAGAAGTTGCCGTTTTGGGCGAGTGCGGGCGCAGCTATGGCGAAGGCAAGAATCGCCGCGAGGCAGATTCGGGGAGTTTTATCGATTATCCGTAGCGCGGGCATAGGGCGCCACCGGGGCTTGACTGACAGGCTATTAGAATACCGTCCGTGAGCAAATGGGTTAATTTTGCCCCAGTTCATCTGGGCGTAACCTCTGCGGAGAGGGTGCCTATGCCAAGGGCGAGATTCCTCGCCGCTGTGGCTGAGCGCAATGACCCGCAGGGCGCGATATTCATCGTCCGCCCGCGCTCGGGATGGCACAAAGACGCAAAAAGCCAGATGGGCTTACGGTCACGGGCACTGGTTCATCGCCGCGTACGCTGCGCCGACTACTCCGCCGATCGGGCCGAGCGCTGCGCGGACGATTCGCGCTTGCGCGGCGATCGCGGTGAAGGCGCGCAGCCGAACCTCGGCGGTCATGGTTTTGCGCATATAGGGAAGCGCGCCGGCGACTCCTCCGCCAATCACGACCAGGTCGGGATTGAACACGTTCAGCAGCGAGCCGATCGCGATTCCAAGGTAGCGTCCCGACGCCGCAAACGTTTCGAGCGCGAGCCGGTCATGCGCGCGGGCGCAAACCGTCATCGCGCGCACGCTGAAATTTCCGTCGGCGTCCAGGTACTTCGCGGGAATTTTTTTGCGCGCGCCAAGCCGCCGCGCGACCAGCCCGCGTATCCCGCTTGACGACGCATACGCCTCGACGCATCCGCGCGATCCGCAATCGCACGGCATCCCATCCGGCTCGACCGTGATGTGTCCGAGCTCGCCCGCCATCCCGCTGCGTCCGTGGACGATCTTGCCGCCTACGATCAGCCCGCCGCCGATTCCGGTGCCGAGCGTCAGCAGCACGACCTCGCGATGACCGCGGGCGGCGCCGCGCCAATACTCGCCGAGCGCCCACGCGTTGGCGTCGTTCTCGACCACGACGCGCCTGCCGAGTTCCGCCTCGAGCGAGGCCCGCAGCGGAAATGCGCGCCACGCCTTGACGTGCGGCGCCGCCATCACGACGCCTCGGTAGACGTCGAGCGGGCCGGGGACGGCGACGCCAATCGCGGCGGGCGCGCCCAGCCCGCGCCGGCGCGCTTCGGATTCGAGCGCACGAACCTGCAGCGCGATATTCGACGCGACCGCGGGCGCACTCGCGTCCGCCTGCGACGGCGCGCGACGCAGGAACAGCACGCGGCCGTCGCGCGACACCGCGGCGCAACGGATATTAGTCCCGCCCATGTCGAATCCGATTACGTAACGCCCAGGCATAGCTCCTCTTCGCGCAACGCCAAGACGGCACCGCGGGATTTTCTTCGATCAATCAGCGCGGTCATCGCCGCATCAGTGCAAGGTATTCGCGATTCCCCTTCGCGCCCTCGATCGGCGACTCGAGCGGTCCGTCAACCGCAAGCCCCAGACCGCGCGCGAATTCGATGATCCCCTCGACCGCCGCGATCCGCACGGTATCGTCGCGCACGATTCCGCCCTTGCCGACCTTCCCCTTGCCGACTTCGAACTGCGGCTTGATGAGCGCGATAACTTCGGCCTTTGGGGCGGCAAGTGCAAGCGCCGCGGGAATCACGAGTTTCAGCGAGATGAAGCTCGTGTCGATCGTCACCAGTTCCGGGGCGTACGGAAGCTCGCCGGGGGTGACGCGGCGAATGTTCGTCCGGTCGAGCACGGTGACGCGCGGATCGACCCGCAGGCGCTCCAGAATCTGGCCGTAGCCAACGTCGAGCGCGATCACGTGCGCGGCGCCGCGCTTGAGCATCACGTCGGTGAAGCCTCCGGTCGATGCGCCGATATCGAGCGCGTGGCGGCCTGCGACGGGCACCGCAAAATGATCGAGCGCCGCGATAAGCTTGTGCGCGCCGCGGCTCGCATACTCGGGCGAGCCCGAGAGCACGATAATCTCGGCGTCGGCGGAGACGCGGAGATCGGGTTTGCCGGCGGGCTGCGAATTCACGCGCACGCGGCGCGCCATGATGAGGCGCTGCGCCGCCTCGCGGCTGGGCGCAAGCCCGCGCCGCACCATCGCAGAGTCCAGCCGCTCGCGAGTCATCGACCGAAGCCTCGGCGGGCGCAAAAAATCGCGATAGAAGCTGCGCGCTTCAGAACGGGATATCGTCGTCGTCGACGGGGACGCGGCGCGGCGCGGGTTCGCCGTCGTCGAGCAGGCCGGTTGCGAGCTTGCCTTCGGCGTCGCGGGTCAGGACTTCGACCTTGCGCTCGACCTCGTCGAGTTTCTGGCTGAGCGACTTAACCAGCGCGACGCCGCGCTCGAATGCGCCGATCGATTCATCGAGCGAGAGCTCGCCGGAATCGATCTGGTTGACGATCGTCTCGAGGTCTTTGAGTTCGTCTTCGAATTTTTTCGTCTTGGCAACCATCCACGAATCTCCGCGCGCTAATCTCTGCGCGCAATCACGCGCGCCGTGAGTGTGCCTCTCATCAGCCGCAAATCCAGCTCGTCCCCGGGCTCGACCGTGGCGGAATCAACGACCACTTTTGCGGTGCGGATATCGGTGACGACAGCGTAGCCGCGTTCGAGCACCTTGAGCGGCGACATCGAGTCCATCCGGCCGGCGAGTTCGGCCACGCGAGAACGCCGGGCCGCGACCGTCTTCGCACCGGCCGCCGTCAGGCGATGCGCGAACGCGCTCGCGGCGAGTTTATCTTCGCGCGCCCGCGCACGCATCGCACGCGCGAGCGAGAGCATGGTCCGCGCAAGACTTTCGCGCGCCTCGGCGAGCATCGCGCCCGGATGCCGCAGCCGGACCGTGAGATCATCCAGCGTCTCGCGCAGGCCGTCGAGCGTCCGCTCCATCGCAACCGACAGCGATTGGGCAGCGGCGGCGACGCGTTCGGCGAGTTCGGCCTTGGCCGCGATCACCATCTGCGCAGCGGCGGTCGGGGTGGGCGCGCGAACGTCGGCCACGAAATCGGCAATCGTGTAGTCGATCTCGTGACCAACGGCCGAGATGATTGGAATCACCGAGCGAAAAATCGCACGCGCGACGATCTCCTCGTTGAACGCCCATAGATCTTCTAACGAACCGCCTCCGCGGCCAACGATCAGCACGTGGGCACGGCCGTCGCGGTTGAGATCGTCGATCGCCGCCGCGATATCGCTCGCCGCGAATTCGCCCTGCACGATCGCGGGGCGGAAAATCAGATGACGGTCGGGATAGCGATCGCCAAGCACGCGCAGGATGTCGCGCAAGCCGGCACCCGAGCGCGCGGTGACGATTCCGATCACTGTCGGCAAGAACGGAATCGGGCGTTTGCGTTCGGCGGCGAACAGGCCCTCGGCTTCGAGCCGCTTCTTGAGCTGTTCGAAGGCAAGCTGCAGCGCGCCCGCGCCGCGCGGCTCGACCGCGTCCGCGATAACCTGCAACTGGCCGCGCGCCTCGAACAGGTTTGCGCGCCCGCGCACCAGGATCGCCATCCCGTCGGCGATGCGGAATTTGGTCCTCGAGTATGCGCTCTTGAACATCACGACACTGATCGAGCTGCGGTCGTCCTTGAGCGTGAAATACAGATGGCCCGACCCCGGGATGCGCGCATTCGAGACCTCGCCGGCCACCCAGAATTCGTCGAGGCTGGCTTCGAGCGTGCCGCTGATGAGCCGCACCAGCTCGGTGACGCCGAGCGCCTTGCGCGGCGCGGGAGCGGCGGGCGGCAGCGTCAAATTGAGTTGTGCGTCGGTAGGCATATGGAGAGAGCGCGATTGCGGATCGTCCGCCCTAAACTTAACAGATGAGACAAGCTCACTCATACTGGGATGGCGACTCTGATGTGTCATTTCTGCGCGCGAGGCTGCCGCGTGCGAGGAATCCCGGATCTCTTGCGTTTACGGCAGACAGGCCGCCGGTTGAAACCTTGCGACGTTCGCAGAGTCCGGGATTTCTCCCTTCGGTCGAAATGACGATTAGGGGCTCGGATGAGATTACGATACTGTTCCGGCGCACCCACATACTGCCGAGCCTCACATATCCGTCTACCGCACCTCATCCGTCATTTCGACCGAAGGGAGAAATCCCGGAGGGGTCATGCACTCACTTGCGAGTTGTGCGGAAGCCGAGGGCCAAGCACTGGATTTCCTTCGGCATCGCTCAGGACAGGCTCTCGCGCGGCAACCATGCGCGGACGACAACTTATCCCGCGCCCGAGAGACGCGAACTACTTGCCGACGCCGAGGCGGAGGTGGGCGTAGGTTTCGGCGGATGAATCGAAGTCGATGCTGGCGTGCTGCGCGCCGACATTGATGTTGCGGAACGCCGCCTGGAGCGGACTCGACTCGTAGACCGAATGCGCTCCCGAGCCGGAATAGAGCCGCGCGACGGCGCGGCGGCATAACTCGGCCGAATAGGCGGCGTTCCACTTCACTTGCGCGCGCGCGGCGAAGTCCATGCCCGCGCCGAGTTCCATCAGGCGTTCGAATTCGTTTTGCGTGTCGCCCTCGAGCAGCTCGGCGCTGCGGATTTCCGCCGCCGCTTCGGCAAGCCGTATCTGGGTGGGGGCGTGCTCGGTTTTACTCGCGCCGGTCAGGATCACTCGGCGCTCGCGCGTGCGCTCGATAAATTTTTCGAGTGCCAATTTTGCCGAGCCTAACACCGCGGTCGCGACCGAATTCGAGAGCATCGCCTCGGCCGAGAGCCGATAGAGATTGCTCGGATGATTGCGCGCGTGCGGACTCGAGCCGCCAAACAGCACGCGCGTATCGATCGCGCGATAGGCCGGCACGAAGATTCCGCGCGCGACCAAATCTTTGCTGCCCGAGCCGCGCAGGCCCAGGACTCGCCAGGTGTCATCGACTTCGATCTCGGCGCGCGGAATCACGACATGCACTTTAGGCCCGCGCGTCTGCGAATCGGCGCATCCGAGCATCACCCAGTTCGCATGATCGATCCCGCTGCCGAATTGCCATCGCCCGTCAACGCGGTAGCCGCCATCGACGTCGCTCGCCGTCCCCTGCCATGAGAGCGTGCCCGCGACCAGGCCGTCGCTGCCATTGGCAAAGACCTCGTCCTGCGCGGCTTCTGGAAACGAGCCCATGCACCAATGATGCGCACCCATCACCATCAGAACCCATCCGCTCGACGGGCACGCCATCGAGATCGTGGTGACGGCGTCGGCGAGCGTGCGCAGCGTCAGCTCGTAGCCGCCGACGCGGGCGGGAATCGGGATGCGGAACATCCCGGCGTCGCGCATGATACGCATGCTCTCGGGCACGAGCATCCGCGCCTCGTCGGATGCATGCGCATTGCGCTCAAGCGCTGGCGCGATCTCCGCGAGGCGGCGCAAAATTTCCGCGCGATCGATTTTCATCGCGGTACGGCTCCTCCTGGACGATTCACTCCTACCCCGCGCAAGCGTATCGCGACAAGCCGGTCGTACGAGCCACAAGATTTTCCTTCATTTCCAGATTTCTCGGAAATGAAGGAAAATCCCTGCCGTCAAGCGCCTCGCACGGCGCGGCGGGGGTGTGCTAACAAGCCGCGTATGACGGCGATGAAATTTCCTGAGGGATTTCTGTGGGGTACCGCTAGCGCCTCTTACCAGATCGAAGGTGCGTGGGACCAGGACGGCAAGGGCGAATCTATCTGGGACCGCTTTTCGCACACTCCCGGCCGGATCAAAAACTCGTGGACCGGCGACGTCGCGTGCGATTTCTATCATCGCTTCAAAGACGATATCGCGCTGGAGGTTGAGCTCGGGCTGAACGCCTCGCGTATTTCGCTTTCGTGGCCGCGGATCATGCCCGAGGGCAAGGGACGTATCAATCAGAAAGGAATCGACTTTTATAAACGCGTCGCCGACGAATTGCTCGCGCATAAGATCCAGCCGTGGGTCACGCTCTATCATTGGGATCTGCCGCAGGCGCTCGAGGACTCGGGCGGATGGAGTAATCGCGACCTCGCGAGCTACTTCCGCGACTATGCGGCCGCGTGCGCTGACGCGCTGGGCGATCGGGTGAAGCATTGGATGGTTTTCAACGAGCCGTGGATTTTTACGATCTTCGGCTACCTGCTTGGCATTCATGCGCCCGGACGGCGCGACGGTGCTCAGGCTATGCGGGCGACGCACGTTGTCAATCTTGCGCAGGGACTGGGAGTGCGCGCGCTGCGCGAGTCGCGCCATAAGCCGACGGCGGTCGGAACCGCGTTCAGCATGTCGTCGGTCGAGCCCAACACCAATTCACCCGAGGATAAAAGCGCAGCCGAACGATGGCATCGCTTCAACAACCTGTGGTTTCTCGACACCGTGATGAAGGGCGAGTATCCCAAAATATACGACGAGACTTATGATAGCGGCACAGTCGCGGATCGGGTCGATATGCGGCCGGGCGATATGGAGACGATCAAGGCGCCGCTGGATTTTATTGGAATCAACCTCTACTTCCGCAGTATCGTCGCGCACGACGACAACGCCGCGACCCTGAACGTGCGGCAGGTGCATCCGGAGACCAAAGAATTGACCGATTTCGGATGGGAAATTTCGCCGCGCGCGCTTTCGGACATGACCAGCGCGATCGCTGCCGATTATCCAGACCTGCCGATCTATATCACCGAGAACGGATGCTCCTATGGCGACGCGCCGGGCGCCGACGGACGGGTGCATGACACGCGGCGAATTGATTTCACGCGGCGCTATCTAGCCGAGCTATGGCGCGCGATCGAGAAAGGCGCCGACGTGCGCGGCTACTTTCATTGGACGCTGACCGACAATTTCGAATGGGCGGAGGGCTTCGCGCAGCGCTTCGGAATCGTCTATTGCGATTTCGATACGCTCGCCCGCACCGTCAAGGACAGCGGGCGATGGTACGGGCAGGTGGCGCGCGCCAATGCGCTCGATCGCGACCCGGGGGCAGAGTGACGCCTGCAATGAACGGCGCGGAAATCCTGGTCTGGATTCACGTGCTCGCATGGGCGGCCTATTTCGGCGCGCAATTCGCCGTCATCTATATGCTGATACCGGTGGCCGAAGGCGCGCCCGACGAGGCGCATCGCAGGGCGAGTCTGATTACAGGCTTCAAATTCTATAATCCGTTTTCGATCGGGATGCTCGGGATTGTCGTGATTACGGGCGCGATGCGGCTGACCGATCTCAAGGCGGAGATGAAGTTCAACTATTTTGCGCAGATCGGAGAGCCGCTCGCGATAAAGCTCGGCCTTGCGTTCCTGCTGATCTTTATCCAGACCTACATCACGTTCGGGATGTCGTTCAGGATCGGCCGGCAGGAAGAGGTTGCCGCGCACGGCGACGGACCCGCGTTCACGGTCGAGCAGTTGAACTCGATGCTGAAGCGGATTCGCGCGATGATTTGGGTGACGATCGTACTGACGGCCGCGGTGGTGCTGGTATCGTTGACTATCGTGCGGCGCGCGGCGGTCGAGCCGACTGCTGAGTCGCGCATCTCCGCGCGCGCCGCACTGGGTTTTGGACTTCTCCCGGCCGCAGGTTCCGGCCGGTTAGGCGGCGCGCGCTTCGCGGGCGACCCTTGGTGGGCCGCTTAGGCGAGCGCGAGGAACGAGCAGACGAGGTAGGCGAGCGTGATGAGCCCAAAAGCTACACCGGGAAGCTCGCTCAGGAAGCTGTTCTGCGCGAAACGGATATAGTCAGTCGGCGCCGCCGTCTCAGTCGCCGGGATCAGTCCTGCGAATTGGGTACGGTTGGTGGTCGTCGCATTCATGGTCGTATTCTCCCGTGAGATATCTTTTCGTGTTATGCCAATGCCAGCAGGGACATCGCGAGGTACGCGAGCGTGATGATTCCAAACGCCAGGCCCGGAAGCTCGGTCAGGAAGCTGTTCTGGGCATAACGGATGTAGTCGGTCGGCGCCGCCGTCTCAGTCGCGTGGATCAGTCCTGCAATCTCGGTACGGTTGGTGGTCGTCGCATTCATGGTCGTATTCTCCCTTCGATTCGATGGTTTCGGTGTTAGGCCAGGGCCAGCAGGGAAGTCACGATGTATGCCAGCGTGAGCAGCCCAAACACGAGTCCCGGTACTTCGTTGAGCCAGCTGTACTGCGCCAGCCGAACGGCATCGGTCAACGCCGCGGCTTCTGCCACTTCCTCATACCCAGCCAGCCTTGCCTCATTGGTCGTCGTCGCGTTCATTTTCAGTTCCTCCCGAAACTTGACTTGGGAGGCTAAAGCATGACCTGTGCCATCGAAAAACTCTCGATTTCAGAAGGATTTAGCTTTCGCAGCCTGTGCATAATTTCGGTTAAAAGCCAAATAGTTAAGGCTCTGTAAGGATTTTTACTAAATCGCGTTTTGCGATACGCAAATTACCAAAGTTCGGGATTCGCGTTAATTTTCGGTTTTTGCGAAACGATGCAAGCAATTCAATGCAGTAATCTGACTGCGTTATGCTCGACCCCCGAGAGGCTTTTAACCGTCATCACAATCTGCGACAGTGCGCTTCATAATGGACGACACGCCTCCTGTTCCTCCTGCTCGCGCGACCGGCGAACTGATCGCTCCGACCGCGCTCGCATCCGACGCGCCCGAAAGCGATCACCGGACGACGCTGAAACGCGAGGCGATTGCGCGCTTCGGCGAACAGATCATTTTCGTGACGGCGGTGGTTGGCGCGGTGGCGCTGGGCCTTGGGATCACGGACTACTTTCGCGACCATCGGTACATCTCGGCCTATCTGATCGCGTACATCGGATTTCGTTTTGCGGAATTGATGGTCGGCGAGGATCCGCGGCATCCGGCGGAGGCAGCCGAGGCGCACGCGCAGCGCATTCAGACCCAGATAGCGGTGCTGATATTGTTCGCGGCGGCGCCGTTCGAACGGACTTATCTCTATGGCGGCGAGCCGGAGAAGTGGGTCGGAGCGCTTGGGCTGCTGCTCGAGCTCGGCGGCCTATGGCTCGCGCTGGGCGCGCGGATCCAGTTGCGATTTTTTTCGTCGGACAAAAACGGACGCGAGCGGATGATCCTGGTGAAGACCGGATTCTTCCGCTACATCCGCCATCCGGTGTATGCGGGGGTGCTTTTGGTGATGCTCGCGTGGCCGCTGGTGTTCGCCGCGCCGATCGTCGCGATCGCGACGCTGGTCGTGGGCTCCACGATCGCTCGGCGCCAGATTCGCGCCGACGAAGCGGTGTTGGCCGCGCGTTTCGGCGAAGAGTTCGAGGATTACAAACGCACCACTGACGCGCTCATCCCGAGCATCTGGTAGGTTCCTGCGAACAATCCGCCGCGAGCGGTTACGCGCTCCGGGAGCGGCGTTGGCAGCGGGCGTGATTGCAAAACTTCTCGTCGGCGCGCGCCGCGATAAATTCGCTGGCGCATCCTGCGCATTTGACGATCGATTCTCCCGCCGCGAGCGGCGGCGCGGGGGCGGCGTGCGCTATTGCCGCGGTCATACTCTCAGTCGATTCGCCCTGTGCGCCGAGAGTGGCCAGAGCGTCGGCGCGTTCGTTTAGTTCGTCGCCAGCGTGGCCACGGACCCATTCGAAATCGACCTTGCGCTGCGCCGCTTCGGCGTCGAGCTGACGCCATAGCTCCTGGTTAGCGTTGCGTTTCCATCCGCGTGTCATCGTGTTGACCACGTACTGGCTGTCGCTGCGCAGGATCACGCGCGCGCCGGGCTGGATCGCGCGCAGGGCCTGAATCGCGGCGGTCAGCTCCATCTGATTGTTGGTGGTATGGCCGCCATGGCCGTTGATCTCGCGGCGCGATCCGTCGGGCGCGATAATCACGACGCCCCATCCGCCGCGCCCGGGATTTCCATGGCATGCGCCGTCGGCGTACGCGAGATAGGCATCGCGAGAGGGCATCGTGAGATTCTACGCTGCGCCCCGCACGCGAGTTAAGGCGGCGAACCAACCAAGATAATGGCGCGCGGATTGCGCCCAGGAAAAATCCTGCGCGAAACAATTCGCCACGAGCTTGCGCCACGCAGGCGGCTTTGCGAATGCGGCGGTCATCCGGGCGATGGCTGCGACCAATTCGTTGGCGTCATATTTCTCGAAGACGAAGCCGGTTCCACGCTCGGTTGCGAGATCAAATTCGCTCACAGTGTCGCGCAGGCCGCCGGTCGCGCGGACGATCGGCGCGGCGCCGTACTTGAGCGCGTACATCTGGGTGAGGCCGCACGGCTCGAACCGCGAGGGCATCAGGAATGCGTCGCATCCGGCCTGGATGCGATGCGCCATCGGATTGTCGAATTCCAGAATTACGCGGAACTGATCGGGGTAGCGTTTGCGCGCGGCGCTGAAAAATTCCTCGAGCGCCAGGTCGCCGCTGGCCAGCATCACGAGCTGCACGCCCAGCGCCATCACGTCGTCGAGTGCGTCGCGCAAGAGATCGCAGCCTTTTTGCGTGGTGAGCCGCGTGACCATCCCGATAAGCGCGCGATCGTCCCATCCCGGCAGCTCGAGCGAGTCGCGCAGGTCGCGGGCGCATACGCGCTTGCCGTCGGGCATCGCCGGCGTGTATTGCGCGGCGATCAGATCGTCGTGCGCGGGGTCCCATTCGCGATAGTCCGCGCCGTTCAGAATTCCAACAAAGCGCTCGCGCTTGTTGCGCAGCACGCCTTCGAGACCGAAGCCGAGGTCGGGATCGGTGGTGACTTCGCGCGCGTAACTCGGGCTGACGGTTGAGACGCCGTCGGCGAGACCGATCGCGCCTTTCATCAGATTCATGCGGCCGAAAAATTCGAGCCCGTCGATTCCGAAGTACGATCGATCGATTCCGAGCAGCGGAAATTCCACGGCGTCGTAGATTCCCTGGAAGGCGAGGTTATGAATCGTGAACGCGGTCGTGGTGCGTGCAAAACGCTCGCGCAACGCCGCGTCAGCGCGCGCGACTATCGGCGCGACCGAGGCGTGCCAATCGTGGGCGTGCAGAACGTCGGGATGAATAATTTCGGCTGTGGCCGTCGCGGCGGCTTTGCCGAAGAAGGCGAAGCGGCGCAGGTTGTCGGGAAAATCGCCGCGCTTATCGCCGTACACGCCGTCGCGTGCGAAGAACTCTGCATGATCGATCAGATAGATCGGCACGCCGTGCGAATCCACGGCGCGCAGCACGCGGAACGGATGCTTCTCGGCGCCAAGGTTCACGGTCATCGCGGGACCGACCGGTTCCGCCTTGAGCTTCGAGGTGATGGACCTGTAACCGGGGACGATAACGGCGGCTTCCGCACCCGCATCCTTGAATGCGGCCGGCAGAGCACCGATAACGTCGGCAAGTCCGCCGACTTTCGCCCACGGAGAAATTTCTGCTGCTACGATCGCGATCTTCACTACCTGATCAGTAAAACATCAGACCGCATCGCGCGCCAGACAATCATTGGAAAAAGCGGTCGCGCAAAAAGAAGCCCGTGGCCTGATCAGGACGATCCGCACCGTCGCGGCTCAGGTGCTTGTTTCACACGGCGGGTTTGGATAGGTTTGGGTGCTCAACCCGGAAAACATTTCACATGAATAGCATCATCCAAAAGCTCGAAGATCGAGCCCTGCGGACCGACCTTCCCGATTTCCGCGTGGGCGACATGCTGCGCTTGCAGGTCAAGGTTCGCGAAGGCGAGAAGGAACGCATCCAGTCGTTTGAAGGCGTAGTGATCAAGATGAATCGCGGCGGAAATCGCGCGACCTTCACCGTGCGCAAGGTCTCTTACGGCATCGGGGTCGAGCGGATCTTTCCGCTGCATTCGCCGCGGCTGGAAAAGATCCAGGTGCTGTCGCGAAGCCGTGTGCGCCGCGCGCGTCTCTATTATCTGCGCGGGCGGCAGGGCAAGGCAGCACGCCTCGACACGCTGGCCTGATCCGGAAAACCCGAATCTAATTACCGCGGCCGGCCGGCGACATCCGCACGTGCCCGTCGAAGTGGGCGCCCTCGCAGATAGTCAGGCTCTCGCTCTCGATATTGCCGTCAACGCGCGATTGCGGTCCCAGCACGACGCGCTTGGCGCCCGCGATATCGCCGCGCAGCTCGCCCATGATCAGCAGGCGCGGCGCGCGGACTTTCCCCTCGATCGTCGCGCCTTCCGAAATCACCACCAGCTCCGCCGACGAGACCTCTCCGCGGAAACGCCCTTCGATTCTGACCGGCTCGCTGAACACCAGCCGGCCTGAGACATTGACGTTGCGCCCGACCGCGACGCGGGTGCGTTCCTCGACCCACGAGGATGCTGGTTCGTTGGGAATATTGGTGGCCTGCCGCGCCGCCGGATTGATCGCGCCGCCCGCATTGCCGTGTCCGTTATGCTCGGGAGTCATTTCACTTCCGCCGGACGCCGATCATGGCGCAGGAAACACGTGACACGCAACCGCGTGTCCTCCGCGTCCGGTAATCAGCGCGGGCTCGACGGTCCGGCACTCATCCTTCGCATAAGGGCATCGCGGATGAAAGGCGCAACCGGACGGCGGATTAACGGGACTGGGCATTTCACCGGGCAGCTTGATGCGCTCGGGCTTGCCGGCGGAATCGACCGTGGGGATCGCCGAAAGGAGCGCGCGAGTGTAGGGATGGCGCGGGTTGGCGTAAATTTCTTCGCGGGTGGCCAGTTCGACGATCTTTCCCAGATACATGATCGCGACGCGGCGGCTGATGTGCTCGACGACGCGCAGATCGTGCGCGACGAACAGATAGGTCAGATGCAAGCGCTCCTGCAAGTCCTGCAGCAGGTTGATGATCTGCGCCTGGATCGAAACGTCGAGCGCCGAAACCGGCTCGTCCAGCACGATAAAGCGCGGGCCGACGGCGAGCGCGCGCGCGATTCCGATCCGTTGGCGCTGGCCGCCGGAGAATTCGTGCGGATAGCGATTCATCGTGTCCGCGCCGAGCCCGACCATCTCGAGCAGCTCGGCGATGCGCTTTTCCTTTTCGGCGCCGCGCGCGAGCTTGTGGATCTCGATTCCTTCGCCGACGATCGCGCGCACCTTCATGCGCGGGTTGAGCGAGGCGTACGGATCCTGAAAGACGAGCTGCATCTCGCGCCGCAGGGCGCGCAGCTCGGCGCGGCCGAGCGTTTGGAGATCGCGTCCGTCGAACCAGACCGTGCCGGCGCTCGGCTCGATAAGTTTGAGCACCAATCTTCCCAGCGTGGATTTTCCCGAGCCTGACTCACCGACCAGGCCGAGCGTCTCGCCGGGAAAGATTTCCAGGTTGACGCCGGTCACCGCTTTGACCGTCAGCCGCTCGCGCGCGAACAGCGCGTCGCCGCCCGCGGGAAATTCCTTGCTGAGATTCGCGACGCGGACCAGCGCCGCGCCCGAATCGGGCGCAGCGGAAGGCGGATGCGCCGGATCAGGCGCGGATACAGGCGACATAATGATTGGGCGCCTTGGTCTCGAGCGGCGGCACGGTTTGAGCGCATTCGGGAATCGCAAGCGGGCATCGCGGATGAAACCTGCATCCGGAGGGTGGGCGCAGGGCGCTTGGGATCGAGCCGGGAATCGCCTGCAACCTTTCGCGACGCGCGCCGTCGATTCCAGGAATCGACGCGAGCAGCCCGCGCGTGTACGGGTTCAGCGGATTTGCGAAAAGATCGCGCGACGACGCCTGCTCCATCACGCGCGCGGAATAAAGAATCGTGACGTCGTCGGCATATTCGGCGACAATTCCCAGGTCGTGCGTCACCAGGATCACCGCCAATCCCAGGCGTCCTTGCAGCTCGCGTATCAGATCCAGAATCTGCGCCTGGATAGTCACGTCGAGCGCCGTGGTCGGCTCGTCCGCCACCAGCACTTTCGGATTGCACGCCAGCGCCATCGCGATCATTACCCGCTGGCGCATCCCGCCGGAAAGCTGATGCGGATAATCGGCGATGCGCCGCTCGGGGTCGGCGATTCCGACCATCCGCAGCGCCTCGACCGAGCGTTCGCGGGTTTCGCGGCGGCCGGTATGCTGATGCAGCCGGACCGCCTCGCCGATCTGGCTGCCGATCGTGAAGACCGGATTGAGCGAGGTCATCGGCTCCTGGAAGATCATCGCGATCCGCGCGCCGCGAATCGCGCGCATCTCAGGCTCGGGCAGTTTTAGCAGGTCCTTGCCCTCGAAAAGAATTTCGCCGCCGGTGATTCGCGCGCTCTCGGGCAGCAGCCGCATGATCGAGAGAACCGTTGCGGTCTTGCCGGAGCCCGACTCGCCGACGATACCCATCAGCTTGCCCGCCTCGACCGAGAAGCTGACGCCGTCAACCGCGCGCACCTCACCTTCGCCGGTGAAGAACGAGGTGCTGAGCGATTTGACTTCGAGTAGGGGCGCCACTGGTGCCTAAGGGTAGCATCGGGCGTGTGTGCCGGACCAGACGGGGTTGCGCGGTAGCGCGTTCCGGAAAGATCCTGCATCCACTCCTCTAATCCTCCCCCCTTAAAGAAACGGGGAGAGGAATCAGAGATCAGGATGCGTTCGAAGGGTCCATGCGGTCGCGTAGATGGTCGCCCAGGAAATTGAATGACATTACCGCGAGGAAAATGAACACGCCGGGAATTAGAATCCACGGATAGCGGGCCAGACTTTGCACGTCCTGGGCTTGCGCGAGCAGGTTGCCCCATGAGGCGGCGGGTTCCTGGATTCCCAAGCCTAGAAGCGAGAGCGCGCTTTCGCCGAGGATAAAGCCGGGGATAGAGAGCGTGGCGGCGACGATCGCGTAGCCGAGCACAGAGGGAATCACATGGCGCGTGATGATCCGCCATCGCGAGGCCCCGAGCGCGCGTGCCGCTTCCACGTATGGGCGCGAACGCACCGAGGCCGCCATCCCTCGGATGATTCGTGCGAGCCCGGCCCAGCTTATGAAGCTCATGATCGCGATTATCATGAAGAACGTCGCGGTAGTGCTCATCCCGGCCGGGATGATCGCGGCAAGCGCGAGCAGGAAATAAAACGACGGCAGCGACATCTCGATCTCGGACCATCGCATGATCAGATTGTCGGTCAGGCCGCCGACATAGCCGGAGAGAGCGCCGATCGTGATGCCGAGAGAGAAGCTGATCGCGACGCCGATCAGCCCGACCAGCATGCTGACGCGCGAGCCGTACACGATCCGCGAGAACAGGTCGCGGCCGAGCGAGTCGCTGCCCATCAGGTAGAAAGGATCTCTGGGCGAGTCGGTGGTGAACAGATGCCCGCGCGAAAGAAGATGCAAATAAGTGCGGCGCGTGAGGTCGGGCGCGTAATTGCGCTCGACCGGATCGATCAGGCGCATCGGATGCGTATAGATAAACCCGCGCGACCAATCGGACGGCGCGGCCACGTGCAGACCCATCGGCGGACAATCGGGCATCGCGCGATTCTGATAGGTGTCGTCGTAGGGCGCGAAAAACGGCGACGCGGCCGCGAACAGATAGAACAGCGCCAGACATAGCGCCGACGCGCGCACCGTCCACGACGCGAGGCGCCACTCGCGCGCGACGCCGGTGGATTGAACCGGCAGCGCGATCGGCTCTGCGATAGCGCCCGGCTGCCCCAGCATTCCCGGCATCGCGCTCATTGCTGCGCCGTCGAGGAAAAGTCAACCCGCGGATCGACCGCGACCAGCGCGAGATCCGCGAGCAGGTTGCCCACCAGCAGCAGCACGGTGCCGACCAGCACCGAGCCCATCACCAGGTAGATGTCGAGTTGGCGCACGGCGTCGAGCAGCAGCAGGCCGAGGCCCTGCAGGTTCATGACCGCTTCGACCAGCGCGGCGCCGCCGAGCAGATCGCCCAGCGAGTATCCCGCCATCGTGACGAACGGGTTGAGCGCGTTGCGCAGAACGTGCTTATAGATGACGACGCGTTCGGACAGGCCCTTGGCGCGCGCGGTGCGCACGAATTCTGCGTTCTTGATCTCGAGAATCTGCGAGCGCATCAGGCGCATCAACCCGGCCATCCCGGCCAGACCGAGCACGAAGACCGGCAGGATGAGATGGTTGATGCGATCGGCGATGCGCGACCAGAAGTCCAGCGTCGAGTAGTTGACCGAATAGGTGCCGCCGATTGGGAACCATCCGGTCTGCAGCGCCACCCACATCATCAGGAAAGCGAGGAAAAAATTCGGCACCGACATCCCGAAGAACGCGAGGAACGACAGCACGCGGTCCCAGATCGAATTCTGATTTACCGCGACGATAATCCCGATCGGGATCGCGACGACCCACGCAAACAGCATCGCGCACGCCGACAGGATGATCGTGTTGATCGCGCGGGTGCCGATGAGCGAGGTCACGCTGACCCGGTAGGCGAGCGAGATGCCGAGATTAAGATGAATCACCGACCACAGCCATTTGAGGTAACGAATGATCAGCGGCTGATCGAGGCCGAACTGCGCCTCCATCTGCTTGATAACTTGCGGCGAGATGCGCGGGTTGAGCTTGAGCGTCGAGAGAAAATTCCCGGGCACCAGCGACATCACGAGGAACGACAGGAACGTGATCCCGATGATCAGCGGGATCATGTTGATGAGGCGGCGGATTAGGAAGCGTCCCATGCGCGTGCGGCTAGCTGCGCGGCGCGAGCCGCGCGCGGCGCTTCAATTCGGTTTGAATTCGATCCATTCGGGATGGTACAGCCCCCAGACCGTGGGTTGGTAGTTTTCGAGTGAGTTTTTCCACGCGGCGTAGCGCGTCCCGCGCACGGTTTCGATAATCGGCAATTGCTCGTGCAGGATTTCCTGGATCTTCCAGTAGTAGGGTGCGCGCTTTAGCGGGTCCATCACGGTGGTGCCCTGATCCATCAGATGATCGATCTCCGCTTCCCACGGCGTGGCGGGAGTTTTCTGATCCGGGTACCAGATGTGCAGATTGCCCGAGGAGCGCAGGAAGTCGGCGCCGTCGTTAGGCTCGAAGCCGCCGGTGAAACCCATCAGGATACAGTCCCAGTCGAAATTCGAATCGAGCTTTTCGACCAGGGTCTGGAAATCGAGCGGACGGAAATTCACCTGGATTCCCAGCGTCGAGAGATCCTGCTTCAGGATCGCGCACATCTGCTGGCGTTCCTGCGAATCGGCGTTGGTGGTCAGCGTGAATACGAGTGGGTTGCCGCGGGAGTCGGCCCGCACGCCGGGACGGATGAGATGATAGCCGCCGGCTTCGAGCAGGCGCGCGGCCTTGGCCAGATCGTAGTCGTAATCTTTCAGGTTTGGATTATGGAAGATCTTGTTGGCCGGCGAAATTTCGGCGACCGCCGGAACCGCAAGGCCGTGGTAGCACAGGTTGATGATCCCCTGCTTGTCGATTGAATGCGCGAACGCGCGCAGGAAATTCGGATCGGTGAACCACGTGAGCTTCGGATCGGTCACGCCGCCGTGCACGAAATGTTTCGGATTGCGATTGAACGAAAAGAACAGCTCGCCGGTATCGATGCCGATCTCCTGGACCGTAATCCCGAGCGCGCGCGCCTTGTCCTTCAGATCGATCACGTCCTTGGGCCGCGGGCCGTACACGTCCGTCTGTCCCGACAGGAACTTCAGGTAGTCGGTGTTCTGATCCTGCACGATCATGATCGCCCTGCCGTGCAGGCGCGGGAGCTGGCCGCCGTGCTCGTCCTTCATCCAGAAATCAGGATAGCGTTCGTACTGCACGACCTGGCTCTGAAGATAGTGGGTCATTTTGAATTGGCCGTCGCCGATGATTTCGCTCGCGGGAGTATTGATTCCCCACATCTGGGCATACTTTCCGGCTGCGAGTGCCGCACCGAGCAGATGCTCCGGCATCACGGGAATTCCGGCTGCCTCGTACAGCAGCGGCGCGAACGGCCGCGGCAGATGCATCGCGACCGTGTAGTTATCGACGAGCACTGTCTCGATTGGCTGGTCGTCGATCATCAGGCCCGGGCGGATGCTGTTGGGCACCTTCAGGTCGTAGATGACCTTCATTGTGAACGCGACGTCACGCGCATCGAGCGGAGCGCCATCGAACCACTTGAGTCCGTGGCGCATGTGGAAAGTGATGGTCTTCTGGTCGGGCGTGATCTCCCAGCTTTCAGCCAGCGCCGGTTGCGGCAGCAGAGTTTTTACATCGACGCGGATCAGGTTCTCGAACAGATCGCCGACGATCGCGCCTGAAGTAGCATCGGTGACAAGGATCGGGTTGAAGGTGCGGGGGTCGGCGGAGGTCGCGTCGTAGAGGATCTGCTCGCGCGCGTGATCGATTTTCGGGCGATCGACGCGGCATCCGGCAGCGAATGCAAGCATTGCGATCGCGATCGCGGCGGTCTGGAGGCTTTTTGTCGGACGCGAAGTCATCGTTGTTTTGCCCGCGCCGCTTCGATGCGGATTGCGCGACACGATCAAGATTAGCTGGCAAATTGAGCCAGCGTAAGCCGCGCTATCTGATTCCCTAAAGCAGAACGGAGGGGCCGCATGGGGCCTTTATTGAGGTTGCGCAAGCGCCCGGTAAGCGGAGGTTTGAGCGCGCCCGCTCTGGCTACGCGTGTCACCACAGCTTGCGCACAAAGCGCGGCGCGCGAGCGCTTGATCGGCGAATCGTCCGGCGCGCAGAATCGAATGCAGGCTCGACCAGGATCCGGAGGAAATTAAAGTGGCACATAAAGATTTGGTGCGGGAGGAATTTACCCGGCAGGCCGACGAGTATGCGGCGGCGCCGATGATTCGCGACGCCGAGCATATCGCGATGCTGATTCGCACGGTCGATCCCGCGCCCAATGCGCGGGTGCTCGAGGTCGCTACCGGGCCGGGACACGTCGCGCTGGCGTTTGCGAAAGTGTGCCGCGAAGTGGTTGGCGTTGACCTGACGGTTGCGCCGCTTAATATCGCGCGACGGATGCGCGATGAGCGCGGGATCAGCAATGCGCGTTTCGAGCTTGCCGACGCGGACCGGCTGCCGTTTGGCGACGGCGAATTCGACGTGGTCGTGTGCCGCTTCGCGGTGCATCACTTCGACCAGCCGGAGAAAGTGATCGGCGAGATGGCGCGCGTATGCCGCGTTGGCGGGAGCGTCGTGATCGAGGACCTGATTTCGAGCGAAGATCCTGAGCGCGCCGCGTATTACAATGAGTTCGAGCGGCTGCGCGACACCTCGCATACGCGGGCGCTGGCGCTGAGCGAGATGGCGCAGATCCTCGGACGCGCGCATTGCGAGATCGCGCGCTTCACCTCGCACGGGATGCGCAATCCGGTCGAGCCGTGGCTGCGCTCGGCGCAGACGCCGCCGGAGCGCGCGGCGCGCACGCGCGCGATGATCGAGCGCGACGTGACGGAGGATCTAAGCGGCGCGCGATCGGTCAAAATCAAGGGCGAGCTGTATTTCACGCATCGGATCGCGATCGTGGTGACGCGCAAGCTCGCGAGCCCCAGGAACTAGTTGGCCGGTTTGGGCGAGACCAGCGCGAGCACGCCGGAGTACTGCAGCGCCGCGGTCGTATCGCCCGCGGGTCCGACTTCGAAGCCGGTGAAGAAGCCGGCCAGCGGGAACTCGCCCAGGTATTGGCGGATATAGGCGGCGTCGTGGCCGGCCAGATTGTAGAGGCCCGAGCCGCGCGAGACGCAATCAAAGTACAGACCGAAGGCGGGCGGTGCGGACGAGGCCGCGTGCAATTCTTCAAGCATCGCTTTAAGGTCCGCGCGCGAGCGTTCCGCGTCACGCAGAACGATCGCAACCATGTCGCCTGCCTTTGGGGTATGCGCGACCGCGAACACTCCGTGCTCCTCGCTGGCGCCGATAATGTTGCGCACCAAATAACTGCCGCGGCTGAAATCAGCGCGTGCAGGATCGTGCGGGATCGCAAGGAACACGAAGCCCAGCGCGCGGCGCAAATCTTTTGCTAGAGGACCGGCGGCGGCGGCGAATACCTCGTACGCGGGACGATCGTCGAGCGTCAGGATGATATTGTCGCGCACCCCGGTCACGCGATGCGGCGGTCCGATGGGGGTGCAGGCGAGGGCGCTTGCGATCGTGAGATCGAAGTCGCCCGCCAGCAGCATCCCGGAGACCGCGTTGTTGCTGACCGTGTCACCGCAGAATTGAAAAGTTTCTCCGGCTGAGCCGTCTTCGCTGGCGCCGCCGCCCGCGATTGGGACGCCGGGAAGCGCTCCCGCGAGCGCGGGCAACAGCGCTTCGGGATTCGCGTTGTAGGAATCGGGAAAAATCAGCAGCAGATTTGAGGGGCCGAGGTTGGGACGAACCGCGCTTGCGATTTCGGCGGCGACTTCTGCGCCGCGTCCGCGCAATTGCGGAACGAAAAAGCGATGCGTTGAAAGATCGGAGCCGCCGAAGACCATCACGGCCAGCGCGTGACCCTTTTCGATTTCATTTTCGTTCGCGATGATTCCGGCGCTCGAGCATCCTGCCACCTCGGAGGTCTTCGCGGCCGCGGCGACCGCGCGCAGGATCATCGTGTAGGCCGCGCCGTAGGCTGTGCTCGCGAAGACCAGCGCTCCTGCCGCTTGCGACAACCCTGCCGCCGCGAGGGCGGCCGCAGTCGCTTCAGCGGCGGCGGTCTTTGGATTGGGCGCGACGGAATGGCCGACTCCAGCACGCAGCATCACAGGTCTCCTGATCAGCGCCCGCCGAACAGCTCGAGCAGCTCAACCATCCGCTTGATCCCGGCGCCGAGCTCCTTGACGCTGATACGCTCGTTGATTCCGTGCACGCCGTGGGCTTCCTCGCTGGTCACGCTGATCGGCATGAAGCCATAGGCGATGAGATTTTTCTGGCGGAAATAATGGCTGTCGGTGAAGCCGGAGGTCATGGTGGGCACCACCTGCGCCTTGCCGTCGCGGCGGGCGAGCGCCTCGATCGCGGTCATCAGCTCGGAGCGCTGGGGCGAGGAGACCGGCGGAAAATTCAGGATCACGTCGAGGTGGATGTCTTTATCGTCGATCACTTTATCGATCGTGCGCAGGAACTTTTTCGGATCGGTTCCCGGCAGCAGACGGCAATCGATCTCGCAATAAGCGTTGGCGGAGATGACGTTGGTCTTGGCGCTGGCCGAAAGGACGGTGGGCGTGATGGTGTCGCGTACGGATGCGTTCTGGCGCGGCACCGAGACAAACTCATGCGCGAAGGCGGGTTCCTTGAGGGCGGTCGCGAGATCGAGCCATTGGCGCGGTCCGTGCGTGATCTCGGACATCGTATGGTAGTAGTTCTCGACCGGCCCGATGATCCGAATCGGCGCGTGATATTCGTCCAGGCGCGCGAGCGCGCGCACCAGCTTGGTGACCGCGGTTTCCGCTGGCGGGACCGCAGCGTGTCCTGCCGGACCGGTTGCGGTCAGGCGCAGCCACAAGGGGGTCTTTTCGGTCACGGATACGTCGTAGAGCTGCTTGCCGCCCGGAAGGTCCATGATTCCGCCGCCCTCGTTGAGCACGTAGCCGGCATCTGCATAGACGCTCGGCTGATGATCGACGAACCATCCCGCGCCCGCTTTGCCGCCTTCTTCCTCGTCGCCGGTCGCGACCAGGATGACGTCGCGGTCGAGCAGAATTCCCGCGCGCTTGATTGCTAGCATCGCCATCATCTCGACCACGCCGGAGCCCTTGTCGTCGATCGAGCCGCGGCCCCAGATGACGCCGTCCTTTACCTCGCCCGAGAAGGGCGGGACCTGCCATTCCTTGGGGTCGGCGGGAACCACGTCCATGTGGCAGAGCAGGATGATCGCTTTCTGATGCTTACCGATGCCGTGCAGGCGCGCGGCTACGATTCCGCGGCCAGGCGCGGACTCCCAGGTGGTCGCGGGAATTCCGTCGGACAGAAATTTTTCCTTCAGCAGCATCGCGGCCGGGAGTTCGTTGCCGGGCGGATTGGTGGTGTTGATTTGGATGTACTTGGAGAGGAAGGCGGTCGCCTCCTGGGTGAGCTTGTCGTAGTCGATTGGCTGAGGCGGAGCCGCCTTGGTCAGGACCGCGTCGCGAGTCAGCGGCGGCGATTGCGCGGGCTGCGCGAACGCGGGAGCCGATGCAAGAATTGCGATTGCGATCGCGGAACTGAACCAGGAACCTCGCGAGGCGGAAGGATGTAGGTTTTTCATAGGTGCGCTCGCCGTAGAAGTATTCCGATTTCCGCCGGATCGTCAAACCTGTCGGGATGATGGGCAGGCGCGCTAGCGGCGCAGCGCCCTATTCGAGATCGTTGGCGTGCCCAGACGGGCGCGTCGCGACGCGCCCCTACGAATTCAATGCGATTTGGAGGGTTACTCGCTCATCAAACAACTCGCGAGTACTCCAGACCGTGCGGCCTCGGGCTTCGCAGGGGCGGCTCGCGAGCCGCCCGTCTTGCGATGCGCATAGGAATCGTTGTGATGCTACAAACAGTGCGATGAAACCACGGTCAGCAAAAGCGCGCGTTCCGATTACTGCGCGCACAATCGGCGCGATCCTGCGGGTGCTGCGGCGCGCGGCGCCGGAGTGGAACGCGCCGATTGTCTCGTTCATCAGCATCCAGACGCGCGACCCGTTCAAGACGCTGATCAGTTGCATCCTGAGCCTGCGGACCAAGGACCAGACCACGGCGGTCGCGTCGCGGCGACTGTTCGATCGCGCGGCGACGCCCGAGGCGATCGCGGCGATTCCCGAGCGCACGCTCGAGCGGCTGATTTTTCCGGTCGGGTTCTATCGCACCAAAGCAAAGGCGATCCGCGGAATCTGCCGCGACCTGATCGGCCTGCACGGCGGAAGGGTGCCCGACGATATCGACGCGCTGCTGACGCTCAAGGGAGTGGGGCGCAAGACCGCCAACCTGGTGGTGACCGAGGCGTACCGCAAGCCGGGAATCTGCGTCGATACGCACGTGCATCGCATTTCAAATCGTTGGGGACTGGTCAAGACGCGCACGCCCGACAAGACCGAGATGGCGCTGCGCGAGATTCTGCCGCGCCGTTACTGGCTCGAATATAACGGGATCCTGGTGGCGTTCGGCCAGACGATTTGTCATCCGACGTCGCCGCGATGCACCCAGTGCCCAATCGCGGGTGCGTGCCCGCGAATCGGCGTGGTTCATTCGCGCTGACGGGCGTCGTCGTTATCACGGTCGCGCTCGCGTGGTAAAGTTTGTGGATGAACCCTGAAATTGGATTTATCGGTCTCGGAGCGATGGGCTTTCCGATCGCGGCGAATCTTGCCGCCGCGGGATTTCCGCTCACGGTCTGGAATCGCACCGCGTCCAGGGCGCAGCCGCTTCAGGCAAAAGGTGCGCGAATCGCCGCGAGTGCGCGAGAAGTCGCGCGCGCGGGCGGAGTTGTCATCACGATGGTGGCGGACGACGCGGCGCTTGAGAGCCTCGTGCTGGGCGATGCCGCGCTAGCCAAGCAAATCGCGCCGGGCGGAATCCATCTCTCAATGAGCACGGTCGCTCCGGCGACGATCCGCAAGCTCGCCCAGGTTCATCGCGCGGCCGGCAGTATCCTGCTCGCGACGCCGGTGTTCGGCCGTCCGGAAGCGGCTGCTGCAAAAAAGATGTTCGTTTGTATCTCCGGGGATGCCGACGCGAAGCGGAAGGTCACCCCGATCCTCGAGGCGGTCGGGCAGCGGGTATTTGATTTCGGCGAGACGGCCGAGGCGGCGAGCGTCGCAAAGATCTCCGGCAACTTTCTGATCGCCGCCGCGATGGAGGCGATGGGCGAGGCGTTCGCGATGGCCGAGAAGTCGGGACTCGATCGGGCAGCGGTGGCCTCGATGCTGTCGCAGACGATATTCGGGTGTCCGGTGTACCAGGGTTACGGAGCGGCGATTGCCGCGCGCAAACATTCGCCGGCCGGATTTCAACTTCCACTCGGACTCAAAGACGTCGAACTGGTGCTGAAGACGGCGCGCGAGGTGAATGCTCCGATGCCGACGGCGAGCCTGCTGCGCGATCGCTTTGTGCACGCGCTTGCGATGGGACGCGGTGACCTGGACTGGTCGGCGATCGCACTGGGCGCGCGGGAGGACGCGGGGCTGAAAGAGTAACGCGTGGTTGATGCCGACACAGCGTCAGCATCAGCGGACGGCCAAGGTTGGCTAAACCGTTTGGTTGCCTGCCGGATGGTACTGCCTTATTCTGGATGTTCGCGCGCTTTTCGTGCGCGTTCAGATGTCTTTTCCCAGGCAAGTTACCCGCGCAGATCAAAAGCTTGGCGTTATCTTATCCCAGATGGCGCGGCTCAGGCTGCGCCTCAATTCACTGGCGCTTCAACACGCTGCGTTCCGCGCGCTGGCGACCCTCTTGATTGCGGGCGGATTGATTTTTGTCTCCGCGAATTGGGTTTCGCCACTCATCTTCTTGAGCACGAGCGTGGTGATCTCGCTCGTCGCTATTGCCGTGATTGTAAGAGCGGCCCGGACCGGATTGGCGATGCGCGCAAGCGCGGTGGGGGCGGCGCAAATCGCCGACCAGCGCGCTAATCTGAAGGGCCGGCTCGCCACGATCGTCGAAGTGGCGCCGCGGGCCGACCGCGGAGCGCTATGGCCGTATGTGGTCGAGGACGCGCTCTCTTATCGCCAGGAGTTTGCCGCAAAGCGAATCGAACGCCGGCGGGTTGAACGATCGGTATGGGTTCTTGCCGCGGCGATGATCGCCGCGGCGGTGATGATTCCGCTCGCCCGCGCGCCGCATCCTTCCATCCTCGCTCAGGCCGAGCAGCCCGCCGACTTAACGATAGACCTCGACGATCTTCATCTGCGTCCCGCCGATCCGGGCGACGGCGCGGGGCTCGAGTTGCAGGCCGATTCCTCGACGATGAGCAGGCTCCAGGCCAAGCTCGCGCAAGAAGGATTGAATCCGGACGCGGCGAGCGGCCATGCGCCGGGCGGTATCGTCAATAGCGCGCGCAGCCTTGCCGAAAGAGTCCAGAGCAAGCTGCGCGGCGAGCGACCCTCGCGAAAGCATCGGCTGACCCTCAAGCTCGCCGACTCGGGCGGTGACCAGGCGAACAGTCCGCGCGGCGACGAATCCGCGCTTGGCCGGCAGCATCGCCAGGACGAGGCCGCCGGCCAGTTCAAGCGCGAGCATCCGTTTGGCGACGAAGATATTCCGCTGCCCAAGGTTGACGAAACCCACGGCCCGCAGGAGCAGCACGTACCGGGCGGAGGCGCCGATCTCCAGACTCCCGGTTTGACCAATCCGGAGAACTCACCCGACGCCGATTCCGCGCCCGACACGTCTGACCAGCGCGGAAACCTCGGGAGCAGCGGAGGTCCGTCGCACGGAATCGGCGCGGATCCGGACAGCCTCTTCGGCGCCGCCACCAAATCCTCGATGAGCACCGAGGGCTTTGAGATCTCGATCGAGGCGCGCGCGATGGCGCATGGCGCAAAGGGCTCGGGCGAGGCTTATCTGCCGCCCAAGGTTCGCACCCCGCTAAGCCCGGTTCAGCAAGCCGACGAACCGATCGCACGCGCCGCGGTGCCGCCCGAAGATCGAACCACTATCGAGCGGGTGTTTGAACGATGAGCGAGCCAGCAGCCGTCGAAACTCCGACCGTCGCGGATTTCGCGCGCACCTTCCGGCGCGTGCAGGCGGAGATTCACAAGGTCATCATCGGGCACGAGCAGGCGGTCGAAGAACTGCTCTCGGCGTTGTTCGCGGGCGGGCATGTGCTGATCGAAGGCGTGCCCGGCACCGGCAAGACCACGCTGGTCAAAACGCTCGGGCTGGCGCTCGACCTGAGCTTCAACCGGATTCAGTTCACGGTCGATCTGATGCCGGCCGATATCACGGGCACGCGGGTGATTCTTTCAGGCGATGACGGGCGGCGCGAGTTCACGTTCCAGCCGGGCCCGGTGTTCTGCCATATCCTGCTCGGCGACGAGATAAATCGCGCGACGCCAAAGACGCAGTCGGCGCTGCTCGAGGCGATGGCGGAGTTGCAGGTCACGGTCTCGGGAATCACCTATCCGCTGGCGCCGCCGTACTTTGTGATGGCGACGCTCAATCCGATTGAGATGGAAGGCACCTATCCGCTGCCCGAGGCGCAGCTCGACCGCTTCCTGTTCAAGGTGCGGCTCAACTATCCGGACGAGGAGCAACTGGTGCGGATAATTTCCTCGACCACCGGACCGGATGAGGCTGGAGTTGCGCCGGTGTTTTCGGGCGCTGATGCGCCGGGCCGGATCGAGTCGCTCAAGAAGCTGGTGCGCGAGGTGATCGCGGCGCCGGCGATGGATCAGTACGCGGCGCGAATCGTGCGCGCGACCCAGCCCGAGCACTCGCGCTACATCGGTGAATCTCCGCGCTCGATGCATGACGAGATGGTCAATCGCTACGTGATGTTCGGCTCGAGTCCGCGCGGCGCGCAGGCGCTGATCATGGGCGCCAAGGTGCGCGCGCTGCTAGACGGACGCGCCAACGTCGCGCGCGAAGATATTGAAGCGGTCGCGGTGCCTGCGCTGGCACATCGCATCATGCTCAACTACGCCGCGCATTCCGACGCGGTCGCGGCCGAGCAGATTGTCGAGCGCGTGATCAAATCCGCCAGCGCCGCCCGCAGTTGAGGTTTCACTGATGCTCGAAGCGCGCGCGTTCGAGCCCGAATTTCTGAAGAAGCTTGACCGGCTGGCGCTGGGAATCAAGCGCGCCCGCACGGTGCGCGCCGGCACGCGCACGCTCGGGCGCGTGCAGGGACTTGGCATCGAGCCGGAAAATTTCCGCGAGTATGCCGCCGGCGACGACCTGCGTTTCCTCGACTGGAACGCGTACGCGCGGCTCGACCAACTTTCGATTCGCACTTTCCGCGCCGACCGCCAGGTCGAGCTTACGATTCTGATAGATGCGAGCGCGTCGATGGGGTTTCCCGCGCGCGACGACAAGCTTGGACTCGCGCTGGCGCTGGGCGCGGCGATTGCCTACGTCGGGATGAGCGAAAACGATCCGGTGCGGATGGCGGCGTTCGCGATGCGCCGCGGAGAAATGCGCCTGGACGCGACGGGGTTTTATCGCCGGCGCGAATCCTACCTCGAGTTCAAGCCGTTCGTCGCCGCGGTGAAATGCGGCGGCGAGACGCGAATCGGCGCGGCGGTCGATGATTTGCTGCACCATCGCCGGCCGGCAGGAATCGTGATCGTCATTTCGGATTTCCTGGTCAACCAGTCCGACTATGAAGACGGGCTCGCGCGGCTGGTGCTCGCGCGCCACGAAGTGAAAGCCGTGCATGTGATGGGCGAGATCGAATCGACCGGCGAATATCCGCCCGGACTGGTTCGGGTGCGCGATGCCGAAACCGGGGAGACGCGCGAGACGGTCTTCGGTCCGGAGACGGCCGCTGCGTGCCGCCGCAAGGTCGAGGCGATCTCGGCGCGAGTGCGCGAGTTCTGCACCGGCCGCGGAATCACCTACACGCGAGCATTCGGGGCGGCGAGCCTCGAAACATTTTTCGAGCACGAACTCGCGGCGCTGGGCGTGGTCAGGTAGCCATGGGATTTCTGGTTCCGGCAAATCTTCTCTGGGCGCTCGCACTCGGCGTGCTGGTGCTGATCTACCTGCGCTCGCGCTCGCGTCCGACGCTCGAAGTGTCGAGCCTGATGCTGTTCGACGACGCGCCCGCGCCCGTCGCGAGTGTGCGCCACGTCCGGCTGGATCCGCTGTTCTGGCTCGAGGTCGCGGGAATCACCGCGCTGGTGCTGGCGATCGGCGGCCTTTACGCGATGGTGCCGGTGCGCGCGAGCCGCGGCCGCAGCCATGCGCTGGTGTTCGATCTGGGCGCGGCGATGAGCGCGCGCGAGGACGGGAGTTTGCGGCTGGAGCTCGCGCGCCGGGCGGCGGTCAAGATTATCGCCGACGCTCCGGCGGGCGACGAGTTCAGCGTGATCACTTATGCGCTCGAAGCGCAGGTGCCAGCGCCGCAGACCGGAAATCTTTTGGTGGTGAAGGCGGCGATTAATTCGCTCGTGCCGCTTGCGGTCGCGGCCAAGGCGGCGGCGCTGAGCGCCGCGATTATCCGCGCCCGCGGCTCTTCGGAGATCGATCTGTTCACCGATCGCAGTCCGCCGGCCGAGGCGATTGGCGGATCGCTCGGCGAAGCCCAGGTGCGGGTGCATCGCATCGGTAAGGATGACGGCAACCTTGCGATAGCCGCGCTCGATCCCGGGACGCCCGGTTCGACAAAGGGCCGCGCGCTGATCCGGAATTTTTCCGCCGCGCCTCATCTGATAGATGTCGCTATCGATCTCGACGGAAGGGAAGTCGAGCACGACCCGCTGATGCTCGCGCCGCGCGAACAGGTGCTGCTCCCGTTCGGTCCGCTGCATTCGGGCGGGATCCTGCGCGCGCGGATTCTCACCCAGGACGCGATCGCCGCCGACAACCAGCGCTGGGCGATCGCGCGCTCGGACGGCGCGGCGCGGGCGCTCGTGCTCTCGCCGGACGCGGGCGTGCGCGGCGACCTGGCGCGGGTGCTGCTCGCGATCAATCCAAATTTCCAGGTCGAGACGATCGATCCGGCGAAGTTCGCGCCGACGCGCGGCGCGCCGGCGGCGAAGCGATATGACCTGGCCGTGATGCACGACTCTTACGTACCCGGAATCGGCGCCGAAGCGACGCTGATGATATATCCGCCGTTGTCATCAGCTTCTGGCGCGGGAATTCCCGGACTGAAAGTCGAGGGGACCGCGCGCTCGGCGGCGATGAGTTCCGAGCGCGGCACTGAGCCCGCGGGCGATGCAGGCGCGGCGCTCGGCGCGACGCGCGTGATCCAGCTTCCTGAGTGGATGGACGCGCTCGGCTACGCGACGTATGGAGCCGCGGGCGCAGTTATCCCGATCGTCGCGGCGGGCGAGGTGCCGAGCGGCCGGGTTGGAGTGATCGCCTTCGACGTGCGCGATCATTTTCTGTTCGATCCCGACCGGCTCGACGCGCTGATCGCGTTCGTCAACGTCACCCGGCGGCTGACCGCGCCGGTGGGCGTCCAGGTGGTGCCGACGGGCGCGTTCGTTACGTTGGCGGTCACGGGCGCGGCGCAAGTTACTCAGCCCGACGGCTCCAAGGTCGCTCTGAAAGCGGACAAGTGGGGGCGCGTGAAGCTGCGTCCGCTCGAGGCAGGACGCTACGTGATCGAGTCGGCGGGCGCGCGCCAGACTGTGCTGGCAAACTATTACGATGCGGCAGAATCCGATCTGACCGTTCGTGAAGCGGCGCCAGCGCCTGCGGTGGCTGTTGCTCATGCCGAAACCCCAGCGGCCGCACCCAAACAAGTTCTGCCGCTCGCATTTATTCTGATCGCGCTCGCGATGGGCGCGTTCGTCCTCGAGTCGATTCTCCTGGTGCGGCACGCCGCGCGATGGAGGATGACGCATGTTTGATCGGCCTGCGATGCTGTGGCTCTTCTTGCTCGCTCCGCTGGTCGCCTACCCGGCGATCGTCGTGATTCGCCGTGGCGCTCTAGTGGCGGGAGCCGCGTCGGCGGCGCTGCGACTCGGATGCCTTGCGGTGCTGGTCGCGATGCTCGCGGGGCTGCGCATCACCGCGACGATTCCGGCGCGCGGAATCGAGGTGGTCGCGCTGCTCGACGACTCGCGCTCGATCGCGCCCGACCAGTTCGCGTGGATGCGCTCGCGAGTGGGCGAAGTTGCGCGCGCGATGGAGTCTCGGGATCGGATCGGCGTGATTGGCTTTGGCCGGGACGCGCGGCTGGGCGCGGCACTTTCGGATCCGCGCCTGCTCGGAGATTTCCGCATGAAACCCGAACGCGGGGCGACGGATATCGCCGCCGCGCTAACCGCCGCGCAGAGCCTTTTCTCGGGCGACGCCGACCGGCGGATTCTTTTGCTGAGCGACGGCAACCAGACACGCGGCTCCGCCGCCGCAGAGATTCCGGCGCTGGTTGACGACGAGACCCGCGTCTATACGGCAGCGCCTCCGGCGCCGGCGGTCGCGCGGGTTGCGCTGACCGGATTTCACGCGCCGGAGAATGTGCGCGCCGAGCAGCAGTTTAGCTTCGATATCGCGATCGAAAGCGAAGCCACTGATCCGGTGGACGCTCAGGTGCGCCTGTTGCGCGACGGCGATCCGGTCGGCGGCCAGCACGTGACGCTTCATCAGGGGATGAACCGATTCGAGCTTCCGTACCGGATGGAACACGCGGGCGCATACCTGATGAGCGCGGATCTGACCGTGCCGCCGGCGCTCGACACGATCAATCCACGCGCCGAGACCGCGCTTTCAGTGGCTGGCGCGCCGCGCATCCTGATTGCGTCGGAGGCGCGGCCCGAGAGCCTGCTCGATGCGCTCCGGGTACGGCATTACCAAGTCGATATGATTGCGCCGCGCGCGCTCTCGGCGAAGGCCGAAGACTATCTGCCGTATCAGCTCGTGATAATTGACGACGCTCCAGCGATCGCGCTTCCCGCGCCTGTCCAGCACGCGCTTAATCGCTACGTCGCAGAGCTTGGGGGCGGGCTGGTCGTGACTGGAGAGGCGCTGCGAGACGCTAACTACAAGGGCGGAGATTTGGAAAAGACTCTGCCGGTCAGCTTCGAGCAGCAGCCGCCGCCGCCCTCGCGCGAGCCGATAGCGGTCTATTTGTGCATCGACCGCTCGAACTCGATGAGCTACGACTCGCGCTATCCCGCGGTGCGCGACGGCGAGCGAATCCGCTACGCCAAGCAAGCCGCGATCGCGCTTTTGCGCCAGCTCGACGATACCGACTACGCGGGCGTGATCGCGTTTGATTCGCAGCCCTATGTCCTGGGGCATCTGCAGCCGCTCGGGGAAGATCGGACCGATCTCGAGGCGCGGATCGAGCGCCTGCAGCCGGGCGGAGGAACCGACTTCAAGGACGCGCTCGAAATCGCGCAGCGCGAGATTCTGGACGCAGGAATTCCGGTGCGCCAGGTGATCCTGCTGACCGACGGCGACACCAATCGGCAGTATCACGATCACGACGCGCTGATCGCGCAATTCTCGAAGGACCATATCCCGGTCTCGACCATCAGGATCGGCCCCGACCTCGAGAACTTGCGCCTGCTGCAGGATTTCGCGCAGGCGACCGGCGGCGTCTTTTATCGCGTCGAGGATATCGAAAAGCTGCCGCTGCTGCTGGTCGGGCTGACGCGCCAAGCGATGAACCGGCGCGCGCAGGACCAGACCTCGGTCGAAGAGGGCGCGCCGAGCGCGATCCTGTCGGGAATCGCGGCCAAGGACATTCCGCCGATCGATTTTTACGCGTTGACCAAGGCCAAGGACGGCGCGACCGTCGCGCTGAGCGTCACGCGCGCGGACCAAGGCTCGCCGCTGCTCGCGGCGTGGCAATACGGCCTCGGGCGTGCCGCGATTTTCTCGGCTGATCCGGACTCGCTCGCGACGCTTAGCTGGATCAGGTGGAATCACTACGCGCAATTCTGGTCGCAGCTAGTGGGATGGACGATGCGCGAGGGTGCGCCCGGGATGTTCGCGATTCGGATGCGCACCGCGCCCGACGGCGCGGTCACGGTCGAAGCCGAAAAGGCCGACACCAGGCTCGCGCCCAACCTCGTGTGCCGAATCACGGGTCCCGGCCACGCGCTCGACGTGCCGATGACCCAGACGGCGCCGTCGCTCTACAGCGGCGAGATCGGGCCGCTGCCGCGCGGAAAATACGTGGCGACGCTGATGGTCAAGGCGGGCGATATCGAGCAGGCGCTGACCCTGCGCGAGTTCGCCTCGGCCGGCGCGATTCCCGCCGACGCGGCTGAGCTTCGGCTGCGGCCGCCGGACCTCGATTTGCTGCGGCGGCTGGCACGCTCAACCGGCGGCGAGTTTGATCCCGCGTGGCCCTCGCTCGCGCGGCATCGGGGACGCACGATCACGATGCGCCAGAGCGCCGACTCGGTTCTGCTGCCGCTTGCAATCGCGCTCTTTCTGGGCGAGGTTTTCGTGCGCCGCCGCTTTCTCGGTGACTGAGGCGCCAGGAGAACCCTATGAAGAAAAAGGTTGCGGTTGTGGCGATGCTCGCGGCGATCTTGTGCGTGATCGGTTTTGTGGCGAATGCGCACGCGGCCGCGTCGGCGCGGGATATCGCGGCGCTCCAGAAAGCCAAGCTCATCTATATCGCGACGGTCCGCAAAGACGGCAATGAGAGCCGTGCGGTTCCGGTCTGGTTCGTGGTCGACAAGGACAACCGCGTGCTGATTCAGACCGGTCCGCAAAGCTGGAAGGCCAAGCGCATCCGGCGCGGGAGCCCAGCGTTGATTTGGATTGGGAACAGCGCCGGCCCCGCTTTTATCGGCACGGCCGAAATCACGACCGACTCCACGGTGACCTCGCAAATCGAAAGCGATATTCCGCGCAAGTACCTGCTCGCGCGGGTAGGGTTCTCGCGGCCGACACAGGCGAAGTTTGACGCCGGGACAATCTGCGCGATCCGGATCACGCCTGCGCGCGATCTGCCCGAGGGCTTCGAATCCAAACCGGGAACCCCTGCGCCCGCGCTCGCCGCGCCGCCGGGGGCGTCGCCGAAAGCACAATAGAATCGTGGATGACGAGAGTCGAGAAATTTTTCTCTGGCATCATTGCGGCGCGGGAGTAAGATAATTTTTATGGCACAGGAGAGTGCATCGCTGCTGATCGGCAGGGCGCTTCGCAAGCGTTGCCCGGTATGTGGCAATGGCGCGGTCTTCGCCTCGCACTTCCACATGAACCGGACCTGCCCGGCCTGTCATGCGATATTCTGGAAAGACCCCGGCGAGTCGCTCGGTGCTATGTACCTTGACTACGCGGTCGCGGCGGGCGCGTTTCTGATCTGCTGGGCGATTCTGGATTGGACGACCCCGCTTTCCGATCTCACTCAACTGGTCATCCTGTGCGTGATCGCGGTCGCAAGCGTGCTGGCATGCTTCCCTTACACGCGCAGCGCATGGACGGTGCTGGTGTATATTTCAGGCGGAATCGAACGTCCGCAACTCCGCGTGATTCGCGGCGGCAAGGACGACTCCCATCGCGCCGCCTAGCGCGACGTCAAATTCCTAACGCTTCGAGCAGGCTGACGAGGGCGGTGCATACCACTTCGGGCCGGGTCAGAACGGCCAGGTGGTCGGCTGACGCGCGCAATGTAACCCAGCCGGCCTTTCCCGCTTTGTTGGCGAACGCGCCGTATCCGTCGCTAAGCTGCAGATATCCGCATCGGAGAAATCTGTCCGCGCCCGTGGTGGGCGCACGCTCCTCCAGATAGGCAACTCGTATTCGAGGCAACTCGCCGATGAATCGTTGGCGGGCATTTGGGTCAGGGATCAAAGCCGAGATGACCTCCGGCGGAAACCATTCATGCCAAGGCGGCAGAAGACCGTTGCGAGCCAGGCCGCGAAGATGAGTGCTCAACACTGGCGGAGCCGTATCGAACCAGCTCCGACCGGGATGCGGCAGGATCGCGTCAACGAATATGGCGTAGCAGGGCTGGTCAAGCTTTTCCGCTATCGTAGGCAGCAGAGCGCCGGCACCGCTGTGAGCTATTAGAGTCACGGGTTCAGCGCGCGGACATTTTCGAACTGCGTCGGCAATATGCTCCGCGGCATTCTCGTAGTATGGCGGATCGCCGCCCGCGAAATCGCGGAGTGATGGTATGCAGACCGGGTATCCTTTGCGCTGTAACAGGTCGCTACACAGCCGCCAAGTCAAAGGTCCAACTGAGGGGCTGTGAATCATCACCAGCATCGACGCATCGAGCATAACCGCTTCACCGCAGAGTCGAAAACCTCGCCTTGAACAAGAGCATCGATAGGCGGGGCTTCTGATTCGTCGAGTATGCCGGCGCGAGGACGGGCGCGTCGCGACGCGCCCCTACGAAGGCAGCCAGAGGTGGCCGCCGGTCCTACTACAGTAGGGCCGCCGTTTCAGCGGCCTCTTCATCGAATCTCATCTCTTTGCGATTTTTTCCGGCAGTTTCGCCAGCCGCTCGGCGGCGCGGGCGATGGTTTCGTCGCTCTTCGAGAAGGTGAAGCGCACTTGCCGATGCCCTAGCTCGGGACGATGGTAGAAGCTCGAGCCGGGGACGGCGGCGACACCGACCTCGTCCAGCAGAAACGCGGCGGCGGCGAAATCGTCCTTGAATCCTAGCGGTCCGATATCCGCCATTATGTAATACGCGCCGGCCGGATTGGTGCACTTCAGGCCCGCGCCGGTCAGCGCCGCATAGAGCGCCGCGCGCTTGCGCTCGTACATCGCGGCCAGCTCCGCGTAGAACGATTCCGGCAGGCGCAGCGCGACCGCGCCCGCTTCTTGCAGCGGATGCGGCGCGCCGACGGTCAGGAAATCGTGAACTTTGCGGATCGCCGAGGTGATGCGCTCGGACGCGATCGCGTAGGCGAGGCGCCATCCGGTGACCGAGTAGGTCTTCGACAGGCCGCTGATCGTGATCGTGCGCTCGGCCATCCCGGGCAGCGTCGCGAGCGAGATATGCCGCGCGCCGCCGTAGATGATGTGCTCGTATATCTCGTCGGTAATCGCGAGCGTGTCGTAGCGGTTGCATAGGGCCGCGATCGTTTCGAGCTCTGCGCGCGTGAAAACCTTGCCGGTCGGATTATTCGGCGTGTTGACGACGATCGCCTTGGTCCGCGGGCCGAACGCTGCTTCGAGCTCCGCGCGATCGATCGAAAAGTCCGGCTCGCGCAGCGCGACGTACTTTGGCGACGCGCCTGCCAGGATCACGTCGGGTCCGTAATTCTCGTAGAACGGCTCGAAGATGATCACCTCGTCGCCCGGGTTCACAATCGCGAGCATCGTGGCGACCATCGCCTCGGTCGCGCCGCAGGTGACGGTCACGTTATGGTCGGCGTCGCACGCGATCCCGTTGTAAGAGCGTACTTTGTCGGCGATCGCGGCGCGGAAGTTGGGCGAGCCGTGGGTTATTGCGTACTGGTTGTATTCTTCGTCGATCGCGCGCTTGGCTGCCTCTTTGAGCTCACTGGGCGCGGCGAAATCGGGATATCCCTGGGCCAGATTGACCGCGCCGGACTTGAGCGCCCGCCGCGTCATCTCGCGGATGACGGACTCGGTGAAAAAACGGGTCTTGTTGGATACGTCGGTCGGCATCGACCGACCACTTTAGCTCGCTGGGCGGCGCCAGCACTAGAACCTGCTAGAGAAATTGGCCGTGCGCGGGGCAAGGATCTGCCGCCGCGGCGCCGCTCCGCATGTAATCGATTCAGGCGTCGGCCAGGATGGAAGCGCCCTGGCGCAAACGCCAATCGTCGATAACTTCGACGTTAAAACGCCAATCACTGCCTATCTTGAAGCCCGGTAACTGGCCCTTCTTGAGCAGGCGATAGATGGTCGAGCGATGAACTCGGAGGTACTCCGCGAGTTCATTTACGGTAAGGACCTTGGTAGCGGTGGCAGTCTGCATACTGTAGCGATTCTCCCCAATCGCGGTAGCGATTGTTCTACACGCTCGTACGATAGCATAGACAACTTCCCGTGACCAAACCCAATCGTTGAGGCGTTCAAAGCAGTCAAATCAGTCTTTGTGTAGGATTATTACACCATCAGATAGTATAAAAAGGCCGGTAGATGTTATAAGAAGTATGATTATCAGCCAAAAAGACGGATTGCGGCTGCACGCAACTCGGCTCGATGGTCAGGATGTGCGATCGCGATCAGCTCGGAGGCGCGTTCGCGATGGTTTTTGCCAAGCAGACGCGCGATTCCGTGCTCGCTGATAACGGTATCGGCGAAAAAACGCGGTATAGTCACCAACGCTCCTTCTTCGAGCCGCGGAACGATTCGTGAGACCGCGCCGCCCAGCGCGGTCGAGGCGATCAGCGTGATCGAACGCCCGCCGCGGCACAGGAATGCTCCCATATGCATCTCCGGCTGCCCGCCGGTGCCGTTGATCATCCGGCCACCCACGACGGTTTCGGCGGTGATCTGGCCGGTCAGGTCGATTCCTAACGCATTGTTGATCGAAGTCTGCCGGTAGTTACCCATCAGGGTGCCGATGTTGAGGACATATTCGGGATCGTAGAGCTCGAAGGCGGGATTGTCATCGACAATCTTGAGATCTTCAGGATCGGAACCGGTCCACGCGACGGCGACGGCCCGGCCGCGATGACTGCTCTTGCGGCGGCCGTTGATTATCCCGCGATCGACCAGCCGCGCGATCCCGGGCGCAACCATCTCGGTGTGCAGCCCGAGGTCGTGCTTGGCGTCGAACGCGCCCAGGCGCGGCATCTGCGCGCTTGGGTCTCCCACGCCGATCTGCATCGTCACCCCGTCCTCAATGACTTCGGAGAGATGGCCGGCGATCGTCGCGTACTCCTTGGGCGGCGGCGAGATTCCGAGCAGCACGCGCAGATCGGTGATGGACATCCGCTGCAAATATTGCACGATCGGAAAAATCCGGTCGATTCCGGCTTCCTCGATCGCGGCGCGCACACCCGCGCGCTTGGGTTCGTCCATCCGGGCAAGCTCGCGCTCGACCACGGCGGGATCTCCGGGGGCGGCGGTCGAATCGACGAACCAGTCGAACTCGCTCACGTGCATGAAGACGTCGCCGTAGGTGCGGGTCAGGTTGCGGTCAACCTCTGCGACAACCGTCCGCGCGCGGCGCGCGTACGCGCGCTTGTTCCATTGATGGGGACCAAAGCTGACGAAGCCTTTCGAATTCGGCGGCGTGATGTTGACGAAAGCGATATCGATCGGCTTGTCCTCCGCCGGGCGTTCGTCGTGCGCCTTGAACTGGGTCGAGAACAGGTTCGGCAGATAGGTTGCCTGGCGGCGGTCGTGGAGCGGACGCGCCAGATTGCCGATGAACAGCTCGAATTCGAGGCGGAACTTGGCGCTCAGATCCTGCGAGAGCCATCCGGGGTCGGCGGTCGGAGCTGTTATGCGCACGTCGACAGTGCCCTCGAGCTCCGCGGCGCGTGCGCTGATCGCATGCTGCATCGGAGCGGCGGCTGCCAGCGGGAAATCGATCCGCATGCCGGGCTTGACCAGCCGCGCGGCTTGCTCGTGAGTGAGTTGATGTGCGCGAAAATGCTCCTGCCAGTCCATGAGCGGGGGTTCTCCTGCGACTTGATAACGCGCGGTCGCAAGCGTCGAAGCATTGGTCGGCATGACCGCGCGATCTCGCGCTGTAGCATTGCCCCGGTGAACTTGTCCAATCGCGCGGCGGCGGTTAGCGTGCAGGTTATCGGCGCAAGGCCGATTTATCTGAGAGGAACCCGGCTAAGCGATGATTCTTCCCGAAGGTGATTTGCGCTACGAAATCCGGCGCGGCGGAACGGTCATCGCGATCGAGGATTCGAGCTTCGACGGACACCGGGTCGCGGGCGAGCGCCGTTTCGCCGATAGCACGAATCGCTACGAAGCCAGTGCCGAGCTAGCCGAGGATGGAAGTATTGCGCGGATAACGCTCAGCTACTCGCGGGGACCTTTCAACCGCACCGCCAGCTACGAAGCGGTCGGGGATTTTCTGCGCGGGCAGATTGGGCGCAACGCGGTGACGGCGAAACTCGGACGGTTGCGCGAGATCGACGCGGACCTGGTGATTTTTCGCGCGCTGATTATCGCGCGGGTGCGCGCGCGCGGCCAGGTGCGATGGACAGGGCGAGTCGCCGCCATCGATCCCGCCACCCTGGTTGCGGACTCGAACAAGCAATCGGCGCGATGCACTGACGACGCCGGCCTTCGATGGATCTACGAGCCCCGGATGGGCGATCGCGAGGAAATTGAGCTCGACGCCGCGGGACGCATACTTTCCCGCCGCGACGACCGCGGCACCGAGACGATCCTGATCGATGCCGCGCGTGGGTAGTGTGTTAAGCCGCCGCGCGAGCCCGCGGCATCTTGCAATCGCCGTCAAAGGTGGCGCCCTCGTTGAGCACCAGGCTGGGGGTGCTGATAGTGCATTGCGCGCGCGCGGTGGCGAGCAGCTCGACCCGTTCGCGCGCGGTGACCTCACCGCTGAACGCGCCAGCGATCGTGACCTTACCGGCGGAGATTCGCGCGCTGACGACGGCGCCGCTCGCGATGATCACCTCGTCGCCGGAAATTTCGCCCTCGGCTTCTCCTTCGATTTTGACCGGCCCCTTGAAGTGGAGCTTGCCAGAAGCCTTGGTGCCTTTGCCGATGCGTGACTCAAATGAAGCGTCGTCAGATGCCATGGTTACTTCCTTGATTTGACTGCGAGCCAGAGTATGCCGAGATTCGTGCAAGCGCTGCAATCGGGCGCGAGGTCACTAACGTACGACTGTGCTAGTTAAACCGTGCATTTGCGCTTTTGCACTCGAACGATTTGCGCGCGACAATAGCTCGTTATGCCGAATCCCTCGTTGATGGAACATGGACCAGAGCGCCGGGGCGGCCAGGGTCTCGACTCCAATCAGTACGAATCGGGCGACCGCGCAATCCTCGCTCTGCTCAAGGAGACTCGGGCGGCCGAACAGGTTGATCTGGTCGCGACCTGGCGCGGCGACGCGTACGAGGTGTGGTCGCGCGGCGGAATGATCCGTTTCAAACGGTTTCGAAATTCCAGTGGCGCGCTCAGCTTCGAGGTGATCGAGCAGATCGGCGACAATCCGGTTGCGCGGCAGGATCCGTTCGCGGTCGCGACGATCGCCGAAGAACTCGACGCGGCGCGCCGCAGCGGAAACGCCGCCGCCGATCCGAATCACGCCTACTTCGAGCCGCATGCACTGACGCATCCCGACGCCTACGAGCGCATTGCGCAGTTGTTCGACAGTCCTCGCGGCCCGGATCTGGTCGTCAGTCCGAAGGCTTATGCTTATGGAATTCAGCCGGGGCAGCATGGCGCGCTCGACGTGGTTCAATCGCGTGCTCCGTTGGTGTTGAGCGGTCCCGGAGTGCGGCGAGGCAGCTTCAAGCTCGCGGCGCGGCACGTCGATATCGCGCCGACGATCGCATCGGTAATGCGGTTTCCGGAAATCGACGGAAGCGGACCGTCCGGGATGCCCGCCCGCACGCTGCTCAAACGCCAGGATGGCGTTCCGCTCGAAGATCTTATCGACTCAGATTCCGCGCCGCCCGAGCGCGTCTATCTGATTCTGCTCGACGGATTGTCGCATACCGAGCTGGTCTGGCAGCTCGAAAATAATCGCGCGGCGATTCCGAACCTCGCGGCGCTGGCCGAGTCGGGCGCGATGCTCTCGCACGGTTCGATCGTCAACTTCCCCAGCATCACGTGGCCAAGTCATTCGACGATCCTGACGGGTGCGTGGTGCGGTCATCACGATGTGGTGAATCCGACGTTTCATCTGCGCGAGAATCGGCAGACCGTCCCGATCCAGGGAAACATTTATGACGGCGAGGGCTACGTTAATCCCGAGGTTGAGACGCTGTACGAGGCGTTCAAGCGCGTGCGCGGCGCGAGCGCGATCACCGCGTCGATTCACGAGCCGCAGGGACGCGGCGCCGATCACGCGGTGTTCGAGCGCCGGATCGTCGGCGACAAGGCGCGGCTCAAGGCTCTGACGCAGGAGATGTCCGGCGACCTCAGCCCGCGTTGGATGGCCGACAACAAACCCGGAATGCACCAAGAGGAGATTGTCGATGTGCGCGGGATGGCGCAGATGCTGCTGCTGTTCGAGCATTGCGGCGACGCGCCTCCGGTCTTCATTGCGCACGAATTTGTGCTCACCGACGGTGCGGGCCACGACTACGGGCCGCATCACGCAGGCCTGCGCGAGGCGATCATGCGCACCGACGCGCGAATCGGAAAAATCTTCGCCACGCTGCGCGAGCGCGGGCTTTTCGATTCGACGCTGTTCGTCCTGACCTCTGACCATGGGATGGCGGCGCAGCGGATCGAGCTCAAGGCGAATCCTTCATGCGAGCCGCAGAGCGCTGGAATCAAGGGCGTGTTCGCCGAGCCGATGATCTATCTGCGCGATCTTGCACCCGAGATCGAACGCACCCGCGACCTGCGCAGTCTGCGCGTCACCGTGCTCGACAACGATCGTCTGCCTGACCGAGAGCGGCCTCCGGTTGTGGGAGCACGCGTGGTCGTGCGCGGGAACAGCGATCGGGTAATCGCGGAGATGGTTACCGGCGAATCGGGAAGAGTAGCCTGCGCGACGCCGGCGGATCTTTCCGATCGCGAAATCGTGCTCGAGATAGAGCATCCGGATTTCAACTGGCGTCAGCTTCGCGCCGACGGCACGCCGGTCCGCGCGGCACACGACGCCGATATCCGGCACACGCTCTATCCGCGCGCGGGGTGAGTTCCAGAAACACAGGCTTCAGCCTATGGACATTCGCTAAGCTTTCGCGGCTCCAACTCGGACTCTGGATCGAGCGCGGGTTTTTCCCGGTGGCGCGCTTGCGTGCTAATCTTCCCCGCCATGCATGACCTAAAGGGGAAAGTGGCTCTCGTTACAGGCGGAACGCGCGGCCTCGGACGCGCGCTGTCAACGCGGCTCGCTGAACTTGGCGCGACCGTCGCGATGAATTATCGGCGCGACGAAGACAGCGCCGCGCGCACGCTCGAGACGGTGCGCGCGCTCGCGCCGCGTTCGATCTTGATCAAGGCCGATCTCGAAAACGACGCCGAGGTGCGCGCGATGGTCGCGCGGACGGCGGAAGAATTCGGTCGGCTCGATATTCTTATCGCCAACGCGGCGGCGACCGCGTTCAAGCCGCTGCTTGAATCGAAGCCGCACAATCTTTTGCGCACGTTCAACCTGAGCGTGGGCGGGTTTCTCGCGGCGGTGCAGGAAGCGGCCAAGGTGATGGGCGACGGCGGGCGCATCCTGATGATCTCGGGTATCGACTCGATCCGGAATCTGCCCGGGCACGGCGTCCTCGGCGCCGCGAAGGCCGCGCTGGAGAGCATGGTGCGCGATTTTGCGTTCGAGCTCGGGCCGCGCGAAATCACAGTCAACGGGATGAACGTCGGCTATATCGATACCGACTCGGCGCGCTACTACGCACAATATCTCGGCGACGCGTACGAAGAGTTCCAGCGCCGATGCGCCGAGCGCTCAGCGATCAAGCGGCTGCCGACATTGGCGGAGGTAGCAGCTATCGCATGCCTGATTTGCCTGCCCGAAGCGAGCTACCTGACCGCGCAGACGATAATGGTCGACGGAGGCTTCACCCTCCATTTCCCCGGCGCGAAGTAGGGCGTGGCAAAGGTGAGGTTGGACGGATCGAGGATGGTGAGAAGGCGGGCGAGCCGCCCTCCGCCACTGACATAAGCAGAACGGTGGCTGCGTGGAAGGGTGATTGAAAGGTGCGTGAACGGAATCAGATGCTCAGTTTCTTCAGCTCAGCCAGAAGAACAATTGTCAGTGGGGGCGGACGGCCCGTCCGCCCGGAAATCCAGAACATAGATGCTGCGATTTTATCGACGCCAACTGCCGCACTACCGCAAGGACGACGCATGGTATTTCGTTACATGGCCTGTCGCGCCCGGAGGTGCAGCGTTGGCCGATGGCGAACGGTCGATTGTGGCGGAAAAGATTTGGCACGACGAAGGCCTGAAATATGAGCTCGCGGCGTTTGTAGTGATGGACGATCACGTCCATACAATTGTTCTTCCCTTAGGCGGCCGTCGGCTTGAGTCTATTCTGCGCGATTGGAAATCATTCACCGCCCATGAAATTCAGAGGAAACGAGGTGCTCGAGGCGCACTTTGGCAAAGCGAATATTTCGATCGTCTGATTCGGGACGAGCGCGAACTGGAGCAGAAACGGCTCTACATACGGATGAATCCGTTTAAGCGGTGGCCGGAACTCGACACGTATTTGTGGGTCTCGCCACTGCAGGATTGAAGAGAGCTACGGCCGCTTGGTGCCGAAGCGAGGATCGATGCCGGTTTTTTCGATCTCGTCCGCGATCTCGCCGACTGCTCTCCATCCTTCGGCCGGGATGTGGTTCATCTCGATGCGCGTGCCGTCGGGATCTTCGCATACCACGGAATAATAGCCAGGCCAGAAGGGACCGGTACCCACGGGCGAGGTGACCTTCGCGCCGATTTCGCGCAGCATCGCGTCGAAGGCGTCAACCTCGGCACGTGATTGCGCGCGGAACGACAAATGATGCAGTCCGACACGGGCCTGCGAGAAGCGATCGCCGTCGGGCGCGGCTTTTCCGATCACGAACATGAATTCGCCGGTCGCCCATCCGACGCCGTACGGCGGCACGCTGATGTACCGGCGCATCCCGAGATGGCGCATCACGCGATCATAGAACGCCTCGCACGCCTCGAAGTTGGCAACCGTTAAAGTGATATGCGCTATTCCGGCGAATTCCATTGGCGTCCTCTCCCGACCGCTCACTTCAGCGTGGCCGCGCTGCGCGTGATCCGGATGTTGCCCCATTTTCCGATTGCGCCCTGCCCATGGCATGACACGCTGCCGTTGCCCGGCTGAAGATCCTTTTCGCTCATCAGACCGAGCGCGAGCGTGCACGCTCCGAGTTTGAACGGCACATTTGAATAGCGGCGCAGCACGTTGCCGTCCATCAGGAAGGTCACGCGATCCGCGGCCGATTCGTAAACGATCTCGAAATGATGCATCGCGCCCGAGGCGGTTATGCCGCGCGTTTCCTCGAACAGGCAGAAGTAGAGCGGTCCCTGCGCGGGCTTGACCTCGGGCACGCCGGGAAACGGCAGCTTGCCGTACACGGTCGCGACCACGTCGTTGCCGACAAAAAAATCCAGCGCGGCGCCGGTCGAGAAATCGAGCACGTTGAAAGACACGAAGCCGTCGTAGAGGTCGCCCGGGCGTCCCCCGACGATAGTCGCCGAGAAATCCAGCGCAAACGAAATCGTTCCACCCGGCGGCGGCGCGAAGGTCCGCGTGCTGAAGTACATGTGCTTGGCGTTGTCGAGAATCTGCACCGCATCGTGATGGCGCGTGTACGGAACCGCGGCGACGCGCAGAAAGCCGTCCTGGATAATCACCACCGCGTTCGGCTCCTGATATTGCCAGAAGCCGCCATCCTCGAGCGGAAAGCCGGCGGGAATCCATTGGCCCTGGCCGGTGATTATGGAAGCGAAATCTGAAAACTCGATTACTTCGTTTGATGCCGCGTGTTCAGTCGTACTCATTTGGATGCGATTCCAGGTGGATGAAATTTTGCGCCGTGCGAGATCGAATCGGCCACGATCAAACGAAACCATGGCTCTGGAACCGGCGCAAGACCGTTTGTTGCGTGCTCGAATCGGCCGCGCCGATTTGTGAAAATCACAAAGCGGAGGTTCGTGATGGCGCTGTATGACAAGATCGGAATCGGATACGACACGACGCGATGCGCCGATCCTTACCTGCTGTCGCGCTTGCTGCATTTTCTGCACCCGCTACACGATCATTGGCATCTGGACGTCGGATGCGGCAGCGCGAATTACACGATCGCGATGCGCGCGGCGGGGGTTCGTATCGCCGGCCTTGATCTCTCGGCGGAAATGCTCTCGCGCGCACATGCCAAGTGCCCGGCGTTGCCGGTGCATCGTGGCCGCGCCGAGGAGCTGCCGTTTAAGTCAGGCGCATTCGCCGGAGCGATCTGCACTTTCGTGCATCATCATATGGATGATCCCGTCGCGGCCTTTGCCGAGGTCCGCCGGGTGCTCGCGCCCGGGTCGCGCTTCGTCATTCTGAACGGCACGGTCGAGCAGCTTCAGCATTATTGGCTCAATGAGTATTTTCCGAAGTCGTTAAAGAAGGCGGCCGCGCCATACGCGAATTTCGAAACCGACGATTCGCTGCGCACTGTCGGCTTCACAATCGAGCAGATCGAGTTGTACGAAGTCCGCGAAGATCTTAAAGATTGGTTCCTCTACTGCGGGAAAAATCGACCCGAGCGTTATCTCGATCCGAAAGTCCGCTCGGGTATCTCGTCATTCGCCAACGCTCCGGACCCGGACGAGATCACGCGCGGCGTCACGCGGCTCAAAGAAGACATCCGCAGCGGGCGTATCAAGGAAGTGATGCGCTCGTACGCCTGGGACGGCGGCGATTATATGTTCACCGTCGCGGCGCGATGACGCGCGTCACACGCGGCACATCAGGGCGCCGTCGACGATGATCGATTCTCCGGTCACGAAGCCGGCGGCCGGCGAGACCAGGTAGAGCAGCGCGCCGGAAAGATCCTCGGGCGCGACCAGCCGGTTTTCGGGCAGATACTTGAGCAGATTTTTCTTGAACTCTTCGCCGGAGTTGGCCGGCGAGGCGGCCTCATCGAGCCATCCGGTCTCGATCGCGTTGACGCGGATTCCCTTGCGCGCCCATTCGATCGCCAGCGCGCGAGTCAGATTCAGCACCGCCGCTTTCGCCGCGCAATAGAGGCTGGCATTCGGCACGCCGCGCTGCGCAAGGATCGACGTGATGTTGACGATTGCGCCGCCTCCCTGCCGCAGCATCACGCGGCCACCCTCCTGGCACGACATCCATACGGTCTTGAAATTATCTTCGATTACCCGATCAAACGTGCTGTCGTCAGCGTTGTCTGCCGCGCCGTACCACGGCGCGTCGAGCGCGTTGACAAGGATATCGAGGCGGCCGAATTCTTTCGCGGCCAGATCGGCGGTCGCGCTGAGGTCGGCGCGAATCGCCGCGTTCTGCGACTGCACTATCGGCTTGCCGCCCGCCTCCTGAACCGCCTTCGCGGTCTCTTTGAGCCGCGCGTCGGTGCCGGGCTCGCGCGAGGCGATCATGATTTTCGCACTCGCTTGCGCCAGGGTCACGGCGGCGGCGCGGCCGACGGGATGCTCGGCGCCGATCACCAGTGCGCCTTTTCCTTCGAGAGAAAAACCAGTCTGAATCGTTTCCGATGCCATGATAATTCCCTCGCGCTCAACTCGGTAGATTCGGAATCGCGCCGGTCGGAAGAATGCCGCCCGCCAGACCGCCGCCGTCGATCGCGACCAGCTCTCCGTTGATATGATTGGAGGCGTCCGAAGACAGGAAGATCGCAAGCGGTCCGATCTCCGAGTCGTCGCCGGAGCGTCCGACCGGGATAAACTTGCCGCCCTTAAAAAACTTCATCATCTCTTCGTTATGCGGAAAGATGCCGGGTACGATGCAATTGGTCTGGATGTTATCCAGCGCGTAGGTCAACGCGAGCGAGCGCGTGAGCTGGATCACGCCGCCCTTCGAGCATGCGTACATGTAGTTATGTTTGCCGCCGCGTAGACCGTAGCCGGAAGCGAGATTGACGATCTTGCCGCGCTTCTGCTTGACCATCGCAGGTATCACGGCGCGCGCGGCGTAAAACTGGCTGGTCAGATTAGTGTCGAGCCCGCGGCGCCATTGCTCGTCGGTGATCTGCTCGATCGTTCTGCCGGCCGTCTCGTCTCCGCCGCCCGCGTTGTTTACGAGAATATCGATCTTGCCCATTTCCTTGATCGACGTCGCCACCATCGAGTTCACCGCGGCCGAGTCGGTAACGTCGGTCGGGACGATCAGGCACTTGCGCCCGGTCTTGCGCACCAGCTCCGCGGTTTCGTCGAGCTGGGTCTGCGTGCGAGAGGCCGCGACGATGTCGGCGCCGGCCTCGGCGAACTTCACCGCCATCGCGCGGCCGAGCCCGCGTCCCGCGCCGGTGATGATCGCGACTTTGCCGTCGAGTTTCAGTGCGTCGAGAATCATGGTTACACCTCGATGGAAGAACGCGCCTCGCGGCGCGCCCGCTTGCTACCTAACACAGCCACAGCGCAGGGCGAAACCGCAACGCGCTTTTGACGGGGCGAAACAATCGACCGTATAGTATTTCTCAGTAGACCTTTCGGAGGCCGATTCGATGCCCCTCAAAATCATGATGTTCTCCGATTTTATTTGCCCGTTCTGTTACATCGGATTCGAGGTAATGCGAAGGCTCAAGCCCGAATTTGATCTCGAAATAGAATGGCGCGGCTTCCAGATCCATCCTGATTGGCCGGCCGAGGGTCTGCCAGTGGAAAAAGTACGCACCGGTGGGGACCTGGACGCGCGCAAGGACGCGTGGAAAAGAATCGCGGCGATGGCCGAAGCTGAGGACCTGCCAATCAAACCGCCCTCGATCTTCACCAATTCGCGCGCGGCGCTGCTCGGATGCGAATACGCGCGCGAAAAGGGCAAGCCTGAGGAATTTGAAGCGCGAGTGTACCGCGCCTATTTCGTCGATGGAGAAAATATCGGCGACGAGAAAGTGCTTACCCGATGCGCCGGCGACGCGGGCCTTGACGCCGCTGAGTTCGCCACCGCAATCTGGTCGCCGCGCTACGACCTGCGTCTCAAGAACAACACCCTCGCGGCCAATCAGCGCCAGGTGACCGGGGTGCCGACATTTTTCATCGGCGAGTTCGCCATGGCCGGTGCGCAGAGCACCGACACTACACGGATGATTCTGAAACGCGTGCGCGAACGCCTGCCCGACGCGCGATAGGCGCGGTATTCGGAGCGACAAGCGATGGCGAAATCGTCCGACATGACGCGATGAATTTCTCGCAGCGTCAGACCCATCGCCTGGTCTTGCGGGCGATCTCGATCGACGACTGGCGCGCGATTCACCGCTACATGTCCGATCCCTTAGTCACGGAGTGGCTGCCGGAAGGCCTGATGAGCGAAGCGCAGGCGCGCGAGTTCGCTATCAAGAACGCGGGCGACAAGCCCGAGGCGCTGGCTGTGCTGACCAGGGGTTCGAATGATCTTGTCGGTCACATGGTGTTCCATCCTTGGGGCGCACCTCAGACTTACGAGATTGGCTGGGCGTTTGGGCGCAAGGATCAGGGGCGCGGTTATGCGACCGAAGCCGCCGGGTCGCTCCTTGCTTACGCCTTCGAGTCGCTCCAGTGCCATCGAATCATTGCGACCTGCCAGCCGCAGAATGTCGCGTCGTGGCGGGTGATGGAAAAGCTTGGAATGCGTCGCGAAGGATACTTTCGCAAGTGTATTCTTCGGGGACCCGGCCAATGGTGGGACGAGTACTTCTATTCGATCCTGGAAGAGGAATACTTTGCCGATGTCGCCCACAAGCCGCAGCATTTGGAGAAACAACGATGACGAAATCGCTCGAACAACGAATCCAGGAACTCGAAGACCGCGACCAGATCAAAGAATTGACCGCGCGCTATTGCTGGCACGTCGCGCGCGGCGAGGGCGAGGCAGTCGCGGGGCTATTCACCGACGACGGCGCGCTCGAAGTCAATGACGGAAGCTTTCGCCCGGTGCGTGGCGGCGAAGCGCTGCTAAAGTTTTATCGCTCGGCAGTAAGCCAGCCCGAGCTCGCGATCCCGTTCATCCAGAACCACATCATCGAGGTGGATGGCGACGGGGCTCGCGGCACCTGCGGAATCGAGGCGCGCTTCTCGCGCAATGGCGAAAGCGTTACCGCGGCCGGATATTACGAAGATCGCTACCGCCGCGAAAGAGGCGGATGGCGCTTCGTCGAGCGCAAGATCACTTTTTGGCATTCCGTCCCGCTCAAGCAGGGATGGGCGGAAGCGAAGGCCGCCGCGAAGAAGTGATCGCGCGCCGGGTCGCATCGAGCCGCGGCCCGGGTATGCTAGAAATCATTCCCATGGGATCGCGATCGCAACGGCATCGGCTCGACCTGCGCGGGGTCAAATGTCCGCTCAACTGGGCGCACGCGAAGATCAGGCTCGAAGCGATGGAGCGTGGCGAGATCCTGGATCTTGTCCTCGATGACCCGCGTGGCGCGCGCGAGATTCCACGCGCCGCGGAAGCGGAGGGCTACTCGATTCTCGACTCGCGCGCGGACCGCGGCATATTTCATTTAAGTATCGAAAAGTAACCCAGCAGATCGCGGAATTATCGATGGCGGAGAAACGCAACTTCGAGGTGATAATAGTCGGCGGAGGGATAGCGGGCGCGTCGCTCGCTTATTTCCTCACTCAACGCGGCGTCACCGATATTGTCCTGCTCGAACGCGAGGAGCAGCACGGTTACCATTCGACCGGGCGCAGCGCCGCGACGCTGGTCGAGTGGGACTCGATCGCGTCGGTGCAGCAGCTCAAGGCACAGGGCGGACAATTTCTGAAAACTCCTCCACCCGGATTCTCGGAAAATCCGCTGGTCGACAATTCGCAGGTGATGCTGCTGTATCGCGACGGCAACTCTGGCGATTTCTCCGAGTCGGCCGCCGGGCTCAAGCGCGACGGCGTACCGTTCGAGACGCTTTCCAGCCGCGAGGCGACGGCGCGAGTCCCCGCGCTTCAGCCCGGTGCTTCGGCGCGCGCGCTTCTGCTCACTGGCGACGGGCGTATTGACGTTCACGAATTGCTGACGAGTTATCTGCGAGGCGCGCGGCATGCGGGCGCCGAGATTCGCGTTGACGCAGAGGTGCGCGGGATTTTCGTCGAGGGCGGGCGATGCCGCGGCGTCGCGACCGCCTCCGGGAGGCTCAGCGCGAGATTGGTCGTCGATGCGGCGGGTGCATGGGCGGGCGAGATCGCAAAGCTCGCGGGTGCGTCGCCGATTCGGCTCGAGCCGCGGCGTCGCTCGATCGTTCTGTTCGATCCGCCGCCCGACCTCGACGTGCGGGGATGGCCCTTCACGATCAGCGAGGCCGACCAGGTTTACTTCGCGCCGGAGTCCGGCGGATTGATGCTGAGCCCGATGGACCAGGTTCCGATGGCGCCGTGCGACGCGCAACCCGACGACGAAACGATCGCGGCGGCGATCGAGCGGCTGCGCGCGCTCGCGCCGGCTCTGGTGCCGCGTACACTGAAGCGCCGATGGGCGGGGCTGCGGACCTTTTCGCCCGACGCGATCCCCGTGGTTGGCGAGGACCCGAGCTTGCCCGGTTTCTTCTGGCTCGCGGCGCAGGCAGGATTCGGAATCGAGAGCAGCGGCGCAATCGGACAGATCGCGGCGGATCTGATCGCGCACAAAGCGACCACGCGCTTCGACGCGGCGATACTCTCGCCCGCGCGATTCGCGGCAAAATAGCGTTGCACAATTTTCACTCGCGGAGGTTCCCGCATGGCAGCGCAGTGGGATTTGGTGATTCGCAACGGCTCGGTCTTCGACGGCAGCGGCGCCGCACCGGTTCGCGCGGATATCGCGATCGTGGGCGACCGGATTTCTGCGGTCGGAACCGTCGCCGGCGCCGGCGCATCGGAGATCGACGCGCGCGGGCATGCCGTCGCGCCCGGCTTCATCGACGTGCACACCCATGACGACTTCGCGGTCTTTGCCACGCCGGAAATGGATTTCAAGGTGATGCAGGGCGTCACGACCGACGTGGTCGGAAATTGCGGACTGGGCGCCGCGCCGTTTCAGATCTCGCAGTTGATGTTCGGTGCGATGCATCATGGCTCACGGATTCCCCAATGGCAGGGCTACGCGGGTTATCTCGAAGCGGTGGATCGCGATCCGCCGAGCCTCAACGTCGCCGCGCTGGTTGGTCATGGAACGGTGCGGCTGGCCGCGATGGGAAACGAAAAACGCCACGCTACGGCATCGGAGATCGACTCGATGCGCGCGATCGTCGCGGAAGGAATCGCCGCGGGTGCGGTCGGACTTTCTACCGGCCTCATCTATGAGCCCGGCCGCTATTCCGCGACCGAAGAAATAATCGCGCTCGCGCGCGAGATGCGCGGCACGACCGCGCTGTACGCGAGCCACATGCGCAACGAAGCAGACGGTCTGCTCGATTCCGTCCGCGAGACGATCCGCATAGGCGAGGAAGCCGGCGTCGCCGTTCAGATCTCGCATCACAAGGCGTCGGGACAGGAGAATTGGGGGCGCGTGCGCGAGTCACTCGGCCTTATCGAAGCGGCACGGGCGCGCGGAATCGACGTCACCGCTGATCAGTATCCGTACACCGCGGGTTCAACCGAGCTTGGGGCTGTGATTCAGAATGGCGCGCTCGATGAAGGCCCGGCTCGCGGCGGACTCGGCAAGGTTCCGCCGCACAAGCTGCGGTTCGCGTCCGCGCCGAAGCATCGGGAGTGGGAAGGCCAGACACTGGCGGCGTTTTGCGAGCGGTGGAACCTATCCTCGCGCGCCGCTGCCGAACGGATCCTGGCGCAAGAGCCTGGCGCGTTTGTGATCGTCGAGACGATGGACGAGGCCGACGTGCGCACCGTGCTGCGGCATCCGACGACCATGATCGGCTCCGATGGCGTCCCCGCGGGCAGCAAACCGCATCCGCGCCTTTACGCGACCTTTGCGCGCGTGCTCGGACGCTACGCGCGCGACGAGGGCGTGCTCACGCTCGCCGACGCGGTTCATCGGATGACCGGGATGCCCGCGCGAAAGTTCCATCTGACGGAGCGAGGGTTTGTGCGCGAGGGATTTTTCGCCGATCTGGTGATTTTCGATCCGGCGAAAATCGCAGATACCGCAACCTACGAAGATCCGCGGCGTTATCCTGACGGGCTGAGCGGCGTGATCGTCAACGGAACCGTCGTCGCTCGCGACGGACATCATACCGGCGCGCGGCCGGGGCGCGCGCTGCGCCGCGGATAAGCGGAGCGACTGGTTATGCAGTGCGCAGCTTGCGGTGCCGAGAATCCTGCTGGAATGAAATTTTGCGGCGAGTGCGCCGCACCGCTGCGCAACCGATGCCCGCGATGCGGCTTCGACAATCCACAATCGTTCAAGTTTTGCGGCGAATGCGCCGCACCGCTTGGCGCCTCAAATTCCGCGCGCTCGGCGGGCCCTCCAGCGATCACAGTGGCTCCAGGAGCAACCGTCAGTGTTCATCCTGCCGGTGCCGAGGCGCGGGACGGCGAGCGCAAGACCGTCACCGCGTTGTTCGCCGATATTAAGGGGTCGATGGATCTGATCGAGGATCTCGATCCTGAGCAGGCGCGAGCGATCGTCGATCCCGCCCTGGTCTTGATGATCGACGCGGTGCATCGCTATGAGGGCTATATCGTCCAATCCACCGGTGATGGTGTGTTCGCGCTGTTCGGCGCGCCGATCGCGCATGAGGACCATCCGCAGCGCGCGCTATACGCGGCCCTGCGGATGCAGGAAGAGCTGCGCAAGTACGCGGCGCACCTGCGTGCGGCGGGAAATCCTCCGGTCGAGATCCGCATCGGTATCAATACCGGCGAGGCGCTTATCCGCTCGATTCGCACCGACGCCGAGCATACCGAGTACACGCCGATCGGCCATTCGATGAGCCTAGCGGCGCGGATGCAGACGCTCGCGCCGTCAGGGTCGATCGTTATCACGCAAGAAACCGAGCGCATGGTTGCAGGATACTTCGATTTGAAGGCGCTCGGGGCCGCGCGGATCAAAGGCGTCACCGATCCGGTCGAGGTTTACGAAGTGGTCGGACTCGGTCCGTTGCGCACGCGGCTGCAACGCTCGGCCAGCCGCGGACTCTCCCGCTTTGTCGGGCGCGCTGCCGAACTCGAGCAGATGAAGCGCGTCGCCGCGCTGGCAGCTGCCGGACATGGGCAGATTGTCGCTGCGGTCGCGGACGCGGGCGTCGGCAAGTCGCGCCTGTTTTACGAATTCAAGCAGACCTCGCAAAGCGGATGGCTGGTGCTCGAGGCATTCTCGGTCTCGCATGGACGTGCGTCGGCTTATCTGCCGGTGATCGATTTGTTGCGCGGATATTTTCGAATCACCAGTGCCGACGACGACCGCTCGCGGCGCGAGAAAATCACGGGCAAGTTGCTCGCGCTCGACCGTGCGCTCGAGGACGCGCTTCCTTACGTGTTTGCGCTGCTCGGCGTCGCGGGCGCCGAATCCGCGATGGAGGGGATGGACGCAGGGGTGCGTCGGCGGCGCACGCAGGAGGCGCTCAAACGAATTCTCTTGCGCGAGAGTCTCAACCAGCCGCTGATGATCCTGTTCGAGGATCTGCACTGGATCGACGCCGAGACCCAGGCGCTCCTTAATCTGCTGGCAGACTCGATTGCGACCGCGCGCGTTCTGATGCTCGTGAACTATCGGCCGACTTATCGGCACGAATGGAGCGCGCGCGCCCATTACACACAGCTCCGGCTCGATCCGCTGGGCCCGGACAACGCGCGCGAGCTGCTCGATGCAATTGTCGGCGCCGGCGCGGCGCTGGCAGCGTTCAAGGATCTCGTTATCGCGCGGACCGAGGGCAATCCGTTTTTCATGGAAGAGATGGTGCAGACACTGTTCGAGCAGGGGGTGCTCGCGCACCGCGCGTCGGGCGAGGTCGCGATAGCCAAGCCGCTGCACGGGATTCAGATTCCCGCGACCGTCAAGGGAATTCTGGCGGCCCGAATTGATCGGCTGCCGCCCGCGCAGAAAGATCTGCTGCAGACGTTGGCGGTGATCGGAAAAGAATTTCATCTGCAGTTGATCCGGCGGGTCACGCGAACCGACGACGACGTGCTCGCCGCGATGCTCGCCGAACTACAGGCCGCCGAATTTATCTACGAGCAGCCGGCGCTGCCGGACGTCGAATACTCCTTCAAGCATGCTCTTACCCAGGAGGTCGCCTACGATTCCGTGCTGCGCGAACGGCGCCGCGCAATTCACGAACGGACGGCGGCCGCGTTCGAGGAACTCCACGCCGCGCAAATCGAGGACTGCCTGTCCGAGCTCGCCAATCATTACGGGAAGAGCGGCAATATCGACAAAGCCATCGATTATTTCGAGCGCGCGGCGGTGCAGGGGCGCGAACGCTCCGCCTATGACGACGCGATTCGAAATATCTACTCCGCCATTGAACTTCTGGCGTCCACTCCCGATTCGCCGGAGCGCACGCGGCGCGAGCTCGCATTCTATACCGAGCTCGGAACGATGCTGGTGGCGGTGCGCGGCTTCGCTTCTTCGGAGCTGCAACCGGTAATTTCCCGTGCCAGCGAGCTGCTGGGCAAGGTCCGCGATTCACCAGAGATTTTTCCAATTCTGATAGCAATATGGGGCGCGGAGTTCGCGCGCGGCCGGTTGTTACAGGCGCGCGCGCTCGCCGAGCGGCTCACGATCCTCGCGCGTCAGAGCGGTTTTCCAATGGCGATAGCCGGAGCCGCATCCGCGATGGGCGCGACCAGCTTCTGGTCGGGCGACCTGCGCACCGCGCGCGAGAATCTGGAGACCGCGATCGAAATCTACAACTCCGATCTCGAGACCTTCCTGCCGCTGCCGCATGTCGCCGTCGTGCCGAGCCGATGCCAGCTCTCCTGGGTCCTCTGGGTAACGGGCTACCCTGACCAGGCCGCCGCACGGGTGGCCGAGGCGCGCGCTCTGGCCGAGCGGCTTGGGCGGCCGCACAGTATCGCGATGGCGCTGCAGTTCTCGATCGCGCTGGGCGGCTTGATGGGCGACGCCCGCTACATCCAGTTGAACTGCGAGGCGCTGCTCGAGATTTCCCGCACCCACGGATTTCCGCAGTGGATAGGAGCGGGCGAGATGTCGCTCGGGACTCAATTGATCGAGTCAGGCGACGCGGAGCAGGGCTTTCCGATGCTGCGGCGCGGACTCGAGGAGTTGCGCGACGCGGGCGGTGATCTGGTTTATCGCTATGGGCTCGTCTTGCTTGCGGACGCGTGCCTGACGGCCGGAAGATTCGACGAGGGTATCGCCGCCCTGGACGAATGCGCTTCCCATCTCGAAACCGAGGGCGAGAAGATGTACGAGGCTGAGCTGTTGCGGCTGCGCGGCGAGCTTACCCTCAAGGCCTCGGGCGACCGCGCGGTAGCCGAGCAGCTTTTCCGCAATGCGATCTCGGTGGCCCGTGCTCAAGGCGCGAAGTCATGGGAACTAAAAACCGCGACAAGCCTTGCTCATCTGCTCGCCGCCACCGGCCGCCGCGACGAGGCGCGTGCCGCGCTCGCGCCCGTCTACGCCTGGTTCACCGAAGGCTTCGGCACACGCGATCTGATCGCGGCAAAGTCCCTGCTCGAGACCTTAGGCGCGTAATCCCTACGGCAGAGTGTAGAACAGCGCGAATAAAATATCGCGCGCGACGCGATCTGCTTCCGCCGTCGCGGTTCCTGTGTCGGGCACGTTTTGCCGCGAGTTCGCGAAGACCACGACCGCGAGTCCGCGCGAAGGCATCAGCATCACCTGCGTGGAAAAACCTGGAATGCCGCCGTTCTTGGAGATAACCTCTCCCACACCGTCGGCCGAATCCGCCGGGTTGATTGACCATGCGAGCGCGGATTGCGCCATCGTAGCAGGGCAATCGGCCAGCGACGGATCTTCCGCCGCGCACGCGTAAGGGGTTTCGGCGATCGTGAAACCCTGGCTAAGGATCGCGGGCACCGTCAGCTTTCCGATCTTTGAATCGCCCAACGCCGCCGCGGCAAAGGTAGTCATATCGCGCATCGACGAACTGAGCGCACCTGCCGGAGCCCAGATCGGGATATTGTTGCTGGCGGCGTCACCGGGCGCGACGATTACCGACAATGGCGGCACATATCCGGAGCCGCCATTGGTGACGCTCACGTACGACACCTGGCCGTTGAAAATATTAGCAACTGCGGTCGCGTCGGTTCCCTTGGTTGTGCGCCCGCCGCTGATGGTTACGGTCGGCACGCGAAGGTAGCCGAGTCCCGCCCCGTATATTTTGATCGCGACCACTTTTCCATTCTTCACTACCACTGCCGCATTTGCGGTGGTGGAGGACCCGCCGTTAGTGAAGATCACGCTGGCGGGCGGGATGTAACCGGCGCCGGGTTTCACGATCGAAATCGAGTTTACGGCGTCGCCTGCATCGATGGTGGCTTGCGCGGTTGCGCCATGCCCTCCGCCGCCAACGATCTTCACACGCGGCGGAGCGCTATAGATCCCGCCCGGACTCGTCACGGTAATCGCTGAGATTTCTCCGTTGGATACCGTTGCGATGGCGAGTGCCGGCTCATAGCCGGACGCAATCAAACCTTTGGCATCGAACAGGTAGGTGCTGTTCATCCCGAGCGGGGTCAGAATCTCGCTCTGCACCTGACCGAACCATCCCGTGAGCGCCGCGTTGGATAGTGGCGTGTTGGGCTGGTCGCCGAGCAGCAGGCCGAGCAGACCGATGCTGTAGTCCGAGTAGTTGTATGGCGCTGGCAGAGTGCTCACCGGTGTCGGCGGATCGTTGAAAAAATTCCTCGGCACGGCGGTCTGAAAGTATTCGGCGAAATCCTGTCCGGTATAGGTATCGATGGTTGGCCGCGCCGACGGCAGGCATCCAGCCTTCGCCGGCGTTCCACAAGCCTCTGCATAGCTGGGGAAGCCGCCAGTGAAATCGCCCAGCTCCTCCAGCGTAATCGTGGCGGCAGCGGTTCGAGCGGCCCGATGTCAGTCTCGAACGACGAGAGTGGCTCGCTCAGATTGAGGCTGCCGTTTGCGACGCTCTGGCCGAGCAGATTGGTGGTGAACACTTTGCTGACCGAGCCAATCTGAAAAATTGTGTTGGAGGTAAATTTACTTCCGCCCCCGGCTCTCGCCGTGGCGTCGCCCGCGGACACGAACTGCGGCGGTTCGCTGCCGTAAACTATCCCGACCTCGATTCCGACCGAACCGCCGGTTTGAATCGAATCCTGGGCGTAGATTTTCGCGATCCGTTTTATCGTCGCCTTGGTCGCTCGCGAGGACTGCGCTGCCGCGGACCTTGCGCCGCCGCAAAGCGTGATCGCGAAAACTGTCAGCAATGTCCGGTAGGCGAGCCCTCGTTGTCTGCTCCGAATTCTTCGCACAGACGCTCCCTTTCTAAACTGGCGAGCCAGGTTATCTTCGCCGGAAGTGATCACGCAGCCGTTTGAAGAATCCTCCGCGCGCGACTGCTGCCTGCGTTACTACTGCTATCGAACCCTGCGGCTGACCGTTCACGATTAGCGCGACGGCTCCGACTTGCGCGCCTTTTGCAATTGGCGCGTCTACATATTTCGCTGCTGGGGTCCATTGCAAGGAGACCTTGCCTTCCTGGCCGCGCTCGACGGTGACTGCCGATTGGCTCACTGGAGCGATCGCGACCGTGTCGTTCACACCGTAGAACACGGGAATCGTAGCGGGCACCACGCCGTGCCAATCGGGCTTGGCGGTCACGTAGCTGCGAAACGCCCAGTCGATTAGCTTTTCAGTTTCGGTGCGCCGCTTCTCTGAGCTCGGCGTGCCCATCACCGCCGAGATCAGATGCATCCCCTGAGAGTTCGACGATGAAACCAGGTGATAGCCGGCCTCGTTAACATGCCCGGTTTTCAGTCCGTCAACGCGCGCATCATAGAAGAGCAGCGAGTTGAAGTTGCGCTGCTTGATTTTGTCGAAAGTAAATTCCTTGGCCGAGGTATAGGTGACCGCTTCGGGATGATGCTCCAGCAGAGAACGCGCGAGCTTCGTCATGTCGGCGGCGGTGGTGTATTCGCCTTCCACCGGAAGGCCATCGGGATTCGTGAAGTGAGTCTCGACCAGGCCAATCTTTTGCGCCTTGGCGTTCATCTGCTCGGTGAACGCGTCGGTGCTGCCGGCCAGGTACTCGGCCAGCGCCACGGCGGCGTCGTTGCCGGAAGAGACCATCAGGCCGAAGAGCAGGTCATGTACCGGGACCTGCTGGCCCACCCCCAGGAACATCCGCGACACCGATTGGTCCATCGACAGGCGCCACGCCTGTTCGCTTATCGGGATGGGAGTGTCGAGCGTAATCCGCTTGGTCGAGAGCGCATCCAGCGTCAGGTAGAACGTCATCAGCTTGGCCAGGCTGGCGGGCTGCATCTTCAGATGCTCGTTGTATCCGTAAATTTCGGTGCCGGTGGTGGCGTCGATCAGCATCGCGGCTTTGGCGTCCAGTGCGAACGGCGCGGGACGATCGCCCAGAACGTGGATATCCGACAGTGCGATCTCAGGCAGAGCCTCTTTCGCGGTGTGCGCGGCTGGTGGGCGCCGACGCGCCGCCAACGCGGCTCGCGCGGGTATGATGAGCGCGAAGACCGCGAATGCGGCCGTCGCGAGAGCTCGAGTAGAACGATTTTCGATGTGACTTCCGGAATCGGTTCGCGCGCGCATCAGTTGCTACTGCACCTCCACCACTCGATTGAGGCTACGGCGGGATTGCCGCGCCCGCAAGCGGCGCGCGATTGATATTCCCTTTGGCGCCGAATCCGAATAAACCAATTGGAATCGCGTCATCGTATCCATGGACCTCAGCGTATTAATTCCCGCGATCAATGAAGCCGAGAATCTGCGGGTTCTGGTCCCCCGGATCAAAACGATTCTCGGCCGCGAAGGCATTTCATATGAAGTGCTGGTGGTCAACGGGCGCTCGACCGACGACACCGCCGCCGTGTGCGAGAATGTCGGCGCGCGGATGGTCCAGGAGCGCAGGCGCGGCTACGCGGGCGCGCTCGAGACCGGATTTGCCGAGGCCCAAGGCGAATGGATTTTGAAGCTCGACGCGGATCAGTCGCACGACCCGGATTTTATTCCGCGCATATGGCGCGCGCGCGACCTTGGCGACATCGTAATCGCCTCTCGCTACGTGCGCGGCGGTGTCGCCTACACGGATTTCACGCGCAAGCTTTCAAGCTTGCTGATGAGCGGGGTCTTGCGCCGCGTGCTTTCGCTGCCCGTTCGCGACGTGTCCAGCGGATACAGGCTCTACCGCCGGCGCGTGATCGACGGCTTCAAGTTCGAATCGACCAACTTCGAGGCTGAAGAGGAAATCCTGGTGCGCGCGTACGCGCAGGGTTTCAACCTGGCCGAGGTTCCGTTCACATATTTTCCGCGCGTCGCGGGCGCGTCGCACGCCAAGCTCCTGAAATTCGGCTGGAGTATCGCCAAACGCTCCGCCAAATTGTGGAAACTGCGCAACTCGCTCGATTCGGCCGACTACGACGAGCGTGGGTTCTACAGCGTGATTCCGATCCAGCGATGGTGGCATCGGCGCCGGCATAAGATCACCGTCTCGTGGGCTCGCGGCGCGGATCGGGTGCTCGATGCGGGCTGCGGTTCGAGCCTGATCATTCAAAGCCTCAACAACGTGGTCGGGATGGATTTCAACTTCTCGAAGCTGCGGTTCCTGTCGCGCTACCGGATGCCGCTGGTGCGCGGCTCGGCATTCGCGCTGCCGTTTCGCGACAGCAGCTTCGATTGCGTGATCAGCTCGCAGGTGATCGAACATATCCCGTTCGACGAGGTACTGTTTTCCGAAATGCGCCGCGTCCTCGTGCCCGGCGGAAAACTGATTCTGGGCACTCCCGACTACGCAACCCGCGCGTGGCGGACGATCGAGCCGATCTACGGCTTTCTGATGCCGGGGGGCTACAAGGACGAGCACATCACCCACTACACCCGCGAAAGGTTGACCGAATTGCTGACGCGCAATGGTTTCAGTGTCGAGGAAGTCTCGTATATCGGCGGTGGCGAGTTGATCATGCGATGCCGCCGTGGCGAGCTTCCGGCGGCCACGCTCCAGATTCCGTCTTCTCAGCCGGCATCCTCGGCCGCCTGAGTGCGCCCGCCCCACTTCACGCGCGAGCCTCGCCCGCGCTAGTCTCGGTTCATCCACAATGGAGGAACCGGGATGCCAAAAATAAAAGTCGGCGACGTGAACCTGCATTACGATATTTACGGAGCGGGCCAGCCGCTCTTGATGATCATGGGGCTTGGTGCAAGCTCGGCAGCATGGGATCCGGAGTTGGTGCAGGATCTGTCGAGTGATTTCCGAGTGATCACTTTCGACAATCGTGGCACCGGCCAGAGCGACAAGCCGGATGAACCGTATTCGATCGCGATGTTCGCGGACGACGCCGCGGGCGTGCTGGACGGCCTCAAGATTCCGCGCGCGCATATTTTCGGCGTCTCGATGGGCGGAATGATCGCGCAGGAGTTCGCGCTGCGCCACGCCTCGCGCACCGCGGCGCTGGTGCTCGGATGCACTACGCCGGGTGGAAAGCATGCTGTGCCTCCGCCGCCCGAATCACTCAAGGTGCTGACCGCGCCACGCGTCGGCGTCGCACCGGAAGAGATCATCCGCCGCGGATGGCCGCTCAGCCTGAGCGCCGGCTATATCAAGGAACATCGCGCGGAACTCGAGTCGCGCATCCCGCGCTTCCTGGAGCATCCGACGCCGCCGTTCGCGTTCCAGCGCCAGCTCGAGGGCACCTACACGCTCAACACCTGGGATCGGCTGCGACAGATCACGGCTCCGACGCTGGTAATTACCGGCGGCGACGACGTGCTGATCCCGGCGCGCAACTCGGAGCTTCTGGCCGAGCAGATTCCCGGCGCGAAACTGAAGATCCTGGCCAACGCGGGACATGGATTCACCACTGAGGCGCGTCCGGAGTTCTTGAAGACGTTTGTACCATTTCTGAAGGCGCATCCGATCGGGTGAGGGCGCGCCCGCCGGTTGCGCGGGCGAAAACGCATGCGCACGCAAGTTGGAATAGTCGGCGCTGGACCCGCGGGCATGATGCTCGCGCATCTGCTGTCTCGCAGCGGAATCGAATCCGTTGTAGTCGAGGCGCGCAGCAGAAAATATGTGCAGGAGCGGGTGCGCGCCGGCGTGCTCGAGCAGGGCACCGTCGATCTCATGACAGCAACGGGTGTCGGCGCGCGGCTTAAGCGCGAAGGACTGGTGCATCACGGAATCGAGCTCCGCTTCGCGCGCAGAGGTCATCGGATCGATCTGAGCGAACTAACCGGCGGCGCGGCGATAACGATCTACGGACAGAACGAAGTCATCAAAGATCTTACCGACGCGCGCATCGCAGCGGGCAGCCCGATCTTCTTCGAATCCGAGGACGTGGGCGTCAATGGATTCGACGGCGCTGAGCCCGCGATCAGGTTCAAGAGCGGTGGCGCCGAGCACGAAGTGCGCTGCGATTTTATCGCCGGATGCGATGGGTTCCACGGTGTATGCCGGCCGAGCGTCCCCGCCGCTGCGCTCACGATCTACGATCGCGTCTACCCGTTCGCGTGGCTTGGGATTCTCGCGGCCGTCGCTCCCTCATCGGACGAGCTGATCTACTCGCGGCACGAACGCGGCTTCGCGTTGCACAGCATGCGCTCCCCGCAGCTCACGCGGCTCTATCTGCAATGCGCATCCGACGAGAAGCTGGAAGATTGGCCCGACGATCGGATTTGGAACGAGCTCGAACGGCGCTTCGAGATTGAAGGCGGATGGAAGTTAAAGCGCGGACCGATCACCCAAAAGGGCATCACCGAGATGCGCAGTTTCGTTGCCGAGCCGATGCAATTCGGCAACCTGTTTCTTGCCGGCGACGCGGCGCATATCGTGCCGCCGACGGGAGCGAAGGGACTCAACCTCGCGATCGCCGACGTGCGCGTGCTCGCGCGCGCCCTCGAGGAATTTTATCGCTCGGGTGACCGCGCGATGCTCGACGCCTACTCACGGACTTGCCTGCGGCGTGTATGGAAGGTGCAGCGCTTCTCGTGGTGGATGACCTCGATGCTGCATCGGCTCGACGACGAGAACGCGTTCGACGCGCGGCGCCAGATGGCCGAGCTCGATTACCTGACCAGCTCCCGCGCCGCATCGCAGAGCCTCGCCGAGAACTACGTCGGCCTGCCCATGGATTTTAAGTGATCGCGGCGCGCGGCTATTGCGCCGTCTCGGCGCCGCGGAGTTAATTCGCGAGGTGGCGTCTTTTCTCGATTTCGCGATCGTCTGCCAGGAACTCGGCCAGACCCAGAGCCGCCTCCAAATGGCGCAAGCGGTCGGGAGTTTTCTCGCCGCGCTCGAAGTTGGCGAAGCGGAAATCGCGGCGCGCTTCATGATCGGGCGCGCGGTCGCGCAGGGTGATGAAAAGCGCTTGCAGATAAGCGGCCGCGCGATCTGGAAAATCGCCGCCGCGATCACCAGCGCCGAAGATCAGGGCGAAGACATCTTTACCGCCGCCGAGGATTTTGGCGAGGCGATCGAGATGGTCCTGCGGCTGCGTCCGGCCGAGCCCGAGCCGTCGCTGACGATCACGGAAGTGGATCGCGTGTTTCGCGAAATCGCAGAGATTGAAGGACGCCGCGCGCGCGCGCGCAAGCTCGAGACGCTGCATGCGCTCTTTGCGCGCGCCTCGAATCTCGAGGCGAAGTTTATCGCCAAGATCCTCGTGCGCGAGATGCGCCACGGCGTCAGCGAGGGAATAATGCTCGAAGCCATTGCGAAAATGGCGAACCGGCCGGTGGCCGAAGTCCGGCGCATCAATATCCTCGAGGGCGATCTCGGCCGCGTCGTGCGAATCGTGCGCGGGGGCAGGGCGGCGCCCGAATCCGGCGTGGCGCCCGCCCGTGGCGAGCGCGCGATCAAGCCACTGCGCCCGATGCTCGCACAGCCGGCGGCAGACATTGCCGAGGCGTTTGCGATGATGGGTTCCGAAATTGCTTTCGAGCACAAGCTCGACGGCGCGCGCGTGCAGATTCATCACGCCGGCGATGAGACGCGAATCTTTTCGCGCAGGATGAACGAGATCACTCCGAGCCTGCCCGAGATCACCGAGATCATAGCTCGGCTCGGCTCACGCGCGGCGATCTTCGACGGCGAAGTTATCGCGGTCGATAACGATGGACGTCCGCGAGCGTTCCAGGAGCTGATGCGCCGGTTCGGCCGCGTGCGCGAGATTGAAAAACTCCGCGCCGAGCAGCCGGTGCGGCTCTACCTGTTCGATATTCTCGGACTCGATGGCGAGTTGCTGATCGATCGCCCATACGCCGAGCGGGTAGCGATGCTCGACGAGGTCGCAGCCGCCGCGAAGCTCGAGCTGGTCACGCGGATCGAGCGCCCGAATCTGCCCGAGGCCGAGAAATTTTTTGCCGACGCGATCGCCGAGGGGTTCGAAGGCGTGGTCGCGAAATCGCTTGCGAGCGCATACACCCCCGGAGCGCGCGGACGCGGATGGGTCAAGATCAAGCACGCGAAGACGCTCGACCTGGTGATCGTCGCCGCCGAATGGGGCTACGGGCGGCGTCACGGATGGCTGTCGAACTATCATCTTGCGGCGCGCGACGAAGCCACCGGCCGGATGAGCGAGATCGGAAAGACGTTCAAAGGACTCACCGACGCGGAGTTCGAAGCGATGACCGAGCGGCTGCTCGCGCTCAAGACCGAAGAGGCGCACCGCGTCGTGACGGTCCGGCCTGAGGTCGTGGTCGAGGTCGCATACAACGACCTCCAGCGCAGCCCGCAGTACGCAGCCGGGATGACGCTGCGCTTTGCGCGGATCGTGCGAATTCGCGACGACAAGCCCGCCGCCGAGGCCGACACGATCGCATCGATCGCGCGCGAATTCGAGCGGCAGGCGATCCCGCCGCACGGCGCTACGAGTTAGTGCAGATGCCGAGTGCGCAAGGCGCGCAGGAACGCCCTTGAATAGCCGCGGCTAGTGTCCTCGGAGATGCTTCGGTTCGTGGGCGTCGGTCATCGCCATCGCGATGGCTTCGATTTCGCTTTCGCCGAAATCTTCGAGCACGAAGGAATCGGCATCGGCGTTGCCGTGGCGCTCGTACATGTCGCAGCACCATGTGTTCGGACCTAACTGCTTGGTACGCAGCACGAAAGTATTAACCCCAACCACTTCCACCCGTTCCATAGCGCTAACCTCCTGAACAGAGTTGCCATGGTCATCGGCGGGCCGTGACATAAGTCTTTTAGCACCAAACGAGCAGTATGGCTAATGAAAATCTTTGCAAAAAAGCTGCAAATTCGCGAAGCCGGGAATTTTCAGGCGGCTTTGACCGATCGTACCCAATCGGTCAGTGCGTCGTGAGTGCTTCGAAACGCCAGAGAGTCCCACACGATCGCCTCAGGCGTGAAGTACCGAATCTCCGTCGCCTCTTCTGAAAGCGTGAGCGCACCGCCGGCGGGCGTCGCCAAATAGACGATCACCTGCGCCTTCGAGTTGACCGGATCGGTGTACACGCCCAGCAGCGGCCCGAGATTCACTCGGATCCCGACCTCCTCGAACGTCTCGCGCGCTGCGGCGTCAGCGGCAGGCTCCGCGAAATCGACAAATCCTCCCGGGAAAGTCCATTTACCAAGCGCGGGTTCGATTCCGCGTTTCAGCAGCAGGACGCGTCCGTCCTCGACTACCACGCATCCTGCCACCAGCTTCGGCGAGGGAAAGAAGACGAAGCCGCATCGCGCACACGCCCGCATCCGTTTACGATCCGGCAGGATCGTGCGCAGCTCCATCTCTGCGCCGCACAGCGCGCAGAATTTTACTTCGGCGGGAAACCGATGCTGTACGTGATGGTTCGCATGAATCGCCGTGCCGTCGTTGTCGTGTTTCATTTTAATCGCAGGTCTCGATTTTTTATGCCGTCAGCCGGCGCACCAGCGCCTCGCCAATCAGGAGGATCATCGCAGCGATTATTATGAACGGACTTAGCGACTTGCGCCGCTCCAAATTGGGCCGTCCGAGTCCCACCGCCGAGACATCAGGATTCAAGCGGCCGCCGGTCGCCGACGCCAACTGTTCCAGCAATCCGTAGTTCGGCGCGGGACGCGGGACCTCGGCCAGCACCGCGGGGCTCACCGTGTATGCGAGCGGAGGGAAGGTCTGCGACTTGTCGCCGGGCGCATGCACGCTGATGTTGTAGGTACCCGGCGCGGGCGCGTCGATCGAGCCGGAGAATTCTCCCGGCACCTGTTCCGAAAGCGCGGTCTCGACGTGAGTGCCGTCGGGCCGCGTGACGATAGTGGTCAAGAGGCTCGGACCCTTGCCGGTCTCGTCGGAATAATCGTTGAGCCGGATATTGATCCGGCTGCCCTGGTAACCAAGCTCGACGTCGAATTTCTGCTCGCCGGTCGTGCTCTCAGGCGTCATCCATCCGAGCAGCCGATCCCACAGCGGCGAGAAGACGTTGGAAGTGATCCAGGGCCCGGACCACCTGCCGCTGGCGTCGGTCGTGACTGCCAAAGTTTTGCCCGCGCCGTATTTCCAGCTTGCGATCAGCGGCTCCTTGTTTCCGCCACGATCGATATAGGCGCTTAAGTCCGCTCGCGGTTTGATCTCGGTCGAAACGTAACCCTTGATCGCGGGCAGCTGCCGCCCGGCGAGGTCTTTCAGCACCGGATCGGGGTCCACGCTGTGAGGTTTGAAGCTCGACTCCTGCATCGTAGTTTCTCCGCCGTGGGTGCTGACGTCCTGGACGAACAGCTCGGGCAGATTCTTGGCGCTATCGGTCTGGTAAGACGCCCCGCCGCCGAACTTGCTGATGGAATCGAGCAGGGTGAGATTGGCTTCGTTGCCGATCGCTATGGTCGAGATGGTCGCGCCGCCTTCGCGATGCATCCGCGAGACCAGGTCGTAGTACATCGAGGGCGTGCCGCCGGTTTCGCCGTCGGTCAGGATTACGACGTGCTGAATCTGTGCGCCGCTTCCCGCCAGCATCCGCTCCGCCTCCTGCAGCGCAGGGAGCAGATAGGTGGTGCCGTGCGCGACCAGCCGATCGATCATCTGGTCCATATACGGACGGCTCTTGGCCAGCGGCTGCAGCGGCACGACCACGAACGGCTGCGAATCGAACCCAATCACGCTCACCAGGTCGGTGCCTTTAAGCGTCTTGGTGACGGTCTCGGCGGCGGCCTTTGCGTACTTGAGCTTGTCGTTGCGCCCCATCGAGCCGGACTTGTCGATGATCAAAATCAGCGCGCGGGTGCGCTCCTTATGCTCCGGCGGCTTCATGATCACCGGCATCGCTTTGGCGAGCGGACTCGATTGCCATCCGCCAAGGCCGAAACTCGCGTCACCACCCACCATCGCGAGCGAGCCGCCCGACTGGACATACGACACCAGCGCGTCCTGGTCCGCGGGCGCGATCCTGCTGGCGGCGATATTGTCCAGAAACACGGCGTCGAAGCCGGAGAGTTTTCCGTTCCACTCGCCCAAGGTTATGGGGACCACGGTCGGCTCGAAGCCGCGGCGCTCGGCGACGGTCTGGAGATAGCTCGCGTCCTGCGCGCGATCGGTCAGGATCAAAACCTTGCGCCGCGCGCCCACGCCGACCCATCCCTTGAGCGAGTCGTCTTCGAGATATTGATCGAGTTTAGGATCATCGGCCCTGAACGACGCCGAGTAGGATGCGAGCCCGGCCGCGGTGTTGCGGACCGGGAAATCGAAACGCTCGGAGCCATGCGGCAGGCTGACCCGCCGCGTATCGAGCATCGTGGTGTCGCGATAGACGGAGATCGTTCCGGTGACCGGAGCGTCGTTCAGATTTTCCATCGTGACGCCGAGCTCGAACGGCTCGGCCTTTTCGAGCGCGGGCGGGAGCGACAGCTCGGTCATCGTGATGTTGGGAATCGCGGTTGCGCCGGGCGGAGTGAATATATCGAGCCGGATCCGCGCCGCGACGACCGATCCGATCGCGCGGGTCGAATCGCCACGATTCTCCCATCCGTCCGTCACCAGCACTGCGGGTCCGCCCTGCGCGGCCGGGTCCGCTGCTATACGCATCAGCGCGGTCTCCAGGTCGGTCGCGCCGGGCGTGCATGAGGAGCACGGGTTCCCCGTCTCGAGGGTGCGATCGATCGCGCCAATCGTGCTCGAGTCGGTCGAGCCCGCGAAGATCAACGCGGGGTCGCTCGGGCGCAGTTTCAACTGATCCTTGAGCAGCCGCGCCATCCACGCGCGCATCGCGGGCGTGATACTCGCGGAGGCATCGACGATCGCGGGACGCGCGGCGCCCTCGAAGTGCATCACCGTTTCCGGATTCGCCAGCGCGAAAATAAACAGCGCCAGCACGATCGCGCGCATAATCGGCGCCCAGATTTTCTTCCACTCGCGCGCATTGAGGAGAGACCACGCCAGTACCAGTCCCACAATTGCGAGCAGATAGAGCGCGTCAGGCCTCGAGAGCGAAATCTCGGCGATGGACTTAAGCGGGTTCATCGCCTACGCCTGTGCCATCGCGCCGCGCCGCCTGCGGTATACGATGATCGCCTCGAGCGCGCCGAGCGCGATGATCGCGAGCAGCAGCCACGGACTGAGCGACGACTTCTCCAGGAACGACTCGCTCGCAGGCGGCGCCGCCGCCGCGATCTCGACCCGGATTGGCGTCACATGCTCGAGGTCCGACACCGCAAGGTCATCAAGGTTGACCGCGCGCGGAATTGGCGCGACGCCGGCGCCCGAGAGTTGGTAAATTCCCTGCGCGCCGACATCCGTGAACAGCGTTCCCGGCGTCGCCTTGCGCGTCTTGCCCGAAGGCAGCGCAACGCTGGTCACGCCGGCCGGCACCAGCCACGGCTCCCCGGTGCGGTAGCTGCCCGCGTTCGCGCCCAGTCCCGCAAGGTAGCTCAGCAGGTTGAGCGTCAGGATCGACATCGGCAAATTTTTGTGTCCGAGATACGGAAACGGATTGAATCCGGTCGCGACGAACCGGTGCCCATCGCGCTCGCCGCGCAGGATCAGTCCTCCGCCCTGTCCGCTAACGACTGCGGTCATCCACGGATGCTGTCCGAAGAATTCGCCGCTGCGCAGATTGAGCATCCGGAAGTTCACCGAGTCGGTGAGCGCGTCGGTGTTGCGCCAATCCGCGATCTCGATATTCGCCGCGGGCGCGACCGTGAAGCCGAATACCGGATCCGGCGGCGGCATCACCATCAGGGTGTTCACCGGCGGGATTTGCTTGGGCGTCGAGTATTCGAAAATCGCGACGTCGGCCTTCGCCAGATCTCCCGGAGCAAACTTGTCGGGCGCGACGACCTTGACCTCGGCGCCCGGAACCGCGCCCAGCCCGGCGGCGTCCGCGGGAATCGGCGAGATGAATAAAATCGAAACCGCGCGCACCGCTCCGCTGGTCGCGTAGGCGACGTTGTCGAGCGCGAACGCGTCGGCGGGCGCGAGCTCGGCGCGGTAAACCTGCGCCGGTGCCAGCGACGGGAATTCCAGCGCTCCGGTCTCGCCCGCTGCCAGAGCTTCGTGGGCGCTCGCGAGATGGTGACCGTCGCCGGTCAGGATGACGTTGATATCGGACGGATTCGGGCCGAAGTTCGAGACGCTGATTCGCGCGTGCAGAGTATCGACGCCAAAAACCTCGCGCCGCAGCGTGAACGAGCTGAGCGCGAGATTCGGCGCGGGGTCGCCGGTGACGATCGCATGAATCGCAGCCGGAACCGGCGCCGCGATCGCGCGGAAGCTCGCGAAGATCACCTTCTTGAAGCTGCCGCCCGCGGCGAGATCGGTTAGCGACGCGGTGATCGCGGCCGAATCATCGGGCGCGTCGGTCGGCAGGATTTGCGCGATCGCGTGCCGTGCCTCGACCACCGAATCAAACGCCGGCGCGATCCGATACGGAGCAGGCGCGGTGACGAATACCGAAACCTTGCCGCCGCCGTCTTCGTCCGACAGCATCGCGTCGGCTTTCTTGAGCGCGTCGTCGAAGCGCGTTATGCCCGACGGCAGCTTCACTTGCATCGCGGCCGAGTTGTCGATCATCACCGCGATCGGATTGCTCTTGCGAATCACGAACGGGCCTGCCATCGCGAGCACCGCAAGGCACAGCAGCAGCAGCTCGACGAGGAACATCCAGTCGAAGCGCGGCTTGCCGCCGTAGCGCTCATTACGCAAGCCGCGCAGCGCGCGAAACGCCATCACGCTCGAAACGATCACGCGCGCGGGCCGCTCGCGCGCCAGGTAGGCGAGCACCAGCGCGGGAACGATCGCGAAGAAGATCAGAGCGCCGGGATAAAGCAGGCCCATCGATTTCAGCTCAATGCGCCAGTCCCAGGTCGGCGACCGCACGCACGAAAAAGCTCTGGAACTCCTGGTCGGTGGTGTGCAGCGCGTAATGCAATCCGCGCTTCAGGCAGAACTGCTTAATCTCGCGCGTCAGCCGTTCCATGGTCTGCTGGTATTGTTCGCGCTCGCGCGCGCCAATCGCCACGCGCAGATGCTCTCCGGTTTCGGAATCGATTACTTCGACATCGCCTTCGAGCCCCTGTCCGTGAATCTCGCTGCCGCCGAGAATCTGCACCGCGGTCACGTCCATCGTCGCGGCGGTGAAGAGCCCCAGACCGCGGGTCACGGAGTTGAGCAGCATCAGGAAGTCGGAAACGACAAAAACTTTTCCGGCGCGCCGGATCGAGCGCATCTCGCTCGCCAGCGCCGGTGCGAAATCGTACTGGCCGCCGGGCTTGATCGCGCGCAGCTTGCGCGCAAGCTCGATTATCCGATGCCGTCCGTACAGAAATACCGGCTCGATCTTCGCGCCCGCGCCCGCCAGCACCCGGACCATCACGCGGTCGCCAGACGACAGCGCCACGTATGCGACCGCCAGCGCGGTTGCGACCGCGCGATCGAACTTGCGGTCGGCCGGGGGGTACGCCATCGAGGCGCTGGCGTCCAGGAAGACGTACGTCAGCAGGTCTTCCTCTTCCTTGAACAGTTTGATGTAGAGCTTGTCGGTGCGGCCGTACAGGCCCCAGTCGATGTACCGAAAATCGTCGCCGGGCGAGTAATGACGGTAGTCGTTGAACTCGAGCGACGAGCCGCGCTTGGGCGAAAGATGCGAGCCCTTGCCCATGCCGGCGTACTGGCGCCGCGTGCGGACGCGTAACTCCTCTAGCCGCGCCAGGAATTGCGGCGTGAACTCGTCGGGCAAATCGAACATCGGAGTTCTTTGGACGCCGCGCGCGGACTACGCGCGCGGACGCTTGAGGCGCTTCTGGACCTGTTCGAGAATCGATTCGGTGGTGACGTTCTCGGCCTCGGCCTGGAAGTTGCGCAACAACCGATGGCGCAGGCACGGAACCACCGCGTCGTCGATATCCTCGTAACTGACGCTGACGCGTCCTGCCAGGAGAGCGTTGACCTTCGCGCTCAGGATGATCGCCTGCGCACCGCGAGGGCTCGGCCCGAAGCGCAGATATTGCGAGACTTCGGGAATCGCGCCGGGACCGCCCGGAGTGCATGCGCCGATCATCGCGATTATGTAGCGCTCGAGCGGCTCGGCCACCATCACTTCGCGCACCAGGCTCTTGAGCGTCTCGATCTCCTGCGCCGCAGTCGCGGGCTTGAAGATGGCTTCGATCTGATGCGCGCGCGTGCCGGTGGTGCGGCTCAGGATCTCGCGCAGTTCGTCGGGCTTGGGCGATCCCATCACGACTTTGAACAGGAACCGGTCCATCTGCGCCTCGGGCAGCGGATAGGTTCCTTCGAGCTCGATCGGATTCTGGGTCGCAAGCACCATGTACGGCGGCTCGAGCCGGTAGGTCAGGCCGAAGACCGTCACCTGATGCTCTTCCATCGCCTCGAGCACCGCTGACTGTGTTTTGGGGGTCGCGCGGTTGATCTCGTCGCCCAGCACAACGTGAGCGAAGATCGGACCGGGCTTGAACTGGAACTCGCGGCGTCCGTCTGATTCGGTCAGCACCTGCGTGCCGATAATATCCGAGGGCATCAGGTCGGGCGTGAACTGGATTCGTTTGAAGCTCAGTCCCAGAGTGTCCGCCGCAGCCTTGCACATCAGGGTTTTACCGAGGCCCGGGACGCCTTCGATCAGGATATGTCCGCCCGAAAACAGCGCCGTCAGGAGTTTACGGATTACTTCCTGATGTCCGACGATAACGCGGCCGACTTCCTGCTCCGCGCGTGAAAAGGTCTTGCGAAATTCCGCGACGCGCTGGTCGGGTGATGCTTGCGGTGCCGCTCCCATCAGTTCTCCTTAGGATAAAAAATTTTCATTAGCTGGCCGCGATGACTGTCAGTGGATCAGGTCCCGATAGCGCGGCGGAACGAGTTGGCGTTCATCAGGCGCGGCCTGGTCGGTGGATTCCTTCAGCGGGGCGTTGACGTACGCGGTAGTTGCGGTCGGATGATTGGCATCGATCACGGTCTTGCCGCCTGCGCCGACGATCGCACCGTTGGGCAGCCGGAACATCACGTAGCGCGCGTCGTGGATATCCAGCGCCGCGCCTTTCTCGCCCGGTTTCAGATAGCGTTGATAGTTTGCCGCCGGCGGAGTCTCGCCCAGATGGGTATTGCCCAGATTCGAACCCATGTCCCTGGCGGAAGCCTGCGCGCCGCCGGTCGGGGGAACATTTTGTTTGCCGGCGGTATCGCCTTTGGGGACGTTTCCGGGCCGGGTCGAATCGGGTTTGCTCGCGGCTCCGTTCTTGTCGGGATTTCCGCCGGTCTTGGGTGCATTGCCGGGATTTTTGTCGTCGGCGAGCTTCTTGTCGTCGGGTTTGGGGCTGTTCTTCGCGTCGCTTTCGACTTGCGCCTTGGCGTCGGCGAGTTCGTTTTGCAGATCGACCGACGAATCCTTATTCTGCTTGCCGGTTTGGCCGGAGCCGCTGTTGCCTTGCTGATTTTTGCCCGCGCCTGACCCAGCCTGATTGGATTTATCCGAGCCGCCGGGACCGTTGCCTTTTCCCTGGTTGCCGCCGCCTTGGCCGGAACCATTGCCGTGCCCCTTGGCGGCCTGATTTCCGCCGCCAGCGCCGGTGCCTTTGTTGACGCCGCCTGCGCCTTTCTTTTCCTGCTGGAGGTCGTGCATCGCGTCGTCGAGCTTCTTGATCTTCTGCTCGGGCGGGAGGCTCGGGTTTTCCAGTGCATCGGCTGCGGCTTTGGCCTCAGCGGCGATTGCGCGGTCGGTTGGATCGGTCGAAGTGGCTTCGATCTCGCGAGCGATCCCGCGCAGCCGCGCCGCTATCGCCTGCTCGCGCGTGGGCGGACGCACCAGTCCCATCGCCGCGAGAATCATCGCGACCGCGACCACTCCCGCCAGCATCGAAGAGCGCGCGAGCGGCCGGCCTAACGCGAGCGGAAATGCCTTGGTCGAGTCGAAGCGTTCGAGCAGTCCGATCGCGCGGCGCCATAAGAGCGGAAAGAGCGGGCTGCGCGCCGGCTTTGCCTCGTCGCCGAGCGCGGGATCGGCCAGTGCTGCGAAGGTAAGAATTTCCTGCCGCGCGCGCATCGCATTATCGACCTGCTGCGCGGCGGCAACGAAATCGAGTGCGCGGCGATACGCGCGCAGAGCCAGAATCGCGCCGGCGGCCAGCGCGCCCGCACCAATCACGAAAAAGGCGTCTCGCAGAATCGCGGCGCGCCCCGGCGCGAGGATATACCCCCATCGCATCCAGGTTGCTCGGCCTATCGGAAGAAGGCCAATTGCGAGCGCAAACGCGACCAGCGCCGGTGCGACCGCATACGCACCCGCGCGAATCGCCGCGACTTGGGCAATACGGTTGCGCGCGCGGCCGAGAATCTCTACCGGATTTGGCACGATCCCCTACTATAGCCTATCTGACCTAATTTGCGCGATGTTCGCCGCCAGCCTGACGCGATTCAGGAGCGCGCTCAGCGGTGCGCTTGAGCGCCAGAATTGCGCGCTTGTGTTCGTCGAAGGTTTTGGAAAACACGTGCGTTCCGTCGTCGCGCGCCACGAAATAAAGATAGCCGGAAGGCGCAGGATACAGCGCGGCCTCGATTGAGCTAAGGCCAGGATTGGCAATCGGTCCCGGCGGAAGACCCGCGCGCTCGTACGTGTTGAACGCGCTGGGAGTTCGCACCGCGGCTGCGGCCGACCCGGCTCCATCGAGACTATACTCAGCAGTCGGATCAGATTGAAGCGGCATTCCGATTCGCAAGCGGTTGTAGAATACGCCAGCGATAAGCCCGCGCTCGCCGGGAGCCTTGGCTTCCTTTTCGATAATCGAAGCCATCGTTACCACAGTCCTTGCGGTCAATCCGAGATCGAACATCCGCTCTTCGACCGCGGGCGTCAGCACCCGGTAGAAGCGAGTAAGCATCGCGACCAGAATCCCGTCGATCGTGATGCGCGGCGAGAATTTATAGGTTGCGGGAAACAGGTAGCCCTCGGCGCCCAGCGGCATCAATCCCAGCGCGCGGACGATCGTGCCGTGCAGGGCGGCGTCCTCGAATTCGGTCTGGCACGCCAGGCCCGCGGCCGACAGACGCTCGGCTATCTGATGGACAGTGAGTCCTTCGGGAATCACGATTGTCACCACGACAAAATCGCCCGCGACCAGATGACGCATCACGTCGGGAATCCGCTCGCCGCCGCGAAACTCGTAGTCGCCCGGCTTAATCCGGCGCGAGTCGCCGGTCGCTTCACCATAAAGCAGCATCGCGATGCTGCTACGTACGACGCCCGCGTCAGAGAGGGCCTGCGCGACCGCACGAAACGACTGGCCCGGCGCGATCGTGACCATCCGCGGCGGAACGAAAACCTTCGTCGGGGCGAGCCAGTAGAAATTGACCGCGAGGACTCCCGCGCCGATCGCCGCGGCTGGAATTAGCAGTCCGAGCAGTTTCCCAATACGTGGCATCTGGCGCGATGCCTTTATCATGGCCCGGGCAGGGCCGTCACGCTGCGGGAAAATTTTGCGGATTCGGGCACGCTAAGATTCTTCTATCGGCACCATCGGATTAGCTTCGATCCATCCCTCAAGGATGACGGTGGCCGCCACCGAATCGAGAGCCGCTTTGCGCCGCCTGCCGCCGGTAGACGACTTCATCCGCTCGCCCGCCTCGAAGCTCGAAAGCCGCTCGTCCTGGAAGTCAATCGGTAGCCCCAGATGCGCTCCCAGCCGGGCTGCGAACGCTCGCGCCGCACGGGCGATCGGACCCTCGCTCCCGTCCATGCTGAGCGGCAGGCCTACGACTATCCGGGTGACCTGGCGGTCAGCCAGGCGATGCTTGATATCAGCGAGATCGAGCGCAATCGAGCGCCGCTCGACGGTGCCTAACGGATAGGCACCGGTCTGGCCGGGACCGCTGATCGCGAGTCCGATTCGCTTTTTTCCGAAATCAACAGCAACAATGGTCATCTTGTAATGTTCCGTATGTTACCAATCGGTCATCCTGACCGCTATCGCGCCGGATGCTTGTGGCAATAAATCACCCCAATGGGTTGCTTTCGCTGACCGAATTGCTTAACTTGCCCGCAATGCGTTCTCGGGGGAGAACTGTGGATGGAATTTCGCGTGCGCTGACCGCCTTGACGGTGGGAGTGCTCGTAACGATCGCCGCGCTACATCTTTTTTTCCGTGGCGACGCGGTGCAGCCCCCCTCCGGCCTCGAGGCTATAGTCGCCGGAACCGACTCGGGCGTCGACATGGTTGAGGCCGACAGCGCCATCCCGGCACCTACCGCGATCACGATTAGCACTACGCTTGAGCGCTCGGCCTCGGTGACAGGATACCTTGAGGATGCGGGCGTGGACCGCGATGAAGCCCGCCGATGGTCCGGAATCTTCCAGCAGGCGGCCGGGACCCGGTATTTTTACCGGGAGCACCCGCTTACTCTCTATAAGGACCCCGAAACTGGCGAACTGCGTGGGTTCAAATACGACATTGACCTCAAAACCTCGGTCACGGTGGCGAGCCTGGGCAATATGGTCCTTAAGGCTCATGCCGCGCCGATCGAGTACTACCTCAAGCCCATCAGGATGGCTTTTGCGGTCAGAGACAACTTCAAACACGCTGCCGAAAAGCATGGGGTTCCCAGCCCGATAGTCGAATCGCTGGAAGACGCCTTCGCGGAACGACACGATCTCGATAGGCTCCGTCCCGGCTCTGCGGTGAAGCTGATTTATCAGGAAAAGGTCAGCCGCGACGGCACTTATCACCTGGTCAACGGGGTCGAAGCGGCGCAGATTCGCTTCGGCGGCCGCACGCTGGAGGCCTATGCGTTTCGCGACGAGCACGGCACGCAGCATCTTTACGACGAAAAAGGGCACGCCCTCGGCGCCCAGTTCCTGCGCTTTCCGCTTAATTTCAAATACATATCCTCAGGCTTCTCGTTCCATCGGTATCATCCGCTGCTGCACATCTACCGTCCGCACGTCGGGGTTGATCTGGCTGCCGACTACGGCACCCCCGTAAAGGCTGTCGCCGACGGACGGGTCGAGCAGGCCGGATGGGCCGGAGAGCTTGGCAACAGCGTCCGGATCGACCACGAGCGCGGAATGACCAGCATCTACGGCCACATGCAGCGCATCAGCCCCGATATACATCAGGGGTCGTACGTGCATATGGGCCAGGTTATAGGATTCGTGGGTTCGACCGGGCTTTCCACCGGGCCGCATCTGCACTTCGGACTCGAGAAGCAAGGCACTTACGTCAACCCTCTGACCGAGAAGCTCGGCGTCAATCATCAGGTATCGCCGCGGATGGTCGCGCTGTTCGACGATATGAAACAGCGCTACGAATCCGCTCTGTCGAAACTGCCCGACCTCGGCAACCGTTTCGTCAGTGCCGACGCGCGCAAGCCTGCCATCTCAGCGCTCGGTGACATGTATCACGTCACGCTCGATCGCCCCGCGGGCAAGGCCTCGCGCGTGCGCGGCCGGCGTTATTCGAGCCGCTCTTCCCGACAGGGCAATGTGACGCCGGTCACGTCAACAGGTGCGGCAGGCGCGATGTAATCCCGCGCGTCCCGCGATATCGAACTCAAACCAAATCCACTTTCCAAAGAGCAGTCCGCGATGCGGCGCAGCCTCGACAGCGACTTCTTCAGCCTCGCGCCGCCGCGGATTTTCGCGCATCGAGGGGCCAGCGGCGAATTTCCCGAGAATACGATGGCTTCGTTCGAGGCGGCCGCGCGCCTTGGCGCCGAATATTTCGAGCTCGACGTGCATATGACCCGCGACGGCGAGGTAGTTATCTCGCACGACAGCGACCTTTCGCGGGTCAGCGGCCGTGAGGGCGCGATCGCGGAGCTGACGCTCGCGCAAGTGCAGGACGCCGACGCGGGCTACGCCTTCTCGCTCGACGGCGGAGCGACCTATCCATTTCGCGATCGCGGGATCAAAATCCCTGCTCTCGCCGAACTGCTCGGAGCGTTCCCGAAAGGCCGGTTCAATATCGAACCCAAGCAGACCGCGCCGAGCGTGATTCCGGCGCTGCTCAAAGTCATCGATCGGGCCGGTGCGCGTCGCAGGGTGCTGGTCGCGGGCGAGCAGCAGCCGCCGATCGATGAGCTTCGCGCGCTCGCGCCGGGTGTGCCGACCAGTTTCCCATACGGCGAAGTAGCGGAGTTCCTGCAGGCGATGGCGGCGAAGCAGACCGGCTACGCCCCGCGCGCCGACGCGCTGCAGATTCCGCCCGAGTACCAGGGCTGGAAGCTCGCGACGCCCGAGATCCTCGCGTTCGCGCGCGGCCTCGGCGTCGAGGTTCATGTCTGGACCGTCAACGATCCCGTCGAAATGAACACGCTGCTCGACGCCGGAGTAGCAGGAATCTTCACCGACTTCCCAGCCCGCGGCCTCGCAGTCGCGCACTCGCGAACGTCCGCTATGGTCGCTGCCGCGCAAGCGCGAGCGCCTCGGCGATAGTCGCCAAGGGCAAGGCGAGTTTCAGAGGATTCATCGAGCAGCGTGGCCGCTCCGAAGCGCTCATGCCATTCTTCGCGAGCCGTTTGGCCGCGGCGATCAGCGCAGCGGTGGGTTTCGGCGGCTTCTCCAACAATTGAGGCACGCCTCTCGAATCACGGTTGGAAAGTACGATCCGCTCCGAGCGCTCAACTACTTCTACTCCGGGCCCAACCTGCAGGATGTTGTGCATGATGACTTTCGTCGCGCGTGCCGGGCGAAGGCTCTCGCGAAGTGACTAGCATATCAATAAAGAGAGCAAGATGATCAGTGGCGCGGGCGGCGTGCCACTGGTACGCCGCCCGCGCATATATTTCCTGTGCCATCATCACTGGTTGCACTAATCGCTTCGCGGAGATCCTTCGCCCGCAGCTCAAGATGACAGAAGACACGGGTTGCGAAAAAATCGGGAGCCTGCCAAAGCGGAGTACTTTTCACTGTGGCGGGTGCGATGTTACGATCGGCGCGCCGCGAGGCTTTTGGAACTTTATCGCGCTGGAGATAGGCCGATATGAAACTCGATACCGGACTCGCCGTCCGCAATCTCAAGGATGTTCCCGCTGCCGCCAAAGCTACTGAAGAAGCGGGGTTCGACGCGCTGTGGACTATCGAGGCTGGCAGCGATCCGTTTCTGCCCGCCGCGATCGCGGCGGAACATACCAAGAAAATTAAAATCGGCACGGCGGTCGCGATCGCGTTTCCGCGCAGTCCGATGGTCACGGCCGGGACCGCGTGGGATCTTGCCGCGCTGTCCGACGGCCGCTTTATCCTGGGGCTTGGCACGCAGGTCAAGGGCCACAACGAGCGCCGCTACAGCGTCAAGTGGGAGCCGCCCGTGCCGCGGCTGCGCGAATATATCGGCTCGCTGCGCGCGATATTCAAATGCTGGGCGGAAGGCGGCGCGAAGCTCAGCTTCAGCGGCAAGTACTACAACTTCTCCCTGATGACGCCGTTTTTCACGCCCGCCAAACACGCGCATCCTGATATCCCGATCTGGATCGCCGGCGTCAACGAGCACATCCTGCGCCTCGCCGGCGAGACCTGCGACGGCCTGCACGCGCATCCGTTCAACTCGCCCAAGTACCTGCGCGAGTACGTGCTGCCCAATGTCGAGCGCGGTCTTGCCAAGGGCGGACGCGCGCGCAAGGATTTTACGATCGCGACCACGGCGTTCGTGATCGTCGGGCGCAACCGCGAGGAGATCGAGCGCGCCAAGGCCGGCGTGCGTCAGCAGATCGCATTTTACGCCTCGACCCGCACCTACAAGATCGTGCTGGATATGCACGGATGGGGCGACGTGTCGCCGCGCCTCAGCGAGAAGGCGGCCAAGGGTGATTGGCGCGGGATGGCGAGCGAGATCACCGACGAGATGCTCGAGACCTACGCGGTGACCGGCACCTTCGACGATATCGCCGAGAAAGTGAAAGAGCGTTACGACGGCCTGCTCGATCGGGTTGCGTTCTACATTCCGTACCAGGCGGGAATCGACGACGCTGAATGGAAAAAGCTCACGCGCAAATTCAACGGGTGACAAGAATGAAATCGAGCTCGAAGTTCAGGTTCCTGGCAATTCTGACGCTCGTGACTGCGATCGCCGCCGGGGCGCCGCGCGCTCTCGCCGCGGACAGCTCTACGGTGGCGCCGTTGGTGACTGACACGTCGCAGCCGGGGGTGCAGAAATTTACGATCGTCGCGGTGCAGATCGGCACGACGAAATTCTGGCTGCCGAGCACGATCATCGTGCATCAGGGCGAAAAGGTCGTGCTCACGCTGAAGAACGATATCCCCGGCTCCGAAGACCGGCATGGATTTTCGCTTCCCGCGTACAATATCACCGAGGTCATCAAGCGCGGCGAGCCCAAGACCATATCGTTCGTCGCCTCGCACGCTGGCACCTTCCCCTATCTTTGCCAGCTCCATGCCGCGCACGTAGGCGGGCAATTGATCGTCGAACCGAAGCTGTAGGCGAATTTCCAATCGCGACACCCACGCCGAAAGGTTAGGCTCTGAGACCGGATGCGAACGCGGGTCCTCTATGCGCGAACGCCAAGGTGGCGAAGCTTGATCGAACGCGCCGACGAACTGATCGCGGGGCCGGGGTTTCGCGCGCTTAAAGCCGAAGGCCGCACCCTGGCCGGCGTGCTGGAGATTGCCGGCCACGCGCCGGTGTTTATCAAGCGCACGCGCGAGCGATCATGGGCAAAGGGTATTGCGGCGCGTGGCGCGGGCTCGCGCGCGGCGCGCGCAATCGCAGGGGCGGAGATTCTCGCCTCCGCCGCGATCGCGCATCCTGCGCCGCTGGCCGCGATGGACGAGGTGAGCGCCGGCGCGGTGCGCGCTTCGTACCTGATCTCCGAGGCGCTGCTCGAGGCCGACAGCTTGTCGCGGTTTGCGCTCGGTCCCGGCGAGGTCAAAGGACGCGACGCGCGGCGTCGGCGGCGAATCCTCGCTGCGGTCGCGCGCGAGGTCAAGCGGATGCACGACGCGGGTATCTATACGCGCGATTTGCAGGAGACCAACGTGATGGTTGCCGACGACGGAGCGGAGGGCTTCCGGGTATGGTTTATCGACCTGGAAGATTTCCGGCGCGAGCGCGGAAACGGTGGCGTTTCGCGCGAACGCCGCATCCGCAACCTGGTTCATCTGGATCGCAGTATCGGACGCTTTTTGTGCCGCGCCGCGCGTCTGGCGTTTCTTTATGATTATCTCGGCGCGCGGCCCGAGCGTGGCGAGGCGCGCCGGATGGTGCGCGATATCCTCGCGATGCGCTCGCGGATCGATAGTGGCAGGGCACGGCGCAAGCCGCATCCCGTGAGCGCGAGTCTGTAGGCGGACTTGGGAAATGGCAATCGCAATCCGTAGACGCGAATACGATCATCACACCGAACAGGTGCACGCCGCCGGTGGAACCTGGGTGCGCGACCTGATGCTCGGGCTCAACGACGGGCTGGTCGCGTCGTTCGCGGTGACCTCGGGGGTCGCGGGCGCGTTCTCGATCGCGGGAATCGTCGCGATGGCGGGGCTCGCGGAAATGCTGGGCGGCGCGGTCTCGATGGGCCTTGCGGCATTTATCTCTGCGCGATCGCAACTGGAATTCTACGAGAGCGAAATCGAGCGCGAACGCGAGGAAATCCGCAAATGGCCGGATCGCGAGCGCGAAGAGATCGGAGCCATCTATCGGGCCAAGGGGTTTTCGGGCGAGCTGCTGGAGAAAATCGTCGCGCATATCACCGCCGACCCCGAACGGTGGTCGAACGTGATGATGCGCGAGGAGCTGGGTTTCGCGGTCGAATCATTCGACCCGCCGATGCGCTCGGCGTTGACGGTGGGTCTGTCTTATCTGTTCGGCGCGTCAGTGCCGGTAATCCCGTATCTTTTCTTCGCGCCCGCTCATGGCGGCGTACTGGCTTCGGCGTGCGCGACGGTGCTGGTGCTATTCGGAGTCGGCGCGGCGAAGACGGTCATCACCAGCCGCTCGTGGTGGCGCAGCGGCCTCGAGAGCATGCTCACCGGAATAGCAGCCGCCGCGGTAACCTACGGCGCCGGCCGCCTGTTCGCCGCTCGCTGATTTTTCTTTCCTCGCCCGATGTCTGGTTCCTCGCCCTGAAAGGGAGAGGTTAGCTGAGGGTCCGAATTCAGCGCAGCGCGTAGCGACGCGCGATTAAAAATGGATCCACGATCGAGCAAGGCCGCCCTCACCCGCGCGTCACGAGTCTTGCAAAGAATAAGCAAGCCTCGCGCCACGCCGCCCTCTCCCGGTGGGAGAGGGTATTTCAGAGGCGACGCACTGCCTTCGTGTCAATGGCCACGAGTGTACCCAGAATCAGCGCGGACGTTTGTCATACGTCGATCAAGAGATCTTCGCCGTCGAGTTTCACCGGGTAGCATCCGAGCTTCACGCTTGGATCGTCGAGGTTCGCGCCGGTCGTGATGTCGTACTCCCATCCGTGCCACGGACAGGTGACGGTCGTGCCGTCCACGTCGCCTTCGGCGAGCGGACCGCCGCGATGCTTGCAGGTATTGTCGATCGCATAGAATGCGCCGCCCGCGTTGAACAGCGCAATCTGCTTGCCCGCGGCCTCGACCAGCTTGGCTGCGCCGGCGGGAAGCTCGGAGCGCGTCGCGACTTTGACCAGTGCCACGATAGGGTTACCTCCGCGAGGACGATGCGCGATCATATTGAGCGCGCGGCGCGGCGCGCAACCGCCTCAGGTCGTGTACTCGGCGTTGATCCGCACGTAATCGTAGCTGAGGTCGCAGGTGAGAATCGTCGCGCGCGCGGCGCCGAGACGCAGGTCAAGGGTGATTGCGAATTCGCGCGCGCGCATTTTTTCCTGTGCCGCGCCCAGCGCCGCGGTGATAAGCGCGCCGCGCGCCGCCACCTTCACTCCGCCGATCGCGAGCGTCAGCTTGTCAGACTCGACCGCCGCGCTCGACGATCCCGCCGCCATCAGGATTCGCCCGACGTTCGGGTCGCATCCGAAGAACGCGGTCTTGACCAGCGGCGAGTTTGCGATCTGCCGGGCGCATCGCTCGGCGTCGGCAGAATTGCGCGCGCCGCGCACCTGGACCTCGACCAGCTTGGTCGCGCCCTCGCCGTCGCGCACCAGCTCGCGCGCGAGTGCCGCACAGACGGCAGCGATCGCCTGATTGAAGGCGGCGAGATCGCGCCCGCGAAGGGGACGATTGCCCGCAGCGCCGCTCGCCATCACGATCACCGTGTCATTGGTCGACATATCGCCATCGACGGTGATCGCGTTGAAGCTCTGCGGCAGCGCGAGCTTGAGCGCCGTGCGAAGCTGGACGGCGCTGGCGGCGGCGTCGGTCATGATATACGCGAGCATCGTCGCCATATGCGGCGAGATCATCCCGACGCCTTTGACCGCGCCCGCGATCGTGACGTCCGCGCCGCCGATCCGCAGCGAGGTTGACGCGGTCTTGGGACGCGTGTCGGTGGTCATGATCGCGCCCGCGAAATCCGCGAGGCCGTCTTGGCTGAGCGCCGCTGCCGCCTCGCGTACGCCCGCGCTGAATTTCGCGAGGTCGTACAAATGTCCGATGACGCCGGTCGAAGAGGGCGCCACCAGGCTCGGCGCGCATCCGAGTTCGCGCGCGGTGACGGCGCATGAATCCTCGGCGAGTTTCAATCCTGGCTTGCCGGTGAAGCTGTTGGCGCATCCGGAGTTGGCGACGATCGCCTGCAGGCGTCCGGAGCGAATCCTGTCGATGGTGGCGTAAACCGGAGCCGCCTTAACTTTGTTGGCGCTGAAGACCGCGGCGGCGGGACATGGGTGGTCGGCTGCGATCAGGCCCAGGTCTTTGGCTCCGGGTTGAGTCTTGAGTCCGGCGCTGACGCCGGCGAAACGGAAGCCGCGCACGCGCGCGGGAGCGAGATCGACCTTCATCGGGAACCTCCGTGCGCCGCACTATACGCGCGCGCGGTCGCGGAGAAAATGAAATCGGCTGCCAATCACGCGTTTCTGGATTGTCCCTCTCCCAGGTTGGGAGAGGGTCCGCGGCGCGGCGATTGCTCTTTTCAGCAATCGCCGTGACGCGCGGGTGAGGGACCTACAGAATGGAATTTTTTGGTCGCTGAGCAAACGGCTCACAGATGAATCACAGTAGAAATTCTGCTGGCCGCGCGGCTGTTACCCTATTTGAAAGCTAAGGTTCTCTGCTGTCGGTCCCTCACCCTTCGCGCGCAGCGCGCGCCACCCTCTCCCAATCTTTTGGGAGAGGGAATTGGCACCGACGAGGTTACGCAAAGAGTTCTTTTCAGTAAGTCATTTGCCGTGGCAGCGCTTATATTTCTTGCCCGAACCGCAGGGGCAGGGGTCGTTGCGGCCGACCTTGTCGGCTTCGCGCTTGGTTGGTTGCGCCGCTTCCTGCTCGGTCTCCCCGCCGTGGCTCATCACGACTCGCTGCGGCTTGGGCTGCTGCTGGATCTGCTGGACGTCTTCCTCTTTGCGGACCTGCACGGAAAAACATTTCTCGACCACGTCCTTTTGCATCACCGACATCAGCGCCTCGAACATCGTGAACCCTTCCTTCTGGTACTCGACCAGCGGGTTCAACTGTCCGTAGCCGCGCAGCCCGATGCCTTCCTTCAGATGGTCCATCGCAAGCAGATGATCTTTCCACAGCGAATCCAGCGTCTGCAGCATCACGATCTTTTCGATCTGCCGCATCACCGGCTCGGTGAACTCGGCCTCGCGCGTTTCGTACAGCGCGTGGACGCGTTCCTGCGCGACTTCGATCAGGTCTTCGGCCGAGTCGATCGGATTGGCTTCGGGACCGCTCTCGACGGTGAAGCCGGGGCGGAATTTGAACTGCTGGAAAAACGCGTCGTCGATCGCTTTCCAGTCCCAGTCCTTGGGATCCTTGTCGGTGTCGCAGTGCGCGGCGGCGATATCCTCGACCAACTGGTCGCACATGTCGAGGATGTCTTCCTTGAGCGGCGTGCCGGACAGCAACTCCTTGCGGCGTCCGTAGATCACCTCGCGCTGCTTGTTCATGACATCGTCGTATTCGAGCAGATGCTTGCGGATGTCGAAGTTGTGGCCTTCGACCTTTTCCTGCGCGTTGGCGATCGCGCGCGAAATCCATCGATGCTCGATCGGGACGCCGTCGTCCATTCCGATTCGGCTCATGAGGCCCTTCAAACGATCGGCGCCGAAGATGCGCAACAGGTCGTCTTCGAGCGACATGTAGAAGCGCGAGGAGCCGGGGTCGCCCTGGCGTCCCGAACGTCCGCGCAACTGATTGTCGATACGGCGCGATTCATGGCGCTCGGTGCCGAGAATATGCAGTCCTCCGGCGGCGAGAACCTGTTCGCGCTCGCCGGCGCATTGCGCCTTGTATTTCGCGAGTGCGTCGGAAAATTTCGGATCGTTGGGGTCGCGAGTGCCGGTTTCCGCCGCCGCCATGAACTCGGGATTTCCGCCCAGGACAATATCGGTGCCGCGGCCCGCCATGTTGGTCGAAATCGTCACCGCGCCAAAGCGGCCTGCCTGCGCGACGATCTCGGCTTCGCGTTCGTGATTCTTGGCGTTGAGCACGAAATGCTTGACCGCGGTCTTTTTGAGCTTGTCGGCGACGCGCTCGGATTTTTCGATCGACACGGTGCCGACCAGGACCGGCTGCCCGCGCCCGTTGAGCTCCTTGATTTCCTCGATCACGGCGTCGAACTTTTCGTCCTCGGTCTTGTACACGACGTCGTGATTGTCCTTGCGGATCATCGGCATGTTGGTCGGCACGACCACGACTTCGAGTCCGTAAATTTCGCGGAACTCGACCGACTCGGTATCGGCAGTCCCGGTCATCCCGGAAAGCTTTTTGTACATGCGGAAATAGTTCTGGAAGGTGATGGTCGCAAGGGTCTGATTCTCGGATTCGATCTTGACGTTTTCCTTGGCCTCGACCGCCTGATGCAGTCCGTCGCTCCATCGCCGCCCCGGCATCAGGCGTCCGGTGAATTCATCGACGATAACCACTTCGCCGTCCTTCACCACGTAATCGACGTCGCGTTTGAACAGGGTGTGCGCGCGCAAGCCCTGGTTGCAGTGATGCAGCAGCAGGATATTGCGCGGGTCATACAGATTTTCGACTCCGAGCAATTTCTCGACGCGGGTGACACCCTCCTCGGTCAGCGACACGGTGCGCATCTTCTCATCGATGGTGTAATCCTCTTCCGCTTTGAGGCGGGGAATCACGCGATCGACTATGTAATAAGTGTCGGTCGATTCCTCGGACGCGCCCGAGATGATGAGCGGCGTGCGCGCTTCATCGATCAGGATCGAATCAACCTCGTCCACGATCGCGAAGTTATGCGCGCGCTGGACGTATTCCTCGAGGTTGAACTTCATGTTGTCGCGCAAATAGTCGAAGCCGAACTCGTTGTTCTGGCCATAGGTGATATCGGCCATGTAGGCGAGCTTGCGCTCCTGGTCGGTGACGCCGTGCACGATCACGCCGACGCTCAGGCCCAGGTAGCCATAGATGCGGCCCATCCATTCGGAGTCGCGCCGGGCGAGATAGTCGTTGACCGTCACGACGTGGACGCCGCGTCCGCTGAGCGCGTTGAGCACGGCGGGGAGCGTGGCGACCAGCGTCTTGCCCTCGCCGGTTTTCATTTCGGCGATTCGTCCCGAGTGCAGGACCATCCCACCGATCAACTGGACGTCGAAATGGCGCTGGCCGAGCATGCGCTTGGCGGCCTCGCGAACGATCGCGAAGACCTCAGGCAGGACGTCGTCCATGCGGTCGGCGCGCGGTTCGGCTTCCTCGATCGCGCTGATCTCGGCCTTGAGCTCTGCGATTCGCGCGCGCAGTTCGTCCTGGCTTTTGGTTTCGATCTCCGGTTCGAGGCGATTGACTGCCTCGACGTCTGGTCTGAGGCGCTTGATTTCGCGGTCGTTCCTCGAGCCGAAGAACTTCCGCCCAATTCCGGTAAGAGCTGATGCCATCTTTGAAGTTGCTGTATCCGGGAATCCGCGATCGCCAGCACGCGCGGCGCGGTGCGAGTCTCCGTTAGGTTTATATCCGCCCTATTCTACTCTGATTCGGGAGTTCGGGGGGAGACGTGCCATAAAAAGAAGGAAAATGACTTTTCGCGTCAGCGTTCGATTCGGACCGCCGATTCGACCTCGGGCCCGAAGAAGCCGCGGCCCACGCGGATAAATCGCTCGGGAGACTCGGTTACAAAAAAGCTTTGCCTGCCCGAGCCGCGTCCGCGGGCTAGGCCGAGCGGCGCGAGCTGTGCGCGAACCGCATCGGCGGTGGCCAACGCCGAATCGACCACACGCACCCCGCGTCCCAGCACCCGCTCGAACATCCGGAGCAGAAGCGGATAGTGGGTGCATCCGAGCAGGAGCGTATCGATACCGCTGCGCTTGAGGCTCTCCAGGTAGAACGCAACCGTGCGCTCCGCGACTTCGTTGTCAACCCATCCTTCTTCGGCCAGCGGGACCAGCAGCGGGCAGGCGCGCGTGTAAATTTCAGCGTCCGGGCGAAGGCGCTGGATGGTGCGCGTGTAAGCGCCTGACGCGATGGTCGCCTCAGTGCCGATCACGCCGATCTTGCCCGAGCGCGAGGCGCGGACCACGGCGCGCGCACCCGGCTCGATCACTCCGACCACGGGAATCATCGTGGCGCTGGCAATATGCTCGAGCGCGACGGCGCTCGAGGTATTACACGCGACCACCAGCAACTTTATTCCCTTGGCAAGCAAAAACTCGCTGTTCTCGCGCGAGTAGCGTTTGATCACTTCATTCGATTTGGTGCCGTACGGCAGCCGCGCCGTGTCACCGAGGTAGATGAATTCCTCCGACGGCATCGCGTTCACCAGCGCCCGCAGAACCGTCAACCCGCCGATCCCGGAATCGAAGACTCCGATCGGGCGATCGGAGGCGGTGGACGCGCCTCGGCCGTTTGATGACGTGCGTTTCGCGCGGGATTTGGCAGGCATCAGCGAAGGTCCTGTCCGAGGGCAAGGCGCTCGCCGAGTGCCGCGGGATTCGCCGGCGCGAGCCCAAAGACGCGCTCGTGAACACTGGCCGATTCCATGCACAAGTAGCCGGGAATCTTCGCGCCCGCGCGTGCGAAGCGCTCGGCGAGGATCCGATAGAGCTTGAGACGCAGCGGAGTGAAGGCGCGCAGGCGGCCGTCGCTCGCAAGCACCTCCTCGCCGAGCAGCATCGGATCGTCGGGCCATCGACGGCGCGCGGCGGCGCGCAACGCGGGCGTCATCCGCAATCCGCCGATACTGAAAAATCCGATCTGCGCCGCGGGAATAACGTCCAGCACATTGTCGATCAACTCAGCATAGTCGCGCTCGGCGCCGTCGTACGCGATCACCGGATCGAAATGAAACGCGATCCGGTAGCCCGCGTCCAGAACACGGCGCGCCGCCGCGATTCGCGCGGCCGGGGACGCGGTGCGATGCTCAGAAGTTCGCCAGACTTTTTCCGGCGACAGAGTCCATGAAACGAGCACGCGACCGCGCGGATCGAGCGGGAGCAGGTTTTCGATTTCGTCGGTCTTGGTCTTGAGTTCCAGCGTCAGCGTCTCGCGCGCGGCGAAAAATCCGATCAGATCGCGTGTGAGTCCGGTGAGCGTATCGAAGGCGAGCGAGTCGGCAAGTTCGCCGGTGCCGATCCGGAAGTGGCGCTCGGGCGCGGAATTGATCGTGCGCTCGAGCTCTTCGAACGAATCGGCGTAATTGGAAAAAACCTGGAAGCCGGGATTGTCGGCGACAAATTCCTGCAGGAAGCAGTAGCTGCAATCCATCGGACAGTTCGATGCGAGGACCATCACCAGGTATCCGCAGCATGCAAAGCGCGCCGAGCCCGCGGGGCAGCTCATCAAAAATGGCGCGCGGCGCCGCATCAGCACCATCCGGCGCTTTCCGGCGTCAAACGGATCGGCGCCGATCCGGGCGCGAGCGGCTTCGCGGCCGTCGGCGACGTATTCGACCGGCACGCGCTCGGGCAGTGCGGCGACGACGCGCCGCGCGAGTGCCGAGTCGCGTTCGCCTTGTTCGATAAACACCGCGTCGAGATCAAACTTCATCGCTTCCGCCGAGCATCGCAAGTATCCGCGCAATCGCCGCGCGCCGCTGCGTCAGGATACTGACCGCCCGATCAAGGTCGCCTGCGCGCGATACTTCGAGCCTGATGGTCAGCACATCAGAGCCCAGTTCCCTGGGCAAGACTATGGAAATTCCGCGTGGCAGGCGAAGCTCGCCGATTGCGCTTTCGAGCCGGGCCACCGCTTCGCCAAGGCGCGGAAATCGCATCGCGCGCAAGGCGTCGATAAACGCACGCGCGCGTCCGGGCGCGGAGCCCGCGCGCGCCACGATTCGCGCCAGATCAGGTTCGGTGAGAATCTCGGCAACCGATTTGCTCTTGCGCACCGCTATTTCGCCGAGCAGGTCGAGCGCGAGGACGATCTGCCCGGTGCGCAAGCGGAGCGACTCGGCGCATTGCAGAAACGCGGCCCGCGACCGCGGGTCCATCGCGAGCCATCGCGCGCGATGCGACTCAGGCAGATGACGCGCCGAGGCGAGCGCGCAAATTGCTTCATCAGAATTCGATGCGGCGCGCGTCATGCTACGGCCTTCGACGGCGTATCGGGGATCGAGGTGACGAGGTGGCGGATCGCATCGGCGGCGAGCGCGATTGATTCGCCCGGCCCCGAGCGCCAATCGGCTAGCGCCTGCACGGCCACGCGTTCCACGCACTGCGCGGCATCGTCGCGCTGACGGCGGCGCAGGCCCTTTGCGTAGATCGCGCACTTCTCCGCGAGCACTACCGCGGTCGCCTCTCGCCGGGCTGAATTCAGGCGCGAGTCCGCGAGCAGTTTGATCAGGGACAGAATCCGATATCGATCGAGCGCTGGAACCGTGGCGGAAAGCTGATCAGGATGACCGGCGCGGCGCTCGACCAACACGTCGTCGAGCAGACCGATCTCTTGCGTCATGAGAACGCGGAGCCACAGGTCGTAGTCCTCGCACGCGCGCATCGTTTCGTCGAAACCTCCGAGCGCGCGAAACAGCCCGGTGCGCATCATCACGGCCGAGGTGCTGACGAGGCAGGTGCGCAGCGAATCAAGGAAGATATCTCCGCCGCGCTTGTGATGACGCCGGCCGGGATTCACGCGCCGCCCGCCGCGAATCCATCGCTCCTGGCATTGCGAGATCTCGCACTCGGGATACGCCCGCATGAAATCCAATTGGCGCTCGAGCTTGTCGGGCATCCAGAGGTCGTCGGAATCAAGAAACGCGACCAGCGGTGCATTCGCGAGCGCGACGCCGTGATTGCGCGCCGCCGCAGCCCCGCGATTACCGATGCTCTCGACGCGCAGCGCTCCGCCGCGCTCATCGCTCATCCGCACGAGGTCCTCTGCAGTGCCGTCGGTCGAACCGTCGTCAACCACGATCAGCTCGAAATGCGCTCCTCGCTGAGCGAGCACCGAACGCACTGCCTCGTGAGCCATCGCGCGGCGATTGTAGGTCGGAATGACGACGCTGACTTCCGGAAGCATCGGCGGCTAGCGCGAGTGGGTTGGATACGGCGCGAAACCGGGGTTGAGGCGATGAGTCTGCTGCGCGACGCGCAGGATCCGGCGGCGGAGTTCGTCGATCCCTTCGGCGCTGGTGGCAGAGCACAGGATCGGTGCGGTTCCGAGCGCGCGAAAACGCGCCAGCGCCGCCGCGCGCTCGGAGCGTTTGAGCTTGTCGCACTTGGTCGCGGCGAAAATCACCTCGACGCCGCGCGCACGCACGGTCGCGGCCAGATTTGCCTCTTCGGGTTCCGGTCCGCGTCGCGAATCCACCAACACGATCAGCGCGGCAAGGTTTTCGCGCGCCGAAAGATAGTCGGTCATCATCGCGGCGATCTCTCGCGCGATCTTTTCAGGGACTCTGGCATATCCGAAACCTGGCAGATCGACGATCGCGAGGTCAGCCCCGACCACGAAAAAATTGAGCGATTGAGTGCGGCCCGGCGTGCCGCTGGTTCGCGCCAGACCCTTCACCCCCGTGAGCGCATTCAACAGCGAACTCTTCCCGACGTTGGAGCGCCCCGCGATCGCGACTTCGACGCGGTTCCATCGCGGGCATTGCTCGAGCGCGAAGGCCGAGGTTTCAAATTCTGCGGCGAGCTTTGCCATATGCAGCTATCGGCGCGGGACTGAAGTCAGCCTTCGGTTTCGATCCGCATGGACGGCCGCGCGCCGGTTAACTGCGCGCCCGATTCGGTCCGTGCCAGTTGCGCACTCAGCGCGCTGCGCAACTCGCGCAGCTTCACGCCGCGGTGGCGATCGGGGTAGGGCGCCAGTAAGCCCTGAGCCGCGCGCAGATGGACGATCGCGCTTGCGGCCTCGCCCTGGCCGAGCTTGTGATTGGCGACGGCGGCGCGCAGCAGGCCGCGGAAAAAATCCCAGTCGCGGGTGTCGTCTTCCAGCAGGTTCATCGCGTCTTCCATTTCCTCGTGCGCCTCAAAGAATTCGCCGCGGTTGAAGCGCTCGATACCGGCGCGGAAGTGCTGCTCGATTTCGTCCATCGCAGTTCCGCCCGAAACCATCCGCGCGGTCTCGCCGGTTACGGTTCCTCGTCGCTCTCGTCGGATTGATCGCTGGTCGTGATATGCAAAGTGTTCTTCAACCCTTCGAGTTGCGAAATAAAAATATTGCGAATCACCGATTTCACGATACTGTCCGGCACCGGCATCGATTGCAGCATCCTGGTCGTCGAGTGGTAGGTGATTAGGGTTGCGCCTCCGCCGCTGTCCTGGAGCTGGTATTCGGCGTGGCTGTCGAACGTCGGATTGTCCACCGTATGATAGGAGATACGCTGCGCGCCGGCGTCGTATTCGAACATGAGCTGCATCGAAATCGTCTGGCCGCCAAATCCGCTCAGATCCATCTCGACGGTCTTGGTGTCTCCGCTCTGCGAAATAACCTTGATCGCCTCGACTCCGGGAGCGTGGCTCTTTTCGATATTGCGCAGTGCGTCGTAGACGGCAGGTTCCGGCGCCGCGATCATGGCGGTGTAGTCGGCAGTCCACTGGTCGCCATTGTGGTCGATCTTCTCGGACAGGATGCCGGCCTTGCTGATTCGCCGCGCCTGATAAAAATGCCAGCCGACATATCCGGCGACGACGATAATAACGATCGCGGCAACAGCCTTGTAGGTTCTGCTCATCGTGTAATCACCCGCCCGCACGGACTCGCGCGTGCCGCGTCCTAGTGCCCGAAGACTCCTACCAGTTCGGCGCTCGCGAGCACATGACCCGAGATTGCCGACTCGACCGTCTCCACCGTCTCGCCGGGCTTCAGCGCGAGCATCGAATCGAGCGCATACAGCTTGAAGTGGTAATGATGCGCCGGGCCGCGCGGGGGACACGGAGCGGTATATCCGATTCGGCGGGCACTGTTGAATCCCTGGTCGGCGCCGTCGGCTAGAGTTTCAGTCGTCGGCGCTCCAGCGGCCAAAGTCCGGGTCTGGGCGGGAAGGTTAAAAATTACCCAGTGGTAAAAAGTACCGTGCGGCGCATCAGGATCCGAGACGATTAGGACAAAGGACCTGGTCGTTTCGGGAACGTTGGACCATGAAAGCGGCGGCGATCCGCCAGTGCCGTCGCATGAGAACTCGCGTCCTATGGCCGCTCCGTCAGCGAAGGCCGAACTGCTGATCGTGAGCGCGCCGCCATCGGCGGCGCGCGCGGCCGAGCTTGGCGAAATTGTTATCAACAGGTAGAGAAACGCCACGGCTAGTTTTGCCAATCGGTGAGGGTACATTGTTCCACCTGCAATCATGCAATTAGTTCATCGGGGCGAGCTGCTCGATCTTCAGAAAGCAGAACTTATCTTAGCATCCATTAAACTGTCATGACTGTTTGATACCTCCGCTATTTTTGACAACTTCCTGCTACACCCCTCTTGACCATTCTGCTCGATTCTGCGAGTTTCAAGAAGGATTAAGGCGGGCGTAAGGGAGCAGATGGTTCGAATTGGCGAGGCGGAGAAAAGGGCCCCAAAACCTCGGCGGAGGGCGGCCGGTCGAACCAGCCGCGATCGGAGAAAAAATGGCTACCGAATCAAAATACAGTTTGCCCCGCGTGATGACAGTGAAGGAACTCTCCGAGTATCTTCGCGTGCATCCTTCTACCATTTATAAACTTCTGCGGCGCGGCGAACTGCCCGGTTTCAGGATCGGCACGGATTGGCGCTTCAATGCCGAGGTGATCGATCGCTGGTGCATGGAGCGCAACATGAAGGGCGGCGACTTGACCTTGGGATCCTCGAGCCGGAACTAACCTTCGTTTCCGATAGTACCACTAGCTTCAGCCGCTTTTGGGCGGGGCGCAAAGGCTCGTCCTGCGTCGATTCCGTTTCGGATGGTGCCCGATCGGCAGCTTGGCGCTTGACGCGGGGACCGGTTGTGCCTCAACATACCGGTCGTTCAATGATCACCTCGGCCAGACGTTCGGCAAATAGCGCTGCTCCATCTCCGCGTAAACGGGGCACCCTTGACCAAGTGCTGGTCGATACGGCGATGGATCTGTTCGCGTCGTATGGGTACCGCGGGACCTCGCTGGCGCGAATTGCGCGGGCGGCGGGAGTAACCAAGGGCGCGCTCTACTGGCACTTCACCGACAAGGAGGAATTCTTCCTGGCGGTGGTGGAAAAGGTGCTGGGGGAATGGAACAAAGCGTTCGCGCGCAAGCCGGCCACGACCGCGGCCGAGTTTCGCGCCGAGTTTCTTTCCATTTTCGAGACCAGCGCTGCGCTCAATCAAAAAAATCCCTGGGTCTCGCGTTTGCTGCTTATCATCACGCTCGAGTCGCACAAGATCGGACCGCGGGTGCTGCGCGCGATGCGCAAGGCGAACAACGATCAGCTTGCGCATCTGTGCCGCGTCGCTGAGCGCGGAAAGAATCTGGGAGTTTTCAAGCCTTCACTCGACGTGCAATGGGCCGGCACGCAGATGTGGACCGCGTCGCTGGGGCTTGCGCTTTTGTGGTATCTGCACGGAACCCGCTTCGAATTTCACAACTCGCTCAAGCGCCAGGCGCGCGAGTTTCTAAATGATTGGAGCGCCGCGGACCGATAAGCCCGGCGCGCCTACCAATAAAGGAGAGATGCCGATGGAGTTTGCCCTTCAGTATGAGATCCAGAAGAGCCGCCCGCACTACGAAGGTTTCATGTACGACATCTATCATCAGGCGACTGAGCAGGTGGTCCGTGCCGACGCGCTCGGTTATCACTCGGTCTGGACCGTCGAGCATCATTTTCTCTCCGAATGGTCCTACTCGTCCGCGCCCGAGGTCTGGTACGGCGCGCTGAGCCAGTTGACCAAGCACATCCGGCTGGGCCACGGCGTGTGCCTGCTGCCGATCCCGTTCAATCATCCGGTGCGCGTCGCCGAGCGAATCGCGGTGCTCGACATCATGTCGAACGGGCGGGTCGAGTGCGGCACCGGCCGCTCGATCACCGAACTCGAACTCGGCGGCTTCAACATCCATCCGGAAGACTCGCGGCCGATGTGGGAGGAAGCGATCTCGCAGATCCCGAAGATGTGGACCCAGGAAACCTATGAAGGCTTCGAGGGCAAGTTCTTTCAGATGCCGCCGCGCGAGGTGATTCCCAAGCCGGTGCAGAAGCCGCATCCTCCGCTGTGGCTCGCATCCACTCAGCCCTCGACCTGGGAAGTGGCGGGTAGCAAGGGAATCGGCGCGCTTGGATTTGGGATCTCGGAGCCGGGCGTGATCGACGGGCTGATCAAAATCTACAAGAAGGCGATCGCGAACTGCGAGCCGGTCGGCTCGTTCGTCAACGATCGTACCGCCGCGGCCACCGTTTGCGTATGCGCTCCCACCCGCGAGGAAGCCAAGGTGATCGCGAAGGAAGCTATAGACTTCACCACCCGCAAGGGCGCCGAGCTGTTCACGCCGTTCGCCAAGCAGGAGGTGAAGGGCTACGAGTACTACAAGAAGATGGCGGAACTGGCGGTCGCGTCGGCGGACTACCGGCTATCGCTGGCCGATCTGGACAAACGGATCGAGAAGGGCTCGGTGATGGTCGGCGACCCGGAGGATTGCCTGCGTGTCGCGAAGGTTTACGAATCGGCCGGAATCGATCTCTTGCTGATGCTGGTGCAGGTCGGCTCGATCCCGCACGAGAAGGTGATGCAGACGATCGATCTCATCGGCAAGCACGTGATGCCGAAGCTCTCGTCGAGCGCGAAGAGCTTCCAGGCGCAATCGGCCGCCGCGGGGTGATTCGGGGTTCATCGCGCAGCGCAAGAGAGCCTCGTTCAGATGCGAACGAGGCTCTTCTGTTTTTTACTTGATCCGCGCGTAGTTGATCGTGTCTGCGCCGGTGCCGGCGATCGCGAGCGAGCCCTTGTGCGGCGCGCACATCACCGGACTCGGCGAAGAGGAATCCGTGCACACGACCACGTTAGTGTCTCCGCTGAAGCAGTTGTCCTCGATACTGGCCACTCCTTGAGTGAGCGCGATCCGCCCGGCGCATTCGAGCGTCAGGTCGGTGACGCTCGAATTGCCGAAGACCGTGTTCGCGGTTAGCGCGTGCACGTCGCTCGAGCCTTCCTTGCCCGGGGGATGCGGCGGCGGTCCGCCAAACCTGCATCCCGCCGAGCCGAGCGCTACGGCAGCCATCGCAATCGCCAGCGTCCTGGTCCTCATGCTGACGCCTCCGACGTGCCGCAGTTTACGCATCGCGCGATTGAGACTCCGGATGAGCAGCGCGCGCGTTGCCGTTGGCGAGGCTCGCGGCATCGGCGGCCTGAGTGAAGATGTCCAGCGGAGCGAGCGGCGGACGCCGCGTGCGCTTCAGCTCGGCCAGCTCCGCCTGCGCCTTGGCGTTGGCGTTGCTGCGGCGAATCTCCTCGAGCTTGCTGTCCAGGCCTGAATCGTTCATTTCGCGGCTGACTCCCGCCTGCGCCAGCGTGCGCGAGATCGACTCGCGAACTTCTTCGAGCGCGCGTACGTCGTCGTCGTATGACAGGCTCTCGAGCGCTTCCTGGATTCGCACGCGTGCCTGCGCGTTGCGGAGCCGCGCGAGCATCCGCACCTTCTCGATCTTGAGCTTCTCGATCTCGCCCTTGAACCCGATGAGATTCTTCTTGGCGTCTTCGGCCTCGCGCGTCAGATCGCCCAGCTCTTCGCGCAGCCGCGCGCAATCTGCGTCGAGCTCGTGCTTGCGCGCGATCAAAATCAGCGCACACTGGTCCTCGTTCATGTCGGCGGCCTGTCCCGCTTCCTCGTCCACCTCTTTCAGCTCTGCGCTCTTAAGCCGGAGCTCGCGCTCGAGCTTGTTGCGCATGTAGATCACGCCGGCCGCGGCGCTCTTCAACTGGTGATAGCGATGGATTCGATCGGTTATCGCGGCTTCGTATACCGCCTCCGGATCCTTCGACTCGCGGACCTTGAGCCACCGGCTGAGCTTACCGCCGATTAAACTGAACACTCTGGATAGAAGCATGATGATTCTCCTTGTCGCCGCGCTCGCCTGTGGTGCGCGCGGCGGGTGCGTAAAGTTTTAGAGCCAGCGCCGAACGCGCCCCTTGTATGCGTGATACTGGTCGCCGAATTGCGCGAGCATCGTCTCCTCTTCGCGCGGAATCACGATCGTGTCGATCGCGGCGTAGAACACCGCCGGACCCAGCAGCATCACGATCGAATCGAAGAACACCGCGAAGCCCAGAAGCGCCACCGCCAGTCCCAGGTACATCGGATTGCGCGTGAAGGTGTACGGCGATACCACCACAAACGTGCTTGGCGCTCCGTAGGGATCCTTGGTCGTATCGCGCGCCGCAAACAGCGCGGCGGCGAAACACGCCAGGCCGATTCCGCCCGCCACCAGCACCAGACCGAGCACCTGATGCCATCCCGTGTCGCGCGTCTCCGGCAGAATGAAATGCAGCAGCAGCCCGGCCGCCAGCAGTACTGCGACCAACACCGGAGGATGGATTTTCAAGTTCCGCACGTTGCGCGGCGTTTCAGAAGCCGATTCCGAATTCGGTTGCGTAGTTGCGTTCATGGTTTATCTCCCGCGCGATTTGTGCGCGCGTCAGTTGCTCTCTTCCTTCGTGCTCATCCCGGCGTCCGCCGGAGTCACACCGAGCTCGCGCATCTTCTGCTGGAAGCTCTGCCGATACATCCCGGTCCGCTCCGCGGCGCGCGAGATGTTGCCTCCGGTGGCGCGCAGCGCGTTCAAAATGAAATCGCGCTCCCAATCGCCGACGAATTTTTCCTTCGCCTCGCGAAACGTCATGCCCGACGGCTCGCCCTCACTCGCGGCGGCAGGCTGGACGAGCGCATGACTTGCCGAATTACTCGCAGCCGGCGGCTCCGCGCTCTCTGGCTCCGACCCGGCCAGCAATTCATCGGACGTGATCTCTTCACCCGCCGCGAGGATCACCGCCTGATCGATCGCCGCCTTGAGCGAGCGCGCGTTGCCCCGCCATTGATGCGCAATACACGCGCGCATCGCCTCGGGTGCGAGCCGCTTCTCCTCACCGCCGTAGCGCGCACTCGCCTCGCGCAGGAAATGCTGGACCATCAGCGGAATATCCTCGCGCCGCTCGCGCAAAGGCGGCAGCCGGATCTCGACCACCTTGATGCGATAGTAGAGATCCTCGCGGAAGCGTCCCTGCGCCACCATCGCCTCGAGGTCCTGGTTGGTCGCCGCGATAATTCGCACGTCGGCGGAGAGCGGCTGATTGCCGCCGATCCGCTCGAACTGCTTCTCCTGCAGCACCCGCAGCAGCTTGGCCTGAGTTTCGAGACTCATGTCGCCGATCTCGTCCAGGAACAGCGTGCCGCCGTCGGCCGCTTCGAACTTGCCCTCGCGCCGTGCAACCGCGCCGGTGAACGCGCCTTTTTCATGGCCAAAGAGTTCGCTCTCGACCAGCTCGCGCGAGAACGCCGCGCAATTCACCGCGATAAACGCCCCGCGCGCGCGCGGGCTGCGAAAATGAATCGCGCGCGCCACCAGCTCCTTGCCGGTCCCGGAATCGCCGCGCACCAGCACCGTCACGTCGGTCTGCGCGACCTTCTCGATCGTCTCGAACACCCTCACCATCGCCCGCGAGCGGCCGATCATGTTCTCGAACGCTCCCGTCTCGAGCTTCACCTGCTCGAGCAGTTGGCTGTGCGCGCGGCGCAAAAGCTGCGTCTCCATCACCTTGCGGACCTTCAGGCGCAGCTCGTCGTTGTCGAACGGTTTGGGCAGATAGTCTTCCGCGCCGGCTTTCATCGCTTCGACCGCAATCCGCTGGTTGCCGTATGCGGTGATCATCAGCACGGCGCATTGCGGATCGAGTTCGCGAACTTTCTTGAGCAGGTCCAGGCCGCTCATCCCCTTCATCGAAAGGTCGGTGATAATGACGTGAAACAGTCCCGCCTTGACCCGCTCGAGCGCGGCTTCGCCCGACTCCGCGGTCTCGACTTCGTAGCCTTCTTTGGTGAAGAGGCCTTTGAGCGCGATTACGATTCCGCGCTCATCGTCAACCACCAGCAGTCTGCCCTTCATCGCTGGCCTCGCGCGGACGGATCGCCGGTCGGCGCCGCGGCCATCGCAATCGTTTGCGTCGCCTGCGCGCCGCCGTTCGAGCTCATCGGCATGGTCACCGCCGGGCTCGGCGCAGGTTTCCCTGCGGTCTCGGCCGGCTGTGCCGCAACGTTCGCATTCGCATTCGCGTTGGCATTCTCATCGCGCAGCGCATCGGCCAGCGGAATCGACAGGGCGAACTCGGTGCCATTGCCGGGGTTGCTGGTGACTTCGATCGCGCCGCGATGCGCGTCGATTACTTTCTTCGCGACGCCCAAACCGAGTCCGGTTCCAGTTTCCTTGGAGGTATAGAAGGGATTGAAAATCTTGCCGAGCTGGTCAGCCGGGATGCCGCAGCCGTTATCATGAATCCGCACCGTTGCCATCCCGGTGCGTCCGCGCTGGATTGCGACTTCGATCCGCCGGTCGGCGGCGACGCCGCTCATCGCGTCGATCGCGTTGTCGATGATGTTCGAGAACACTTGCCGCAGCTTGTCGGCGTCGGCGCGGACCGTCGGTCCGCCCAGGTAGTTGCGCGAGACCGCGACCTGGCTCGCCTCGAGCTTCGCGCGCATCTGGGTCAGGGCGCCGTCGAGCACCGCGGCCAGGTTGACGCTTTCGAATTTGTAGTCTTCCTCTTTGGCGTATTTCAGCAGATGCGAAACGCTGCGCTCGACGCGCGCGAGTTCGTCGAGCGCGACTTTCGCGTACTCGACATTCTCGTGCGAGGTCGGGTCTTCGCCCATCTGCTGAACCAGGCTCTTGGCCGCCGCGATCGGATTGCGGATCTCGTGCGCGAAGGTCGCCGTCAGCTCATCGAGCGACGCCTGCTTCTCGACGCTGAGCGCTTCCTTCTCCTTGGTGACCTCGCGCTGAACTTCGCGTGCGATTGCGGGCTCGAACACCCGCTCGTGAATCCATCGCCATCCGAACACCGCGGAGAAGTGGCTCGCCAGCCCGAAGCCCCATCCCGCGGCGGGGAACAGCCACCACTGATACTCCGGCGAGGTCAGCAGGTTGATGAAAAACAGGAAGCCCATCACGACGCCGTACCACATCAGGTGGACGTAGAAGCCGGCTTCGGCGGCGGCGCGACGGCGCGCGCGATCGTAGGCCTGGCGCTCGGCGTCGGTTTTGAACTGCGGCGGAGGCGGCTGATTCTTGGACGGATCGATCGCGTCGGCCGGGACGCCGTACTTGCGCGTCTGCTGGTCGAACTTGCGCCGCATCCGCTCTTCGAATCGATGCGCCTTCGCTTCGAGCTTCTCGGACAGCTTGTGCTCGAAGTCGCGCGCGTAGGTTTCAGCATGATCGGCGTGCTGCTTCCAGTAATCAGGGTCTGCGTACTTGGTATAACGTCCCATAGATCCGCACCACTGGCCGCGCGCGTACATCCGGCGCTGACGCCGATGTTTGACGACCGCAAAGATGATTATCGCTATGATCAGAAGGCCAAACATAGTTGAGCCTCAGGAGATATCCGTGACCGGTTGTAACCTGCACATCTTAATGAAATCCTTTGGAGCTTGTTCCATGGCGATAGAGAGCAAGCACGGTGCCGTCGCGGGGCCAGCGAAAACAGGTTGAAAGTGCGGGCATCTCTCGATCGTCGAGGCGCCATGCAGTTACTTTGCTGCATCCGCGCGGCTGCATCAATGATCATGCATCGCCCCAGCGCGGAGAATGATCCGTTGGGCTGTAAATCGCGGCCGAAGTTCGCTAGCGTACGTCGGCAATCTTGGAATCGCGCACGCAGCATCGCGCTGACGGGCGCAAATCGCGGAGTCTCAAAGCGTGTTTGAAATCCTGGGAAGCCTGCTCGCGCTCGCAATCGGGGCAGGCTTCATTGGCGCCTTGTCGGGCTTGGGTGGTGGGGTATTCATCGTGCCTGCGCTGGTAATTGCCGCGCATATGCCGATGACCGTGGCGATCGGCGCGAGCCTGATCTCCGTGGTCGCGACCAGCGCAGGCGCAAGCGTCGCTTTCGTGCGCGACGGATGGACCAATCTGAAAGTCGCGATGGTCCTGGAGTGCGCGACGGTTACCGGCGCGGTCATCGGCGCGTACCTCGCCGGAGTTATCCCAACCAAAATCCTGGAACTGCTGTTCGCCTTGATGATGCTCCAATCGGCGTACTTCAGCCTCACCAAGAAGGGCGATGAGATCGTCGAGCATGGCGACGCGCTGGCCAAAAGGCTCGATCTCATGGGCGAGGTTCCGGACGAGACCGGCAAGCCGGTTCACTACGAGATCGTCCACGTGCCGGGCGGCGCCGGGCTGATGGTGATCGCGGGACTGATGTCCGGCTTGCTCGGAATCGGGTCGGGCGCGCTCAAGGTGATGGCGATGGATTACATCATGCACATCCCGCTCAAGATTTCGAGCGCGACCAGCAACTTCATGATCGGCGTCACCGCGGGCGCCGGAGCTCTGGTATTCCTGGCGCGCGGCGACGTTGCCACCGTGGTCGCGGCGCCGGTCGCGCTCGGTGTGACCGCGGGCGCGCTCATCGGCAGCAGGATTCTTCCGTACGCAAACGTGAAATGGCTGCGGCTCGGGTTCGTCGTGATCCTGCTGTTGATTGCAGTCGAGATGGGCTGGCGCGCACTGTCGGGGATTTAGCCGATGTCAATGTCACAAGCTGCTGATGAAGATCGGATTCTGCGCATCTGGACGCCGCTGCTGTTGCGGACGATCCTGATCGTCGCGACTATCATCCTGATCACCGGACTCGTGATGATGGCGGCGCAATCGCCCGGCCATTACGTGCATCGCTATCGAGAAATCCAGCACGGTCAGGTGCACGGGCGCGAGACTTTCGCCCAACTGATCGAGGCCTCGGTCCAGCAGGACCCGCACTCGGTGATGACGATCGGCCTGTTCGTGTTGACGCTGGTGCCGCTGGCGCGGGTCGCGTTCTGTTTTATGCTCTTTATCAAGGAGCGCGATTTCGCGTACGTTGGATTTACCGCTTACGTGCTGATCGGGCTGCTCGCTGGAATCCTGCTCGGCAAGATCGGATAGCGGTCGTTCGGATAGCACTCGGAGGGAACTCAGATGGAAGTCAGAGGCAAGGCCGCCGTCATAACCGGCGCTGGATCGGGAATCGGACGCGCAGTTTCGGTTCGACTCGCGCACGAGGGCGCGTCGGTCGTCGTGGCCGATATCAATGAAGCAGGCGGCGCCGAAACCGTGGCCATGATCGAAAAAGCCGGCGGCAAGGCGACCTTCGTGCGCGCCGACGTGGTCAAGGAAGCCGACGTGCGCCGGATGCTCGAGACCGCGGTGAGCAAATACGGCCGTCTCGATATCCTGCACAACAACGCCGGAATCGGTGTCGGTGCGCCGGGCTTTCCCCTGGCCGAACCGTCGCGATGGCATCTGGTGATCGAAATCGATCTGCAGGCCGTCATCCTGGGCACCGGACTGGCCGCGCCGATCATGGAAAAGGGCGGAGGCGGCGCGATCGTCAACACCGCCTCGATGGCTGGGTTGTATCCGCATCGCCAGGACGCGGTGTATGGAGCGGCGAAGGCGGGCGTGGTTAACTTCACCCATTCGCTCGCGTCGTGGGAGCAGGAAAAGAAGATTCGCGTGAATTGCGTATGCCCCGGAATCGTGGACACTCCGATGGTCCGGCGCGGACTCGAGCAGGCGCAGCAGCATGGCGTGAAGAGCTGGATGCCCTCGAAGATCATCCAGCCCGAGGAAATCGCCGACGCGGTTTTCAGCCTGGTGCGCGACGACTCGCTCTACGGATGCTCGCTCGAGGTGCGTCCGACTGGAAAACAAATCGTTGATCCGCGTCCCGCGCCGGGGCTGCGCTCGAAGGGGAAATAATGAATCGACATCGCCGCATGATCGAAGTCGCGCTCGGTGCGCTCGCGCTGGCGTTATCAACCTCTGTTGCCTTCGCACCCGCCATCGCCTCCGATGCCGGGGGGCCGGCCGAGATTCGCGCCAATTTCGTCGGATGTCCGAATACCAAGGGTTTGGTCAAGTGCGCGATCTACAACTCGGCCGATGGGTTTCCGACCGACCGCAGCAAGATCACCCAGAACGCCGCGGGAAAGGTCACCGGCAATAGCGCGGTATGCGTTTTCAAAGGGCTGCCGCCCGGAACTTATGCGATCGCGGCGTTCCAGGATGAAGACGGCACCGGCGAGATGCGCAAGAACATGCTCGGCCTTCCGCAAGAGGTGTACGGCTTCTCGAACGACGCCCGCGCAACGCTGAGCGCGCCTTCGTTCCAGGCGGCGGCGTTCAATTACCCCGGCGGCACCATGGACCTGACGATCCACGCCAAGTGAAGGCGCCCGCGGGCGCGCCGCTGCAGCAGACGACAGCTCCTTGTCCAAGGGAGAGTTGCCGCGCACAGGACCTGCGGCGGCGTAGAGCTTCGGTAGTCCCATCAGCCTAACAGGCGTTTGGTTGCCAGCGCCGCGCCGGCGGTTAGCGCGCGGAGCTTTTGCCAGACGACTTCCTCGGCGACTTCGCCCAGGCCGGCGGAGGTCGCGAAGCCGCAATCGGTGCCCGCAAGGATGCGGTGCGGATCGCCGACCGCCGTGGCCGCGAGCTCGATTCGATGCGCGACCACCTCAGGATGCTCGACGTAGTTGGTGGTGGTGTCGATCGCGCCGACGATCAGCGCGGTTCCCGGCGGGAGCGGGTGACGCTCAAAAACGCGGAACTCGTGCGCGTGGCGCGGATTCGCCATCGAGATCATGAACGCGCCGACCTTGGCGCGATAGATGTTCGCGATGATCTGGTCGAGCGGCACGTCGTCGTCGTGCGGACCTTCGTAATTTCCCCAGCACACATGCATCCGGATTTGCTCGCGCGGAAGCCCGGCGATCGAGCGGTTGATCGCGGCAACGACCAGATCGATGAAGCCGAGGAAGTCGGCGAGCGGCTTGCCCGCGAACATCGTGTGCCGCTCCATCGCGAGGTCGGGACAATCGAGCTGGAGCACGAACCCGGCGTTGATGATCGCCTGGTACTCGGTCTTGAGTGCGTCGGCGAGCGCGTTGACGTAAACGCCCATCGAGTCGTAGTGCTCGTTGAGCATCGCGGCCGCGACGATTCCCGGCGACGGCGCATTCATGAACGCTTCGGTGAAATGTTTCTGATTCTCCGCGAGCGCGCGTTTGAAATCTTCGCACTCTTTTTTGATCGCGGCGGGCGCGGTGTAGCGCACGGCGCCAGTCGCTTTGGGCGCGTGCGTCAGATCGACCTTGATCCGCGCGAAGTCCGGAGCCTTGAGCGCGATGAAGCCCGGATAGTGCACGAGGTCGCTCATGATTGGGCGCTCGCTGCGTCCGGAGAAGCCCGACATCCGATGCTGGATGTAGGTGAAGAAGCTCTCGCGGCCCTGCTCGCCGTTGTTGCCGACGTCGATGCCAGCTTCGAGCTGCTTGGCGACCACATGGCGGGTCGATTCGGCGATCATCTGGTCGAGCGCGCGCTCGTCGATCGATTGATGGCGGCTTGCCTGGCCGAGCATTTCTGAAAGTGCATTAGAGCGCGGCAAACTGCCGGCGTGAGTGGTGAGAATTTTCTTTTCGGAGAGTTTCATCTTGATCGTTCTCCTGTGCTCAGCGGCGGAAGAGGGCGGATTCGCCGATTTCGAGGCCGAGCGCGAAGCGGCGCAGCCAGTCGAGCGCGACTTGTGAGGTGAGCAGCTTGATCCAGTCGCGCGTTCCGCGCATCTGGTAGCGGCGCGAGGCCTTCACGCCGTCGGAATCGAGCGCGATACATACGGTGCCGACAGGCTTGTCGGCGGTGCCGCCGTCGGGTCCCGCGATTCCCGAGGTCGCGATCGCGACGCTCGCGCCCATCCGCTTGCGCGCGCCGGCCGCCATCTCGCGCACGCATTCCTCGCTCACCGCACCGAATTTTTCGAGCGTCGCGGCCTGCACTCCGAGAAGATCCTGCTTGGCCTCGTTCGAGTAGGTCACCAGATCGGCGAGCAGATAGTTCGAGCTGCCGGCGATATTAGTCAGGCGATGACCGATCAGCCCGCCGGTGCATGACTCGGCGATTGCGAGTTTGAGTTTTTTTTCTGTGAGCAAGCGCCCGACGACTTCTTCCATCGAGGCGTCGCCCTCGGCGAACAGGAACTGCGAAATTTTTCCGCGCACGCGCTCCGCCAGCTCTTCGAGCTTGCGCTCGGCCTCGGCGGGTTTTCCTTCGACGGTGAGGCGCAGCGAGATTTGCGGGAAGCTCGCGCGCAAGCCGACCTTCGCTTCGCCCGGTTTGATCAGGCCGGCGACGGCCTCGTCGAGCGCGGACTCGCTCATCCCGAAGGTCTGGAAGATGCGCACGGCGAAAACCGAATCGGTGCCGCGATTTTTCTGAAGCCATGGCACCACCCAGTTTTCCATCATCGGCTTCATCTCGCGCGGCACACCGGGCATGACAATCAACTGCGATACGTGTCCATCGACTTTCATCGGCATCCGGAAGCCCGGCGCGGTGCCGAGCGGATTCGGAATGACTTCGGAGCCTTCGGGAAAATCTGCCTGCTTGAGATTGTTGGGCGGCATCACGCGGTTGATGGTCGCGAACATCCGCGTCATCTGATCGACCGAGGCCTGATCCCGAACCAGCTTGACGCCGGCGATGCGCGCGACGGTTTCGGTCGTGAGGTCATCGACGGTGGGGCCGATTCCGCCGGTCGAGATGACGACGTCGGCCATCGCGATCGCGGTGCGCCAGGCCCATTCCAGGCGTTCGGGAACGTCGCCGACGGTGAGCACCGCGACCAAATCGATTCCGACCTCGGCGAGTTTGTCGGAGAGGTAGTTGGCGTTGGTATCGACCACTTTGCCGCTGGTGATTTCGTCGCCGGTGGAGAGAATGACAGCCGTTTTGATCATCGAAGGCACCATGCAGTGTTGATTTCGGATTGCGCGTGCGCCGCGGTCGGCATGAAGAGGGTTTTAGCCAACTTCAACTCTCGTGGGAACGACTTCGAGCAGCGTCAGATTGCGGCGATCGCCGACGATGCGGAAATCGGCGCGGAAGCGGATATCGCTCGACGACGCGCCGATCATGATTTCCATTTCGCCGGGCTCGATCGCGAAGCGGCCGTCGCGTCCGTGAAACGCGGCCTGACTGAGATCGAGAATGAAGGTGACGGTGCGCGTCTCGCTGACGCGAATCGGCACACGCGCGAAGCCTTTGAGCTCGAGCACCGGACGCGTGACGCTGCCGGCCTTGTCGCGCAGGTAGAGCTGCACGACTTCATCGCCGTCGCGAGGGCCGTCGTTGGTGAGGTCGATCGAAATACGCAAAGAGCCGTTCGCGGCAACTTCCGCGGCGTCGATCGCGCCGTTCGAATAAGTGAAGCGCGAGTAGCTGAGACCGCAGCCAAACGGAAACAGCGGCGCGCAACTGAGATCGGCGTAGTCGCCCCAGAACTGGCTGCGCTGGCCGGAGGGTTTGTGCGCGTAGTAGAGCGGCATCTGTCCCTGATCGCGCGGGAGCGAGACGGGTAGGCGTCCGGCGGGATTTACGCGGCCGGCGATAACCTCGGCAATTGCGGTGCCGCCTTCTTCTCCGGGAGGAAAGGCGAGAAGCACCGCGTCGGCTTTTTCGATCGCGTTCGAGAGTGCGAGCGGGCGGCCGTCGATCACGACCAGGACGATCGGCTTGCCGGCCTGCGCGACAGCGGCGACGAGTTGCTCTTGCACGCCGGGGAGACAGAGCGTCGCGCGGTCGGTTGCCTCTCCGCTCGAGCATCCTTTGACGAGGCCGGACTTTCCGCCGACGCACAGGACGACGAGGTCGGCCCATCTTGCGCATTCGAGCGCGGCGGCGAAGCCGGTAGTGTCGTCGTCGAAAGCGTTGCAGCCGTGTGCGGAGCGGATTTCCACACCCTCATCCAGTTTCAAGCGCAATCCTTTCAGGACGGTGACGGTCGGCGTGAAATGCGCGGTGAGGTCCACTTTCGTGCGCGCCGCAGCGTTGAGAGTTTCCGCCAGCGCGCCGGCTTCCATCGCCGGAGCGGCGGTGCCTTGCAGATTGTGTTGCGCGCTCGCGGTGCGTTCCTGATCGTGTTCGGGAATTGAGCCGTAAATCATTTCGTGATGAGACGGGAAGTGGTAGTCGCCTTGCATAAGGCGGCGAGAGTCGGCGGTCGGACCGATTACCGCGACGCGGCGCACGCCCGTGCGAAGCGGCAGGCAGGCGTTTTCGTTTTTGAGCATCACGATCGAGGCGCGCGTGATTTCGAGCGCCAACGCGCGATCGTCGGGGGTATCGAAAGCGGCGGCGGCCGCGGCGGGATCGACGTACGGATTCTCGAACAGGCCGAGCTCGAATTTGGCGCGCAGGACGCGGCGCACCGCGCGATCGACCAGCTCGAGCGAAACTTCGCCTGCGTCGATTGCTTCTCCAAGCGGGACATCGAACACGTCGCGCTCGGGGAGCTCGACATCGATGCCGGCTTCGAGGCCGAGCGTTGCGGCGTCGCGCGGACCGGCGGCGATGTTGTGGTAGTTGTGCAGGGAAGGCAGGGTGAAATAATCCGACACGACGGTGCCGGTGAAGCCAAGCTCGCCGCGCAGAATATCGGTCAGGAGATAGCGCGATGCGCCGCAGGGGACGCCGTCGAGCTCCTGGTAAGCGTTCATGATCGAGCGAAGATTCGCCTCGGCGATCATCGCGGCGAACGGCGCGATGAAAACGTCGCGCAGCTCGCGGTCGGGGATATGCGCGGGCGCCCAGTTAAGGCCGCCCTCGGAAAAGCTGTAGCCGGCGAAATGCTTGCCGGTGCATACGACGCCCGATATCAGATCATCGCCCTGGACGCCGCGCACGTACGCGACCGCCATCCGCGAGACGAGATAAACGTCCTCGCCGAAGGTCTCTTCGCAGCGGCCCCATCGCGCGTCGCGGGCGACGTCGGCTACAGGAGCCAAAGTGTGGCGCGCGCCGACGGCGAGCATCTGTCGGCGGATGACTGCGCCCATTTTTTGGACCAGGTCGGGCGCGAAGGTGGCGGCGAGCGCCAGCGGCATCGGAAAGCAGGTCGCGTCCTGCGCGAGGAAGCCGGCGCAACTTTCCTCATGGAAGATCGCGGGGATCGTGAGGCGCGTTTCCTCGACGAGGACGCGCTGAATCGCGTTCATCGTGCGCGCGGATTCCTCGGGCGGCATCAGCGCGCTGTGGCGCGAGATCTGGCCGATGCCGCGCTTCAGCATTTCGCGCGCGCGATCGGCGTCGAGGCCACCGTTGCGGATCATCCGCCGGCTCCACAGCGAGCCGAGCTGCGCGATTTTCTCCTCGAGCGACATGCGCGCGAGCAAGTCCCGGACGCGCTGGTCGATCGGCAGGGCGGAGTTCTTGTAGTCGATGGTGTCCACACTAATCAGAGCACGCGCCAGAGGATTTGCAGGACGATATTGGCGTAGATGGCGGCGGCGAGATCATCGAGCATCACGCCGCTGCCGCCGCCGAGTTTCCGATCGATAATCCCGGCGGGGAAAGGCTTGACGACGTCGAAGAACCGGAAGGTCACGAATCCGGCAAGCATCCAGAGCGGAGTGAGCGGATTAGCAAACATCGTGGCGACCATGCCGAGCACTTCGTCCAGCACGATCTTCGAGCTGTCGTGCTCGTCGAAAATAATTTCGGCGCGACCGGAGATCCAGCATGAGATCACGAACGCGATCGCGAAGACGATCAGAGCAATCGCGGGCGAGTAGGTCCACAGCGGCCCGAAGCCGAACCACATCACGACCAGGCCGACGACCGAGCCGGCAGTGCCTGGCGCGACGGGAGAGTAGCCGCTGTATGCGCCGGTGGCGAAGAAGATTATGAGCGCTCGCGTCATCTTGTATGCCGTTATATGCCGAGATGAATCGTGTGATGGATGAATCGACGCGCGACGATAGCACGGGTTTCGCGAGCGCAGAAGGACGAGCCTGCGCGTGGGAAGCCGCGTCGCGAGAAATCAAACATCGGTTTGACGGTGGGTTCGTTCCGTTGATTTTAGTTGAACAATTTTTCAAATACCTTGATTTTGCTCGATAATCCGGTCAACAGAGGCAGTTTGTTTAAGCCCGCCGGGCAGCCGGAATTTGGCACTGGAACGGGTTTCGGCGCTGCGGTCGGCCTGGAGGCACTTGAGCATCGTGATCGAGCGGAAAAGATTGCGCATCAGGACGTTCTCGAACTGGCAAATCATCCGCACGTCGTCGGAATTGCCGAGCGACATCTCGTTGAGGCCGGTTTCGGCCAGAATCCAATCGCATGCCGCCTCGTAGTTCTCGCCATTTTTTTGTTCGTCAGGAGGCATCCCAGCGGCGATTGATGCGGAGGTGAGCAAGCCGCGGCTGATTATCTCGAAGCGTGATGGCGGACGCTTCCATTCATTGGAGGCCAGAAAGGCGCCGCGATTTTCGTAGCGCTGGAGGCGGCGCATCCTCCAGGTGCAAACGGCGATCTTCTCGACCAGCAGGAGCTCGAAAGCGCCGCGGGGAGCAAGGTCGGAGGTGAGAGCGTGGAGCAGGGCGCGGAACTCGGCGGCGGCGTTTTTGCCCTCGAGCTCGGGGAGGACGAGATCTTTCGCGAGTATCCCGTGCTTGAGCGCGTTCAGCGAGGAGCTGCGCTTGCCGCGCGGCGTGCGCGGTCCGGTAGAGCGGGAGGCGTTGCGGCGGTTGGCGGCCAGTTTGCGCGGTGAGACGAAGAGGTCTTCGGCGGATTGCTGGACGGGTTCCTGGGCGGATTCCTGGGCAGTTTCCTTGGTGGGAGCGGGCGATTGATCGGCCGGCGAGGCTGGACTCGATGGTGTTTGATCGTCCATGGAGACTATTTTGAACGTCGCAAAAATTTTGACAAGGCTGAACAGTTCAGCCATGAACAAATCTGGCAAAAACCCGAACGGTCGTTAGGTTGCGTTGAGCAGGGTCCGCGATCGAGCAAGGCCGCCCTCACCCGCGCGTCACGGTGATTGCTGAAAGGAGCAATCGCCGCGCCGCTTGCCCTCTCCCGGAGGGAGAGGGTGTCTGTAGGAGGCTCGCTGCGTGGGGTAATGGTGCTACAAAGATTCCCCAGTGCTACTCGGTGAGCGGGATTGGCATTTCTTCGGGGGATACTTCCACCGCGGTTACGCCGTCGACGCCGCGGGCTACTTCTATGAGCATCGCGTCCCACGGAGCCACCAGGCCGGGACCGGCGAGTCTCACGGCGCCGGCGGTGCATCGGACGGTGATCTGGGCGTCGCGCACTTTCGGATGCGTCAGAAGGGCGGCGTGGACTTGCGCGGCCAGAGCCGAATCGCGCAGGGACTCGCGGGCGGCGGGCGCGGCGGTGCGGTCGAGGGTCTGCGCGCCGTCGGCGATAAGTGCCGCGATCGATTCGAGCGGGTGCGACGAGGTGTTGACGATCAGATCGTAGAGCGTGGAATCTTCGATATCGACGGAGGATAGCGTGTTGCTGCGCTCGCGCATCTCGCGGTCGTAGGCGAGGACGTACTTTTCCGCGGCGTGCGGATCCATCTTTTCGTCGGCGGCGGTCTGCTTGACGCGGGCGGCGAAGGGCGCGGTTGCGCGAATGCGCAGGGCGCATCCGGTGGAGGGAGTCTGATGCGCCAGCGTGCGGCCGGCGACGACGACCCGGTCCGAGGAGAGCTCACGCAGCATCACGGCGCGCACGAAAGCCAGGTAGCGATGGCTGTCTTGCTTGCCGCGCTGCCAGAAGTGGGGCGTGCGCAAATCGAAGACCAGCAACTGATCGGCGCTGACGCCGTAGCGCTGCGCGGCTTCGGCGACGATCTCGTCTCCGGAAAGAAAGCGGTAGTCGAGCCGCTGCGCGACGAGTCGTCCGAGTTCGATTCCCCTGCTGCCAATTTGCTGGCTGAGCGCAATTACCGCCATCGTCGGCACCCCAAGCGCGAGAGATTTCCCCGGTCGAATCTTAGAAGTCCGCGCGGCGAACGGCAAACCGCCGCGATGGAATCGGCGGGCTGCGACGGCTAGGATTTGGCTGCTTAAAGAATCGCGATCGGACGCGGGCGCGAACACTTTGCGCTCGCCGACGCCGAAATCCCGAGAGGACGGAGAGATTGATGCCGAAGAAGATCGCGCGGCCGCGACTTGCGGGCGCTGAAATCAGCCCGAATCCCGTGCGCGGCGATATGACCGCGGCGGAACTGATCGATACCTCGTTTCTGGCATACAACGGGCGCAAGCTGCGCGACGCGTGCCGGCTGTTCGCCGAAAAGATGCTCGAAGACGACGTGTTCGTGGGGATGAGCGTGACCGGAGCGCTGACGCCGGCGGGGCTTGGGATGTCGTGCCTGATTCCGCTCATCGAAAACGGATTTGTCGACTGGATGGTTTCGACCGGGGCGAATCTGTATCACGATACGCACTTCGGAATCGGGCTCAAGATGTACCAGGGCTCGGCCGAGAGCGACGACGTGGCGCTGCGCAGCGCGGGCGTGGTGCGGATTTACGACATTTTCTTCGACTACAGGGTGCTGCTTTCGACCGACGCGTTTTTCCGCGAGATCGCGCGGCTTGACGAATTTCAGCATCCGATGAGCACGGCGGAATTTCATTTCCGGGCGGGACGCTACGTTGCCGAGCGCGAGCGGATTTTGAAACTGAAGCGCAAATCGCTGCTGGCGTCGGCGTATCAGCATGCGATGCCGATTTACACTTCGTCGCCGGGCGACTCGTCGATCGGGATGAACCTGGCGCTGCTCGAGCTCGAGGGCTATGGGCTCAGGCTCGATCCGCTGGTGGATGTGAACGAGACGGCGTCGATCGTGTACGCGGCAAAGCAGATGGGCTGCAAAAGCGCGGTGTTTATTCTGGGCGGAGGCTCGCCAAAGAATTTCGTTTTGCAGACCGAGCCGCAAATCCAGGAAGTGATGGGCGTCGCGGAAGACGGGCATGATTATTTTCTGCAAGTGACCGACGCGCGGCCCGACACGGGCGGTCTTTCGGGGGCGACGCCGTCCGAGGCGGTGAGCTGGGGCAAGATCGATCCGAAAAAGCTGCCCGACACGGTGGTGTGCTACGTGGATTCGACCGTGGCGCTGCCGCTGATCACGGCGTACGCGCTGGCGCGGCGCAAAGCGCGCAAGCCGAGGCGGCTGTATGAGCGGCGCGCGGAGCTGATGGAGACACTCACGAAAGCGTACGGCAAAGTTCGCAAGAAGCGGCTGGCGCGCGGCGAATCGTGATCGGGCAGCGCTCGATGATCAAAAAGAAGACAGCTACGCGCGTCGCGAAGAAAGCCGCGAGCGGCGAAAGTGCGGATCTTTCGCGGGAACTTGGGCTCGCGAAGAAGGCGGCGCGCGCGGCCGGAGAGATTCTGCGCGGGCATTGGCATCGCGGCGGATACACGATCGGATCCAAGGGTAAGGATAATCCGGTCACGCAAGCCGACCTTGAAGCCGACCACGCGATCAAGCGGATCCTGCATGAGCCATTTCCGGAATATGGCTGGCTCTCGGAAGAGACCGCGGACAGCGCCGATCGGCTCGAGCGGCGACGGGTGTGGATTGTCGATCCGCTGGACGGCACCAAGGAGTTTATCAACGGAGTACCGGAGTTTTGCGTCGCGATCGCGCTGATCGAAGACGGCGAGCCGATCCTGGGCGTGACCTACAATCCGATCCGGCGCGAGATGTTCTGGGGCGCGCGCGGTCTCGGGTGCCATTTGAACCGCAAGCGGGTGCGGGTCAGCCGCACGCGATTGCTGCATCGCGCGAAGGTACTGGCGAGCCGCAGCGAAGCGGCGCGGGGGGAATGGCAGGTGTTCCACGGGCGGCTGATCGTGAGTCCTACCGGGAGCGTGGCGTACAAACTCGCGCTGGTGGCGGCAGGGAAGGGCGACGCGACGTTCACGCGCTCACCGAAAAGCGAATGGGATATCGCGTCGGGCGCGGCGCTGATCGCGCTCGGGGGTGGTACTATTACCGACATTCGCGGGCGCAAGCTCAGCTTCAACAATCGCAACGTGAAGCTCGAAGGACTGATCGCGGACAACAACACGCTGCATCGGCAACTGATCGCCGTCGCGCCGCATCCGCCGATCAAATCATCGCCGCATCGGTGAGCGCGGATAGTCGCTCAGAAGTTGTACATCCGGTTGGCTTCGGCGCGGAGTTCGGTGCGGAATTCGGGATGAGCGATCGCGATCATCGCGTTAACGCGCTCGCGGATGCTCTTGCCCTTGAGGGTCGCGATTCCGTACTCGGTCACGACATGATGCACGAAGCCGCGCGGTGCGGTTACGACGCTGGCCGGCTCGAGAGTCGGCATGATGCGCGAGATTCGGGTGCCCTTGACGAACGAGCTTGAGGGCACGACGATCACGGTTTTGCCGCCGCCCAGGCATGCGCCTGTGACGAACGCGGTCTGTCCGCCGGTGCCGGTGTACATTCGGGGACCGATTGATTCGCTGTTGGCCTGGCCGGTCAGGTCCACCGCCATCGCGTTGTTGACGGCGATGAGTCCCTCTTCGCGCGCGATCAGGCGGATATCGTCGGTGAAGTTGAAGTCATAGAGCTGAAAGCGCGGATTGCCGTTTATATAATCGAGCTCTTCGCGCGGAGTGAGCGGAGCGAGTCCGCTTCCGACTACCAACTCCGGAAAAATCTTCTTGTACTTGCCGGTCAATACTCCATCGCGCACAAGTTGCGCGGTATGCAGTGGGATAATCTCGGTCTGCATGCCCAGATCGTGATGATTAGCCAGATGCGGCATCAGCGCTCCGGACATCGAGCCGACTCCGACCTGGATCGATGCGCGGTCGGGAATTAGCTCGGTGGCGACGAGGCCGCATACCGTGTCGATTATCTTTTGCTCGTCCGCGGAGGGGACGGGCAGCGAGAGTGCGGGAAGCTCGAAGTTACGCTCGACGAAATAGCCAATCTCGGAAATATGCAGTTGGTTGTCGCCGCCGATCCGAATGAAGCTTTCGTCGATTTCGCCGATAACCATTTTCGCGTTGCGCGCCAGCAGCTTCGACATGATATTTACGTCGCCGAAGTTGACGAAGCCGTTGGCGTCGGGCGGCGCGACCGTAACGATATAAACGTTGAAGTCGTCAAGAGAGGGCGGCAGATGGCCTTCGCGGTAGTACTGGATAGGCGTGAAGTCCGCGAGGCCCTGGGAATAAAGCTCGCGGTCGTATGGGCCGACATAGAATGACTGGAGCTTGAAGCGCTCGCCGAGGCCGGGAAGGTTCCAATCGTGCACCGCGGCGCCGTGGCTCACGACGACTCCGTCGATTTCCATCAGGCGCGCCGACACGGCGGCGCACATCATGAAAGGAGTGGCCTGCGCGATCGACATGCAGACGCGATCGCCGGATTTGATCTGCTCGGCGGCGTGCTCGGCGCTGACGAGCCGATCTCCGAGCATCGCGCGCCAGTCGGCGCCCGCCTTCATCTCTTTAAGCTTGTCAATCCGGGGTGCGGTAGCCATCAGGCGGCTTGGGCCGACAGGCTCGGATCGATCCCGATATCCCGGAGCATCGAGGAGGTGCGGTCATTCAAGAGTCCGACCTTGCGCAGGTTAGTGACGACGGTGGTATGCATCTCGCGCTTGAAGAGCTTGCGAAAGAGCGTGTAGTCGTTTCCGCGGGCGACTTCCTTGCGCGCGCGCTTGACCGCTTCGATCTCGGCGGCGTTCATCCCGACCGCTTCGTACGCCTCGGCCGGAAATTGACCGGTTAGGACGAGCTGGATCGCCTCGCGGGTGAACTCCTCGAGCTCGCGCATGTCGCCGGAGCTGAGGCTATTGATCGCTTCGGGGAGGCTCAGCACCGAGAAGCCCATGTGGCGGGATTCGTCGGCGAGAATGCGTTTGCAGATTTCGCGCAGCAGAGGATCGGTCGCGGTCTCGCCCAGCATCCGGAAGAGCGCGACGGCGAAGGTCTCGGCCAGGAGCTGGAGGCCCACAGTTTTCACGAACCACTTTCCCTGCCCGAGTATATAGTCGAACAGCGTCTTGATGTTGCCGGTGATCGGATAGATGCGGCCGCCGCACTTCTCGATCAGATAGCGGCTCAGGACCTCGGCGTGGCGGGCTTCGTCAACCACCTGGGTCGCCTGAAAAAATTTTGCGTCGTTGGAGGGAACCATATCAACCAACTGGCTGCAGGCAAGCATCGCGCCTTCCTCACCGTGAAGGAGCTGCGAGAGGCGCCAGGATGAGAACTCGAGGTTGAGTTGCGAGAGATGCTTAGGATCGAGGCGGGCGAGCGCGTCGGTGCCGTAGCCGTCGATCAATTCGTTGGCGAAGATTCCGGCGTCGTAGTCGACAGGTCTGGTCCAATCGATATCGCGCGCGGCGTTCCACTGGTCGCGCTTCGCATTTTCGTAGAGGCGGCGCAGATCGGGAGCGTCGACGGTGTAGGAGCGCTGAAAAACGGTTTCGAGGGTGGTGGTGATTCGCTCGGATATGTCGCTCATCTTCAGTACCTCGTGCCGCATCGCAGACGCGCAGGTGGATACATGTGACCCTAGCAAATTCGGAGCGATTGCGAAAATGCTAAATCATCGGGAAACCATCCAAATGGTAGGTAGGCACCGGAGCGGCGCATTGGCTTGACTGTGCTGGCGCAAACGTAAATGCTGACCGTTCGCGGAGAGGTTCGGGAGTCTGGCTGAACCGGCGTGACTCGAAATCACGTGAGCCCTAGTGGTTCCGGGGGTTCGAATCCCCCCCTCTCCGCCACCCAGTCTGGCATGTTCCCCTGCATTATGGAGAAGCCGCGCGAGGGGCGCGAATACCGCGCGGCCGTGGAATCGGAGACTGCCAGCGGAAGTGCCTAATCCGAGAGACGCCTCTGCCGGGCATTCCATTCGACCGGGATACTAGCGGGATCCTTCAAGCGCTCAGTTTCGCCCTACGTGCCAGCAGATGTAAGCTCTCGGTTCGTCGATATGTCAGAGCTCGCCGCATGGGACAGCTTCTACGTAATCGTTGGCTCGGCCGCCGGCGCCCTGATCGGATTGCAGTTCGTCGTTATGACACTTATTGCCGCAAGCCCTTCACCGCGAGCGGCGGAGGCCGGCGCGGCATTTGCCACCCCGACGATCATTCACTTCAGCAGCGCGTTGCTTTTGTCCGCACTTCTACGAGTTCCATGGCGATCGATCATTCCCGCCGCAGCTCTTTGGAGCCTTATCGGCTTCTGCGGAGTAGCGTACGCGCTCGTCGTTACTCGGCGCATGCGGCGGCAAACCGCATACCAACCGGAGTTTGAGGACTGGCTATTTCATGCTCTGCTGCCTCTGGCGGCGTACGCGACGCTCGTGGTATCGGGATTCGAGGCTCCCTCCCGCGCGCGCGAAGCCCTGTTTGGCGTCGGAGCCGCGGCGTTGCTGTTGCTCTTTATAGGCATCCACAACGCCTGGGACAACACCGCCTACCACGTATTTGCCAACAAGAGTGATAGAGACACCGAGCGCCGCTGAGGAATACGGTTTTGCTTTTCGCTGAGCGGGCACGTGTATCTGTAGCGATAGAATTTGGTGTCACGAGGAAAGTGCGGTCGAACAGATGATCGCGTTAACAGGGTTGCCGAAATGGCTAGTCCGAAAGGAGCCTCTGCTGCGCATCCCATTCGATTGGGAGACTAGCGTGATCCTTTCGTGTCCGGAATCTAATCACGGCGCGAGGTTCGTATCAATCGCGTTGTTATGAACTCTGGCGGTTCGCAACTTTCTGGTTCGTTTCGGCATTGACTTCTCGAACTCATCCCTGTCGAAACGGCGGTCTGAATCATCGGCTCCAGGATCAGGGCTGGATCCGATCAGCGAAAAAAGGCAGTTTATCGCAGGAAACGAAATTTTAAGTAGATCGCGCTGACGATCAGTTGCACGACCATCACCGGAATCCCGTAACGCGCGAACTCGACATAACCCAGCGGGCGTCCTTCGCGCAGGCATATTCCTGCCGCAATGATGTTCGAAGATGCGCCGAACATCGTACCGTTCCCGCCCAGCGTTGCGCCAAACATCATCGCATAGAACAAGGGCAGCACATGCACTGGAATCTGCCCATATCCAGCCGCGAGTTGCGCCGCCGTCGCCCAACCTTGGCTCGCTGCATATTGGCGAACGATCGGCACCATCGCCACCACCAGCGGGATGTTCGGAACCGTGCTTGAGAGTACACCCACAGTTGACAGTATGATCACCGCCGCCGAACTAACTTCGTTGCCGAATACGCTGCGCAAGCGTGAGCCCACCGCAGCGATTACACCGGTGGTATCGAGCGCGCCGACCATCACAAAGATACAAATGAAAAAAAGCAGCGTCTCCCAATCGATGTCAGACAGGACGCGTGACACAGTATCGATACCCGTCAAGTAGATTGTAAGAAGTATGAGGGCCGCCCCAGCGATCGCCACTCCGGGTGGGCCAAGCCGGACCGGAAGGCTTTCACCAACGATGAAGAAGGTCACCATCAGCGCCAAAATCATTAGCCCGATAATCAGCACGCCAAAGTGCTCTATCTTAGGTATCTCAACATCCTCCACGGGCGCCCTCGTGCGCCAGATCGAACGAAACGAGATCGGAAGCATCAAGGCGAGCGCGAACAGAGACAGCAGTCCGTCGAGGCTCAGGTAATAGAGATAGTTGGCGAAGCTTATATGTATCGAATTGCCAACGATGAAAGTTGCCGGATCACCAACCAGGGTCAGCAACCCGGCGCTGTTGGCGACAAAAACCAACAAAATTATCGGCGGCATGAAATCTATTCCCATCTTGCGGCATACTCGAATGAGCAAGGGCGCGAACAGGATGACGACCGTAGCGTTGGGCAGGATCGCGCAGATCGGTGCGGTCAGGACAATTATCGAAAGTAATAGCAAACGGCCGTCGCCGCGGACCAATCGCAGTACCCACGCGCCGAGATAGTCGAAAATTCCAGTCGGAATCAGCGCACGCGCTACAACCATACCGCCGAAGAAGAGGCCGATCGTGTCGAAGCCGGTGTTGATGCTCGAAACCGCTGTTTTCTGCGAGACGATACCGAGAACTCTCAGGAGCACCGCGCCCAACAGGCCTGCGACCACGAGGTCAAGCCAGTCGAGTGCGATTGCTAATATTACCGCAGCGAATGTCAGCGCGGCGATGATCGCAGGGAGGCTAGATGCGCTGGTCATAAACGAGATAAGCCCCCATCAAGAAGTTCGAACAGAATCGAGCATTTTTCATTCTCGCGGCCGCACGGCCCAGGGCAACTCTTGTTGATCGCGTTTGCGGGCGCGTCACCATGATGCCGGCATAGCCGGAGCCCTTCGCATAGAGGTCATTAAGTTGATCGAACGCGGCCTTGCGGGTCGCGGACGGGTGTATGATCTTATCAGCCGCGCTGCGCAATCGCATGACATTATGAAAGTATCGCCAACTGCTGAATTCCCTCACGTTGTTGTTCTGGGCGGCGGCTTTGGCGGACTTGCCGCGTCACGGGCGTTGGCTAAAACGCCGGTCCGGATCACGCTCGTTGACCGCCGCAACCATCATCTGTTCCAGCCGCTGCTCTACCAAGTGGCGACGGCGGCGCTTAATCCAAGTGATATAGCATCGCCGATTCGGCGAATTCTGCGACGGCAAAAGAACGTAAGTGTGATTCTTGGCGACGCGGTCGGGATCGACACCGCGAAAAAGATCATTCAGCTCGCCGACGGAGAAGTCGCCTACGACTTTCTGATCCTTGCCGCCGGCGCTACGCATTCGTATTTCGGACACGACGAATGGATCGACGCCGCGCCGGGGCTCAAGACCCTGGAGGACGCGGTCGAGATCCGGCGCCGCGTGCTGGTCGCATACGAAGCGGCCGAGCGCGAAATCGACCAGCGCAGGATCGTCGAGTGGATGACCTTCGTGATCATCGGCGCAGGTCCGACGGGAGTCGAGATGGCGGGGGCGTTAGCGGAAATCTCGCGGCGGGTCTTGGAGCGCGACTTTCGCCGCATTCAACCGGATCGGGCGCGAATTGTTCTGGTCGAGGCTGGACCACGTGTGTTGCCCGCGATGGCGCCGGAGTCGTCGGCAAGCGCGCTTCGGCAACTGGAGCGGATTGGGGTGGAAATAATCACCGGCACGCCGGTGACTCAGGTCGATGGCAACGGGGTCACGCACGCGGCGGGAAGAATCGATGCGCGCACGATCATCTGGGCGGCTGGGGTTGCGGCGTCGCCGCTGGGCAAGGCGCTGGGTGCGCCGGTGGACCGGGCAGGAAGAGTGCTGGTGAATCAGGATCTTTCGGCGCCCGGCGCAGATTCAGTTTTTGTCATCGGCGATCTCGCGGCGATCAAATCGGAAGGGAAACCGGTGCCGGGGGTATCGCCGGCTGCGATTCAGGAAGGACGCCATGCAGCCGCCAACATCGCGGGCATCATACGCGGGCGTGCGCCGGTCGCGTTTCGTTACCGCGACAAGGGGACGCTGGCGACCATCGGGCGCGCAGCGGCGGTCGCCGATCTGGGCCGGCTGCATCTGCACGGGTTCATCGCGTGGCTGACGTGGCTGCTGGTGCACATCTTTTATCTGATCGGCTTTCGCAACCGATTTCTGGTGATCAGCGAATGGGCGTGGGTATATCTGTGGAACGATCGCGGAGCGCGGCTGATAACCGGAGACGTCGAGCCGCTGCTGGAGCGCGGCAAACGTCCCGAGGACCGGAGCAGGATGCTCTCGCCATAGGAGCGGAACGATTCGCGCCGGCGTCCGGCGGGAACTCAAATAGTGCCTGTTTCAGCCTCACTTTCCATGTTTGGCAACAAATGATAGGAATGCGCGGTGGGGTGTGAGTAGTACCACTTATACCGAAGCCCTTTGTGACTTATTCGGGAGGAGAATTATGCAACGAAAGATACACAGGACCCTATTGATCTCGACCGCATCGGGACTGCTGGTTTTGGCGGCAGGACTTTCCGGATGCTCCATGTTTTCCGCATCGAATGTACCAGTCGATTGCGATGTGGTGAAACAACAGGTGCAAGCGGGACAGAGCGATGCGCAGATTGCCGCTAACTTGAGCACCACTGAAGACAAGGTTGCGGCGTGCCACGGTCCCGAAGGCACAGGCAACAAGAATACACTGATACCCGAGAAGGGATATTGAGCGGAGGCACTCACTGAGTACCACAAACTGAGTGTGTAGCGCCGATACTGCCAGCTCGGACTGAGCTTCGTGCCCGGGGTCAAGGATAGGAACCGGTCACGAGGCCTGTCCTTTTTTTTGACGACACCCGATTTTGACGACACACGTGGCGTACTGACCGGTTTGTGGGGAGAAACGGGCGTGGGCAGTATCAGTGCGGTCGACGAGAAGACGGGCCGCAAATTCTATCTTGACGATCCAGACGAACTTCATGCGACCCGCTATTTTGATTGTCTATTCAAATTCCGGAAGACCACTACGACGAAGGTTATTTGCAGTTTCCACAAATTGCCACATTGATTGCCGGGCGAAGTCTGCATGGTTCCGTTTCCCTGAATCGAACCGCCGATGACGACCGTGCCTTGCGTGACCACGGTCTGCGGCAGAGTATTGGCGCAGTTCAGGTTAACGGTGCGGCCCGCGATTGACAGGGTTCCAGCATCGAAAAAAGGCGCGAAGGAGGCTAGTCATGCGGCTTCAGGACAAAGTTGCGATTGTGACCGGCGCGGCCAGCGGTATCGGCCGCGCGACGGCGATACTCTTTGCTGACGAAGGGGCCAGGCTGGTGCTGAACGATATCGACGCGAAGGGGTTGGAAGCGGTTGTCCGGCGAACAGGAAATGAACGCTCCCGGACGGTCGGAAGTGTTGCGGATGAGGATGTCGCGCGCCGCGTCGGACAGGAGGCAATCACCGAATTCGGCCGCGTGGATATCCTGGTGAACAACGCGGGGATTCATTTCGTCAAGGACATCACCGAGATGACCGTCGATGAATGGGACCGGCTGATGGATATCAATCTGAAGAGCATGTTTCTGTGCTGCAAGCACGTGATTGCGCAAATGGTAAAGCAGAAGAAGGGCGCGATCGTGAATCTGGCTTCGATTTCGTCCTTCATCGGGCAGGAAATGGAGGGTGCCAGCACGTTTGCCTACAACGTGACGAAGGCGGGCGCGCTGCAACTCACGAAGTCGCTCGCGACGCGTTATGCATCCGATGGTATCCGCGTGAACTGCGTATGCCCGGGCAATGTTGAGACCAATATTCTCAAGCGAGCGACGCCGGCCGAGGTGGCAGAGTTCTGGCGCGCGGCATCGCGGGCAGAGCCGATCGGCCGCAACGCCCAGCCCGAAGAGATCGCGAGCGCGATCCTGTTTCTGGCTTCGGATGAATCATCGTTCGTGACGGGTTCTCCTCTTATCGTCGATGGAGGATACCTGGCGCGCTAGGCCCACTGGCTATCGCCGTCCGGGTTTCGCGTACAGCGCTGTCTCTGCCTGGGCCTATCGGCCATCATGAATCCTTCGGGCACTATGGCGAGAGCGCCCGACGCCTTCATCGGGATGCCCGATGGCCGCAATTTCGGTAAGGTCATTGTCCGAGCCAGAGTTGGTTACTGCGACGTTCCAAGGAGAAACACGATGAAGATTCCACAGTCAGTTCGCGAGGTGATCGAAAAGGGACCGCTCGCTCATTTGACCACGCTCAATTCAAAGGGTGGGCCGCAGGTCACCGTAGTCTGGGTTGGAATTGAAAACGATGAGTTCGTGATCGGGCACCTGGCGGTTCACCAGAAGGTCAAGAACATCCGGCGCGACGCGCGAGTGGCGCTGTCATTGCTGAGTGACAAAACGAACCCACAAGGCTTGCGCGAATATCTGGTGGCATACGGGAACGCGCGAGTCACAGAGGGCGGCGCGGTTGCTCTTTTGCAGCACCTGGCGCCGATCTATCTCGGACCGAAGGCAGACTTCCCGCCCGCCGCGATGCGCAACATCCCGGGGTACATCACCCGAATCGCACCGGCGCGATTCGGCGGGGTCGGCCCGTGGACCGCCGAGGCGGCGGAGTGAGTCGTCGCCAAAGGTCCGTATGCTTCCCAGTTCTCCCGGTACTCTACGGCGCGCGAGAAGCTCCTGCGGCGTGCACGCGCATTACAAATTACTGCGCCGCCCTGTGCTCAACGGTGATCACGAGCCCGGGCATCACTCGCAGAATTCCGAATAGTGATGGCAGTCCCCGATTGACCAGATGAACCCCGTGCGCTGCCGCCAAACCATTTTCTTCGGAGCTCTGCTCAATCAGCGGTATAGGTACGAAGAACGACGCGGGAAGGGTTTCAGGCTTCTCCTTCTGATGGATTTGTGCTTGATCCGGCAAGCTGCCTAATTGGATCCGCTTCATCTCGTTGTCGAGTTCATGTCCGGTTGTCTCGACCTCGATCTTTTTGGCTTCCACTCTTCCCCTCTCGGCATCAGTCCTTCCCCGCTCTCGATCGGCTTTTGCCCTCTTGGCGTCGATTCTGCCCTTTTCGGAACTTCGCTTCTTCCAATTCAGGGTCCCGTCGATAGCGCCCGCGAGGGCGTCCGTTCCCGTTATCACGGGAGCAGAAATTACACCGGTCCCGCAGGTAGCAAGTAAACGCAAACCACTGACGATCAAACCAGGAGCGGTTGCGAAAAAATCCACCGAGCCTGCGGCTACCCGTACCGTGGGCATCACGGCATCCGCGCCAAAGGAGCGATTCGCCGCCAACAGCGAGGTAACGAGTTCGGTCAGCGCCAGCGAGGTCGCCGCGATCTCGGAAAGTGGCAGCTCACCGTCGGGAGCACCACGCATCGCCGGGTGATTAAATCGGACCAGAAATCTGCTCGGCCCGAGCAGACTACGATCGAACGGCAACACTCCGCTTTGAACGAGCTGGACCATCTCCCGGTCCGAAGGATCGATTCTTCTTAAGAGGTATGGGAGTATCCTGGGGCCGTTTTGAGTTGTCCAGGAATCGGCCTCTTCCAACGGTCCTTCCTCTTCGTCTCCGCGCAAGAGCGGCGGCCGGTCGTCAGCTATCCCTGCCTCGCGGATGATCTCGAGCCGATCAGGTTCGGCAAGCTCAAGAATGAGCTCTCGCAATACTTCACTGGACATGAGGAGGGAACCTCCGAGGCATGTTGCCCCTGATGGCTTGGTATCGAGAGTACCTTCGTTCATTTTCTATCCGGAAAACAAAAAAGCCAAGCACATAAATAAAACTGTCCTGGATTCGGCAAGTACACCCGAGTGCACTGAGACGCCTGAGGCCGCTACACTTCGGTATGTATTTTCAATGTAAGGAAAGTGAACTACGAGAGTTCTCCGGAGAGCCCTTCACGACGTGACGCCACCAGAAAGCGTTTGAGCCTTTCGGGGTCTACCACCAGATACTGGTCCTGCCGGGAAATCAGGTGTTTCTGCGTGAACTCGCGCAAATGCTCAGTTACGCGTGGCCGTGTGGCTCCAACCATCTCAGCCAAATCGTCGTGCCGGACCAGCACCGACAATCGTACTCCACCATCGGCGTCGGCGACGCCGAAGTCTTCGATCAGATCGAGCAAAACCAGCGCCAGGCGTTCCTCAAGCGTACATCCCACCAGGTTAGAGCAGCGCAGATGCACCCGATCCCAACGCCCGATGAAACCGTCGGCCATCTGCTTAAAGGCCGCCGCTCCGATCCCGAGGCAGATCTTCATGAAACCATGCAATCCTATGGTTCCGATCTGACAACTCGTAACCGCCTCGCAGCGAAAGTTATAGGTAATTCCGGTTACAGCCGATGGAAACGCGGGAATCAGTCCCGGCGCCAACATGATCGCCGTCGCCCGGCGGCCTCTGCGATTGTCGCAAGTAATGCGAGCAGCACCGGAGAGCAAAATGTACGCGGATTCGACGGGGGATTTGTCGGAGAAGATCGTGCTGCGCTTTTCGTGGCGGGTAATCGTCAGCGCGCCGGCCAGTTTCTCCAATTGGTCAGCCTTAAGCCAGGAAACACCCGCGAGCGCCTTCAGGCTTCGCACTTTCTGCGCTCGCGCGGATCCCACCATTATCGTGACAGTTACAACTCTTTGACCATTGCGCCACAGCATCGCGTTCCTTGGAGAACTAGGGATCGAAATTTTAAGCCCTGATTCTTTAGGTTCGCGACGGGAGTCACAGAGCGCCGCGAGCGGTACCGCGTGCTATCCAGCGGAGGGAACGCACTTGATCGATTGTCTCTACAGCTCCCGGGCAGGTGCCCAGCCCGCGGCATGCGATGAGCGCTTGAAGACACTCATCGCGCCTTACAATCACCTCTCGCTGAGAGCCCAGGTCCTGATCAGGTGATGGGCGATCGCGAGCGGCGGCGGCACGCGGATGCCGTCCACCTGCTTGCCATCGATCAACTGGCGCGCGGCGCTGCGCTCGATCCATCGCACCTCGGCGAGCTCGGTTTCGTCCGCCTTCACGTCGCGGCTTTTGGCCTTGGCGAAACAGCCGATCATCAGCGATGAGGGAAATGGCCACGGCTGCGTCGCGTAGTAGGTCACCTCGCCGACTTTCACCGACGCTTCTTCCATCAGCTCGCGCCGCACCGCCTCCTCGACCGTTTCACCGGGTTCGACAAAGCCTGCCAACGCGGAGAACATCCCGGGCGGAAATTGCTTGCCGCGTCCGACCAGGCACGCTTCGCCGTCGGTCGCGAGCATGATGACGACAGGATCGACACGCGGAAAATGCTCGGCGTTGCAGTTGCCGCACAGGCGACGGTAGCCCGCGTCCATCAGCTTGGTCGGAGTGCCGCAGCGGGGGCAGAAGCCGTGGCGTTGATGCCAATCGATGAGGGCCTTTGCCTGCGCGATGACCGCGGCGTGTTCGAGCGAGACCGTCGCCGCGGCGACGCGTGCGTCACGGAAATATCCGAGTCCGGCGAGTGGTCCGGTGTTTGCCAGATCGCCAGATTCTGACACGTCCAGCGCAAACATCGCGCGGTCGCCGTCGAGACCGAGAAAGATACACACCGCCCGCTCGCCCGCGAGCGAATCCACAATCTCGGGCTTGAGCAGCCCGAGCTCGATCGAAGCATCCGAGTTCCGCGCCTCGCGCAGAAAAGGTTCCAACCGATACATCGGCAGAACGAGGGATGATGGATCGTGCCGTCTGGCGTCGATCCAATTTTGATCGGTGCGCTTTTCGCTCGCGCGATTAAGGGGGTTGCCGGAGAAAGGAATCATTCAACTCTCCAAGACAAGGCCTCGTGCAGCCCGGCCGATACGTCCCGCCAAATTAACCCTTTTTCCGGATGAATTGTACCTGTGCTCAGGTGCCGGATGGGTGGGAGGCGCCGCCGTCTATTATCAGGATTGCGCCGGTGGTGAAGCTTGCGGCGTCACTCGCGAGATACAAGGCTGCGCCGACGATTTCGTTGGGGTCGCCGGCGCGGCGCATTGGAAAGGTGCTCGAGCGATTCTTGAACTCCTCGGTATGCGCCCACGCGATGCTGATATCGGTAAGGAACGGGCCTGCCATGATGCAGTTGACGCGCACTTTCGGACCATATTCCTGTGCGAACGCGATCGTGATCGCGTTGAGGCCGGCTTTTGCCGCTGAGTAGGGCGTAGTCGTGCGAGAGGGCTGAACGGCGGCGGTGGAAGATACATTAATGATTGCGCCGCCCGCGCCCGCCGCCATCCGGGAGCCGAACAGCGCCGACAATCTAAACGGCCCTTTGAGGTTCACCTCTATGACCTTGTCGAAGAGTTCTTCCGTATGCTCCGCGAGCGAGGGATAGAGCGGCGACATCCCGGCGTTGTTGATTAGTACGTCGCACCGGTTCCATCGAGCGTAAACCTCGTCGGCGAGGCGGTCGCAGTCGTCCCACTTTCCGACGTGAATGCCGTGAGCGGAGCCTTCGGCGCCGAGTGCGCGGATTTCCTTGACCGTGGCCTCGCAAGAATCGAGTTTGCGGCTCGCGATCGCGACGTTCGCGCCCGCGCGCGCAAAAGCTATCGCCATCGAGTGTCCTAATCCGCGGCTGCCGCCGGTGATCGTGACGACCTTTCCCCTGAAATCGTAAATTGGAGTAATACTCACAATTATGCTCAAACCTCATTAGTGACGAGACTGTTTTCTGACTATATTATAGTAGTGATTGCCGGTTCTGAGGTTGCCAGTTGCGGCAAAACGTGATCGGTGAAAGAGAGAAACGTCTCATGGCTTAACGGAGCGGTGATCATGTAGTCGAGATGAATCTCCTCGTTGAGGCGCCTGATCTGATCGACTACGCTTTCAGCGGTGCCATGAATCACCATCTGATCGACGTACCGCTGCAGCATCGTGGCGCTGTCGCCGCGTTCGCCCTGGGGATTTATATAGGTGCGGAGCATGAATTTGGAGCCCTCGCGCGCCACCTCCGTCGCTTCCGCTTCGGTGCGAGCTATCGCGACCAGGCGCACCGTCGGAATGACGCGTCCTTCGGCGCTGTGGCCGTGCTGGGCCATCAGACGGCGCCAGGTCTTCATCTTCTCCCCGATGACTGAGGTAGGCGAATGGGGATCGAGCATGATCGAATAGCCTTGTTCCGCGGCCCATTCAACTGCCGGCGGAGAATAAGCGGCGACCCACATCGGAGGATGCGGCTGCTGCAACGGTTTCGGCAGCACTTCGATATTCTCAAACGAAAAATATTTTCCATGATAGCTGACGCGCTGATTGCGCCACGCGCTGAGCACTATTTCCACCGCCTCCCGAAACCGCGGATAGCTATCTTCCGGCGTCATTCCGAACGTGCGGAATTCTTTCGGGTCGAATCCGCGCCCCGCGCCCCAATAGACCCGCCCGCCCGAGAGAATATCCAGCAGCGCAACCTCTTCCGCGAGGCGCAGCGGATGGTAGAAGGCCGCGAGGGTGACTCCGGTCGCGATGTGCAAGTTTTTGGTGCGCGCCGCCGCGTACGCGCCCATCACCGGGATTGACGGACAGACGCTATAGTCATTGAAATGGTGCTCGGTGATCCACACGGCGTCATAGCCACCGCGATCCATGATCTCGATTCGCTGCAGAGCCCGTTCGTAAACGGTCGGCATCGGAATCCGCCGATCAGGCCAACTGAAAAACTGTAGAACGCCAAATTTCATGATTGCACCCGCGGCGCGTCCCCGCCTGTGTCGGCGGCTCTAGTCGGCGCCGGCCAGAATCACGCGCTTTTGCTTTTCGGTAAATGCCTGCAGGCGATGCATGTAATCGAAGCGCACGTAATCGCGTCCGGCCGCGGACATCTTGTCGAACCAGTCGTCCTCGCCCAGCATCTCGGCGAGCCTCGGTGAATTCCGATGCAGCATCTGCACGTCGGTCTTTTTGGGCTCGAGGCTGCGCAAAATTCCGCGATTGAAATGCGCGTGCAGCGTCACGCGGTCGCCCGGCTCCGTGCGATCGCCTTGCCAGTGCCACACGCCGTGCGTGAAAAAAACCACGGAACCTTTTGGCATCTCGATCGGCACGCCGCCTTCGCTGCGCTCGCCGGGCCGGGGCGGACGGCGGAGCCTATGGCTGCCGGGCACGAGGAAAGTGGGACCGGACTCGACCCGCCAATCTTCCAGCGCCCAGACGCCGACGCCAGTTAAAGAAAATTCCGGATAAGGCTCGGGCACATGCGCGTAGTCGGTATGCATCGGAATGACGCCGGGCCCCGGACCCTTCCTGATGCTGCTGAACGAAGCGATTACGGCGCCGCGGCCGAGTGAGGCGTCGATGAGCGTCATCAGGAGCGGATTCTGGATGAGCTGCTCGAACTCGCGCCCATGATAGAGCATCCAGTTCATCGAGAAAGTCTGATGCGGCAAGAGCGCGCGCAGAGTTGCGCTGCGGACCTCATCGGCGAATTTCGGCGAGATCGCGCGTTCGAGGACCGTGTAACCCTTCTCCTCCATCTCGCGGATCTTGCCGGTGAGGCCTTGCCGGGCGGCGCGATGCGCTAGGTCTGGATTTTCGACAGTGCGGCGGCCCAGGTGATCGTGCATGATCGCGATGATCTCGCTCGGCTGCGCGTCGAGCGCGCCTTTGGCGCGGAGCGCATCTTTCCCGAACATCGTCGCTACCTCGCGCGCCATCGCAGCCATCGCACCGGGCGCGAGCACGCCCACGAATTGCGCGGCGGTCAGCGCGGCCTGATAGTCGCCCTCGACGGCCAAATCGGCTGCGGCATTGAAGTCGCGCGAGACGCAGAGGTTCTCGCCGTCGTAGCGCATACTCCATGCCGCAACGTCATCGGCAAATTTGAGATGCGGCGGCGCGTTGGTGAAGCGCTCGCTTACGGAAAAGGGGCGTCCCGCGAGTTGCGCTTTGCGGTTGTTGCATTCCCGCTCGAGGAATTTTCTCGCCTCGTCAAGCCAGGCGTCCGACAGAAACTCAAATCGATGCGGTAGCGTGATCATCGGTATCCTCTCATCGTGATCATCCTGCGGCGACGTATAGCGACTGTCGCTTCAAATCTAAATCCCAACCAAAGAGTGATAAAAATTGGGTTGCTCAGTCCGACCGCTGGCGCGACGCCGGAATCACCTCTTCGGCGAAGTTCTGGAACTCTTCTTCGACGAGAATCGGCCAGCGCAGGCTGAAGATAAAGTGGGTGACGCCGACCTTGGCGTATTGCGCGATCTTGTCCAGGCATTCGTCTTTACCGCCGATCATGATTCGATCGCGCGCCTGTTCGGGTGTGATCCGCGCCATGCTCGCGACAGTGCCGGAGATCATCTGCTCGCGCTCTTTTGAGGCATTGTAGCACAGCGGCAGCATGATGGTTTTTTCGATTTCGTCGGTGTCGCGTCCGACCGTGTCGCCGTGCCGCTCGATAATATCGATCAGGCGTTTCATCTCGGCCGGATTCGAATGCATCGTATTCCACATATCTGCATGCTTGGCGACGATCTTGAGCAGGAATTTTTCTCCGTGCCCGCCGATCATCAACGGCAGCGGCTTCTGGAGCGGTTTGGGATTACATACCGCGTCGGACACGTGAAAGTGCTTGCCCTCGAGCGTAGTTTTGTCCCGGGTGAACATCCCCTTGATGATCTCGCACGACTCGTCGAGCGCCTCGAGCCGTCCACGCAGCGTTTTGAAATCGATCCCGAAGTTACGATGCTCGAGCTCGTTCCATCCGGCGCCTAGGCCGAGATTGAGCCTGCCGCCGCTCACGTGGTCGAGTGTGGCCGCCATTTTGGCCGTCAGGCAGGGATTTCGATAGGTGTTGCCGTTGACCAGTGCGCCGATCCGGGCGCGCCGGGTGTGCTGACTCAGCGCGCCCAGCAGCGTCCAGCTTTCCATGCAGGGGCCGGCAGGGTCGGGCGTGAAGATCGGATAGAAATGATCGAAGGCCCACAGCGAGTCGTAGCCCCAGGCGTCGAGCTTTTGCCAGACGTCGCGCATCCGCTCCCAGGTGACGTTCTGTTGGCCGGACTGGAATCCAAATCGAATCGGATGCTTGGCCATTTCCCTGACTTCCTCCCGCGTCGGCGTCCGCCGCGTAGCGGGCGGATGCACTCGTGCATAGCACACACGCCGAATATTTCGCAGCGGAGACGACTTACCCTGGGCCGAATCATCCGGTCGTTGATTCCGGGGGTTGCCGTCGGTCCGCGACAGTGAAAAAAGTGTTTCGAGGTTAGGACGATGCGCCGCGCCGATCGCCTGTTCGAGATAATCCAGCGCTTGCGCCGGCGCAAGGTGGTCACCGCGAGCTCGCTCGCTGAATACTTTGAGTTGAGCGAGCGCACCATCTATCGGGACATCGCCGATCTGATCGCAAGCGACGTCCCGATCGAGGGCGCAGCCGGCGTCGGCTACTCATTGCGCAAAGGCTATGATTTGCCGCCGTTGATGTTCAGCGAGAGCGAGCTCGAGGCGCTCGTCTTCGGCGCTCGCATGGTTCAGAACTGGAGCGACGCCGAGCTGGGCCAGGCTGCCGACGCCGCGTTGTCGAAGATCGAGAACGTGTTGCCCCCGCATCTGCATCGGATGCTGGAGGACAGATCGCTGTGGGCGCCGAAAGATATGCGCAAGCTACCGGTGACGTTCGATCTCGGAGGGCTGCGGGCGGCGATTCGCGGCTGCCGGAAGGTCCGTTTTCGATATTGCGACGAGAAGGGAGCGGAGACCAGGCGCAAGGTGCGTCCCTTGAGTCTGTGGTTCTATCCACCGGTCTGGATAGCGGCGTCCTGGTGCGAGTTGCGTAACGAGTTCCGCTTTTTCCGCACTGATCGCATGAGCGACGTCGAATTCCTGGGTGAACCGTTCACTCAGGAGCCTGGCAAATCCGCCGGAGATCTCTTCCGCCAATTGCTCAGCAAATCCTGACGCCCCAACGCTCCTGACATGGCGCTGTCAGGATCTCGCCCGCCGCGCGCGAGCCGCTGGACACTGCTGACAGGTGGCTGTCAGCAACGTCTCGCGGCTGATCGCGAGCACAGTGCTAGATTCTCTCTCAACGCGGTTCTTGCATTTTATTGAGGAGATAGATCTCATGATGATGACGCGGCCATCAGAAAGTCCGGCGATGCAAGATCGAGTGATCGTCCTCAAGTCGGCCGAAGAAACCGCCGGCGAACTATACCGATGCGAGTATATCGCGCGCTTGGTGACGCCGCGTCCGAAGGATCACATACACACGCAGCAAGAGGAGCGGCTGGAGGTGATCGAGGGTACAGTGCGATGCTGTGTAGCGGGACAGGAGTTCGTCCTGGAGCGGGGTAGAGTGATGGTGATTCCGCCCGGCACTCCGCACGCCGTTTGGAACGAAGACCCGCTAGGGTCGCGGTCGATTTCGGAGTACCGTCCGGCAATGAATGCGCAGGCGATGTTCCGCGGCTGCATCGTTAAGGAAACGTCACGTCGGTAGCGCGCTCGAAGAAGTGAGCATTGGATAACTTGTCAACCACGCCAGCTCGAGGAGATCTTTTCATGCCAACACTATACGGATCGCTCGGATCACCCTTTGTTCGGAAAGCCATAGTCGCATTGACCGAAAAAGGAATCGCCTACGAGCACGACCCCGTCGTTCCGTTCGGGCCGAATCCTGAGTACCGCAAAATCAGCCCGCTCGGAAAAATTCCGGCATTTCGAGACGGCGACCGCACACTTGCTGATTCGTCGGTGATTATCGCTTACCTGGAGCGGACGCATCCCGAGCCTTCGCTTTATCCTTCCGATCCGTACGAATATGCCCGCGCCTTGTGGTTCGAGGAGTACGGCGACGGGGGTCTGGCGCCAATCCTGGGTGCGAAGATTTTCTTCGCGCGCGTAATCGGTCCACGATTCTTCAACCAGCCGGCCGATGAAGCCGCGATCAAAAAAGTTCTCGACGAGGAAGTTCCACCGCTGTTCGACTATCTCGAGCAAGAAATCGGCGACAAGAAGTTCCTGGTCGGAAATCGCTTCACGATCGCCGATATCGGCATCGCGACGATCTTCGTGAACTTCCAACTCGCGGGATGCAGCATCGACGCAAAGCGTTGGCCGAAGCTCGCGGCCTACGTCGAGGGCATCCACAACCGGCCGAGCTTCAAGACAGTGATCGACAAGGAAAAGGCGATGTTCCAGGCCGGCTGACCACCTCAGCCGTACGAATCTATCGCTGTCGGTGGGGAGTCTGGCTGCCCGGACAAAAAGCGCTCCGCGGCGATTATCGCTGGCTTCGCGAGCGATCCTTGCCCGCCTGCTCGGCTCGCTTGAGGACCTCGGCTTCGGGACCGTCAATTGCCCTTCTGGCTTCCTCTGCCTTGCGGGCGACTTGGCCGCTTCGTTCAAACTTCTTCAGTTCAGTTTCGTATTCGTGCGCGGCTTCGAGCCCGGCCTCTTCTTTGGGTTCGTTTGAACTTATCTGGCTTTCCGCTTCGTACCAATCTTCGTCCTGACGCCCTTCGGGCCTGCCCTTGCTTTCCCAGATTTCATAGGCGCGCTCGCGGATGCGGCGATCTCGGTCATCCATTACGGACCTCACGCGTAAAAAAAATTAAAGATGAGAGCTAAGATGGAGCATCTGGTGTGCCACTAGATGCGAGATCATTCGCGACAAAAAGCGGCGTGAAAGCGAATATTTCGGAATTGCGAGCGCACACTTGAAGCGGAACGGAGTGAAGTTATATAAAAAATGCTCACCCGATCACAAAACTAAGCGCCCGCGACCACCGAGGCCAGCGCGGTCTCCAATTGCTCGATGTTGTAGGGTTTTCGCAGGAACAGGATGTGATCGGTGTCCTTGAATCGGGCGCGGAGCATGTCGTCTCCGTAGCCGCTTGCGACGACGATTGGCAGGGACGGATAGATCGTACGAATCTCCGCCACGAGTACATCGCCTTTCTGGCCCGGAAGGCCAAAGTCGATGATCGCAGCCTGCACTGCTCCGCCGATCAGACGGAGCTTATCCATCGCCTCGGCGGCGGAGGCGGCCGTCTCAATTTTGAATCCGAGTCCTTCGAGAAATTCGACCACCACCTCCTGGATGGCGAAATCATCTTCGACCAGCAGAATACGCATAGGCCCCCGCCGGGTATCGAGGAGAGCTCTGACCTTCGAAGCTAACGCCGCATAGGTGAAGGGTTTGGTGATGAGCTGCACGCCGGGATCAAGCCGTCCGCCATGCACGATGGCGTTGCGGGCATAACCGGTCGTGAACAGAACCTTGAGATCGGCGCGAAGGCCCTTTGCCCGATCGGCGAGCTGACGGCCGTTCATGCCGCCGGGCAAGCCGACGTCGGTGAACAATAACTGGATTTCGGGATGCGCCTGTAGAATCTGCAGGGCTCCGTGAGCGGTGCCGGCTTCAAGCGTCCGGTAGCCGAGCTCATGCAGTATTTCCCTGGTATGTTTGCGCACATCCTCGTCGTCCTCGACCACGAGAATAGTCTCGGACGCTACTCCGCGGGCGGCTGCGATGCCTGGTTCCGCATCCGCGAGGCTATCGTCGGTGGCTAACAGTCGCGGCAAATATATCTTTACGGTCGTGCCCTTACCGAGCTCAGTGTAGATCTTGACGTGGCCGCCTGATTGCTTGACGAAGCCATATACTTGAGAGAGACCAAGCCCAGTGCCGTGTCCAACATCCTTGGTGGTGTAGAACGGCTCGAAGGCCCGCGCCACCGCTTCGCGTGACATGCCACATCCGGTGTCGGTCAGGCTGATTAAGACATATTGTCCGGGCACCACTTCTTCCTGCCCGGTGGCGTACATCTCATCCAGAAAGGCGTTGGCGGTCTCGAGGGTGAGGTTGCCGCCGTCGGGCATGGCGTCGCGCGAGTTGACGGCCAGGTTCAAGATCGCGCTTTCAAGCTGGTTGGGATCGACATGCACCCGCCAGAGTCCGTTGGCGGTGACATTTTCGATGGAGATAGTTTCTCCCAAGGTACGGCGCAGGAGGTCGGACATGCCTGCGACCAGCTTGTTTACATCGATCGGCCTGGGATCCAGCGGTTGGCGACGTGAAAAGGCCAGGAGCCTTTGCGTCAGCGATGAGGCGCGCTCGGCACCCCTCATGGCGCCAGTGATATACCGGCGAGCATCGACGCCAAGTTGAGTCTCGTCGCCTGCCGGAATATGCCGGAGCAAGCCGTCGAGGTTGGCGATAATCACCTGCAGGAGATTGTTGAAGTCGTGCGCGACGCCGCCGGTGAGCTGGCCGATCGCTTCCATTTTCTGCGACTGCCGCAGCGCTTCCTCCGCCTGCCTGCGCCCTGTCACCTCGACCGCTTCGGCCAGGATAGAGATTACCGCGCCCTTATCGTTGCGAATCGGGCGCATCTGAAAATCGAACCATCGCCAGCCGCCCGCGGGCAGGTTCACATAGATTTCCTGCCGTACGCCCTCGCCTCCTGCGACGACTGGGATCGTTTCGCGCACCCTCTCGGACATCCCGGGGGTATTGGTGAACCAAGGCGTATCCCAAAACGGCTTACCCGCCACGTCTTCGAGGATGGCTTCGATACCCGCGAGCGAGGTGGCATTGGCGTTGACGAGGGTGCCGTCGAGGGTAAGCAGACCCTGATAGGTGTAGCTGGTCTCGAAGATGGTACGCAGACGCGCTTCTTTACCGCGCACCTCGGCGGTGCGCTGGGCAATTTGAGCTTCCAGCGTTTCTTCGCTTTCGCGCAAAGCACCCTCGACCGATTTCCTCACCTCGATTTCGTTGCGCGCGGACCGGTAGAGCTCCTCGCGCTGGTGTGCCACCTCGCGTTCGAGACGCCGCTGCTCAGTGACGTCACGCCCTTCGCAGATGAGAAACTGAACTTCCCCATACCGGTCCCGAACCGGCTTGATGTTGAAATCGATGGTGATGATTTCTGCGCCGCCGGCGCGGCCGATTATGTCAACGTCGTATCTTACGAATTCGCCCTTAGCCGCTCGATCGACCGCGTCCTTGAGCTTTCGGGAGGCTTCGGGAGAGCTTTGCCACCATCGAGCTTCCCAAACCGGTCTGCCATGAACGTCGCGACGGGAGATTCCGGCGGCGCGCAAGGCGGTATCGTTCGCCTCCCATATCGTTCCGCGCGCGTCGAGAAGACCGCAAAATTGATACATCTGGTCGAGGGTGACGCGGGAAAGGAGCAGGCGCATCAGCTCGGACTGGCGCCCCGGATTGGCGCCGGCGAGTTCATCAGAAAGCCATGCTATATCGTCGAAAAGGTCGTCGGTTTGCTCGACTGGTTCGATCTTCTGCAAATCGGTTGGACGTTGCATCTGTGATCCAGATCGCCGGTCGCGGGGAAACTGATGTTGGCGTGACCTCCAGTATCCGTCACCAGCGGCGACGTACGCCAGCGAATTTTGTGCGCACAAAAGCCGTGATCGACCGCGAGATGCGGGTTCAAATGACTTAGCGGGGCGGTCGTCGACGAAATCTCTCGATCGACGCGAGCAAGATATCCGGAGTGACCGGCTTGCGCAAAAGATAGTCGGCTATGATAGGTCTGACGATCTCACCGACGGCCGAAAGCACGACGACCGGAATGGCGCTAAGCTGTTTGTCGGCGAGTTGAGCCGCGCGAAATCCCCATCCATCCAGCCTCGGCAGCATCAGGTCGAGCAGAATCAGGTCGGGCAGATCGCTGCGGCCAAGCATCTCGAGCGCAGCAACCCCGTCGGCGGCGTGTGACGCGCGATAGCCCGATATGTTCAAGAGATCGCACATGGCTGAGGCCAGGTCAGGGTCGTCTTCGATGACGAGGATCTTTGCAAGGGCAGCCACGTCATGGATCTTCTTAAGGTCATTGCTGCGAGAGGTGGATTTGCGACCCTGGGACACGGCGGATTGCTAGCTTTTTCGCCGGTCGTCTGGGGGCACTCTGCGCGGCAGCTCGATCACGAAGCGGGTCCCTCCGTTGACTCGGTTCTCAGCTCTGATCGACCCTCGATGCTGTTCGATAATCTGGCTGGCGATATAAAGTCCCAATCCGAGTCCGCCATAATTGCGGCTCAGCGTGGTTCGCTCGAAACGGCCGAAAACTCGCGCGAGATCCGCCGGCGGAATACCTATGCCACGATCCTGCACCAGCAGGGTGGCCTGTGTGTCGGTGGTCTGGAGCTGGATATCCACGGGACGTCCTGCGCCGTACTTGATCGCATTGGAAACGACGTTACTAAGCGCTTCGTCGAGCCGGAACTTGTCCGACTCGGCGATAATTCCGCTGCCAAGGTCCATCCGCAGTTCGCTGCCTGCTTCCGATGCCTGCTCCGAGAGACGCTCGGCGACGTCCTTTACGATTTCGCCCAGGTCGCAGGGCATCAGGTCCAGTTTGAGTTTTCCGCTGGCCAGTTGCGATACGTCGAGCAAACGGTCCACCAGGCGGCCGATTCTTCCCGCCTGTTCCTGCGCGCGGGCGACACTCAGTTGCACCTGCGCGGTATCGCCCTTGGCGGAGTGACGTTCGAGCAAACCCAGCCGGAGAACCAGGGTGCTCAATGGTGTGCGCAGTTCGTGGGAGGCGATCGCGAGGAACTCGTCGCGCATGCGGACGGCGGCTTCGGCCTGCTCGTTGCGTTTGCGTTCGCTCAGGTCGGTCACGACCACTCCGATTGACCGACCCTCCCCGAGATCGACCGGGTTGAGCGAAAACTGAGTCGGAAGCGTGGCTCCCGCCGCGCTCATCAAGGCCATTTCGGCGCGGATCGGTTCGTGGCTACTTTGACGGATAAGCCTTTTGAGCGACTCACGTTCCTCGGGGCGGACGAATTCGCTAAGGTCGTGGCCCATGATCTGATCGAGCGGGACGCCACTCATGTGCGCGAACGCGGAATTGCAGTACAGCACGACACCGTCGTTGGTGAGCGAGATCGCGCCTTCGTTCATGCTTTCGACCAGAACGCGATACGGATACTCCGCACCTTCGAGGGTAAAAACCTTTTCCCCCGCGGGTCCTGACACTACCAGGGCGTCGACCTCGCCGCCGCGGATTGCATTTAGGGTTTCCTCGGCTTCCTGGAGGCGTTGGCGCAGCTCGTCGAGTTCCAGGCGGACGGAGGGCTTTTGATCGATCTTCACTTTGAAGCACCCCCAATTGCGAGATTGAGGAGCACCTTGGGCCGGTCGGACAGATCGCCGACCATGCGGCGGATTGGGAGTGGTTCTTCCTTGATGAGAGTCGGCGCTGCGATAATATCTGACTGGGATGCGCGGCCGGGTTCCTGATAGATATCGATCACTTCCAAATCGTACTGTCCCTTCAAGTCGGACTCACAGATCTCGCATAAATTCTGAATCGCCCGGGTAGAACGGGGGGTGGTTCCGCTGGTGAACAGACGCAACACGTAGCGTATGCCCTTTGCCGGCTTCTTTGTGCGAGCGGCCGGCTTGGGTCTGAGGTGATGAATCTTTGCCATGACAACCTCAGGCGGGATTCAGATTTAGACTAACCAGAACTTTATCGGTCACTGAGAGATCGCCGATGATGCGTCGGACGGGTTCCGGAAGCTTTTTGATCAGGGTTGGGATTGCGACAATCTGATCGGCCTTGGCGAGCTCTGGATTGCGCATCAGATCAATAACCTCAATGGTGCAGCGGCCGGGGTAATGGTCGTCGCAGATGCGGCGCAGATTGGCGATCGCGGCGACCGAACGGGTGGATTGTCCAGCGACGTAGAGCCGCATCTGATACGATTCGAGCGGCTGCGGTTCGACTTTCTTACGGAGCGCTGGCTTGGCCGCTGCCGTCTTGCGGACAGACTTATTCGAAGCCGCAGGGTTCTTTTTCATTTCTACAACCTGTTCCAGACGCACACTTCAATTATTGGCTTCTGGAGGAGTCAGGCAACCGATTAATTGACTCGGCGGCTTTTTGCCATTGCGGACCGATTGTCGTTCAGCTTCTCTTCGCGTCGGGTCTCGACTGCGACCGTCTTCTCTATCTCTGCCGCATCGGCCTCGAATTCCGCTCGAATAGCTTCGATCCGCGCTTCCATGACTTTGCGCTTGCGTGAGAGCTCCGCAAGTTTGAGTTCGTTTTCCTCGGCGAGCCGAAGCGAAGCGTCGCGTTCCTGCTGTTCCAGCGCCAAACGAGCGGAGCCCGTGAGCATCCCCGAAGGACCGAGGTAGACCTCGACCAACTTGATTCCCTCGGAGGTCAACAAAAATTCCCGTATCTGATTGGAGTGATTCATCCCGCGCGACTTCAAGACATAGAGTCCGCGGGTGCGTTCTCCTGAATACTCGATATCGCGCGCCAGCATCCAGGTGTCGATGAGCGACGAAATTCCGAGTTCAGTGGCTTCCAACCGTCCGCCGTTTTCGGTCAGCACCGTAAAAAAACCGGTTATGCTCGCACTCTTCAGAAAGTCGATCAGCAGCGTGAGCATCGCGTTCACTTCGCATGGATTTCCGGCGGCGATCAAATTGGAAATCGGATCGACGATCACTACGGTCGGCCGGAACTGGTTGATCTCCTTGTGCATCGAAACCAGATGCATTTCGAGGCCGTAGAGAAATGGACGCTGGGCGGTGATCCGCAGAAGCCCGCTCTCGAGATGAGGCTGGAGGTCGATGCCGATCGATCGCATGTTGCGGATGATCTGATCCGCGGATTCCTCGAAGGCAAAATAGAGCGTGCGTTCGCCGTGTTCGCATACCGAACGCGCCAGCGCCGCGGCGAAACTGGTTTTGCCCATGCCCGCAGTCCCCGACATCAGCACGCTGGTGCCCCGATAATAGCCGCCGACTCCCAGCATCGCATCGAGATCGGGGACGCCGGACGAAATGACCTCGTTTGAGATTTGGTGCCGCAACCCCATCGAGGTAACCGGCAAGACCGAGAATCCCTGCTCGTCGATAATAAACGGATATTCGTTGGTCCCGTGGCCGCTGCCGCGGTATTTCACGACACGAATGCGGCGGGTGGTGATTTGATCGGTGACCCGATGGTCGAGCAGGATCACGCAGTCGGCGACGTATTCCTCGAGACCGAAGCGAGTGAGCGAATTTTCGCCGCGTTCGCCGGTGACAATCGCGGTTACGCCGAATGATTTCAGGAATTGGAACAGGCGCCGAATTTCAGCGCGCAGCAGTGCGGTGTTCGAGAACCCGGAGAACAGCGTCTCGATCGTGTCGAGCACGACGCGTTTTGCGCCGATCGACTCGATCGCGTACTTGAGCCGAATGAACAGACCCTCCAGGTCGTACTCTCCAGTCTCGGCGATTTCACTTGGATCGACATGCACGTGATCGATTGCGAGCATGCCGTCGCGGACGAGTTGGTTCAGATCGAAATCAAGTGACGCGCTATTTACGGTCAGTTCATCCCGGGTTTCCTCGAACGCGACGAAAACGCCGGGCTCGCCGTACTTCCTGGCGCCGTTGACGAGAAATTCGACTCCGAGCATGGTCTTGCCGCATCCCGGAGTGCCGCAAATCAGCGTCGCCCGTCCGCGGGGCAGGCCGCCAAAGGTTATTTCGTCGAAACCGGTGATTCCGGTCAGCGCCTTTTCGAGGCGCTCGGGTGCCTTGGCCGCCGTTGGTGCGTGAAGTTTGGATCTTGCAGATTTTTTCTCTGCTTTGGAGGGAGCACTTGGACGCATCGGCAAACTCTCGAGGCTCGGCTACTCGCTGAAGCATATGGAATAAAGCCTACAAGCGTCCCATATGCAAGAAATCAGGGTTGACAATATGGCAGCATCGGCACACCTTTTTACACACCTCTACACCAGCCGTCCGGTGCATTAGCGGAACTCAGCGGATAGTCGAGCAGATACGGGACCGGATCGCTCTTCGGCGCTCTGGCAGAATCGTTGCAACACATGAGCAGATTCGATGCGGCGGACAATCGCAGCGAGCGCTCAATGAAGCACCGATTCCCTTTCTCAGAAATCTCGCAAAGCAAAATTGTTCCAATCGAGGCTGCTAACATGGCGAAAAAAGTATCGAAATTCGTCGCTTATAGCGAAGCAGCCAAGCCTCTTCTGGCTAAAGTACTGGGCGCTGACAAACTTGATGCGGGGTTTATCGCGATTGGCGCGGCCATTGACGCTGCCCGGTTCATCCAGGAATGCCGCAAGCTCCGTTTCTGGGAGCGCACGGGTGTCTAGACCGGAATTCGCGGCGCCGGAATATATTCAATGAGCATTTCCGGCGCCGCCATGTTTGCGAAGTCGTTCACCGGAGAAATTGTCTCACCGGGCGACCACGGGTACCTGAAGCTGCGACGCGTGAACAATCGCGCGGTCATTGCACATCCTGCGCTGATCGTAAGATGCGCGGACCGGAAAGACGTTCAACTGGCTATAGCATTTGCCCGTGACAAGGGGCTGCTCACCGCAGTTCGATCGGGCGGCCACAGTTTCGCCGGTCATGGAGTATGCGATGGCGGACTGGTCGTCGATCTCTCACCGATGAAGCGCGTTCGGATCGATCCTTCACACGAGAGAATTCAAATCGAACCCGGGATCGTGGCGGGCGAGCTGGATTGTCTTACCCAGTCATTCCGGATGGCGGTGCCGCTCGGCTCGTGTCCCACGGTTGGCGTGGCGGGATACTCACTGGGCGGAGGCGAAAGTTCACTCACACCAAAGTTCGGCTATGGATGCGACAGTATCGTGCGGCTTGAGGTAGTCACTGCCGATGGCAAGATTCTGACGGCCAGCGATGAAGAGAATCGCGATCTGTTCTGGGCGATGCGCGGCGCTGGCGCAAATTTCGGTATAGCCACTTCGCTTGAATTTCAGCTCCACCCAATTGAGACGGTTCTATCAGGTAGCCTCAGTTACCCGATTCGGCAGGCGCGAAAGATCCTGCAATTTCTTGACGGGTTCGCACCGGCAATCACCTCCGACCTGTTTTTAGTAGCTGCAGTGCTGCCGCATCCGGGCGAACGGATGCTGGATATCAAAGTGGTGTGGACCGGCGAGAAAAGGAAGGGAGAGCGAGTGCTACGCCCGCTCCGCAAGTACCTGAAGCCCTTCAAGGATACGATAGAGCTCAAGGCCTATCTCGACGAACAGCGAGGTGGCTATGACGTGCCGGAAGGAGAGCACTCGAGTCATCGAAGGGGTGGGCATTTCCGACGGCTTACTGACCAGGTGATCGAAACCATTGTAAAGAACGCGTCCAATGCGCCGCACGAGGCCAGCGGGATCACCATGATGTACTGGCACGGGCCGTGGAGCGCGAAGCCTCACGACAATGCTTTTGGATTTCGGCGCAGTGGCTTCGAATACTGGATCCATACCTACTGGCAGAAGGCCGGCGAGCGTCAGAAATCGTGCGCCTGGGTGGAAGAGTTCTATCGCGCGATGGAACCGCTTTCGACCGGTGCGGTGTACGTGAACGATCTCGAAAACGAGGGCGAAGCTCGAGTTCGCGCCGCGTACGGAGATAAGTACGATCGGCTATCGTTGATCAAACGCAAGTTCGATCCCGGCAATTTTTTTCGCGTCAACCAGAACATCGCTCCCGCAGCCTGATTCTGAGAGCACGACCTGCAAAAGATCATCGGACGGAAAAGGGATGCACGCGTTACGCGTCGCTCACACTATCGAAACGCGAACAGCTTCGCGTCCGGATCTTTACGGCCCCCTATTGCGGCCGATACAAGTTGTGCGGCGAGCATCGAATAGGTAATTCCGTTGCCGCCATATCCCAGCACGGCGTAACAACGCGGATAGCCTGGGATTGGCCCGATACTGGGTAGTCCGGTGGTGCTCTGGCCGAACGAGGCGGTCCATGCGAATTTTGCGCGCGGATCGATTCTGGGAAGCAGCGCCGCGAGTTTCTTCTCTAGGATTTTTGTTTTGAGATCGAGCCTCTTGTCTCGCTCCGCCTCGTCCACGAATTCTTCGTCTTCTCCTCCGCAAATAACACGTCCATCAATCGTGGTGCGCACGTATAGGTACGGATCGCTCGCTTCCCAGATAAAGCACTCGCTTGGCCATAGGTGCCTGGGCTGGCGTCTGGTGGTGATAACCCAGGTCGAGGCGATGCTGTGTCCGTGGGCCGGCACGATCTTCGGCAGTTCGTAACCGGTACACAATACGATTTGGCGTGAGTGGATCGTGAAACCGTCCTTGGTCAGCGCCGTTGCCGCGCGTTTGCCGGATTGGATATCCACGACCTCGTGCGGTGAGAACAGCCGTGCACCGAATTTTTCGGCTCGTCTCAGGAATCCCGCTGCCAGGGCGCGCGGATCCGCGGCGACATTATCGTCGCTCACTATCGCCGCGCTGCGCGCCAAGCCAAAGCGGGTGCGAAGCTCACGCCGATCAAGGTATCGGCTGGGCAATCCGATTCGTTCGCGGGCGCGAACCTCTCTGGCGAGTCCTCGCGCGTCCAGCAGATCACCCGCCAGATAGACCGACGGATGCAAACTCATCGAGGCTTCGATCTTTTCGTGCCGGGCGAGTTTGTGAAGCGCGTCGAGCGCGCCTTTGGATCTCAGCCACGCGCGTTCGGCTGGCCGCGTGCCGATCTTGCGTTTCAACTGAATCAAGGGCGTGTTGACCTCGAACAGCAGCAGGGCCGTGCTCGCGGGCGTGGAGCCCCGCAGCGGACCACGGCGATCGACTACCGCAACCCTGTGCCCCTCGCGCGCGAGCGCATAGGCGACGAGTGCGCCGCTAATTCCGGCGCCGACCACCAGGACGTCGGCCTTCAAGTCTCGAGTGAGCGGCCCGGCGGCAGGTACCCTGCGCGGATAGGCCATCCAAACGGGAGTGCCTGATCGCAATTCTTTCTTGGTCGTGAGTGCCACTGACGGAGCATAACACCACCGGCAGCGTGAGCCTGCGATAGAAAATATTACAGCCGTTGATTCGGAATCACTCGATCATCTGAAGCGGTAAATCGTTGTGCGGAGAGGGGAAATCAAATCGCGCGCGCTGGCACATCGATTGCTGACCTTCCTGCACTCATCTCCCGTCGCAAGCGGACGCTAAGTCCTATGAAATCCAACACTGAAAACAGTTCGGGCGTGCTTAGCCGGCGCACTCTGCTGAAGTCGGCGGGTTTACTGGCGGGCACCTCGATGCTGGCGTCCTCAACGCCGGCAAGGGCGTCAAATATGTCTAGCGAATCATCAACTAAAAGCTCGGGAGCGCGAGGCGCTACGCCTGAGATAAATGCGCGGATGATCGGCTTCATGCTGGCGCACGAGCAATTTCCTGTCACCGAACTCGTCGCATTGGGCGTGGCTGCCGAGCAGGCTGGGTTCGATCTATTGGCCACCAGCGATCATCTTCAACCGTGGCAGGCAAACGAACGCCACGCCGGACAGGCGTGGGTAACAATGAGCGCGCTGGGCGAACGAACCCGTCGCGTCTGGATTGGACCGACAGTGACGTGTCCGACGTTCCGCTACAATCCAGCGGTGGTAGCCGAAGGGTTTGCCTCGCTGAGCCAGCTTTACCCGGGACGAATATTTTTGGGAATCGGGTCGGGTGAGGCACTTAATGAGGAGGCCGCGACCGGAACATGGCCCAAGTGGCCCGAGCGGTCGGAGCGCCTGGTGGAAGCGACGGACATCATCCGAAAGCTGTGGACCGGCGAGAGGTCGTTCATGCCGGCAAGTACTACAACGTCAATGCGAAGCTATACGATCGACCGGCAGGAAATGTACCTCTGTTGATGGCGGCAAATGTCGGTCCGAAAGCGATGTATCGTTCAGGCCGGTACGGCGACGGGCTCGTCACCGATCCTCAGAGCTGGAAGCAGCACAAAACGGAATTCGAGAAGGGCGCGAAAGCGGCGGGCAAGGATCCTCGACAGATGCCGGTTCTGGTCGAGCAGTTTGTCGTGGTCGGCGACATGAAAGAGGCGGAGCGATCGGCAGAGCTCTGGCGGTTTCTGCCGAACGCCTTCAAAACCTATTTCAACATTCGCGATCCTCAGGCGATTGAAAATCGAGCTGGCGCTGAACTTCCGCTTGAAAAGGTATACGCCAGATGGCCGATAAGTACCGACCCTGACGTTCATGCGAAGACATTAGTCGAGCTTTTCAACAGTGGTGCGACGATCGTTAATGTCCATTCCGGCCAATCGGATCAAAGGCATGTGATTGATTTTTACGGCGAGCAGGTGCTGCCTCGCGTGCGTCAGAAATTGAAATTGTAAAGAAGGGTGACTTGGCGAACCTGGTTTTTTCAGAACTGTGCACTCGTTTGGGCGGCGCTCGCGTTCACAATAAATGAGCCAGGGCAAAAGCTTTCAACCATAGCGGTCTGAAGGCCGCCGACTCCTCCGTGATCGCCTCGGTAGCTGGCACGACGCGGCGGAAGTGGATCTCGAATTCGGGCTTCCACTCGAGCAACCGTACCTTCGCCAGCCAGATTGAGCGGACCAGCACCAACCCAAGTTCCGATCCGTCAATACATCGACCGCGGCTGAACCCGAGAAGACGCGCGTCGGTCACGATCGCGCACGCTTCCTCGAGCATCTCTCGACGCAGTGTTTGTTCCCAATTCTCTGTGCCTTCGGGTCGGCCTGCCGGAAAGCCCCAGGACTCACCGTCTGGCGAGATCAGAACCACGCCACCGGCTTCGGTCACGCAGACGCCGGCCGAGCCGTGCGCGCGGCCGTCCGGCGCAACGGACCCGGAGTGCCAGGAAACGGCCCAGCGCTGCCCACCGTTCTCGACCTCGAACTCATCACCGTCTCGCAGCAAGGCACACCTCGAAGGCACGAAGCCAGATTTTCGACCGGCGCGAGCGTCAGATTCGTGCGCCGATATCGGTCCACGCAACCCGCACCTTTGCCGCGCCCGTCACAGGGTCGTGCGCCTCGGTCTCGCCGACGGGCTCGAAGCCTGCGGCGCGAAGGATTTCCGCCGCCGACTCGGCTTCGCGAGCCGGCTTCGCGAGCATGAAAGCGCCAGGTCTGTAGCAGCTCAAGATCAGACGTCCGTTGGGTTTGAGGTATAGGCGAGCCACGCGCTCGAGCAGCATCCCCCAACTTTCGGGCGGCACCGCATCGGCAAGAGTGGTGACATAGTCAAAGCGAATCGGCGGCTCGAACGTCATCACATTCCCGCTCCAGATTCGCGCCGCCCAAAGCGGAAGCCGCTTCCGCGCTCTGTCCGCAATCCGCCCCGAAAGATCGAGTCCGTAGGGTTCGATATGATGTCCGTCCTCCGCGACCCACGCCGTCAGAGTCTCGATCAGCAGGCCATTGGCGCATCCGACGTCCAGCCAGGTGCCGTCCCGATCGAAGGCGCGAGCGATCACGCGCCGCTTGGCTTCCCAACTCGCCATGTCGCCGGACGACCCCGAGCCGCCAAAGACATCGCCGCGCTCATCTGCCGCGACGTACGAGTCCTCGAGCAGGGTACGAACCCGCTCGTAGTAGTCGTCGGGGTTGGAATGATCAGGATTAGACATCAGAGCCCCTGATGGGTTGGTTTATCTGGATTCCGCTATCGTGAGCGCTATGGCCGATGCGCGTGCAAGCGGTTCGAGCAACGCCGGCGCGGTCATTTCAGGACCGTCGCTCTTCAGGTGATGAAAGAAGTTACCAAGAGAAAGGCCCATCCGGGAATAGCTGTTCTCGACCAGCAAGCGCTGCGCGCCGGCGCCCTGATCGGCCAGTGGCCCAATGCATGGAATCCCCGCGAAAGTTTTGCGCGCGATGCCTAACAGGTCTTCGCTCGCGTACAACCTGCGGCGCGCGTTAACTCGATCAAGCCGCAGCAGTCCCTCGGGACCTTGTTGCCACTCGAAGGCCGCGACGGCTGCACCAAACAGCATCCAGCATTTCACGCGCTCACGCGGAGGCGGCTCATCGCGCAGATACGCGCGCATCCCGGCGAATCCGAGTTCATGCCCGGAGTGACCGAGGAATATCCAATCGCATTCTCTAGTCCGTCTGGCGACGAAACGCGCCAGTCCGAGAAGCATCGCTATGCCCGGCCCGCGCTCTGCGCCGCACCGGAACCATCCGCTGATCGGTGTCGATACAATCATCAGCTCGCGGCGGCTCGAAGCCGGGTCTGATGCGGGAAGCGTCGCGATCACATTGCGCGCGGATGCCGCGTCGTTTGCGTCACCATCGATTAACATTGATACATCGTCGCCAGGCTGCACGGCCTCGAGCTTCGGAAGATCGCGCGGAGCAACCAAAAAAACCCAACCGGCCATGACGGTAAATTACCGGAAGAGTTCATCGCGATGATCTCGCCGGTAGGGCCTTCTGTGGCGGCAAGCACACCTATTGCGCCGGTTTTGACGGCGGAGTCAACGATTTGTGTCGCTGGTGAGCGCGGCCCGACCGTGTCACCGCGATGCTTCGGCAAGTGGACGAGTGCGATTCGCCCTTTTACTTCCGGCGAAGCGGAATCGAGTCGAGCGAGCTTGGCGATAACAGGACGGGACGTAGCGCGTGGAGGCCATAGAGGAAAACATTCGAGGCCACGTCCGGCGATCTTCAGTTGCGCGCCTCTCAAAAAGAACTGTCGAACTGTGAACGGATGGAAGCGGGTCGTGAAGCCGACCCTTGAAAGCTCGTCTGCGATCCATTGCGAAGTTTTGAAGTCGCATTCGGTCGCGGTGCGATGATCGCCGAGCGCGCAGTAATGCTCGACGTCGGCAAATAGGCCATCACCACTTAACGGATCCATAGCGTAACGATTGGATAACGGAGCATCTTGCCGAGGACTATCACATGATCGGTTCAATGAACCGCGCGAAAATCTCATCGAGGCGTTCTCGCAGGCCGCGATGTTTCCATTGTTCGGGCTCGATTTGTCTGGAGTGTTCCATGTCATTTAGGAACATCTGGTTCATTTGATCGCCGAACGAATGGCTCAAGACAATCGCATTGATTTCGTTATCACGCGCGATACTCCACCAATCGAGATTCGAGGAACCGACCGTTGACCATACTCCATCGATCGTCGCGGTTTTCGCGTGCAACATCTTTCCCCGCCATTCATAGATCTTCACGCCTGCCTCGAGCAAGGCATGGTAGTGCGAACGTTCTGCTGACACGATGAATGGTTCGTCGCTTTGGCTGGGGAGCAGCAAGCGGACGTCAACCCCGCGTTCAGCGGCGTGCTCGAGTGCATGCACCATCTGACGGTCCGGCGCGAAGTAAGCGTCGGTGACATATACATTCGTTTCGGAATTGACTATTGCCGAGATCAAGGTGACGTAGATCAGGCTGAATTGTTCCGGTACGCTCGCGATCACTCGCACGATGTGATTGCCGCGCCGTTTCAGTTCTGGAAAATAATTGCGTGGACTGAGCGTGGCTCCCCCCTGATAGTACCATTCGTTGATGAATAGCCGTTGCATTTCCGCGACCACCGGACCCTCGAGCTCGATGTCCGTATCGCGCCAATATTCCGGCGGTCCGCTTTCCTTTCTCGGACTGCTGCCCAGTCCGCTGGCATAAACCTCAGAGATATTGATGCCGCCGGTGAAGGCGACGCCCCCATCAACGATTAACATTTTGCGATGATTGCGGTGATTGAGTGTCCAGGGAACTTTTGCCGCGAACGGATCCAGCGGACGGTATTCCAGAACCTGGATTCCATTCTGGCGCATCCGATCGAAAAAACTCGACGACGTACTGATTGAGCCGACGCTGTCATAAATTACATTTACCTGCACTCCATGGCGCTGCCGCTCGATCAACGCGTCGGCAAACATCTGACCGATTGGCCCGTCGGAAAATGTGTACATTTCGAGGTTGACGCTGTCTTTGGCAGCGTGGATTGTGGACAACATTGCGCTATAGGTCGCAGTGCCGTTTTCCAGGAGCGTGGTCTTGTTGCCGACCACCAATGGAACATTGCTGAGCGCCTGCTCGAAGGCGAGATGCCTTGCGAGGATATCGCTGGGCGTCTTCTGATTTTCGTTCAGTCGGTGGATGATCTGTTGTCCCTGTTCCTCTGTCAGGGGTCCATTGGGTCCGGTAAAGCTCGAGTTCTCATCGTAAAAAGATTTGGAATGAAGCAGAGCGTGGATGTCCGGGATTGTGCCGCAACTACTCAGAATCGCTGCGGAGACAGCGAGAAGCAGCAGTAGGACCCGATTCACTTTACTGAAGACCGAGCTCTGCCTGTCGAGATCAGTCGCCGGAAGAGTTTTTCTTCACTTCATAACCAGTGGCAGCGCCTCCGAGTCCTCCGGCGACGGCGCCCACTAAAGGATCGCCCACTGCAGCTCCGACAAGAGCGCCACCAGCGGCACCGCCGAGACCACCAACGGTGGCCGCGCTACCGTTCGAGTTTGTGGTACTGCCGGCTATAGCTCCGACGCCCGCGCCGGTAGCGCCGCCTAACAGCAAAGCACATCCCGGTGCGAGCAACATTACCGCCGCCAGCGTCGCGGCGATCCCGAGACGAAAAATTTTGGAAGTCATGATAAGAGCAAATGAGCTAATTTCGTGCCACGGAAAATCGCTGCGATCGTAAGACTTCAAAATCGACGGCTGGCAGGGCACGGTGTGAATAAATTTCTCGTCACGATCTGTGATTGAAATCGCTCGGCGAACTCTCCGGGAACGCTGCGCCGAACCCTCCAGATCGCTATTGTGGCAAATAGGGAGCTGAGCAGGAGAAATTGGGAAATTTGACGCAATGACCGGATCGCGCGAGACTCAGTGGCGCAAATGGCATCACCACTTAACTTATTGTTCATCACGGCCGACCAGTGGCGCGGTGATTGTCTTTCCGCGCTGAACCATCCTGTCGTCCGCACCCCGAATCTCGACGCTCTGGCGGCGGAGGGAGTGCTGTTCAAGAGCCACTTCGCCAACACCGCGCCGTGCGGTCCCAGCCGGGCGTCGCTACACACCGGGATGTATCTGCAAAACCATCGTTCTGTTACAAATGGCACTCCGCTTGATGCGCGGCATACGAATTGGGCTAAAGAGGCTGCGGCACACGGCTACGATCCCGTGCTGTTTGGCTATACCGATACCAGCCAGGATCCACGCGGGCTCGCGGCGAACGATCCATGGCTCACGAGCTACGAGGGCCCGCTGCCCGGCATCCGGCCGGTGTGCCTGCTGCTCGGCGCTCCGAAGCCGTGGACCGATTGGCTACAAACTCATGGTTTCGAGGTTCCGTCAAATATCAGTCTCGCGTATGGCTGTAGAGCGGAAGGCCCGGACTACGAGGATGGCGCGGCGCATCCCAGGCCACTTAAGTATCCGGCAGAGTATGACGACACCGCGTTTCTGATTAGTCAGACTATAGAGTATATACGCACTGCCAGCGGACCATTTGTCGCGCACCTGTCGCTGCTGCGGCCGCATCCGCCGTTTGTCGCGCCCGAGCCTTACAACGCGCTATACGATCCGGCGCTCGTGCCGGGATTCTCGCGCCGCGCCACGCCGGACGACGAAGCGGAACAGCATCCATGGCTCGCGTACCAGCTATCGCATCGGATGTTTCGAGCGACTGAAAATGAGCAGCGGCTCCGTCGGCTGAAGGCTGTGTATTTTGGACTGATGAGCCGGGTTGACGCGGAGATAGGAAAGCTCATTCAGTTTTTGAAAGACAGCGGCCGTTGGAACTCGACGTTGATTATATTTACGTCGGATCACGGCGAGCAGATGGGCGATCACTGGCTAATGGGTAAGGGGGGCTATTTCGACGCGTCTTATCACATCCCATTAATCGTGCGAGATCCGCGGCGGCCGGCCGATGAGGCTCGGGGCGCGGTGATTTCGTCGTTTACCGAGAACGTCGATATCATGCCGACCTTATTGGAAGCGATTGGCGCCGAGGTTCCGATACAATGTGATGGCAGGTCGCTCGCTCCCTTTCTTGATAATGCGAGGCTGAACGACAAATGGCGCGACGAGGCGCATTGGGAGTACGACTTTCGCGATCCCGCGGACACGACCGCGGAACGCGCGCTCGGGCTTACTATGCATCAATGCACGATGAACATTATTCGAGGTGCGCGGTACAAGTACGTGCATTTCACGAAGCTGCCGCCGCTGTTCTTCGACCTCGAGACTGACCCGAGTGAGTTCGTGAACCTGGCCGAGTCGCCGGAGCATCAACGATTGGTCCTGGAATATGCGCAGAAGATGCTGTCATGGCGCATGAATCACGACGAGCAAACGCTGACGCACATCACGCTTGTCGCGCCGGGTCCGATCTCGCGACGCTCGCCGCGCTACTGAGCGGCTATGGGCGCTCGCCGTTGTGCAAGCGTGACTCGATCGCGTCTAGGGCGGGTTCGCAATCGGCGACCGTGTCGATCACCAGATGCGCGCCTGCGGCAATCAGTTGCGCGCGGGCACGCTCGAGACGAGACGCCTTTTCCGCCGATGGAAGCGCGGCGAAGTCTTCGGACGACAGGCCAATCAGGTTACCGGTACGGGCGACGCCAATCGTCCACACGCCCGCGCGCAATCCTTCCTCGATATCAACGACCGTGTCGCCGATCTTCACGATTGCCGCGAGCGGCTCGACCTGGAGCCGGATGGCGTTGGCAAAGATCATCCATGGGAAGGGTCGACCAGCACCGACCTCATCGGGGGTGATTGAACAATCAGGTAAATAGCCCTGCCTGGCTGCGGGGCCGAGGATCAAATCGAGCATCGCGCGAGTGTAACCGGTGGTGCTTCCGATCTTGATTCCACGACGGCGAAGGCGCGCAGTTGTTTCCGCGACTCCATCGATAACGTCGGAGTGCGCGACGATGCATTCGAGTTGCAGTGGCACGAAATCCGCGAACAGGCTATCAACGTCGGCTTCTCCCGCGGCGCGTCGGGATGCCTTATGCCATTGGGCCGAAACGCTGGGCTGAAGTAGTATTTTTCTGAGATGATCCTTCTTCAGGATGCCCATATCGCGCCTCGCATCGTCCTCGGAGATTGGAACGCCGCGCCGTGCGAATACTTGCTGGAGGACGCGGACCGGTGCGAGGCTGCCGTGATCAACCGTGGTGCCTGCCCAATCGAAGATCACGGCCTTTACGGGTCCGGAATACTCTGTCTTCATTATATAGACATCTCGCGTGTCATCTGTTCGGCCAAGCCGAAGGATAATGTCATCCCCGAGCCGCCAACTGCGGTGACGATACGTACCCCGGGCGCAGCATCAATCGCGACATAGGATTTGTCCGGATGCTTGGCGTACACGCCGTACCATCGCTCGGCGATGGAGAGATCCGGTGCGAGCAGGAATCTACGCACGTCGCGCAGCACGAGTTCGTCGATTTCGGTTTTATTGAAAATATCGACGGCGAGGCCGTACTCGTGGGAGTCGCCGAGCGTCAGCGCGCCGTCGGCGGTTTGCGAGACCAGCGTATGTATTGCCCAACGATCATATGCCGCCAGTTCACGTGCAACGCGCTCTTTATATTTGGGCAGTGTCACGGTGCAGATCTCGAACGCGGGATAGAATCTCAGCGTGAGGCCAGCGGCCAGAGACGGGCCAAGTTGCCATCGGTCTTTCTGCGGCGCGGTGCGCATCATCTGCAGCTTGCATCGATCGATACCGCTTGCCACGAACAGCTCGGGATACAGCGTTTCGAAATCGTCGCCGCCGCATACGAACACCTGGCTCGCGTGCCATGACTCTGTGCCGGCTTCGACGATCGGCAACCGGATCGAGCGTACTGCCGTTCCGAAACGAAACTGGACGGCATATTTTTCAGTAAGAAAGGCCGGCAGCCGCGCGAGAACCTGGCGCGGATCGACGGTCATCTCGGTCGGGCTCCAGATTGCGCCAAGCAGTCCGTCGGGATTCACGGCGCGGCTTTTCCGCAGTACGTCATCGGCAGCCAACCACGCACAGGTGTAATCGAATTCGGGAGCGCGCTCGGCGAATTCGCGCGCGACCTCAGCTTCGTCAGGATGGTAAACCACGTGGAGCGATCCGGTCGGAAGATACGGAAGAGCGGCCTCATCGAGAAGCTCCTGCCAGATCTGGCGACTGCGCATCGCCATCTGATGAACCGCGCCGGCCCGCTGCCCGATCGGCCAGATCATCCCGAAGTTGCGCACCGACGCTCCCTGTGCCTTGGGTGTGCGCTCGAAGACCACGACTGAGCGTCCGCGTTTTGCCGCGAAGTAGGCATGCGCGAGACCGAGGATACCTGCGCCAACGATCGCAACGTCCGCTGCCTGAGTTTTCGCCACTGCACTCTCCGCGGCTTCTCCAACGCCGTCGATCGATTCTGCCAGATATCAAACCGGAAATCGCCGGATATGGATTGGATCGGCGCTTGCGCTTCAGGGATGCTTATTCTAACCGTGTGCGGAGACGAAGATCTAAGCGAGAATCTCAGGTAAAGAAGCCGTGGCCGAAAACGTGGAATCCTTTGAACCCCAATCAGGATCGCCAACTATCCGCGGGATGCTGCCCTCGCTGATCGTCGACGCGGGCCTGCCCGCGATCGCCTACCAAATTCTGACGCGCCACGGGGTCTCGGAAGTCTCGGCGTTGACAGCGGGCGCGATTTTTCCCGCGGCGAACATCGCGATCGGTTTCATGAAGACGCGGCGGATCGATCTGATCGGAGCGTTGGTCTTGGTGTTCATCGCGGTCGGCACGGTCACGTCGTTGATTTCCGGCAATGTGATCTTTGTGCTCGTGAAAGAATCGATGCTGACCGCGGTTTTCGGGGCGATCTGCCTGTGGTCGCTCTTGTGGAGCCGACCCTTGATGTTCTACTTCGGCCGCCAATTCGCGGCCGGCGATGATCCCGCGCGAATCGAGTGGTGGAACGGAATGTGGGATCGTCCGGGCTTCCGAAAGACCCTGCGGACGATCACCGTGGTCTGGGGCATCGGCTACATTCTTGAGTCGTTGGTGCGGGTGGCGTTTGCGCTGACGCTTTCGCCCGGTGTCGTGGTGGCGATATCTCCAACCATGGCGATCGGCGTGACGGTTCTACTAATCATCTGGACCGGGCGGTATGGGCGGATGGCGCGCGAGCGCGGGTTGCGCGAGGCTGCGCTCACGCAAGGCTAGCGACCCGGTTATGCGCCCGGCGCGAGGTGCATGCGGACCGGCAGATGTTTGATGCCGTTGATGAAGTTAGATCGCAGCCGCTTGACCTCGCCGATTCTCTCGATCGATCGCACCCGCCGCGTCAATTCCTCGAGCAATATGTTGATTTCCATCCGCGCCAGGTTGGCGCCGAGGCAGTAATGCGCGCCGCCGCCGCCGAAGGCTACATGCTCGTTGGGTGAACGCTTGATATCGAATTTGAACGGATCGGTGAAGACCTCATCGTCGCGATTGGCGGAGATATACCAAAGACTGACTTTGTCACCAGACTTGAGCTGCTGGCCCCTGATCTCCGCATCGCGGGTGACGTTGCGCCGGAAATACATCACCGGCGATGCCCAGCGCAGGATCTCCTCGGTCGCGCCGGACACCAGCGCCGGCTGCTCGGTGAGCATCCGGTACTGATCGGCATGATCGATGAGCGTGTTCACGCCGTGCGCCAGTGCGTTGCGCGTCGTCTCATTACCGGCGACCGCGAGCAGCAGAAAAAAGAGATTGAAATCCATCTCCGAAAGGCGATCGCCGGCGATTTCGGCGCCAAGCAGCGCGGTCACGATATCGTCGCGCGGCTCCTCGCGACGCTTGGCGGCCAATGCGCCCGAGTACATGAACATCTCGATCGCCGCGCCGCGCGCGAGTTCCTCGCTGACCGCATACTCGGGATCGCGGCTTCCGATCATCCGATTGCTCCATTCGAATAGCTTGTGCCGATCCTCGAAAGGCACTCCGAGCAACTGCGCGATCACCTGCAGCGGCAGCTCGGCGGCAACCTCGAGTACGAAATCACACTCGCGCTTAGCGATCGCGCGATCGAGGATCGTGCCGACCGCGGTCCGGATACCCTGCGCCAGCGCGCTGATCATGCGCGGGGTGAAACCGCGATTGACCAATGAGCGATAACGAGTGTGATCCGGAGGATCCATCGTGAGCATCATGCGGCCTTCCGAGGTCAGATCGGAGCCGGGCGGAAGATCCTCCAGGGCGGTGACTCCGCCAAGCTGCTGCTCCGAGGAGTAGGTTTCGCAATCGCGATTCACCGCGACCACGTCGTCGTAGCGGGTGATGACCCAGAAGCCGCGGCCGCCAGGCTCGGGATGCTTGAAGACAGGAGCGTGACGGCGCAGATAGGTGAACCATTCGTCAGGCACGCGCGCCACGAAGCGGTCCGGGTTCAGTAGATCGATCTCGGATAGGTTCATTTACGCGCTCTCCGAGGAGTTGAATTTTGCCAACCGAGGGATTCGCTCCCGTCATTTCTGATCGCGAGCCACGGCGACGCCCATTTCGATCAAGCGCTCAGCCTGCTGCTCGCTGTAGCCCGCCTCCTTAAGGATCTCCCGCGTGTGCATCGCGAAGCTGGGGGGAGGCTGCGGAACGCGCTTGGGACTTTCGTCGACGAAGATGGGGCTGTCAACAGTCTCGATACGGCCGACGCCCGGGTAGTCGAAGTCGATGATCGCGCCGCAGTCGCGCATCTGCTGATCGCCCACCGCTTCTTCGAGCGTCGGCAGCGGCGACCATTTGATGTCGTGCTCGCGAAACAATTGCCGCCATTCGCTGAGCGGACGGGCTTCGAATTGCGATTGCAGGATCGCATAGAGCACCGCGGCGTTTTCCTTTCGGGCGTCAAACGTCGCGAACAGCGGATTGGTTGCAAGCTCGGACTCGCCGAGCGCGCGGCACAAGCGCGGAAACTCGCGCTCGGGATCGAGCAGGGCGATGATCATCGCGTGATGGTCGCTGCTCGGATATCCTGCGATGAGCGGATTTATCGGACGGTCGCCTGGCTTGCGCTCGGGAAATCGCGCACCGCAAAGCTTGGCCTGGATGTCCACGCTGTTTGCCCATGCACCCGCCGCCATCAGTGAAGTGCTGACCTTCGATCCAAGGCCAGTGCGCTCGCGGCGATAGAGCGCGAGCATAATCGCGGCGAACAAAGTCATCGCCGTGGGATGATCGCCCATCGCGGGCCGCGCACTGGCGGGCGTGCCGTCGGCGCCGGTGACTGTGGCCATCAAACCGGAACGCGCCCAGTAGGCAAGACCGTCGAATGAGGGAGAGTCCGCATCCTCGCCGCGCTCGCCGTATCCGGTGATCTGCGCATAGATTAGCCGCGGGTTGGCCGCGCGCAGATCATCCCAGGTGATTCGAAATTTCTTGAGGAGCGAGATCTGGTAGTTGGTGACAAACACATCTGCGCCGGCGACGAGAGTCAGAAGCGCGTCGCGTCCTGCGGCCTGAGAGAGGTCGAGCGCGATGCTGCGTTTGTTGCGGTTGGTCAGCAGCCAGGTGTAGCTGAGCTCGGAATTTGGATAGCCGGGCGTCTGTGGAAACGTGCGCCACAAGTCGCCCTCGGGTGGCCGCTCGATCTTGATTACGTCCGCGCCGAAGTCGGACATCACCGTGGCCGAAGCCGGTCCCGCGACGTAAGTTGCACAATCGATTACCTTAAGCCTGGAAAGGGCATTGTCGTCTGAACTCATTTTCCTTGCCTCGCTCGTCCGCGATTACGACTTCCATAACTGCTGGAAGCGAGCCGCCGATGTCAATCGCGGGCATCAATCCTTCGCGAGGTGAAACTTGTGCAGGAATCGATGCAGTACGGGCGTAAGCAGAATTCCCACGACCGCGATCAGCGCGAGCCCGCTGTAGAGCGCATACACTGATGCGAAGATTTTCCCGGCGTTGGATTTGATCGTATCGACCGGACCCATGCCGCCCAGGATCATCGACGCGTTGAGCAGCGAATCAATCCACTGCAGACCGCCGAGAAAGTGGTAACCGCAGATGCCTACGGCCAGGGAACTCGAGACGACGACAACTGCGAGCGTGGTCCATTGCGCGAATCGCCACAGGAACAGCCGCAGCGGCAGCAGCTTCTCGTGGCTTCGTTCAAACCGCATCGAGTGCGAACCTCAATCGTAGGCGGGCACTGGAAGCTCTGACAGGCGCGTATGGCACATCTCGCAACTGCTGATTGTGCGCTCGCGTGCAGCGGGGTCGAGCGTGTCGTCAATCCAGCGGCGGAAGGTCTGGTAGTTGCGCAACACCTTCGCCGGGTCGCTCCCGACTCGACCAAGGTCGTAGTGAGGAGAATCGATTTCTGCGGCGAACGGGCAGGCGTGGAAGCGGCCCTTGGTGGTCAGCACGGGGAAGCATCGCACGCATCCGGTTCCCTTGCCATGGTATTCCGCCTCGCGGTCGCGATCGTAAGGCCGGCGCGCGCCAGCGCCAGCGTGGAACAACACTTTATAACCTTTGAAGATCCGGTCGGGATGCGCGATGCTCCAGGATTCCAGCTGCTCCTTTGCGTGAGCCGGCAGCGGCTCGGCGTCGCGGCCATGATATATCGAATAATTGAGTACCGCTTCGGAGCGCGGGTCACTCTCGAGGATTTCGATCAGGCGGCCGGCTTTGATCCCGTTGGAAAAGACTGTCACCAGTCCGCGGAAGCCGCGCGAGCGGACATGGCGAATAGCATCGATAATCGCGCGTGCGTGGAGAGTAGGTTCGCCGCCGTAGAATTTGAGATTACCGTCGGCCGCGAGCGTCTTCACCGCTTGCTCGAGCACGTCGTGCGAATACGGCTCGTACCATCCGTGCGGCGAACCGCTAATCGTGCACCAATCGCAAGTGCGGTTGCAGAAGTTCCCTTCATAAAGATGCAACTCGCGCAGCTCGCGGTCGGCTGCAGAGTAATGCTCGACAGGCTCGTGAAAAAGAATCGGACCCAGATGCGGCTCGCGCGCGGAATCGTTCAGTCCCCAATCGTAAATGTTGTAGAGCACCTCGAAGCCGTCGATCGATCCCGGATCGACCCGAAGATGGCGCGCAATGAATGCCAGTACGCCACGGCGGTAGTCATCGGCGGTGCCTTCCTTGCCGGCGAAATCCCCCGCGTACATCTTGAAGATACGCGAGACGTAGATACGGCGATTCGCGCGATCGATACGGCAATTCCATTCGCTGCTCAGGAACTGTTCGGTCGCCGCCCGCAGCGTGTCCCGGATGCCCGCGGGCTCGAACGCGGTGGTGCGCATCGGAGGGCAACCGTTACTGCCGCAGTTGATCGCGAAGTGAATGCGCGGTTCGGTGAAGCGTCCGCGCAAGATCTCGTGCTCGATATCGTCGAGGCTGAGCGCGCGGCCACCCGCCAAATGACGGCGGCGCTGAAAGAACGCGCCATCGCGCGTCTTCCACACCGAGCTGATGGGATACTCGGCAATGATCGCGTGCAGTGTGAAGGCGTTGTATGCATTGAGCCAGTACGCGAGCCGGTCGTCGTCGAAGGGGAACGCATCCGGCGCGGACTCGGGACTGGCCCCCGCGAACTCGGCGATCACCCGGTCGAGCTGTTCGCGGCATTTGCTAAGGCGCGCGTAGTCAACTTTTCCGTCGGCGGTAACGACCTGCGCAAGCAGCCTGGTCCAATTCTCGTACAGCATGATTGAAGTAGGTCCAGAATAGACGCTATCAAGCGACTACGGCAACACAACTTGGACACTCCTCTGCGCATTTGCGTTTTCGCGAAACCTCCGCGACCCGGCGAGACGAAGACCCGGCTCATTCCGATGGTTGGCGCTGAGGGTGCGGCCAATCTCGCGCACGGATTTTTCAAAGACATCTGGGAGTCGCTGCAAACGCTTGCGGACGCGGAGCTGATCCTCGCGGTTACTGAATACGATCCGGCGTTCGACGCGATCGGAGCGGAAGTCTGGATCCAAGGGGACGGTGATCTCGGCGATCGGATGGAGCGCGCGCTGCGCCGCGCGCTGGAGGGCGCTGATGCCGCCGTCGTCATCGGCAGTGATTTGCCGGGCTTACCGCTCAGAGTCTTCGAGCAGGCGCGCGAGGGGCTGCAAGGCGGCGCAGCGGTGCTCGGGCCGAGCGAGGATGGCGGCTTCTATCTGATCGGCGTTACACGATGCCCCAGCGGACTGTTGGCTGGCCTGCCTTGGAGTCAAAGCGCCACGTGCTCCCGAACTATTGAGCGCCTACGCTCGCATGGCATGACAGTGCAGATGATCGAGCGCTGGTTCGACATCGACCTGCCGGAGGATCTCGAGCATCTCGAGGAGTTAATCGCGCGCGGAGAAATCTCCGTCCCTGCAACCAGCGCGGCGCTTCAGCAAATCCGCTCGAAGCGAGGTATGCGCATCAGCGTTGTGATTCCGGTGCTGAATGAGGAAGCGCGCATCGGCCGACGGCTGGAAGAGCTTGGATGTATCGAGGGGATCGGCGAAGTGATTGTTGTCAACGGGGGCAGTATCGATCGCACAATGGCCATCGCGCGATCAATTCCCCGTGTCAAGGTGATCGAGGCGAGCCGCGGCCGCGCACGTCAGATGAATGCCGGAGCCGCGGCCGCAAGCGGCGACGCGATATTGTTTCTTCACGCCGATGTGTCGCTGCCGCCGGACGCCGCCTCGCTGATCGATCGCGCGCTCGAGCAGCCGGGCGCGATCGCGGGCGCCTTCAAAACGTGGACGCTATCCGATACGCGGGAGAGCCGGCTCGGATTCCTATTGCATCTGGCCGATCTCCGCTCGCGCTACACATCGCTGCCTTATGGTGACCAGGCGATCTTTGTCAACTCTCGGGTGTTTCGGGAACTCGGCGGATATCCGGACCAGCCGCTGATGGAGGATCTTGAATTCAGCCGCCGGCTAAAACGCCGCGGCGAGATCGTTCGAGTGCCGGCGAATGTCACGGTGTCGGGGCGCCGGTTCATGGAGCGCCCGATTTACTACGCCATATTGATGAATCTCTTTCCGCTGCTCTATCGGCTGGGCGTCCCCGCGAAGAGCCTCGCGCCGTTCTATCGGGAGTCGCGCTAATCGCGCGAATAGTCAGAAACTCCTCCGATTACTCACTATTTGCCGTTGTGTACGTCAACAAAGACCGCCGCCGTAACCACGGTGGTCCACAACCCGTCGCGATCGCCGATTGCCGACTGGGTAATGTTACGCGTCTGGACGATCTTGTCGGAGAGCTTCCAGATGTCTTTGCGCTCGTCGTACGACACATTCGGATCGAACTCGACGCCCAGCGCGGTTGCGAGCATGGTTGCGGCAAGATCCTCGGCATAATCGCCCGCTTTCTGGTCGGTCTGTCCGAAGCTCTTGTGCTCCGAGAGATACCCGTACTGCTCTTTGTCCGCGGGGATCGCCAGGCCGACTGACGACGCGATCAGCCGGTGCGGCTCGTTGGTTGAGTTGTCGTACATCACGGCGTAGACAATCTGGCCGGCGCTCAGCAGCTTCAGCCCATCCTGTATAGATATGACTTTGCATCCCGGAGGAAAAATCGAGCTGACCCTGACCAGGTTGAATTCCGCAATTCGCGCGTCGCGCAGCGCCAGCTCGAACGAGCTTAATTTCTCGCGATGCTTGCCAACACCTTTGGTCAGAAAAATTCCGTTCCCGATAGGACCCATCAACGATCACCCTCCATAGCATCGCCTCCGTGTCTCGACATCACTTAAGCGCGCGAACTTTCTGATTCGCTTCGCGTCCGAGACATTTCTGCAACCACGCTTGCACGGCGGGCGTCGCGGAAAGGTCCAGGCGCATCATCGCCGCCCAGCTCAGCACCGACGCGACGTTCAAATCCGCAATCGTGAACTTCTTGCCCAGCAGGTAGTCCTTGCCCTTCAAAGATTCGTCGAGAGCTTTGAGGGGTTTCTGCAGTCCGTCAACCGCTGCCTGCGCCGCTTTCTCGTCACGCTTGTCGGGCGGATTCAGCACGCGGTTCAGAAGGATTGTCATCAGCAACGGTTCGACCTCGGTCATCGCCCAAAAGCTCCACTTGTAGAGGTCGGCATGCGAAGCGAGGTCCGACGGCCACAGCGAATCCTTGCCGTACTTTTCGGCAAGGTAAAGATTGATTGCCATCGATTCCCAAACCACCGCGCCTTCGTCCTCGAGCACCGGGACGTGGCCATGCGGGTTGCGTTTGAGATGTTCGGCGGACTTGGCCTCCGTCGTCGGCATCGCAACGTGATCGTACTTGACGCCGAGTTCCTCAAGCGCCCAGAGCGAGCGGGCGCTGCGTGATTTCGAGGTGCCATAAAGTTTGGGCATCGTCGGGTCCTCCATTAGGTTGAAGCTCCAGTCGTAGTCCAGCCGTGGGGCACGATTCAAGGGCGCGGCCCCAATCGCTCACAGCGGCGCCCGGCCCGGGAGGTTGCCCCCAAGCGCCGGCTTGATGCAATCATTGGAGTAGCGACCAAGCGAGGTGGGAAATGATCAAGCTGGTTTATGTGATCCGAAAGCGCGCGGACGTTTCCGACAAAGAATTTCACGACTACTGGCTGCATCAGCACGGTCCGCTGGTAAAGCGTGTCGCGAAGGCGATTGGCGCGCGAAAATATATCCAGAGCCATACGATCCTGCCCGACGCGGGCGCGTCGGTCTCGCAGTCGCGCAAGATGGCTGAGCCTTACGACGGTATCACCGAAGTATGGTGGGATAGCCTGGAGGACATGCAGGCCGGATCGAGCACGCGGGAAGGCCAGGAAGCGGGCAAGCTGCTGTTGCAAGACGAGTCGAAATTCATCGACTTCGCGCGCTCCACGATCTTCTTCACCGAGGAGCATTTCATTTTTTAATTTTGAAGCATCGGACGAATTAGGGCCTCAACATGGGCAAGCTGATACTGGTGCGCCACGGCGAAAGCGAAGGCAACGTTACCCGCGTCTTCACCACCACGCCGATGACGCTCGCGCTGACCGCGTTGGGCCGCATCCAGGCGCGGCAGGCGGCACAGCGTATTCGTGCGGTGGCAAATCCCCGGATCGTCATCGCGAGTCCGTACGTTCGCGCGCGCGACACCGGAATGATAATTGCCGAGGAGCTGTCTCTTCCGTTCGAGATTCGCGAAGGGTTGCACGAACGGGAAACCGGCGAGTTCGCCGGCAAACCCTATGAATCAATCCTCCAGGCCCCTGACTATGACCATGCGCGGCCGTGGCGATGGGTCCCTCCGGGCGGAGAATCCTATGAACACGTTCGCGATCGAGTCGGTCCGATTCTCGACGAGCTAATCGCGCGCTTTCCCCAGGACGACGTCGTGGTCGTCAGCCACGGCGGCGTGATGGTCTCGATGTGGGCGCACGTGACGGGAGATTGGGTGAGCGCGCACGTTCCCGCAAACTGCGGAATCGTCGTGGTCGAGCATCAGGCGGGACGCTATCTCGCGCCTCAAGTGGTCGGCGATACTCAGTCACAGCGTGACGCTGGAGGGTGAGGTCAGCCAGTGAGATCGAATAGTCATCTAGCAATTGACATTCATGCTCACGCGATAATTCCCGAATCCGAGGCTATCGCACGGTCGGGTTCCGGATGGGCTCGCGCCAATGAATTGGCCGCGATCGCGAGTGGCGCCGAGTCGGCCGAAATTAACCGCAAGCTCATGGCGACTGTGTATCGGCCGAAGTTCGCCAATCTTGATGCGCGGCTCGGCGCGATGGATGCGATGGGCATCGACGTGCAGGCTGTCAGCCTCGCGCCGATTTATCATTACTGGGCGGACGGCGAGTTAGCGCGAAAAATCGTCGCGAGCGCGAACGAGGGGCTGGCCGAGTTGTGCGCGCGCCGCCCGGACCGGCTGGTGGGCCTTGGAACTCTGTCAATGCAGCATCCCGATTTGGCGGTCGAGCAACTCGACCACGCTATTCGCGGCCTGGCGCTCAAGGGCGCGATCATCTCGACCGCGGTCAATGAATCCGAACTCGCGGACCCGCGTTACGATCCATTGTGGGCCAAGGCCGAGGAGCTGAACGCACTGATTTTCGTGCATCCCGCTGGATGTCCGCTTGGTGCGCGGCTTGCCCCCTATTATCTATCGAATCTAATCGGCAATCCGGCGGACACAACTATCGCGTTGGCGCATTTGGTATTTGGCGGAGTGTTCGATCGTTTTCCGCGGCTCAAACTCTGCGCTGCTCATGGCGGCGGATACTTTCCATTCTACGTGAGCCGCTTTGATCATGGATGGAACGTACGGCCCGAGGCGCATACCTGCCGCGAGTTGCCGAGCCGTTACCTTCGTCGGATTTGGTTTGATTCGCTGGTCTATTCGCCTGAGCAGCTCGAGCTACTGGTTCGGCGGGCGGGAGCCAGTCAGGTAGTTATAGGCACTGATTATCCATTCGACATGGGGGTTGATGATCCAATTCAGCGTCTCGCTGCCGCGACTGGGCTGAGCGAGAGTGAGCGCTGGGCGATTCGCGGTGATAACGCGGCCCGAATGCTAAATCTACGTTCAGCGTAACAACCTGGCGGCACAGCTGGAATATATTATGAGCACCACGCACCGTCTTACCGTCAACGAGAAAGTGTGTGAGGTCGCCGTCGATCACTACGAGACGCCGCTTCTGTATGTGTTGCGTGACGACCTGGGGCTCAAGGGAACGCGGTTCGGATGCGGCGACGGTCAATGCGGAGCGTGCATGGTATTGGTTGACGGACGCGCAGCCAAATCATGCGAGCTTCCGGTATGGTCGCTCGAAGGCAAGTCGGTCACGACGATCGAGGGCCTCGGAACGCCTGCGCATCTGCATCCATTACAGCAGGCGATCCTCGATTTCCAGGCGGGCCAATGTGGCTACTGCTTATCGGGAATCATCATGACCGCAACCGAGTTGCTCCGGAGGGAAGAGCGCCCGTCGCGGGATAAAATTGCTGCAAAGCTCGCCGCAAATCTCTGCCGATGCGGTGCGCATGGGAGGATCGTAAACGCGATCGAATCGGCGTGGCGCAAGGTCGCGCAGGGGGCCGGCGAATGAGCGCGACCGCGCTTCCATGGAGCCTGCAGGAGAATCCGAGGCTCGGAAACTGGGTCAACCTCAGCGAAGATGGAGTGGTTCGAGCATTTACCGCCAAGGTCGAGCTCGGACAGGGAATAGTCACTGCGATGGCGCAGATTGCGGCCGAAGAACTGAGACTCCCGCTCTCCCGCGTAGTGATAGTGTCTGGTGATACGCGGTACTCGCCGAACGAAAGCTATACCGCCGGCAGCATGTCGGTCGAGGTTGGAGGGACCGCGCTCAGAATCGCATGTGCTGAAGTGCGCGAAGCAATCATCGCAAAGGCAGCGCAAATGCTTTCCACGGACGCGGCGCGCCTTACACTCGAAGACGGCGCGATTTTGGTCGATGGCGCGGTTTCCGGAATTGACTATTGGAAGATTGCGCCGGAGATCGATTGGGAACATCGAATTACCGGAAGTGTGCCACTGATTGATCTTCGGCGGCTGACGCAGATCGGCAAGAGCGTCGCGCGCCTTGACCTCCCAAGGAAGGTTACTGGCGGCGGATTCATCCAAGATCTCGAACTACCGGGGATGCTGCATGCACGCGTGCTGCGTCCGCCGTCCAATGGAGCGCATCTCGAAGCGCTGGACCTGTCGGCGATAGCGCGCTTGCCTGGAGTGGTAAAGATTTGGCGCAGTGGTGATTTCGTTGGCGTCTGCTGCGCGCGTGAGTTTCAGGCGATCAAAGCGCTCGAATCCCTTCGCGCGCGAGCAAAATGGATCGAAGACGAAAATTACCCGATCGATCAGAACTGGGCGCGGAGCCTGCCGGCTAGTCGCTCGATCGATAGCGCCTCTGAACACGGCGAGCAATCCATTTTAGGCGATGGCGCGATCCGCGTATCGGCAACCTACTCGAAACCTCCGCTGGCGCACGCGGCGATGGGTCCATCGTGCGCAGTCGCGTGTTACGAAAGTGGAAAACTTACCGTCTGGACCCATTCGCAAGGAGTCTTTCCGCTACGAGCGGCGTTGGCCGAAACGCTCAAAATGGACCAAGAATCGATCATTGTGATCCATGTCCCAGGCGCTGGATGCTACGGACATAATGGCGCCGACGACGCAGCGCTCGACGCCGCGCTGCTCGCGCGGGAGGTTCCGTCACGCCCAGTCCGGGTGCAGTGGATGCGCGATGATGAACTCGCGTGGTCGCCATTCGGCTCGCCGATGGTGGTGAAGATTGCCGGTATAGTCACTCCGAAGGGAAAGATCGCCGATTGGGCAACTGAGATTTGGAGCGCTCCTCATGGACGGCGGCCGAGCGGCCGCGCGGCCAATTTGCTGGGTGCTGCGCACATGGATCCTCCAGTTCCGTTTCCGGAACTGCATGAAGACATGCGCAAATTTGCGGGCGGCTCCCGCAACTCGGAGCCGTCCTATGAGATGGCGCACAGAAAAGTCGTGCTCCACAGCCTGCCCGATCTTCCCTTTCGCACCTCTGCGCTTCGCACTCTGGGAGGGTACGCGAACGTATTCGCCGCTGAATCGTTCATGGACGAGCTGGCTTCGGCGGCAGGGATCGACTCTCTGGAATTCAGACTCAGTAACCTGACCGACCCGCGCGCACGCCAGGTCCTGGAAACCGCGGCCGAGATGGCGCGGTGGCGTCCGAATTCCGAGCGCGGAAAAGGCAGCGCCGCCGGCATCGGCTTTTGCCGATACAAGAATACCGCGGCTTATGTCGCGATCGTCGCCGAGGTCGAAGTCAGCCGCGACGTGCGGGTCAGAAAAGTGTACTGCGCGGTTGATGCGGGATTAGTAATCAATCCCAACGGAGTAGTTAATCAAATCGAAGGTGGCATTATCCAGTCGATTAGCTGGACGCTGAAAGAGCAGGTCACGTTCGATCGCCGCCGCGTGGTTACCTCGACGTGGGAGAATTATCCAATTCTCCGGTTCGATGAAGTCCCAGTCGTCGAAGTGAAGCTTCTCGAGCCCGCGGACCCAGCGCCTCTCGGAGTGGGCGAGGCCGCCCAGGGACCAGCCGCCGCGGCAGTGGCGAACGCCGTCGCGCGCGCTCTCGATTGCCGGATTCGCGACCTGCCGATCACCCGCGACCGAATCATCGCCAGCATCACGTAAATTGTGCGAGTTCAAGCATGCCGCGCGACACCGTTTATCAGGTCGATTCCCGATGTGAACTGCTCACATATCTGATCAGCCAGGAGCCAACCCGGTCGCGCAAACGTGCCAAAGACCTGCTTCGGTTTGGAGCGGTCACCGTTCGCGGGAAGAAGCACGTCAGACATGACACGCAGTTAGAACCGGGCGACGTTGTCAGCGTTGCGGTTCATGCCAACAATCGAGTTGACGAGATCGAACTTCGCGGGCTCAAGATTGTTCACCTGGACGAAGCTGTCGCGGTGGTCGATAAACCGGCGGGGCTGCTTTCGATGGGCTCAGGAGCCGAGAAGCAAAGGACCGTGCATCGGATCCTCAACGAATACCTTAAGGCGCTGGGCGGATCTGAGAGACAGCAGGCGTTCATAGTCCACCGCCTCGATCGCGAAACTTCCGGATTGATCATTTTCGCGCGAAGTGAGGCAATTCAGTCCGCGCTTCAGAAAGACTGGAAGAACGTCACAAAGACCTACCTTGCCGTGGTCGAGGGAATACCGGCGGACGCGCACGGAACGCTGACCGATCATCTGCTGGAGGACTCTTCGATGCTGGTTCGTAGAGTGAAGCACGGCGGCGATTTGGCCATTACGCATTATCGTGTCCGCGATACCTGCCGCGACAAAACCCTGGTCGAGGTGACTCTCGAAACCGGCCGCAAGCATCAGATTCGGGTGCAATTTGCCGCGCTCGGTCATCCGATCGCGGGCGACAGAAAATATGGCGCGCGGACCGATCCCGCCAACCGCCTGGCGCTCCATGCGTCCGGGTTGAGCTTTCGTCATCCTCTCTCGGGCGCGCGCCTGGAATTCCGCAGTGCGTTGCCGCAGCGGCTACGTGCTCTCACCGAACGCCACCGGCCCTCGCGCGACAACCCGCTATGAACGAAGACTGATTTGGTTGGCACCGCGAATCGATCTAATGATTCGAGCATTGGATTTTGCCGGCATCAAAGCCATAGGAGAAACAAAATGAAAGCCGCAGTCTATTACCAGAACGGAACTCCAGAGGTTCTAAAATACGAGGACGTCCCCGACCCAATATGCCATCCGAAAGGAGTGATTATCCGAGTCGAGGCAGTGAGTATCGAAGGCGGAGACACGCTCAATCGCTGGCGCGGCGCGCTGCTGACCAAGCCGCATATCGTCGGCTATCAGGCGGCGGGTGAGATAGTCGAGGTCGGAGCGGAAGTGACCGATCTTCACGTTGGCCAGAAAGTTACTACCGTGTACAACTTCGGCTCGCACGCTGCCTTGCGGCCGGTTCCCGCGCGCAACGCGTGGCCGGTTCCCGCGGGCTTCGATATCAAGCTCGCCGCGGCAATTCCGGTTCCCTTCGGCACTGCCGACGACTGCCTGTTTGAGTTCGGACATCTGAAGGCCGGCGAAACCGTACTGGTGCAGGCCGGCGCGAGCGGCGTTGGCGTCGCCGCGATTCAGCTTGCCAAGCGCGCGGGCGCGACGGTGCTGGCCACGGCCTCGAGCGATGAACGTCTGGAGCGTCTTAAGCCGCTCGGCCTCGATCACGGCATCAACTATCGCCGAGACGACGTCGCGAAGTCGGTGATGAAGCTAACCGGAGGCAAGGGCGTCAACCTGGTAGTTGACCCGGTCGGCGGCGCGACGCTGCAAGGCAGCATCATGGCGTTGGCCTATCGCGGGCGAATCTCGATGGTCGGAGCGGCGGGACGCGAGGCTATGACGGTGGACGTGTCGCCGTTGATGGCGGGGAATCGGTCGCTTACCGGAGTTTTTTTGGGAGCCGAGATCGCAACCGATCGCGCGCACAACATGATTCAGCGTCTGGTCGATGAAGCGGCGCGCGGCGAATTCAAAGTAGTAATCGACAAGACCTTCCCGCTGGCAGAAGCCGCCGCTGCGCACGCCTATATTGAAAGCCGCCAGGCGGTAGGCAGAGTTCTGTTGATTCCATAGCCATTCGGTCGAACAAAAAGAGAACCGCCGCTCCTCCGTGATGGAAGAGCGGCGGTCCTTTTACAATCGTCCTATTGGCCGTCCTACGGTATTTCCGGCCCGAAGGCATCTCCGGCTGGCGCAACTAGTCCGGTGTTGCTGCCAGAGATCAGGACCTTTGGTTTGGTCTTCCCACTGTCCCCGAGCTGGTCGGACGCGAATATCGCGATACTGACCGTCGGGACCGAGTTTGCCACAGCGAGATCGTCAACGTCGTCGAACGCGAGCCCGTTGGGCGAATTGAGGCTTGGAACGTGCTTTACGTTAACCGGGCTAAACGTCACCCCCGGTGCCGGACTGCCCGACGTTCCCAGATCAGCCCCGTCGAACGCTACAACCGTGAACGGAGAATTGGCATTGCTCGACCACAGATCACCGAGCGTAGAGAACACCAACGCCCACGGTCCTTCGATAGAGTTGTCGGCGCTGCTCAAGATAACGTTCGGCTCGGCAGATGTGGTGCCACCGCCAAGTACTGTCGTCACTGTCGCTGCGTCGAATTCAAAAATCGAAGTGTCGCCATTATTAGCGACCCACAGATCTCCTGAAGAGTCAAAAACGATACCCAGCGGACCGTCAAAGACATCGGTTTGAGTATTAGTGGTCAACGTCGCAAACGGAGCGACATTTCCACCGTCCACGAGTTGGTCCGCCGTGAATACATCTACCTGGCCGGCGCTGTTATCCGTCACCCACATATTTCCGGTGGAATCGAATACCGCTTGCTGGGGAAACGCCAAGGTAGTCGCGTCACCCGTGATTTGCACAGCAGGCGTGAGATCGAGAGTACCACCCGATGCAATTTGTCCGGCCGTGAATTCATCGATCGCGGGGAATGCGTCTCCCGTCGAGGAGGTGGCCAACGCGCCGCCATCGATGACCCAAAGGTCGCCGACAGTATCAAACAGCACGCCCTGCGTTGATAAGAAGCCGGCGCTGTTGGTTATCGCAACGCTCGGCGCGATGTTGGGGGTTCGCGAGGTGAACGGAGAAGTATATTCCAGAACGTTGGTCCCGTTCGCTACCCAGATTCCCTGATCGATCGTAAACGAAAAATGATGCGACGGAGATGGTGAAGACGACGAGCTGCCGCACCCTGCCGCAACCAGCGCCAAAACCATCATGATGGCGCAAAATGATGCGGTCGTTACGCGGTTCATCCGCTGGCGACCGGAAAAATATCGCGTTGAATGTTCAGAACTAATCATTGTCCCCTCCTGTCTGCATCAATTACCAATTGATCACCACCCAAAATCGGAGAGAACACTCGATTACGCGTTATCGAATGCTACATCCCCAACGGCACCCAATTCCTATTCTATTTTACTGTTACCTGATTATAGCTCCCGCCAAAAAAACCGCGGATCTTCAGTAGGTCATGACGTTTAATTCTAGAGAAAGTTTCGCCTTGGTGAAAGAATAAAAAGACGCCCCTCGCAAGAAAAGTTCTGATTCCAGTACAGTCCGGCACTAATCCGACGACGCCAGCAGCGCCAGCTGTCATCACAAGGGCAGACTGCCGCACCCCACAAAATGCGTCGCTCTGTGATGCACGCTAATGCCCGCTCATGCACCAGTACCGCAGGCGCTATCTCGCGGTCAAGTGTTTCTTCACTGCGAGTTCAGTTCGAGAAGCGGGAGGATCTGCAATCTGATCAAAAATAGCGCAATACGGGACGGTTCACCGTGAGATTGTGACGTAATTCAATTAAGCGCGAGAATTTACTACCTATTCGTGCGGACTCAGTATTTAAGTTGGTTCTGACCAGCAGGAGCACGGTCGGACCCACGCAAATCCCCTGCAAGGCCATTTCCCATCAAATCTACAAAATTATCGCAGTAGAATCGCCGTTTATCGGCTTCAGAGGTTTTACTCATTGAGTCTTCGAAACGCTTGAGAGGATTTCGCCCACCTTCACATGCGGAAAATCCGATGAGAACATGCAGATCTCCTCGCCTGAATTGGCAATGATCCAGCCCGTCTCCTCGGCCGGATACGGCGTTACTCGAACCTGCCGCCGAACAAATTCGCTCGGCCGCAGCGACATTTTCTTGAGCCGCTCTTCGTTCTTGATGAACGCGGTATGCGCCGAATCCATCGCCCGCATCCATCCCGGCAGCCACGACGCTCCCTGCTCGATAACCCCGAACTTGAGCCGCGGATAGCGGTCGAGCACGCGATCGAAAATCATCGTCGCCAGCGTCTGCATCGGTGGATACGGAATCGCCATGTAATCCACCGAGCGGAAATTGCCGTCGCCGCCATGAAAATCCGGCACCGGCGGCATCCCGTTGACGAAATAATCCGGCGACAGCAGCGGTCCGCCTCCGCCGACGTGAAACAGGATCGGAATCCCCGCTTCCTGCGCCTGCGCCCACACCGGATCGAAGCCGATATGGCTCGGCGAATGTCCTTTGGGGCATCGCGACGGAATCAGCAGCGCCTTGGCCCCCAGCGCGATCGCCTCGCGAGCGATTGCATCGGCTTCGGCAAACTCGGCCAATGGTACATAACACGACGCGAGCATCCGCCGGTCGATCGAGCAGAAATCGATCATCGCGCGATTGAACCCGCGTGCTACCTCCGCCCGCTTCTTCGGATCGTTGCCGTGCTCGAGGTTGAGCAGACCCAGGAAAGTCGTGGTGAACACGAGTTGGCTCGCGAAGCCCAGACTGTCGAGCGCGCGAGGACGATCCTCACGCCGCCACGAGCCCAAGGCCTCGTAATTTTTTCGGAGCATGATCTGGCGCTCGCCCTCGGCGAGCCAGGCGGGATCGTCATGGCGGCCGCGCACGATCGCGAACAGGTCGCGGCCCTGCTTTTCGCCGAGTGCGCTGAACAGATTCTGGCGCTTGATCGCGCGCGCGTATTCATCCGCGACGTAGCCGTCGAGGAAATCCGGCGCCTCCATAATATGTGCGTCAGCGTCGTGGATCGTGGGGCCTTCGACGTATGCCATAGAATCCTTCCTTCGGATGAATACAAAATAGTCTAAACGATTTTGCCCGCGCGCGTCATCAGTCCGCCGATTGCATAGCGAGCCGCTTACGTCGCACGATCCGGCAGCGAGGAAGCGTTACGATGCTGAAGAAATCGACCATCGAGGATTTGGCGCAGCGCCTTGAACAATCCGAACGGACGCGGCGCCAGATTCGCCAATTTTCGCTGGAGTTTCCCGAGATTACGATCGAGGACGCGTACGCGATTCAGAAAGAGTGGGTCGCGCTGAAACTCGCGGCCGGGCGCACGCTAAAGGGCCACAAAATTGGTCTAACGTCGAAGGCGATGCAGGCGTCGTCGCAGATCGACGAGCCGGATTTCGGAGCGCTGCTCGACGACACGTTTTTCGCCGACGGCGCCGAAATTACATTCCCCCGATTTATCGTGCCGCGAGTCGAGGTCGAGCTGGCGTTCGTGCTCGGAAAGCCGCTTAGCGGACCGAACTGTTCGATTTTCGAGGTGCTTAGCGCGGTCAACTATGTGGTCCCCGCGATCGAGATTATCGACGCGCGCATCGATCAGATTGATCCGGAATCGAAAGTGCCGCGAAAAGTTTTCGATACCATTTCCGACAACGCCGCCTGCGCCGGAATCGTGATCGGAGGCCGTCCAGTCCGCCCGCTCGAGCTCGATCTGCGATGGATCGCCGCGGTCCTTTATCGCAACGGCGAGCTCGAAGAATCCGGAGTCGCCGCCGCGGTGCTGAATCATCCTGCCAACGGCGTCGCATGGCTCGCCAACAAGCTCGCCGCGCACGGAGTCAGTCTGGCGGCCGGCGAGATTATTCTGGGCGGATCGTTCACCCGTCCGGTCGCGGCGCGGCCCGGTGACGTTTTTCATGCCGACTACCGCGAGCTAGGCTCGATCTCATTTCGCTTCTCGCGCGAGTGAAGGGCTCAACTCGTTCGAAATTTCGGCGCATCATTAGAAGCAGGGGAGTATTGAATCCGATGGAAACCCAGACCGATATCGACCCCGAGGAAACCGCTGAATGGCTCGACGCGCTCGATGCGGTGATCGACGCCGAAGGCGTGGACCGGGGCCATTTTCTGCTCGAAAATCTGATCACCAAAGCGCGCTCGAAGGGCGCGTTTCTTCCTTACAACGCCAATACGCCGTATGTGAACACGATCCCGGTTGATCTCGAACCGCAATCGCCGGGTAATCGCGAGATCGAGCGCCGCATCAGGTCGATCATCCGCTGGAACGCGGTCGCGATCATCCTGCGCGCCAACGCGGTGACCTCGGAACTGGGAGGCCATATCGCGAGCTTTCAATCCGCGGCGACGCTCTACGATATCGGCTTCAGCCACTTCTGGCGTGCGCCGTCGGAGCATCACGGCGGCGACCTGATCTATATCCAGGGGCACTCGTCGCCGGGCATATATTCGCGGGCGTTTCTCGAAGGACGGCTCACCGAGCAGGATCTATTAAAATTCCGCCGCGAGGCCGACGGCCACGGCCTTTCGTCCTATCCGCACCCGTGGCTGATGCCGGAGTTCTGGCAGTTCCCCACCGTCTCGATGGGTCTCGGTCCGCTGATGGCGATTTACCAGGCGCGCTTCATGAAGTACTTGCAAGGCCGCGGCCTGGCCGACATGAACGACCGCAAGGTGTGGGCCTTTATGGGCGACGGCGAGATGGACGAGCCCGAATCGCTCGGCGCGATTTCGCTCGCCGCGCGCGAGAAGCTCGACAATCTGATCTTTGTGATCAACTGCAATCTCCAGCGCCTCGACGGTCCGGTGCGCGGCAACGGCAAGATCATCCAGGAGCTCGAGGCCGATTTCCGCGGCGCCGGATGGAACGTGATCAAGGTAATCTGGGGCAGCAACTGGGACGCGTTGCTCGCCCGCGACAAGACCGGTCTGCTCCACAAGCGGATGGAGGAATGCGTCGACGGCGAGTACCAGGCGTTCAAGGCCAAGGACGGCGGTTACGTTCGCCGCGAGTTCTTCGGAAAGTATCCGGAGCTGCTCCAGATGGTCTCCGGCATGACCGACGACGAGGTTTGGGAGCTGCGCCGCGGCGGCCACGACCCGGTCAAGATTTATGCCGCCTACGCGGCCGCGGTCGCGCATCAGGGGCAGCCGACCGTTATCCTGGCCAAGACCGTCAAGGGCTACGGGATGGGCGCGTCGGGCGAGGGGATGAATATTGCTCATCAGGCGAAACACATGACGCTGCCGGCGCTGAAGAGATTTCGCGACCGTTACAAGATTCCGGTGCCGGACGAGCAGATCGCGGATGCGCCGTTTTTCCGGCCGCCCGAAGACAGTGAAGAAATCCAGTACCTAAAAAAACAGCGCGAGAAGCTCGGCGGCCTGATTCCACAACGCCGGCGCAAATCCGCCGCGCTCGAGATTCCGCCGCTCACCGCTTTCGAAGCGCAGCTCAAAAGCACTGACGACCGCGAAATCTCGACCACGATGGCGTTCGTGCGGATTCTCGCTACCCTGCTGCGCGACAAGAACGTCGGCCAGCGCGTAGTGCCGATCGTTCCCGACGAATCGCGCACCTTCGGGATGGAAGGGATGTTCCGGCAGCTCGGAATCTTTTCCCAGGTCGGCCAGCTCTACAAACCTGAAGACGCGGGCCAGTTGATGTTCTATCGCGAGCATCAGCAGGGCCAGATTCTGCAGGAGGGTATCTGCGAGCCAGGTGCGATGTCTTCGTGGATCGCGGCGGCGACTTCCTACTCGACCCACAACCTGCCGATGATCCCGTTCTACATTTTCTATTCGATGTTCGGGTTTCAGCGCGTCGGCGATCTCGCCTGGGCCGCCGGCGACAGCCGCTCGCGCGGGTTCCTGCTCGGCGCGACCTCCGGCCGCACCACCCTCAACGGCGAGGGCCTGCAGCACGCCGACGGGCACAGCCACGTTGTCGCCTCGACGATTCCGAACTGCGTCGCCTACGACCCGACCTTCTCTTATGAGCTCGCCGTGATCATCCAGGATGGACTGCGCCGGATGCTCCACGATCAGGAGGACGTTTTTTACTACATCACCCTGATGAACGAGAACTACGTGCATCCGGCGATGCCCGAGGGCGCGCGCGAAGGAATTCTCAAGGGGATGTACCTGCTGCGCGACGGCGGCAACGGCAAAGCGCCGCGCGTGCAGCTCATGGGTTCCGGAACCATCCTGCGCGAGGTCATCGCGGGCGCCGATCTCTTGCGCGACGACTTCGGAATAGCCGCCGACGTGTGGAGCGTGCCGAGCTTCACCGAGCTGCGGCGCGAAGGCTTGGCGGCCGAGCGCTGGAATCTGCTGCATCCGACCACCACGCAACGCAAAAGCTACGTCGAGACCTGCCTCGCCGAGCGGCAAGGGCCGGTGGTCGCAGCCAGCGACTATATCAGGACCTTTGCCGACGAGATTCGTCCCTTCGTCGGCCGACGCTACCGCGTGCTTGGGACCGACGGCTTCGGCCGCAGCGACTATCGCAAGCAGTTGCGGAGATTCTTCGAGGTCGATCGCCACTACGTCGCGCTCGCCGCACTAAAGAGCCTCGCCGACGAGGAGCAGATTCCCGCCGCGCGGGTCGCGGACGCGATCAAGAAGTACGAGATCGACCCCGAGAAGCCCAATCCGGTGACGGTGTAGAGCGCGCGATGGGAACGCTCGTTGATATCAAGCTTCCGGACATCGGAGATTTCACCGACGTCAACGTGATCGAGGTGATGGTCAAGCCGGGCGACCGCGTCCGCGCCGAAGACTCGCTCATCACGATCGAATCCGACAAGGCCACGATGGAAGTGCCGTCGCCGCAAGCGGGCGTGGTCAAGGAGCTCAAGGTAAAACTCGGCGACAAAGTTTCAGAAGGGTCGCCGATCGTCGTGCTTGAAACCGAAGCGGCGCCCGCCGCCGATACCGCTGCGAAGCCAGAGCCGAAGCGAGCTGAGACCGCCGCGGAGCCGCGCAAGGAGGCTGCTACCAAGCGCGAGAAACCTCCTGCAGCTGAAGCTCCTAAACCTGCCGCCGACGCTCCTCCTGCGGCCGCTGAAACCGCGTCCGACGCGAAGGCGGCCGCGCCTTCCGAAGCTGCCGAACCGGGTGAGCATCCCGGCACCAAGCCCCACGCGAGCCCGTCGGTGCGAAAATTCGCGCGTCAGCTCGGAGCTGATTTGGCGCTCGTCACCGGCTCGGGAATGAAGGGGCGCATCTTCCGCGCCGACGTCGAAAAATTCGTGAAATCCGCGCTCACTCGCGCGGCCGGCGGTCGCGCCAGTGCCGGCGGCGCACTTGATTTGCTTCCATGGCCGAAAGTGGACTTCGCGCGCTACGGCGCGACCGAGACGCGTGCGCTCTCGCGTATCCGCAAGGCGGCCAAGGCCAATCTCGCGCGTAATTGGGTGATGATCCCGCACGTCACCCAGTTCGACGAGGCCGACGTAACCGAGCTCGAAGCGCTGCGCCGCGAAATCAACGAGACTCACGCCAAGGACGGAGTGCGGGTGACGATCCTCGCTTTTATCATCAAGGCGATGGTCGCGGCGCTAACCGAGTTTCCCGAGTTCAACTCCTCGCTCGACGGCGACAACCTGATCCTCAAGAAATATTTCAATATCGCGTTTGCCGCCGACACTTCCGAGGGCTTGGTCGTGCCCGTCCTGCGCGATGCGGATAAAAAGGGCGTGGTGCAAATCGCGCGAGAGACCGCGGACCTTGCCGCCGCCGCGCGCGGGGGCAAGCTCAAGCCGACGGACATCCAGGGCGGATGCATCACGATTTCGAGCCTCGGCGGAATCGGCGGCACCGCGTTCACCCCGATAATCAATGCCCCGGAAGTCGCGATCCTGGGCGTCTCGAAGCAGGTGATGAAGCCCGTCTATCGCGACGGCGAGTTCGTCGCGCGGCTGATCCTGCCGCTGTCGCTCTCGTACGACCATCGCGTGATCGACGGCGCGATGGCGGCGCGGTTCATCACGTATCTCGGCTCGGTGCTGGCCGACATGCGCCGCGCGTTGCTGTAATCAGAATCGTCGCGGAAGAATTGAAGATAAAAAAAGGGCCGGGTTACCGTTGGGGACCGTGGGTGGGGAGCCTACGGCAGTAACCCGGCCGTGCTTGGGGACAGGCGCTGTTGGTTCTCGGGGGAGGAGATTTGCAGCGCTGACAGACTAGAAAGCAAGAGCGATGCCGCGGAATAAGAGTAACGAATTCGTGGGCGGCCGATCAAAAAAGTCTTCGCGAATTGCAATTCGCGAAGCCGTTGATTCGTCGATCAGCAACCTTTCTACCTGATTTTAAAGAGCTTTTGCACGATGCGATTGCTACCTTGGATTAACCGGAAGATTCGCTTTTCGCACAGCCGTCCGACCGCGCAGCAGTTCGACGATGCGGCAGGATGTCTGCATATCAGGCGACGCGGTAGTCGGCGAAATTTTTCCGACAGATCCGCACGGACCTGATCATGATTTCGCGTTGCCCGTTGAGAGGTTTCGATCCGTGTGTTAATTCCTACCTCCACGGGGCGTGGCGCAGCCTGGTAGCGCACCTGCCTTGGGAGCAGGGGGTCGGCCGTTCAAATCGGCTCGCCCCGATTTTTAGCGCCAGTAGCTCAGGTGGAAAGAGCAGCGGCCTTCTAAGCCGCGGGTCAGGGGTTCGAATCCCTTCTGGCGCGCCATGGAAATTTGCGGGCCTTGGGGCCCGGGCCGCGATTCGATCGGTTCAGGCAGTGGTGGGTGTAGCTCAGTTGGTAGAGCGCTGGATTGTGGCTCCAGTGGTCGAGGGTTCAAATCCCTTCACTCACCCCACATATCCTGCTACGAAAGCATCTCCTCGGTGCGCCGTTAGCTCAGTTGGTAGAGCAGCTGACTCTTAATCAGCGGGTCCGCGGTTCAAGTCCGCGACGGCGCACCAATTTTCGTCGAGGACCTGCGATGGGAATTACGTTCACGAAGGCGAAAATTTCGAACCCTCGCAAGGCGCGCGGGACGCGGTTGACCAATCTCTTATCGAGGGACGTTAAAAGATCCGACAACCGGAGTCGGAGTCGCGGTCGGAATTTGCGATGTCTTTAAGCAGGTTGGCGTCGCGGACGGTGACGGAGATTTCGACCGTTGTTCAGCGACATTTTCAACCTCCAACTCTGCGCTTTCGAGCTCCCCGCTAAGCCGCCACGCCTGGTTCTTATCGGGAGCGAGCTTGTTCCACGCCTCTCGAGGATAGCATTTGACGTTGGTGTATTGGACCAAGGTTGCCGAGCCATTGTCGAGCGGCGATAGAACGTAGGTCGAGTCGGAATGCGGATTGTCGAGCGCCCACGGAGAAGTCGATCCGATATCATACTGGCGTATCGTATGCCGTACGCGGTCAAAATCGTACTCGACCCATCTCTTCGGCAATATCGTATCTTTGGTTATCGAGCCCATAGTCTCATACTGAAATTCCAGAATCTTCTCAGAAGGCCAGCCGATCGTCCATTTGTTTTCGGACAGTGATTGGCTGGTAATCGCAGACGGTAAGAAAACCTGGCTTGGGTATGAGTAGCTGTATCTAAGGAGCCTTTCCGGACGCGTGAAAATATCGAACAGGTCGTCCAGGGGCACATCCATTTTCGCGCTCGCTTTAAAATGAATGCATCCATGATCATCAATAATGGTCTGCGCCTTCTGCAACGGAATCGGGCTCAGTCCTGAAGCTCGAGACACGAAGATCAAAACGAACGCCGCGGCGGCGAGAGGAAATAAGCGGCGCATGGCCGACATGCTAGCGGCTGGAAGTGTGCAAAAGCTATCGCCGCCGGTCGCGACTCTGACACTTCGCTTGCATCTGGGCGCGAGCTACGCGACGCTTGGCGCGATTTGCCGCCATGCATACCGCCGATACCGACATCGCTGCGCAATCCGCTGACGCCGCTGCGATCGACGCGGCGCGCGATCTCGCGCGCTTCGATTCGGCGCGGTCGTGGCGGATGGTCGCGGTGGCGTTCGTCGCGATGTTCACCGTCTATGGAATCGCGTACAGCTTCGGCGCGTTCTTCAAGCCGATGGCGGCAGAGTTCGGCGCCGGACGCAGCAGCACCTCCGCGGTTTTCTCGCTGACCGTTTTCGTGTGGTGCGTGCTCGGATGGCCCGCGGGCCACTTGAGCGATCGCTTCGGTCCGCGAGTCGTCGTCGGTGCGGGCGCGATCGTGATGGGCGGCGGACTCGTTTTGACCGCATTCATCGATCGGCTGTGGATCGGCTACCTAACTTACAGTCTCGGAGTAGGTATCGGAATAGCTACTGCGTATGTTCCGATGGTCGCGGTAGTCGGCGGATGGTTCCTGCGCCGGCGCAACTCCGCGCTGGGAATCGCGGTTGCGGGAATCGGATGCGGCACCGTCCTGGTCGCGCCTGCCTGCGCCGCGCTGATAGAGCGGCTCGGATGGCGCGATACCGACCTGGTGCTCGGCGTCGTCGCGACGGTTTTGCTGCTCGGGTGCGCGGCGATCGCCGAGCGTCCTCCGGTGCACGTCACGCCCAGCGCGATCGACGTGCGCGCCGCCGTCCGCACGCCGGCGTTCGGGCTGTTGTACTTGAACTCGTTCCTCTCCTCGATGGCGCTATTCGTGCCGTTCGTTTATCTGCCGGCCTTCGCGCACGATCATGGCGCAAACGAGATCGCGAGCGCCGCGCTGATTAGTATCATCGGCGGCGCAAGCGTTATCGGTCGGCTCGGGCTTGGCGCGATCGCGGACCGGACCAGCACGATTCGCCTCTATCAGGCCTGCTATCTGCTGCTGGCCGCGAGCTTCGGGCTGTGGCTCTTCGGCAGTTCCTACGCGACGATGGTGGTGTTTGCGATTGCGATGGGCACCGGCTACGGCGGATTCGTGGCGCTCTCGCCGGCGGTGCTGGCGGAACTGTTCGGCGTCGCGCGGCTGGGAACAGTGATGGGGATTCTCTATACCAGCGGCGGAGTGGGTGCGCTGCTGGGACCGCCGATCGCGGGGATGATAATTGACTATACGGGCAGCTACCGCGGAGCGATTGCATATTCGCTCGTCGGCGCGCTCGCGTCATTCGCGGTCCTTATTCCGTTGTCCCGCTACTCCGCTCGTCCGGCTGACATCCTGAGCGCCATCGAGTAGAGTCGCTGGATGGCAAAAGAATCAACTAACGGAACGGGTGCCGAAACGATGGCTGCCGATCCGCTCGAATCAACTTATACTGTGCGGCGGCTAACGCCGGCCGACGCGCAGGAGATTCCGGCGCTCGCGACGCGGGTCAACGGACCGTCGTATATTCATGCCGAAGTATATCATCCGGATCGCCTGCTCGAACTCAACGCAAAAGGTGAGTTGGTATCGGTCGTCGCGCTTGATAAGGCGAACGAGGTCGTCGGGCATTGCGCGCTCGAGCGGCCGCATCTGACAGTGGTGGCTGAAACTGGAGAGGCGATGGTGTTGCCTGAGCATCGGCATCATCATCTGCTCGACCGGATGCATGGATACCTCGAAGGACTTGCCAGCGCACTCGGTGTGCTGGGACTTTCGAGCGACGCGGTAACGCATCACATCTATAGCCAGCGCACCTGCGAGCGGTTCAATTCGCATCCGACAGGGATTGTACTGGCGGCGCTGCCGCCGAGCGCGGACAACCTGCAGGGAGTATATCCGCAGCGACTGAGTTTTCTTGACTACTTCAAATACGTGAGCGCTCCGCCACCGGCGCAAGTGTTTTTGGCGGAGCATCACCAGGGAATCGCGGCGCGAGTTTTTGCGCTGCTCGGCCGCAAGATTTCCTTCGGCGAGCATCGAAGCCCTTCCGGCGCCGGTGCGATGGAGACCTCGTTCGAGGCCGACAAACAGCGCGCCAGGATTACCGTCGCGCGGCCGGGCGCCGACAGCGCAAATCAGATTTGCGCGGCCCGCGATCGATTTCTTAACCACGATGGCGCCGAAGAAGTCACGGTCGAGTTGCCATTGGAAGATCCGGCCGCGCCGCCGCTTGCCGCGGAACTCGAGCGCCACGGTTTTTTCTTTACCGGACTTCGGATGCGCGATCCCGTCGAGGGCGACCTGATACGCTTTCAATATCTGAAGAGCCCGCTGGATTTCGCGCTGATAAAACTCGATGGAGTGTTCGCGATCGAGCTTCTGAAATATATCGACGACTCCCGCCGCCGCGTGATTACGGAGCATCTGTCGGCGCGCTAGCCCGGCGAAGGATCCGGGCGAGGCGGAGTGCTGGTACGCCCAGTGGCATCAGCGCGAGATGCGCCAGCTTGCCAAAGGGTAGCCAGACCATTAGCAACTCAACGCTCAGCAGATGTGCAGTCAGCAGGGCGCGGTACGGTGCGAGCAGCGCGGCGCCGCCGACGTGCGGATAGGCGAGCATCCCGGTTGCTACCGCGGCGAAAACTACGATCCAACTGAAATAGTCATCGAAGGGCGAGAAGACGCTCGGCTCGTGCGCGGAGATCCGGTAGGCAAGCACCGACAGCATCGCGGCGATCGTCACGACTCCTGCGAATAGGACGACCGCGATCGGCAAGCCGGGCCAACTGATTCCAGTGAGTTCGTGGACCAGCAGGATGTGCGGCGCGAAGCCGAGAGTCGCCACGATCAAACCCGCGTGCATCGCGTAGCTGTCGAGATGCCAGCGCTGCGCGGGGACATGAAAACCTTTTCGCGCCCAATAGAGATCGCGCTCGCCGCCGCGAATCAGAAAATTAGCGCCGCGCCAGAAAAATCCGAATACCATGATGACGAGCGCCCAGTGCAGTCCGGGGCCGCGCGCGAAATCAAGTACGGTCATTACTCACCCATTTGCGGCGGCGATAAAATACTCCGGTGATGACTCCGGCAAAGAGTCCCGCCAGCGCCGCGCCGCTCCATCCGCGCGCGCGGTTCCATGGCGTGAGGTATGGCGGCCGGAGTTGCGCGGTCGGACTCATCCTCGTCATTACGATATGGCAATCGGAACACGGGAGCAGTTCCGCGCCATGCGTGTGCCCGTGCCAGAAAGTATCCTGATGGCAGTTGAGGCAGGCGCGATTTGCCTCCGCCGTCGATTGCCCCGGGCCGGCGTGAAACTCGATCAAGCCGCCGACTCCGAGTCCTCCGCCCAGCATCGCGTGGTTGCTCCCCGGCCCGTGGCATCCTTCGCAACCCTTGCGTTCGAGATCGTTGCGCGGATGAATCAGGAACGACTGCCCCATCCTGGTCTTCGCGAAGTCATTGGCGATATCCATGTGGCAGGCATAGCAATAGGCGTCGCCGATATATTGCGGCTTGGAGAAGTAGCCCAGGTCGGCGTCGGAAGCGGGCGCCGGTATCTCGTCGATTTTGCCCGGATGGCGCGGCACGATACTCTGCGCGCGCAGGGGAGTGCCTGCAAGGCACGCGAGCAAGATTGCGGCGGCGAATGCTGCCGTTCTTCCAGCGGAGCCAGACCCTTCAGGCATCGATCGGGTTATGCCAGCGCATCACGCCGGCGGCAGAGCATGACCGCGGCTATCCATGGAATAGCTATTGCGATAATAAGAAACGCGATCAGAAAGGCCATAGATCCCTGGTTCCCGGGAGGAGGGTTAACGCTGAACAATACTATATTCAATACGACATAGATTGCGTATATGAACGCTAGCACAACTGAGTATCTCCTCATACGCAGTATTCCGATCGCATATACTAACAGAAAGATACCGAATAGCGGCCCGAGGATCGCATTTTCGATCCCGTAGGTGCGCGTCCCGAAAAAGACGAAGCCCGTAGTCGGCCCTTCGAGATGAAACGGCTTGAGCAGATCTTCTATCGCCACGAGGATAAAGAGCAGCGAAAGGATCGTGAGCACGAGGCCGCGTTTGGATTGCTCCATTAGTCAGTCTCCGTCCTTTGAAGCCGATGCGGGAGTCGGTCGACATTACGGCTTGATCTCTCGCTGGCCCTTTCCTTGGACAAGGAGAAAGCCCGTGGATCGGGAGCGTGGGGGCGAGATTCCTCGCGGCGTCTGCTGTTCAGCATAACTCACACGAAGCGATGCGCATTGCCTGCGCGCTGGCACGCTTGTTCGATGGGTTATGCAAAGCCTTTCCCTCTAAATTGCGCAGCGCGCTATGCGTTTGCGGTCGCGGCGTGCGACGGCGTTTCGCGCAGGAGCTTTGCCGCGGCGCTTTCGACCACGGTTCCGTTGAAGAAGTGCGGATTGCCCTCGCCCCAGAAGCGGACTGGATTAGTAAATACGAAATCGCGGAAGTCGTCTTCAGTAATCAGTTTATCCTCGACCAGTTCGAATGCTTCCTCGAGGACCTCGGCCATATTGACTACGTCGAAATGGCCGATGTCGCTGCCGAACAGAGTTTTGAGGCGCGCGCCGAAAGGATTGGTGTGAGTATTGAAGCCCCAGGCATTGATCGGGTCGTCAGCTTCGCATCCGAAATAAAAATTACGGGTGAAAAGCTCGCGGATATCCTCGGCGCGGTTGATTTTGCACGCGGCGAAATCGTCGAGCTCGGTGATTCCGCCGGTGGCGGCCGAGCCTACGCCTTCGAGAATCTTGCTCGATTCGGTTACGCGTCCAGCCAGTTCCGCCGAGCCGTATTTCTGGATCAGCTCACGCAGCATCGCGCGGTCGAGGTTGGCCGGGTTCACGTCTTCGAGCGCCTCGCGGTTGCGCTTTTTCCAGTGGCCGATCAGATCGCTATAGAGGTTGCATGCCCATCCGACGCCGCCTTCAAGGAATGCGAAATTGAGAGTAGGGAAGCGCCGCGTCACTCCGCCCAGGAACAGCGCCTTGCACACCGCCTCGCTCGCCGCGGCGAAGTGGCCGATATGGTTGAAGGTAAAGTTGGTCGGCGAAACGCGGAAACCCACGCCGCGCGTGCCGGTATGAAAGGTCGGCGACACTCCCAGCTCTACGCACTTGGCCCAGACCGCGTCGTAGTCGTGCTCGCTGTCGAGTCCGAGCACGTCGAACCAGGGCGCGTAGCGCGCGGCCTCCGGGGTTTTGCGCACGACCGCGGGAATGGTGCGGCGGACCATGCTGCCCATCAGAATCACCTTCAACCGGAGCGTCTTCACGACGTACTCGAGTTCCTCGATCGCTTCGGCGGGCGTGTGCATCGGGATTGCGGCGGCGGGCGTCATCCGATCGGAAAATTCGCGGAACTGATCGGCGACGTAGAGGTTGAAGGCGCGGCAGGTGGCGCGGCGCATCTCGTCGTCGGGAATAAACGCGACGCCGAGCGCGGCGGTGGGATAGAGCACGGTGAAGTCGAAACCGAACTCGTCGAGCCGCTCGTAGAGCAGGCGCGGCAGGATTGCGGTGGCGCGGTCGCGAGTGTTCTTTGCAGGCACGCCCCAGAACGCCTCCTGCGCGCGGCGATTGTCGCGCCGCTCCTCTGGCGTCATCGTCAGCGCATGCTGCACGCGCTCATTGCGCGAGCGAAAGGAATCGACCACGCGCGCGCCGGCGACGCGTTTGAGATAGTCGGAAATCGACGGACCGAATTCGAGCCAATGGCCGTCGGCGTCGATCACCGGATGCCCGAGCTTGGCGTGAATTTCTCTGGAGCTGAGCTTGCCTGACATTTGGCATTCTCCTTGTGGCATTCTCCCGGCGGCTGTGTCGCCGATTCTGACCCGAGCGTAGCGCAGCGGCTTGCCGATCTGGAAGCGCACGTCATGCGAGCGACCGCAGGAATTTCTCGGCCTTGGAGCGGTTATTGTGAACCGCCCACCCGAGCGGTGTGTCGTTCCAGAGCTTGTCGCGCGAATCGGGACGCGCTCCACGTTCGACCAGCAGCTTCAGCATCTCCGCGTCGTCGTTTACGGTCGCACTATGCAGTGCGGTGCAATGAGCATGTATCGCCATGTACGCATTCGGATCAGCGCCGGCGTCGAGGCAGATTCGCGCCGGCTCGACCTGCGCATTGATCACCGCCATCGCGAATGCAATCTGCCGATCCTCCGCGGATGCCGCCGCGAGCAGCGGCGCGAGGCGATCGCTCCTGCCCAGAGCTGCGGCGATTGGCGCGGTGAGCGGATGACCTCGTTCGAGCAGCGCCGCGATCGGTTCAGTCTCGCGATACGCGAGAGCAATCACGATCGAGTGCGGAGTGGGAGTCGCTCCAGCTTCGACTAGCAAGCTCATGAGCGCGCCCTGATGCCCCTGCTCGCGCGCGATCGCGCTGCTCATTACGAGCTCGAGCGTGTAGTCGAGGTCGGCGCGTGCGACGCCGCGTTCGATCATCGCGCGCGCCAGCTCGGCGATATTCGCGGGCATCGTCTTCATCAAGGTCGGATTGTTGGCGATGAACCAGAACAGTTTGGGGTCGCGAAAATAGTCCTGCCCGTAGCAGTCCGGCTCGGGCGGACGGTCGCGGAGCAAATTCGGATGCTCATCGAGCAGCGCCGTGAGCGCGCCGAGATCGCCGGTGTGAATCGTGTTCACGGCGCGGCGGAAAAGAGGATCGCGAATTACAGGACGATCGAGCAGCGTAACGATCTCGTCCCGGTCCGGAGCGTCGCCATCGCGGGCATAATCAAGCGGCAGCTTGCCTGCGGAATCCTGATACCATCCGAGCGCTCCCGCGCGAACCAGCATCTCGACCATCGCGAGCGGACCGCGCCGCGCGGCGATGTGCAGCGCGGTCACATTGGCCGCCGCGCCGACGCGCGGGCTCGCGCCGGCATCGAGCAGCATCCGTGCGATCGTGAGGCGCGCATCGGCGGGAGCCTCGCTCGCGCAGGCATACCAGAGCGGCGAGGGCACACCGTTCTGCCCGGCGGCTGGCTCGCCGCGTGCGAGCAGCAGCTTGACCTCGTCAATGTCACCACGTTTGGCGGCGTCGCAGAGTGGGGAGGGCGGCGCACTGTTCTCGGCGGCGGGAGACGCGACGGCGCTCTTCACCAGGCGCATCAATGCGCCCCAGTTTTTTTCGCCGTACGCGATCGCGAGGGCGCGCTGTGCTTCGGCCAGGCGCAGGTGACGCTCGCGCGCGAAACGCTTGGCCTTTTTGCGCAGATATTCTTCGGACGGCTTAGATGGGAGCCGCTTGCGCGGCAATTCGGATGTAACCATAACCCCTTCCTCGATGCCCGGTGTCCGCTTGACGGGCAGGAAAAGGTTTATGTGACTATCCAGTCGAAGGAGGGCTGAGCCCTTTCCACCGACAGGAGGCCGCCTGATCGGCCAATGCGGCGAGCCTACCGATAGAATTGCGCGATGGCAAGTGAGCGGGAGCCGGGGAATCATTCTGCGCAGGATAAAGCTATGCACACGCCTGTTGCGGGCGAGGTGACGGCCTAAATTTGCGGTGGGTTCGTTTGGTAAATTTTCATGGTGGCTTGAAAAAATTATCCGCGAAGACGCTGGTAAATTTTGGGTTCGATCTGATTTTAAGCGACTTTTTGGTCGTCTGATTCGCCGATTTTTCGCAGGCGATCAAGGTACGAAAATAAAGCGGTTCCACGGCTGGTAGTGACGCGCCCGAATCTGCTGACAGAAAGTTGATCGGTGGCGTCATCATGTCATCTATTCTACACGAAAGTGGCGAAGTGCATAGGGCTGAACTGTTCAGCCTTGTGAAACTCAAAACCTGCTAGGGGCGAGTGCCCGCCAAATTGACGCTTCGCGTCGGCCGGCGAGCCGCCGGCCCCCACTGCCAGAAGGGTTTGGTGACGAGCACGACGCTCGAAGGCTATTCCCACTAATCGCTTCGCGGAGATCCTTGGCCTGCGGCTCAGGATGACAACGACGACATAAGGGAGAACGCGGAGAATCCTCAGGCCACCTCTGGCAGCGGACACTCTTGCGCGTGCTACGATTTCAGGAAGTCGAGGATCAGCTTGTTTACCTCGGCGGGTTTTTCCTGGTGCACGAAATGGCCGGCGCCCGCGATTACTTCTTTGCGCAGTCCCTTGGGAAAGAATGCTTCCATTCCTTCGAGCAGTTCGGCGCCGATACATCCGTCGTCACGCCCGTGCAGCATCATCGCGGGGACGCCTATCGGCGGCGGAGGCGCAGACGCGGCGGCGATCGCATCGGCGGGGATTTTCATCATTGCGCCGAGCGTCGCGCGGTAGTATCCGAGCGCTGCCGATAGCGCGGCGGGATTGCGAAAGCATTTCTTCAGCGGCTCGATATCGTCTTTCGTGAACTTCCAGTTCGGCGACCAGTCGGTCCACATCTTTTCCAGGAACTTGAAATCGTCGTGGCTGACGGCGGCCTCTGCGAATGCGCCCTGAAAGAAGTACATGTACCAACTGCGCTTTTCCTGCGCGTAATTCGTCACCAGAGCCTTGATAAAAGATGTCCCGTAGGGAACCGCAGCGGTGATTAGCTTCGTCACGCGGGCGGGTTCGGCGGCAGCGGCGGGATAGGCGGCGACGGCGCCCCAATCGTGCCCGAAGAGAATCGCGTCCTTGTAGCCGAGCGCCGCGATCAGGCTGAGAGCGTCGTCGCCGAGTGCGCCCGAATCATAGCGGCCGTCAGCCGCGAGGCCGGTCGGAGCGTAGCCGCGCATGAACGGCGCGACCACGCGATAACCCGCGTCCGCCAATGGTTTCATCTGATGGCGGAAGGAATGGGCGGTGTCTGGAAAGCCGTGCAGGCACAAGATAAGTGGGCCGTCGCCCTGCTCGAGAACGTGGAAGTCGATATTCGATGCGCGGACGACGCGCTCAGTTATCTGCGACGCCATAAATCACCTCGCTAATGGCGCAAGCTACTACACTCGCGCGATCGTGTGCATCCCGCAGAGGCGTGTAGCACGCGCGTGATTTATCGGATAGTGTGGTTGACCTTGGCGGTCAGCACATCCCTCCTTCCAGCGGCCACGAGGGTTGCCATACGAGAAATGTGCGGATGCTGGCGTGTCGCGCGGTAGGTTCGGCGCGACGCAATGGTGAAGCGCAACCTTTCGCGTCCCGAGCCGGTTCTGCTCCGTTCGCGAACATCCTTAAAGCGGGCGGAGACCGCGGAGAAAATAAAGAATGACGAATACGAATGCAGCTCTCGCGGCTGTCGCGCAGAGTCAGGCGCCCTGGGAGCAGCCATGGTGGCGTGCCAAGGGACGCGACCTTTCGATCTTCCTGTGGATCATGCTCATCCACATTACGGCGGTGGTTGGATTGGTGATGTATCCGCTGCCCGGATGGCGGGTGTTGGCGGGCGCGGTCGCGCTGGTGTTTATCGGCGGGCTGGGCACGACGGTGGGATATCATCGCGCGCTGGCGCATCGCTCGGTCCGGCTTCATCCGTGGGTGCGCAGCATTCTGATTTTTTTTGCGATGTTCAACGGCTCCGGCGCACCGACGACATGGGCCGCGGGCCATCGGCTGCATCACGCGAAAGCTGACACGCCTGACGATATTTCGAGCCCGGTGTGGGGCGGATTCTGGTGGGCGCATCTGCGATGGCTGTGGCAGGCGGGCGAGCCTCCGGTCGAGCGCTACTGTCCGGATTTGGGCGGGATCGAGTATCGGGCGTTCCGATGGTTCCAGCCGGCGATTCTTGCGGTGTCGTATTTTGGCGGACTGGCGTTTGGATGGCCCGCATTTTTCTGGCTCGGCGCGATTCGGCTCTGCTTCGGACTGCATGCGCAATGCTTCGTGAACAGCGTTTGCCATACCGAGCCGGGAATTCAGATCGGCGAAGACTCGAGCCGCAATGTCGGATGGCTCGCGTTCGTGCATCTGCTGCAGGGCGAGAACTGGCATCGCAATCATCATTCGCGGCCGGGTTCGGCGCGCCTTGGATGGAGTTGGCGCGAGCCTGACGCGGGCTGGGTGGTGATTCGCGGGCTCGAGCTGCTGGGTCTGGCGACCGACGTGCGCGCGCCCACGCACGAGGAGCTGAAGGCGGCGCATGCGATGCGTCGCAGTGCTCGCGCAAGGAGCGCATCTGCGCGGATTGCGGGGCAACTCGACTCCGCGGCCTGATCGAAAACCAAATTTAGCGATATTACGCGACGCGCGCGCGGCGGCAACGCCCGCGCGCGTCTGCGCGTTCGCCTCTCGCGCTACGGGAGTGCGGATTGCTATGTCATGGGCAATTGCAAAACCTGAGGCTGAAAGCAGGAGGCTCGCAGAACATGTCAATGATGTCGGATTTCAAAGCATTCGCGATGAAGGGCAACGTGGTCAACCTGGCGGTGGGATTTATCCTGGGCGGCGCGTTCGGAAAGATCGTTACCTCGCTGGTGGGCGACGTAATCATGCCGCCGATCGGCCTGGCGCTGGGCAAGGTGGATTTTTCAAGCTTATTCTTCAATCTCTCGGGCACGCATTACGCGTCGCTGGCGGCGGCCAAGGCGGCGGGCGCTCCGACGATCGCATACGGCGCGTTCATCAACACGATAATTGATTTTCTGATCGTGGCATTTGCGATGTTTATCCTGGTGCAGCAGCTCGAGCGGCTGACGCGAAAACCCGCGCCGCCGTCGGTGCCGACGATCAAGCAGTGTCCGTTTTGCCTGAGCGACATTCCGATCGCCGCGACCAAGTGCGCGCACTGCACGGCGGAGCTGAAGGCGGCGGCGTAGGCTGCAACGCGCGTTGGGCGCGTGAGTTGACATCCGCTGATGAACGAGAATCGGGAGGTTTGCCGATTTTCTCGCAAAGCCTCCGTTGTTGTCATCCTGAGCCGCAGGCGAAGGATCTCCGCGAAGCGATTAGTGCAACCAGCGCGGGCTCCGCGCACTAATCGCTTCGCGGCGATCCTTCACGGAGCTGCCCTGAGCAACGCCGAAGGGGCAACCTTCGTTCAGGATGACCGATAAGATTGATCTTGAGAGGTCCTACGCGGCGGCGCGGGCGACGTCGAGCATCGCTTTGGCGGCGCGATCGGCAACCTCGGTCATCAGATCGTCGGTCATCACGGTCGAGAGCGCGATCAACCCGCGCGGCGCGATGAACAGCCCCTGATTGAGCGCGGCCAGATGGAATGCGGCGATCGCGCGCGAGTCCTCGCGGTTGATGGTCGCGGCGGGCGCTTCGTTCAGGAAGAAAATGTTCATCAATGATCCGAACTGCCGGACCGAGAACGGCAGCTCGGCCTGTCGCGCCGCGCGTTTCAGATCCTCGGCGAGTTTCCTGGCCCGCTTCTCCATCGCGTCGATCCGCTCGCGCGTCAGTTCCTTCACCGACACAATTCCTGCCGCGCAGGTGGCGGGATTTCCGTTGAAGGTGCCCGAATGAAACAGCGCGCCGCGCTCGCGCGGATCGAACGCCGACATCACCTCGGCGCTGCCGCCGAGCGCTCCGACCGGCAGTCCGCCGCCAATAATCTTGCCCATCATCGTGAGGTCGGGCTTCGCGTCGAAGATCGCCTGCGCGCCGCCGGTCGCAAGGCGCAGCGTGATCACTTCGTCCAGGATGAAGAGGGCGCCCGCGCGATGCGCCGCTTCGCCGACGCGCTCCAGGAATCCGTCGGGTGGAGCAACGACTCCGGCCGAACCGAGAATCGGTTCGAGGAACACGCCCGCGATCTCCTGCCCGCGTTCGGTCAGCAGCGCCTCGAAGGAAGTCGCCTCGCCGAAATCCGCCAGCATCGTGCGCTCGCCGTCATGGCCGGCAAGCCCGAGTTCGAGGTCCTCGTAAGAGCCGTGGTATCCGTAGCGCGCCATCAGGATCAGCTTGCGGCCGGTTAGGCGCCGCGCGACGTGGCACGCGAGCATCCCGGCCTCGGTGCCGGAGTTGCAAAAGCGCACGCGCTCGACTGACGCGACGCGATTGCACAAGAGCTCGGCCAGCGCGACCTGCGCCTCGGATCGAGCGGGCCACGCGGTGCCGTCTTTTGCCGCGCGAGTTATCGCCTCGACGATGGGGGGATAGGCGTGGCCATGGACCAGGCTGGTGTAGTTACCGAGCAAATCGATGTAGCGATTACCGTCGATATCGTGCAGAAAAGGGCCGTCGCCGCGCGCGATAGTGAGCGAGTAGGGGCGGTAATGCGCGGTGGTGCGGGTATCGCCGCCGGGCAGGACGCGCTCGGCGCGCGCGGCCATCTCGGCCGACTTGGGCGTCGCGGCTTTGTATTGATCTTCAATTTTGCTCATCTTTTGCTCCTGCCTGCTCCTGCGCCCGCCACCGCGCTCATCAATTCAATGGACAAGTTTCTTAAGCCTAAATGTTATTATTTGCGCCTTAATGTCGGAGGCGAGTCAAGCACCCCTATTTACTGGTCCGCTGGTGGTGCGTTTTGATCGTCGCGCGCGATTTTTGGCCGCAGGCTCTACGATCATCGAGTCGGGTCTCTTTTCATATACCGAGACGTGTGCGCCGCTGCTATCGGTGAACGGTTCGCGGTTCCACCCTGCCCATCGTTCCCGCAGGCGCAATCCCGCCAAGCGCGCCATCAGGTCGAGCTCCGAAGGCCACGCGTAACGCACCTGGATCGGATAGAACCTGATGCCGGCTTCGGAGATTTCCAGATCGCCGCCGATCGATTGCTGTGAGGCGCCGCCGCCGCGCGAGACATGCAGGAACACGCGATCGGTTTCAACGCTCTTCAGCCGGATATTGCTTCCGCGATCGTAGAGGGAAGTATCGGGCACGAAGCCCTCGAGCACAAAAACCCCGCCGTCGGCGAGACGCTTTGCCGCACGCGCGAAGCATCGGAGTTGCGCTTCCTGAGTGAGCAGCATGAAGAAGGTGTTGAAGACGACATAGATGAGCGAGAACTGGCCTGCGGCCTTCACGTCGGCGAAGTCGCCGATAGTGACCGGAATCGCGTCGCCGCCCGGCTTCGCGCGAAGCTGTGCGACCATCTTCTCCGACGAATCGATTCCCGAGACGCGGATGCCTCGCGCGGCGAGCGGGAATGCGATCCTGCCGGTGCCGATGCCGAGCTCGAGCGCGCGCCGTTTGCCCGCGAGATCGGCCAGGAATGAGGCCGCGGCCTCTGCGTTCTGCGGCGTCGAGCGGTTGGCGTCGTAAACCTCCGCGATACGTTCGCCGTATGTGGATGTGTCGTAGCCGGCCATGCGCGTCATTTGATGACGCAGCGTTGGCGATGTCAACGTGGGGCGAGCGTGAACTCGATCGGCAGGGCGGCGGGGGCGCGAAAGCGTCCGGCTACTTGGTAGCGGATTTCGACGTCCGCGAGACGCAGGTTCGACGTCCGCGCGACGAGCGCCGCGATCGCGATCTGCGCTTCCGCGCGGGCCAGGCTGGCGCCCAGGCAATAGTGCGGTCCGAGGCTGAAGGCGAGATGGTCGTTGTCCTTGCGCGTGATATCGAAACGGTCGGGATCGGGGAATCGCGCCGGATCGCGGTTGGCTGCTCCCAGCAGGACCGATACCGCCTGCCCCTTGCGAATCGTCGCGCCTCCGATCTCGACGTCTTGCGTCGCGACCTGCGGCGAGGGCGCTTGCGTCGGCGAATCGTAGCGCAGCGCTTCCTCGACGGCGCTGGTGATCAGACTCGGCTCGGCGCGCAGCCGCGCCAGTTGGTGCGGGTTGCGCAGGAGTGCGAGGACCGCGAGCCCGATCAGGCTGCGCGTGGTGCCGTGGCCGGCGGCGAAGAGCGTCTCTGTGATCGAGACGAGCTGATCGTCGGTCATGCTGCGGTCTCTTTCGCGTGCCGAAATCAGCGCGCTCATCAAATCGTCCGCGGGGCGTGCTTTTCTTTGGGCGATCAGCGCGCGCAGGTAGTCGCCGAACGCGCGCGCCGACAAATCGCCCTCGGCCATCATCGCGGGAGTGCGCACGATTCCGCGAGACACGATGATCCCGTCCACCCACTGCCGCAGCATCGCCCAATCCTCGGGCGGAACACCGATCATCGCGGAGATAACGTCGGCGGGAAGCGGATAGGCGTAGTCGGCGATCACGTCCATGCGGCCCGCGTCCGCGAGTTCGTCGAGACGCGACGCCACCGCCGATTCGATCTGCGGGCGCATCGCGGCGATCCGATGCGGCGTGAAAGCCTTGCCGACGACGTCGCGCGTCCAGGTATGATTCTCGCCGTCGAGGAACGAGAGTTCCTGGCTTTGGAACTTCAGGATCGGCGCGTCGGCGCCGAACTTCGCGCGTATCGCGTCCAGATACGCCACGCGCGAGAAGCGGCGATCGCGCAGATAGGCCGATGCGTCCGCGTATCGCGTCAGCATCCACGCCTGCGCGAAGGGACTCCAATGAACGGGGTCATCGCGGCGCAGGCGATGATAGAGAGGGTAGGGGTCGGGATGCCCCGGCAGAGTCGGGTCGGGATCGTCGGGAAACGGCGCGTCGGATGGCATCGCGGCGTTCAGCGCGCGATCGCGATCGCTTCCATCTCGACCATCAGCCCCTCGATCGCCAGCGCCGTCACTCCGATCATCGTCGAGGCAGGAGCCTTGGTGCCTTCGGGAAACAGCGCGGCGCGCCCCTCGCGCATCGCGGAATAATCGGACTGCTTGTAGTTCACGATATAGGTATTGGTCTTGACGATATCGACCGGAGTGGCGCCGGCGGCTTCGAGCGCGAGCTTCAGATTGGCGGCGGCCTGCCGCACTTGCCCCTTCAGGTCGCCGGGGCTGACGAGCTTGCCGTCCTTGTCAACCGCGACCTGCCCGGAAATAAAAATGATCCTGCCCGGCGCGCTGACGGTGACGACATGCGTGTAGCCGCGCGGTTCGAGAAGGGTTTTCGGATTGATGTGTTTGGTTTCCATCGAAATCTCTCCTGCCAATAAGGCTATGCGATCCAATTAGGGTTCATTGCCGCGCTGCGCAAGAGCGTCGACCAGGAGGTGAAGATAGATGAGGCCGGCGTAGGGATGCCAGCGCGTGAGTAGCGCGCCAACTTCCGCGTGATCAAGCTTGCGATCGATGCCAAGAAATTTCGCCAGTCCGTTCTGCCCGCCGACATCGTCACCGGGAAAAATATGCACGCGTCCGAGTCCGCGCAGCAAAACGTATTCGGCGGTCCAGCGTCCGACGCCGGCGAGCGCGCACAGCCGTTTGATCGCCTCCGAATCGTCCAGAGCCTCGAGCGAGCCGAAGTCGCGATCGCGCGGATTCATCGCAACGCGCGCGAGATCGATCAGGTAGCGGGCCTTCGGGCGGCTGAGCCCCAACGCCCGCAGTTCATCCGGAGTGCTTCGCACAAGCAGCCGCGGCTGCGGGAAAGAATGAGATGCGACGCCATCGCATTCTGTCTCGAGTCCGTACGCGCCTGCGACCCGGTTGAGCACGTGAAGGCCAGCGGTCAGCGAAACGAGTTGGCCGCTGATCGCGTTGCCGAAGGCCTCGAAGACGGTTGGGAAGCGCGGCGGTTTCATCCCGGAGAGGCGCGCGACGATAGGCGCCAGGACCGGATCGCGCTCGGCCATCCGGTAGAACGGCGCGAGGTCGCGCTCGAGGCCGAGGGTCCGCGTGACGATCGATTCGATCTCCGCGCGCGCCGCGCGAGTGGCAGCCGCGCCGGTCGCGGTTATCTCGATCGCGGGCCGCGTGCCCGCGCGAAGTTGCCGCACCGCGAGTGCGACCGGCTTGCCGTCGATTACGAGAACTCGGCGCCACGCGCCAGCGTCGAATTGATCGATCGCGTTGTGCGGCCGGCGCCGGAGCGCCCACACGGTATGGTCGAGGCGAAACGGCGCTCGCGCGCGGAGAGTGAATTCGAGCCGGGCCACGGCTCGCCTATTCGTCGCCGGTTCCCGCGCGGCCTTCGATCGCGCGCACGCGTCGAAACAACTCCGGCAGCCGCCACCATAGGGCAGCGTAGCGGCGGTAGTACTTCATGTCGGCATGAGGAGTGCCCGCGACGATCGAGTCGTTCGGAATCTGGCCGTGGAGACCGGATTGCGCCGATGCCATCACGCGGTCGCCGATTTTCGCGTGATCGGCGCATCCGACCTGTCCGCCGAACTGGCACCATTTGCCGATCGTAGTCGAGCCGGCGATTCCGACGTGCGCTGCGAAGCGCGAGTACTCGCCGATTTCGCAGTTGTGCCCGATATGCACCTGGTCGTCGAGCTTGACCCCGCGATGCAGGATGGTCGCGCCCAGCGTCGCGCGATCGACGGTGGATTTCGCGCCGATTTCGACCTCGTCTTCCAGCACCACGATTCCCACTTGCGGAATCTTGACCAGGCCGCCCGCACTCTCGACGAAACCGAAGCCGTCGGCGCCGATCACCGCACCGTCGAGCAGCGTGACGCGATTTCCGATCGAGCATCCTTCGCGCACGATAACGTGGCTGTGCGCGGTGAAGTCGTCGCCGATATGCACGTTCGGATAGATGACGGCGTGCGGATGCAGCACGGCGCGCGCGCCAATCGTGACGCCGGCGCCAATCACCGCGAACGCGCCGATCGACGCATCGGCGCCGATCCTCGCGTCGCGCGCGATTTTCGCGGTCGGGTCGATTCCGGATGCTGGCCGATAGGGCGGGAAAAAGATTTCGATCACGCGCGCGAAATCGGCATACGGATTCGCGCTGATTAGCACGGAACATTTCGCGTTCTCGACGAACTCCGGCGCGACAATCGCCGCCGCGGCGCTGGTGCGTGCGAGGACCGGCGCGTACTTCGGGCTTGCGACGAAGATGATCATCCCGGGCGCGGCCGCCTCGATCGGCGCGGGCGCGAAGACCTCGACCGTGCCGTCGCCGCGGAGTTCAAGGCCCAGCTTCTGGGCGAGTTCGCTCAGTTTCATTTGCTCACCGGTGATCGAGAGTATTAGAAAGCGCCACGCCGCCCAACTCCGCGAGAACGTTCGCGGCTTCCTCCGGACCGATTTCGATCAGGCAATTGTAGTGGCCGAAACGGCAGGTGCGCGCAAGGCACGGGCTGCATTCGATATGCCGCCAGATCACTCGCGCGCGCGCGCCCATCGGTCCGGTGCGGACGGGATTGGTCGAGCCGAAGATTCCGACGGTGGGCCGTCCGAGCGCCGCCGCGGCGTGCATCGCGCCGGAGTCGTTGCCGATAAATCCGTCAGCGAGAGCGAGCAGCGCCAGAAGCTCGCCGATATTGGTCTCGCCCGCAGCGACGATCGCGCCACTGCGCGACGCGGCCGCGATTTCGGCGCACCGTGCGCGCTCGCCCGGCGCTCCGACCATCACGCTCTCAGCTCCGTAGCGCTCGGCCAGCAGATCGATCAGGCGCGCGTAGTGATTCGCGGGCCACTCCTTGGCGGGACCGAATGCCGCTCCGGGAGCGAGCGCGATCAGCCGTGCGTCAGCGCGTTTGCGCTCCGCGCCGAGCCACGTCCGCATTTTTTCGAGATGCGAGGAGGCCGGCTCGATCGCGAAGTCTGCCGCGTCGCCGGATACTCCGAGACTCGCGCGCACCAGCTCGAGCCAGTAATGCGCCTGATGCGCCTGCAGCGCGAGGGGAGTCGGCCGCGCCCGTAACGTCAGCATCGCACTGCGCGCATCCGTCGTATAACCGGCGCGGCGCGGCACTCGCGCAAGGGTGGTCCACAAAGCGGATTCAAAGCTGTTCGGAAACAGAACCGCCAGATCGAAATTGCGCTTGCGAATCTCGCTGACGATTTGCAGCCGGTCGCCAAGCCCGCGCATCCCGCGCGCGACCGAATATGGAATCACTTCGTCGAGCCATCCGGCGCCGTCGAACAAACCCGCCAGCTCGCGCTTGATGAGAATCGCCAGGTGCGCCTGTGGCCACGTACGCCTAATCGCGCGCAGAGCCGGCAGGCTCATCACAACATCGCCGAGCCAGTTGACTTCCTTGACGACGATGCGCCGCGGCGCCGGAGTGATCTCAGCGGCAGAATTGGATGCCTCGCCCATCGATACTGTCGCGATTCCATCATGGCCGCCCGCTCAATGGAATCGCGTGAAGGTGCTGAATTGCGCGCAAATTCGACGCTTCCGGTATCGCGCTCATCGTATTACTATTCGCGCAGGGGGACTTCCGAACACGAGACTGATCAGATGATGCGAGATCCAAAAGAGATTCGCGCGGTCAGATCGGCTGCGATCGTGGTCATTGCCGGTGCGCTGGCGCTGATGTTCTTTGCGGAACATCGCGATCGTTCCGCGCCGGTAGCGAATCGGGCATCCGCATCCGTTGCCGCCGCGCATGAGTCCCGTGCCTTGGTTGCGGCGTCGGAAGAGCCGGCCGCGACTCTGATCAATCTTCCCGGGCCGACGCAGGCTGAGCAGACTGCCGAGTCCGACTCCGATGAGATCGAATCCGTTGCGATTCCGGTCTCTGACGCGCGAATGTCGATCAACCCCGCCGTCCTGACCGCGCAGCAACTCGCGGCTCGGCGGGGAGCGTTTATTGCGGTCGGAAGTCCGGGCCCCGTGACTGCGGCGATCGGAGCAGGTCAGGCCGGAGCAGGCGCCGCGTCGGCCGCGAACTCGAATGCCTCAGGGCTGCTGCTGGGCTTTGCGCAGCGGCCGGCTCCGATGGGATCGCGCAACGCCAGCGCCGCGGCTGGGCATGCGGGATGGGTGCTGGTTGCAGGTGGACAGGGTGGCGGCAAGATCGCGCTCACGCGAGCCGAGTTGTTCGATCCGAACCAGATGAATTTCGTCGCGACCGGCGCGATGCACTGGCCGCGCGCGCATTTTGTTGCGGCGGACCTGAGTGCGGGCCAGACGCTGGTGGCCGGCGGCGATGACGCGCAGGGCCGTCCGATCTCGAGCGCCGAGTTATACGATCCGATCGCGGGACGATTTTCCTCGACCGGTGCGATGACCGTGGCTCGCGCGGGTCACACCGCCACCGCGATCTCCGGATGCGGATGCGCCGCCGACGGGAAGATTCTGATCGCGGGCGGAAGTTCCACCGACGCATCCGCGCCGCTCGCCAGCGCTGAACTCTACGATCCCGCAACCGGATCTTTTGCCGTCACCGGCGCGATGAACCAGGCGCGCGCGTGGCACACAGCCTCGCTCATCAGGACCGGCGCTCAGGCCGGCGACATCCTGATCGCGGGAGGCGTGGGAGCCAAAGCGATCGCGCTCGCCTCTGCGGAAATTTACGATCCGCGCACGGGAGCCTTTACCGCGACGGGATCGATGGCCACGGCGCGGGCGTACCAAACCGCAACCTGGCTCGATCCTTCGATAGTCACCGGAGAATTCGCCGGGCAGATCCTGATCGCGGGCGGATGGAGCGGAGACAGCATCAGCGACACCGCCGAGGTTTACGACCCCGCCGGAGAGGCGTTCGTCCCCGCAGGCGCGATGACGTCCGCGCGCGCATACCAGACGGCGGTCCTGATGCCCAACGGAAAAGTCTTGATCGCGGGAGGGCAGAGCCGCGGCGACGTGCTGCTCGCGACTGCCGAGATATTTGATCCGGTCAAAGAGACATTCACCGCGACTTCCCCGATGCTGAGCGTGCACGCCGGCGGGGTCGCGTCGATACTTCCGGATTCGAGCGTGCTGATCGCGGGCGGACGCTCGGTCAACGCCGAGGTTTACAGCCCGGCCACCGGAAATTTCACGCTTACCGCGGCGATGCCGGTTGACGTCGCATACGCGGCCGGCGCCGTTGTCGGGCACTAGCTGCCCAGCTACATGGATGACTCCCGATGAGATGATTGCCGCGGCCAGCGCGCTCATCGAGCAGCGCCGAGCCAGTCGCGCGCGCGTGCTGGTCGCGATCGACGGATGCGGCGGCGCCGGAAAATCCACACTCGCTCGTGGCGTTAGCAATTCCCTGACGAACGTCAGCATCGTTTGCGCCGACGATTTTTTCCGTCCGCTAAGTCAGCCTCAGCCAGGAACGCTCACGCCCGCCAAGGCATACGAACTCTATTTCCCCTGGGAGCGAATGCGCGACGAAGCGCTCGTGCCGCTGCGGCAGGGCAAGACGGCGCGATATCAACGACATGATTGGGTCAGCGACGAGCTTGGAGAATGGGCGATCGTCGAGCCGAATCCGATCGTGATCGTCGAGGGCGTATATTCTAGCCGCCCCGAACTTCGCGGTCTGCTCGATGCGATCATTTTTATCGACGCTCCGCGCGACCTGCGGCGGCGCCGGATGCTGGCGCGTGGTCATCGCGACAACGACCCCGAGAGCGGCTGGCTGATACCCTGGATGGCCGCCGAGGATTGGTACGTGGAACACCTCCGCCCGCAGGAGTCCGCCGATCTGATTCTCAAAAATGAGTGACCAAGACTAGTCAGTTGCTGGCGTTCTTGCGCTTAAGTGTGCGGCGACCACCGCCTCTGCGTTGACGTATTGCTTGCATTTGTTTAGACCTTTCCAATCCGATCCTCGCTTAACGCTATGAGATGACGCGCCAGTCGCTCGAAATAAATAAAGTACGTCTGATCGTCTTCTCCACTTCGAATCTTACCAATTTGTTCCCGGATTTGTAAATTCCGCCAAGCATCCATGATGTCGTCGCCTAGAATCTCATCGACCCTCGGCATCAACTAACCCGCGAGCAAAATAAAGACCGACTTCTTCAAAGAAACCCAAATAATCGTCGATCTCGTCATCGTCAGAGGCTCCTTCTTTTGGCTGATCCGTCGCAGGTTCTCGTCCTCACTGAACTCTCTGCGGAAGCGTTCAAACGATTGGACCTGAAAGCGCTTGTGCTCTCTCTTTTCAGCCAGGAAATGCGCCAAGAACTGCGAAGCAAGAGCCGCAAAAGCACCAACCAGCGCACCCAGCAGGACCGGCAAAAACTCCCCCATTGCCGGCGACCATTACAGCATCCTCGCACATCCGTCAAAACGCTCATTTTTTCAGCGCGGCGATTACTTGATCCACGATCGCGTCGGCCTTGGCGCGCATTTCGTCATCGGTTGCGTCCTGGATCGGATGCGGAACGAACACGCGCCGGACTTCCGGCAATCCCAGCGCCGTGGCCTGCTTTTCCGCCGCATCGATAAATACGTCCGACGCGATCATCACCGAGGGCTTGCGATTAGTCTCGAACCATACTGAATCGTGCACACTGCACGTTGTACATGACCCTCAATCGGCGAGCGCTTCGATAACGAAGTCACTCTCCTCGGCGATCTGGCGGCGCAATGCGTCGGGCGCCGGCTTGGTGAAGGTGGGTTTGCGAAAGCGCTTGATCTCGACGCCCGGCAGCCGGTCCTCGAGCTGCTCGGCGAGGCGCTGGATCAGCACGTCGCCGCGCGGCTTGGCGATATCGAGCAGCGCGACGCGGCCGGTAATTTGTGCGCCGCGCGGTGCGAGCGTGCGCCGCAGCGGCACGCGCTCATCAGTCGGATCGACGATTACCTGTCGCATCGTATTTTCTCCTTGATAGAGGCGCCTACGGAACATCTTCGATTTTGCGGCTCACACCGGACGATCCCATCGGTCCGGAAACCCATCCGGCGAATACCGCCGAGAATTTGCCGGCCTCGCCGCCCGCGACAATCATATTAATATACTCCGGGCGGCGGAACTTCGGAACTTTCGCTTCGAGCTGTTCGGGCGTCGGATCGACCAGCCCGAGCGCGCGCGGCGACACGCCCTCTGCGCTGTCGGCGTCGGGCAGCAACTCGCGAATCGGCCGCGAAGTCACTTCCTGGATTCGCGCGCGCACTTGATCCTTGCTCCATTTCTCGCGCGCGATCGTGTCGGCATGCTCGGGACACACCACCAGCAGGACTTCGCCCGAGCCGTGCTGTTTCGGATGCCAGCATGCTTCGAGTCCCATTCCGAGCGACCCGACCAGAGCGCGCGCGGTGCGCGAAACCTGGTCGGCAATCTGGCGCGAGCCGGCTTCGAGTCCGAACACCGTAACTACGCTGTCCTCGCGCGCGAAGCCGCGTTCGACGTGCAGGGGTTCCCACGGACTGCGTTCTTCCCACTCGGCGAAGCAGGTGGTGAACTTGCCGATCGCGCCCAGCGTCGAGCGCTCGATCTCGCCGGGCCGCGCGCCGCCCAGGTTGCGCAGCACCAGCTTCAGCGCACGTCCGATAGTAGCGTTGGCGCGGGTTCCGTAGCCCAGCGCCATCATCTCCATGTTCATGCTGATTCGTTTGCGAATCGGACCGCTCACGACGATCACCGGAGTCGCGCCCCAGGTGGTCGCCATCACGCCGTGGATATTGAACTGGTCGGTGCAGACGGCTTCCAGGGCGGCGGTCACGACCGGCAGATACTCAGGACGGCATCCCGCCATGACCGCGTTGACGGCGATTTTCTCGACCGTGACCGGCGCGAGATTCGGCGGCGCGATCGCGACCACCTCGCGCGGGTCGCGCCGCGTGCCGGTCAGCATCCACGCGACGCGTTCGGGAGTGGGGGGCACGACCGGCAGTCCGTCAGTGAGTCCGCGCTCGAACATGAATTCGAACACGTCTTCGCCTTCGCCGAGTTCGATCTGCCGCGCCTGCATTCGCTCGCCGCGCGCTTCGGCGGCAAGCCGCTCGGCGATTCCGGGCTCAACCGATTTCGAGCCGCACCCTGGACGCAGCTTTGGGATCGCCTCCCAATCTATCTCCGGAGGGCTCTGGCCGGTGAGATCTGCGAGTGCGGCCGCGAGCGTTTTCCAGTCGTCGCGCGCGAGACCGACGGATTCGGAGATAAGTGTGCCGCCACCGTCGGCGAGGATAATCGTCGGCACCGTATCGAGCTCATACGCGAATGAAACCGCGAGCGCCGAGTCGTCGAGCATCGGGCACGAGAGCGCGAAACGTTCAGCCAGCGCGCGATTTCCCGCGGCGTCCTGTCCGATCGCGAAGACGTCGGCCTGCCTGCCGAATGCGCGATGCATCTTCTCGATAATCGGCATCGTCGCGACGCAGGTCGGGCAATCTTCTTTGACGAAGCACAGCAGGGCGGGGCGTCCAGCCGGGAACGCGCGCTCGCCGCCGTCAATCGCGGCGAGTTTGAACGCGGGAATCTTGTCACCGATCGCGGGCATCAGGGCTACTCCAACACACAATGCTCCCGCGGTGCCCCGCGCGTCGAGAGATGCCGAATCAATCAGACGCGTCGGCGAGTTTGATATCCGGGGTCTACATATAGATCGGTCCGGACGCGAATCGATTCAGTTGGCGGCGGACATCGGTGTCGCGGGCGTGTCCGATCGCTCGAAGAGGCGGCGCGAGGGGGAATAGAAAGAGACCGACGACGTCACCTTGCCGTTCTGGTCAACTCCGCCGGCGACCATAACGTTGCCGTCGGGCAGCAGCGTGGCGGAGTTCAACAGCCGGCCGACGTGGAGCGGACCCACGCTCGCGTATTCTCCGGGCATGCCCGGCGTGAATTCTTCGGCGTCCATCATTCCAACGATCACGTTGCCCTGCATGCGCCATCCGCCCACCACCAGCACGTGTCCGTTACCGAGCAGCGTCGCGGTCCCAAGATAATGCGGCACGCGCATCGGCGCGGCGGGCAGGAAGGTCATGCTTTCAGGATCGAAAAATTCCGAGGTGTCGAGCGGGGTGAAGGAGGCGATGTTGCGCGCACCCGGCCCATAGAGGACTTTGCCGCTCTTGCCGCCGATGATCAGCGCCTTGCCAGTGTCGAGCAGGACCGCCGCGGCGCCGACGCGATCACTGCGCATGTGATCCGCGATCGCGGCGAATCGTCCGGTAGTGGGATCGAATATCTCGCCGTTCTGATAAGAGATATAGCCGCCCGGCATCCCTCCGCGTCCTCCGCCCGCGATCAGCACCTTGCCGCTTCCGAGCAACACGGCGACATGCGCCTCGCGCGGGACGGTCATATGTCCGGCGGAGATCCACAGGCTGGCGGTCGGATCGTAAATCTCGGCGCTGTCGATCGTAACCGTCCCGTTGCTGCTGCCGCCCGCGACCAGGACGCGGCCGTCGCGCAGGAGCGTGGCGGTGTGGCCTTCGCGCGCGACCGACATCGAAGCGGTATTTTGAAATGCGCCGGTTGCGGGATCGTAAATCTCGGCGCTGGCGAGTGCGGTGCGGAAGCCGATATTGCGCTGTCCGCCGACAACCAGCACCTTTCCATTGCGCAGCACCGTCGCGGTCTGGCCCATCCGCGCGACGCTCATCGAGCCGGTCGGCGAGAACTTTTGCGTTGCCGGATCGAAAACCTCAGCGGAGGAAAGCACTCCGCCGATATTCGCGTTGACGGTGCCGCCGCAAATCAGCACCCGGCCGTCGGGCAGCTCTGCCGCTCCGTGATTAGCGCGCGGCGTGGTCATTGCGAGTTCCTGGACCTGATCGCCGAGTGAATTGGTGAACACCACGGGCTGCTCCGTGATCGGTTCGGTGCATCCTGCCAGCACGACGACGGCGGCGAGCGCGAATATCGCGGATACGCCCTGTGCGAGAATCGGTTTTGCGAGAATCTTCCTGGACACGCGCATAAGAATCCGAATCCTTTCTTTAAGATGGTTGGGCTATCGCGATTTGAAGCCGCGTGCGAGCGAGTTCATCGCGGCCCGCAGGAACATCGCGCCCGGCCAGATGGTATGCTTGCGAACTTCGCCGGAGACCGGACGGTTCGCGGCGAGATCAACCAGCGCCGCCACGACGCTTGACGGATCAGCGCGGCTGGCGAGCGTCTCGGCGGCACGCCAGCGCAAGCGCAGCTCGCGATCGATAATGAACGAAGCAGGGAATGCGATATCGCCCTCGCGATGATTAACGAGACCCCACGCCGTGATTGCCTTGCGCTCGGTGTCGCACAGAACGTGGAAGGGCAAATGGAGGTCGCGTTTCATTCCGGACGCCTGATCGATCCGATCCACGGAAATCGCGATGAGGTCGGCCGCCGCCGCCCGGATTTTTTCATACTCGCGCGCATAATCCGCCAACTGGCGAAGGCAGAACGGTCACCAGTGCCCCCGGTAAAAGACCACCACGCAAAATCCACCCGCCGCGAACTCGCCGAGCCGGCGCGATTTTCCGTCGGTGTCGGACAGCGCGATATCGGCAACCGTGTCGCCGATCGACGGGGAATGCTGCTGCTCGTCCATCGCGCGATCATATAGACGGCGAGCAGCTCTGTCATTATCCAATTTGGGGGAACCGAGACCTCCAAGCGGACGGGATTGCCGATTGAAGTTGTCGAGAGCGCCTTGGTAGCCTTCTGCGATGGCCGATCGCCTGTTCTCCGATTCCAGTCTTTCCGCGCTGTATGACCTGCTTAACCCGTGGGAGCGGCGCAACGACCTGGCCTTCTACCTGCCGCTGGTGATGTCCGCGCGCGCCGTGCTTGATGTCGGTTGCGGGACGGGCACGCTGTTGCGTCGCGCTCGCGAGGCCGGTCATTCCGGACGGCTGTGCGGACTTGAGCCCGCGGTGGGGATGCTCGAGCATGCGCGTAAACGCTCGGATATCGAGTGGGTCTTGGGAGACCTCACTTCGGTCCGATGGAATCGCGAGTTCGATCTAATCGTGATGAGTGGCCATGCATTCCAGGTGTTGGTCGAGGACGACGCTCTGCGAGTCTCCCTTGCAGCGATACGCTCGGCGCTCACCGACGACGGCCACTTCGCTTTCGAAACTCGCAATCCGCTGGTTCGGGAATGGGAGCGTTGGACTCTGGCGAAGCCGGCCGAGATCACCGACGCCTCCGGCACCGTAGTGCGGATGACTCGCAAGGTAGAGGCGCCGACCGACGGAGGCCTGGTTTCTTTCACGCACACATTCACCAGTTCCAACTGGGACCGGCCGCAGGTCAGTCGTAGCACTCTGAGGTTCCTGGACGCGGACTCGCTGTCCTTGTTCCTGTCCGACGCCGGCTTGACGATCGAGCAGCAGTTCGGGGATTGGGACGGGAAACCGCTCGCCGATACGAGCCCCGAGATCATCACCATCGCTAAACGAAAATGAAGCGGAAGAGCATGAGACCGCAAATCGCAGTGAAAAAAAGATGATTCTATCGACGCCTGCCAGTTCGTCCGGGTCCGCCAAACCATTCGATGCGCAGGCGGAGCGCGGTAGCGGCTTTCGCGAATGTGTCATCGGCGGTGGCGACGGTATCCGCTCCGATATCGGTCGCGATCGCCAAATGAAGCGCGTCGAGCGTCCGGAGCGGGATTGAGTTGAGACGGTTCAGAATATCGCCGGCGCCGATGGCGTGCCGATCTTCGAGCGCATGTATCTCGATGAATCCCTGCGCGCTATCGCTTTCGAAGGCTCGTGCCACCCTGTGCTCCGCCGCGGCGTCGATGTCCCGGTTCCGGCGGCGGCGTCCCAGCAGGCACCGCAGCTCGACCGTCGTGAGACGGCTGATTGATACCGAGGTCAGGCGTCCCAGGAATCGGTCGAACTGTTCCGATCCTGCTTCGCGCAGATAGCGCTTGGCCAGAGCGCTGGTGTCAACGTAGATGGCGCTGCTCAGCGCCGTTCCCGATCCTGACGAATCAGCGTTTCACTCGGGACTTTCAATCGCGGCATCGACGCACGCAATTCGCCGCGCGAAGGGATGACGCGCCGGGATCGCGCGGGCAGGATCCGGGCGAGGGGCCGTCCTCGGCGGGTGACAACGACCTCACCGGCCTCGGCAACGATCTCGTCAAGGTGCGGGAGCGCGGTCCTCATCTCCCTGATACTCAGTGTCTTCACGCGATGCTCCAGCGATGGTGTCACATCTATCTTTGATGTGTCACATACGCCGACTGCGCACAAGCGCTTGGGGGACCGCTAGCGCGTAATCTTTGGAGGAACCTACTTGCCGATCACGAACACGCAGCTCGTGGTGCCGCTGCCGCCGATATTCAGCATCGCGAATTTCTTCGCGTCTTCGACCTGGTACTCGCCCGCGCTATCGGTAATCTGGCGATGACAATCCAGCATCTGGCGCACTCCGGTCGCGCCTACAGGATGCCCTGCGCCGATAAGTCCACCGCTAGGGTTGATCGGGCATTTGCCGCCGAGCTCGATCACTCCGCCCTCGACCGCCTTCCACGACTCGCCCGGCCTGGTCAGTCCGAAGTGATCTATCGCCATGTATTCGGAGGTGGTGAAGCAGTCGTGGGTCTCGATTCCCGAGAGCTGTTCGACGCCCGCGATTCCCGCGCGCTTGAACGCGTCGATTATCGCGGCGCGCGTGTGCGGCAGCACGTAGGCGTTGTCTCTGCTCTCGGCGACTTTCGCATCGAACTCGAGCGGAGCGGTGTGATGACCCCATCCGAGGATGCGCGGAATGTCGGAGAGCTGTTTGCCGTTGCGCTTGGCCCACGCAGCCGCGAATTTTTCCGAGGCCAGGAACACGGCGACTGAGCCGTCAGTCACCTGCGAGCAATCGCTGATTTTGATCCGTCCGCCAATAACCGTATTGAACTTCGATTGCTGTTGCGCATGGGCTTCGCTCATGAACCAGTTGCGCGTCTGGGCGTTGGGGTTGCGCTTGGCGTTCGAGTAGTTGACGGCGGAAATATGCGCCAGATGCTCGTCTTTCAGGCCGTAGCGTTTGTCGTATTCGTCGCCCAAGCGGCCGAAGAGTTTCGGAAATGGAAATTCAATTCCCTTGGCCTCGCGCTCGTACCATGCCGCGGTGCCCAGGTAGTCGCCGCCGGTCGTCGAATCGACGGTCTTCATCTGCTCGACTCCGGTGACGCAGGCAAGGTCGTAGCGGCCCGCCTCGATCTCCGCCGACGCAGCGATAATCGCGATCGAGCCCGAGGCGCACGCGGCCTCATGGCGCGAGGTTGGCAGCCCGCTGAACGCGGGATCTATCTCGACGAAGAACGCGCCGACATGGCCCTGCTTGGCGTAGAGCTCGGCTGCGAAATTGCCGACGTGCGCGGTTTCAACTTCTTTCGGGTCGATTTTGGTCGCGGCCAGTCCGCCCAGCACCGCCTCGCGCATCATCGCGACGAAATGCTTTCCTTCCTTGGACCAATTGCGGGCGAAGTCGGTCTGCGCTCCACCCAGGATATAAATCGGCGCGGGGTTTGCCATTTTTTTCCTCGTTTTATCCGACAAAAGCGCGGCCATATTCGAGCAGGCCGCCTTGAAACATCCTAGCACCGTCGCGCGCCGCATGCTCCAGCACCGGCGGGACCGCGAGCTTGAGGTTATTCAGCAATGCGATCGTCTCGCGCGCGCCGATCAGATCGACGATCGCGGTCGGCGGCGCCCAGTTGAAGCCATTGCTCATGATCGAATCGACGTCCGCGGCCGAGGCGGCCACCTCGCCGACGCGATTCAGCCCATAGCTGACGTAGCCAAGGACCACGCGCCGGCAGAGGTCGGCGTCGGCGCCGCGAGCCTCGCGCAGCACCGCCATCGCCTCGCGGTAGCGGCCGACGTGATTGAGCGATTTCATTTTCTCGACGAATTCAATCTTCGCCGCAGGTGCCAGAGGCGCGTGCGAGCCGGTTTTCGGATCGAGCACCAGCGTCTCTTTGCCCGCCTTGCGGTAGAAGCCTCCGCGCTCGGGAGTCTTGTCGCCGAGGCGGCCCTCGCCGATTCCTTTTTCCATGAACGCGGGCAGCGCGAAGCATCCGTGCGCTTCGTCCTCGCAGTTCTGATGCACGTTATCGACGATCGCCTTATGGACATCCCATCCGACCAGATCAACCGTCGCCAGCGGCGCCATCGCGCGTCCGGTCTGCGGGCCGACCAGGTAATCCATGTACGTGACGCCATGCTCGGAGGCGAGCTGGGCAACCTCGTTCAGCACCTTGAAGCCGACGCGATTGCCGACGAACGCGGGCCGGTCTTTGGTGACGATCACCTTGCGCCCCAGCCGATGGGTCAGCATCGCGATGACGGACTTGAGCACCGCGGCGTCGGTCTCGGCGCCGGGAATAACTTCGGTGCCGACGATCACGTGCGGCGGGTTGAACAGATGCACGCCCAGGAAATGCTTGCGAAACGAGTCGCTGCGGCCCTTGGACATTTCGGCGATCGAAAGACCCGACGAGCCGGTGGCGATTATCGCGCCGGGGGTGCGTAGGCGGTCTAGCAGTTCGAAGAAGTGGCGCTTAAGCGCGAGGTCCTCGGCCAGCGACTCGAACACAAAGCCAGCTTCGCGAATTGTGTGCTCGAGGTCGGCGTCGTAGCTGCCGATCTTGATCCGATCGGCGACGGCTTCGGCGCGCGCGGCGTTCTGCGCGGCCTTCATTCCGGCTTCGGCCTTGTCGCGCTCGCGCGCGAGCATCGTCACTTCGAATCCCGCGCCGGCAAAGACGCCGGCCGCACCGGCACCCATGGTGCCATTGGCGCCCAGAATCGCAACCTTCATATTCTCGCTCAATCAGATTCCCCGTTAATCAGGAATTTTCCTGGTCTCGCGGCGGACGTCGCAGCGATGCGCACGTATTAGCCTACACGCCGTCGCCGATGTTATCCGAAGGGCAATTCCCACGCCACTAAGGATTTTTGCGCCGAAGCGATTCAGTCATCAGGAGTGAGCACGATGGGCACGCCGTTCACTGAGCTTGGGATCTCGCCACGGGCTTGGGAGAGAAGCTCGCGCTGGACAGATATTTCGATCGCCGTGCAGTCGTCGTCGCACTTGGCATTAACTCCGACCACCCCCGGCAGATCATACCAGCGCTCGGCGTACTGCCGGATAATCGAGTTGTATGATTCTTGAGCCTTTTCTTGCTCCGCCTGCTGCGCTGCGCGGCGAGCTAGTTCCGCCGGATCGGTTGGTGGGACGTCGGCGTTAGAGCCATAGGCGTGTGGCCCGTATCCGGGCGGTCCGTAGGCGTAATGTCCCGCCTCGTCGTCCTTGTCAGTCTTCTTGAACGGAACAATCATGACCGGAATCCCGTCCACCGATGCGGGAATCTGTTTTTTCACTGAATCCACAAACGCTCCGTCAACATCAACGACGATACTCTGCGCGCGGTTATGATAGGTGTCGTTATGGTCGACCAGGGATACCCCCGGCAGATTCATCCACTGTTCCTGATACTTGTCGATTGCGGCGGACACGGCGGGATCGTCGTCGTCGTCGGTACACGGATGGCTAAGCTTGGTTCCGGGACCGTCGCCGCACCACATTTCGGCGCGCGCTTGTCGCGCGAGCGATACCAGAATCATCGCAAAGAAAAGAATCGCCACGCGCGGCGCGTCCGACTTCATGGCACTATGAGAATCACAGAGTTTACGTGTTTGAAAGAGGGGGTCTGCGGACCTTTAGTCGTCGGGAGTAACCACGATGCGCACGCCGTTCGCCGAGCTTGGGATCTCGCCGCGCGCTTGGGAGAGAAGCTCGCGCTGGACAGATATTTCGATCGTGTTGAAGTCGCAGCCATTGTGATTGCACTTGGGCCCCATCCCGAGCACTCCCGGCAGGTCATCCCAGCGCTCGCCGTAATGATGGAGAACCATGTTGTACGATTTTTCGGCCCTCGCTTGTTCCTCTTGCTTTCGGGCGCGGCGAGCGACTTCTTCGGGATCAGTTGCGCAGCCATCTCCTGCGCAACCCACACCCCACGCGCCACCGCCTCCGGCGTCGGGCATCTTGCCATGAACAATCACGACCGGAATCCCGTCCACCGATGTGGGAATCTGCTTTCTAACCGGATCCAGAGACGGGGCGTCAACATGAACCACGATACTTGGGACGCGATTGTGGTAGGTGTCGCCGTCATCGACTTCGTACACGCCGTCTAGTTTCATCCACTGGTCCTGGTATTTCTCGATCGCGGCGGAGACTGCTGGATTGTCGTCGTCATCGGTACACGGATGGCTGAGCGCGGTCCCGGGACCGTTGCCGCACCACATATCGGCGCGCGCTTGTCGCGCGAGCGATACCAGAATCATCGCAACGAAAAGAATCGCCACGCGCGGCGGCGCGATCGACTTCATGGCAATATGAGAATCACAGAGTTTACTTGTTTGAAAGAGGGCGATGCTGGCTTGCGGGCACAGTAGGTTGCGTCCCCTCCTTGTAATCCTCCCCGTGTCAGACAGACAGCGGGAGAGAAATCATAACTTAAACTCTTGCTTTAAGAATTCTTTTACGCCTTCGCGGCCGGCCAGGTTGATCCAGAAATCGAATCCTCCGGGGTCGAGAGTGAGTTCCAGGAACGGGCAGCATTTGCCCTCGAGCAGCATCCATTCGCCGGCTTCGGCGATGCCGATTTTTGCGCTCGCGACCTTGAGCCCGTATCCGCGCTCGAGCTCGCGCCGCTCGAGTATCGCGCCCGCGAGCTTTTTCGCCAGCACCTGATAGCGGCGCTTCTGCTCGGGCGTGAAGACGCCGACGTTGCACGCGATCGGCGCGTCATGGTCGGCGCCGTGATGATGATGCTCATGTCCCACGTCACACCTCCGCGTATTCCCGGCTTTCGATTTACGGCTCGCGCCACGCGCGGCCGGGTTCGCTAATCAGATTTTCGGCAGCGAGCGGTCCCCAAGTGCCGGCAGGGTACTCCTGCATAGGCACGCGGTCGCCGTCATTCCAGGCGTCCAGAATTCCCTGCATCAGCTCCCACGATTTCTGCACGTACTCGCCGCTTGGGAACAGCGTATGGTCGCCGTCCATCACGTCGAGCAGTAGCCGCTCGTAAGCGTCCGGAGAGCTATCGCCGCCGAACTCGCTTTCATAGCTGAGGTTCATCCTGACCGGCTTGATTGCGACATCCAGGCCCGGCTGCTTGGAAACCACGTCGAAGGAAAAACCCTCGTCGGGTTGCAGCCGGACCGTCAGGCGGTTGGGCGTGAGCAGGCCTTCGCGGTTGAACAGGATCTGCGGCACGTCCTTGAAGCGCACGATAATCGAGCTCGCGCGCCGAGGAAGCCGTTTGCCGGTGCGCAGGTAAAACGGAACGCCGGACCAGCGCCAGTTATCGATCAGCAGTTTCATCGCAACAAAGGTCTCGGTGCGCGAATCGCGGGCGACGCCTTTTTCCTCGAGGTAGCCGGGCACCGCTTTGCCTTCGATGGTGCCCGCCGTGTAGCGCCCGCGCACCGTCATCACGTTCGCTTCGGCGGAGCGGATCGGGCGAATCGCGCGGAGCACGTTGAGCTTGGCCTCGCGGATCGCGGCCGCGCCGAGCGTCACCGGCGCCTCCATTGTGAGCATCGTGAGCACTTGCAGAATATGGTTCTGCACCATGTCGCGCAGCGCGCCGGAATGATCGTAGTAGCCGGCGCGGGTGCCGACGCCCTCGGTCTCGGCGACGGTGATCTGAACATGATCGACGTTGCGGCTGCCCCACAAGCGCTCAAAGATCGAATTGGCGAAGCGCAGCACCATCAGGTTCTGCACGGTCTCCTTGCCGAGATAATGATCGATCCGGAACACTTGCGACTCGTCCAGATGCTCGAGCAGGACGCGGTTTATTTCGAGCGCGCTCGGAAGGTCGTGGCCGATCGGCTTCTCGACCACCACGCGGCTGAAGTGCGGCGCGCCGGGCTTCGCGATAAGGCCCGCGTCGGCAAGGTGCGCGACCGAGTCGCCAACTGCCTCGGGCGGTATCGACAGATAAAACACGCGGTTCGGTGGCAGCCCGCGCGCGTTTTCGATCTTCTCGAGGCGTTCACGAAGCTGCTTCATTCCGTCGGGCGCGGCGAGCGCGCCCAGGTAGTCAAGCGAGTCGGAAAATTTCGTCCAGCACTCCTCCTCGACCTTGAGCCGTGAGTACTTCTGCACCGCCTCGCGCGAGGATTTGCGGAACTCCTCCTGCGACATCGGGGTGCGGGCGAAGCCCAGGATCGCGCTGTTCGGCGGCATCATGCCGCCGCCGCAATGCACCAGGTTGTAGAGCGCGGGCAAGAGCTTGCGCCGCGCGAGATCGCCCGAGGCGCCGAAGATCACAATTGTCGAAGGCGGGGTCGGACGCGTGCGTTGGACGGTCAGAACTTCATCCATGAAAGAGACTCTACTTAGCCGCCCACAGAGGTGCTAGCTGGATTGGCTGCATCCTGCTTGATACTCAATAGATACCTGCCAGCATGAAGCCGTTACTCCACTCCACCTCGACGTCGGCGCGCCGTCGCCAGATTCGGTAACTCCTCGATGAACGGAGACTCCGCGGCCGCTCCCGCCCCGACCACCTCGCGCCTGTCCGAGTGGCTGCCGGTAGTGCTGTGGGGCGCGGTGATGTTCACCCTGTCAACCTCGGCGTTCTCCGCGGCGAACACCGGCCGCATCATCGATCCGATTTTGGCCTGGCTGATACCTGGAATCTCGCCGCTGTCGCTCGGAGTCGCGCATGCGCTGGTCCGCAAGTGCGCGCACTTCACCGAATACGGCGTGCTGTACTGGTTGCTGGCGCACGGGCCCCTGGCCGGAAGACCATATCTTGCGTTCGCGATATGCGTCGCGTGGGCATGTCTGGACGAGACACACCAGATTTTCGTGCCGGGGCGCACAGCCTCGCCCTATGACGTCGCGCTCGATTCGACCGGTGCGGCGTTCAGCGGATGCCTGACCGCAGCGGTGAATGAGTTGCGCTGAAAGTACTGCCGCTAGGCTGGTTCGGGCGCCGACGAGATTCGATCCATCCGGCCATAGAACGCGAGCAGGCCTTTGAGCTCGGGCGGAATCCGGTTTGTTCCCGTAAAGGTGAAATGGCAGAGCTGCCCATAGAGCGCGAAATCCGCCAGCCCGATTCGTCCCAAAATGAACGGGCGCTCGGATAGCGCCTCTTCGAACGGCGCGAGCGCAGCGGCTGCCAGTGCCATCTCGGTGTCGTGGTTGGCGATCATCTGATCGACAAAGCCCGCGCCGTAGTGACGCTCGCGGATAAGCCGCCACATCGCACCGCGATCCTTGCCCTCGCTTCCGTAATACGCGGCCTTGTCGGGAATCGCGGCGCGGAACAGAACTTCGCTGAGAACGTTGTCGATATACCCGGCAAGCATGCGGTGCATCCCTCGCCATCCTGACGGCAGCAGCGTCGGTTCGGGCTGGAGTTCTTCGAGCCGAACGGCGATTCGCGTGGAATCGACAATCGTCTCGCCGCCGTCGAGCGTGAGCGCCGGCACCATCAACTGGTCGGAGACCGCGAGCAGCTCTTTGCGTTCGAGATAATCGACCTCGACGATCTCGTAGTCGATTCCCTTGAAGTCGAGTATCTTGCGCACCTTTGCGCAGTACGGACTCCCTGCGAACTGGTAGAGCCTTGCCGTCATAGTCCCTTTCTCCGCACGACCGCGAATCGCGCGGCCAGACTAACATGCGGGGGTCAAGATGCGCAGACGCGGAGGATCGCGTCGAGGTCGATTTGATCGAAAGACAAGTGCACGAAGTCGGCCGCGCCGAGAGCGGCCGGAAAGCGAGTCTGAGCAATCGCGAGGACGTACATTCCGGCGCGATGCGCCGCTTCAATTCCGGGGCTCGAATCCTCGACCACCAGGCATTGCGACGGTTCCACCGGATCACGCTGGCGGAGCAGAAATCCGATTCGACCGAGCGCCGCGACAAACAGGTCGGGCGCGGGCTTGGCGCGCTCGGCGTCCTCGGCGCCGAGCACGTCGAGAAAAGCGTCGCGCAGATGCGCGCGGCGCAGGCGATGCTCAGCATCGCGCCGCGAGGCTCCAGTCGCGAGCATCAGCGGGAACCGCTCGGCACATCTGCGCACGAATTCTGCGGCGCCCGGGTAGAGCCGATCGCCGTCGAGCAGGGTGCCTTCGAGGTCGAAAATTATCGCACGGATCATTTTTCGGTTCCGCGGGCGCCGCGCGCCATGATTGGCACGATTGCGCGCTGCGGCTCCGGCGCAGAGACCTCTGCGCGGCCCGACTCGATCGTCATGTCGAGCTCGCTGCGGACCCCGAAGCAGCCCGGCAGATAGATCCCGGGCTCGACCGAAAAGCAGGTGCGATCGATCAGGCGGCGGTCGTCGTCGGTTTCGAGCGAATCCAGATTCGCGCCCATCCCATGAACTTCGCGGCCAATTGAATGGCCGGTGCGATGCACAAATTCGGCGCCGAATCCTGCCTGCTCGATTACGCCGCGCGCCGCGCGGTCGGCCTCGCGCCCGGCCAGCGGTGTTGCGGCGCCGACGCGCGACTTCACCAGCTCGACGGCAGCGTCGCGCGCGGCGCGGACGATCGCGAAGATCTCCGCGTGGTAGTCCGGCGCCGCTTCGCCGACAAATCCGGTCCAGGTGATATCGGCGTATACCGCGTCCGCGCCCGGCTCTTTAGCCCACAGGTCGAACAAGACAAAATCTCCGCGGCCGATCGCCGCAGCGTTTTCCGCGCTGGTGCCGAAATGCGGATCGGCGCTATGCGCGTTGGCGGCGACGATCGGCGGTTCGCGCGTGACGAGCCCCGCGCGCCGGATTCGCTCGAGCATGAATTGTTGGATCGAGTACTCGGTCGCGGATTCGCCGGCGGCGACGCGACGCGCAATCTCGGCGAAGGTCTGGTCCACGACCGCGCCGAGCGCGGCTCCGGCCCGGCGATGTCCCTGCATCTGCGTGGCGCTGAGCGCGGCTTCGAATTCCTGGATCAGATCGGCGGCCGAAACGATCTCGACGCCGAGCGAGCGCACCAGCTCGATCGTGCCCGCGTCTACCCGCGAAACGTACGGAATCGCGCCGCGGGGCGAATAGTCCATCGCGATGCGCCGCGCGCCGGCGAGAATCGTGCTCAATCCGGCGAGCATTTCGGCGCTCGATTGATAGACGATCCGTTCGACGCCGAGCGAGTCGAGGCGACGGGCCTCCACCGCCGAGACGAGCGCTCGCGCCTCGCCGCGCGCCGGCACGTAGCAGAACCATCGCCGCGTAGTCGTGCCGTGTTCCGAAAGTCCGAGCACCCGATATGCAATCGGATCGCTCAGGCGGAAATCGTAGAAGAGCCAGCCGTCAAGCCCCGCGGAAAGAAGCGCGCGGGAAATTTCCGCCATCCGTTCCTTCATGACGCAGCGCTGGCCGGCGCGAAGCGCGCGCCCCACAGGTTCACCCGTTCGGGATCGATTCGCACGATGGGGTTGCGCTCCGGTGCTAGCGTCATCGCGCGATACTGAATGTACTTGTCGCGCAGGTTGCGCAGCGCGAGCATGTATTCCTCTCTGTCGGCGACAATCGTGGCCCGTCCGCGCACCATCACGAAGGCGAGCTGGCTCCAGTCTTCTTCGTAGTGATCGACAATAAGCGCGACCGACGGGTTCGCCGCGATATTGCGCATACGTTTGATCGCGCCCCCGGGGCCGCGCTGCTTGGGCTTCTCGTCGATCACGAAATAAAAGTGCGCGCCGTCGAACCAGTAGCACAGCGGCACCGCGTGCGGCGCCGCGGCGGCGTCGGCGGTGGCCAGATGCGCGATTCGCGCGGCCGAAAGAAAATCGCGCACGCGCGGCTCCTCGAGCATTGCGATCGACGGCTCGCTCATCGTTTAGTCTCCTGCCGCGTTTCCGGCAAGACGTTTTAGCGCCGCACGCGCAGCCCGCGAGAGTCCGGAATCGAGCTCGCCATCAGCGGCGCGCTCGAGCGCGGCGAGCACCTGTGGCGACGCGTCGGCGATAAGCCCCAGCGCTGCTGCGGCTGCGCGGCGCACACCGGGATTCGGATCGGCCTCAAGGATGCGCGCCGCGATTGCGGACGCCTGCGGCCGATAGGCCGGCAGCCGCGCCAGAATTGCAAGGCTCGCCAGGCGGACGTGAGTGTCGTCGGCGGCACTGGCGAGAGTCGCGGCGTGAAGCACCTCTTCGCCGTCGGGCGCGAGGTCGCGCAAGCAATAGAGCGCCATCTTGCGCGCGTCAGGAGCGCCGCGATGGGCCAGTGCGAGCAAGCCGGTCCGAACCTCCGCGGGATACTCGCCACCGAGCCGCATGATCAGATCGTGCGCGGCCCATCGCACGTCGCCGTCGGGGTCGCCGAGCGCTTCATAGAGCGCGTCGGTGGCGCGGAGATCAAAAGCGTCACCGCCCACAAGCCCGAGAGCATAGGCGGCGCCAAACCGCTCTCGTGGCGCGACGCTAGCCAAGAGCGCCTGGAGCGTCGATGCAATCGCAAGATTGTGCGGCGCGGCAATCGCGGCGGCCTCCGCCGCGTGGCGGCGGACCGCTTTGTTTTCCGCGCCGAGGCATCGCATGAGCGCGCGGATAACGGCCTCGCTCAGGCGGGTATCGGGAGTGCGCGCAATCTGCGCGATCGCGCCTAGCCGCACGTCCGGCTCGACGGCTTCGAGCGCGGCCGCGATTTCGTCCGCGCCGGTTGCGATACTCACGCGGCCCCCGCAATAAGCCGGACGAGATTTTCGAGATCGCCAAATCCCAGGATAAAATTGGGTCCGTTGCCGTAGGTTTTCATCACCGCGCGGGTGACCGCCGGAAGATCCAGCGTTGTGCCGCCGAGGTTGCGCTCGAGATCGGCAATTCCCGGCGAATTCGCGATAAAGTCGCCTGTCAGTATCAGCCGTTCGATCGTAAAATCATCCGCGACGCCAAGGCGCGCCTCGACCGCGCCGAGCTGGGCTGCGATTCGATTGCTGCGATTGAACGCTCGGGGATCGGCGTTGAGCCGAAGCCAATGCGAGGCGGCAAGTTCGGTGGCGCGGCGTTCGGCTTGCGCGGTTTCTTCGGGTTGGAGCGCGCGCTCGCGGATCGAGCCCGCAAGATCGCCGTATCCGGTCACGAGCGCGTGCGCGATTTCCGCGAATCCGATTTCCCGCCGGACAATCCGCGCCAGCATCGTCGCGTTCTCCGGAGCATACATCGGACAGGTCACGCCGCCATCCGGATCGAGCCGATCCAGATCGTGCACCAGTTCTTCCATCCCACGATCCACCGCGATTGTAGCCTCGAACAGCATCGCGCCCCCGGCGGCGACCTCGAACGAGCAGGCCGCAAGCTCGCGATGGTCAAAGGTTATCGCGTCGCGTCCGGGGTAGAAACAATCCGCACCGAGCGCGCGAAGGGCGGCGAGCAGCCCCCGCACGTAGCGATTCATCACCTGATCGGGTTTGAGCGCGGCGTCGCGCTCGGATAGCAGCGCGCCGATATGCGGCAGTACCAGTGAGAGAGAGATCCATCCGTCGCCCGCGCCGATTGCGCGGCCTCCGGTGAGCCGCCGGATCGCGCCGACGCCTCCACGCAGCGGCTCGCCGCTGTATAAATGATAGCGCCCCAGCGAGACCATTCTTCCCGGCGATGCACAGACGATCAGAGTTGGCGAACTCCGTCGCTCGAGCAGATGAAGTTCGAGGCCCGCGAGTTCAAGCGGCGCAATCGACGGCAGGATGATTGTATCGAGGACGGCCACGTCGTGATCGTATGCGCGCCTGCGAATCGCTGACAAGCAGCGGCAGAGTTCTCAGTGTTCTTCGCCGAAAAGGAAGATCGAAAACGCAATCAGCGCGAAGGTCGCGTTCGGCAACCATGCCGCGATCCACGCCGGCATCATGCCCGAGCGTCCGAGCGACGAGGTAATTCCGAACGCGAGCCAATAGCCAAAGCCAATCGCGATTGCGAGGCCGAAACTGCGCCCGAGGCTTAAATTGCGCGGCAGGGGGTCGAGCGACAGCGCCATCCCGAGCGCGACCATGATCAGGCACGAGATCGGCATCGCGTATTTCAAATCGCGATCGACGATATAGCCGCCGGGGTCGAGACCCTTCTGCCTGAGGCTCGCGATATAGTCGTTGAGCTCCCACAGACTGAACTCCTCGGGGTCAAGGCGCAGGATTTCAAAGTCGGCCGGCTTGAGCCCGACGCGGAGCTTGTCGGCGTCGGAAGAAGTGACGGTTCCATTCTCGCCGACGGCGTAGGTGCTGATGCCCGTCGGGTTCCATCGATTGTCTTTCCAAACCGCGCTCTGCGCGTGGACGATACTGCTCAGCTCGAAGTTCCGGTTGACGTGGTAAACAGTGACTCCGCTGAGCATCCGCTTTTTCTTATCGTAGGCGTCGGCGGAGGCGAAGCCGTTGCCCAGGCGCACCCAGATGCGCCGGTCGGCGAACACGCCTTCGAGCTGCCGCTTCTTGAGCTCGACATGGTAGAGGTAGGTCGCTTCGCGGGTGGCGGCCGGAACTAGAGTCTCGCTGAGCGCGAAGTTGAAAATCGAGATCAAAACGGCCACGAACAGCACCGGTATCGCCATTTCGAGGCGGCTGATGCCGAGTTGCTGACACGCGAGGACCTCGCCCGAGCGGTTCAGGATCGCGAAGCCGAGCAGCACGCCGGCCAGGCATGCGACCGGGGTTATCTGCGAAATGATCAGCGGAATCTTGAGCGCGAAATATTCGAGCCCGATAAGTCCGAGACCGCCGTATTTGATCAGATCGTTGACGCGGTCGAACATGTCGCCGAGCAGATAGGCGGCGGTGAACGCCGCGACGCAGACCAGGAAGGGACCAAAGAACTGGCCCGCCAGGAAGCGGTCCATTACCGGTGAAAGGCGTGGGCGCAGCGTCATGCGGCCTGCCGGTTTTTTTCGTAGCGCTCGACGAATTCCCACAGGAAGTCGCCGGGGCCGCGGCCCTGGTTGCCCTTGTCCTGCGCCGCGCGGACGAACAGCCATACCGCCAGCACCAGGAAAACCACGTCGGGTATGCTCATCGCGATGTAGGCATTGAGCGAGCCGCGCTCGGCGAGCGTCCGCCCCACGCGCATGATCGAGTAGTACAAAAAGAACAGCGCCACCGCGACCCCGAAGCGCTCCGAATGTCCTCCGCGTGCGGGCTTGAGGCCCAGCGAGACGCCGAGCAGTGCGAACAGCAGGGTGGCGAAGGGAACCATATATTTCGCGGCGAGCTCGGTTTCGGCTTCGTGATCGGGCTTGCCGCGGGCGCGCGCCGCGTCAATTCGCTGGATAAGCGCGCCGTACGAAAGCTCGTCGGCGTCGCGATCGAGCGAAGCGGCGCCGCCCTCTTTGGGGCGAATCGTCAAATCGTAAACCCGAAAGCTGGTCACGTGGCTTTGATCGCTCGCGGCTTCGGAACCGAACAGCGATCCGTCGAAAAGCCTCAGCGTCGTCCCGCCGGTCTTTTCGTCGGGCAACACCAGCCCGTGGGTTGCGATTATCGTGTTCTGTTGCCTCGGATCGCGCGAGTCCGCGATCAGGACGCCGTGCAGGCTGCCGTCTTCATCGGAGATCTTGTTGACGTAAATCATGATCCGCGGCAGATCGTCGTTGAAGACTTTTTCGCGCAGGCCGGCCGCGGCCTTGGTCCGGGTCAGATAGTAGAGCTGATCCTGCAGGCGCGAGTCCGCCCAGGGCCGCACCGAGAACGCGAACCACGACGCGACCAGATACACCACGAACGCGACCGCCATCACCGGCACTGCAAGCCGATAGAGGCTGATTCCGCTGGCGCGCGCCGCCGTCATCTCCTGGTCATTCGACATCCGCCCGAAACCCAGCAAGACCCCCAGCAGTACCGCCATCCCAAGGGTCAATTCGAGGAACGCCGGCATGATGTAAGCGATTAGCCCGACCACTTCGCCCAGGCTGACCCCGTGATTCACCACCATCTCGGTTAGTTTGAGCATCCTTCCCGTCACGAGGGTAAAAGTGAGCAGGCCCACGCCCATCCCGAACGGCAGGAGCACTTCGAGCGCCACGTAGCGGTCGATAATCGTTATTCTTGGAAACGCGAGCTTCAATAGGAGCCGCCCGATCGTGCAGGATTCATCCAGATCATCCGAGTCTAAAGGTTGGCGCGCGCGATTGAAACCGCTTTCAGCCGCGGGCAGGCACGAGCCGCAGCGGTCTGATAACATTCGCGGCGATGAAGAAAACCTACCCTCACGGAAAGCGCTTCGACCGCCGCGATCCGCGCGCGACGAACGTTCCGCCGCGCGATCCGCGGGATACTCGCGAGCACAGCCAGAATCCGGAGCGTCGCGATGCGCGCGCGATCGCCGAGCGCCGCGACGGCCGCTCTGGAAGCGAACGCGATATCGTGTTCGGCGCCGAGCCGATACGCGAGCTGGTCGCGGCTGCTCCCAACGCCGTTCGGGTGCTGCACGTCCGCGCCGGCGACGAGCGCCGATTCAGCATCGAGATTGAGCGTGTGCGCGCGGCGGGAGGACGGATCGCGAGCGCCGAGGATGACGCTCTGGCCCGGATGGCTGGGCGCGAGGCGCGTCATCAGGGAGTAATCGCTGAGGTCCGTGAATATGCGTACGCCGCGTTCGAAGAGGTAATCGCCGCGGGCTACGATCCGCTGATCCTTGTTGACGGAGTCACCGACCCGCGCAACCTGGGCGCGCTGATGCGCTCGGCCGAAGGTGCGGGCGTGCCAGCGGTGGTTCTTGCGCGCGATCGAACCGTAGGAGTGACGCCGGCGGCGATCAAATCGTCGGCCGGAGCGTGGGCGCATTTGAAGATCGCGCGATGCGGCAATGTTGCGCGCGCGCTAGAGCAGATGAAGGAGGCGGGCTACTGGGTAGTCGCGCTTGCGCCTGGCGGAACGACGTCGATCTACGAGCTCGACACCGCGCGCAAGCTCGCAATCGTGGTCGGCTCCGAGGGCGCGGGAGTGCGCGAGATCGTGAAGAAGACGGCAGACTATGTGGCGGCAATCCCAATGCGCGGGCGGGTCGATTCGCTCAACGTCTCGGTGGCGGCGGCGGTTGCGCTGTTCGAGATCGCGCGTCGGCGGGTTGCGGTCGCGGATAGCTTACGAACTCGATGAGGCGGCCTCGACTGCGGACGCGATCGCGTCGAGCAGGGTCGCGCGCTTGACCGGTTTGCTGACGTGCAGATCACATCCGGCTTCGAGCGAGCGATGAATCGATTCGTCGAGCGCCGAGGCGCTGAGCGCGATAATCGGCGTGTGCACGCGGCCCGTTTGAGCCTCGTAGCGCCGAATCATCCGGGTCGCGCCATAGCCGTCGAGCACCGGCATCTGGATGTCCATCAGGATCAGATCGGGTTGCCTGGCGACGAATTTGTTGTACGCGATTTTGCCGTTTTCCGCCATTTCGAGAGCGTACGGAGTCTTCTTGAGGTAGGCCTCGACCAGCATCCGGTTATCCGCCGAGTCGTCGGCGAGCAGAATCCTGAGCGCCCGATCCATGATCCGCGCCGATCGAGGCGGGGCCGGCGTCAGTTCGAAACCTCCGGCGGTTACCGGTTCCAGACGCGCGGTGAAATGGAACCTGCTGCCCGTGCCGGGCGTGCTCACGACCCATACTTTTCCGCCCATCAGCGTCGCCAGCCGATCAACGATGGCGAGGCCCAGGCCGCTGCCGCCGTATTTGCGCGTGGTCGAGGAGTCGGCCTGTGTGAACGGCGAGAAAACGTTGGCCAGCTCGCGGGTGGTCAGGCCGATTCCGGTATCGGCGACGACAAATTCGAGCATCGCGGAGCCACCCTCGCCCGAGCCCGCCGCCGGGGCTACGCTGATCGTGATCGCTCCGTGTTCGGTGAATTTGATCGCGTTGCCGACCAGGTTAATCAGGATCTGGCGCAAGCGCAGCGCATCACCCGCAACGGTTAACGCCACCGCGGGATCCATCCGGGTCACGAGTTGAAGCTGCTTTTCGCGGGCACGCACGGAGAACATCTCGCCCACGCCCTCGACCAGATCGCCCAAATCGAATTTCGCGTGCTCCAGGCTCATCCGTCCGCTTTCAACCTTGGCGAAGTCGAGGACGCCGTTTATAAGCTCGAGCAGCGCGTTGCCGCTTGAGACCACGGTGGCGAGATAGCGGCGCTGATCGGCGCTGAGCTCGGAGTCCCACAGCAGGTCCGCCATTCCGAGGATCGCGTTCATCGGGGTGCGGATCTCATGCGACATGCTCGAGACAAATTCCGATTTCGCGCGAGAGGCCGCCAGCGCGGCGTCGCGCGCGGCGGCGAGCTCAGACTCGATCCGCGTGCGTTCAGTGAAGTTACGTCCGGTGGTGACCAGCAACGGCTGTCCGTCAACGCCGGTAATCACGCGTCCGGCGAAATCAAACGGAATCCAGTCGCCCCCGGCGCCAAGCAACCGCACCTGGGTGCGAATGGCCTGACCCGGGTTATCGAAACACCATTTCACCACCCGCTTCTGTTCCTCGAGATCATCTGGATGCTCGAGTTCGAAGGCTGGGCGGCCGAGGACATCCTGGGCGTGGCGGCCGATATCGTGCAGTCCCTCTCCGCCGACGAAGACCAGGACGCCGTCGCGATCGACCGCAACAATGAGATCGGAAGATGCGTCGATAACGGTGCGAAGAAATTCGTCGCGGCGGCTGAGTTCTTCCTGCGCGCGCTTGGGCTCGGCGATATTACGCATCGTGGCGACAAGAATCGGATCTCCGTCGGGACCCGCCGAGACGCGCGCCATGAATTCGACCGGAACCCAGCTGCCGTCGGGTACCATGACCAGGGCCTCGGAACGGACCGCCGTCCCCGGATTCTGAAACGCCTGCGCAATAAGGGCCGCCTGCTCGGCCGCATTCTCGGGATGAACAAATTCGAGCGCGCTGTGCCCAACCAGCTGAGAGGAGGAATATCCGAGGGTGCGCGGGCCGTCGCCGCCAACAAACCGAATCGTGTTGGACGGATCGATCGCAAGCACGGTGTCAGCCGAGATCTCGATAAGCGACCGGTAGTACTCTTCTTTGCGCCGCAGTTCTTCGGCGACGAGCACCCTCTCGGTGATATCGGTCGCCACCGACATCGCGCCGACGATTCGTTCATGCGCCCCGCGCACCGGTGAATACCAAACCTCGAAGACGTGCCCATTAAGATTCTCGACCGCGGTCTGAGCCTTTCCGGCCAGCGCCTCGCGCGCGTGGCGCGCGGTCGAACTTTCACGCGACACGACGTCGAAAATCGAGAGCCCCACCATCTCGTTCTGTGCCAGCCCCAGAGCGGTCAAGCCGGCTCCTTTCGACAAGGTGATTTTTGATTCGGTATCTATCACCGTCACCGCGACGGGCGCGTTGGACAAAACGTCCTGCAGGCGGCGGTCGGCGCGGCCGAGCTGCTCCTGGGCAGACTTGAGGTCGCTGATATCGCGACTGATGCCAAGGGTGCATTGCTGGCCGTCAACCTCAATGAAAACGGCGGAAATGAGAATGTGCAGATGACGTCCGCCGCCGATCGCGACCGAGGTTTCGTGATTGCGCACTACGCCCTCGCGCAGCAACTTCTCGCTAAAAGCCCGGCTCTCCGGCGAGTCACGCCAGAACCCGAGCTCCTCGGGAGTACGGCCGATCACCTGCTCGCGCGGATATCCACTCATCCGGACAAATTCGTCATTTACCTCCAGGTAGCGCCCGGTCTCGATTCGCGTTATCGACAGGGCGTCGGTGCTGTATTGGAAGATCCGCCGGAACTTGTCGTCGTCGGCCGCACGCGGCGTCGAGGGTGCGGCGACGGCGCGCTGGCGCTTGGAAATCGTCGGATCAATCTTCATATAAGTGAAGCCGGAGAGCCGCAAAGAAAGAAAGAGGGTTGCAGCGAAATCGCAGGCCCCAAGCAGAAAGGCGAGCAATCGCGATGCCATCGGCGACGCAGCGTTGCCGAACGTTGGAACCCCTCAAGACCGGCGTAGCGCGGGATTGCGCGCTAGATCGCTTGGGCCAGAATATTCCTTCGCCATTCGGCAGTCCGTGATAGCTCGGAGATGACACGTCAGTGTGCCATCTTCGAACGTCCGACTTCCGGGAGATACAAGGTTGGGCGGGTTACTTATGCGACTCAACAAGAGGCGATTACGCAGAGGCAGGGGAGAGGCCGGGTAGAGAGCAAGAAGCGCGCCTTTATCCTCGCTCAGACGGGCGAAAAGCTTGACTCTTCTAAAGCGTCCTAATAAGTTTCCCTCCTTAACGTCGATTTGCCGATGTAGCTCAACGGTAGAGCAACTGATTTGTAATCAGTAGGTTGCGAGTTCGATTCTCGCCATCGGCTTGGCTCGCAAGGAAAGGCCTAGCGGAGAGGTTCCCGAGTGGCCAAAGGGAGCAGACTGTAAATCTGCCGGCTTATGCCTACGGAGGTTCGAATCCTCCCCTCTCCACCATATATACTTGGAGACGGCGCGCCGGAGAGCGGGAATAGCTCAGTTGGTAGAGCGCGAGCCTTCCAAGCTCGGGGTCGCGGGTTCGAGTCCCGTTTCCCGCTCCAATCCAGCCTCGCGCCGAGGGCTTGCGCGGGGAACGCCTGGATGAGGTTGCAGAAACTGGGCCCATGTAGCTCAGCCGGTAGAGCACTTCCTTGGTAAGGAAGAGGTCACGGGTTCGATTCCCGTCGTGGGCTCCAATAAAATTGATCAAAGTTCGCGGATCGCGCGCGTGAGGATCTAAAGATGGCGGCAGTAAGAGAAATAATCGGCTTGGCGTGTGACGGATGCAAGCGGCGCAACTATACGACCACCAAAAACCGCAAAACCCATACGGACAAATTTTCAATCAAAAAGTTTTGTCCAAGCTGCCGGACCCATACGCTGCATCGCGAGCACAAAGTCAGCTAATCCGGGCAAGCGCGGACGCGTGAATAGCGGGTCAGTAGCTCTAATTGGCAGAGCATCGGACTCCAAATCCGAGGGTTGCAGGTTCGACCCCTGCCTGGCCCGCCAAATTATTCGTGGCCGCCGCGGCTCTTGTATGGTGACGTTAAAATGGATAGCCTAAAAATTTACCTCAACCAGGGCGTTAGTTTCGTCCAGGAATCCTGGAACGAACTTGCGAAGGTCCATTACCCGTCGCCCAAGGAAACCATGCAGGCGACGATTGTGGTTATCGCGTTGACCTTCGTGATGGCGCTATGGCTGGGGCTGGTCGATGCGGGTGCAACCCGTATCGTGCGGGCGCTTCTGAGATGAGCAGGCCCAGCGGGATTTACCCGGTTGGCCGATCTGGCCGAACAAGGTACGCCACTTCGTAAGGCACCGATGACTGAAGGCAGCGATGACTGAACCTCAGACCGACAGCGCCAAAGCAAGTCCCGACTCCAAGATGAAGTGGTACGTCGTACATACTTACTCGGGCTACGAGCAGAAGGCCAAAAAGGCGCTCGAGGAGCGCGTGCGCTCGATGCACATGGAAGATCGGATCGGCGAAGTGCTGGTGCCGGTCGAGCGGGTGCAGGAGCTCGGCAAGGGCGGCCAGCGCAAGATCGCTTCGCGCAAGTTTTTTCCGGGCTACATCTTTGTAAATATGGTTCTCGACGACGAAACCTGGCACGTGATCAAGAATACGCCGAAGATCACCGGCTTCGTCGGCCACAACACTGAGCCGCCCGAAGTGCCCGAGTCCGAAGCCCGCGGAATCAAGGAACAGATGGAGGAAGGGGCGCTCAGACCCAAGCCCAAGGTTCTGTTCGAAGTCGGCGAAGCGATCAAAGTGGTTGACGGACCGTTCCAGGACTTCAACGGCACGGTCGAAGAAGTGAAGCCCGAAAAGGGCAAGGTGCGGGTCCTGATCTCGATCTTCGGACGCGCGACTCCGGTGGAACTTGACTTTGTGCAGGTAGAGAAATCCTGAAGCATCATCAACCCAGCCCGGACAGGGCGCGCCGGTATCGGCACGCATCAGGGTCTCGGCGGTTGATTCGACCCGAGTGAGAGCCAAGTGGCAAAGAAAGTAGTCGGCCAGGTAAAGCTGCAAATTCCCGCGGGCGCGGCAAATCCGTCGCCCCCGGTCGGACCCGCGCTCGGACAGCGCGGCGTCAATATCATGGAGTTCTGCAAGGCATTCAACGCGCAGACCCAGGCGATGGCGGGGCTGGTGATTCCGGTGATCATCACGGTGTATGCCGATCGCTCGTTCACCTTCGTCACCAAAAGTCCGCCGGCCTCAATTCTTTTGCTCAAGGCGGCGGGAGTTGAGAAAGGCTCGCCGATGCCAAACAAGAACAAGGTCGGCAAAGTCACCCGCGCGCAGGTCGAAGAGATCGCCAAGACCAAGCTCAAGGATCTGACCGCCGCCGATCTCGCCGCGGCGGTCAATACTGTATCCGGAACCGCCCGCTCGATGGGGATCGAAGTCACCGACTGACGATTTCGTCCACGTAAGACCGATCATCACAAGGGATTAATCGCGATGGCAGGAAAGAAATATCAGGCGGCGGCCAAGGAAATCGATCCGGAACGCCGCTATCCGCTCGAAGAAGCGATCAAGATGGTCTCCGGGCATAAAATCGCCAAGTTTGACGAGACGGTCGAAATTGCCGTGCGCCTGGGCGTCGACCCGCGCCAGGCAGATCAGAATGTCCGCGGCACCGTTGTGCTTCCGCACGGCACCGGCAAGGTCGCGCGCGTTTTGGTGATCGCCAAGGGCGAAAAAGAGCGCGAGGCGCGCGAGGCGGGCGCCGACTTCGTCGGCAGCGACGAGATTATCAAGAAAATCCAGGAAGAGAACTGGCTCGACTTCGACCGCGTGATCGCAACTCCCGACATGATGGCGCAGGTCGGGCGGATCGGGAAGATTCTCGGCCCTCGCGGTCTGATGCCCAATCCTAAAGTCGGCACCGTCACCTTCGACGTCAGCAAGGCGGTCTCCGAGGTCAAGGCCGGCAAGGTGGATTACCGGGTAGACAAAGCGGGCGTCGTGCACGCGCGAATCGGCAAGCTCAGTTTCGGCGAGCAGAAGCTGCTCGACAACGTGCACGCCCTGATGTCCGCGATCGTGCGCTCCAAGCCCTCGAGTGCCAAGGGCAACTACGTACGAAGTGTCGCGCTGTCCTCGACGATGGGACCCGGAGTGCGGGTCGATATCGCGTCGGCGCAAAAGACCGAGGCGGCAGCGGCTTAAGCTCGCGGCTCATTTATCAGGAACCTGATTCAGGCGATGAGAAAAGAACAAAAGACCTCGGTAGTCAAAGCCCTGCGCGATCGGTTTGGAAGCGCCAGTATCGCGCTGGTCTCTGAATATAAAGGGATGAACGCAGGCGAGACCGCCGAGATGCGCCGCAAGATCCGCGCGGTCAGCGGCGAGATGAAGGTCGCGAAGAACTCGCTGGTGCGCCGCGCGATCGAGGGGACCGCGTACGCGCCGCTGGGCGAGAAGCTCGGCGGGCCGGTCGGACTTATCCTGACCGAGAGCGATCCGGTCGAACTGGTTAAAACTATCGTCGGCTTCAAGGATTTGGGCGACAAGTTCAAGCTGCGCGGCGCCGTGATGGCCGGGCAGACGCTTACGGCCGAGGAGATCAATACGCTCGCGACGCTGCCGCCCAAGGAAGTCGTGATGGCGCAGCTCCTGGGGCTGCTGAACGCTCCTGCGACGCAACTGGTTAGATTGATCAATGAACCGGGGTCGATGCTCGCGCGGGCGATCGACGCAATCGGAAAAAAGAATGGCGATACGGCGCCCGCGGCCGCTCCAGCAGCGCCTGCGGCTGCGGATGCAACACCGTCGGCGCCCGCGGCCGCACAGGAATAACAGGCTCGGGATTTGTTAGCCGGGTCCATGACCGGCAGAGAATTCAGTTAGGAAATCAGGCTTTCGGGGCGCTCCCACATCCGTCCCCGCGCGCCACTTACTCAAGGAGAGAACGGAACCATGTCAGAAGCACAACTCAGTCGCGATCAGGTGAAGGATTACCTGAAGAACCTTTCACTGATCGAAGCGGCTGCTCTGGTGAAGGAACTCGAAACCGAACTCGGCGTGTCGGCTGCCGCTCCGATGGCGATGGCGGCGGCGCCGGCGGCTGCGGGTGCGGCGGCTCCTGCCGCGGAGAAGGACGAGTTCACGGTCGTGCTCACGGGATCGGGCGACAAGAAGATCCAGGTGATCAAGGTCGTGCGCGAAATCACCGGACTGGGCCTCAAGGAGGCCAAGGACCTGGTCGATGGCGCGCCCAAGCCGGTCAAGGAAGGCGTCACCAAGGCTGAAGCCGAAGATCTGAAGAAGAAGATTACCGAAGCTGGCGGTTCGGTGGAGCTCAAGTAGGAGAGCTGTAGTTTTTGCACGACCACTACCGGATGGGAAATTCGCTGCTTTGGCGCGCCGATGGCGCGTACGAGGTATCGCGTGTTCTCCCGGTCAATTCGACGCTGCCGTGGACGCGGGGAATACCCGTGCGTTCACGGCTTTTAGCGCTGCACCGCGCGCGCGAATTTTCAGCGCACGCAAGGCGGGGTAGGTAATGGCTCAGTCGCAGGTCACGAGCAATCTTCGTGTGCGCCGTTCATTCGGCAAAATCAAGAAGATTATCGAAATCCCGAATCTGATCGAGATCCAGAAGCGGTCTTACGACGAATTCCTGCAAGCGGGAGTTTCGGTCGAAGACCGCAAGGACGATGCCGGGCTGCAGGCGGTGTTCAAGTCCGTGTTTCCGATCAAGGACTTCAACGAAACCGCGTCGCTCGAGTTCGTCAGCTACGAACTCGGCACGCCCAAGTACGACGTCGAGGAGTGCCATCAGCGCGGCATGACTTACGCCGCTCCGCTGAAGGTCAAGATTCAGCTCGTCATCTGGGACGTCGAAAGCGGACGCCGCTCGATCAAGAACGTCAAAGAGCAGGAAGTTTATTTCGGCGAGATTCCGCTGATGACGCCGAACGGAACTTTCATGGTCAACGGGACCGAACGCGTTATCGTCTCGCAGCTCCATCGCTCGCCCGGCGTGTTCTTCGAGCATGACAAGGGCCGCACGCATACCAGCGGCAAGCTCTTGTTCTCCGCGCGGATCATTCCGTACCGCGGGAGCTGGATCGATTTCGAATTCGACCCGCGCGACGTCCTCTACGTGCGTATCGATCGGCGGCGCAAGTTCCCCGCGACCGTGCTGTTGCGCGCGCTCGGGATGACCACCGAGGACCTGCTGAATTATTACTACCAGAAGGACGTTCTCACGCTCGAAGCGGCGCGTTATTCGAAGCAGTTCATCCCGGATCATCTGATCGGACAGCGGGTCGGACGCGACGTGAAGGATCCCAAAAGCGGCGAAGTCCTGGCCCGCGAAGGACGCAAATTCAACAAGGCGATCGTGCGCGCGATGGAAAGCGCGAAGATTAACGACGTGCCGATCTCGCCCGACGAAGTCTTCGGCCGCGTAAGTGCTCACGACGTTGTAAATCCTTCGACCGGCGAAGTGATTATCCAGACCAACGAGGAGCTTACCGAGGAGATCGTCGAGAAGCTCAAGGTCGCCGGAATCAAGAAGATCGAAGTGCTGTTCACCGACGAGCAGGCCGGCGGAGGACCGCTGCGTCTGACGCTTGCGCAGGACAAGCTCGGCGCACCCGAAGAAGCGGTGATCGAAATCTACCGGCGCCTGCGTCCGGGCGATCCGCCGACCAAGGAAACCGCGACCACTTTTTTCAATAACCTGTTTTTCAATCCCGAGCGCTATGACCTGTCGCGCGTCGGACGCCTGAAGCTCAATCACAAGCTCAAGATCGACATGCCGCTCGAGCAAGGCACGCTCCGCCGTGAAGACATTCTCGAAGTCGTGCGCTACCTGGTCGAGCTCAAGAACGGCAACGGCCAAGTGGACGATATCGATCATCTGGGAAACCGGCGCGTGCGCGCGGTCGGAGAGCTGGTCGAAAACCAGTTCCGCATTGGACTGGTCCGGATGGAGCGCGCGATCAAAGAGCGGATGAGCTTGCAGGATATCGAAACCCTGATGCCGCAGGAGCTGGTCAACTACAAGCCGGCCAGCGCGGTGATCAAGGAATTTTTCGGATCGTCGCAGCTCTCGCAGTTCATGGATCAGACTAATCCGCTGTCGGAGATCGCGCACAAGCGGCGGCTTTCGGCGCTCGGACCCGGAGGCCTCACACGGGAACGCGCGGGCTTCGAAGTTCGCGACGTGCATCCGACCCATTACGGCCGCGTATGCCCGATCGAAACGCCGGAAGGCCCGAATATCGGACTAATCGCGGCGCTCTCGACCTACGCGCGGGTCAACGACTTCGGCTTTATCGAGACGCCCTACCGCGAAGTCGAAAACAGCCGCGTCACCGACCGGATCGTTTATCTCTCCGCGCTCGACGAGGAAGAAAAGACGATCGCGCAGGCCAACGCTCCTATCGACGCGCACGGCAAATTCACGCAGGACATCGTCTCCGCGCGAGTCAGCGGAGAATTCACCGTGGTGCGCGCAGAAGACGTGCAGTACATGGACGTGTCGCCCAATCAACTCGTGTCGGTGGCGGCGTCGCTGATTCCGTTTCTGGAAAATGACGACGCAAATCGCGCGCTGATGGGATCGAATATGCAGCGCCAGGCGGTTCCTCTGCTCAAGACCGACGCACCACTGGTCGGCACCGGACTCGAGGGAACTGTGGGCCGCGACTCGGGCGTGACCGTGGTCGGAAAGCGCGACGGAGTGGTCGAAAGCGTCGACGCGGAACGAATCGTGGTGCGCGCCGACAAGCAGAGCAAGGATCTGCGCGACGCCGGCGTCGATATCTACAACCTGGTCAAGTACCAGCGCTCGAACCAGAACACCTGCATCAACCAGCGCCCGATTGTGGTCAAGGGTGAACGCGTCAAGGCCGGCGACGTGCTGGCCGACGGACCCTCGACCGACATGGGCGAGTTGGCGCTCGGCCGCAACGTGCTGGTCGCGTTCATGCCCTGGGGCGGTTACAACTTCGAAGACTCGATCCTGATTTCTGAGCGCGTGGTCAAGGAAGACCTGTTCACCTCGGTGCATATCGAGGAATTCGAATGCGTCGCGCGCGACACCAAGCTCGGACCCGAGGAAATCACGCGCGACATTCCGAACGTCGGCGAAGAGGCGCTGAAGGATCTCGACTCGTCGGGAATTATCCGGATCGGCGCGGAAGTGCGCCCCGGCGATATCCTGGTGGGAAAGATCACGCCCAAGGGCGAGACTCAGTTAAGTCCCGAAGAGAAATTGTTGCGCGCGATTTTCGGCGAAAAGGCGGGCGAGGTGCGCGACACCAGCCTGCGCGTTCCGCCGGGCGTCGAAGGCACCGTGATCGACGGACGCGTCTTCTCGCGCCGCGGAGTTGCCAAGGACGATCGCACCCAGGAGATCGAAACGCTCGAAGCCGAGCGCCTCAAGCAGGATGAGCAGGAAGAAATTCGCATCATCCGGCAGGAGACAATTCGCAAGCTCAAGAAGTCGCTGGTGGGCAAGAAGCTCGCCGCGCGCGTGATGTCCGACGACGCCGAAGAGCGCCATCAGCTCCTCGCCAAGGGCGACACGCTTAGCTCCGAGCAGCTCGAAGAGCTGCCGCCGCCGTTGTGGGGGCAGGTGCGGGTCGAGAACGAAACCGCGCAGGCCGAAGCGGCGCAGGCGATCGCCGCGATGAACTCGAACGTCGAGACGGTGCAGCAGCATTATGGCTCGAAGGTCGAGCGGCTGAAGGCGGGAGACGAGCTCGCGCCGGGCGTGATCAAGATGATCAAGGTCTTCGTCGCGATCAAGCGCCGCCTGCAAGTCGGCGACAAGATGGCGGGACGCCACGGCAACAAGGGCGTGCTCTCGCGGATTCTGCCCGAAGAAGACATGCCATCGCTGGCCGACGGGACTCCGGTCGATATCGTGCTCAATCCGCTCGGCGTGCCTTCGCGCATGAACGTCGGCCAGATTCTCGAGACTCATCTCGGATGGGCCGCGCTCGAGCTCGGGCGGCGGATCGAACGCGATCTTCGCGCCAGCGCGACCGTTGCGCAGCTAAAAAAGCATATCAAGGAAGCCTATCCCGACAAGGATACGGGAGTGTTTATCGACGAGCTGGCGGATAACGACGTGTACAAGTTCGCGGCGAAAGCCGCGGCCGGCGTGCACGTTGCCTCGCCGGTGTTCGACGGCGCGCGCGAAGAGGAAATCTTCCAGATGCTCTCGCGGGCGGGATTGCCCGAGAGCGGACAGACCACCCTCTACGACGGACGCACCGGGCTTTCGTTCGAGCAGCCGGTCACAGTCGGCGTGATGTACATGATGAAGCTGCATCATCTGGTGGAAGACAAAATCCACGCGCGCTCGACCGGTCCCTACAGCCTGGTTACGCAGCAGCCACTGGGCGGCAAGGCCCAGTTCGGCGGGCAGCGGCTGGGAGAAATGGAAGTCTGGGCGCTCGAAGCTTACGGCGCCGCGTACACTCTGCAGGAGATGCTGACCGTCAAGTCGGACGACGTGGCGGGCCGCACCCGGATGTACGAAGCGATCGTCAAGGGCGAGAACACGCTCGAGCCCGGATTGCCCGAGTCATTCAACGTAATGGTCAAGGAGCTTCAGTCGTTGTGCCTCAACATGGAGCTGCTTGAAGAACCGGAGCGCGCCTAGCCGGCGCGATAAGGAGTAACGAAGGATGGAAGATCTCTTCGGGGTATTTGAAAAACCCAAGAACCCGCTCGCCTTCAACTCGATCCGGATCTCGATCGCGTCGCCGGAGATGATCCGGTCGTGGTCGCACGGCGAGGTGAAGAAGCCGGAAACCATCAACTACCGCACCTTCAAGCCGGAACGCGACGGGCTCTTCTGCGCCAAGATTTTCGGACCGACCAAGGACTACGAGTGCAATTGCGGCAAGTACAAGCGCATGCGTCATCGCGGCGTCGTATGCGAAAAGTGCGGCGTCGAGGTTATCCAGTCGAAAGTCCGGCGCGAGCGGATGGGTCATATCGATCTGGCCGCGCCGGTTGCGCATATCTGGTTTCTGCGCTCGCTCCCTTCGCGGATCGGCACTCTGCTCGACATGACGCTCAAGGAACTCGAGAAGGTGCTCTACTTCGAGTGCTACGTCGTCACCGATCCGGGTGAGACTCCGCTGACGCAGAAGGAATTGCTGACCGAGCGCAAGTACCGCGAGGCGCGCGAGCAGTACGCCGACGGCTTCAAGGCCGACATGGGCGCCGAGGCGATTCGCTCGCTGCTCTCGCAGCTCCAGCTCGACAAGCTCGCCACCGATCTCCGGGTCGAGATGAAAGCGACCAACTCCGAGGCGCGGCGCAAGAAAGTTGCCAAGCGGCTCAAAGTTATCAACGCGTTTCGCGAATCGGGTAACCGCCCCGAATGGATGATCCTGACGATCCTGCCGGTCATTCCTCCTGACCTGCGGCCGCTGGTTCCGCTCGACGGCGGACGCTTTGCTACCTCTGACTTGAACGATCTTTATCGGCGGGTGATCAACCGCAACAACCGGTTAAAGCGCCTGATCGAACTCAACGCCCCTGACATCATTATCCGCAACGAAAAGCGGATGCTGCAGGAAGCCGTCGATGCGCTGTTCGACAACGGACGGCGCGGCCGCGCGATCACCGGGCCCAGCAAGCGTCCGCTGAAGTCGCTCTCGGACATGTTGAAGGGCAAGTCGGGCCGCTTCCGGCAGAACCTGCTCGGCAAACGCGTCGATTACTCGGGCCGCTCGGTTATCGTAGTCGGTCCCGAGCTGCGCCTGCATCAGTGCGGACTACCCAAGAAGATGGCGCTCGAGCTGTTCAAACCGTTTATCTACAACAAGCTCGAAGAAAAGGGCTACGTCACGACCATCAAGAGCGCCAAGAAGATGGTCGAAAAAGAAGGCAAGGACGTCTGGGATATTCTGGACGACGTGATCCGGGAGCATCCGGTGCTGCTGAACCGCGCACCCACGCTGCATCGGTTAGGGATTCAGGCGTTCGAGCCGGTGCTGATCGAGGGCAAGGCAATCCAGCTTCATCCTCTTGTGTGCGTCGCCTACAACGCTGACTTCGACGGCGACCAGATGGCAGTGCACGTGCCGCTGTCGATCGAGGCGCAGGTCGAGTCGCGCGCGCTCATGATGTCCACCAACAACATCCTGTCGCCCGCCTCGGGCAAGCCGATCATCGTGCCGACCCAGGACATGGTGCTGGGACTCTACTACATGACGCGCGAGCGTCCTCTGGCGCGCGGAGAGGGCAAATCGTTCTCAAGCACCTCGGAAGTGCGGATCGCATACGATCATGACGAAATCGATCTGCACGCGAAGGTGACGGTGCGGATGCCGGCCGCGGCGCCGGTCGAGCCTGCGGTGGATCACGACGCTCCCGTGCGCAAGAAGAAAGAGAAGCATGCAGCGCCAGCAGCGGCGCTGCCGACGCATGAGCGGATCGAGACGACCGTCGGACGAGTGCTGCTCTACGAGATCGTGCCGCCCGAGGTTCCGTTCTCAGAAATCAACAAGATTCTCAAGAAAAAGGAACTCGGAAACCTGATCGATATCGTGTACCGCCGCGCCGGCAACAAATCGACGGTAATCTTCGCCGATCGGCTGAAGGATATCGGATTCGAGTTCGCGACCAAGGCCGGAATTTCGATTTCGATCAAAGACATGGTGATTCCGGCGCAGAAGGCTTCTCTGCTCGACCAGGCGCAGAAGCAGGTCGGCGAGATCCAGAAGCAATACAACAACGGCGTCATCACCGATGGCGAACGCTACAACAAGGTCGTCGATATCTGGGCCGAAGTGCAGGACGAGATCGGCTCCTCGGTTATCAAAGGACTCTCGACCGAAGTGTACGGCAAGGACAAGAACGGCAAGGAAATTTCCGGTCCGTCGTTCAATCCGATTTTCATCATGGCCGACTCCGGCGCGCGCGGATCCGAACAGCAGATTCGCCAGCTCGCCGGATTGCGCGGCTTGATGGCCAAGCCGTCGGGCGAAATTATCGAAACTCCAATCACGGCAAATTTTCGCGAAGGCTTGACCGTCGGCGAGTACTTCACCTCGACCCACGGCGCGCGCAAGGGTCTTGCCGACACCGCGCTCAAGACCGCGAACTCGGGCTACCTGACCCGGCGCCTGGTCAACGTGGCGCAGGATTCGATTATCACTGAGCAGGATTGCGGCACGCTTGACGGGATCGATATGGGACCGCTGGTCGAAGGCGGCGAAGTTATCGAAGGGCTCGGCGACCGCGTGCTGGGCCGCGTCGCGCTCGAAGACGTTGCCGATCCGTTCACCGGCGAAGTGGTGGTGAACGCCAACGATACCATCGACGAGGAAAAAGTCCGGCGCATCGAGGATGCCGGTATCGAGAAGATCAAGATTCGTTCGGTGCTGACCTGCCAGTCGCGCCAGGGCGTATGCGTAAGCTGCTACGGCCGCGACCTGGGCCGCGGGCATCTGGTGAATTTGGGCGAGGCGATCGGAACGATCGCGGCGCAATCTATCGGCGAGCCGGGAACCCAGCTCACGATGCGCACGTTCCATATCGGCGGTACCGCGAGCCGGCGCGCCGAGCAGACCACGCTCGAGCCGCGCACCGAGGGCGTCATCCGGCTGCACAACGCGGTCGTCCGCGCGGGCCGCGACGGCAAGTACATCGTGATGTCCCGGCACGGCGAAGTAACTATCGCCGCGCAGATCAAGGGCGAAGACGGCCACGTGCGCGAGCGTGAACGCGAACGTTATCCGCTGGTGTACGGCGCGAAGCTGTACAAGAAGGACGGCGATCACGTCAAAGCGGGCGAGATGATCGCCGAATGGGATCCGTACACCACCCCGATCATCACCGAAGTAGACGGTGTGGTTAAGTTCGGCGATATCCTGGACGGCAAGACGATGAACGAAGTCGTCGACGAGCGCACCGGAGCGCGATCAAACGTAATCGTCGAGTTCAAAGACCTCGACGTGCGTCCGCGAATCTCGGTCAAGGACAGCTCGGGCAAGACCGCGAAGATTCCCGACTCGAACCTGTTCGCACGCTACTTCCTGCCCGTCGGCGCGTATATCAATGTCGCCGAGGGCACCGAGGTTCGGGCCGGCGACGTGATCGCCAAGCTGCCGCGCGAAACCACCAAGACCAAGGACATCACCGGCGGTCTTCCGCGAGTGGCCGAGCTGTTCGAGGCGCGCAAGCCCAAGGAGTTCGCCGTCATCTCGGAAATCGACGGACAGGTTTCCTTCGGCAAGGACACCAAGGGCAAGCGCAAGGTCGTCGTGACGCCTGAAGTCGGAGAGCCGCGCGAATACCTGATCGCCAAGGGCAAGCATATCGGAGTGCACGAAGGCGACCTGGTGAAGGCGGGCGAGCCGCTGATGGAAGGATCGTCGAATCCGCATGACATCCTGACGATTCTCGGCGAGAAGGCGCTGGCGAAATACCTGGTCGACGAAATCCAGGAGATTTACCGCCTGCAGGGTGTGCGGATCAACGACAAGCATATCGAAGTGATCGTGCGCCAGATGCTGCGCCGCGTGCGAATCAAGGAGGTCGGAGATACCACCTTCCTGGTAGGCGATCAGGTCGAGAAATGGCGCTTCGACGAGGAGAATGCCCGCGTACTCGACAAGGGCGGAGAGCCGGCGATCGCCGAGCCGCTTCTGCTCGGAATCACCAAGGCTTCTCTGTTGACTGAAAGCTTCATCTCGGCGGCGTCGTTCCAGGAGACCACTCGGGTGCTGACCGAGGCTGCGATCAACGGCAAAGTCGATCGGTTGGTCGGCCTCAAGGAAAACGTGATCATGGGGCGCCTGATCCCGGCCGGCACGGGACTGCCCTCGTACAACCGGATGGAGCTCAAGGTCGAGGGCTCATCGGAGCCTGAAGAAGCCGCGAAAAGCGAGCTTGAAGCGGCTGCGGCACCGGTCGGAGATTGACACGCACGCGGACTGCGCGTACATACTTGTAGTTCCCCCAAGGGCTTGTCCCGCCCTTGGGGGGTTTGTTTGAACTCACGCGTTTCCACCTCGACCAATACCCGGGGGACATCGCAAAGCGGAGGCAGGCGCGAAATTGTTCGCGCACTCGGGGAACAGAAGGCGCGGAGTTGCCGATACGGAAGTCGTACTTAAGTTACCTGAACGATCTAAACGGACCAGAAGTTACGGACGAACGGAATTTAACGTGCCCTCGATAAATCAGTTGATCCGGCAAGCGCGCGTCAAGAAGCGCTTCAAAGTAAAAGCGCGCGCCCTCGAGGGCTCGCCCCAGAAGCGCGGCGTATGCACGCAAGTGAAGACCACCACGCCCAAGAAGCCGAACTCCGCCCTGCGCAAAGTGGCGCGGGTGCGGCTGTCCAACGGAATCGAAGTCAATACTTATATTCCAGGCGTGGGACACAATCTGCAGGAGCATTCGGTCGTGCTCATCCGCGGCGGCCGCGTGCGCGATCTGCCTGGCGTCCGCTATCACGTGATCCGCGGCACCCTTGATTCGATCGGCGTGCAGGAACGGCGCAAGAGCCGCTCCAAGTACGGATCGAAGAAGCCGAAGTAACTGCCATGTCACGCAAAGGCCAGGCAAAAGTCCGCGAGATCGCGGCTGACCCGAAGTTTCACGATCGCACGGTTGCGAAGTTTGTAAACGTGGTGATGGAACGCGGAAAAAAATCCACCGCCGAGCGAATCCTTTATGGAGCGCTCGAGCTGGTTGCGGAACGCTCGAAGGAAGACGGGCTCGCGATGTTCAAAAAGGCGCTCGATAACGTGCGCCCCTCCGTCGAGGTGCGCTCACGGCGCGTCGGCGGCGCGAACTATCAGGTCCCGGTCGAGGTTCGTCCGGTCCGGCGCAATTCGCTTGCGATGCGCTGGCTGGTGACGGCGGCGCGTGCGCGCGGAGAGAAGTCGATGCGCGAGCGGTTGGCCGCGGAAATCCTCGAGGCCGCGCAAAACCGCGGTGGCGGCGTCAAGAAACGCGAAGACACTCACCGCATGGCCGACGCCAATAAGGCGTTTGCCCATTATCGCTGGTAAACAGTCGAGTTCTTATTCATGGCTCGTACCACGCCAATAGAACGGGTGCGTAATATCGGCATCATGGCTCACATCGATGCCGGCAAGACCACCACTACCGAACGGGTGCTGTACTACACCGGCATCAACTACAAGATCGGCGAGGTGCATGAAGGCACCGCGACGATGGATTGGATGGTGCAGGAGCAGGAACGCGGCATCACGATCACTTCGGCGGCGACCACCTGCTTCTGGCGCGATCATCATTTTAATATCATCGACACGCCCGGACACGTCGATTTCACGATCGAAGTCGAGCGCAGCTTGCGCATCCTTGACGGCGCGGTCGCCGTGTTCTGCGCGGTCGGCGGGGTCGAGCCGCAGTCCGAGACGGTCTGGCGCCAAGCCGACAAGTATCGCGTCCCGCGCATCGCGTTTATCAATAAGATGGACCGCGTCGGAGCCGAGTTCGAGCGCGTTGTGCAGGAGATGCGCGACAAGTTGAAGGCGATTCCGCTGCTGCTCCAGCTTCCGATCGGCGCGGAAGACAAGTTCACGGGCGTTATTGACCTGGTCGAACAGCGCGCGCTTATCTGGGACGAGGATCGCCTGGGCGCCAACTACAGGGTCGAGGAAATTCCGGCCGAGCTTAAGGAACAGGCCGCAGGATATCGCGACAAGATGATTGAGACGCTCGCCGACCACGACGAGCATCTGATGGAGCTGTACCTCGAGGGCAAGGCGCCCGCGCCGGAACAGATTCGCGCGGCGATCCGCGCGGCGGCCCTCAAGATGGCGGTGACGCCGGTGCTGCTGGGCTCCGCGTTTCGCAACAAGGGCGTGCAGCCGATGCTCGACGCGGTGGTGGATTATCTGCCTTCGCCGCTCGATCTGCCGCCGGTTGTCGGCGAGGTTGACGGCAAGAAGGAAGAGCGATGGCCGCGCGACGACGCGCCCTTTTCCGCGTTGGCGTTCAAGATCATGACCGATCCTTATATCGGCACGCTGACCTTTGTCCGGGTGTACTCGGGCAAGCTCGAAAGCGGCTCGTCGGTGCTCAACTCGACCCGGGGCAAGCGCGAGCGGATCGGACGCCTGGTGCGGATGCACGCGAACAAGCAGGAAGCGATTTCCGAAGTGTTTGCGGGCGATATCTGCGCGATTGGCCTGCGCGACACGACCACCGGCGATACCCTATGCGATCCGGCGGCGCCGATTATCCTCGAATCGATCGAGTTTCCCGATCCGGTTATCCAGATCGCGATCGAGCCCAAGACCAAGGCCGATCAGGAGAAGCTCGGCGAGGCGCTGCAGAAGCTCGCCAAAGAGGATCCGTCGTTCCGCGTGTCGGTGAACAAGGAAACTTCGCAGACGCTGATCGCCGGGATGGGCGAGTTGCATCTCGAGATTATCGTCGATCGGCTGCTGCGCGAATTCAAGGTTGACGCCAACGTCGGCAAGCCGCAGGTCGCCTACCGCGAGACGATTCGCAAGGCGTCCGAGGCTGAGGGACGCTTCGTGCGCCAGACTGGAGGCCACGGCCAGTTCGGCGTAGTCGAGTTGCGGATCGAGCCGATGGAAAAAGGTGCGGGCTTCGAGTTCGTCGACGGCACCAAGGGTGACGCGATTCCGCGCAACTTTATCAAGCCGATCGAAAACGGCATCAAAGAGGCGATGGATAACGGCGTACTGGCCGGTTACCCGATGGTCGATCTGCGCGCGACCTTGCTCGACGGCAAGTCGCACGACGTCAACTCGTCCGAGCTGGCGTTCAAAATCGCGGGTTCGATGGCGTTCAAGGAAGCGTGCGAAAGGGCCGAAGCGGTGCTGCTCGAGCCGGTGATGGATGTCGAAGTGGTGACGCCGCAGGAGTTCATGGGCGAAGTGATCGGCGACCTGAATTCGCGACGCGGCAAGATTCTGGACATGGAAAGCCGTGCGGGCGCGCAGGTGATCGAGGCGCGGGTGCCGTTGGCCACGATGTTCGGATATTCGACGCGGCTGCGTTCGATCACTCAGGGCCGCGCAAATTACACGATGCAGTTCGGCGCGTACGAACAGGTACCGCAGAATATTTTTCAGGAATTGATGGCGCGCACCGCCGACGGCGACCAGCCGTCGCGGGCACGCGCCTAGGACCAGGGCAGGACCCGGGAGAAATACGATGGGCAAAGCTAAATTCGAACGCAACAAGCCGCATGCGAACGTTGGCACGATCGGCCATATCGATCACGGCAAGACCACACTGACCGCGGCGATCACCAAGGTGCTGTCGTCCAAGAAGCTGGCCCAGTTCACCGCGTTCGATCAGATCGACAAGGCGCCCGAAGAGCGTGAACGCGGTATCACGATCGCGATCGCGCACGTCGAGTACGAAACCGCCAAGCGCCACTACGCGCACGTGGATTGCCCGGGCCACGCCGACTATATCAAGAACATGATCACCGGCGCCGCCCAGATGGACGGCGCGATCCTGGTGGTCGGCGCCAACGACGGTCCGATGCCGCAGACGCGCGAGCATATCCTGCTCGCCTACCAGGTCGGCGTGCCCGCGATCGTGGTGTTCATGAATAAGGTCAACATGGTCGACGATCCCGAGCTGCTTGACCTGGTCGAGCTCGAAGTCCGCGACCTGCTGAAGAAGCAGAACTATCCGGGCGACGACGTTCCGGTGATTCGCGGCAGCGCGATCAAGGCGCTCAATTGCGGATGCGGCAAAGACGATTGCCCCAACTGCAAGCCGATCCTCGACCTCATGGACGCGATCGACAACTATATTCCGCAGCCGAAGCGTGAGACCGAAAAGCCGTTCCTGATGCCGATCGAAGACGTGTTCTCGATCTCGGGCCGCGGCACTGTCGTTACCGGCCGGGTCGAGAAGGGCAAAGTGAAGGTCGGCGAAGAAATTGAAATCGTCGGCTTCAAGGACACGACCAAGACAGTCGTGACCGGGGTCGAGATGTTCCGCAAGCTGCTCGACGAGGGGCAGGCGGGCGACAATATCGGCGTGCTGCTGCGGGGCGTCAAGCGCGAAGATATCGAGCGCGGACAAGTGCTTGCGAAGCCCGGCTCGATTACGCCGCATACCCAGTTCGAGGGCTCAGCGTATATCCTGACCAAGGACGAGGGCGGACGGCATACCCCGTTCTTCACCGGCTATCGCCCGCAGTTCTACTTCCGGACCACCGACGTCACGGGCGTGCTGACGCTGCCCGAAGGCACCGAGATGGTGATGCCGGGCGACAACATCAAGATACTGGGCGAACTGATCACGCCGGTTGCGATGGACGAGGGACTGCGCTTCGCTATCCGCGAGGGCGGCCGCACCGTCGGCGCGGGCGTGGTTTCCAAAATACTCAAGTAGCGATTGCCGCGACGGCGGTGTCGGCCAAACCAATTACGTGCGGCGAAAGGTTTACTGGATTTACGAGAGGATACAACCGAGCGCTTGAGAATCGGGCGCGGTTTCCAGGATGAACGACAAGATACGCATACGTCTTAAGGCGTACGATTACCGCCTGCTCGATCAATCGGTGCGCGAGATCGTCAACACCATCCGCCGTACCGGCGGAAGGGTGGCCGGTCCGATCCCGCTGCCGACCCGGATAGAGCGCTTCACCGTCAACCGATCTCCGCACGTTGACAAGAAGTCGCGAGAACATTTCGAGATCCGCACTCACAAGCGGCTGCTCGACGTGCTCGAACCGACCCAGCAAACCATCGACGCGCTCGGCAAGCTCGACCTGGCGGCCGGCGTGGACGTTGAGATCAAGCTCGAGTAGCGGCGATGCTTACCGGACTAATTGGAAAGAAACTCGGGATGACGCAGGTGGCCGACGCGCAGGGGCGCGTGCGCGCCGTCACCGTGGTTCAGCTCGGACCATGCACCGTGTCGCAGCTCAAGACCAAGCCGACGGACGGCTACGAAGCCGTGCAGGTGACGTGGGGCAAGAAGAAACTCTCGCGCGTCAGCAGCGCGCTGCGCGGCCATTTCAAGGCTGCCAATATCGCACCCGGCGTGCGCACGGTCGAGTTCCAACGCCGTGGCGAGGGTGAGCTCAAGCTCGGACAGGCGATCATCGCGGGCGAGGTGTTCAAGGCCGGCGACCAGGTTGACGTCGAAGGCGTGTCCAAGGGACGCGGCTACGCTGGCGTTATCCGGCGGCATCACTTTTCCGGATTCCCGGGTTCGCACGGCACTCACGAATACTTCCGCCACGGCGGATCGATCGGTAATCGTTCTTATCCCGGGCGCGTGCGCAAGGGATTAAGAATGGCGGGTCAGCTCGGCAACGAAACCGCGACAGTGCTCAATCTTGAAGTGGTCGAGATTCTGCCCGAGGAAAACGCAATTGTAATTACCGGCGCGCTGCCGGGACCCGACGGTGCGGTCGTGATCGTCGAGCATGCGGCGCGTCCGCGGCGGCGTGCGAATGTGAATGCGGTGGCGGCCAATGGCTGAACGGCGCGCAAAACATAATCCGGTGAAACTACCGCTCTATTCCGCGGCCCAGGAACGCTCCGGCGAAGTTGAATTCGCAGGCGCCGTGTTCGGCCGTGAGGGCGATAACTCGGTGGTCCACGAAGCGGTCCAGATGCAGCTAGCCAAGCGGCGCTCGGGAACCGCTTCGACCAAGACGCGTGGACTTATCTCGGGTGGCGGACGCAAGCCGTGGCGCCAGAAGGGGACCGGCCGCGCACGCGCCGGATCGACACGCTCGCCGATATGGCGCAGCGGAGGAACGATCTTCGGGCCCGTTCCGCGCGACTATTCGTACAAGATGCCCAAGAAGGCGTGGCGCCGAGCGCTGTGTCTGGCGCTGTCGGATCGGGCGCGAGAGGGCAAAGTTTTCATCGTCGAGTCGTTTGAGCTGGCCGAAGCCAAGACCAAAAACGCCAAGGCGTTTCTGGAAAAGCTCGGAGTGAAGCACGCGTTGATCGTGGTTGGAGAGGCAGACACAGCCTTTTATCGCGCCGCGCGAAATCTCGCGGCGCACAAGATTCTCGCGATGGTCGGGCTCAACGTTTTCGACTTGCTCAATTACGACGAATTGGTGATGACCGAGGCGACCGCGCGCGCGATCGAGACGCGGCTGGCCGCTGACAAGACTTCGCGCCAGGATTCGGAAGACTCGGAAGATTCGGCGGCCGAGCAGGCTGGAGGTGACGTGCGATGAACCTCGAGCAAATCGTGATGGCGCCGCTCATCACCGAAAAAGGAACTTTCGTCGGCGAGAAGAGCAATCAGGTTGTCTTTCGGGTCCGTCTCGACGCGAGCAAGGATCTGATCCGCGACGCGGTCGAGCAGCTTTTCAAGGTCACGGTGCTGAAGGTCAGGACGATCAAGCTGATGGGCAAGAACCGGCGGCGCGGTGCGATCAAGGGACGCCGTTCGGATTGGAAAAAAGCTTACGTGACGCTAAAGGACGGCGATCGGATCGAGTTTTTTGAAGGGGTTTAGAGAAGCGATACGAACATGGCAGTAATCCAGCTAAATCCGCGCACACCTGGCCAGCGCTTCATGCAGATTGCCGATTTCTCGGAGCTCACGAAAAAAGAGCCCGAGAAGAATCTGCTCGAGCCGGTCAAGCGCACGGGCGGACGCAATAATCGCGGCCGGATGACCTCGCGTCATCGTGGCGGCGGCCACAAGCGGCGCCTGCGCACGATCGATTTCAAGCGTACGCATGACGGCGTTCCCTCGGTCGTTGCGTCGCTCGAATACGATCCGAATCGCTCGGCCAATATCGCGCTGCTCCACTATGCCGACGGAACCAAGGCTTACATTCTGGCGCCCGACGGACTCAAGGTCGGCGCCAAAGTCGAGTCGGGCGAGAACGCGGATATCAAGCCGGGCAACGCGCTCAAGCTAAGGAATATTCCGCTCGGAACAATTATCCACGCGGTCGAGCTCAAACCGGGCGCGGGCGCGCAGCTCGTGCGCGGCGCCGGGGTATCGGCGCAGTTGATGGCCAAGGAAGGCAAGTTCGCGCTGCTCAAGCTGCCCTCGGGCGAGCAGCGGATGGTGCAGGTGGAATGCCGCGCCAGTATCGGGCAGGTAGGAAATCTCGACCACGAAAATATTTCGATTGGCAAGGCCGGGCGCTCCCGATGGCTCGGCAAACGCGGACACGTCCGCGGAGTTGCGATGAATCCGGTCGATCATCCGCACGGCGGCGGCGAAGGCCGCTCCAAGGGGAATCATCCCCAGTCGCCGTGGGGGCAGCCGGCCAAGGGTTACAAGACACGAAAAAAGAAGCCGTCGGATCGGTGGATCGTAAGCCGCCGGCCGCGCGGGAAGCATTCGTAAGCCATGGCACGATCGGTAAAAAAGGGCCCGTTCATCGACGGGCATCTGAAAAAAAAGGCTGAGGCGGCCGCAGCGGCGGGTGACAAGCGGATTATCCGCACCTGGTCGCGACGGTCGATGATCCTGCCCGAGATGGTAGGGCTCACGTTCGCGGTACATAACGGCCACAAGTTCATCCCGGTGTACTGCACGGAGAACATGGTCGGGCACAAGCTCGGTGAGTTTTCCGGCACCCGGACTTTTCACGGCCATGCGGGCGACCGCAAGGGCGAAGTCAAGCAATCGGCGCCCTCGGCGCCACCGGCAGCCGCGAAGGCGGGCGCGTAGAGTGCACGCCCACGACTGAGAAGAAGACGGAAGACGGTTACAATCATGGAAGCGTTATCGCGTCATCGGTACATCAGAATTTCGCCGCGCAAGCTGAAGCTCGTGTGCGATCTGGTCGTCGGCAAGCCTGTGGGACAGGCGCTGTCGATTCTGGAGTTCACGCCCAAGAAGGGCGCGAAGTTCGTATCGAAGACGCTCCTGTCGGCGGTCGCCAATGCGCGCGATCAGCAGAACGTGGACGAGGACAAGCTGTTCGTAAAACGGGCGACTGCCGAGACCGGACCGACTTTGAAGCGCTCGCTGCCGCGCGCTCACATGCACGCAACGCCGATTCTCAAGCGCACCAGCCATCTGACTGTGATCGTGGACGAGCGCGCTATCTGAGGACTATCGATGGGCCAGAAATCACATCCGCGCGGGCTTAGGCTCGGAATTATCGAGGGCTGGGACTCGCGCTGGTTTTCGAGTCACGACTACACCGCGCTGCTGCATGAAGACATCAAGCTGCGCGAATTTATCAAGCGCCGCCTGTATCACGCGGGAATCTCGAAGATCGAGATCGAACGGATGGCCAACAAGGCCAAGGTGAATATCTACACCGCGCGTCCGGGAATCGTGATCGGCAAGAAGGGCGTCGAGATCGACAAGCTCAAGGCTGATATCGCCAAGCTGATGAAGGGCAAGGACACGTTCATCAATATTCACGAAGTCCGCCGCCCCGACCTCGATCCGCAACTGGTCGCCGAGAATATCGCACTTCAGCTCGAGCGCCGGGTTGCGTTTCGCCGGGCGATGAAAGAAGCGGTGACGCGTGCGATGCGGATGGGAGCGCAGGGCGTCAAGGTCCACGTCGCCGGACGCCTGGGCGGCGCGGAGATCGCGCGCCAGGAATGGTATCGCGAAGGGCGCGTACCCTTGCAGACGCTGCGCGCAGACGTGGCTTACGGATTTGCCGAAGCGCGCACGACCTATGGAGTTATTGGAGTCAAAGTCTGGATCTTCCGCGGCGAAATTTTGACCCGCCAGGAAGAAGAGGCCAAACGCACCGGGATGGCGGCCCAGCAACAGTAACAAGACCATGCTCTCACCCAAAAAAGTAAAATGGCGCAAGATGCAGAAGGGCCGCGTACGCGGCGCCGAATCGCGCGGGCTCGAGCTCGCCTTCGGCGACTACGGCCTGAAGGCTACCGAGACGGCGCGGGTCGATGCGCGCGCGCTCGAGGCGGCCCGTATCGCGCTGACCCGGCATATCAAACGCGGTGGCCGCGTATGGATTCGCGTGTTCCCGGATAAGCCGTTCACCAAGAAGCCTGCTGAGACCCGGATGGGCAAGGGTAAGGGCGGACCCGAGGGCTGGACCGCAGTGGTGCGGCCCGGACGGATCCTGTTCGAGATGGAAGGGGTGGATCGGCCGACCGCGCGCGAGGCGATGCGCCTGGCCGCGCACAAGCTGCCGATCAAGACGATTGTAGTGGAACGCGAGGAGGGCGGCCTTGGAGCTTGACGAGATCAGGCAGATGAACACGGGCGACCTCCGCGTGAAGGAACGTGAAACGCGCGAGGAGATTTTCCGCCTGCGGCTCAAGCTGAGAACCAATCAGCTCGACAAGTCGGCGGCGCTTAACGGCGCGCGGCGCGAGCTCGCGAGAATTTTGACCGTGATCAAACAAAAATCCGCGGGCCCAGACGGCGCCGCGAAAGCGAAGTAACTCGATGCGTGAGCGAACCAAACGGCGCGAAGGGATGGTGGTCTCCGCCAAGATGACCAAGACCGTGGTGGTCCAGGTCGATCGCCTGGTCGAGCATCCGCTGTACGGAAAACGGATGCGCCGGCGCAAGCGCTACATGGCGCACGACGAGACCAGCCAGTGCCACGAGGGCGACCGCGTGCAGATCGTCGAGTCGCGGCCGATGAGCAAGAGCAAGCGCTGGCGCATCAGCAAGATAATCAAGCGGGCGGCAGGCTGAGGATTAGACAAGCGCGATGATTCAGGTGCAGACAGTTCTCGACGTCGCCGATAATTCGGGCGCCCGCAAGGTGATGTGTATCAAGGTGCTTGGCGGTTCGCGCCGGCGGTATGCATCGGTCGGTGATGTGATCGTGGTCGCAATCAAGGAAGCGATCCCGAACGCCAAGGTGAAAAAGGGCGAGGTCGCACGCGCCGTGATCGTGCGCACCGCGCGCGAGATCAGCCGCGACGACGGCAGTTATATCCGCTTCGACGGCAATTCGGCGGTGCTGATCGATGCGCAGCACGAACCGATCGGAACCCGAATCTTCGGACCGGTCGCACGCGAGTTGCGCGCCAAAAAGTTCATGAAAATAATTTCGCTCGCACCCGAGGTTCTCTGAGATGGCGTCCGCCGCAGCAAAATACAAGATCCGCAAGAACGACATGGTGATGGTCGTCAAGGGGCGCGATCGCGGCAAGACCGGCAAAGTGATGCGGGTGCTGTCGGAACGCGGGCGCGTGATCGTCGAGCGGTTGAACATCGTGAAGCGCCACTCGAAGCCGCGCGGCGCGGCGAGCCCCGGCGGAATCGTGGAAAAAGAGGCGCCGCTCAGTATCGCCAACGTGATGTTCTTTTGCGATCGATGCAATGCACCCGTGCGTCTGTCGGTGAAGCTGGCCGACGACAAGACTCGAACCCGCGTATGCCGCCGATGCGGCGAAGCGGTGGGTAACGACTGATGGCCGACAAGAACGACAAAACCGAAAAGCCGCAAAAGGCCAAGAACCCCGACGCCGCTGCCAAGGGGCAGGCGCAAAAGGCTCAGGCCGCGAAGGACAAGGCGGCGCGCGCGGAACAGGCTGCGGCCGCAAAGGCCGCGCCGCGCGAGCCCGAGCCCAAGATTCCGGCCCGGATGCGCCTGCGCTATGAAAGCGAGATCGTGCCGACGCTGATGCGCGAGCTTAAGATCGAGAACAAGATGCGGGTGCCGCGCCTGTCGAAGATTACGATCAATATGGCGCTGAGCGAGGCGCGCGACAACGTCAAGGTGCTCGACCTCGCGGTCGAGGAGCTGGCGCAGATCTCAGGGCAAAAGCCGGTGCTGACGCGCGCGCGCAAGGCGATATCGAATTTCAAGCTGCGCCAGGGGATGCCGATCGGAACGATGGTCACGCTCAGGCGCGAGCGGATGTGGGAATTTTTCGACCGGTTGGTTAACGTCGCGTTGCCGCGCGTGCGCGACTTTCGCGGAATCAGCGACAAGGCGTTCGACGGACGCGGAAATTATTCGCTCGGCCTGCGCGAGCATACGATTTTTCCCGAGCTCAATCTGGACAAGGTTGATAAGGTCAAGGGACTTACGATTTCAATCACCACCAGCGCGCGCAGCGACTTCGAAGGGTTCACCCTGCTGAAGGCGCTCGGGATGCCGTTTCGGAACCAGGCCGCCGCCGAGGGCCAGCCGGTGACGGCAACGCCCGCGGCGGTATCGGAGCCCGCGCAGGCGTAAGGCCCAGCGGTGCAGGACACAAGGATCGATGGCTAAGAAGTGCCTCAGAATCAAGGCGTTACGCACTCCGAAGTTCAAGGTGCGCACGCATAACCGCTGCCCGCTATGCGGGCGGTCGCGGGCTTACTACCGGCGCTTCAAGATGTGCCGGCTGTGCCTGCGCAAATATGCCCTTAGAGGACAGCTCCCCGGCGTCGTCAAGGCGAGTTGGTAGAGAGAACCGGATAATGTCGAGGACCGATCCGATCGCAGAACTGCTGACCCGAATCCGCAACGCGATGCGTGCGCGGTACAATGAGGTCACGCTCGAGCACTCACGGCTGCGCGAAGCGATTTGCCGCGTGCTGGTCGCCGAAGGTTTTCTCGACGGCGTCGAGCCGGCCGGCGAAGATCCCAAGCGCAAGCTGGTGATCAAGCTGCGCTACTCGGCCGCGCGCGAGCCGGTGATCAAGGGAATCGAGCGGGTGAGCAAGCCGAGCCTGCGCCGTTACGCCGGCGCCGACACGATCTCCAAAGCGCGCGGCGCGATGGGTGTGCATATTGTCTCGACGCCGCTCGGCGTGATGAGCGGGCGCGAGGCGCGGCGCAAACGAGTAGGCGGAGAAATTCTCTGCAGGGTCTGGTAAACGGAGCCGCCGATGTCGCGCATAGGAAGATTACCGGTAAAACTCGAAAAGGGCGTCAAAGCCGAACTTTCCGGCACCACGCTCAAAGTCGAGGGCCCCAAGGGCAAGCTCGGGCATCAGTTGCCCCCCGGCTTCACGGTTGAGATCAACGGAGCTGAGCTTACCGTCAAGCGCCCGGGGGATACCAATCTCGAACGATCGTTGCATGGACTGACGCGCAAGCTGATTGCCAATATGGCTGAAGGGGTCAGTAAGGGTTTCACCAAGGTTCTCGAGATCAACGGGGTCGGCTATCGCGCGGAAGCCAAGGGCACCCAGATTAATCTGAGCCTCGGCTACTCGCATCCGATCGTGTATCAGTTGCCGCCGGGGGTGACCGCGAAGGTCGAGCGCCAGGTTTTGATCACGCTCGAGAGCGCCGACCGCCAGTTGCTCGGCTCGGTCGCGTCAGAGGTGCGTGAGCTCAGGCCTCCGGAACCGTACAAGGGCAAGGGAATCAAGTACGCGACCGAAACGATTCGCCGCAAGGCCGGAAAAGCCGCCGCCGGATCGACTTCGGCGTAGAGCGGATAAGCAGGGCAGCAAGAGTCAATTACGATGCAATCACAGCGTGCAGAAAAACGGGGTTTGCGCCGTCAGCGCGTGCGCCGCAAGGCGACGGGCACCGACGCGCGTCCGCGGCTTTCGATCTACCGGTCGCTTAATCATATCTACGCGCAGGTGATTTCCGACCAGAGCGGCAACACGATCGCGGCGGCTTCGACCCAGAGTGAAGCGGTGCGCGACGCACTCAAGAGCAAGCGCAACCTCGCCGCCGCCAAAGCGGTAGGCAAGGCGATCGCCGAAAAGTGCCAGGCTGCCGGAATCCAGAACGTGGTGTTCGACCGCAATGGCTTTCTCTATCATGGCCGGGTAAAGGCGCTGGCCGACGCGGCGCGCGAAGCCGGATTAAAGTTCTGAAAATCGAGGCACGAAGTGGCGCAACGTATTGACCCGCAAGGGCTGGAAATCAAGGAAAAGGTGGTCCACATCAACCGCGTCGCGAAGGTTGTGAAGGGCGGACGCCGCTTCAGCTTCTCGGCGCTGGTCGTCGCGGGTGATCACAACGGACTGGTTGGCTTCGGCCTTGGCAAAGCCAACGAAGTTCCCGAGGCGATTCGCAAAGGCGTCGAGCGCGCCAAGAAGAGCCTGGTTCGCGTGCCGCTGCGCAACGGTACGATTCCGCACGAAGTAGTTGGCCACTTCGGTGCGGGCCGCGTGGTTCTGCGGCCGGCGGCCGAAGGGACCGGAGTTATCGCGGCGGGCGGAGTGCGCGCGGTGGTCGAGCTTTGCGGAATTCGCAATATTCTGACCAAGCGGCTGGGTTCCTCGAATCCGCACAACCTGGTCAAGGCAACCCTCGAGGCGCTGCTCGAACTTCGCAGCCCCGAAGATATTTTGAAGCTGCGCGCGCGCTCGGGCACCGGCGAACGTCCCGAGGCGGCGTGAGCCGGGCGCGGGTAATCAGTAAAGCAGGCGGTCGATTAGGATGAGCCAGAAAGTCCGAGTCAAACTCGTGCACAGTCCGATCGGGACCAACAAACGTGTACGCGCAACCGTGCGCGGCCTCGGATTGACCAAGGTCGGTAGCGAACGCGAGCTCGAACGCACGGCCCCGGTCGAGGGAATGATCAAGCGGCTGAAGCATCTGGTGGCCGTGATCGAGAGCTGATCGGCGCGCGACCGGCCGAGCCGCATAAGTGTAATAAATTAGAGGACGCGATGAATCTCAGCGATTTGAAACCTGCTCCCCGCTCGAAACATCGCATCAAGCGAATCGGACGCGGAATCGGCTCGGGCCACGGCAAGACTTCCGGCCGCGGACACAAGGGCCTCGGCTCGCGCTCGCATGGCAACACGCCGCCGGGGTACGAGGGCGGGCAGATGCCGCTCCAGCGGCGCACGCCCAAGCAGGGCTTTCGCCGGTTGCAGAAGAACGAGAGCCGACGCGAGAAATTCGATCTGGTAAATATCGCGAGCCTTTCAGGATTCGCCGACGGCGCGACGGTTGACGCCGCCGCCTTGGCTGCTCGCGGAATCACGCGCAAAGGACGTAAGATCAAGATTCTCGGTTCGGGAGAATTGAAGACCAGGCTCACGGTTCGCGCCGACGCCTTCTCTGGCAGCGCGCGCGAGAAGATCGCCGCCGCCGGCGGCAGCGCGGAGCTTATCGCCCCGGCCAATGCCTGATGCTTGACGGGTTATCAAACGCCTCGCATATACCGGAGCTTCGCCGCCGGCTGTTCTTTACGGCCATGATGCTGGCGGTGTTTCGGCTCGGCGTGGCGGTGCCGACGCCCGGAATCGACGGGCAAGCGCTCGCGTCGTTCTTCGATGCGGCGTCGGGCACGATGTTCGGGTGGGTAAACCTGTTCTCGGGCGGCGCGCTCGAACAATTCTCGGTCTTCGCGCTCGGGATCATGCCGTACATCACGGTGGCGATCATCATCGATCTGCTCAAGGTCGCGTCGCCGTACATCGATGAGCTCTACAAGGAAGGTGAGGCCGGACGCCGCAAGATAACGCAGTACACGCGGTATGCGACGGTGGGCCTTTCGATCCTGCAGGGCACGATGATCGCGATCGGACTCGAGAAGATCCAGGCTCCCGGCGGCGGCTCGGTGGTATATTCGCCGGGACCGGCGTTTATCACGATGACCGTGATCACCGTTACGGCGGGTGCGATGTTCGTCATGTGGCTCGGCGAGCAGATCACCGAGCGCGGAATCGGCAATGGCATTTCGCTGATAATCATGGCCGGTATCGTCGCGCGGCTGCCGAGCGCACTTGGAGCCACCACCCAATATGTGCGATCGGGCGAAATGAGCGTCTTCGCGCTCACCTTTATTTTGCTGTTGGCGGTCGGTGTCACCGCGCTTATCGTTTATCTCGAGACCGCGCAGCGGCGTATTCCGATTCAGTACGCTCGCCGCGTGGTCGGACGGCGCGTGTACGGCGGACAGGCGTCGCATCTGCCACTCAAGATCAACACTTCGGGAGTTATTCCGCCGATCTTCGCCTCGTCGATCCTGGTTTTTCCGGCTACGGTCGCGCAGTTTTTGCCCGCGCTCAAGGACTACTCGGCCTTTCTGATGCCGGGCGGATTTACCTACGATCTGATCTACGTCATCTTGATCGTGTTCTTCTGTTATTTCTACACGGCGGTCACGTTCAACCCGGTTGACGTCGCTGATAACCTGAAAAAATATGGCGGCTTTATCCCAGGCATCCGGCCGGGCCGCTATACGGCGGAATATATCGACCGGGTGCTGTCGCGGATCACGCTGGGCGGCGCGATTTACGTGAGCGCCGTATGCGTTCTGCCGACAATTTTGATCGCGCGTTTCAACGTGCCGTTTTACTTCGGCGGCACCGCACTCCTGATCGTGGTCGGCGTCGCGCTCGACACGATCGCCCAGATCGAAACCCATCTGCTCACGCGCAACTATGAGGGATTCATGCGCCGCGGGCGGGTGAAATCGCGCAAAGGTGCGTAGACTGTGCGATTGGTACTCTTGGGCCCGCCCGGGGCGGGCAAGGGCACGCAGGCGCGGATGCTTCGTGAGCTGGCGGGTGTCCCGCAAATCTCGAGCGGCGATCTTCTGCGCTCCGCGGTTCACGAAAAGACTCCGTTGGGAGTCAAAGCAGCTAGCTATATGGACCGCGGAGAGCTGGTCCCGGATGATCTGGTGTTGAATCTGATCGACAGCCGGCTGGGCGCCGCCGACGCGAAAGAGGGCTTTATCCTTGACGGCTTTCCGCGTTCGGTCGCGCAGGCCGAAGCGTTGCGCGCGATGCTGCTGAAGCGGCGCGGCAAGTCTTTGGATAAAGTGATCGCGCTCAGCGTGCCAGACGAGGAAATCGTGCGGCGAATTTCCGGGCGGCGAACCTGCACCAAGTGCGGCGCGATGTATCATCTGATCTTCGAGCCGCCCAAGAAGCCCGGCGTATGCGACAAGTGCGGCGGCGAACTTTATCTGCGTGAGGACGATTCCGAAGCTACCGTGCGCAACCGGCTAAATGTATACAACGCCACCACTCGTCCCCTGCTCGAATACTATAACGGTCTGGGAAAGCTGGAGCAGCTCGACGGGATGGGCAAACCCGAAGAAGTTGATGCACGGATAATCGCGACGCTCGACGGACTGTTGCCCAAAACGGCGTCGAACAAGTCCACGCGCGCCAAGCCGCGCCCGAGCGCCAGATGATTACGATTAAGACCGCCGAGGAGATTGCGATCATGCGGCGCGCGAGCCAGATCGTGGCCGAGGTGCTCGACGCGCTGGTCGGTGCGGTGCGTCCCGGCGTTGCGACCCAGGAGCTCGACGCGCTGGCCGAGCGGCTTACGCTCGAAAAAGGCGCGCGCCCTGCCTTCAAGGGCTACAAGCCGGGCGAGGTGGTTTATCCGAAGTCGCTGTGCGTATCGATCAATGAAGAAATCGTCCACGGCATCCCGTCCGGCCGAAAGCTCAAAGCGGGCGATATCGTCGGACTCGACTACGGCGTCGTGTACCAGGGTTTTTTTGGGGATTCGGCGCGGACCGTTCCGGTCGGGCAGGTCCCGGAAAGCACCCAGCGCCTGCTGCGCGTCACGCGTGAGGCTCTGTATGCGGGTATCGCGCAGGCGCATGCGGGCAACAGAATCTCTGATATCGGGCGTGCGGTGCAGGCAGTGGCCGAAAACGCGGGCTATTCGGTGGTGACGGACTTTGCCGGACACGGAATCGGCCGGCGGCTCCATGAAGACCCGCAGGTGCCCAATTATTTCCGGCGTGGGATGCCAAATCCCCGGCTTCAGGAGGGGATGGCGCTCGCGATCGAGCCGATGGTTAACGAGGGAACGCCCGAATTGGAGATCCTCTCGGACGGGTGGACTGCGGTAACCGCAGACGGTAAACTATCGGCCCACTTCGAGCACTCAATCGCGATCACCTCAAACGGGCCGATTATCCTGAGCGAGTTGGACAATGTCTAAGGGCGACTCTATCGAAGTTCAGGGAACGGTCAATGAGGCGCTGCCGAACGCGGTGTTTCGAGTGACGCTCGACAACGGGCACAAGGTGTTGGCGCATATTTCAGGCAAGATGCGGATGCATTACATCAAAATTCTTCCCGGCGACAAGGTCACGGTGGAATTGTCCCCATACGATCTGACCCGCGGCCGGATTACTTACCGGCAGCGCTAGGCGCCGGCTAAACGGTACGAAACGATGAAGGTTCGAGCTTCGGTAAAAAAGATTTGCAAAAATTGCAAGGTGGTGCGCCGGCAAGGCGTCGTGCGCATCCTGTGCTCCAACCCGCGCCATAAGCAGCGCCAGGGCTAGAGCCACGCTCAAGACCAGACGGCTCAGAAGGAATTTGCGATGGCACGAGTAGCGGGAGTTGAACTGCCGAAGAACAAGCGGATGGAAATCGCGCTCACCTATATCTATGGGATTGGGCGCTCGGCCGCGGTCAAGATTCTGGACAAGGCGGGCGTCGATCGCGCGCGCAAGAGCGACGATCTGAGCGCTGAAGAGCAGAGCCGCATCCGCCAGGTGATCGACACCGACTTCGAGGTCGAAGGCGATCTGCGGCGCGAGATGCAGCAGAATATCAAGCGCCTGATGGACCTCGGATGCTACCGCGGCATCCGTCATCGCCGCTCGCTGCCGGTGCGCGGCCAGCGCACGCATACCAACGCACGCACCCGTAAAGGTCCGCGCAAAGTCGTCGCGGGCAAGAAACAGGCGCCGACCAAGTAAAACCGCGCCGCGTGTAATGCGTGCGCCATGAAGTTTTGACCCGGAGTTTTAGACGAGAGACCAGATGGCAGACGAAATCAAAGAGACCAAAGACGCACCCGCACCCGCTGCCGGCGCGGAAAAGGGCGCGGCGGCTGCCGCCGGCGCCGCTCCCGCACCGCGGCGCAAGCGCACCAAGCGATCGGTGCCTGAGGGTGTCGCGCATATCCATGCGACCTTCAACAACACCATCGTCACGATCACCGATCAGAACGGACTCGTGATCGCGTGGGCCAGTGCTGGCTCGGTCGGCTTCAAGGGCTCGCGCAAAGGAACTCCGTACGCGGCGCAGATGGCGGCCGAGGCGTGCGCGCGCAAATGCTCGGACGTCGGGATGCGCGCTGTCGTCGCTTATGTGAAGGGACCTGGCGGCGGCCGCGAATCGGCGGTGCGCGCGCTGCAGGCTGCCGGTCTGGGCGTAATCTCAATCAAAGACGTGACCCCGATACCGCACAACGGATGCCGTCCGCCGAAGCGGCGCAGGGTCTGATCACCTTTTAGGAAGGACGAAGGCACGTGGCGAGAAATCTAGGTCCTGTATGCCGGCTATGCCGGCGCGAAGGCTTGAAGCTCTTCCTCAAGGGAGAGCGATGCTTCAGCGACAAGTGTGCGATCGAGCGGCGCAACTATCCGCCCGGCGCGCACGGACAATCGCGCACCCGGTTTTCCGAGTTCGCAATCCGTCTGCGTGAAAAGCAGAAGGTGAAGCGGATCTACGGGATGCTCGAGAAGCAGTTCTCGCATTACTTCGAGGAAGCCGAGCGCCTGCCCGGAATCACCGGCGAGAATCTGCTGGTCCTGCTCGAGCGGCGGCTCGACAACGCGGTCTACAAGCTCGGATTTGCGAGTTCGCTCGCGCAGTCGCGCCAGCTCGTGCGCCACGGCCATTACCAGGTCAATGGCAGGACCGTGACGATCCCGTCGTATCAGCTCGAAGTCGGCGACGTGGTGAGTATCACCGAGAAGAGCCGGACCAAGAAGGTAATCGTCGAGGCGATCGAGATGGCGCAGCGGCGCGGCACGCCGCCGTGGATGGCGCTCGAGCGCGAGCAGTTCCGCGGTACCTTCAAGGCTTTGCCCGCGCGTGGCGATTTGACGATGCCGATCAGCGAAAAACTGATCGTGGAACATTATTCGAGATAACCCCTAACGGAGGCGGAGCTGCCTGCGGGGTCCGTGGTGGACCCGACTGCGGCTAAAGTCCCAACAGCTCTTGAAGCGGCGAAATTATGCAGAACGATTGGCGAGATCTGACCAAACCCAAGTCGGTTGAATTCGAAGAAAAAGAACTAACGCCCAGCTACGGACGTTTCTTCGCCGAACCGCTGGAACGCGGCTACGGAATCACGATCGGCAACGCGCTCAGGCGCGTGTTGCTGTCGTCGCTTCCGGGCTTTGCGATTTGCGCGGTGCGAATAAAGGGCGTGCTCCACGAATTCTCGACCCTGCCCGGGGTCAAGGAGGACGTGACTGATATCGTCCTCAACCTCAAGGAAGTCCGCGTGCGCCTGCACGAGGGCGACCAGATTACCGCGACGCTAAAGGTCAAGGGAGAAGCCACGGTCACCGCGCGCGATATCACCGGCGGCGCGAGCCTCGAGATTCTCACTCCGGATCAGCATATCGTCTCGCTCGACAAGGGCGCCGACCTGGATATGGAATTGGTGATCAAGCGCGGACGCGGCTACGTGCCGGCCGAGCGTGGCGAGGAAGACGAACCCATCGGAACCGTGCGTCTGGACGCAATCTATTCGCCGATCAAGAAAGTCAACTTCACCGTCACCAATGCGCGCGTCGGACAGCGCACCGATTATGATCGGCTCGTGCTGGAGCTTTGGACCGACGGATCGATTGGCCCGCGCGAGGCGCTGACTTACGCTGCCCGCGTGATGCGCGATCAAATGTCGATCTTCGCGGGCGTCGAGGAAGAAGCCGAAATCGGGGCGGTGGCTCCGGGCGTCGAGGGCTCGCAAGAGCGTCCCACGCTCAACGAGCTGCTCTACCGCCCGGTCGAGGGGCTGCCGATCTCGGTCCGCGCTTTCAACGGCCTTCAGAACGCCGATATCAAGTATATCGGCGAGTTGGTCCAGCGCACCGAGCAGGACATGCTCAAGATCAAGAACTTCGGCCGCAAGTCATTGAACGAGATCAAGGAAGTGCTCACCGACATGAGCCTTTCGCTCGGTATGCGGCTGGAAAATCTGCCGCCCCGCAGCGAACTCGATCGCATGTGGGAAGAGCAGGAGCGGCGCGAATCCGCCTAAGCGCGGCTCGTGCACGCGACCTCAAGTTTGTTGGAGTAGGCGATGCGTCATCTTAACCAGGGCCGTAAGCTAAACCGCACTACCGCGCATCGCAAGGCGCTGTTCAAGAACCTTGTGCTCGCGCTGATCGATCACGAGCGGATTCAAACCACAGACGCCAAGGCCAAAGAGATGCGGCGCTTTGCCGATCGGATGGTGACGCTGGGCAAGCAGGGTGATCTGGCGGCGCATCGCCGTGCGTTCGCGTTCCTGCAGTCGCATGAGGCGGTCAAGAAACTGTTCGACGAGATTGCGCCGCGTTTCAAAGATCGCAACGGCGGCTATACGCGCGTGATCAAGTTTGGAGTGCGCCGCGGCGACGCCGCGCCGATCTCGGTTATCGAGTTCACCGGCAACGAAGAGCTCTCCGCGGCCAAGAAGCCGCGCAAGAAATCGGTCAAAAAGACTGAAGAGCAGAGCGCCCGCCGCGCCGCCGCTGCACGCTGAGCCGAGACCTCTAAACTACTATTTTTCTGGCAGGGGCGGCCGCAAGGCCGCCTCTGTTTTTTTATGCTCGCGCACCGCCGTTCTTTGATTGCGGCTTCAGCTCCCCGAGCGGATGCGTCGGGCGCGAGACTATCGCCGCTTCCGCCGGTCTTTCCACACCGCCGAGAGTCCCCCAGACCTTGTAACCGAGCCGTGCCTTCAATGGTTCAGAGAGCGAGCGCTCCACTTCCGCGTCGAGCGACAGAAACGGATTCTCTTGCGCACGCATGAATGGCCGCGCGAAGTAGCTGAGTAGCACATGGCGCCGGGTCTCAGTCGAGTTCTCTCCGGTGCCGTGAAAGATGCGACCATCAAAAACCAGCGCCGAGCCTGCCGGTCCCTGCGCCGCGATAGTCTGCGACGTATCACCGGGATCGCGAAGCGCCGCGGCGCTCAGATGGCTTCCCGGCACCAGGCGCGTGCCGCCATTAGCGCTCGTGACGTCATCGAGCATCCACGCGATATTGGCGACCACTGGAATCGGCGTATGGAACGGCAGGTAGCCCTGGTCCCGATGCAGATACATCGGAACGCCGCCCGGTCCCGCGATATTCGCGGTCAGACTCGACAGGATGAACCCGGTGCCGAGCAGATGCGGCATAATCACGTCCACCAGCGGATGCAGGATCAGATCGCGAAATTCAGGGCCCTTATTGATGAGGTTCCAGACCCGTTGATTGGGGGCGCCGGGGCCGCCGTCGCGGGTGGCGCGGCCGATTTCCGCTTCGGCGGCCGCCTGCTCGACCAGCCGCTCCCGCAGCGCGCGCAACTCGGCCGTGGCGAGCGCCTCGGCGATCAGGCAATAGCCAAACGAATCCAAATCGCGCTTCGCCTGAGCCAGATCGCGGGTGATTTGGGGCAGTGCGTCGGTCATCGGAGATGCCTCATCGGCTTTTAAATCGATCTGGCGGCGCGATCCAGCGCCCGGTAGTCCGCGTCATCTAGCGCGACGGTGCGCGCCTGCGTGTTTTCCTCCAGATGCGCAACGCTCGAGGTGCCCGGTATCGGCAGCATCGCGCGCGAGCGTTTGAGCAGCCATGCGAGTGCGATCTGCCCGGGCGTCGCGTCAACGCGCGATGCGATTTCGTTCAGGCGCTTATTCCGGAGCAGATTTCCGGATCCGAGCGGAAAATACGGAACGAAGCCAATGCCCTCGGCTTCGCAATAGCCGAGGACCGGCTCGGACTCGCGATAAGCCAGGTTGTAATTATTTTGTACCGAGACTATCGGGACGATTGCGCGCGCCGCCTTCACCTGCTCGGCGCTGAAATTCGACACCCCAACATGCCGGATCTTACCTTCCGCGCGCAGCTCGGCGAGCGCCGTGATCGATTCTTCCAGCGGCACTTTCGGATCAGGAGTGTGAAGCTGATAGAGGTCAATCCGGTCGAGCTTCAGCCGGCGCAGACTGCCTTCGCACGCCTGTTTCAGATGCTGCGGGCGTCCGTTCGGCACCCACGAATTGGGGCCGGGCCGCGTATAGCCGCCCTTGGTCGCGATTACCAGGTTGGCGGGATATGGATGGATAGCCTCGGCAATAAGATTTTCGGAGATCTCGGGACCGTAGGCGTCGGCGGTGTCAATCAGGTTAACGCCCAGTTCAACCGCGCGCTTGATTACCCGGATCGCCTCGCGCCGGTTCGGCGGGTCGCCCCAAACACCGTTGCCCGTCACTCGCATCGCTCCGAAACCCAGCCGGTTGACGCGCAGGTCGCCGCCAATCGTGAAATCGTTTGTAGCCATGGCAAAATCCTAGCGAATCCGCGCATTTTAAAGAAACCCTCGCGGCGCGAGTCGGTCCAACTTCTTGAGCGTGAAGCGGTCTGATAAGCTTGAGCGTGAAGGTGACAAACCCCGATGGCAAATGATTTGGCGCATCCGGAAAAGTTTTTTCTCAATCGTTTCGGCATGAGCGACCGCGCTTTCGAGCGGATTTTGGGCACCGCGCTCGAACGCAAAGCCGATTATGCCGACCTGTTCTTCGAGTACCAGAGCGCGGAGTCGCTGGCGCTCGAAGAGTCGATGGTCAATCACACCTCCAAGAGCATCAGCCACGGTGTCGGTGTCCGCGTATGCGCCGAAGATCGCACCGGCTACGCCTACTCTGACGAAGTCACGATCGACAGAATGCAGCTCGCGGCCGAAGCCGCGCGCGCAATCGCCGACCAGCGCGCCACGGTTCCCGCGGTACAGGTGGGCGCACCCGCGCCGCGCCATGCGCTGTATGAAGTCGAGACCACGCCGCTAGAGATTCCGCTCGAAGAGCGTGCGCGCCTGCTGCGCGAGATCGACGCCGTCGCGCGTGCGTACGACCCACGGGTGAAGAACGTGATGGCCTCGATCGCGGCCGAGCGCAAGATCGTCATGATCGTCACCAGCGAAGGCAAGCTCGCCGCAGATGTGCAGCCGTTATGCCGCCTGAACGTTACGGTCATCGCGGAGGACGGCAAGGGCGGCCGTCAGTCCGGAAGCTTCGGCGGCGGCGGACGGGTCGAGTACAAATATTTCCTCGAGGGCGACCGATGGCGCCAGTACGCGCACGAGGCTGCGCGCCAGGCGATCGTCAATCTTGACGCGGGCGACGCGCCCGCGGGCGAGATGGTCGTCGTCTTGGGCCCGGGATGGCCGGGAATTCTGCTCCATGAGGCGATCGGCCACGGACTCGAGGGCGACTTCAATCGCAAGGGCGTTTCCGCTTTTTCCGGACGCATCGGGCAAAAAGTCGCAAGCGAACTCTGCACCGTGGTCAACGACGGAACCATCCCGATGCGCCGCGGCAGCCTTAACGTCGATGACGAAGGCACGCCGACCTCACGCACGGTGCTGATCGAGAAAGGAATTCTGCGCGGTTACCTGCAGGACCGCATGAACGCGCGCCTGATGAAGATGAAGCCGACAGGCAACGGCCGCCGCGAGAGCTTTGCGCATACGCCGATGCCGCGAATGACCAATACCTTCATGCTCGCGGGTGATTCGACCAAAGAGGAAATCATCAAGTCGGTGAAGAAGGGACTATACGCGGTCAACTTCGGCGGCGGCCAGGTCGATATCACCAACGGCAAATTCGTCTTCTCCGCTAGCGAGGCCTACCTGATCGAAGACGGCGAAGTGACCCGCCCGGTGAAGGGCGCAACGCTTATTGGCGACGGGCCCGACGTGCTGACGCGCGTCGCGATGGTGGGTAACGACCTGGCGCTGGACTCGGGCGTCGGCACCTGCGGCAAGGACGGCCAATCGGTGCCGGTGGGCGTAGGACTTCCGACGATACGGATCGACGGGCTCACGGTGGGTGGCACCCGCGCATGAAAAATCAAGCTGGAAACGGGAACGGCTCGCCGATGGAAACGCTCGATAGCGCGCTCGCCGAGTGGGTGCTCGGCGAAGCGAAGAAGCACGGAGCCAGCGCGGCCGAAGTGCTGTTCGTCGGCGCGGAGTCGCTGGCCGCCGGAGTGCGCCTGGGAGAGGTCGAAAAGCTCAAGAGCTCGCGCGAGCGGAGGCTCGGCGTGCGGGTGTTCGCCGGACAATCGTCGGCAACCGCATCGACCGCGGAGCTCGATCGCGCGTCGCTGGCCGAGTTTATCGCCAACACGGTAACGCTCGCGCGGCTTACCGCCGAGGATCCGTGGGCAGGACTTCCCGAAGCTACGATGCATCCTCAGTCGGTTCCGGATCTAGGGCTCACCGATCCCGACGCGGGAATAATCGACGCCGATCGCGCGCTCGAAATCGCGCGCAAGGGCGAGAAAGCCGCCCTCGCCGCTGATCCGCGGATCAAAAATTCCGAGGGTGCGGAGTTCGATTCCGGCCGCTACCGCGTCCTGTTCGCCAACAGCAACGGTTTCGTCGGCGAGTACGAAGGTTCTTCGTTCAGCCTTGTCGTCGCGCCGATCGCGCAGGATGGCGGCGCGATGCAGCAGGGCTTCTGGTACACCTCGAACCGCCACTTTGCGAAACTCGAGGACGCCGAGGCCGTCGGCCTCACCGCCGCCAAGCGCGCGCTGCGCCGCCTCGGATCGCGCAAGGTTAAGACTACTCGAGTGCCGGTGGTGTTCGATCCTGACATGGCCGCTGGACTGATTCGTTCCCTCGCGGGCGCGGCTTCAGGTCCCTCGCTCTACAAGGGTGCGTCATTTCTAATCGATCGGCTGGGGTCGCAGGTGATGGCGCCGTCGGTGTCGATTATTGACGACGCGCGGATGCCGGGAGCGCTCGGTTCGAAACCGTTCGACGGTGAAGGACTCGCGACCAATCGCAAGCATCTGGTTGAAAAAGGCGTCCTAAAAACTTACCTGCTCGATTGCTACTCGGCACGCAAGCTCAAGCTGCAACCGACGGGCAACGCGTCACGTTCGGTCGGGCAATCGCCGACAGTCTCGACGACGAATCTCTATCTTGAAGCCGGCCCCTACACGCCGGAGCAGATAATCGGCTCGATCAAGCAGGGTTTATATTTGACCGAGCTGATCGGGTTTGGCGTCAATATGGTGACTGGTGATTATTCACGCGGCGCGGGCGGGATGTGGATCGAAGACGGTCAGCTCGCGTACCCGGTGCAGGAAATAACTATCGCAGGCAACCTGAAAGAGATGTTTATGAACATCGAGATGGTTGGGAATGATCTGTACTGGCGCTCATCAACGGTTGCGCCGACAATCAAGATTTCCGAAATGACAATCGCTGGCGCATAAAGCGCGTTTTTGCCAAAGATTGCGCCTCTTGACCGATTGCACTGAATGTATTAACAAAGTGTAGGAATTTAGAGCTACCAGCACGTCGAACTGTTGATACTTACAGTAGCGTCGGTTGGGCGGGTGTGGCGGAGCCGGTGGTCGGCATCCGCCGGGTAGCGGAGGTCAAAAAAATGGGCGCCGCAATCAACTCAAGGGGTCGAAATATGAATGGTTCAGGGATGGAGCATCCTACTGACAAATTACTCGCGCGATTGGTGAGCTTGGGCTTGCCGCGCGTGGCAATCACCGCGTTGCTCGACAGGTACACACCCGTCCGATACCCGAAAGGCGCGCCGTTATTCGCCAAAGGCTCGCCCGCGGACGTTGTCTTCGCCGTGCTTAGCGGCGTAGTCAAGGTTCACAGCACGCGCCCGGGCAGCGATAAGATTTTGACCGAGCTCGCGGGCCCCGGCGATATCGTGGGATACGCCGATTTTTCCGAGAGTTCAGGCGAACGCTCGCAGCTTTTCGAAGCCGAAGCGCTGACTGGATGCACGGTCGCGCTGTTCACCCGCCATCATATCGCCGAGGTTCTGAAAAGCCTCGACGGTGAGACGTTGTTGCATCTGGCGGAGGCGATCAATTCGTTGTGGTCGTCGGTCGCGTATCGCTACGCGACGTTCCTGGGAATGTCGCTGCGGCAACGGCTCGAGGTCGTGCTCAATGAGCTGGCGCTGCGGTTTGGCGTGCCAGACGCGCGCGGAGTGCTGCTCACGCCCGAACTCGCACAGGAAGAGCTGGCAGAGATGATCGGCAGCTCGCGTCCGATGGTCTCGAAGCTGCTGATGGAGATGACGCAGCAGGGGTTGCTCGCGCGTGATGGCCGGCGGCGAATCCTGGTCGGCGTACCTAAGGCGAATTTGTTGCCGTCGCTGCCGCTATTTCGCACCAGCGCGTCGGCGCCGGCGCCTGCAGTGGTGCGGGCACCTGTGCGCGGCGCCGCGGTGGCATAGCTGTCCGGCACTGATATTTTCGCATCGCCGAAAGCGCGCGTCCGAGCTGGGCGCGCGCTTTCTTTTGGTACGATTTTTTTCAATTTCGGCCGAAGATCGAAGCGGCCAGGCGTACGATCGATCGCCACAGATTGATCAGGATTCCCTGCCGGGCGACAGTGCCAGCCGCCTCGGCCTTGAGCTCCGCATCGGCGGCGGCGAAAAACTGTCCGAGCATCATCTTGGCCGCGCTGTCGATCACGCGCTGGCCGACCTGCACTAACGGTCCTCCAACCTGGACCTCGCCAGCGTACCTGACGGTAGTAGATTTCGGGTCGCGCGCCTCGAGGTCCAGAGTTCCCGAGCCACGGATAAAACCCTGCTTGCCTTTGCCATCGACGATCATTCGGTAATGCTCGGGCGGGCGCTGGTCTTCGAGCTTCAGTTTGCCGGAATAGACGCCTTTGACCGACGCGATACCGACGTTGAGCGTGCCGCCGTATTCGTCGGGACCCAGCGTTTCGAGCTTTTCGCATCCGGGGATGAGCTTCGAGAGCCGCTCGGGGCTGTTGAACAGCTCCCAGACTCGCGCGCGCGGACCTGACAAAACAGTTTCTCCAGCTAACTTCATCGGCAGTCAGGCTATCCTTTCCGATTCGATCAGAACGCTCGCGCCGCGGGCTCAGGACTTGGCGCGTGCGAGCGCGCCTTCGAGTGCGCGGCGAGTGTACACGCGCGCGAGTTCGGCCCGGAAATCGGCGGAGGCGTGAATATCCGCCAGCGCGTCGATACCGTCGGCGGCGTGAGCGGCGGCCGCTGCGATCGTCTGCGCGGGAGCTTTGCCCGCCAGTGCGGCCTCGACCGCTTTGGCGCGAAATGGTTTTGGCCCCAGCCCGGTTATGCCCACGCGAACATATTCGCAGGCGCCGTTTTTCCCGAGCGCGATCATCGCCGCGGCTCCGACCGTCGCGAATCCCGACGCGGGCTGGCGATGCTTCAAATATGCGAAACCGCGTCCTGCCGGAATCGGCGCGAACGCAACCTGGGTCACGATTTCGCCGGGACGCACTGCTGTGGTCATCAGGTCGAGAAAAAAATCCTCGGCGTGGACGACTCGCGCGCCGGCGGCGCCCTCGATTTTGATTTCAGCCCCGAGCGCCAGGATCGCTGCGGGATAATCCGCCGCCGGATCAGCATGCGCGATCGAGCCGCCGATGGTTCCGCGGTTTCGCACCTGCACGTCGCCGATCATCGCCGCGCATTCGGCGAGCAGCCCGAGCTTCGCGCGAACGACGGGCGACGTCTCGACCGCTTGATGGGTGGTCATCGCACCGATCAGAATCTTGCCCGCTTCCTCCCGAATTGAAGCGAGCTCGCGCACTCCGCTGATATCGACCAAATGCGCCGGCTGCGCCAGGCGCAGCTTCATGATCGGGACAAGGCTGTGGCCGCCGGCGATGAGCTTGCCGTCCTCGCCGTACTCAGACAGCATCGCAAGCGCCTCTTTCACAGAAGAAGCGCGATGGTATTCGAATGCCGATGGGTACATCGCGGTTATGCCTTTGCCTTCGCGTCGCGAATCGCGCGCCAGACCGTCTCGGGTTTAAGCGGCATGTCGAGATGGCGGATGCCGAGCGGGCTGAGCGCGTCGAGCACCGCGTTGGCCACGCATGGAGTCGAGCCAATCGTGCCGGCCTCGCCAACGCCCTTGACACCGAGCGGATTGACCGGCGAGGGCGTGACCGTCGAGGCCAGCTCATAGTGCGGCAGCATGTTGGCCTTGGGCACCGCGTAGTCCATCAGAGTCGCGGTGATTAGCTGTCCGTTTTCGTCATAAACGACTTCCTCAAACAGCGCCTGCGCGATACCTTGCGCAATTCCGCCGTGAATCTGTCCTTCGACCAGTAGCGGGCTCAGGATTTTTCCGCAATCGTCCACCGCGACGTAGCGCAGAAACTTTGTCACTCCGGTGTCCGGATCGACTTCGACCACCGCGACGTGAGTGCCGAACGGAAACGTGCAGTTGGCAGGCTCGTAGAAGCTGGTCGCGTCCAGTCCCGGTTCGAGACCCGGAATCGGCTGTTTGTATCCGTAGGCGGCATCGACGATTTGCTGCAGCGCGATCGATTTCGACGAATCGGATCCAAGCGCGATCGTTCGATTGGTGAAGACCAGATTGTCAGGCGGCACTTCCATCATCGTCGAGGCGATCTGCTTCATCTTCGCCTGTAGCTTGCCGACCGAGAGCATCAGCGCGGGTCCGCCCACCGTGGTGCCGCGGCTGCCGAAGGTGCCGATCCCGTACTGCACAATCGCAGTGTCGCCGTGCACGACATTGATGTCATCGATATCGATCCCGAATGCGTCGGCGACGAGCTGTGCGAACGTGGTTTCCTGTCCCTGGCCGTGCGGCGAGACGCCGGTTAGCACGGTAACCTTACAATCCGGCTCGATCCGCACGGTCGAACTTTCCCAGCCTCCGCCCTTGAGCTTGGGCGGCAGCAGCGAGGACGGACCAATACCGCAAATCTCCACGTACGAGGCGATTCCGATTCCGAGGTAACGGCCATGCTTGCGCGCCTCGGCCTGCTCGGCGCGAACCTTTTTGTAATCGATCATCTCGAGCGCTTTCGTCAGCGCGAGATTATAGTCGCCCGAGTCATAGACCAGTCCGCCCGCAGTCGGCGCGGGAAATGATTCCTTGGCGATGAAATTGGTGCGCCGCACCTCGGCCGGATCGAGGCCGAACTCGCCCGCGACCATATCCATGATGCGCTCGGCGATGTACGCGGCTTCGGGGCGTCCGGCGCCGCGATAGGCGTCGGTGGCCATCTTGTTGCTGAAGACCATCTGTTGGTCAAATGACAGCGCGGGAATTTTGTAGCATCCCGTCATCATCAGGCCGGAGAAACCGGGGATCGCGGGCGTAAGGAGCTGCAGGTATGCGCCCATATCGCAGATGAATTTCGCTTTGACGGCGCTTACGGTGCCGTCTTTCTGCGCGGCCACTTCCAGGTAGGCGATCTGGTCGCGTCCGTGCGTGGTGCCGGACAAATTTTCGCGCCGCCGCTCGATCCACTTGATCGGCTTGTTGAGCGTCATCGCCAGATAGGCGACCAACGCCTCTTCCGCATAGACGTTGAGCTTGGCGCCAAAGCCGCCGCCAACCTCGGGCGCGATCACGCGGATCTTGTTCTCGCCGAGCTTGAGCTGCTCGGCCAGTTGCGAGCGCAGCAAATGCGGAATCTGCGTCGAGGACCACACCGTCAACTGCTTATATCCAGCCTCCCACTTCGCGACGGTTCCGCGCGGCTCCATCGGAACCGCGGCGAGTCGCTGATTATAGATGCGGAACTTGAGCACCTTGTCCGCGCGGCGCATCGCGTCTTCCACCGCCGGATTGGGCACGCTCGCGAGCGTGACCGAGTTGGTGCCGAACTCCTCGTGCAGGATCGGCGCACCCGGGTCGAGCGCGTTTTCCGGATCGATCACCACGTCGAGCGCCTCGTAGTCCACCTCGATCAGATCGAGCGCATCCTGGGCGACGTAGGGCGACGCCGCTACGGCGACTGCAACCCCTTCACCGATGAAGCGAACTTTGCCTTGCGCGAGGACCGGATGAAACGGCACATGGTCGGCCGGCGCGACGCACGGCACTCCGCCGACTTTGTCTTTCAGGTCGGCGCCGGAAAGGACGCACACGATTCCCTTGAGTGCGCGCGCCTTTTCGAGGTCGATCGAATTGATCTTCGCATGCGCGTAGGGGCTTCTCAGGATTACCGCACACAGCATCCCGGGGATTCGCACGTCATCGACATAGGTTCCCGTGCCCGTTACCAGGCGCGGATCCTCGCGGCGCTTGATTCGCTCGCCCACAAATTTCGGTATTACCGCCATCGGAGTCCTCGCCTACGCAGCCTGCTTTTCGCGCATCTTGCGCGCCGCCGACTGGATCGCGTTCACGATATGCTGATAGCCGGTGCATCGGCACAGATTGCCCTCGAGCGCTTCGCGAATCTCTGCGTCGCTCGGATTGGGGTTGCGTTTGAGGAGGTCCGCCGCCGTCATGATCATCCCCGGCGTGCAGTAGCCGCATTGAAGGCCGTGCTCTTCCCAGAAGCCGTCCTGCAGCGGATGCATCACCGCGCCGCGCGCCAGGCCCTCGATCGTCGTGAGCTCGGCGCCTTCGGCCTGGACTGCGAGTATCGTGCATGACTTCACGGCCCGGCCATCCAGATGGATCGTGCACGCGCCGCATAGCGACGTTTCGCAGCCGACGTGAGTGCCAGTAAGGCCGGCGGCCTCGCGGATGTAGTGGACCAGCAGCATGCGGGGATCGATATCGTCCTCGCGCCGCTCTCCGTTGATGGTAAGGCTTAGGCGCATGTGTGGTCTCTCCGTTGACCCGGAGACTTACCAAATCGTCGCGAAAACGGCCAACGCGAACTGCGCACTGACCTCAAATTGTGCTGATTTTCCAATCTGCGCCGTTCGGGCCGGTTCGCGTGCAGTTACCAGATGACCTCGACGGCGTAACGCGCGATCTCGTGATCGGCGGAGAGCAGCGCCAACTCCTCGATCTGTGCTTGCGCGATAAGCATCCGATCGAACGGATCCTTGTGATGCGCGGGAAGCGAGAAAACGTGAAGCGCGTGAGTCAGCTCCAGCGGAAGTACCTCAAAGGCGTTGGATACCACCTGCTCCGCTACGAACGACTCCGGATCGCTGGGAAGAGACAACTTCGCGCGGCGCGCTTTTTCGGCGATTTCCCATCCGCTTATCGCGCTAAAATAAATTTCGTTCGTGCGATCGGCGATAATCGCACTCGCTCGCCGCGAAAGACGACCGTCGTCAACAATCCACCATAAGAAAGTGTGGGTATCAAGTAACGCTCTCATTGCTCGATCGCGTGTTCGAGATCGGGCAGCGGTGCATCGAAATCATCGGAGATCGCGATCGATCCTCTAGCGCTGCCCGGGACTCGCGAACCGGACGCGATCGCGAGGGGGCACAGCCTGGCTACCGGATGCCCTGCGCGCCCGATGATAATCTCCTCGCCGCGCATGACGCGCTTCAGCAGCTTCGAAAAATGAGTCTTCGCGTCGTGGACATTGACCGTCTTGGACTTTGCCATCAAAAAATATTACGCTTAGTCCCCTGGTTAGTCCATGTTAGAGATCCGTCCAAAGCTCGGCGCGACTTGCCGAAGGCGACTCAATGGTTACTTTTGGAGATGAATGAACGCAAACCGGTTTACCGAAAAACTTCAGGAAGCGCTCGGACGCGCGCAGAACGCCGCGCTTGCGGCGCATAATCAGGCCGTCGATGTTGAGCATCTGCTGGCAGCATTGCTCGAAGAGAACGACGGTCTGGGCACCTCGATTCTAAGCTTGGCGGGAGTCGATCGTGCGGCTGTCCAGGCGAAGCTCTTGGCTGAGCTCAAGAAGATCCCGCAGGTCACCGGCGGTGGCTCCGATTCCGCACAGGTCTATGCGACCCAGCGCCTGGGCCGGGTGCTCGCGCGCGCGGAGCAGGAGGCGGGCAAGCTCAAAGACGATTACGTGTCCGTCGAGCACGTTCTGATCGCGATTCTCGACGAACCCGGCGCCGCAGCCAAGATTCTTCGCGAGGCGGGCCTGACCCACGACAAGCTGATGGCGACGCTCAAGCAGGTGCGCGGAAATCAGCGCGTCACTTCGGCGAATCCTGAGGCCACCTATCAGTCGCTCGAAAAATATGGCCGCGATCTGACCAAGCTTGCCTCTCAAGGCAAGGTCGATCCGGTAATCGGACGCGACGAGGAGATTCGGCGTGTGGTCCAGGTGCTTTCGCGCCGGACCAAGAATAATCCCGTGCTGATCGGAGAGCCGGGAGTGGGCAAGACCGCGATTGTCGAGGGTCTCGCGCAGCGGATCGTGCGCGGCGATGTTCCCGAGGGCCTCAAGAATCGCAAGGTCGTTGCGCTGGACATGGGCGCGTTGATCGCCGGCGCGAAGTTCCGCGGCGAATTTGAAGAACGGCTCAAGGCAGTATTAAAGGAAGTGCAGGACGCGGCCGGCGAGGTGATCCTGTTTATCGACGAGCTCCATACCGTCGTCGGCGCCGGCGCCGCGGAAGGCGCGATGGACGCGTCGAACCTGCTGAAGCCGATGCTCGCGCGCGGCGAATTGCACTGTATAGGCGCCACCACGCTCAACGAGTATCGCAAGTATATCGAGAAGGATGCGGCGCTGGAGCGGCGCTTCCAGCCGGTGATGGTCAATGAACCGAGCGTCGAGGACACCATCTCGATCCTGCGCGGCCTCAAGGAACGCTACGAAGTCCATCACGGAATCAGGATCAAGGATTCGGCGTTGGTGACCGCGGCGATTCTGTCGAAGCGCTATATCACCGACCGTTTCCTGCCTGACAAGGCGATCGACCTGGTCGATGAAGCTGCGGCCAAGCTGCGCACCGAAAAAGAATCGATGCCGGTGGAGCTGGACGAAGTTAACCGCCGCGTGATGCAGCTCGAGATCGAGCGCCAGGCGCTCAAGCGCGAGACCGACGTGGCATCGAAAGACCGGCTCGAGCGGCTTGAAAAAGAACTCGCCGAGGCCAACGAGAAGCGCTCGGCGCTTCAGGCTCAATGGCAGAGCGAAAAAGGCGGCCTCGAGAATCTCTCGAAGATCAAAGCCGAGATCGAGCAGACTCGGGTCGCAATTGAAAAGGCCAAGCGCGAGTACGATCTCAACAAGGTGGCCGAGCTCCAGTATGGCAAGCTCGCCGAGCTTGAGAAGGCGCTCGCTGCCGACGAAGCCAAGCTAGCCAAACAACCGAGCGGCGCCGATCGTCTGATTAAGGAAGAAGTGGACGAGGACGATATCGCGGAAGTGGTTTCGCGATGGACCCATATTCCCGTTGCGCGCCTGCTGGAAGGCGAGATGCAGAAACTGGTGCATCTCGAAGAGCATCTTCACAAACGCGTAATCGGCCAGGACGAGGCGGTCTCCGCCGTTGCCGACGCGGTGGTTCGCGCACGCGCGGGGCTCAAGGATCCCAATCGTCCGATCGGCTCGTTCATTTTTCTCGGGCCCACCGGAGTTGGCAAAACCGAACTGGCCCGCGCGCTCGCCGAGTTTCTGTTCGACGACGAGTCCGCGATGATCCGGATCGACATGTCCGAATACATGGAGAAGCACACCGTCTCGCGGCTGGTCGGCGCGCCTCCGGGCTACGTCGGCTACGATGAAGGGGGGCAGCTCACCGAAGCGGTGCGGCGCCGTCCGTACTCGGTGATCCTGTTCGACGAAATCGAGAAAGCGCACGGCGACGTGTTTAATATCCTGCTCCAGCTCCTTGACGACGGGCGCCTGACAGACGGTCACGGGCGCATGGTCGATTTCCGCAACTGTGTCGTGATCATGACCTCAAATATCGCAAGCCAGCTCATCCTCGGTTTCAAGGGCCAGGACTACGACAAGATGAAGGCCGAGTGCCTGGACGTGCTCCGCCAGAGTTTTCGCCCCGAGTTCCTGAACCGCGTGGACGAGATCGTGGTGTTCCATCCGCTCGCGCGCGAAGAGCTTCGAAAGATTGTCGAGGTCCAGCTCGGGCGGCTGCGCAAGCGGCTCGAGGATCGCAAGATCACGATCGAGTTGACCTCCAAAGCGCTCGATTACCTGGCCGAGCACGGTTACGACCCGTCGTACGGCGCCCGTCCGCTAAAGCGCCTGATCCAGAGCGAACTCGAGACCGCGCTCGCGCGCAGAATCCTGACGAGCGAGATCCGCGACGGCTCGAAGGTCATCGTCAACGCAAGCGGCCGCGGACTGGATTTCAAAAGCGAGCCCGTCTCTGCGTCCGCCACAGCCTGACCCGACGGTCTCGCGGCAGCTTCCCACACCAGCGCAGCGCAAATCCTAAGAGGGCGGGAGCTCTTGCTTCCGTTCTTTTCATCCCTATACTTAAGGAAGAGTGATGTGTAATTAGACGACTATTAGGAATGGTTATGATGAATTGAAGCTTTCCAAGTCCTCCGTAACCGCTCAACACAAGAAAGTTCAATAATTTAAACCCATTTTCCAGAGGTTCCAATGGCAAGCGGTATTATCGATCTGAGTCTCAGACCCTCGACCCGCCTGACGCGCGCGCGGCTGTGGCTCCGTATTCTCGTGATTATCACTGCAATCGCCGCGGTCTTGGCGCTTGCCTTCTTGCCCAATCCGGCGGGCGCCACTTCGGGTCCGGTGGTTATAAAAATGGGCGACACTCCTGCCGTCTACGAGCCCGCGCGCGTAAGCGTCAAAGTTGGCGAGCCGGTCCAGTGGGTCAATACCGGAAAGACCGTTCATTCGGTGACCCTGGTTCCTGACGACGCGCAGAATCCCAAGGACGCGTCCGAGCCTGCCGGCGCCAAGACCTTCGATTCGGGCTTCATGCCGCCGGGCGGAACTTTCAGCTACACTTTCACCGTGCCCGGGACGTATCATTACTTTTGCGTTCCCCACGAAAAGGCGGGTATGGTCGGCGTTGTGACGGTCAGGAAGTAGAGAGTTCGAGCTTTGAAGATCAGGGGTGGGTTGACAGGTATGCGGCGCGCGCAAAAGGTTTTGTGCGCGTTGGTCGTTGTGTGTGGGGCCGTTGCCGTTTCATCGGGCGCGGCATGGTCGTTTCCATGGAGTATAGATATGTACCGCGGCGACGCGGTGCAGCCGCTCTCTCGTGCGCCCCGTGTGATGCCCAGTGATACGATGCCGGTGGATCACGGTGAGCCGCCGATGACGCTCGAAGCGATGACGGTGAAGATGAAAAATCCGTACACCGCGACGCCCAAGGACCTGGCACACGGCAAAGAACTTTTCATGAACAATTGCGCGCCGTGCCACGGCGAGAACGCGACCGGCGACGGCCCGGTTGCGCATCTGCTGCACGATCCGCCCAAGAATCTGGTTTCCGGCACCAGCAAGGATCTCCCCGACGGATACATTTACGGAGTGATTCGCGACGGGATTCTGCTGATGCCCTCGTACGACGACGCGATGTCGGCGCATGAGCGCTGGGACGTCGTGATGTACGTGCGCTCGCTGCAACAGTCCGGCAGCGCTACATCCAAGACCGCATCGAAATAGCTACCGCAGCAATACTCGCTACCCGCTCTTTCGAGACCCCAATTGCGCTTCGAATCGGGTGCTCTGTACGCTTGTTTGCGCATTCCAAAGCGGCGTCGCGCTTAATATACGTTAACAATTTTTCTCGGGCGGGAAGCTTCCTCGGGTCGCTCCAAACCTGTTTAATTGAGTTTGGGCTGGGGAATTGTGCGGGCTCGCCTATCCGCCTTCGGGAGCTCCGAACAGGAATTGGTAATGCTGCGAATGGGGATCATAGCCGTGACTGTCGTTGCGATATTCGCGACCCGCCCTGCATTCGCAGCCCAGCAGCCGATCGCTGCCTCGCCGGGAGAGATGGTGCTGACTGTCGATCAGCTCGTGCAGCTTGCTGAGCAGGCAAATCCCACCGTCAAGGCCGCGCGGGAAAGATGGTACTCGGCGCAGCACTCGATAAAGCAGGCCTACGCACCCAACGATCCGATCTTCACCTACTACAACACTGATAGTCCGAAGAATCCCTTCGGCCGCGCTTCCGAGCGCTCTTACAACGTCACTGAGGCATTTCAATTTCCCGGCAAAGCGCTGCTGCAGACTGATCAGGCCAAGCGCAACGCGCAGATAGCGCGGCTGGTCTACGAGGCGGCTCTGCGCGACACGCGAGCCGCAGTCGAGACCGGTTATTTTCAACTGGTGCTCGACTCCGCTCTGTCCAACGTCAACGCAGAGAATCTGGATAATCTCTCGCGCATGCTGAAGGTCACCCAGATCGCCTATACCGCGAATCAGGCCACGCAGACAGATTTCATCAGCGCCGAATTCGATCTCGCGGCGGCGCGTCAGCAACAGGCGCAGTACGAAGTCTCGGTGCTGAACGACGAGACGACGCTCAATCAATTGCTCGATCGTGCGCCCGGCAATCCGCTGTCGGTGGATCGTACCCTCACGCTTGCTCCGCTCAGCGCGCGCGTCGATGCGCTGGTGGATCTCGCATGGCAGGTGCGGCAGGAAATTCTCGAGACCGCGTTAACCGAGCACAATACCGACACCGCACTATATTTGGCCAAAATGGAGTATCTGCCGGATTTTACTGTCGGTTACCAGTTCGACCAGTACTTGGTTCCCACTTTTGGACCGCAAGCGCCGGCAACCGAGTTTCATAGTCTGATCGTCGGGCTCAACGTCCCGGTATTTTTCTGGCTGCATCAGAAGGAAGATGTGGAGAAAGCGCGGCACGACCTTGCCGCTTCGCGCGACGATCTAGACTCGGTTCGAATCCAGACCGCGGCCGCGGTGACCTCGACCTTTCGCACTACTCAGCTCGCGTATCAGACCGCGCTGTTGTATCGCGACTCGCTGATGGGACTGTCGCGGCAGGATTTCAACGTCGCGCTGATCGCATATCAATCCGGGAGAGTCGATTTCAACGCGCTGGCCGGAGCACTGGGACGCGACTACACCGCGCGCATAAACTATCTCCAGGCTGCCAACCAGTTTCTGGCCGGCAAAGTCGCGCTCGAACAGACGATCGGGACGTCGTTACCCAAATGACTACGCGAAAAAGATTGAGCTTGGCGCTCGCCGGATGCGCGATGCTCACGATGGTGGCCGTGGGCTGCCGTAACGAATCGGCGAGCCGTGCGGCGCAGACGGCCGAGCCGGTGCCTCCGCTGATGATCCGCCAGTCGGGTCAGCCGGAGTTGATGCAGCTCAAGGTGGACGCCGTGCCGGGCGCGCGATTCGCCGAAGTGCGCAATGTCGATCTGCCCGGCGTGCTTGAGACCACCGGACAGGTCACCTTCGACGACCGCCGCGTCTCGACGATCGTTTCGCGCGTGCAGGGGCGGATTGAGCAGACTCGAGTGTCGTTGTGGGACAACGTGCGGCGCGGCGAGCCAATCGCGTCGCTCTACAGCCCCGACTTTATGACCGCCGAGGCCGAGTTGCTACAGGCAAAGACCACCGCGAATCTGACCGGCGCCCCTGAGATGAGCGGCGGAGTGAACCTCGCCGAGTCTCTGGTCTCCGCGGCCAAAAGCAAACTCGAGCTACTCGGGATGGACGACGCCGATATTGCGGCAATCAAGTCGCCCAACCCGGTCATCTGGATGCGCGCGCCGATTTCGGGCACCGTGGTCGATAACAAGGCGATTCGCGGCGCGGCGGTTAATCCCGGCGATGTGCTGTACTCACTCGGCACGCTCGAAGACGTCTGGATAACCGGCGACATCTATGAGACCGACCTCGCGCGCATCCAGGTCGGCCAGCAACTTGACGCGGTCACGACTGCCTATCCGGGAGAAGTCTTTCACGGAACGATTGCGCGCGTCAGTCCCGGCGTCGATCCGAATACTCACACGATCCAGATTCGATGCGAAGTGCAAAATCCCGGGCTGAAGCTCAAGCCGCAGATGCTGGCGCGGGTAAAAATCGTGACCCGGCCCGGTCAGGCGCTGGTGGTTCCGCAGGACGCGCTGATCTTCGAGACCAACGGATATTATGCCTTCGTCGATGCGGGCGATAACCGTATCGCGCGGCGCGCGGTGGTTATCGCATCGTGGGATGAGAAGGGCTACGCGCGGGTCATTTCCGGCCTCAAGGCGGGTGACCGCGTCGTGACCGGAGAAACGATCGAGGTCAACGCGCTGTGGCACGAAGCCCACGGAGAGAGCTCCTGAGAAGCGCGGCCGGCGCGGACAGGGAACCGATCGAGCCATGATTCAGTCGCTAATGGGGCTCGCGCTGCGCGAGCGGATCGTTGTCCTCGGGATCGCGATCGTTTTGCTGCTTGCGGGTATCTTTTCGTTCACCCAGATCGATATCGAAGCTTACCCTGATCCGGTTCAGCCGATGGTCGAGGTGCTGACTCTGCCCAACGGGCTCAGCGCCGAGGAGGTCGAAAAGCTGATCACGGTCCCGACTGAGTATGGACTCGGCGGGATGCGCAATATGACGCGGATGGATTCGATATCGCTGTTCGGGCTGTCCGATATCCGATGCTACTTTAGTTGGGACAGCGACTACTACATGGATCGCATCCAGACGATCAATCGGCTCGGCTTCATCACCTTGCCGCAAGGCGTCACTCCGGGCATCTCACCGGAAAATCCGATCGGTGAGATTTATCGATACACAGTCCAGAGCACCGATCACGATTTGATCAAGCAGAAAGAAATCGAAGACTGGATATTGGAAAAACAGCTCAAGACTGTTCCCGGAGTAATCGACGTTGACGGCTTTGGCGGCTTGACCAAGCAATACCACGTCGATGTCGATCCGCAGCGCCTCATCTACTACAACGTTCCCCTTTCTACCCTGGTGAGCTCGATCCAGAACGCGAATATCAACGCGGGCGGCAACTATCTCAACGTCGGCGAGCAGGCGGTTGACGTGCGCGGCCTCGGGCTTATCAGTTCACTCGAGGATATCCGCAACACCGTGCTCAGCTCGACCCGCTCGACCCCGATTACGGTGGCCAACGTCGCTGATGTCTCAGTCGGATATGCACCGCGGCTCGGAATCGTCGGAATGAACAATCAGAACGAGGTCGTCGAAGGGATCGTTCTGATGCGCAAGTACGGCGACACTCTGGCCACACTCAAAGGCGTCGAGCAGAAGGTCAAACAGATCAACAGCGAAGGGATGCTGCCCAAGGGCTACAAAGTGGTGCCCTATTACGACCGCACCGGGCTGGTCGAGACGACACTGCGCACGGTGATGGAAAACGTATCGGTCGGTATCCTGCTGGTTTTCCTGGTGCTGGTTTTCTTTCTGGGCAATCTGCGCGCCGCGATTATCGCCGCGATCAATATCCCGCTGGCTCTGTGCGGCGCGTTCACGCTGATGCATCTGACCAACACGCCCGCCAATTTGATTTCGCTGGGCGCAATCGACTTCGGCATCATCATCGATTCGACCGTGATCGTAATCGAGAACATCTACCGCCATCTGACCGCCGAGGAGCATCAGCACGAAAGCGTGCGCGCGCGGATTCTGCATGCCGCGCAGGAAGTCGGCGGTCCGATGCTGTTCTCGACCCTGATCTTTGTGATCGCGTTTTTGCCGCTGTTCACGATGCGCGGAGTCGAGGGCGCGATCTTCTCGCCGATGTCGCATACCTACGCCTACGCGCTCGGGGTCGCGATCCTGCTCGCGGTCACGCTCTCGCCGGTGCTGAGCTCATTCTTTTTCGCGCGCGGACTTAAGGAAGCGCACAATCCGGTGTGGGAGGCTTTCCGCGGCTTTTATCACGGTATATTTGTGCGCGTCCTGTCATGGCCGCGCTTGTCGCTTGCGGTGATAGTCGTGATCATCGCCGCGGGATTCTCGCTCTTCCCAAGCCTGGGCGGAGAGTTTCTGCCCAAGCTCGAAGAGGGCAATATCTGGGCGCACGCGATGATGCCGCTTACCATCTCTCTCGATCATGGCGCCGAGATGACCAATAGGATGCGCCGGGTTTTCCTGTCCTACCCGGAAGTTACCAACGTGGTCTCGCAGCTCGGGCGTCCCGATGACGGCACCGAGACCACCGGCTTCTTCAGCATCGAGTTTGCCGTCGATCTGAAGCCGCAAGAGCAGTGGCCCGAAGGAATGACCAAGCAGAAGCTGGTCATCCAGATGGACGCGCACCTGCACCGCCAGTTTCCAGGTGTCGGATTTTCATACAGCCAGAATATCGAGGACAACGTCGATGAGGCGCTCTCGGGCGTCAAGGCCGGCTCGAATGCGGTCAAGGTGTTCGGCTACGACCTGGACACCGACGAGTCGCTCGCCAACCGGATCGCGGAAATTTTGCGAACAGTGCGCGGGATCACCGACGTGTTCGTGCTGCGCTCGCTGGGCCAGCCAAACCTGGTAATCTCGCCCGATCGCGCGAATTGCGCGCGCTACGGACTGAACTCCGGAGACGTCGCCGCGGTGGTGCAGGCCGCGATTGGCGGCCAGGCCGTCACCCAGGTGCTCGAGGGCGACCGCCGCTTCGACCTGGTGGTGCGATGGAAGCCGCAGTACCGGCAGAGCCTTGACGCGATCAAGCAGATTCGTGTCAACGTCCCCACCGGCGGAAATGTACCGCTCGCGCAGGTGGCGAACGTCGAGAGCGTGCAGGGCGCGTCGTTCATTTACCGGGAGTCGCTCGAGCGCTACGTGCCGCTGCGCTTTTCGGTGACCGGACGCGACCTGGCGTCGGCCATCAAGGACGCCAAGGAGTCGATCGCAAAACAGATCAAGATTCCCGACGGCGTGCATCTCGAATGGGCCGGCGAGTACGGCGAACTGGAAGCGGCAAATCGGCGTTTGATGGTGGTGGTGCCGTTCGCGCTGCTGCTGATCGCGGGCGTACTCTATGGCGCGACCACTTCATTCATCGACACCTTCATCATTATGGCGCAGCTTCCGGTCGCGTGCCTTGGCGGAATCGTTGCGTTGTACATAACCGGCACGCCTTTCAGCATTTCCGCCGCGGTCGGTTTTATTTCGATTTTCGGAATCGCGGTGATGGACGGAATCCTGCTGAGCTTCTATATCCGCCAACTCTGGGACGAGGGCCATCCGTTTCTCGAATCGATCATCATGGGCTCGGACCGGCGCTTCCGCGCGATCATCATGACCGCGATGGTCGATTGCGTGGGGCTGTTACCCGCTGCGCTCTCGACCAAGATTGGCGCGCAGACGCAGAAGCCGCTCGCGATCGTCGTGATCGGCGGCGCGATCGCGATCATGGTGATCACCCGGCTCTTGCAGCCAATCCTCATCTACCTGTGCCATCGCCGCCTGCGCCTTGCTGACGAGGCCAATCCCCGTCCCGCGGCCGTTTAGGCGTTCGCAGAGACGGCGCACGTCGTGGTAAACCCGCGATGGAGGCGACAGGCGATGGAGATGGAAACACTGGCAAGCGGCTTCGGACTGCTCGAGGCGCCGCGCGCCGACGCGCACGGGCGGCTCTACTTCAGCGACGTTCCCAATGGCGGCGTCTATCGGCGCAATCCCGAAGGCAAGATCGACACCGTGATTCCCAAACGCCGCGGCGTCGGCGGAATGATGTTCAACGCGGGCGGCGGACTGGTCACCACCGGACGCGGATTGATTTTGTTTGACGACACCACCGGCAAGAGCCGCGATCTATTTGCCGAGTGGGATGGCAAACCCCTGATGGGCCTGAACGATCTGACCACCGACGATCAGGGCAGCGTCTATACCGGCTCGCTCAGCTTCGACCCGCTGAGCAACAACACGCCCAAGCCAGGGAGCCTGTTCCGCGTGGACCCACCGGGGCGTGCAACCAAGCTGTGGGACGGAATCCAGGTGACCAACGGCCTTGGGCTGAGCCCCGACCGCAAACTTCTCTACCATTCCGATTCACCGACGCAGGCGATTTGGGTTTACGACGTGGCGGCGGACCGCAGCGTCAAAGACCGCAGGATCTTCGCGAGGCTCCCCGCAGGGATGCCCGACGGACTCGCGGTCAACGCGGAGGGCGGCGTGTGGGTTGCGGCGGTGCGCTCGGGTGAAGTGGTGCATATCGGCGCGGACGCGACCGTGAAAAAACGGATAAAGTTTCCAGCCACGATGGTGACGAGCCTGACCTTCGGCGGCCGCGACCTGATGGATCTCTTTGTGGTCACAGCCGACAACACCGAGCATCCGGATCGCAAGGGAACAATCTTCAAGATGCGTGCCGAAGTCGCTGGTCTACCGGTTCCACTGGCGAAGTTCTGATCATTCGACCTGCCGCCTGATTCCTCCCCCGTGTCAGTCAGACAGCGGAGAAGGAATCAGGCCAGCGGAGAGTCGCGGGAGCCGGCCAGGACTGCGCTGGCTGCGACCGTCAACGCGAATGCGCCGACCCTCAGCACCGCCGCGGCGGGTGCGGCGGGCAGATGCTCTCCGAATGCGATGATGCCGCCCAGAATCGGCACCACATTCGAGAGCGCCGACGACAGCGGAACCGCGATAATTCCCCGCGAGTCATGAAATGAATTCTGCAGTAGAATGGTTCCCGCTATATTCGCGATCACCAGCAGATACACATACGGGTTGGCGCCAATTCGAAGCGCGAGCGTGGAATCGGGCCGCGCAAGAAAGTCGGTGGTCATGCCCTTGGTGTAGAGACTCGCGAGTCCGAAGGCGACGCCCGACAAAATCGCTGCGGCCGCGCCGGTCTCGCGCAGCCGAGCCGTCGCCATCGGAGCCAGCGCCAGCGCGATCAGCACCGCCGACAAGACCGTGAGTGCCTGGACGTCGAGCGCGCCTTCGGTGTCGGCGCTCGACAACGACGCTGCCAGCATCGCCATTCCAAGCACCGTCGCGGCGATTCCGATCCACTCGCGCAAGTCCGCGCGTTCCTTCAAGATCACGACCGCGATCACCACGAACATCGCGGTGCCGCCCTGCATCATCACCGAGACCATCGAAACTTGCGCCTGTGAAAGCGCGACCACGTAGATCGCAAAACCCAGGGTTTGAACACCCAGGCCGCCGAGCCACATCGGGTCGGCGAGCCACGCGCCCAGCGCGCGCAGCAGCTTTTTTCCTGAAGCGACCGGAAGCTGCGCGGAGCGGCTCTTCATCATCACCAGGCCGCCGCCCATGAACATCGAGGCGATTGCGGCCAGAAGCAGATAAATCAGCATCGCGCGGAGCTACTGGCCGGCCTTGATCTCGTGCATCACACCACCGCGCGTCACCATCAGCATGCGTCCACCCCACAGCACTTTATTGCTGGCGAAGCTCGCAAACCAGATTGCGGTGAGGATGAGATCCTTGATCGGCACCAGCCACAGGTCGCGCGTCAGCTCCGGCAGCTTAAGCACGCGGCGCAACATGAACGCCGACATCGCGATTCGCGCCGCAATCACCACCGCGAGCGCGACCAGCGACGCGAGGCTCGCCTTCGACAGCAGCACCAGCACAAGGGCCCAGAAGGGTCCGTGCGCGACGATCGTCGCCATGCTGACCGGGCGCACCATCCGATAGGTTCGCGCCCATCTGAGCTGGTGATTCCAGAAGTGGCTGAACTGATCTTCTTCGGCGGTAATCGTAACCAGCGCCGAAGACAGCTTCACCTTCCATCCGTGGTCGGTGGCCATCCGGCCGAGATAGAAATCGTCGGCGAGGTTGTCTTTGACCGCGCGAAAGCCGCCGATCGATTCGAGCGCGGGGCGCTTGATCGCGATCGTCGCGCCCAGCGCATGGCGCATCGGCTCGATCATCTCGGAGAGCATTACCTGCGGCGCGAAGTCGGTGTTGATGAACAGCGCTTCCATGCGCGAGGTGATCGAGTCATTCGGATGCGCCCGGTAGGCGCAGGTGACAACGCCGATCTTTTCGTCGGAGAGCAGTTCGCTGACGACGCGTTGCAGGTAGTCGCGCTCGACATTAATGTCGGCGTCACTGATGACGAAGATGTCGGCCTTTTCCGCGCGTTCTTCCATCTTGATCGCCTTCGCGATCTTCAGGTTCACGCAGTCCGGCTCTTCCCCAACCACCAGGGTCAGGTTGGCGAACTGGTAGCGCGCACGCAGCGCAGCCGGGATCGGCGCAGCAGGATCTTCATACGAGGAAACCGCGAAGAAGTAGTCGATGCGCGAATAGGTGGCCTCGAGGATGCTGACGATATTCTCGGCGAGGGCGCGGGTAAGGCCGTGCAACGGCTTCAGCACGGCGACTCGCGGGGCGATCTTCGGAAGCGGGCCCGGAGGCTTCGCCGCGCGATTCGCGAACCGCGCGGCTGCGAACGTCGCCGCCGCGTAATAGAGGATCGATACGATTACGCAGGCCAGCGCGAAAGTGCGCAGGATGATCATTGGGGCGAAGTCGGTGCTATACGGGCGCGTCCGGACGCCATCCGGAACATGGGCGCGGCCGCGATCAGGCCGCGGCCCCCTGTTTCATCTGGTTTCGCCGCGCGCGCATCGTGGACATAAACTGCATCCCTTCTTTCAGCAGACGCTTGGTTTCCTCGGCGGAGCCCATCATTTTGCGCATCGACTTGAAAATATATTTCGGGCGGAAATAGAAGCTGCGGTAGAAGGCCTCGACCGAGCCGTAGATCTCGTCATTGGTCAGACCCGGATAGGTGATCGTGCACTTCTGGTAGCCGTCGCCATCGAGCAGCGGATCGACGGCCAGGAAGCCATTGGCGGTCACATACTCGAACAGCTCGGTGCCGGGATAGGGCGACGCGAGCGAGACCTGAATCGTTTCGCAATCCATCTCGCGCGCGAACCTCATCGATTCCTGGATGGTGTCCTTGGTTTCGCCGGGCAGGCCCAGGATGAAGGTGCCGTGGATCAGGATGCCGATTTCGTGGCAATCGCGGGTGAAACGGCGTGCGCGATCGAGGCCGACGCCCTTCTTGATGTTCTTCAGGATCTGCGCGTTGCCAGATTCGTAGCCGACCACGAACAGGCGCAGACCGCCGTCCTTCATGATCTTGAGAGTCTCGTAATCGACGTTGGCGCGCGAGTTGGTGGACCAGGTGATTCCGAGCGGCTTCAGGAGCTGCGCGATTTTGCGCGCGCGCGCCGGGTCCGCGGTGAAGGTGTCGTCGTCGAAGAACAGTTCCTTCATCTTGGGGAACTTGGCCTTCATCGCGGAGACTTCCTCGAACACGTTCTCGGGGCTGCGCACGCGATAGCGATGCCCCTGCGTCACCTGCGGCCAGAGGCAAAAGGTGCACTTAGCCGGGCATCCGCGCCCGGTGTACATCGAGACGTAAGGATACTGACAGTAGGGACTGTTGTACTTCAGGTAGTCGAGGTTCTTTTCATAAACCTCGGTTACGAACGGAAGCGCGTCGAGCTCTTCGTCGGTCATCGCTGGGCGGTCGGGATTGTGACTGATCACGCCGTTTTGTCGGTAGCTGATTCCGCTGATCTTCGACCAATCCATCCCCTGCGCGACATCGACCATCGAATGGTCGAACTCCTTGCGCCCCGCGATATCGATCGCGGACGAGAGCTTCAGGACCTCGTCGGGGCGCGCGGTTGGATGGCCTCCGACGAATGCAATGATCGTGTTTGGATTAGCCGCCTTTATAGCTTCGGCGGTGCGTGCATCCATTCTGAGTGATGGCGTCGAGGTGTGGAGCACGACCAGATCGTAACCTTTTGCTTCCTCGATCGTCTTCTCTACAGTATAGCCATGCGGAGGAGCGTCTAGCAGACGCGCGCCCGGAATCATTCCGGCCGGGTAGGCCAGCCAAGTGGGGTACCAGAAGGACCAGACCTCGCGCGTGGCCTGATATCGCGAACCTGCGCCGCCGTCGAAGTCATCATACGAGGGCGGGTTCAGGAAAAGCGTCTTCATAACGTCCATATTTTGAGCAACTCCACCAGCCTGTCCGCTTGGTTAGTCGCTCAGTATATGGGCGCGGGCCGCGATGCGCAAGAATCGGTCCGAAAATGTAGCAATTTCAATAAACAGGTTCATTCCTTGGCGATCGAGGCGGCGGGGGCGGGAGTCGTTACGAAGGCGACGGCGCCAGATAGGCCGCCGATCATCGTTGCCGCGAACCAGAGCAGACCGAGTGCGATTGCGTCGTCGTGCCGCACGCCCGCCATCCCGAACAGCATCAGGTAGGCGGTCTCGCGGATGCCGAGTCCGTTCAGAGTGAGCGGCAGGCTCGCGAAGACGTTTGCGATCGGCACGCAGAGCAGAAAGATCGCAACCGGCGTCGTCAGTCCGAGCCCGCGCGCGAGCATCCACTGGCAGATTGCGAGCGAGATTTGCAGCATTAGCGAAAGCGCGATCGCGGGGAGCATGGTCTGCGGGCGATGCAGATACGGCATCACGATATTGCCGGCGCGCCGGATCGGACGCGGCATCAGATGCACGACCCGCGCGAGGATCGGCGCGGCCAGAAATCCGGCCAGCGCGATCGCGCCGACCGCGACGGTCGGGCGGATCACCTCCGGCGACAGCGCGCCGCGCTCGAGTATCGCCATCGCGGCCGCGAGCCAGAACAGCGCGAGCAGGCCAATCCCGCGGTCGGCGATGACCGAGGCGACCGCCTCGCCCATCCTGCCGCTGTCGCGTCCGAGGTAGATCGCGCGCGCGGCGTCGCCGCCGACCAGTCCCGGCACGAACAGATTCGTGAACATCCCGATAAAATAGAAGCGCAGGTAGCGCGCGAAGCGTTCATGCACATCCAGCACGACGCCGAGCAGTTGCCATCGCCATGCCGACATCACCTGGCCAGCGACGTAGAGCGCGATCGCACCGGCGAACCATCCGGGATTTTCGCGCGGCAGGATCCGCAGGACCGGGCGCGCGTCGTAATGCCAGAGCAGGAACGCGATCACCACGAGCCCCAGCCCTGCGCGCATCGCGAACGCGCGGTACGGATGCGTCCGTTTGGGCGCGGATGGAGTCGCGTCGGGCGGCGATGCTTCAGCGTTGCGATGCGGGTTCATTGGGATTTCAGAATCGCGCGTTTGTGAAATTCCGTTCCGATCAAGGTGTAACCGCCGAGTCGTCCGCGCAGCCGTTCGAGATCGGCCGCGTCGAGCACGATTACCTTTGCGCCGGGCGCGTCCCACAGGCGCATCAGGTCGGCGTCGGACTTGAAAAAATATTGCTTCTCGTCGGGCGCGAGCGCCGCGCCGAAGCCGAGCTCGGTTTTGGTTCCGACCAGTATCACGCGCCGCCTGGTATAGAACGCCAGCGACTGGACGTAGCGATGGTAGCAAATTAGCTGCGCGTCGGGCGCGCGCACGGCGACCTCTCGCGCAAGGACCGCGTACGAGCGCAGCGGCTCGGCCTCGATTCGCGCCCAGGTTCCGGCGACGAGCGCGAGCGCTGTCGTGATCACGATCGCGCCCAGTCCCACGGCGTTGCGCCTCGTGAAGAAGGCGGCGGCGGTGACCGCGCCGCCGGCGACAAGGATCGCGCCGATCGCATAGAGCGCCGGCTGCACGTAGGTCGGGTAAGGCGTGCGGAAAATTGGCGCGAGCACCGCGGCGGCAATTACACATGCGCCCAGTATCCCGAGCATCGGGCCGCTCTCTGCGAGAATACGCGAATCGGGCGGGCGCAACGCGCGGCGCGTGGAGTCCGAACGCTCGGGCCATGCGCAGGAAATCAATCCGTCGGCGATCAGGATCGCGGGCGGAGGCACCGCGGGCAGGATGTACGGAATGAGCTTGGCGCTCGCGCATGAGAACGCGCCGACGATCACGACGGCGCACACAGCGCAGAAGCCTCGCGCCGGGTTGGGCGAAACGGCGCGCCAGACCAGGAACGGCACCAGCATCGACCACGACAGCAGTCCAACCGCGAGCGCGGGCGCGTAGAACCAGAACGGTTCGCCGTGGCTGTAGCTCGATTGAAAGACGCGCCGCAGATGCTCGCCGACGAAGTAGAAATCGAAGTAGCCCGGGACCTTCAGGATCATCGCGACAAACCACGGCGCTGCGATCGCCGCGATCAGAATCGCCGCCCACACCGCATGAAAGCGACAAAGCGCGCCGCGCAGATCGCGTTGCCACGCGAGAAACGCCAGCATCGCGAGGACCGGCAGCGCGACAGCGACGGGGCCCTTGGTGAGCACGCCGAGCGCCATCGCGATCGCCGCGGTCCACCACCATCTTCCGAAGCCGCCGCGACCCTCGCGCCAGTGCAGATACAGCGCGAAGTTGGCGATCGTCATGAGCACCGCCAGGATCATGTCGGTCAGGAGGACTTGCGCCATCACGGCATAGAGCGGCGTGGTCGCGAGGATCGCGCCCGCCAGAATCGCGTGGCGCCGGCCGAACGTGCGTAGCGCGAAGTACGCGGTAGCCGCAACGCCGAGGACTGCGAATATCGCGGGAAAGAAGCGCGCGGCGAATTCTGTCGTTCCGAAAACGTGATACGAGAGCGCCGTCAGCCAGTAGAGCAGCGGCGGCTTCTCGGCATAGATGACGTAGTTGAGATGCGGAATCAGATAACCGCCGCTGGTGACCATCTCGCGCGCGATCTCGGCATAGCGCGCCTCGTCGGGCTCCCACAGTCCGTAGCGCCACAGGTTGAAAAAGCAGACGACGGCTGCGAGCGCGGTCGGCGCGGCGATCGCGAGCGCGTCAGCACGGCGTTGGTGCGCCAGACCCTCGGAGCGCGGCGCAGCAGTCGAATCGAGAGCTTCAGACACGGGGTGAGAGTCTAACCGGCAGAAGCCTCGCGGGCGATGCCATCGTGGCGAAGATACAATGACTCAGTTTACCTGTAGAACCTGTAGGAGGAAATTATTTCGTCGAATCTTTGTTTTTCGCTGACGATCTAGTAAGCCCTCGATTCTTGCCTGACGAGTCTGACGGAATAAATTCCGTCCTACGGGAATGCTTCTCTGACGGATTACGGATATATAGCCATTTGTATTGCGACGGAGATGACACTAATCCCTTTTTCAGCGGATTGTGGCGAACATATTCAATTTTCTCTTGCCACTCGGCCTCGCTCCTCACGATGTGATCGAAGCTTTCCTGCGTCCAGACCTGGCCCTGCCTTCCCGTGATCTCGTTGATCCGATGAGCCGTGCGGCCTTTGATACTTTTCAAAACCTGGATGAGGGTGAGCGTCCCGATCAGCCGAAAGATCGCGTGCACATGATCGGGCATTGCCACCGCCGCATCGAGAGCGATGGCGTCTTCGTCCAACGCTCGAATCTCAGCCATTACGAGGTCGCGCGCTTCGGGAAGCAGCTCGACTCTGTGCAGGCAACTGAAACTCACGAAGTAAGTGGCGTCCGGCACTTCAAGGTGCGGCAGGTGTCGTCTTCGGAAGCTTAGCTCCGGCGATTTCCAGGGATTCATTCTTTCAAATTCTTCAGGAGCATCTAGTTTACAAGACTTTGTAGGACGAAATTTATTTCGTCGATTTTTGTTTTTCGCAATTCGTCAGATCGAGAGCTTGTCTGACGGAATAAATTCCGTCCTACGGCTCAGTAGCCTGCGGCCAAGCCGCCTTTGCGCGGATCGCCTGCGCCGCGGATGCTGCCCGGGGCGATCGTGATCGCTCCGACCGCGCCGAGCATCGGGACTACGCGGATTTTGTAGCCCATTTGCTCGAGCGCGGCGCGCGTTTCCAGCGGCATCTTTTCTTCGATGATTACCGTCGGGGGCTCGGCTTGCTCGTGGATGCGCGGTTCTTCGACTGCTGCGCGGGGGCCTAAGTGGAAATCGATCACGTCGAGCAGAACTTGCAGCACGCCGGTGATGATCGTCGGACCGCCGGAGCCGCCGACCGCGAGGATCGGCTTGCCGTTCTTCACCACGATCGTCGGCGCCATCGAGGAGAGCGGGCGCTTGCCCGGCGCGATTTCGTTGACCGCCACGCCTTCGAGCTTGTACGCGTTGGGCACATTGGGCGCGACCGCGAAATCGTCCATCTCATTGTTCAGGATGATTCCGCTTTTCGGGTCCATCAACTTCGAGCCGAAAACTGTGTTGATCGTCGTCGTCAGCACCACCACGTTGCCCGCGCTGTCCACCACCGCGAGGTTCGCTGTCCCATGATCGTGGGCCGCGGCCGGGGTCGGCTCGAGAGCGCCGTGATGCAACGCGCGGTCGCGCGCCTGGTTGATATGCTCGGGCGAGAGCAGGGTCGCCAGCGGAATTTTGACGAAAGCCGGATCGCTGTACTGTTCGCGATCGATAAATCCTTGGCGCATCACCTCGATGAGGCGCGCCAGATACGGCGGCGAGTTGACGCCGAGGCCGCCCAGATGCCCCGGCTCGAGCATCCCGAGCATCTCGAGGACCACGCCGCCCGATGACGGCGGCGGCATCACGTAAACCTCGTCGCCCTGATAGGCGCGATGCAGAGGTTCGCCCCACACGGGCTGATAGGCGGCGAGATCGGCGGTCGAGATGATGCCCCCGTGTGCGTCGATGAAGCTCGCCAAATCGGCGGCTAAAGCGCCGTGATAAAACTTGTCGGCGGGTTTGTTTCCCAGAGAAACGATCGTGTCGGCGAGTTTCTTTTGAAAGATCAAATCGCCGGCTTTCGGCGCGGTGCCGTCCGCTTTCAGAAATACCGAAGCGAGGCCGGGAGCCTGCGCGAGCCGCGGCGTCATCCGGGAGATTTCTCCCGCCAGATGCGGCCCCAGCGAAAAGCCGTCGCGCGCGAGGGTTACGGCAGGCGCGGCGACTTGCTGGAATTTCATCGTGCCGAAACGGGTCAGCGCCGCGTCGAGTCCGGCAATCTCGCCCGGCACTGCGATCGCGAGCGCACCGTCGCGGGCGAGTTCCTCGTCCGGCTTGCCGTCGCGGATGTACATCGTCGAGGTAGCCTTGAGCGGCGCGGTCTCACGATAGTCCAGCGCGTAGAATTTTCCGGTGCTGGCCAGATAGATCAGCATGAAGCCGCCACCGCCGAGGCCGCATGACGCAGGATGCGTCACGCCGGTTGCGAGTGACGCGGCAGCGGCCGCATCGATTGCGTTGCCGCCCTGCTTGAGAATCGCAACTCCGGCCGTCGCGGCCTCGGGAGTCTCGGCCACGACCATCGCATGCGCGCCCCTGACGGAAGCGTCGGGTGGAGAATCGGCCGCAAGCGCGCTCGAGCCGAAGATCAGGATTAACGCCGCAAACGCGGCCAGGGCGCGGCGACTCCGCGCGGGAGAAGGGGATTGAGCTGCGGGAGGCATCACCGAATCTTACTAACAGCCGCCGTCGGGAGAGGAAAGAACGTTGCGCGGTTAGATTTCGCGCCGCGATAGTGCTTTGATCGGCGCGGAACTACCGCCCTGGAGGCTCACGATGGAATTCGCAGATATCATTTATGAGAAGTCGGACCGAATCGCGACGGTGACCTTCAACCGTCCCGCCAAGCTCAACTCATGGACCCCGAAGATGGGAGTCGAGACGCGCAGCGCCCTGATGGATGCCGAGCGCGACCCGAACGTCGGCGCGATCATCATGACCGGCGCGGGACGCGCGTATTGCTCGGGCGCGGACATGGGCGCGTTGTCGGAGATCTCGGCGGGGCGCGCATCGGCGACCGGCGGAAATTCGGCGCCGGCGCAGGACGACTGGCTCGCGCAGCAGCGCGTCGATTACCGCAATCAGTATTCGTATCTGCTGGCGCTTAAGAAGCCGGTTATCGGCGCGATCAACGGCGCGTGCGTGGGGTTGGGATTTACCACCTGCCTCTACCAGGACATCAGGATTGCGTCCGACACGGCGCGGATGGGGCTGATCTTCGTGCAGCGCGGACTGGCGATCGAGCACGGATCCTCGTGGATGCTGCCGCGGATCGTTGGCCTGGCGCGCGCGGTCGAGATGGCGGTGACGGGACGCCTGGTCGATGCGCAAGAGGCGCTCGCGATGGGGCTGGTGAACCGCGTGGTGCCCGCGGACAAGCTGATGGAGACCGCGCGCGAGGTCGCAGGGCATATCGCGAACAAATGCTCGCCGCTCGGCGTGTCGCACGCCAAGAGCTTGGTGTACAAGCATCTGTTCACCGATCTGACGACTGCGATTCACGACGACGACGTCTCGATGACCGCGATGACGAAGTCCGAGGATTTCAAGGAAGGCGTAAAAGCCTTTATGGAAAAGCGTCCGGCGAAATACCAGGGCAAATAAACGCGGCCCAAATCGCGGCGTTCGGCGAACCTCGCCGGGCGCCGCGCTGCTCCCGCTGCGATTACTTATCGAGAGGATGCTTGAACTTGCGGTCGGGATGCCGAATCGTCAGGACCGGGACCGCCGCTTTCTGAACCACGCGCTCCGCTACGCTGCCCATCAGGACGTGAGCCAGGCCGGTGCGGCCGTGGGTGCCAAGCACGATCAGGTCGGCATTCTCGGTCTGCGAGGCGCGCAGGATTTCCAGGAACGGAGAGCCAACCTTGAGCAGGCTCTTCGCCTTGATTCCGTCGTCGCGCAGGCGCTGCACGATTTTGTCGAGCTCGCGCTGCGCGATTAGGCGCTGCTCTTCGGCGATTCTGCTCATCGCGCCGACGTCCATGGCCGGACCCAAATCGGGCGAGACCATCACCGGCGCGAGCGGCTGATCGACATGCAGCACGACGATTTCGGCTCCGAACTTGCGCGCGATATCTTCGGCATAACCAAAAGCGAGCGAGGAATCTTCAGAAAAATCGGTTGCGGCAAGGACTTTCGAGATCGTTGGCACGACCGGAACGATAGCCCGCCGTCCCGCGGCTGGCAAGCGCGCGCGAGCGTGTGCCGGCCTTCGCTCTCGCGTCTCGACCGCGGAGGTGTCATGGCATTAGAATGAACGCGTGGCGCCGCGAACTCCAAAATCCAAGCCCACGATGGGCGATCTTGTATTCGGCGATTTCGACGCGTTCTTCGACGAGATGCTGGTCGATCGATGGAAGTGCGGCGCCGCATCCGGCTTCGAACGCACCGAGCTTTCCGATCTGCCCGATCGTTACGAAATCCGCGTGGCTTCGCGCGGAGTCAACCCTAAGTCGATCGAGGTCGAGAGCCGGGGTCAGCGCCTGACCGTGCGTGCGGACGCCGCGGAGTTCGGCCGGCTCGAAAGCATCTTCACCTTCGCGGAGAATGTCGATTCCGAATCCGCCTCGGCCAGATGGTCGCATGGCGTTCTGACCGTAATCGTTCCCAAGCACAAGGCCCGAAAAATCGCCCTCAAGGCGGATTGAATCCCGCCCGTTTGCCGGAGTCCGCATGCCCGAAGATATCGCACCCGCCGGTCCTGTAGTCCCAACCGAGCCGAAAGCCGCCGAGGCCGCCCTGGAACTCAGTCCCGCCGAGCTGCGCGCCAGCGTCGCGATTGACGGCGCCGAGCTCAAACGCGCGGCCGAGACCGATCGCGACACGGAGCTGCTCGGGCAGAGCCGCGCGATCGACGCGATCAAGCTCGCAATCGGAATCGACGCGCCGGGTTATAACGTGTACGTGAGCGGACTGCGCACACGGATCGAGCGCGACACCGTGCTCGCGCTGCTGGCCGAGAAAGCTGCCACGATGCCGACGCCGGGCGACTGGGTTTACGTCAACAATTTCCGCAACCCCGAATCTCCGAGCGCGATCTATCTGCGCGCGGGGCAGGGGCGCGAGCTCGCGCAGCGGATGCGCGATCTGGTCGCGCTGATCGTCGAGCAATTGCCCAAGGCCTTTCGGCGCGAGGATTTCGATCACGAGCGCACCGCCCTGCGCGACAAATACAATCAGCGCGCGCAAGAGCTGTTCAAGCAGATCGAGACGCGCGCGCGCGAGCGCGGCTTCGCGCTCCAGGGCGGCCCGGGCGGCCAGGTGATCTTCATCCCGCTGGTCGAGGGCAAGGTCCCGGAATCGCCCGAGGCGCTGCAAAAGGCGATGAGCGCGAAGACCGACGCCGAGCGCGAGCAGATGATGCGCGCGCAGGCCGAGCTCGAAAATGAATTCAGCGGCCTCGTCGGCCGCCAGCAGGAGCTAATGCGCGACCTGGTCGATGACATCCGCGCGATCGAGCGCGCATTCGCCGCCAAGCTCATCATCCCTTCCGCCGAAGACTTAAAGCGTCACTTTAATAATCCCGGAGTGACGGGATACCTCGATCAGGTCGCCGACCACATGCTCTCGCACCTGGATCGCTTCCGTGAAACCGCGCCGCAGCAGCCCGGCGCCGAGCCGCAGCCGCCGGTGCCCGAGGACGGCCCGCGATGGTTCGAGTACCAGGTCAACGTGATGGTCGATAACTCGACCACCCAGGGCGCGCCGGTGGTGAGTGAGGACGCGCCGAACTATCGCAACCTGTTCGGCACGATCGAGCGGTGGATCGATCCGCTCGGGCGCTCCGGGACCAACTTCACGCGGATCATCGGCGGGTCGTTTTTGAAATCGCATGGCGGCTTCCTGGTCTTTGACCTCGAGGATGCGGTGGTCGAGCCGGGAGTGTGGAAAACGCTCAAGCGCAGCCTCAAGTCCGGGCGCATGACGCTCGAGACCTTCGAGCCGCTGCCGTTTTTCTCGATGAGCGGGCTCAAGCCCGAGGCGATCGAGGTGCACACCAAGCTGATCGTTCTCGGCGGGGCATACCTCTACAACACGCTCTATTTTTATGACTCGGAGTTTTCGGATCTGTTCAAGGTGAAAGCCGAGATGCGCCCGTCGATCGACGCCGACGCGAGCGCCGCGCGCCACTACGCCGCCCATGTGGGCTCGCTCGCGCGGCGCGAGAATTTGCCGCCGTTCTCGGGCGACGCGCTGCGCAAGATCGTCGAGTTCGGGATGCGTCAGGCGGGCGACCGCACCCGGGTGCTCGCGATGCTCGAGCCGGTCGACGATCTGGCGCGCGAGTCCGCGTACTTCGCGCGCGCCGAGCACGCCGCCGAAGTCTCGGGCACGCACGTCGAACGGGCGCTCGCGGAGCGGGTGCTGCGGCTTAATCATATCGAAGAAGAAATCCGCCGGATGATCGCGCGCGGCACGCTGGTCGTGCAGATCACCGGCAAAGCGGTCGGCCAGATAAACGGGCTCGCGGTGATCGATGTGGGCGGCTACGCGTTCGGCCGCCCTTCGCGCGTGACCGCGACTGTAGCGCTCGGGCAGGCGGGCCTTATCAATATCGAGCGCGAGGCGCGGCTGTCGGGCTCGACTCACGACAAGGGAATTATGATCCTGTCGGGCTTTCTGCGCGCGCGCTTTGGCCAGGCGCATCCGCTGGCGATGACCGCGTCGATCGCGTTCGAGCAATCCTACTCCGGAATCGACGGCGACAGCGCCAGCTCGACCGAACTATACGCGCTCTTGTCGGCGCTCTCGGGCGTGCCGATCAGGCAGGATCTCGCGGTGACGGGATCGGTCGATCAGCACGGCCACGTGCAGGCGATCGGCGGCGCCAACGAAAAAATCGAAGGCTACTACCGCGTCTGCAAAGCGATCGGGATGACCGGGACACAGGGCGTGATGGTGCCGAAGACCAACGTCGAGAATCTGATGCTCGAGCCAGAGACGGTCGCAGCGGTCGAGCGCGGCGAGTTTCACATCTACGCGATCGACACGATCGATCACGGGATCGAGCTGCTGACCGGGGTGCGCGCGGGCACCGTCGATGAGCCCGGCACGATCAACTACCTGGTCGATCAGCGCCTGCGAGCGATGGCCGACGCGCTGCGCAACTCCGGCAATCGCGAGACTCGGGTCGTGCATGAAGTCGATAGCACGCCGCCCGCGCCGAAACCGCCCTCGCCCCCGGAGCCGCCGCGCTGAGCGCGCGTCGCGATGCCAATCGATCTGCGGCTCGAGGCGGGCGAGGTTGCGCTGTGCACCGACCTGTATGAGCTGACCGTAAGCGCCGCGTTTTTCGAGCACTCGATGAACGAACAGGCCGCGTTCGAGATGGCGCTGCGCCGGATGCCGCTGAACCGCGGTTACATGATCGCGGCGGGAATCGAGCGGCTGCTCGAGGCGCTAGAGGCCTACCACTTCGACGCGCCGGCGATTGCGTACCTGGATTCGCTTAACATTTTTAAACCCGCGTTCCTCGAATATCTGGCCGGCTTTCACTTCACCGGAGAAGTGCGCGCGATTCCCGAGGGGACGATCTTTTTCGCCGGAGAACCGATCCTCGAGATTCACGCGCCGCTGATCGAAGGACAGATCGTCGAAACGCTGGTTCTGAATCAGCTCGGATTCGCCGCGATGGCGGCGACCAAGGCCGCACGCTGCGTCAGCGCGGCGCAGGGGCGCAGAACGATCGATTTCGGCGCTCGCCGCGCGCAGGGCGCCGACGCGGCGCTGATTGCGGCGCGCTCGAGCTATCTGGCGGGGTTCGCCGGGACCGCCAGCGTCCTCGCGGGGCGGCGCTATGGAATTCCAGTGTTCGGCACGATGGGCCACAGCTTTGTGATGGCGCATAAGAGCGAGCGCGCCGCGTTCGAAAATTTCGCCGAGAGTTTTTCGGCTCCGGCGACGATCCTGGTTGATACCTACGACACGGTGCGCGGAATCGAGAACGCTGCCGCGCTCGGGGTGAAGCTGCGCGAGTCGGGGACGAAGCTGGCAGGTGTCAGGCTCGACAGCGGAAATCTGGGCGCGCTCGCATTGCGCGCGCGCAAGATTCTCGATCAGCACGGCCTGAACGAGACCGCGATCTTCGCCAGCGGCAACCTCGATGAATACAAGATCGAGGAGCTGCTCGCCGCGAAAGTGCCGATCGATGCCTTCGGCGTCGGCACCGCGCTCGCGGTCAGCGACGACGCTCCGGCCGGCGACTTCACCTACAAGCTGGTCGAGTACCAGGGCCAGCCGCGGCTCAAGCTATCGGCGGGCAAGGTCTCGACGCCGGGGCGCAAGCAGATCTTTCGCGCGTGCAACCATGCGGGGCAATACTCCGGTGACCTGGTCGGCGCGATCGACGAGAGTCCGGTGACGGTTGCACGGGTCATGAAGCTCGCCGAAGCGCAGGTCCTGTCGATGCTCGAAATCCAGATGGAGCGCGGGGTGCGAAAGATGCCGCGGCCCGAGTTGAACGACAGCCGCGCTCGCGTGGCCGCCGCGATGGCGAAGCTCGATCCGCGCTGCCGGATGCTGCGCAAGCCGTCGGAGTATCCGGTGCGCACCAGCGCCGCGATAAACGCGATGGTCATAACCGAGAAAGTCCGCGCCGACCACCGCCAGGAATAGCGCGAGGTCAGACCCGGAATTTTCCCATTTGGTTTGTACGGGCGGCTCGGGAGCCGCCCGGTTGGCGCACATTTCAGAATCATCTGCGCGGAACGAATTACTTCGCGGAGGGCCAGAACGGCGCGGTCCGCTCGGTTGGAGGCGACGACTTCAGATCGTCCGCGGCGGCTTCCAGAGCGGTCGGCGTGAACACGAAAACAAAACGCATCTGAGCATCGTCGGAATATTTTCTTGCGGTTGGCCATCGCGATGGAAACGGCGCGAAGATCTTTGCGGCGCGCCCGCTATAGCGTTCGGCGATCGGACGCAGAGCGCCGTAGCTGCCGGCCAGCACTATCGCGACTTGCTCCGAATCGACCGGCGCGACTGTAAAATCGCGGTAATCGTAAAGTCCTGACCTGATGACCCAGTCCGGGGGCAGCAGGCCAGCCGATTGCATCGCCGCCGGAGAGAGCGACTCAGAGGTTCGGCCCTCGCGGAACCATCGCGCGAGCGCTTCGATCAGAATATCGGCCCTGAGCGCCAGCGCGCGCGCGTCCAGATCGGTGGCGCTCAGCCGCTGGTAAGGCGCAAGGTCGTCGGGTGGAACCTGGTACACCTGCGCGCCCTCGGTGGTGATCAGACGCAGTCCCAGCGGATCGATCGCGTCGCGCCAGCTCTTCAGATCGGGATCGGTATCGTCGATTACGATCGCGCCGATCTGATGCTGCGCGGCGAACGCCATGATCTGCCGCGGCGCTTCGGGGAGGTCGATCGCGCCCAGAAAAAATCTCACCGCTGGAAAGCTCTTGAAGCTCGGTGGAACAATCGAGGTATAGCCGCTGGCCATCCGAAAGCCCATGTTCGCGCTGGTCTGCCAGAGCATCGAGGAGCCGTTTCGTTCGTACGGTAGCGGCAGAATTATTTCATTTGGAGAAATCACCGCGCGCCACGAACCGTCGGTGAACATCGACGGCTGCCGCACCGGGGTGGTCCAGAATCCCGCGCCGAACCGCGGCAGCATCATGAGCAGGATCGCGGCCGCCGCGACGGCTTTGATTGCCGCGCTCGCGCCGCTCGACGCAAACCACAGGGCGGCAATAATCGCGAGGACCAGAAATCCGTACATCGCAAACCGAATCGGCAACGCGTTCGCGATGAGTGGCGCGTGCGTCGCGAGCCACCACGGCATCGGCAGTACAGGCCTTCCCGCTATCAGCAGGCCCGGACCGAGCGCCGCGATCACGATAGCGACCGATGAAAGAAGCGCGATCTTCGTGGCGGGCGCGGTCCAGTTGCGGCGGCAATATGCGCCCGCGACCAGGAGCAGTGGAACTCCAAAGCAGGCGCCATGCTCGATCCAGAATCCGGTGAAGTGATCGCTGATTGCACGCATAGGCGCGAAACTCCCGAGCCAGTTGAAGCGCTCAGGAACGATCAGGTTCAGAAGGTCCGCCGAGTAAAGGCTTGGCGGATAGTACGTATCGCGAGGAACTCCCGCCGAGAGCATCGCGTACAGATACGGCGAAAGGATCGCGACCGCGATAGCGAGCGCGACGGCGCTGGGCGCGATCATCTCCAGCAGGCGCGAACGGTCGGGCGAAACGCGTAGCGCGATGGCGAACGCGATCGCACCGAACATCGCGGTGGTCGCGAAGATCTCCGGAAAGCACAAAAACTGCGCGACCATCAGCGTAACCATCGCGGCAGTGTAGGTGCGGACCCGAATCTCGCCCGCGAGAAATTTCAGCACCGCCAGTATCGCCAGTGGGATTGGGAAGACCATTAGCAAGTTGACGTGCGCGAGAATCTGTCCGAGCATGTATGGAGAGAATCCGAATATCAGTCCGCCCAGAATCGACGGCCAGAATCTCCTGGTAATCCATCGGCACAGAATGTAGGTGCAAAAGGCTGCGGCGGCCGGTCCCGCGAGACACAGGAGATTGTATGCGACGACGGGTCCGACGAGCTTCGTGATTGGAGCAACAACGATCGCGGGGAATGGAATCGGCGTTGCCCAGGCAAGGCTGGTACCCGCGGGCGCCCACAAGAGTGAGGTGAAAATCGGGTTAAGATGATGGCTCAGCGCAAATGGCCACCATCCGATGAACCAAAAGAACGCGGTTGGGTCGGTGCTGATGCCGATATACTGAGTACTAAGTCCCGCGCCCAACCCGCGCCCGAATATCAGCCACGAGAGTGCGCAATAAATCAGAACCGCGAGCACACCCCGCTCCGCGCGCAGAAGGAAGCTCGCGTCGCCAGAGCGATTCATCATTGGGCGCTGGGTGTAGTATGGCGGTAAACAACAAAATATTGGCCGGAGACTATCGGTTCGAAATCCAGCATTGCTTTTTGAATCTCCGGAGCACGAGGAATTTCGCCGCAGGTAACGGGTCCGAGCGGTACGACCACCAGATCAGAGTCCGCGAGCTGCCTGACTTTGCGATCGATGTCGGATTGCAACATCAAACCCGGATCGAGATACAGACTCACTGGTGGCTGAAACCCAGGGAAGATCAGTTCCGCCGCGCCTTTGGTGTCCAGAATCGTAGTACGATGCCCGCTCGTAATGTTGATGACATTGCTCCATTCGGCTGCTCTGCTAGATTGCGACCACATCTGCGCGGTAACGGGGGTGGCCTTGCGTGTCATCCATAAATTCGAGACCGCGTAAGACACGCCAGAACCCGAGAGCGCGCCGATAAGACAAATCGCGATGCCGGCCCGCCGCGCGATGGGTCCGGTATCAGCGGCAGAAGCGACTCCGATAACCAGAAAGTAGGAATAGTAAATCCACGACCACTGGTTTCCAAAAAACAAGCAGACGAAAGCAGCATGGAGGACAAAACAAGTCAGGATGATCTCATCGCGAATTTCAGCCGTGTGGTCTCTATCGTCCGACCGGCGCCACAATCGATAAGCAGCGGCGAATGCTGCGCAGGTCAGAAAAATGCTCGCAGCAATCCAGAGGCCCAAAGGTCCAAATGCAGCTACCGCCCAGGCATTTTGCGCAGGATCCCAAAATCGCCGACCTGATCCCATGAAGAAGCCGAAATTCTGCATTCTGTATGTGGACAGACCTTCAGTGGGAAGAACTGTGCGAATAACCGCCACGGGTCCATAAAAGGCCGATAACACGATCGCACATGCGCTCACTGTGATTCCGACCGGAAGTACCACTTCAGGAAATAGTCGAGATCGTCTCAACGCCGCGGACGATCGGGCAAACCAAATGACGACAAGCAATAGCCCATATAAGTAGCCCATACTTGGTTTTGCAAAGATCGCGAGCGAGGCCAGAATGAGGGCAGATTTTCTATCATCCAGCGCTTGAGAAGACAGTGCCAAAGCGAGCAGCAACGCCTCGAAAGCTTGTGCGAGCGCAGGATAGTCAGGGTGAATACCAAACCACAATGTTACGATCAGGATGACAATGGCTATTCCATGGAAACGAAGGGCAGCGGCTATCCTTGCAAATGCGAAGACGATTCCCAGTCCGCACAAGAAAATTAGTAGTTGGCAGGCAAACGGCGTCAATCCGACAATCGCAAACCATGCTCGCCCGATGAGAACGGGAAGCAATCCATAAAGATAAGCGAAATCTATGGTTGGCCGGTATCCGTGCGCGATCAGATATTGCAGCGTGAGGTTGGCCCCGTTGTCACAGAAGGCAAAGTGCGCGAAGTCCAGGCTAATAGGGGCCCAGAAAATATTAAGCGCGATGATCTCGGCAGCAAGAATCGCAAAGATCCACGATTCTGCGCGCACGCGGTTTTCGGGAACCGCCGCGTTCATTCGCCGCAGACGCTCCGCATCCTCAATCCACTCCACCTGCCTCGTCCGGCAGCCGAACAGATACGTTCGGAAAGCTAACCTGCGGCCCTTCGACCGTCAATCAGGTCCGCCCAAATGTGCGCAAAAATGGAAATCCGCTCGCTCAGGAAGCTGCGGAGGCTGCGGGGGTTGCGCCCGAGTGCGCGAGGTTGGCGGCGGCGGCGCGGAGGTGGCGCTCGGTCGTCGGCCAATCGATGCATGGATCGGTGACCGAGACGCCATACTTTAGCGAGGCGCGGCCGCCGGAGAGCGATTGGTTGCCCGCTTCGAGATTGCTCTCGAGCATCACGCCCATGATCGCGCGCGAGCCGCCGCGCATCTGGCCGACCAGCTCTTCGAGGACTGCGGGCTGACGGCGATAGTCCTTGTTGGTCTGTGCGTGCGAGCAATCCACGATCACCCGCGGCTCGAGATGATGATTTTCGAGCATCGCTACGCACTCGCCGATACTGCGCGAGTCGAAATTGGGAATGCGGCCTCCGCGCAGGACCACGTGGGTATCGGGATTTCCTGTCGTGCGCACAACCGCGGCGGCGCCTTCCTGGGTGATGCCCAGGAAAGAATGCGGCCGGCGCGAGGACTCGACGCCGTTGATCGCGGCTTCGAGGTTGCCCTCGGTCGTGTTCTTGAATCCCACCGGCATCGATAGCCCGCTCGCCATCTCGCGATGCGTCTGCGACTCGGCGGTTCGCGCGCCGATAGCGGACCAGGCGATCAGGTCGGCGATATATTGCGGCGTGATCGGATCGAGCATCTCGGTCGCTGCTGGAAGCCCGAGGCGGTTGATCTCGAGCAGCAGCTTGCGCGCGATGCGAAGCCCTTCGCCCATCGCGCAGGAGTCATCCATGTGCGGATCGTTGATGAGCCCCTTCCATCCGACTGTCGTGCGCGGCTTTTCGAAATACACCCGCATGATTATGCAGAGCTGCGAGGAGAGCTCACCGCGCAGAGTTGCCAGCCGCCGGGCATAATCGAGGGCGGCATCGGGATCGTGAATCGAGCACGGCCCGACGATACAGATGATGCGCGGGTCGCGGCCGGAAAGCGCGGCGCGCACGGTCTCGCGCCCCTCGACGACGGTCTTTACGATCGTGTCGTCAACCGGCAGCTCGTCCTTTAGCAGCCTTGGCGCGACGAGCGCCTCGTTGCCGAGAACGTGTAGGTCCTGAATTCGATGCATAGTCAGACCAATAAGTATTAGCGGAATCGGGCGGAACAACATAGCGGCGCCTCTTGAGGCGAGGACGGGAACAACTTGCCGCGGACGGATGGCAGGCTTAGTCTCGGTTTATTGGGCTCGCGCGCGCAACGCACTTAATTCGCACGTCATGGATTGGCATCACTGCGTTAGCCCCTTTCGATAGCTCGCATGCCTCCCAACGAAACCACCGCCTCCGCCGCTAAACCCGTCCCGCGGCGCCGACGATGGTGGCGTCGGCTCGGGCTCTGGCGCGCGCTGGCCGGGATGGCGCTGGCGCTGGCGGTCGGCGCGCTGATCGTCAGCGCGGAATTCTCCGCCACGCTGGCACATCGCACGAGCTATCTGAATCGGCGGATCGCCTCCCTCAATAGCGCGGTGCATCACCTGCGGCAGCGGGTATCGTCCGAGGAGCGAAAATCACAAGCAGCCGAAGAAAAAACGAAGGCGGACGAACTGTTGAAACGCATCCTGGCCGCTCACGATCTGCAGACGATCAAACTGATGGCTGCGGGTCCGCCGCTTGCTCCCAATCATCCGAACGCGCCGGGACCGGCGGCGGCAACGCTGGCCTCGAGCGAGAGCGAAGGCGCGTCGATCCTGCAGGTGGGCGGCCTTGATGCCGCGCCGCAGAACCATCGGTACTCGGTATGGTGGGTCGGCAAGCACGGGCATTGGGAGTTGGCGAGCGGGTTTCAAGTCGAGCCTGACGGCAAAGCGACAGTGCCCCTGAAGGCTGCGCCCAAATCGATGGCGTCGGTGCTGGTCACGGTCGAGCAGGACACCGGCGATCCGCCGGCCGCGCCGATGGGTCCGGCGGTGCTGAGAAGTATCGCCTCGCGCTGAGCGTTGACCAACCCGAGCAATGGCGGAGTAGGCCATAGAGGCGGTCACGAAGAGACCAAGACACGAAGAAGAATTTTCGCGGAGTGGGTTCGTTTTCCATCTTTAATGTCTTCGTGTCTTTGTGCCAGCCCTTGTATTTGCGGCATCTGCGGATGCTTCATGCCTGCGCGTTGGCTACTATCCTTGATGTGGGGTCGGATGGGTTGATCGTGATGCGCGCCGCGCGAAACCAAGCCACGCGATGAGCGAAGCGATCGCGACCGGTAGTGCGGCGCCGCGCCGCGCGAGCCTGTTCGGATACGGGCGCAACTTCTGGCTGGTCTTCTGGTCAACCTTCGCGCTCAACTCGTCGAGCAACCTGTTCGTTCTGTATCCACTCGAATTGGTCCACTTCGGTGCGAGCGCGGGCATTATCGGCGCCGTGATCGGCACCTGGTCGCTGGCTTCTCTGGCAGCGCGTCCCGCCGCAAGCCCGCTCATTGAGCGCCTGGGCCGCCGGCGCACGGCGATGTGGCTTCTATGGGCGGACGTCTTTGCGCTCGCGCTCTATCTGCCGATCCATTCGCTCGGAATCCAAATCTACGCGGTGCGCGCGCTGCACGGCGCGATCGAGGGCACCGCCCGCGTCGCGCTGTTCGCGATGGTTTTCGACCTGTTGCCCGAAGGACGCGAGGGCGAGGCGATGTCGGTGTTCAGCACCTGCGGGATGGGATCGGCGGCGATTGCTCCGCTGTTCGGCGAATTCTTGATTCGCGAATCCGGCTTCGCCGCGTTCTTCGTCGCCGCGATGATCCTCACCGCAGTGGCCGGCGCATTGGCGCGCCTCACATCCGACAATCCTGGCCATGCAGAAGCGGCGGCGAGCGGCGTGGCGGCGCAACCCGCGCCCGGCTATCGCGCGATCTTTCTGGACCCGCGCCTCTTGCCAGTATGGATCGGCACGCTCACCTTCGGGCTTGCGATTTCGTGCCGCCTGAGTTTTGTCGCGCCATTCGCCACCGAGCGCGGGGTCGAGCAGATCGCCTGGTACTTTACGATCTACAGCCTGGTCGCCATCTCGGCGCGAATCGGCGGTGGATGGCTGATGGACCATTTCGGGATCGAGCGGATGCTGGTGCCGTCGATGCTGACGCTCGCGCTCGGGATCGCGCTGATTGCGGGAACCGGACATTTGGGGATGCTCTACCTGGCGGCGATCCTGGGCGGCCTTGGGCATGCTTACGTCTATCCGGCGCTGAGCGCGATGGTGATCGCGCGCACGCGCCAAAACGCGATCGGACGCTCATCGATAATCTACCAGTCACTCTATGACGTGGGCGCGATGGCGGGTCCGTACTCGCTGGGCGCGTTCGCGATGCTTTACGGCTACGGGCCGATGTTCGTCGTGTCGGGTGTAGTCGCGCTCTTGGGCGCCGCGTACTTCGGCCTGATGGAGCCCGGCTGGCGCCCGCGCCGGATGGCTTGAGCGTTCATCTCGCGACGCTGGAGGCTTGACGAAAACCGCTAACTTGCGGTACACGCTCTCCCACTCGAAGTGAAGAGCGTTTGGCTGGTGAGGCGTTCGTTAACCGATGGGACCGCAACTGGAGACAGCGTGACGATGCCCGAAGACACACTTTCGCCTCGATCATTGTCTCGTTCCCGCAATCTTCAAGTCGCCTGCCATTTCTCGAGGCCCGCCCCCCCCGCGACCGAGAAGCTAGCGCTCGCGCAATAACGCTGCTCCTTGCCGTTATCCTTGCCGCTGCGGCCCTGCTCGCGGCGCGCCCGGCGTGCGCTGACATTACTTACATCTACGACGCCGCCGGGCGGTTGAACTATGTTATCAACGCAAGCGGCAGTGTCGCTCAGTACGTTTACGACTCCGACGGGAACATCACCCAGATAGCCGTATCGCAGCCATCCCTGGCGATCTATCAACTCTCACCGTCGTCAGGCGCGGTCGGGACGAGCGTGACGATCTATGGCACCGGTTTCAGCGCCACCCCGAGCCAGGAGGCCGTCAGTTTCAACGGCACGCCGGCAACCGTGACCGCATCGACAACAACCACGATCACTACCAGCGTGCCAACGGGTGCGACGACTGGTCAGGTTTCTGTGACTTGTCCGGCGGGATTGGTAAACGGCCCGACGTTCACTGTGCAGTGAAAGCCGACAAAGCGGGGAGACTTATGGAATCCAGTGCGAGTGGACGCTCAGCCATTTGTTTTGGGGTTCTGTTGACGGTTTTGATTTTGTGCGCGGCGCCCGCTCAAGCGCAACTTTCTCAACTGACAGCGGTTCCCGGCCGCACGCCATCAATTGGGGAACAATTCACTTACCTTTCCAGCGGACTCTTTGAGTACTCTAAGACCGATCTGAGCCTGCCTGGCACGATGCCGATAAATGTCACGCGAGTGTACCGTTCATCGGACAAGGCTAGCGGAAATTTCAATAATAGGGCGTTCGGGTTGGGGACTCGACTCAACTACGATATGTTTCTGGTCAACGTCGGCTCGACCGAGACTGATGTCCACATGCCGGATAGCTCGGTGTTGGTTTGCAGAGGCCAGAGCCACCCGTTCAGTTGCAATTACGCCCCATCCGGAGTCTGGTTTAACGCCTATATTGATTCGACATCCGATTTGGTCCGGCAGGACGGAACCCAATACCATTTTGATTCGTCCGGGCTCCTCGTTTCGATCAAAGATCACTACGACAATGAGATAACCATTACCCGCGGCCCGGCATCCGAGAACAGCGCCTGCCGTGGAACTATAGGCGGAGGGGGTAGTGTTCCGTCCGAATACGTTGCTTCCGTTTCTTCATCCAATGGACGCACGGTCTATTTCTGCTATGACGACTCCAACAATCCGTATGACATTACCGGAATTGCCGACAACGCGAATCTCACAATAAAGAAAGTTCTCTACACGTATGATAACTCCAGCCGTTTGAAGACGGTTACACAAACCGCCTTCAACGCGGAGGCAATCACAACCTATGACTATAATCAGACCTCGTCGGGAGTTGGTCAGCTCACCGAGATTGCCGTCAACGATTCCTGCGCCGGCTCGAATTGCTCAAATCCCAATCAGGTTTTCACGTACATTACCTACAAAACCAACGATCTTGGCGATGCGCTTGGGAGTATCAGCTCTCAACTGCCAGGAAATGGCTATCAGTACACGTACACTTTCAATTCTGGCGGCACCTATGTCACGAAGGCCAGCGGGTAGTGTCGCGAAGTTGGTGGAAAAGAAGAAAAGCGTCATGATCCGGCGAGTTGAGCCACAACTCGCACCCGCTTGACGGCGGGAGCCGGAGGATGACGCCATGGAAAGCGATAGCAGGGATTTAGGGGCAGGGAAAGCGCCGCTCGAGGATCTGATGCGGGAGCGGATTCGGGCGACCATCGAAGCCATCGTCGAGGAGGAACTGGAAGCGGCGCTGGGCGCGGCCCGCTCGCAGCGTGTGGGCGCGGAGCGGGCTGGATACCGGCACGGCAAGCGTGAGCGCCAGCTCAGCACCAGCCTTGGAGCGACCACGATCGCGATGCCGCGGGCGCGAATCGAGGACCACGAGGGGCGCCGCCGAGAATGGCGCAGCCGGATGATCCCGCGCTACCAGCGGCGCACCGAGCGGGTCGACGAGGCGATTTTGGGAGTGTACCTGAGCGGGACCAACACGCGGCGGCTGCGCGGAGCACTCGCTCCACTTTTGCGCGGCGCGCCGTTGTCCAAAGATGCGGTCTCGCGTCTGGTCGGGCGTTTGCGCGAAGACTTCGCGGCATGGGCCAGGCGTGATCTCGGCGAGTTGAAGGTCCGCTACCTGTTTTTGGACGGCTGGTATCCGCGGATGCGGATCGGGAAAAAGCGGGTGCGAGTACCGGTGCTGGTCACACTGGGGGTGTGCGCGGACGGCCGCCGGGTGGTGCTCGATATGCGCCTGGCAGGAGTCGAAAGTGAGCAAGCCTGGCTCGACGCGGTGCGCGCGCTGTGCGCCCGCAATCTCGGTGCCCCGCTGCTGGCGGTGATCGATGGTAATCCGGGGCTGGCCGCGGCGCTCAAAATGCAGTGGCCCAAGCTCGCGATTCAGCGCTGCACCAATCACAAGCTGTGGAACCTGCTCGCCAAAGCCCCGGCCCATCTGCGCGAGGAACTCGCCGAGGACTATCGGCGCATGATTTATGCCGACAGCCGCCAGGCGGTCGAGCAGGCGCGGATCGCGTTCACGCGCAAGTGGAAACTGCGCTCGCAGGCGGTCAGTGCAAGTTTTGCCGAGGCCGGCGACGAGCTCTTCACCTTCAACAGTTTCCCGAGCTCACAGTGGAAGGCGCTGCGGACCACCAATGCGCTGGAGCGAATCAACGAGGAGTTTCGCCGCCGCACCAAAACCCAGGCCTCGCTGCCGAGCGAGGAGGCGGTCCTGTTCCTGCTCTTTGGTCTATTGCGCAGCGGCCAGATCACGCTGCGCCGCCTGGTCGGCTGGCAAGCCCTGGCCAATAGTAACTCGCAAGCGGAGGCTGCATAGCGACTGCATAATCAATCGCTCGCTCGTCGAATGCTGACGCTAAATGCTTTTCCACCACTTGACCGACACTACCGGCCAGCGTGTCCCTGCCCGACAATTCGGAGCGGCAACTGCACTTCGACGCGGCTGGCTATGTGACCGAGGACGACCGAAACCCCAGCGAAAGCGGGGTCAACGAGGAGATTACCCTTTTTCTCGCGGTACGCAGACGGTCGGAAACAGCAGTGAATTCGTCGGCGAAGTGCAAGAGGAAGACCAGGACTCGAACCTGGTGCGTAAGACCACCTATGACTATCAAACGACCACGAGTGACGTACTGAGCGTGACACTATCGCCCGCGCCCGGAGAGAGCACGTGCTGCTCAAGCTCCGCTACGTGGACTTACGCATACGGCGGAACATTCAATCGCCTGTCTTCGGCGTCGGAACCGTTGAGCCACGCGCCCACAACCTACGCCTACGATGATTCCATTCCGAGTATGACGGTTACCGACCCGCTTGGCAGGGTGACGACGATCACCGATAATACGCAAGGTCAGTCGATCTCGATCCAGGATCCCGCGGGCAATCCTCCAACGACCATCCACTACAATGCCGCGGGCGACGTTACTTCGACGAAGGACCCTGCCGGAAACACCACAAGCTACCAGCCCGACGCAGACGGCCGTGTGATTTCGGTCACCTCGCCTCAGAACGAAACCACCCATTATACCTACGATGCGCTCGACAATCTGACGGACGTCATCGACCCGCTAGGCCATCACACCAACTATACCTACGATCTGGTCGGCGAGACCGCGGGCATCACGCCGCCGAATGGGTTTACCTCAGGCATACTCAATCCCGCATGGACAACCACGATCACGCGCTCGCCTGATCTCGCGAAGGTCACTGTCACCGATCCATTACACAACAGCACAGTGACCGATCTGGACGGGCAAGGCAGGCGCACCGACTATACCGACAAGCGCGGAATCGAGACCACCTATGCATACGATCTGTTCGGACGCGTCAAGCAGGTGGTGTTCAACTCCACCAGCAAATCGGGTTATCAAAAGGAGGCGGTCTCGATTTCAGATTTCGATCCGTTGGACCGTCCCGGAAGCATCGCGGATTCGCTGAGCGGAACCCTGAGCTATGCCTATGACGCGCTGGACAGTATTCTATCGGAAGCCGACTCTGCAACCGGTGATTCAACCGCATACAGTTACGATTCGAATGGACGGCGCACGAGCATGCAGGCGGTGATGAATCACAACACGGTAACCGTCAAATATGGATATGACTGCGCCGACGAATTGATCGGAATGTCGAACAATGGCAGCGCGATTCCAAGCTGTAGCCCTTCCAATTATGTGCCTAACGGAAGCAACACTACGCAGGCGGCCTTTTACTACGATCTCGACGGGATGCCGCAGTGGACTCAGGTGGATGGAATCCTGACCAGCTTCGTGCGTGACGCTGATGAAAGAATCATTTCCGAATCATATTCGGCGCCGGCCGTCGAATACTCGTATGGGAACCTCACTTATGGTTACGACCCGGACGGCAACCTGACCGACAAGGGCGGCAGCCTAGCCACGATAAACCTGCCGCCGAGCAATACCGCGTCCTACGATATGAACGACCAGCTTACACTATGGAACGCGGCTTCCGCGCAGACCGACGCTGCCGATAACATCACCGTGGACCCGGCGAGCGGATTGGGTTTCCAATGGAGCGTGAGAAATCAAGTACTTGAATTTAACTGTTGTCCGCCGCCTCTCAACATAGCTGACCGGGGGTGAGCGAATCTTACGATGCCGCAGGCCGACGCGAAACCTCAGTATCATCTACCGGCGACAGCCTCGCCTTCTCGCACGATGGGTCGGCGGTTGCGGGATGGTACGATTCGGGTAGCGGAAATTCCTGGAACTTCTTCGAAGTTTCTGGAGCGACGTTGGCCGGTGCCTATACGACGTCCGCGGGAACCACCGCTTGGGTGCCACTGACCGACTGCAACGGCTCGACGATTGCGCTGGTGAATCCGGCTTCGCCAAACTCGCCGCCAGCGACAACTTATACCTATAATCCATCCGGGATGCCGAGCCTGAGCGGGCAGCCGAGCAACTTTCCATTCCTGTTCGAGGGGATGGAAAATGAGTTAACCGACCAGCAGGCCACCGTGGGCATGGGCCAGATGTTTTACACAGGGAGTGGCCAGTTCTACAGCGCACAGATTGGCCGGAGCCTATCACTGACTGGCGCACTCGATACCAGCAGCCCGGGGGGACCGGGACCGGACCGGGCTCACCACGGGGGGCACCACGGTGGGGCAGGGCGTGGCGCCGCCATCAACGGACACACCAATACGGCGGCAGCTGTGGCTGATCCCGGCGATGACGGAGAGGGCTACACCTTTCAGAGCGACAGCAGCAACAGTAGCCTGCCATTGCTCGCGCAGATATTCGTGGATTTCGGGAATTTCTTCGCCGATCTATTCGGCCTCGGCGGCGGCGGCTCCAACCTTCCACCCTTCTACTTTGTGTACCAGGCGCGGCTTACGCGCGGCGGCCGCCACCCGCAGTATCCCAAAATCAGCGGCATCTCCAATTCCGTTACTATAAGCCAGCAATCGGCAGCACGGATCAAGTTTGGAGACGCTAGCTACTACAATCTGCCCGGAAAGACGACTTCAAGCGGTGAGCCTTTCAACGCAAACTCGATGAAAGCCGCAATGCTAGGAGTACCACTCGGAACCCCAGTGACCGTGAAATATCTACCACCCGGCTCGAACGTCTATAGGTCAATCAACGTCACTGTTAACGACCACGGGCCTTATGAACCCGGCAGGATTATCGATCTTACGCCTGCCGCCTTCGACCGGCTGACAAACGGGCAGTTCGATGTCGGTGTTGTGCCGGTTGAAGTGATAATTCCTGCTCAACCTGAACCACCGCTCACGGAAGACGATGAAAAGTAGGCTAATCGCGTTCTGCGTTTTGTTGATGATAACTGGATCCGGTGGAGTTGCCGCCGCGCGTTCCACAGAGTTCCTGGAGCTTTCCCTGCCCCAATTCCAGGTTCCCGACGGTGAGAGCATCGCTTCAATAAAGTGTACGATAACTGGCGGTACGATCATTACCCTTTCCCGCGTGCCTGAAATGTGGTCGTTCACCATCGAAAATGGCGATGGTGGCGTGTTGACCCTTACCGGTCACGCCCTGATTGGCGCCGCCGAATTCCGCAACGCGGACCTCGAGTATTTCAGGAACTTTCTCGAAATTGAACGACCTAATCCGCCTGAGCAATACGATCGTCTATTCGATGTCACCGTTTCGTTGGTGCTCGTCTCGAATGCCACTGGGGCCTCTGAACGAAACCTAACATTTTCGCGGAAAAACCTTACCCTTTCTGTCCAAAATGAGAAGCGCAAAATCTCACGGTGACGGTGTGGACACGCTCCTGCTTGGGTCGTCGTCGGGCTGAAAGTTGATGGCACTTTAAGCATCGCCGGCTATAAGAATCGCTATTAACAAAGATCGCTATCGGCCGCTCATACGAAACTACAGACTCGATCCTGCGGTTGTTCGAGGCAGGCGCGACACGCGCCGACACTAGAAAGGGAAATGGGTTCGCGGCGTGAAACCGCATAGCTGTTCGCTTCGATCGGCTCACCTTCCAGCGATTGCGCTGGCATGGCTTCTCATGCTGCCACCGCAGGCAGTGCGCTCAGGAATAGCTTTGATTGGGCCGGACCTGAAGGCTCCTTTGACTCAATGGCAACCGATGCAGGGAACGAAGGTCTGCGAGTCTGGCGCGTTTGCCGGCAAGGCCGCATGTGAGAATTACAGGGCCAGCCTCATCACCGATGCAAAGAACAGACTGCTGATTGACGCTCCGTCCGGGGGTTAACGAGATGCCCTCAGAGACTCGGACAGTTAGGTTCACATTCGGTTTGGCCGCGTTGCATTCTAGGTGCATTTCTTCCGACGATCCACTATCGAAAGCGAAGTGATTTGCGAGAACGCTCTATTGTGCGCGCACTCTACGACCAGAAATCGACGTACAGATGCTGCTCAGACCTGATGATCAATCCATCGGGACGGTCATTTCGAGCAGGATTCCGAATCCGATCAAAGCCATCGCGGCGAAGTTTTCCTGGATCGCATCGCCGGTCCACAGGAAGTAGAGTCCCGCGCCGAGCGAAACCAGAGAGATCAGTCGTTTCATCGAAGGCCCCTTTTTCCCGTGCCGCGATCGCCGCGACAACCTACACACGCTTCGAGAAGTGCCGCCCGTGTTAGAAACAAAAAGTAAGCTAAAGACTACAATGAGTAAAGAGCGCTATTGCGCAGCAAGCGGATTGGATCGTTCGAAAAAAAAGTAAAACGGGCG
>CAVWKW010000001.1:1240000-1967956 GCA_963755705.1 uncultured delta proteobacterium
GGAAGCCCGCGAGCAACTACTCGCTGGAACTTACCAGCCCAAAGCGGTGCTGAGGCGGGAGATTCCCAAGCGCGATGGCGGAGTGCGAGAGCTCGGCATTCCGTGCGTGCTCGACCGGCTCATCCAACAGGCGATACTGCAGGTGCTGCAGCCGCGATTGGACCCCAGCTTCTCGGAGCACTCCTACGGCTTCCGACCGGGGCGCAGCGCGCACGACGCGGTGTTAGCGGCGCAGCGCTATGTGCAGGAAGGACGCCACTGGGTGGTGGACGTGGACCTGGAGAAGTTCTTCGACCGGGTCAACCACGATGTGCTGATGGGAAGACTGGCGCGGCGAATCGATGACTCGCGGCTCCTGCGGCTAATCCGCCGCTATCTCAACGCCGGCCTGATGGCCGACGGGGTAGTGATGGAGCGCACTGAAGGAACGCCGCAGGGAGGACCACTGTCGCCACTGCTGGCGAATCTCCTGCTCGACGAAGTGGACAAGGAGCTGGAGAAACGCGGGCACACGTTCGTGCGCTATGCCGACGACTGCAACGTCTATGTGCGGTCGCGGCGCGCGGGAGAACGGGTGATGGCGGCGCTGGAGCGGATGTACGCCAAGCTCCGACTTAAAGTGAATCGCGAGAAGAGCAAGGTGGAACTCGCGCACAAGCGCAGCCTCTTGAGCTACAGCTTCTGGTACGCCAGGGGCGGCGCGGTGGCATGCCGGGTCGCACCCAAGGCGCTGCGCGCGCTCAAGCAACGCGTGCGGCTGATAACCAGACGCAGCGGCGGACGGAGCATGAGAAGCGTAGTCGCGGAACTGAGGAAGTATCTGCCGGGATGGAAGCAATACTTCCAACTGGCGGACACGCCCAAGACCTTCGCTGACTACGACAAATGGCTCCGCCACCGGCTGCGGGCGCTGCAACTCAAGCAGTGGAAGCGCGGCTCGAAGATCTATACCGAGATGCGCCGCCTCGGACTGTCGGACGCGGTCGCGGCGCAAGCCGCGGCGGTTAACCGACGCTGGTGGCATCGGGCCGCCATGTCGGTCCACGCCGGCCTCACTGCCCGCTACTACGACCGACTTGGAGTACCCAGACTTGCCGATTAACCTCAACCTTCCGAACCGCCGGATGCGGACCCGCATGTCCGGTGGTGTGGCAGGGGAGTAGCGCTGCGGCGCTACCCCCTATGCCGATTGCGGCGCTCGAGGCCGCCATTGCCGGTGCTCCCTCAATAGACTAGACTTAGTCTGGTCCGATGAAGATCAAGACGATCAATATGCACGAGGCGAAGACGCAGCTCTCGCGCCTGGTTGAAGAGGCCGCCGCGGGCACCGAGATCGTGATTGCGAAAGCGGGGCGCCCGCGCGCGCGGCTGGTGCCCTGCGGGTCCGCGGCCAAGCCCAGGCGTCCTGGAGCGCTTAAGGGGCGTATCCGGATCCACGCGGATTTCGACGCTCCCCTGCCGCCTGATATCGGACGGCCGTTCGGGGTCCGATGAAGCCGCTGCTGCTCGATTCCAACGCTCTGCTTTGGTGGCTGCAAGACAATCGGAGGCTTGGAGTCAAAGCGAGGGCGCTCATTGAAGATCCTGCGACGGCGGTATTCGTAAGCGCGGCTAGCATCTGGGAGATCGCGATCAAATATGCTCTCGGCCGAATCGAACTGGACCGATCGCCCGAAAAGATTTTTCCCGAGATATTTGAAGGCGGCAGCTTTCGCGAGCTCTCGGTTACAATCGAGCACGCACTGGCATCGGCCGCTCTTCCGGGCTATCACGCCGACCCTTTCGATCGGATGCTTATCGCACAGTCGCAGATCGAAAGGCTTGCGATCGTGACGGCGGACGCGACCTTCGAGAGATATGACGCCGCGATCGTCGATGCGACTCGATAGCGTTCCGATTCGACGCGGAAGGTAAGCCCTTCGAACTGTAATCGCGCTCGACACTACTCGATCGATGTGGCAATCGTTGGGCAAATTTTATCTAAGGAGAGCGCTACGATGCTTGATCACATCGCCATTCCGGTTTCTGACATCATCCGTAGCAAACAGTTTTTCCTGGCAGCGCTCGCGCCGCTTGGCTACAAGGTTATCTTTGATGAAGGCCGCGCCGTGGGCATGGGCTCCCAGGGATTCCCGGCCTTCTGGATCGGACAGGGTGAGACGCACAGGCCGTTGCATATCGCGTTTGCCGCGTCGGATCACGCAGCCGTCGATGCATTCCATCGGGCTGCGCTTGCGGTGGGCGGCCGAGACAATGGCCAGCCAGGAATCAGGGCGCAGTACCATCCGGATTACTACGCCGCATTCGTGTACGATCCCGACGGCAACAATATCGAAGTCGTTTGCCGTAAAGCGTCGTGATGAGAATTGGCGACTCGGGTCACAACCGCGACCTGGCTACGCAGATCAGCTGTGTAGAGGATATCCTCAGTCGGAGCAGAAGCATCAGCGAAGTTCTGAAGCGAGCTCCTGATCTGCAGATGCCGAACTGGTACTTGGGCGTAGGATGTGTCGCTGCGCCTGATCGATGATGTGTCTGAATCGGATTCGTGCAAAGAGAGCCTCGCTCGGAGCAAATGCGATGAGTGATTTACCGGAACACGTGCTGAAGAACCGCGCAAAGTGGGATGCTTTGGCGCACGAGTACGTCGCACCGGCCGAAAGCGCATGGGCAATGGACACCCCCGTTTGGGGGATGTGGCAGGTGCCGGAGGCTGACGTCGGGATGTTTCCCAAGGACCTGGCCGGGAAGGACGTGATCGAGCTCGGATGCGGTACCGCATACGTCTCGGCGTGGCTCGCTCGGCGAGGAGCAAGCGTAGTAGGCATCGACAATTCGCAAGCTCAGCTCGTTACGGGTCGCCGTCTGCAACAGGAACACGGTCTCCACTTTCCGCTCATTCACGGCAATGCCGAGAGCGTTCCATATCCCGACGCGAGTTTCGACTTGGCCATTTCAGAGTATGGCGCGTGTCTTTGGGCGGATCCGGAGCGGTGGGTTGCCGAGGCTGCGCGTCTTCTGCGCGCGAATGGTCAGTTAGTCTTCCTGACGAACTCCTTCCTTCTCATGCTGTGTGTGCCTGCCGATGAGAATTCGGCTGCGACAGATCGGTTGCTGCGTCCGGCATTCGGAATGTATCGAGTTCAGTGGCCCGGCGATCAGGGGGTCGAGTTTCACCTGTCGCATAGTGATTGGATACGGATGTTACGTCGTTCGGGCTTCGAGATAGAGGATATGATTGAGGTCCGCCCTCCCGTCGGCGCCACCTCGCGTTATTCCTTCGTCACCGCCGATTGGGCGCGTCAGTGGCCATGCGAAGAGGTTTGGAAAGCGCGCAAACGGGCCTGATCGTACCTGTCTGAGGCTCTGCTCAAATATGGATTCGTCTTCGATTGTGATGTCCCGGCGAACTAAGTTTCCTTCGCTTCTGGCTGACCGCGCGACTGAGTAAGGCTCGATTCTTCGAAAAGCGCCAGATCCAAACCGGACCAGAGGATTGTCTGCCGAATCGCGCGAGCGCGCAGGTCGGCGAGCGCTTGTAGATCAGGGTCAGTCCGATATTGCTCGAACGATTTTTCGTCGGGAAACGTGACCAGGTGAACCTCGTGCGGTTGGCGATTGTCGGGCGCCGGTGTGATAGCGATCCTCCGCTCGAGCCGTCCGCCGTAACGCCGCATGATTTGCGCGGCCGCGGTTTCGAATTGTTCGAAGGCTGATTCGCGGGCGGGGTGAATATACAGAGATACGACCAAAGTGATCTTGGTACTCATTTCTTCATGCTCACTTTCGACCCAGGCGCGTGGAGGTTTTATCAACGCTCCGGCGCGAGCGCTTCGAAGGCGCGCATGTCGGGCGCGATCGTGCGCTCGAGCGAGGTTCCCTCGGACGGCACCACCGTCAGGCTGACGTGCGTCGCGCCGGCTTTGTAGTGCGCGGCGACGCGGTCGCGAATCGTCTTTTCGTCGCCCCATGCTATCAGGCCGTTGACGATTCGGTCGCTTCCGCCGTCGGCGAAATCCGCGTCGGTGAATCCCATCGCGCGGAAGCTCGCCAGGTAATTCGGAAGAGTCAGATAGAACGCGAGCACCTTGCGAGCGGCGCGGCGGGCCTTGGCGGGATCGGGCTCGAGCAAGGCAACTTGCTGGATGCAAATCCATTTGCTGACGCCCATCGCCGCGCGCATCCGCGCGGTCTGCTCGGGCGTGACGTAGACCGGGAAGGTGCCGTTGGTTTCCGCCGCCGCGAGCTGGAGCATCTTCGGCATCAGCGCCGCGATCACGATTGGCGGGTCTGACTTTGGCCGCGGCGCAGTGTAGGGCGCGGCTTTCATCCGCGACAGGTATTCGCGCATGTATGCGACCGGTTTTGCGTATTTGATTCCGAGCTGCGCCATCATCGGAGCGTGGCTGATGCCGATTCCCAGGATGAAGCGGTCGGGGAACAACTCAGCGAGCGTGCGCGCGGCGCCGATCATCGCGACCGGCTCGCGCTTCCACACGTTGGCGATTCCGGTGCCGACGACCAGCCGCTCCGTGACGCTCAAGATGCGCGCCGCAAGTACGAACGGATCGCGGCCGAAGGCTTCGGGAAACCAGAACGATCCGTAGCCGAGCTGTTCGAGCTTGCGCACGAACCCCGCGATCTGGTTTCCGCTCATCGAATCGGTAAGGGCAAAGGCTCCGGGGGTTGTCAGATCCATGATCAGCTCCGATGCCAGCTTCCGGCGAAGCTGCGCGATAGGCAATTTGAAATCACGATTATCACAAATGACTTAAGCGCGCCCGGCGAGTAGGCTCTGCGGCAATCTGACTGGGAAAGGAGAGCCTGTCATGGACATGAGCCTTTCGCGGCGTGTATGCGCCGAGTTTATCGGTACCTTCTGGCTGGTTCTGGGCGGATGCGGCAGCGCGGTTCTGGCTGCCGGATTTCCCAGGACCGGGATCGGCTTCGTGGGCGTTGCGCTCGCCTTCGGACTCACGCTGCTGACGATGGCGTATGCGATCGGTCACATCTCCGGATGCCATATCAATCCGGCGGTGACCTGCGGACTATGGGCTGGCGGCCGCTTCCGTGGCAGCGACGTGGTGCCCTACATTGTGGCGCAGGTGCTCGGCGCGATCCTCGCCTCGGCCGTCCTCTATGTAATCGCCAGCGGCGCGTCAGGCTTCACTCTCCTTAACGGCTTCGCGGCCAACGGCTATGGCGCCCACTCGCCCGGAGGCTACAGCCTCGCCTCGGCGGCGGTGTGCGAAGTGGTGATGACCCTGATGTTCCTGTTCGTGATTATGGGCGCGACCGATATCCGCGTCACCGCCGGCTTTGCGCCGATCCCGATCGGATTGGTGCTGACGCTGATTCATCTGATCAGCATTCCGGTCACCAACACTTCGGTTAATCCCGCGCGCAGCACTGGACCCGCGCTGTTCGTTGGCGGATGGGCTATCGAACAACTCTGGCTGTTCTGGCTCGCACCGATCGTTGGAGGCGTGCTCGGAGGACTGATCTATCGCAGTCTCGCATCGGAACCGTTGGCGGACGCGGTGACTCGGCTGGATCCGGGCCTCGCGTATGATCCTCCGCCGCAGTGACAGCCGCGCGCAAACCGGGGATGCAAGCGCGATTAATCCGCGTGCTCTTCAAATTGGGACACTACCTCCCGCAGAGGCCTGATTGCAGAGGCCGTGGCGCGATGTCACAGTATGATGCGCGTTGGCACTCCGAATGATATTGAAACGCAAAACCATCGCGGCAAAATGTTCTTTGCGGAACACTGGATCGTAGCGGCGGTAGAGTTCATACTGAAGTGTCTCCAGCTTGCCTCGCAACCAGCGTCGATCTGATCGGCGCGAGCAAAGAAGGTCTTTGATGCCGATTTCCCGTACGATGCGCGAGAAGATGTATCGCACCTATCTCGAGTTCTTCGAGTCAGCCGAACGCAAACGGCGATGGAGCCTGTTCGACGATATTCCATGGGACAAGCTCGACGCTGCGCACAACAGCGAGCGCAGTGCCGCATGTATCGAGACCTATTGCGCGGAAGAGTTCTATCTGCCCGACTACAGCGCGCGCGGAATGGATTTGGTGCGCTCGATGTTCGGCGCGGCGTGGTTCTCGGCCTGCTGGAGTTACGAGGAATCGAAACACGGAGTCGCCTTTCGCGAGTACCTGACACGCTCGGGCCTGCGCACCGAGGAAGAGTTCGCGGAATTTGAAAAGCGGATTTTCGCGCGCGCGTGGAAACTGCCATTCGCGACTCATCGCCAGATGGCCTGCTACGGCGCGCTGCAGGAAGCCGCAACTTGTATCGCCTATCGCGCGCAACGCGAGGCGGCCAGCCGCGACGGCAATCCCGTCCTCGAAGCGATCTTTTCCTTCATCAGCCGCGACGAAGCCGCGCACGCGCGGTTCTATCGCACGATGATCGAGTTCGAGATGGAAGAAGATCGGGTCGGAACGCTCGGTGATTTTGCTCACGTTCTGGCGAACTTCAAGATGCCGGGCGACGGGCTCATCCCCAACTACCAGGAACGCCTCAAGACCTCCGGCGCCGGGATCAGCCCACGTTCGTTTCTTGAGAACGGCGTGCTCCCGATGATCAAGGCGATCGGAACGACGCGCGCCGAACTGAAGCAGGCGCTCAGCCGGTTGACGCCGATCCTGGTCGCGGTTCCCGCTATCGCCTAAGCGTCCCATTCTTCCGCGACCTGATCGTTTTTCGATAGCCGATTCGGCACGCCGCGCGCTACACTCTTGCGCTCGATGCGCCAAAATAAGAATCGCGAAAAGGTCCGGCCGCGCGCACGCGATCTGGGCCTCCCGTTCGAGGGTACGGCCGGCCCTCTGAACTCGATCACCGATGTCGCCGGGGTCGAGGTCGGCCACGCGACTATCATCCGTGGAAGCGGAAAGCTCGTAGTTGGCCGCGGTCCGGTCCGTACCGGCGTCACCGCGATCTTGCCGCGCGGGCGCCGCGTCGGCGCTCCGGTATTCGCCGGATACTTCGCGCTCAACGGCAACGGCGAGATGACGGGAACGGCGTGGATCGAGGAGTCGGGCTTTCTGTCGTCACCGGTGATGATCACCAATACACACAGCGTCGGCGTCGTCCGTGACGCCGTGATTGCGTGGCAGCTCCGCTCAGGACGGATGACCCAGCCGTGGTCGCTGCCGGTGGTCGCCGAGACCTGGGACGGCTACCTGAACGACATCAACGGCTTCCACGTCAAACCTGCGCACGCGTTTGCGGCGCTCGAGGGCGCACGGGGCGGTCGCGTCGCCGAAGGATGTGTCGGCGGAGGCACCGGGATGATCGGCTACGGATGGAAGGGTGGAATCGGCACGGCCTCGCGCAGGCTCGCTCGCGCGGCGGGCGGCTACACGATGGGCGTGCTGGTGCAGCTCAACTGTGGACGGCGCGACGAGCTGACGATTGCGGGGGTACCGATCGCGCGGGCGCTTGAATCGGCGCCGGCGGTATCTGCGTCGCGGGAGCTCGGGTCGATCATCATAATCGCAGCGACCGACGCGCCCTTGTTGCCGCATCAGCTAAAGCGGATTGCGCGGCGGCTCACAATGGGGTTGGCGCGCACCGGCAGCGTCTCGGGCAACGGCTCGGGCGATCTGTTCCTTGCTTTCTCGACCGCGAATCCGCCCGAGCTCCCGCGTCGCAAGGAACACGGCGACGTGATCAAAGTTCCGATGCTGCGAAACTCGCGAATCGATCCGGTGTTTACCGCCGCCGTGCAGGCGACCGAAGAGGCGATCGTCAATGCGATGGTCGCAGCCGATACGATGACTGGAATTGATGGGCGGCTGATCAGCTCGCTGCCGCACGACCAGCTTCGCGCGCTGTTCGCGAAGCGCGCGGAGTGATTGAATCAACGCACGTTTACAGTGATGCTCCAGGTCGCGGCCGGCGCGACATTTTTTTCCCACGGACGAATGTAGGCCATCTCGAGTTTCGTTGTGCCCGGCGCCTGCGCGTCGAAATGAAACACCTGCGTTCCCATCGCTCCCGGCGCCGCATCCTTCGGCATCTCGAAGTTGCCCAGGCCGCGCGGCTCGAGCACCGCGGGATCATTCCCCGCGACCGCCCAGAGATATCCGGTTCCGGAAGTCGCATTCAACGACACCTTCAGCTCGGCGCCGGGCGCCAGCGAGAAAGTCTTCCCGTTGTCGCTATCGGTGACAGCCAGCAGATGCGATGACGGGGCCGCGATGAGGACGGAGCAGCCTGCGGCGAACAGGCATAGCATCGCGGCAGCGGCGACCATCGCCGCGCGAACGCCGTGGCGGCGCGGGCGCGTCCAAAAAAAGGGCGGCCAGTCTGGGCCGCCCGAAAAGTTCGGCATCGGTTTCGTGGTGATGCTTTCCGTCTAGTGTTTGGTTTCGATGCGGCGGCCGTAGGTTACTTCGCCCTTGTTGACCCGCAAGCTAAAACCGCAATCCGGGTTGGTGCAGACCCACGCCTTGAACATCACGGAAGCGCCTTCCTGCCCATAATCCGACAGAGGGATCAGCGTTCCATCGTTACACTTCTGGCACTTCGGCCACTCCATCAGCCACCCTCCTTGGATCCTACCCAAACCCGCTACGTTCCGATTGCGAAGTTATAAGACCCCACATTCTAAAGCAACGTGGCTAGTCCGCGCGGCGAATCCCGGGTCCGAGCCGCGCCCACTCTGATTCCCTCTCCCTCCGGGCCTCCGGGAGAGGGTGCCGCGAAGCGGCGGGTGAGGTGCTGCTCTGGTGGCTTTCATACACAGTGGTCTCTGAGCGCGCCGGCCCTAGGAGGGTTCCGAAGTAGAGCGGCGATGTTAGACTTGATTGATGGCGTCCGCTTTGACCGCTGCTCCGGCTTTCCTTGTGCGCGAAGCTACCCGCAGGGACCATCGCCATCTCCTTGCGCTGGCGCGGCGGCTCGATTCGATCAATCTGCCGACGCAGTCCGAGGAGTTGCGCGAGCTGCTCGACCGCTCGACGCGATCGTTTCGCGGCCAGATTCGCGATCGGTCGCGCGCCGTGTACGTGTTCTGCGCGCAGCGGATCGGCTCGGGAAAAATCGCGGGCGCCTCGATGATTATCGCAAAGCACGGCACGCCGGAGTCACCGCACTTTTATCTGGAGGTTGATAACGAAGAGCGCTATTCGAAGCGGCTTGGCCGGATGTTCCGGCATCAGTATTTGCGGCTGCGGCATTCGATGGACGGGCCGACCGAGCTGGGCGGCCTGATTGTCGCGCCCGCGATACGGCGGAGTCCCGAGCGCGTCGGCCGCCAGCTTTCGTGGGTCCGGTTCCTCTACCTGGCAAAGCATCGAAGCCGGTTCCAGCACCGCGTGGTGGCCGAGATGTTGCCGCCGCAGGCGCCGCGGCATCGCAATGCATTCTGGGATCACTTCGGACGGCCGCTCACGGGACTGTCGTTTCGCGATGCGGATCGGCTCTCGATCCACGACAAGGAATTTATCCACGCGCTGTTTCCCGACTCTCCGCTCTACACTTTTCTGCTGCCCGAAGCGGTGCGCGCGGCGATCGGCACGGTGGGCGAAGACACGCGCGGCGCGGTCAAGCTGCTCGAGCAGGCGGGGATGCGATTTCTCGACCAGATCGATCCGTTCGACGCGGGACCGTACTACGGCGGCGAACTCGACGAGCTCACGCCGGTCAAGCAACACCGGGTCGCGCGCGCCGATGCAGGCGAGGTCGATCCGATTGCGCATCCGCGATGGCTGCTCGCGCTCGACGATCGGCGGCGCGGATTTCGCGCGGTCGCGGCGCCCGGAATCGCGCAGGGTCCTCGAATCGTCGTCGCTCCCGAAGTGCTGGCCGCGCTCGGCGCGAAACCAGGCGACAAACTCGACCTGGTGCCGATCAGGTGAGCGTCGCGCAGCGCGGCGCGACGGCGTAGAATAGAGAGCCATGTTCGAGCGCCACAGAAATCTTCTCGTACGATATGGATATCCCGCGGTCGCAGCGGTGTTCTTCATCGTGGCGGGAGCGTGGCCCGTGCATGCTCAATCGAGCCCTATTCCAAACATCCGCAGCCAGGGCGGCGGACAGACGCTCGAGCTGCAGCCCTCGCAGCCGAGTCCGCAGACCTCGACGCCGCAGCAGGAGAATGACGACAACACGCGCGTCATCCCGGTGATTCCGCCTAACGCGCAGGTGCTGACGCTGCCCGAGGCGAGCCTGGATTTTATCGGCAACTGGGGCGGACATCTGAGGCTCACGCGCCACTACGGCCGCGGTCATCCGCCCGAGTTGATGGGGACGAGCATGATCTTCGGCGAGCAGAATGGCGGCGTGGTTCTGGCGACGACGGTAATTGGAAGCCCGGATATGCAGGTGCTCGAGACCAAGGCAAAGACGGACGGCCCCAGAGCGGTATCACTAAGGGTCGAGGGGTTGGACGTTGGGAGCCAGCCGCCGCTTCGAAACATCGGAAAGGTCTACCTCGAGCTCATCAGCAAAAACGAGGTTAAATGCACGCAGACTGAGGATATCTACGTATCGGGATTCGCCGACCCGATCATGGAGACTGAGTTCTCGGGCACGCTGCATCCTCTCACGCGGCGCGAAGAGCGATTACTGGGTGAAGAGGCCGCGCAGAGCGGAGTCCCGCGCGCGCAGATCAGGGAAGGCAATCCTCCGCCGCAACCGTCGGAGTAGCGCGCTACGCGGAGAGAAATACTTCTAGCTACAATTTCTTGGGCCATTCCTGCGACGAGTGAAGCAGCCGCAGTATTTCGACGGTATCGTTGTGAACACGGTAGGGCACTATATAGGGCGTTCCACTCACGTATAGTTCACGCGTGTCGGTGACCCTGCTGATTCTGCCCATCGACGGAAACCGTCCCAGCCTTTCAACTGTCTCGACCACGCGCGTGAAGATCCGGCGCGCCGCGTCGAGATTCTCGCTCGCGACGTGATCGAAATGATCTTCCAGATTAGCAAGCGCCTGCCGCGTCCATTCAACGCGCATAGCCGCGGATCTTCGCGTACACGCGTTTGACCTCGGCCTCGCTTGCGAATTCGCCGCGGTCGGCCTCCTCGATACCTTTCTTGATCTCGGTAATCTGCCATTCGTTCAAGTCCAGGTAATTGCGGACCGCCTGCGCCGCGAGGTACGACTTGGTGCGCGCGGTCGCCTTGGCCAGTTTTTCCAGTCGTTTTTTGCTCTTGGCGTCGATCCGGATTGTCAGTACTTCGGCCATCGGATGCTCCTGTATTGAGAGGTATACAATAGCTGCTCCGCCACCCGGACTCCAGCGGAGCAATTCGATTCGCGGCTGCCGCTTACTTCATTGCGCGGGCGGAGAAACCGCGTTCGTTGAAGCAGAGCAGCGAGCGCTTGGAATCGAGCGTGGTTTCCATCACGACTTCGCGGCCCCATAGGCGATGCAGATACGCCATCGTCTTTTCGGCGTATTCGAGATGCAGATCCCGGCCGTCGTGATGATGCTTCAAATACAGCGTGCGGGTCTGCCCGAAATCGGCGTCTTCAACTTTGATTACCGGAATCGAACTGGTGCCCACGTTCTTGATGAGCGTTTCCTTGACCTCGCGCCAGCCCTCGTCGTCGGCGACTTTGCCGACCACCAGGTCCTCGCCGCGCGCCTCGTACTGGAAGATGTCCATCTCGCGCATCAGATCTTCAGTGAGGTAGCGGCGCAGGAACGAAGTGTCGCGTTCGACCTCGCGGACCTCGAACAGCTTGTCGCGTGCGGACTTGGTGGGCGCGCCGTCGCGCTTGATCTCGTCGGCAGTCGGCGTGGTCCATCGCCGCTCGATGTCTTCCCAGATTTTGTAGCCGAGATGATACGGGTTTAACTGGCCGGGAATCGGGCGCACGACCTGGTTGTGGCGCACGATAAATTCGAGATGGAGTCCGTGCTCGAGCTTCAGCGACTCGACGATCTTGTGATGCCAGAAGCTGGCCCATCCCTCGTTCATGATCTTGGTTTCCATCATCGGGATGAAATACTTCGCTTCTTCATCGACGATCGTGAGCAGATCTTTTTCCCATTCGGCGAGATAGGGATTGTGGTCGCGGATAAAGATCAGCAGGTCTTCGTCGGGTTCGAGCGGAACCTTGTGCAGGTCGGGCTCGGTGAATTCCTGGCGGGCATGGATTTTCGCGAACGGATCGGGCCGCGGATGCGCCGCTTCGAGCGCAAGCTCGACCTGCTCGTTGTGGGTGCGCTTGCGAATTGCCAGGTTGCGGCGGCAATTCCACGAGAGCGCGTGCGCCGCGTCGAGGATACGTTCGATCTTCTCGATTCCGATCGAGGGATCCTCGGCATAGCGCCGCACGCGCATCGCATGCGCCTTGAAGATCTCGATCGTGAGCTCGGCGCGGGTCGAGCGGTAGGTGAAATTATTCTTGAAAAAATCGTTGTGCCCGTACACGTGCGCGATGGTCAGAATCTGCAGCAGCAGCGTGTTGTCGCGCATCAGGTAGGCGATCGCGGGATCGGAATTGATCACCATTTCGTACGGCAATCCGGAGACGCCGTGATCGTAAAGCGTCTTTAACTTTTCGTAGGATTTGCCGTACGACCAGTGCGGGTAGTGCGAGGGCATCCCGGAGTAAGCCATGTACCCGAGCATCCCGGTGTGGTCGCAAATCTCAAATTCCTGCGTGTAACAATCGAGTCCGAATTCATCGGCCTTCTCGCGAATCCGTTCGTCCCACTGCGCCAGGTCGGCGAGCGTGTAGTTCGAGTGCGAGCCCGAATCATGCGCGGCGTGACTGCTCATTCCTTCACCCTGTCTTTGGCCAGGAACGCTTTGAATGACGGCCAGATGTCTTCCTTGCGCTCGATCAGCACGGTGTGGAAATTCGGCGCCTGGATTTTGCGGAATACGTTCAGCATCGAGGATTCATAATAGCGCGACCCGAGCGGCTTGATCTCACCGTAGCCGAACAGGTTGCAGATCGAGGCCAGCTCTTCACCGGCCTTGAGTGCGGCGGGATTGTCGGAGTCGAAGTTGTCGCCGTCGGAGCAATGAAACGCATACACATTCCACAAAGACGGATGATAGCGCGCGGCGATTATCTCGAGCGCTTTCTGGTAGCCCGACGAAATGAAAGTGCCGCCGGATTCGCCTTTGTGAAAAAATTCTTCCTCGGTAACTTCAAAGGCTTCGGTGTGATGCGCGATGAAAATGATTTCGACGTTGCGGTAACGGGTCGAAATGAACTGGTAGAGCAGGAAGAAGAAGCTGCGCGCCAGGTACTTCTTCATCGTATCCATCGAGCCCGAGGTATCCATGATGCAAATCACGGCGGCGTTGGATTCCTCGCGCGTGTCAACTTCGACATGCTTGTAGCGCAGGTCGCCCTTGTGAAACGGGAAGCGGCGTTTTTTCACCGCGACGCGCGCGCCCGGAGTCGCGGGAGCGTCGAGCGCGGAATCATCGCTCTCGTCGAGGTCGCTCATTTCGGAATCCGCATCGGAATCGAACAGCGCTTCCTCCTCGCTCAGATCGGCGAGGTCGAGATTCTCCGCGCCGCGAATATCATCGTCCTGCGGCTCGGACTCCGGCGATCCGGGAGCGGCATGGGCCGGGTCGCCGCCGCGGCGGCGCTCCGACGCGAGCATCCGCATCACGCGCTGCTTGGCCGTGCGGCGCTTGTCCAGGCGCACACGGATTCCGACCTTGCGATAGCCTTTGCGGCGCGACGAGTAGTCGGCGATTATTTCGCGCAGCGCGCGGCGCTCGAGGTTCGGGAGCTCGAGGTCCTCGAACATGATCTCGATGAGCTCTTCGAGGGTTACGTCGGTTTCGTAGTAATCAACTCCGGGGCGGTCGCCGGCCATGTCGTCGCCCTGGCCCTGACCTTCCTTGCCGCTCTTGCCGACAACATCGCCGGGCTTGGAATCGCCGTTGCCCTGGGAGGCGCCGGGAGAGTTTTCGCCGTAGATGAAGCGATACTCCTTGATGCCGCGCAGGGGGACCTTGATGACGCGGTCCTTGTCTTTGCCAATGATCGATTCCTCGGCGATGATGTCGGCGATATTTTCGCGGATTGATTCGCGGACTTTCTGCCGATGCCGCTGGCGGTCGCCGGCCGAGCGGTCGGAGCGTTCGGCATCAGAGGGCCGATATTCGCGGAAGATAGTGTCGCCAGTAGCCATGCGGTACTCCTCTTCGCGGGCGATTCCAGTATAGCGTGTCCGCGCGCTGGGGGCATCGGGTGTAGCGCGGACCGGGCGACGGTCATCAGACTTAGGAATTCACCTCACGGTTTCACTTGTGCAGGAAGCCGGGAGATCCTGAACGCATCCTATCTCTCCTTCATCCGTCCGCGTCCTTCGTTACTAGAACGCTTTTTTGACGGTGGGTTCGTTCCAGTGATTTCGCGTATTGGGTTGAGACAGAGTGTCCGAAGATGCTCAGGAAGTTTGCATAAATCAGGAGTTCGTTTTGGTCGCTGTCCTGGCGCGCTCGTGAGCGGAAAGTAGTCATTTCTGTTCCGCACGGAGGATTGTTATCTGGTCGGCAATCCATCGCGCGATCAGATCTAGATCGCCATGAATGATGTAATTGGGAATACGCAGAATTCTCACGCCGAGATCCGACAGGGCTGCGTCGCGGCGTGTGTCGAGGTCTGAGCGCAATACATGCGAGAGACCGTCGAGCTCGATCGCAAGACGGGCAGCCTCGCGATAGAAATCGACGATATATTTGCCGACGACTTGTTGGCGGCGAAAGTGGAGTCCGTTGATTTTGTTGCCGCGCAGAATCCTCCACAAAGCGCCCTCGGACTCGGTCATACGGCGCCGCAGAGATTTTGCAAGTGCGAGTTTTTGAGCGCTGACGGACTGATTACGGACAACCGGTGTTCGCGCCTTCAACTCAGACACTCGACCTAACCCCTTCCCGCACGGGAAGGGGAACCAGAGTGCAATTCCCGGATTGCAGCAGGTGCTCGGCGAACTGAGATGAGTCCAAGAGAACCCGAACGGGAAGGGGAACCAGAGAACACCTGATTGAAGAGAGCCCAGAAAAACGCGAAAGATCGATATGACTTGTAGGAGCGTAGCAAGATCGATTGCAAAACTCCGTGCGGCGAAGGGCTGACCCCGTTCCCGTGCGGGAAGGGGAACCAGAGAGCACCCGACTGAAGGTTGAGATTCATCGCGCTAATTCAGAGGGTAGCCCGTACGGGAAGAGGAACCAGGAGAACACCGGACTGAAGGCGGCCCCGAGAACCGCGCGTGAAAGCTCGACCGATCGATACGGCTTGTATGCGACGCATCAGGATCACTCCCAAAACCGTGCGCGGCGAGGTCTGACCCCTTCCCGGGCGGGAAGGGGTAGGGGTTAGGTCGGTTTCTTCGCCTGAACCGGGCGATCCTCTGAGGGCCCGTTCGAGCGATTTCCCTCGCGATGCTGCGGCGCTCAATCTTTCCAGAGATTGTTGGCGGCGTACTTCAGCACCACATCTACGCATGATTCGCAGTAGCCGTTCTCCAGGAGGTTCTTGACCATCGCGCTGTACTTCTCGCCTTGCTCCTCGTCGCGCGTGCGGGCCTTGGTGATGATGCGCGAGATGTCGCGGACCGAGGTCATCAGCTTTTTCTCGATCGCTTCCTTCAGAGGCTCGTAGCTCTTGTAGCTGACCTTCTCGCCGCGGCGCGAGGTTGCCCACAGGTACGCGATCACTTCCTGACGGAAGCCGTCGGCGGCGGAGCCGATAATCGCGATCTGTTCTTCGATCGATTTGAGGAAGCCCTCGTCGGGCGACAGCTCTTCCTTGGTGTTGCGATCGCGAACCTTGGTCTTGTTGACGTAGGCCTCCGCGTGGTCGAGGTAATTCTGGAACAGCGATTCGGCCTGCTCCTGGTAGGAGTATACGAACGCGCGCGTGATCTCTTTTTCCAGCAGCTCGAGATATTCCTTGTGCAAGGTGTCTTGCAGCAGTTCCAGATAAGCCTTGCGTGTGTCGTCGGGAAGGTCGGCTTCCTTGGTCATCGCGATCAGAGACTCGCGCACGTTGATCGGATTGATGCAGTTGCCGCTGACGTTGTCGCTGAGCGCGTTGTCCAGCGCCTTCATGATGAAGCGGGTCGAGATGCCGTTCATGCCCTCGCGCTTGGTGTCTTCCTTCAGCTCCTGCACGTCGATCTTCTTGGTGCGCCCCTTCTCGACCACCTCCTCTCCGTTGTAAAGCCGGAGCTTGGTCATCAGGTCGCACTTCGAGGTCGGCTCCAGCCGCGAGAGGATCGCGAACATCGAGGCCAGTTCGAGCGTATGCGGCGCGACGTGCGCGCGGAAGTCTGAGTTGCGAATGATCTTAAGATAGATCTTCACCTCTTCCGACAGGCGAAGATTGTACGGGACTTTGACCACGACGATTCGGTCGAGGATCGCCTCGTTGGTGTGGTCGGCCTTGAACTTCTGCCATTCGGCTTCGTTCGAGTGCGCGACGATCGTGGTATCGACGTAGACCATCCCGTGGCGTCCGGGCGCGGGGATGACCTTTTCCTGCGTCGCGGTGATCATCGCGTGCAGGTATTCGGTTTCGTTCTTGAAGACTTCGATAAACTCGACCACGCCGCGGTTGCCGACGTTGAGCGCGCCGTTGAGTTCGAGCACGCGCGGGTCACCTTCGGAATATTGATCGAGCTTCGAGATATCTTCGCTGCCGATCAGCACCGAGGTGTCCTGGTTGTTCGGATCGACCGGAGGAACCACGCCGACGCCGACGCGGTTGCGCTTCGAGAAGCTTTTGGTCTCGATCGGAAATTCTTCGTAGCGCTGATTGAACTCGACCTTCAAGCGATAACGGCAGACCGGGCACAGGTCGCCCTCGATATGCACGCCGAGCATCTTCTCGAATTCGCGCCGGAGATGGCGCGGGATCAGATGCAGCGGCTCCTCGTGCATCGGGCATCCTTCGATACTGTAGATCGTCCCCATCTGTTCGAGCCCGCGCTGCAGGCGCTCGACCAGCGAGGATTTGCCCGATCCGACCGGTCCCATCAGGTAAAGGACCTGGCGCGATTCCTCGCCCTTGAGCGAGGCGGAATGGAAGTAGCGTACGATTTGCGAAATCGTGCGCTCGATTCCGAAAAATTCCTCCGAGAAGAATCCGAAGACTTTGACTGGCTCGTCTTTGTAGAGCCGCTTGGTGCGCGGGTCGTCGCTCTCCTGGATCCCGCGGGAGCCCGACGCCGTGATCATGTCGTAGATGCGGGCGTGGGAGAGTTTGGTGATAGTCGGATCGGCTTTGATCAGTTCGAGATATCCGAGCAGCGTTCCGCTCCACCTTTCAGATTCGCGGGCGGCGCGGTCTTCTTTGATTACGCGTTCGAAGTGATTGGGTTCAGCCATCGGCCAGCTCCTAAAGTTACGGACGTTTGGGGCGAGCGTGATAGGCAGCGGTCGGAGGAAGGGCTGTGCTATTTTTCAAGCTCAGCATGGCTGACAGTATAACGGACCTTTGACAACGCAACAAGTAACCATTCGCGTTGGGTAGTGTCCTAATTTGATTTTTCCTGCCGAAATCCCGCGACGACCCAGCCGATCAGTAAGATGAAGATGGCCGGTATTCCGCCGAACAAAAAGATCAGCCATATCCACAACAGCAACGAAACACGAGCCATCCTTGGCTCGGCCCCCAGCATAAAAAGGAGCATCAAGGCAACGCCAACTATCGCCGCCACAATGCTTAATCTACGAAACCCGCGCGAGATTCCCATCGTCAACTGCCGCTCCGATCAATTCCTCGACCGACCATAGCCGATCCGTCACGCCAGCTGCCATTGCGGGCGTACAGCGCAGGGTCCGATGCACGCGCACGAAATTGTAATGCGCGTAGTGCAACGCGACCGACGCCTTGAGGTTCGCGAGCTTCTTGCTGAACGCATTGGTCAGCCGCGTGAATCGGCGGCATTCCATCCGTACCGATAGATTTTGCCGCTCCACATAGCTTGTGGAGACATGCGCCGGATCGGGGCTGCCTATAAGTACCTCCTTTTCGCTTCTCACCATGTCGGGAGGCGAATAGCGACCGCGACCTGCATTCGTCTCGGACGCGAACACTTTGAAGATTTGAGCGTAATCGACTTGGGAATCGAACGCTCGACGAATTGAGCCATAGTAAGCCGCAAAAGCATCGGTCGTGATCTGCGGCCTGTTCACGATGCGCGAGCGCAGATCGTCAATGAAGATCGCGGTGTCATTCCACGTGCGCCGTCCGACGTGAAAGCAGGGAACAAGTTTCGTATCGGCATCAAGCGCCACGAAAGTATAAGCGTCTCCAAATTCTCCGCGCTCTGGAAGCTGAGACGCGCGCTTTTGCTTCATTCCTACAAACGCCCACAGTTCGTCCAATTGAAGCCTCTCGCAGTTGAGGTTTCTCATCTCACGGTCCATCAGTGCCGCGCAGCCATTCCCGACGCGAACCATGAGCCGCATGATCGTGTCACGATGAATTCCTGTCATGCGTTCGATGCTGCGAAAGCTGTTTCCTTCGACAAGGGCCGCGATCACTTGGCAGCGCTGTTCTTGCGTGAGCGTGTACATGAAATATATATACGTGACCGGTCACGCATTGTCAAACGGCTAACGATAGGTCGCGGCGCGCAGATATCATGCCGCGTCCAGATATGTGGATAAATGTATCCGTATCGTTGCGCTGAGATATTGCGCGGATTTTACAAAACGAGTAAAAGCGGATCAGTGGAAGGAAGGCCCTCGCCGGGTTTTACTCTTTGGCCGGGAGTGACCCGGCGGGGCCGCCACGTCGGGAGGTGGTGCGGATGATAGCTTGAACCCGGTAAAACCGGCGCTCAAATCTCGGGGCGGGGACGCCCGCCCCGACTCTTTACCACTCCCTTCTGCGCTTATAGCAGGACGGATCGATGGAGGCAATGCGATGGCTAACGAGATTGATTACACGGCGGTACTAGCGGATATGGAAGCGAAGCGCGCGGCGCTCGACAGCGCCATTGCCGGTATCCGCCAATGGCTCAGCCTCGGCGGCGGCTACGAAGAGACTTCGGGCGCACCACTGCTGACTGACCGGAAACTCGATTCCCCGGAAGTGAAATTCGATACATTTTTCGGATTGTCTATCCCCGACGCCATCCGAAAGTTTCTGGCGATGACAAAGCGTCCGCAGTCTGTAAGCGACATCACCAAGGCGTTTCAGGATGGCGGTATGACGACGACATCGAAGAATCTCCTGACGACGGTAGGCTCTACGCTTTCACGCCTCAAGCAAGTGGACGGTGATCTCGTATCGGTCCAAGGCAAATGGGGCCTTCGCGAATGGTATCCGGGTATGCGCGACGAGAAGATCGCGAAGGCTAAAAACAAGACGCGGAGACGACCCGCGAAAAGCAAAGCATTAAAAGCCGACGACCCTGAGTTTCGTAAGGGTCAAGACGTTCAAATTCAACAGCTTCATGCTGCGGGCAAGAGCTATCGAAAGATCTCAGAAGAGTTAGGCGTGTCTCGCGGCGTGGTCTGGCGCGCGCTAAAGAACAAGCTATCGAAACATCCTGCTGCTGGATCAGACAAAGACCCTGCGCCAAAATTGCTCATGCTTCCGGGCGGTCAGAGTTGATTCGCTTCGTTCTGTTCGGGTGAATTGTTTTGCTTGTCTGTATCGATGAGAGAAGTTTGCTAACTCGCGCACCAATAATTTGATTCAGGTTGCCGACATGGCGGCGGGAGCTATAGCACGATCGTACCCTGGTAGAAATCGGCAAGCCGATGCACGTTGGCGACAGATGATGCACCGTCAGATCGAGAATATCTGGGAATTTCGGTAAGGAAAAGGTCGTCCCCGTGGCCTAGCTTGAAGATGTTCCAAGCAAGCACGCCATACGGCGCCGGTTCGGCCTACAGGGACATTGGTACATATATAATCGCCGTTCGGGATGCGTGCTGTCAAGTCCGCGCTTTGGACCATCGTGCTCGCGCCGCGTCGCTAGCGCTTTTACTCCGCTCTGCCTTGCTCAACTTCGCAGCCCTTGCAGGTCCGCCTTTGAGGCCGCCGAGCCGTCCTAGGGCACGTGCCAGCGCTTTGCGAGTATCCTCGTCGCTCATCACCTCATCGGCTTCGGTGGTGTCGATGAGGTGCCGGGTCATCCGCGCCGCTATCTGGTTAACGTCCTCTGCCTCTGGTTTCCGTGACCGCTTACGCATGCGGTCATCATGGCAGATCACGTGTCCCGCGTCATCCCGCTTAGTCCCGGCTCATCCCGTCAAATTAGGACACTACCTCGCGTTGCACGGTTTTCAGCCGCATCGCGATCAATTTCGCTCGGGAACCGGGATCTTTTCGATCAACACGATGCGGCCGCGATCGTTGCTGACCCGCGCGGCGAACACCTGATCATCATGGGCGAACGATATCCAGGTGCGATCCGCGATCGCGCGGCCGAGGTAGAGCGACTTCTGTTCCATAGTGGTAAGCGCGTCCAGATCGTACGCCTGGTTCCAGGGACCGCGCAGATGCGACCGGGTCGGCACGATATCCGCCAGATGCGCGAATGACGCGCCCGCGTCGCTGACGGTGCATACCTGATGGTCGCGGGTGTGGCCTCCGGTGGGGACGGCGGTTACGCCCGGCACGATCTCGGCCGGGCCGTCGAGTGCTTCGATCCGCGCAAGGTTGGGCGCGAGGATTTCCGCGGCGTGGCGGTAGGCGGCGCGCAGCCGCTCGTTGCGCGGCTCGCGGGCGATCTCGAGTTCGCCTTTCTGCACGAAGATTCGCGCGCGCGGAAACGCGGCCTCGAGCACACCGGAGTCGCGCCGGCGCACCAGGCCGCCCGCGTGGTCGAAGTGCAGATGCGAGCAGATGACGGCGGTGATGTCGCCCAAGTCCATCCCGAGAGCGTGCAGATGATCGGGGAGCCATCCTTCGCCGTGGTCGAAGATCTTTCGTTCAACGTCGCTAAGCCGGTTGCCGATTCCGCAATCGACCAGGATCGCGTCGGTGCCACGGATGATCAGCGGACAGGTCAGGTTGAGGCGGATGCGATTTTGCTCGTCGGGCGGATGATCGCGCTTCCAGAGCTCGCGCGGCACCACGCCGAACATGCATCCGCCGTCGTTGCGCCATAGCCCGTCGGTAAGAAAGGCGACGGTGAACGATCCGATTTCAATTTTTGGCGGCGTGCTGCTCATCGCGGTAGATAGCCTCTTATCGCGTGTTGTCCATTGCAGTCATCCTGCCATGAAAGTCAGGGCGGTGTGAGTATTGTGTGCAAAGAATAAAGCCATAGTGGCGCGGGCGAGACGCCCGCGCCACTATGGCTTTATTCTTTGCACACAGCACTCATACCGTCTCCACTTTCATGGCAGGATGACGGACAAGAATCGCTACCAGGCCATTGTTCAATTCGCGACTCTCTGGAACTCGTCGCTGTGCAGGGCTACGCACCAGGGCTGGCCGCCCAGGCGGCCGTATTCCTGGTCTTCGCAATGCATCGTGGCGCCGGCGACGGTGCATGAGAGTTCGTGGGTTTCGTCGATCGATTCGCGAGTCGAGAAAAACGGCAACGCGTTGCCGGCGTCGGAATGATGCAGCAGAAAGCGCATCCGCATCGAATCCACCCCGTCGGTAGAGAGCAGCTCGACGCGCGACCATTCGTCGGTCTGGGTTCCATACAGGCCCGACTTCAGGCGCAGTGAAGAAAAGGTCGGCTCGAAGTCTCTGCCGGCGGTTTGCTGATAGCAGAATCGTCCCGAGTCTTGCGTATAGACGCATCCCTCAGGTGCGCCGGGCAGTAGCCGCACCGGGCCGTCCTGTTGATCGTTCACCAGCTCCCAGCATCCCCTGAACACGCTCGGCAGCTTGAGCGTGCCGGTCTGGCTCGGCGCGGGATTGGTGGCGGTCTGCACGCCGGGATCGACCTTGATCTGATTGTCGAGTGCAAGGCTCGGGGTGCCCAGAAAGCCGAGAGTTTTGCTTTCGGCGTCCTGCTTGCCGAAATCGGTCGCGACCTTCCCTGAGAGCATCGCAAAGGCAGGAGCGCCGGATGCGTCGCGATAGATCTGCGCGGTGACGAACGGCAGACGATGCGCTTTCAGATATGCGGTAACGTCGCGCGAGCGAGCGCTGTCGAGCGTCGACTCCGAGGGAAGGGTGAGCGCGCTCGCCTCGGGTGGAGTCTGGCTTGGAATTCTCAATTCATTTTGCTGAGCATGCGTGGGCATCGCGGACGGTTTTGCGGCAGGAACCTGTTTGGGAGCAGGCTGTGTCTGCAAACCTCCTCCGGACATCATATCGGCTGCTCCCGCGGCGGAAATGGGATTGGCTGAGCGAGGGTTCGCGGGCGCCGATTGCGGGACTTCGGGCGTGGGCGAAGCTGGATGCACCGCGGCCATCGGCGATTGCGCGAGCAGTTCGGCAAGATCGGAATGCCCGCGCATCCGGGTGAACAGAATCGCGCCGCCGGCACCAAGCGCGAAAAGCACCATCAGAATCGCGGCGACGCCTAGCAGCCCGCGCGGATTGAGCTTGCCGCGTTTGCGCTTCATGTTGTGATTATGAGCCCATCAGCCAGAGTCCGCACACCAGTGCGATCGCGCCCATTGCGGCGATCGCGCCGTGCCATCTGACGGTGCGCATCGTCGCGCCGGGAATCGCGGCGACCCGGCCCTTGCCGGCGACGGCGCGCAGCGTCGCGGTGATCGAGAGCGCGCGGCCGAGTGCCAGCGCCATCGCGATGAACAAGATCACTTTCACCGCGAGGATGATTCCGAACTGCGCAGAGAAATTGAATCCGCGCGCCACGCCCGCGAGCGCGAGGTTGAACCCTCCCGTTACGAGGACGACGGTCGCGGCGGCGATATTGAAGCCGTCGATTTTGGGCGCGGCGCGTAGCGCGAAGTTCACCTGCTCTTCGCTGCCCGCCACGATTGCGAGTCCCGCGATTACGAAGCATCCGCACGCGGTGACCCACGCGCCGCCGGCGAGTGCATGTATCCAGAGAATCGTATTGCGCAGTTCCATCGAGGGTCGTGGGGCGTATCGACAATTCTAGCGCACTGCGTGAGCGCGCATAAAACTGCTTCACGCCGGTGGATCAGCTCGAGATTTGCACCGATGCGATGCTGATGTGTCATTCCCGCGCGCGTGGCTGCCGCGTGCGAGGAATCCCGGACGAGAGGCCGCAGCACGTGACTGTTGGCTTTGGAGCATGAACGCCTCGGGATTCCTCGCCTATGGCTCGGAATGACGATCGCGGGCTCGGTTGAGGCTACAATATTCATACATTAGGCCCACACTCGTCATTTCGACCGAAGGGAGAAATCCCGGGGCGTACATACACTCATCCGCGATTTGCATGTATGCCGCTGGACGCGCACTACCCGCGCGTCGTTTGGTGCTCAGGACCGGTTTGAGCTAACAACCATCAAGAGTGCGGCCGCGCGTGTGAACCGAATGCGCGCGGCAGGAGGTGCTCAATGCTGAATCCGTATATCGATGCCGCCGAGTTGCGCGAACTGATCTTCAAAAAAGAAATCAAGCTGCGCGAGGTCGCCGAGTTCTTCATCGCGCGGGCCGAGAAGCTCAACCCCAGGCTCGGCGCGTTCATGACGCTGACGCCCGAGCGCGCGATTGCCGACGCCGAGCGGCTGGAAAAAACCCCGGACGCCGATCGGCGGCGCTCGCTGATGTTCGGAATTCCGTATTCGATCAAGGACCTTAACGCGACCAAAGATATCCGCACCTCGATGGGCTCGAAGAATTACGAAAACTTCCAGCCGCCATTCGACGACGAGATCGTCGTGAAGATGCGCAATCACGGCGGAATCCTGCTGGGCAAGACCGCCACGCCTGAGTTCGGCGCGCGGCCGACGACTGAAGGCGGGCACTGCCCGCCGGCGCGAAATCCGTGGAACCTCGAACATACCGCGGGCGGCTCGAGCGGAGGTGCTGGCAGCGCGCTGGCGGCGGGTCTCGGACCTCTGGCGCAGGGCAGTGACGGAGGAGGCTCGATTCGGATCCCGTCGGCGTGCTGCGGGGTAGTTGGACTCAAGCCCTCGCGTGGGCGGGTCACGCTGTCGCCGCAGGCGGGAGAGGCGTGGGCGGGATTTGCGACCTTTGGTCCGATGGCGCGCACGGTCGGTGACGTCGCGATGTTCATGGACGTGATGTCGGGGCACGTCGAGGGCGATCCGTACTGGGCGCCGGATCCGGTCACGTCGTTTCGATCGGCGGTAGATATTGCGCCGCGCAATCTGAAAATCGCGATCCTGCCGCGCAGCGCGATCACGCGCGGCGACCCGGAATCCGAAGCCGCCACCGAGGCTGCGGGCAAAGTCTTCGAGGAGATGGGTCATCACGTCGAGGCGACGAAAGTCGATCCCGGCGCGAAGCTGCGCGACGTATGCATGCGGCTCATCGCCGCGGGCGTGGGCTCGGTGCCATGCCCACAGCCGGAGCTGATGGATCCGGTGGTGCGCGCACTCTGGGAGACGGGTAAGAAGATCAGCGCCGGTGAGTACATCGCGACGGTCGCGCAGATGCACAACCTCTCGCGCGAGATCGTGCAGGCGCTTGGCGCCTACGACGCGATCATCTCGCCCACGCTGGCGCGGCCCGCGGTCAAGCTCGGCACGCTGCCGTCGCGTCCGGACCGCTATCTCGATGAGCTGCCGGAATGGATTCCATACACCTTCGCGTTCAATGCGACCGGACAGCCCGGTTTCTCGCTGCCCAACGGATTCAACCAGGCGGGGCTGCCGATAGGGCTACAGATCATCGGACGTCCCACGGATGAAGTGACGATTATCGGGCTCGCGCGGCAATTCGAGCTGGCGCGGCCCTGGAAGGACAAGCATCCCGCACTCGATTGAGCTTGTGGCATCCGCGTGCCGGAAACCGAGGAACATAAATTATGATCAATCCGTATATCGAAGCATGGGAGTTGCGCGAGCTGGTGCGCAAGAAGGAAATCCGTCCGCGCGAGGTCGCCGATTTTTTTCTTGCCCGAATCGAGCAGCTCAATTCGAAGCTTGGCGCGTTTATCACGGTCACGCCCGAGCAGGCGCTCGCCGACGCGGCGAAGCTCGAGAAGACCAGCACCGCGGAGGCGGCGGCGCTGCCGCTGTTTGGGGTCCCTTATTCGCTGAAGGATCTCACCTGGACCAAGGATATCCGCACCACGTTCGGGTCGAAGAATTATGAGAACTGGCGCGCGCCCGCCGACGCCGAGCTTGTGACGCGGCTCAAAGGCTCGGGCGGAATTCTGTTGGGCAAAACCGCGACGCCGGAATTCGGCTCGCGTCCGACTACCGAAGGCGGGCTATGCCCGGCCGCGCGCAATCCGTGGAATCTCGAGCACACGGCCGGCGGTTCCAGCGGCGGCGCGGGCGCGGCGGTCGCGGCCGGATTGAATCCTATCGCCCAAGGCAGCGACGGCGGAGGCTCGATTCGCATCCCCTCGGCGTGCTGCGGAATCGTTGGAATCAAGCCGTCGCGCGGGCGGATCACTTCGGCGCCGGCCGCGGGTGAAGGATGGGGCGGATTTTCCACCACCGGTCCGATGGCGCGCACGGTGCGCGACGCGGCGATGATGCTCGACGTGATGGCGGGGCATTCGCACGGCGATCCGTACGCGGCATTTCCGAATTCGCGCCCGTTCCTCGACTCGATCAAGACGCGGCCGAAGGACCTGAAGCTCGCGGCGATCAGCGAGACCGCGCTTGGCCCGGTGGATCCGGAAACTCGCGCCGCGTTCGAAAAAGCCTGCGACACATTCGCCGCGATGGGTCATCGAGTCGAGGTGATCAAGCTCGATCCGGGCAAGCTGCTTATCGATCATGTGCGAACCGTCGTGATGGCGGGGGTTGGCGCGAACCGGATCGAGAATCCCGAGCTGATGGACCCGCTGGTGCGCAGCACCTGGGAATATGGCGGTAAAATTCTCGCCGCCGATTACATCCGCTCGCTCGCGCAGGTGCACAACATCGCGCGCGAGATCGTCCAGCGCCTGATGCCGTACGACGCGCTGCTAACGCCGACGATTACGCGCCCGGCAGTGAAGCTCGGCACGATGGCGACGCGGGTGGAAACGGCGGGCGAGGAAATTTACGGATGGACCGCGTTCGTATTTCCGTTCAACTCGACCGGGCAACCCGCGATCACGCTGCCGAATGGTTTCAACAAAGACGGATTGCCGATCGGCGTGCAGATCGTCGGGCGGCCGTACGATGAAGCCGGAGTGATCGCGCTGGGCGCGGCGTTCGAGGAAGCGCGCCCCTGGAAGGGGAAGCATCCGGCGCTGTGACGCGAGGGTGATCGCGGTTGCAGGCGCGCGCGAAGTTTAGTTGCCTCGCGCGGATCGCTTGCGCATGATTGGCGCGCAGGCGGTGCGCCTGCAACTCAGCGGTTATTTATCACGCGCGCGCCGGAGCGGAGTTGATCGAGCGACATGCGAGCGACCGGGATTCGCGTTCGGCGGCGCTGGAGTCGGGAAGGCGCGCGCCCGACGCGCTGTGGTCGATGCTCGACGCAGCGTGATCGCGCCGCCTTGGCGATCGCTCTTTTTCTTCGTCTGCCAGTAGCCGCCGACGGCTCGTCGGCCGACGCAAAGCGTAATCTCTGTCGCGAGTGAATTGCTGACCAGCGCCCTTACCCGCGCGGTGGAGGAACGGTGATGAACGAGCCAAGGTCAGGCGGTGCCGTCCCCGCCCAGGCGTCTCGGCGGCGGGTGGTGAGAGCCATGGCGTTGGCGTTTCTCGCTCTGGTGGGGGTGATAGTCGGAGTGACGATCGCCGGGGGGTACGATCCGTGGAGCTCTTTTGAGAAGAAGACCCTGAATCCCGGGTTCCGCTCGGCGGCCACACCTGCCGATCTCGGCCTCAAGTTCGAACGCGTCGCAATTCCCAGCGGCCCGCGCGTGCTCGACGGATTTCTCGTCCGCGCCGACGCGTCCTGCGCCGACACGGCGGCCGTGCTGATCTTCCACGGCCGCAACGAGACCGTCGCTGACTGGATCAACGTGCAGCAGCGCCTGCATCAGAGCTGTATCTCGTCATTGGTTTTCGATTATTCGGGGCATGGGCGCAGCACGCCGCCGGGAACGATCGATAATCTGGATGCCGACGCGGTTGCGGCCGACCAGTTTTTTCTAAATGCTTTTCCCGCAACCGAGCGACGATGCCTGCTGAGCCATTCGATGGGCGGGGGACCGATGCTCTATGCGGCGACCCGTCCGGACGCGGCGCCTGATTGTGTAGTAATCGCAAATCCGTTCGCGTCGCTTCGCGCGATGGCCGTTCTGGGTGGATTGCCAAAGGCGGTCAGCTTGGTGATGCCGGACAGATGGGACAACGTGCAGATGGCGGCCCGTCTGCACGCGCCGATGCTTTGGATACACAGCAAGAGCGACACGACGATTCCGATCGCGCAGGGACAGAAGGTTTACGATGCGGCGGCAGGTCCCAAGAGCGCAATTGTTCTGACAGGTTTCGGTCACAACGCGATTCAGGACCAGATGCCGTCGGCTATCTGGTCACCGATCACGAGCTTCATCCTTCACGGGCTTCCGCGCGCAACGCAGTCTGGTTCATGAAGCGGACGGTGTGATCCAGATCGGTTATTCCGGCGTCGGAGCCGAGGCCTTGCGCGACTAGCGCGGCGGCGGCGTTGGCCAGGCGCGTGCACTCGCGCGGGGGCCACTTCAGGAGCATCGCGCGGATGAATCCGGCGCAGTAGGCGTCGCCGCATCCGGAGGTATCGACCACCGCGATTTCATACGCGGGCAGGTGTACGGTTTCTCTGGCCGTCATCATCAGGCTCCCGTCGCCGCCCATCGTCAGCACTACACCAGGTGCTCCGCGCGCGAGCAGGATGCGCGCGGCTTCGTCGGGAGCGTGCGCGCCGGTTAACCCGCAGGCCTGATCGGCGTTGGGCATGAACCAATCGACCAGCGGCAGGCACGGCTCGAGGATTTCGAGCGTGCGCGGCGCGCCCTCGCTAAGGATGTCCATGCTGGTCAACGCGCCCGCCGCTTTGGCGCGGCGCAGAATCTCGGCGGCGCCGCCACGGCCGAGCCCACGCATCACGTCGGTACCTCCTAGGTGCAGATGCGCGGCGCTCTCGATGAGTTTCCACGGAACGTCATCCATCGTGAAATGAGGATTCGCGCCGATCGCGTGCAGCGCGGGGCGGTCGCCGTTGGGACGGATCGGCAAAATGCTCGCCGAGGTCTGGACGCCCGGCTTGCGCACGATATGACTGGTGTCGATTCCGAAGCTCGCGAGCGCGCGGAGCAGCACGTCGCCGAGCGTGTCGTCGCCGACCGCGCCGACTGTCGCGACCTCGAGCCCGAGCTTCGCGAGTCCGACGGCGGTACCGGCCGCGGAACCAGCGGGCGCGATGCGAATCTGCTCGAGGATGGCGCCGCCCTGTCCCTCGGGAATGTGCGTGACAGGACGCCCGAGGATATCGAGCACGTGCGCGCCGAACGCGACCACGGGCGCGGTCATGATCGTGGAGCAGCGAAAGCGCGTCGGCGCGCGATCTCGCGGTTCTGGCGCTCCAGCGTGGCGGTATGGAGCTGCGCGGCGATTTCTTCAGGGAGAGTGGTGACCGGCTGTCCGGTCGCGAGTGCCTGAACATAAATTGCGGCGGTCTTTTCCAGCAGCTCGACGAAGGTGAAAGTTTTTTCAAGATCCGCGCCGACGCATAGCGCGCCGTGGTTCTGCATGATGTAGCAGTGGCATCGGTTCGCCAGCGCACGAGTCACGTTGTCATGCAGTTCGCGCGAGCCCGACAGCGCATACGGAATCAGATCGACCTGGCCGCCGATCGCGAGCGTTACCTCGTCAAACATGGCCGGGATGGATGCGTTGATCACGCTGCAGACGCTCGCGCCTGACTGATGCGTGTGGATGACGGCGCTCACGTCCTCGCGGGTGCGATAGGCGGCGATGTGCATTGGAGCTTCGATCGACGGCTTGCGTTCGCCCTCGACTCGCTTGAGGTCCAAATCGACGATGCAGATATCGTCGGGGGTCATCGCGCCGTAAGGCAAGCGCGTCGGCGTGACTGCGATTGCATCTTCGCCCTCGATCCGCATCGAGACGTTCCCGGCGCTGCCCGAATGCGAGCCGAAGTAGCCGTACTCGGACAGGCGTTTGCTCATCTCGAGGACGCGGTGCTTGTAATCGTCGTAAGAGCTCATCGTGCGGATCCTGCGACAATCTTTCAGGGGACGGGCTCGCGCGTCAACGGATACAGGGCGGTCGCAAGCTATGAGAGGCATAGGTGGTTTGAAATGACTTTGCATGGCAAGTAGCCTCGCGCCAGCTTACCCATGGCGATCTCGGTTGCATCTCATAATCGGGAACTTGAAGAGCGATTCTTCTTTGAATCGGATTCTCGTCCGCTCTACGCCGTGTTGCGCCGCGGCAGCCGCGCCAACGCGCCAGCGGTGATTTTCTGCAACTGTCTGTCGGAGAATTATTGGGAGTGGCGGGCCGAGTCGGTCGCAGCGCAGATGCTCGCGCAGGCCGGTTATACAACGCTCTCATTTCATCCGCGCGCGCATGGCGATTCGGCGGGCGATCCGGCCGATATGACTATCGACGGATTGGTCGATGACGCGCTAGCCGCGAGCGACCTCGTCCGGAGCAGATCCGGTGCGGCGCAGGTCGTGTGGGTGGGAATTCGTTTTGGCGCGATCGTCGCGGCCGGCGCGATAGCACGGTCCAGCGCGGCCGCCGCTCTCGCTTTGTGGGAACCAGTTGTCGAGCCGAAAGAATATTTCGCAAAGCTTATGCGGCACGTTCTGTACTACGAATTGTCGCAACGCATGCGCCCCAGTGTCACGGTCGAGAAGATGCGCGAGCGGCTGGAACAAGAAGGGCGCGTGCCGGTCCTGACGTTCGACCTGTATCGCAAGTTCATCGCGAGCGCGTCCGCTCTCGATCTTCCGGGCTTGCTTGAAAATTGGCGCGGACCCGCTCTCCTGTCGCAGTTCCAGGCGCATTCGAAATTGTCGCGCGAGAATTCGCGGCTCAAGGAGATCCTCGAGCGCCGTGGAATCCAGGTCACAGCGGCGGCGGAATCGGAGGCGTCGGCGCAACGCGATTCCTGGCAGCATCCGGAATCAAGAATCGACCACCTGAGGAATTGGCTCGATGGATTGGGCTGAGACGGCCGCGATGGTCGAGCGCGCGCGAGCGGAAATTCCGGTGAGTTTTCCCGGCCCAAGCGGAAGGCTCTGCGGCATTGTTACCGCGCCGGCGCCGGGCGCCGCGTCCGCGCAAAGATGGATTGTATTTCCGGGCCATCCGCGATTCGCGACCCGGCGGCTGCGCGTGCTGAGCGCCAGGATTCTCGCTTCAGCGGGATTCGTGTGTCTGCGGTTTGATCTTCACGGGAGCGGAGAGAGCGCCGGCGACGCGGTGAATCCGGAAAGGGCGAATCCGTATGGTGGCGACGTCGCCGCCGCGATTCGATACATCCGCCAGATCGATCGGACCGCGCTAATTCTGCTGACGGGTTATTGTTTCGACGGGTTGAGCGCGCTGTCCGCGTTCGAACGCGAACCGGACGCGATCGATGGATTGTTCCTGGCCGCCGGGCCGATCGCGGCCGAGCGAATCGATCGCGCGCCAGCGAATCCGCGTGGCGGGTTTCGGGGCGTGATCGCCGGTCTGTTTTCCCGTGAACGGCAGGGGCCCGCGCCGCGGCTTTCCGGCGGGTTCGTCGCGGCGTTTGATTCGCTGGTCCGCTCGCGCGCCAGCGCGCTGCTGATTTACGGAAGCGCCGATTACATGAGCGCGGAGGCCGACTTGCTGGAGGAATCGATGCGCGCGCTCGACCACGATGCGCGAACTCGGGTGCGACTGGAGCGACGGCCGGGCAGCTTGCGAGCGGTGGGATGCGAACCCGTCATCTACGAACGCATGATTTCGTGGGCGATGAAATTTCACGCGCGCGCAGGTTCCAGCGACGACGCGGGCGAGCGCGTGCGGGCGGTGCGATGACCACGCGCGGCACGTTGGTCGATTTGCTTGCCGATAGCGCCGCCATGCACGGCGATCGCGCCGCGCTGGTCCTTGAAGACAGAACGCTGACCTATGCGGACCTGGAACAAGCGGCGAATCGGGCGGCAAATTCGTTGACCAGGTACGGCGTCAAGCCAGGCGATCGGGTCGCGATCTGGATGCCGAAAAGCCTGACCGCGATCATCGCGATTTGGGCCGCGATGAAGGCCGGAGCGGCGTATGTGATTATCGATCCATTCGCGCCGCCCGCGCGCGGGTTGGGCTTCGCGCGGAATTGCGAGATCGCCGCGCTGGTCACCGTCTCGGCATTGGGCCGCGCTCTATCTGAGATCGAAGGTTGCCAGGTTCCGACGCGCGCGGTTTGGTATGCGGATGACGATGGCGACGCGGCCGCAGTCGCGGGGCGGCCGGCAGTGCGGTGGGCGGAAACTGAGGCTGAATCATCGCAAGCGCCGGCGATCACGGTGCGCCCCGACGATCTTGCGGCGGTGCAATACACGTCCGGATCGATGGGAACGCCGAAAGGCGCGATGACCTCGCATCGCGCGCTCGTGTGGCAGGCCGAGTGGACCCGCCGCGGCCTGGAAATATCCGAGCTGGACCGAATCGGCGGCTACTCGCCGCTGGCCGGCGCGATGTCGGGATTCGATCTGTTCGTCAGCGTCAGCGCGGGCGCGTCGATGTATCCGGTGCCCGCTCGAACGGCGCCATTTCCCGGCGCGGTGATCCGAAGCTGGAGCGAGCAGCGGATCAGCGTCTGCTACCTGGTTCCAAGCGCGCTGATAATGATGCTGGCGCAAGGGAATATCCGCGCGCTCGATCTCTCGGCGCTCAGGATAGTTGATTTTGGAGGCGAGAGATTTCCGGTCGAGCGGCTGCGCGAGCTGATGGAGCTACTGCCGCACGTGCGGTTCATTCATTCGTATTCGCGCACCGAAACCAAGGTTCGCTCGTTTCACGAGGTGAAATTTCCTCCCGACGAAAGCGACGTACGGCGTATCGGCAGAGTGCCGGCGGACTGCGCGATGCTGGTGCTCGATGAGAATGAGCGCCCGGTCGCATCCGGCGAGAGCGGGGAACTATGGATTGCCGGGCCGGGAGTTATGCACGGCTACTGGGATCAACCAGAGGCTCGCGCGCAGGTCATGCGGAAGATCCGGATCAACGTAAACGAGGTGCTCGCGTGCCGAACCGGAGATCTGGTCAGGCTATGCGAAGGCGGCGCACTGGAGCTGGTCGGGCGCGCCGATCAGCAGGTGAAGATTCGAGGGCATCGCGTGGACCTGGGCGAGGTCGAAGCGGCGCTGGATAGCCATCCGGCAGTCGAGCGCGCGGCGGCGATGGTCCGCAAGGCTGGGAACGAACTGATCGCGATCGTGGTGGTTCGCGCCGGAGCGCGCACCGACGGCGCGATACTGCTGAATCATTGTGCGAAGATTCTGCCGCCACATATGATTCCCGCCGTCATCAAATTCCGCGAGCAATTGCCACTCAACGCCAACGGCAAGATCGATCGCCGTGCGCTCGATGAATCGGCCGGAGCGCGGCCATGAGCGCGGACCGCGTCGAAGAACAAATCCGCGAGTTCATACTGAAGCGTCCGCGCGGCAAGCCGCTGCACAATTTCGGATCGGAGGATTCGCTGTTCGCGCTAGGCGTTCTGGATTCGATGGGCGTGGCCGCCCTCGTCGCGTTTTGCGAGGAATGTTTTGGAATCGAGATCGCCGACGATCAACTGGTGCCGGAGAACTTTCGATCGGTCGGCGCGATCGCGCGGCTGGTCCGCGGCTGCGCGCATGCCGCCATCGAGCCCTGACGCTCAGAATCGCCGCGCGCGCTGGTCAATTGTGTTTGAAGGGATGCTCGCCTTCGCGATGTTCGAACTTCTGCTGGCGGGAGCGGAAGCGGCGGCTGACTTCGGAGCGCTGCTCGGGGGTCATCGCCTGCCAGCGTTTGTAATTTTCCATCACATGCTCACGCTGCTGCGGCGGTAGCTGCTGAAAATGCTGGTAGCGCTGCATGATCTGCTGGCGGCGGTCAGGCGGAAGCTGCTTGAAGTGATTGTAGGATTGGCGCAACTGCTCGCGGCGTTCGGGAGGGAGCGCGCGCCACTGGCGCATCCCGCGCAGGACCTGCTGGCGCTGGTCGGGCGGCAGGCTCCGGAACTGGTGGAAGTTCTGCTCGACTGAATTGCGCTGCTGCGGCGACATCGTTTTCCACTGCCGATAATTTTCCAGCACGCGTTCGCGCTGATCAGGCGTTAGCGCGTTCCACTGGTCCGCGCGCTGCGAGATCAGAGCCTGCTCGGCGGCGTTGCGCGACTGTCCAGGCGCGAACCCCTGGGCATAGGCAGGATGCGGCGCGAACGCGCCGAGAAGCATCGCGAGGCCAAGAACCGCCGCCGCAAAGCTCAAGTGTCGCATAAGATTTACCCGCCGGGCCGCCATCACTCGGTCTCCTGGTCGCCAGATGCCGGAGGTAGTTCGAAGGTCTGCGGCGGGGGCGGCGCGTAGGACTTGGACGGCGCCGATCCGTTTGGCCCGAGATAGCCGAGCGCGGAGAGCGTCTGGATCTGCTCGAGCATGGAGCCGTCGCCCCCGGCGCTGTTCTGCGCGGCCGCGTTGGGGTTGGGTTTGAACAAATCCAGATCGAGCAGCATGTGCAGATCCGGTGGCGAATCGTTCTGCGTCTGCGCCTGTGCCGGCGGGGCTGAGGATAGGAGCACAGCGAGTAACATCGCGCTTGCCAAGCTAGGACCGCTTTTCATTGGTTGTGTCCGTGGGCGTGAACTCATCCAGATGCTCGATCACATCATAGTTCTCAAGCAAGTCCAGATGCTCAACCACGGGATAATCGCGGAGCAGGCCGATATCGGCGGTGCCCATCGCGTCTGCCATCGCGAGCTGTTCGACCGGCGGCGCTCCGACCTGCGTGCGCGGACTGAGCGTAAGGACCAGCACGATCGCAGCGACCGCGGCCCCGGCCGTCGCCATCGAGGCCCACGCGACTCGCGGCGACCACCACCGGGCGGATGAAGTTTGCGGCCGGTCGCGGCGTGCGGCGATCTTGCGATGCAGCTCGGCGCGATAGGCGCTCCAGTCGGGCTCGGCAATCTGCGCAACGTCGGTCGCGAGCATCTTTAGAGCGGCGGCGAATGCCTCGGCGTCATCGCGGCATCGGGCGCATCCCGCCAGATGTGCCGCGACGCGCTCGCGCTCGGCGGCGCTCAACTCGCCGCGCAGGTAGGGCGCGATTTCGGTCTCGGGATGTCGCTCGGTCATCGCCTTAGCCGTCCTTACTCATTTTCCCGCATGGTTTTCTTGAGATGCGCCAGCGCGCGATGGATGTGCACGCGCGCGGTGCTCTCAGAGCATTTGAGTATCGCCGCGATCTCGCGGCTGGTGAGCCCTTCTTCGCTCTGCAGCAGTACTGCGGCTTTTTGAGTCGCCGACAATCCTTCGAGCGCGACGCGCAGGCGCCGGCCCGCATCGCCACTGATCGCAAGCTCCTCCGGCCCGGCGTCGGGTGACGGAGGATCGACCGGTGGCGAATCGAGGTCGTCGTCCTGGGTCGAGAAGGGGACCATCTTTTTCCACCACTTGTTGCGCCGCTTATGATCGATGCACAGGTTGACGACGATTCGGTAGAACCAGGTCGAAAATTTGGAGCGACCGTCAAACTTGCCCGCGGCTTCGTACAGCCGGATGAAAGCATCCTGAGATACGTCGTGGGCGTCGGACTCGTTACCGAGAATCGAACAGGCAAGGCGAAAGGCGCGCGCTTGATGGCGGTCGAGCAGAGCCTCGAACGCCGCGGCGTCGTGCTCGGCAACCTGCCTGCAAAGTTCTTCATCGGACTGCACCACAGCGACCGGTCCCGCCTTACTGGTCTGGCCGGCCGCGCTCCCTTGGGAACGTTGCTATTCGGCCGCGTGGCCGATGCTACCCTTACCGGCCCGTTGGACGAAACCGGATGTACATTCGTTTACATTGCGATCGGTGCCCACCGTGAGAGCGCATTTTCACCGATATTCCACCTCGACGGAGGGTCAGCCGGCCGCGCGCCTGGGGATTGTAAACGGACAAGGCGTGGCTGGCGTCCAAGTTGCTGAAGCAGGCGAATCGCGATGAAGGCCAGAATAAATCGGAAAAATCAAAGCTTGGCTACTTGGAACTCAGGAGGATTTGCGGTGAAGAAGACATTAACAACTTTCGCGGCGATGGTTTTTGTTGGAGCGATGGGAACCGCGGCGACGGCGCAGGTGCCCTACAACGGTGGCTACGGACAGGGAGTCGGTGCGAAGCAGGTGAATCGCTTCCAGAACGGCTACCTGGATGAGCATCCGGAAGTCGCGAGCGAACTCGGACACAATCCAGCGCTGGTGGATAATACGCAGTTCATGGCGAACCATCCGGGATTGCGCGACTACTTCGAGAGCCATCCGGGCGTCCGCGCTGACATCCGCTCGCATCCGGACCGCTTCATGAGCGACGAATGGAAGCATGACGCATGGCATCAGCCGGGTTATGGACAAGGGTCAGGACATGGCCCGGGCCCAATCCCCGGTCCTGGATATGGGCAAGGTTATGGACGGGGCTACGGTCCCGGAATCGGAACGCCGCAGGTAAATCGGTTCGACAACGGCTACCTGGATGAGCATCCGGAAGTAGCCCACGAGCTCGGACAGAATCCGGGACTGGTGGATAACCCGCAATTTATGGCGCAGCATCCGGGACTGCAACAGTACTTCGCGAATCATCCGGAAGTCCGAGCCGACCTGAAGGCGCATCCGGATCGCTTCATGAGCGACGAGTGGAGGCACGACGCGTGGCATCACCCGGGGTACGCGAATGTCGGGACCCATCCGATGATCCCCGGCACGCATCCGATTGCGCACGCGGGCTGGCAGACTCATCCGATGGAGCATTACAATCAACGGCACTAAATCCGAAGTGATGCTTTAACTTCGAGCGCCGCCGGAGCAGGCTTCCGGCGGCGCCTTTTTGTCGTGGATAAGCTCTTGGCGGGCGGTCAGCGTGGTGTATAAGAGGAAAACGCGGCCGCAGACCCGCGCAGGAGGTTTTACGATGGCGAGCGAGATGTTCGCGAAGGTGCTCGAGATCGTCAGGGCGCAAGCGATGAATCCAAATACCACTCCGGCGCAGCGCCGCGCCGGGATGGAGAAAATTAGCGAGCATGTCGCGCGCGACGTGATCTGCACGCCCGTCGATGTGGCCGGGATCCACGCCGAGTGGGTCGAGGCGCCGGGCGCAGCGGTGGATCGAGTCATCCTGTATCTGCATGGTGGCGGCTACGTGATGGGTTCGATTGCGACCCATCGCGCGATGGTTGCGCGAATTGCGCGTGCGGCGAACGCCCGGGCCTTGCTGATCGATTACCGGCTCGCGCCCGAGCATCCATTTCCCGCCGCGGTCGAGGACGCCGTGGCCGCATATCGATGGCTGGTCGCGCAGGGCTGCAAGCAGGGCAGAATCGTGATCGCGGGAGATTCCGCGGGCGGAGGGCTCGTGCTCGCAACCCTGCTGAGGCTGCGCGATATGGGCGTGACGCTGCCGGCCGCGGGCGTCGGCATTTCACCGTGGACGGATCTCGAGGGAACCGGAGAATCGGTCAAGACCAAGGCGGCGACCGATCCGATGGTTACGCAGGAGAATCTGTCGATCTCGGCGAAAGCTTACTACGCGGATCACGATCCCAAAGATCCGCTTATCTCCCAGATCCACGCCGACTTTCGCGGATTGCCGCCGCTCCTGCTCCAGGTGGGCGAGTCGGAGATCCTGCTCGACGACGCGACGCGGGTCGCGGCGCGCGCGAAGGCCGCGGGCGTGAACGTCGAGCTCGAGATCTGGCCCGAGATGATCCATGTGTGGCACGTGTTCGCGAAGATTCTTCCCGAAGGCCAGCAAGCGATAGACAAGATCGGCCGGTTCGTGATCGCGCGCACCTCGTGAGCGCGGCCGATTAAACTACGCGGGCGACGGCTGGGATACTGCGAAGGGCCGCGCTGGTTCCCCAGCTCAGCAGCAGTACTCCCGCAAAGACGAAGGCTGCCTTTCCAATCGCGGGTAGAGCGAACGACAGTAGGGCGAACTGGAGCCACGTGACGAACATATAGTGGAGCAGGTACATAGCGTATTCGTTGGCGCTCAGGCTGTCCCATATCCATCGGCGGCGATTGGCGAAACGGATGAATAGCGCGAGGAAGGCAAAGGACAGACTCGCGCACGTGATCGCATAGACGCAGCCGCTTAAGACTTCGAGCAGAGCCGGCGAGATAGCGTCGCGGTCGGCTAGCGCGATGAAAAAGAAAATCGCGCTCAAGAGAAACGCGATTATACCCCATAAGATCCAGCGGCCCCAGTGACGCGCGAGAATCCCGTCGGAGGCGAGCAAGCCGCGATCGATCCCATAGGCGCCGACGCCGGTTCCGGCGAGAAAATAAATCGCGTAGTGAAACAGACGCGAGGTCTGGAACTGGAAAACTCCGATGCTGGTCCAGTACTCCGCGCTGTATATGAAGGTGATCGGGGTGTAGACCGCGAACGAAACCGCAATGACCAGCAGGAAGAAGCGAATCGGATGCGCCCGCGCGTTAGAAGCGAGTCGCCCGAGCGTGTTGCCGAAGTTTGGTGTCACGACGAATAGCCCTGCTCCGACGAGGTCGAACGCCAGCAGCATCCAAATGAACCAGGCCGGGCCTGCGGGCCAGTCGCCCAGCGACATCCACGCGTGAACGAAGCCAACGAACCCACGGCCTCCGCTTTGGAGATAGGCGGGGTAGTAGGCGATTGGTGCGACGATCGCCGCGGCGGCCAGATATGGTATGCCGAGCCGGACCAATCGATCGCGCGCGAAGGTGCCCGCGCCCTTGCGCCGGAGACTCGACCATATGAACAGCCCCGAAACGAAGAACATCAGCGACATGAAGAAGGCGTCGTTGAAGCCGAAGAACAGATTGAATCCCGCCCAATGCGCGTGGGGGTTGACCACCGGAAATGCGCGCCAGGACTCAGGCGGAGCCAGCAGAGATTTCGCAGGCGACGGCGCCGCCTTCAGATAGGCGAGCACCGAGTGATGCGCGAGGACCAGCACGACGAGAAAGCCGCGAAGATACCCGAGCGCAAGATTGTAGGCCAGCCGCGGCTCGGTCGGTGGTGGCTCTATCGATGCGGAGGTCGTCAGAGACGCCCCCAATCATTTCTCAAGTTCGCCTCACGATTCGTACACGGCGCGTCCTTCGAAGAATGTGGTCGTCACCCTGGTATCGGCGATGTCGGTCGGCGCGACTTCGAACAGGTTTCGGTCGAGCACGATCAGGTCAGCCGATTTTCCAATTGAGAGCGAGCCGGTAACGCTGCCGAGTCTCATCGCGCGAGCGGGATTGACGGTATAGGCAGCGATTGCGGTCGGCAGATCGAGCGCCTGCTCGGGCCAGAGCGAGCCGTCGAATTGACCGTTCGGATCACGGCGGGTGATCAATCCTTCCAGACCGGACCACGGATCGGGATTGGGAATCACGGGCCAGTCGGTGCCGGTCGCGATTAAAACGCCAGCCTCGAGCAGGTTGCGGTTGGGCCAATATTGACGAACGCGGTCGCCGACGGCCTGCTCGATACCGTCGATAATTTGATTGGGGTACCAGAGAATCGGCGACAGATCAGCAACGACGTTGAGATCCTTGAAGCGCGGGATATCGGAGGGATCAACAAAGCCGGCGTGCGCGATCTGATGCATCAGAGGCGTCGCGCCTTTGAATGAGCGCACGACATCAATCGCGTCCAGTGCAGTGCGCACCGCAGCGTCGCCGGCGCAATGGATTTTGACGCAGAGGCCGCGATCCTCCTGTCGGGAGATCAAGCGCGCCAGCTCCGGAACGGTCTTGATGGTGGTGCCGCGAAAACAGCATCCGTGCGCTTTGTCGGGGAGATACGGATCGATGAACGCGGAAGTTCGCGACATCGGGACGCCGTCGAGAAATATCTTTACGAAACTCGGCGTCACGTGCGCGCTTAAGAATTTCGCGCGTTGATCGATCAGCTCGTCGCCGACGAAATGGCCCAGGAATCCCGCCGGTTCGGCCATCATCGAGCCGACCACCCAGGCCGAGAGTTTTCCCTGCGCATCGAGATGGTTGTACGCTGACAGAACCCCGCCGCTGACGGCCGCATCCTGCAGCCCGGTCACGCCGAATGAATTCAAAATTTCGATTGCGCGTGCGAGCGCCGCGACGTTGGTCTCGAGCGAATAAGGATTGGCGACCTCGGCTGCATGCTCGACCGCCGCGACCGCCGACTCGAATAGCATCCCGACCGGAGCGCGCGTCGCCTCATCGCGTACGATTATGCCGCCCTCCGGATCAGGGGTGTTGGAATCGATACCCGCGAGTTCGAGCGCGCGCGAATTGACCCAGCGATTGTGCACGCTGTCATCGCGGAGCAAGACCGGATGGCCCTCGCTCGCCTGGTCGAGCGCGCGCAGCGCTTCGAGGGTCGAGAGCTTGTCGGTGAAATTGCTGCCCCACGAACCTCCGACGATCCAGGCTCCGGGCTTGGCCTTACGCGCGTCGGCGCGGACGGCGGCGAGAACTTCATCGAGCGAGAGCGTCGGCAGAAAATGGCATTCGTAGAGATCCGCGCGGCCGCCGAGCAGCGGATGCACGTGCACGTCGTTGATTCCCGGCATCGCCATCTTGCGCTTGAGGTTGACGACGTCCGTGTCGGATCCGATAAGCGCTTTAACCTCGGTATCGGTGCCGACGAAGGCAATTTTGCCATCGCGAATCGCGAGCGCTTCAGCCCACGGATTCGCGGCTTCCGCGGTATATATCCGGCCGTTTAGCAGCACCCGATCGGCGGAATCATTTTTCGTCGTCGCAGCCATACTCAATCTCTAGTCGCAGCATTTGTGATGAGGTTTCGACGGCGCGACATCCATCGCGGGATTCTGGTCGAAGAAACCCGATGGCTTCAGCATGAAGCCGGCATATGCGACCGGCATTACCGGCCAATCCTCGGGCCGCGGAATATGATGCACGCCGAATGAGTACCACGCGACCAGATCGGTATTCTCGAGCGAACGATCGCGTTTGATCCATTGATCAAGTCCGTCGGGCGCGGCGTTCTGATTGATATAGTCGCCGGACGCATATCGCTGGGCCGGATCGTAGCCGGTGACCCACAGGTTGTGGCGAATGAATCCCGCGCGCCGCAGTATTGATGCGCCCTCGCGCGCGAAGGGGAGAGCCACGTCCGCGCCCGGCACGATTTTATAGCCGGTAGGCTGACCCACGGCGTTGCGGCGCGACGGATTTACGACTAGCCAGGCGCGTCCCGTCGATGGGTCCGCGTCGCGAGCGGCTTCCATTTGATTCTTTATGAGCGTGTACTGCGGCCGGTACGAGCCGTTGTGCGGGTTGGCGGGTCCGGGAGGCTCGGCGAGAGTATCGACCTCGTAAACCGAATTGCCCGGTCCGTCAACATCCAGATCGAGTCTGAAGTTGAAGTAGTGTTGATGAATTGGCGCGTAGAGCTGTGGAGCTACCAGCGCGCCGTGAGTTGGTTGTTCCCCGGCCGGAAAAGCGCCGACCGAGAGGCATCCGGTCAGCTTAACTTCGAGCTGTATTTCGCCGCTCTGATACAGGTACCAGAAAAATCCGTAGTCGTAATTCCCGACCGTCGCGAAAAAGGAGATCACCAGGCGGCGTGAGCGCCGCACCTCGCTGCGATTGGTGCGCCAGTCGGTATGCTTCCACAGCGTGCCGTAATCTTCCTCATGCATGCAGACGGCGTTCTCGATCGTCTCCGGCTCACCCGCCATGTTGACCATGTGTGCATTGAAGTAGTGAATCGTGCCGACGCAATCGCATCCGAGCTTGAGGCTGTTGGCCATCCGGCCGATGCCGTATTCGCCCACATCGAAAGCATTCTTTCGGTTGTGCGTTTTGGTGGGATCGCCGTAGGGCACCTGCATCTCGGATAGCGATGCCCGGTACAGAATCGGACGAATGCGGCCCTGATCCTCGTAAGCGACTTGATGAAGGACGAGCCCCTCGCGTGAGGTGAAGCCTACGAGGAAGCGCCACTTCTGCCAGCGCACCTCATAGCCGTCGACAGTGAAGCTCGGACCTTCGGGCTGTACGATCTCGAGCGGTTTCAAATCCTGCCGCAGCGGCCCGAGATGCTCGGCGGCGTAGATGCCGGTCAGAGGCGGGAGCGGTACCTGGACATCATCGATTACCTCGACCACTTCCATTTTTTCGAGATCGACGAAGGTGATTAGTCCCTCGACCGGGCGGCCATAGCCGACGTCCGCGTCGCTGCCGCGAATGAATGTGAGTCCCTGGGCGAGACGATGGTTGGGAAAACTTTCGTCGCCGTAGGCGCCAGCCGACCACGGATCGACGATCGCCTTGTCGATCTCGGTGATACCTCGGCGGGCGAGCGCGGCGCGCCATCGGGGATCGGCTTTGACCGCATTTTCGCACAAGATGAATTCTTCGATGATGATGCCGGGCTGCACGCCGCGGAGCTCCTGGCATGAAAGCAGGGTTTCATCGCGCAGGCTGATGATCGCTTCCAGCACGCGCCTATCAGCCAGATCGAGCACGATAACGAACGCGCGCCGATCCAGTGTGTTGCCGATGCCGATACTTTCGAGCTCGTGTTTGGCCGGTTCGTGCAAATTGACTGAGACGAATCGGAATTGACCACTGGCGGGGCCATGCGCACGCATAGTGCGGATAGCAATGGCCACTTCTTCCGCGCCCAGCGGATCCAGCGGATGAGGCCCGGACGCCTTCGTCAGGTCGGAGTTCTCCATCGTCGATCTCCTACTGCCGCTTAAGACCGTTGTACCTGATGGTTGCAGCTCCGCCGCTGTCACCATCGACGTTGAGATCCGCGGATTGTCTCAGAGCGAACCCAAAATCTGGTCGGGAACGCCAGTCCATGCCTTGCGCTCGCCGTCGAGCGGCGAGTCGAGGGCTTTCGTTATCTCGCCAAAGACCATCGTCGCGCGGTGCTTCTCGTCGTACTCGCGCCAATCACCCAGCCGCTCGCACGCAGGGTTGCCGGTGCGAGCGAAAGCGATCCAGGCGTCCTGCATCTCGGTCGCGAGCTTCTCGGCCGCGGGACCGCTGCCCGCAAACGGCGCCATACCCGGCAGATGATTGGTGCCGAATACGAATCCGAGTTCGAGCGCGTGGCATGAGCCGAGCATTCCGCCCACCGCAGGCGATTTCCAGGTGAACAGATAATTGAAGACGCGGCCTTTGCGATGGGCATGCGTTTCGGCCAGTCGCAGCGCCGGCATCCGGAAGACGCGGTCGGTTTCGATCGCGGAGAATAGTTCCTGCGGCGTCGTGAGGTCGCCGCGCTCGGAGCGGGCGCGGGTGTAGTTCTCGATAAGACCGGCCGCGGTTTCGGCGCCAAAGCGTTTGCCGAAGCGAGCTGCGAGTCCGGTGCGATCGAGCTTCGAGAGCCCTGGATCCATCGCGGCGAAGAGCTTCCATTCCTCGAGGGTCGAGCCGGCCAGAATCGCGACGTTGTCGGCGGAACCGCCCGCGACCGTCTCGATCGCGACTTTCGGGACATGCGCGCCGTCGATCACCGGCTGATAAGCCATCCCGAGCTCGGGGTCGGGAGTAATGCCGTCGGGCATCAGCGCGCCGGTAAGCAACTGCGCGGGAGTCAGCGCGTGAATCGCGGCGACATCGGAGGGCGATGCGCCGAGCCGCGCGATGATACGCTCGGCCTTGCGGCTGGCGCGTTCCGCGGTGGCGCCGGTATGGCACGCGCCGCTTTGCGGGATCGCCTTGTGGAACAGGCCGCGCGCCTGCGGCATCGCGAGCAGAGTGCCGACGCTCATGCCGCCGGCCGACTCGCCGAAGATGGTGACGTTGGCGGGATCGCCGCCGAACTCGGCGATATTGTCGCGGACCCATTCGAGAGCGGCGATCTGATCGAGCATTCCTTCATTTCCGGTCGCCGGAATTTTTCCGCCGGTCAGATCGCACAGACGCAGAAAACCCAACGGCCCGAGACGGTAGTTAACCGTTACCACGACGACGTCGCCGCGGCGCGCGAGCGTCGAGCCGTCATAGAGCGGTTGCGAGCCGGAGCCGATCGCGAATGCTCCGCCATGAATCCAGACCATCACCGGCCGTCGCGCGGTGTCGCATCGTGGAGTCCATACATTCAGATAGAGGCAGTCCTCGGTCTGTTCGCCGTCCACAACCATCGCGGCCAGCGCTCCGTTAGCCATAGCGTTCTGCGGAGCGACGCCAGCGAATTTGCGCGCATCGCGAGTGCCTTGCCATCGCGCGGGCTTCTCCGGTGCGCTCCAGCGGCGGCCACCGACGGGCGGCGCTGCGAATGGAATTCCCTTGAACACGCACAGGTCGGAGTTGGAGTCGCCCTCAAGCTTTCCATAGGTGGTCGAAATGGTTGCGCTCATATTAATTCCCCTGGACACGAATTGGGCTGATTGCCTGCCGATTCTTGCAGAATCCGACGGCTCGTCACAAACCGCGTGGCAATGCTTCATCGGCGCCGCGAAAACGTTTTGCGTGACGCGCGGGATTTCGCGTAGCCTTCGGCTATGGACCCGAAAACGGCGGCGGCATTCCTTTCGAAGCTGTGGGATGAATCCGCGATTCCCGAGCTTCAGGAATACATCAGGATTCCAAATAAATCGGTGGCGTTCGATCCCGATTGGAAAGCGCACGGCCACATGGATCGCGTGGTCGAGCGGTTTCGCAAATGGGCGCTCGGGCGCGAGATCGCCGGGATGCGCCTAGAGGTCGTGCGTCTTGGCGATCGCACTCCCGTTTTGTTCATGGAGATTCCAGGCGATTCGGACGATACGGTTTTGCTTTACGGGCATATGGACAAGCAGCCTGAGATGGCGGGATGGCGCGCGGGGCTGGACCCGTGGACTCCGGTTATCGAGAACGACCGATTGTATGGACGCGGCGCCGCCGACGACGGCTACGCGATGTTCGCGTGCCTGGGCGCGATCGGTGCGCTGAAAGCGCAGAAGATTCCGCACGCGCGGACGGTCGTGATTATCGAGGCGTGCGAAGAGAGCGGCAGTTTCGATCTGCCGCATTATATCGAACATCTCGCGCCGCGAATCGGGCAGCCGAGCCTGGTCGTAGCGCTGGATTCCGGATGCGGCAACTACGAGCAGCTATGGTGCACGACCTCGCTGCGCGGTCTGATCGGCGGAACGCTGAACGTGCAGGTGCTGACCGAGGGGATGCATTCGGGCGACGCGGGCGGGGTGGTGCCGTGCAGCTTCAGAATCGCGCGGACGATTCTCAGCCGGCTCGAAGATGAAAAGACCGGCGCGATTTTGCCGGCGGTGTTTCATGGCGAGATTCCCGCCGCACGAATCGAGCAAGCGCGCGCGGCCGCGCCGATTCTCGGCGATAGCCTGCGCAATAAGTTTCCGTTCGCGGGAAAGACTCGGGCGCAGAGCACTGACGAGACCGAGTTGATTCTAAATCGCACCTGGCGTCCCGCCTTGTCGATTATCGGCGCGGACGGATTTCCGTCGGTTGCCAACGCGGGCAATGTGCTGCGTCCCGCGACTTCGCTCGAAGTGTCGCTGCGGCTGCCGCCTACCTGCGACGCGCAGGCGGCGCAGCGCGCGCTCAAGCATCTGATGGAAGACGATCCGCCATACGGGGCGAGCGTAAGTTTCGAGTCGAACTGGGCCGCGACCGGATGGAACGCGCCTACGCTCGCGCCGTGGCTGGAGAAATCGCTCGACGCGGCGTCGCGCGCGCATTTCGGCAAGCCGGCAGCTTACATGGGCGAGGGCGGAACGATCCCGTTCATGGCGATGCTAGGCGAACGATTTCCTGCCGCGCAGTTCCTGATCACCGGAGTGCTGGGACCGGGTGCGAACGCGCACGGCCCCAACGAGTTCCTGCATATCCCGACGGCGAAGCGTCTGAGCGCGGCGGTCGCGCACATTCTCGAGGATCATTTCAATTGCGCGGTGTGATCGGCTCAGGTTTGGGCGATTAGCGCGGGTACTCGCTTGCGCACCCAACCCGTCGCTTGATCGTACGCGTGCGCCAGTTGCAGGCAAGCGAACTCCGCATGATTCGGCGCGACGATCTGGATGCCCATCGGCAGGCCGGCGCTGCTAAAACCGGCGGGAACGTTCAGCGCGGGGCATCCTGACATCGTGACCGGGATCATGACTTCCATCCATCGATGATACGTGTCCATCGCTTTGCCGCCGACGGTCTTCGGCCAATGGAGCGTGGCGTCGAAGGGGAAAACCTGCGCGGACGGAAGTATGAAGAAATCATACTTCTCGAACATCGCGCGCATCGCATGATACCAGGCGGTCCGCACGGCGGATGCGTCGGCGACATCGTATGCGCTGATCTTGAAGCCGCGTTCGATTTCCCATTGGGCCTCAGGTTTCATCAGCGCGCGCCGGGCCGGGTCCGAGTAGTAAGTCTTGAGTAGGCCGCCGACCTGCCACGCGCGCAGCACCAGCCAGCTTTGCCAGACGCGCTCGATTGGATAGTCGGGAATCGCTTCCTCGACGATGCATCCGATTGATTCGAAGGCGCCGAGCGCGCCGCGACAGAGTTCGAGCACGCCTGGCTCGAAGGGCAGGTATCCGCCGAAGTCGCCGCCCCATGCGATTCGCGCGCCTTTGAAATCGCGCGCGAGGGAGTCGGCGAAGCGCGCGGCGTCCTCGCGAATCGAGAGCGGGACGCGCGGGTCATGCCCCGCGATGACGGACAGCAGCATCGCGAGGTCGGGCACCGTGCGTGCCATCGGGCCATGCACCGAGAGGGCGGGCATGAAGACCTCGCGAACGTCCGAGGGTACGCGTCCGAACGCGGTGCGAAAGCCGAACACATTGTTGAACGCGGCGGGATTCCTGAGCGAGCCCGCGTGATCGCTGCCGTCGGCGACGGGCAGCATCCGCAGCGCGAGTGCGACCGCGGCGCCTCCGCTGGATCCTCCGGCGGTCTTCGATTGATCGTAGGCGTTGAGCGTGGTGCCGAAGACCGGATTGTAGGAATGCGAACCGAGACCGAACTCGGGGACGTTGGTTTTGCCGATGATGATCGCGCCGGCGCTCTTTATCCGCTCGACCAGGATCGAATCGGTGCGTGGGATGAAGTCCTTGAGAATCGGCGAACCCATCGTGGTGCGAATTCCTGCGGTCGGCTCGAGGTCCTTGATCGCGTGCGGAAATCCGTGCATCGGACCGGCGTAGTCGCCTTGAGAAAGCTCGGCGTCGCGCCGCCGAGCCTCCTCGATCAGCTCCGTGCGCGGCCGAATCGAGACGATTGCGTTGACGGCGGGATTGATCGCGTCGATATGATCGAGATAGGCCGTCATCACCGCGGCGCATGCGATTTTTCGCGCCTTAATCGCGCTCGAGAGCGCGGCCGCGTCGATCATCACGATTTCCGATCCAGGCTTCATGGCGTCAGCCAATTATGCATCGCGGAGGCGTCGCGGCACTACTTGCGCGAAAGCCTCGCGCCATTGTAGTTGACGATGAGGCGCCTGCGCGGCGCAACTCACAATCAAGCGCATCTAGAGGTGAATTGATGTCCGATTACACGATGACAATCGACGGCAAGTCGGTTAAGGGGTCGAAGTCCGTCGGCGTGATCAATCCCGCCACCGGAAAAGTCTTCGCCCAGGTGCCCGATTGCACCAAGGCCGAACTCGATCAGGCGATGGACGCGGCGCAGCGCGCGTACCGCACCTGGAGCAAGGATATAGACGCGCGGCGCAAGTTGCTGGGCGAGGTCGCAGCCGCGCTACAGTCGCCGCCCGAAGGGCTCGCGCGCACGCTCACGCAGGAGCAGGGCAAGCCTCTCGCCAAGGCGCAGGGGGAGATTGCGGGCGCCTCGATCTGGGCGTCGTACACGGCGAGCCTTCAGATTCCGAACGAGGTGATCCAGGACAACGCGGCCGGCAAGATCGAAATTCGGCGTAAGCCGATCGGAGTGGTCGCCGCGATCACTCCGTGGAATTATCCGCTGATGCTTGCGATGTGGAAAATCGCGCCGGCTCTGCTGGCGGGCAACACGATCGTGCTCAAGCCGTCGCCCTACACGCCGATCACCTCTCTGATGCTGGGCGAGATCCTGCGCGACGTGCTTCCGCCGGGAGTGCTCAATGTCGTGTCGGGAGGCGACGAGCTGGGTTCGATGATGACCAGCCATCCGGTGCCGCGAAAACTTTCGTTTACCGGTTCGGTCGAGACCGGCAAAAAGGTCGCAGCCGCCGCCGCGCCCGATCTTAAGCGGTTCACGCTCGAACTTGGCGGCAACGACGCCGCGATAGTGCTCGCGGACGCGGATCTGACGGAAGTTGCGCCGAAGATTTTCTGGGGCGCGTTCGAGAACAGCGGACAGATCTGCAGCGCGATCAAGCGGGTGTACGTGCCCGAGGCGATGTACTCCTCGATGATCGAGAAGCTCGGCGATTTGGCCAAGAACGTCAAAGTCGGCAACGGCCTCGACGCCGGCGTTGAGCTTGGACCGATCAACAACAAGCCGCAGTTTGAGCGCGTGACTGAACTGGTGGAAGACGCGAAGAAGCATGGCGCGAAGATCATCACCGGCGGCTCGCGGCATGGCAGCGAAGGCTATTTTTTCCAGCCGACGATCGTCGGCGGAATCTCCGACGGCGTGCGCCTGGTTGACGAAGAGCAGTTCGGGCCCGCGCTTCCGATCATTCCGTACAAGGATGTGGACGATGCGGTCCGGCGCGCGAATTCGACCACCTACGGACTATCGGGGTCGGTATGGTCCAGCAGCGCCGAGCACGGCGCAGAAGTGGCCGGCCAGCTCGAATGCGGATCCGCGTGGGTGAATCAGCATCTGGCGATCGCGCCTAACCTTCCGTTCGGTGGAGCGAAGTGGTCGGGAATCGGCGTGGAGAATGGGACTTGGGGACTGCTGGGCTTCACTGAGATCCAGGTGGTGAACGTCGCGCGAAGCTAGCTGACGCACGAGTCTGCTAGCTTTCGGCATCTCAAATTAACTGGCGCGACCTCTTGGGGCCGCGCCAGTTTCGCATTGGCGGTACGTCTCAGCCGGCGAGTTCCGGAACAGTTCGAACGCCGAACTGGGTAATGAACAGCGCGCACGCGATCATCGCGAGACCCTTTAGAAACATCGAGACATTCACCGCCCGCATCACCGGATCGGCAAGGGTGAGCATCGCGGTGCCGTGCACGACGATAGTTACCGGCACCAGAAACAGAACCAGCAGCCATCCGCCGAGGCGCGGACGATAATTGAACAAGACCATCGCCGCGCCGAGCAACTCGACTACTGCCGAGATTACTACCCAGAAACCGCGCCACGGAATCGCGGCGGGCAACAAGTCAATATAGCTATGCATCGCGGTGATATGAGTCACTCCCGAAAGGAAGAATATCAGTGTGAACAGAATCCGGGCCGTGATTCCGATCGCAGGACTGGTAATACGAAGATCGCTATCGTCCATTCTTTGTCCTCTATATGAGGTCGCGCGGAATATTATTTTCCCACGTCTGTTCGAAGATGACTTTGCCGTCCTGGCTCGCACGAATCGATTCCCTAAGATGAAAATGCGAGGAAGTCGAGGTCAGCTCGAATGAAGCAGCGACCTCGGCATCCCAACCGTCGCGCTTGTAGCTCGTGGCGTAGGTGCCGTGCCATCGAGAACTGTTCGGCTGCCCCGGTTTGATCTCGCGACTCCAGTCAATTCGATTAGCGACTTCGGTCCCGGTGTCTTTGATCATTCGCCGGTTCTCGGACTGCCGGCGAAGTACTATTCGACCGTCGCGGCCAGGACCGGAGATACTGATCGCCGGTCGCGGTGCTTTCGTTGAGATATGGGAATTGCGGATCTCGGGAATCGGCATAGGCGGCTCGAATTTTGGAATCGCCCGGCGGGGAAGCGTGAGCGTCGATGCGCCGGCGGCGATCGTAAGCCGAACCGGTTCCGGCGAGGGCCATACGAGCGGCCATAGACTTTCTGAAATCGAGATGCGGATTCGATTACCTTTTGCGAATCGATGCGCGACGAAATTGAGCTTCACGGTGACATCGTAGAAATGGCCCGGAGACAGCGGTTCCGGTTCTTCGTGACCGTCGCGGTGAGTAAGGTTGAGCAAACCATAGGATATAAGCCACGACTTGCCCGCAGTATCGACCTCGCTCAGCCTTACCGCGATCTGAGCGACAGGCGAGTCTGAACTGATACACAATTCAGCGCCTGGATTGCCTAGAATCTCCATTTCGTGGGCAAGCGGTTGCGAGTCGAGAGTGAATGAGTTTGCATCGTCCGGACTCTGCTCCAGGGGCAGATCTTCGCTCATTGAGCTCGGTAGCCATTCGCGCGTGCAGAGTCCGACAAGTGTATCCGCGGGGTAGCCGACGTTCTCGCGCTCGCTCGGGTCAGCCGATAGTCCATCACAATTGAGCGACAACTCGAAATGCGAGATAGCCGAGGACGGCCATCTGGTTTCGCCAATCCAGCGGCCTGGCGTATCCTCCGGAAATGATTGCGCCGCCGTTTTCTCGGGCATGAATACGCGCAGCATCGGCTCGCGCAGAATGCCGGTTTCGCGGCCGTTCAGCCAGTGGTCCCACCAGCGTACTTCCTCGAATACCCAGTCCAGTCCCGGGCCAGGAACGCCAAATTGCGGATAGGTATGGGCCCATGGCCCGATTATCGCGCGCCGCGGAACGCTCAGATACTCGAGCAGCCGGGGAATTGCGTCGTTGTAGGTATCGAGCAGGCCGCCAACCAGATAGACCGGGCATTTGATCTGGCTATAATCCTTATGCATCGAGCCATGTTGCCAAAACTCGTCGTTATGCTGATGCATTAGCCAGTTCGCGATGACCGGTCGCATCGAGTGCAGCCGCTGTAGCCACATCTCGGTCCATCGGTCGCCTGCGATGGCAGGATCAGGCGGCCCGATCATCACATTCTGAAATGCATTGCCCCAACTGAAATTGCAGAAGCCGAGGGCGCCGCCGATATAGTGAGCGTCGTCGGTGAATCGGTTATCGGAAGCGCAGAACACCATCAACGCCTTAAGCGCGGGAGGCGCTGTTGCGGCAGTTTGCAGCGCGCCGAAACCGCCCCAGGAGATTCCTCGCATCCCTACGGAGCCATTCGACCACGGCTGCCGCGCCATCCATCCAATCACCTGCGCGGCGTCGTTCTGTTCCTGGGGCAGATACTCGTCGAGCAGAACGCCTTCGGAATCTCCCGATCCCCGAATATCCACACGCACATATGCAAAGCCGTACTGCGCGAACTGGACGCCCCACGCGTCGTCGAGGGCTCGGGTGAGGTCACGCTTTCGATAGGGTATATACTCAAGCACGGCGGGGACCGGAGTGCGCAGCGCGTCTTGCGGCATCCAGAGACGCGCGGCGAGGCGCGTTCCGTCCCCGAGCGGAATCCATTCGTTCTCGATGACCGTGACCGCCCGCGTTGGAGGAAGAGTCCAGGCGATTGGGGCTGTATCATCAATCGGCATGACGGTCTCCTCGCGTTCGCGCCTGTGTCGCCATCGGACCAGACGAGTCTTCAAGCGGGATGTTGCGCAAAAAGGGTATAGCATCGCGCGACGATTGGGTACGATCAGTGCCGACCCACAATCAGGCTGCGGCCGTTTGGGGCTGCGGATTCTTTTGCAATAATGTAAAGATGCGACTGCGACGCGCAGGAGGTGAATCGTGATTGAGACGAGTGCATTTGGCAACACCGGCCATCAGAGTACACGGGTCATCTTCGGCGCCGCCGCGCTGGGCGCGATGAATCAGGCCAAGGCGGACGCGGTGCTCGAGACGCTGCTCGAGTACGGCATCAATCATATCGATACCGCCGCGTCGTATGGCGAGTCCGAGCTGCGGATCGGCCCCTGGATGCGCGAGCATCGCGCGCGTTTCTTCCTGGCGACCAAAACCGGCGATCGAACATACGGCGGCGCGCGCGACAGTGTGCATCGCTCGCTCGAGCGCTTGCGCGTGGACCATGTCGATCTGATCCAGATGCACAATCTCGTCGATGAGAAAGAGTGGGCGACTGCGCTAGGAGCGGGCGGCGCGCTCGAGGCGCTGGTCGAGGCGCGCGCGCAGGGACTGGTGCGCTTCATCGGCGTCACGGGACACGGCTCGCAGGTGGCCGCGATGCATCGCAAGAGCCTTGAGCGGTTTGCCTTCGACTCGGTGCTGTTTCCGTACAACTTCACAATGCTTAATATCACGCAGTACGCTGCTGACGCTGAAGCATTGATTAAGCTCTGCAAAGAGCGCGGAGTCGCAACGCAGACGATCAAGTCTGCTGCGCGCAGACGCTGGCAGGACGCCTCGACAGGACCGCAAGAGCCAAAGTACAGTTGGTACCAGCCGCTCCGAGATCGCGACGCGATCCGGCGCGCGGTATCTTTCGTGCTTAGCCGTCCCGGCCTGTTCCTCAACAGCTCGAGCGACGCGACCCTTCTGCGGCCGATTCTCGATGCGGCAAGCGAACCTGCGGTCCGACCGGATCGCGCCGCGATGGAAGCCGACGTCAAAGCCTACGCGATGGAGCCGCTGTTCATCCCCGGAGTGTCGGACACGATCTAACGCAAGCCGGCGTTCCATTGGAGGGCGATGTCGTGAAGAGCTGCCGCATTCACATTACGGGAGCTTCAGGAGCCGGTGTGACGAGCCTCGGCCGGGCTCTGGCGGATGCTCTGGCGATCCCGCATCACGACGCGGATGATTATTTGTGGCGGCCGACAACGCCACCATATAGCCAAATGCGGGAACCAGCCGATCGTCTCCGGTTGATGCGCGAGATGTTCCTGGAGCGAGCGGATTGGGTGCTGAGCGGCTCGCTCGCCGGCTGGGGCGATCCCATCATCCCGCTTTTTGATTTGGTGATTTTTCTGTACGCGCCGAGCGCGGTTCGCTTGCGGCGTTTGCGCGCTCGCGAGGCCAGGCACTTCGGCGCCGACGCGGTCGCTGTTGGCGGCTGCCGCCACCAGGCGACAGAAGAATTCATTGAGTGGGCATCTCACTACAACGACGGCAGTGCAAGCCGAAATTCAGCGCTGCATCAGGAGTGGCTTGCCGCACTCCCGTGCCGCGTCCTTCGTCTTGATGGAACTCGGCCTCTGTCCGCCCTTGCCGAGGTAGTCTGTGCGGCGATCTAGAAGGCAGAGACTCGCGCGCGTGCGCCGGCTTACTTGACCCATCCCTTATCGTAGGGCGCCGCCAGCGTGCCGATCGCGCGCAGATGCTTGATCTTCCAGTGCCCGTTGACCTTTACGTAGTCATCTTCGTAACGTGCCCCGAGCCACATTGCGCGATTCCCCTTGCGCATCGTGAAGGGTCCGAGAAAATACCAGGCGCCGGTCGCGCGAACGCCGTCAACCTCGATGATCGGATTCATCACGTTGTGCTGCGAAAAGCTGATGCGTTCGCGAAAACCCTCGAACAGTTTGCGAATCGCGGCATGTCCCTGGTTAACGCCGACGCCCGCGCCTTCCCAGATTCCATCCTCAGTGAATAAGGTGATGATCTGGTCGGGATTATGATCGTTATCGCATACCGCGCAATATCGCGCCTTGAGTTTCTTGATCGCCTCGATATCCTCAAGCGTCGTGATCCGCTTTGCGAGTTCCTCGATATCCATTTTGGCGTAACCTCCCGGCGTGATGTATCCAAGCATTAGATTGCGCGGCCGCCGCGCGTCAACCGGAAGGGTAGAACGCAAATGACGATGCGCGTGCACGGTTTCGACGCGATCATTATTGGCGCGGGCGCAGCCGGAATGATGTGCGCGATTGCGGCCGGGCAGCGCGGCAAAAAAGTCCTGCTGCTCGATCGAGGCGAGCGCGTAGGCGCGAAGATTCTGATCTCTGGCGGCGGGCGCTGCAACTTCACCAATCTGGAAGTCGAGCCAGAGCGGTTCCTCTCCGGAAATCCGCACTTCTGCAAGTCGGCGCTCAGCCGCTACACGCAACACGATTTTATTGCGATGGTCGAGCGGCATCGGATCGCGTATCACGAGAAGACACTGGGCCAGTTGTTCTGCGACGGCTCCGCGCGCGAGATCGTTGCGATGCTGCTGGCCGAGTGCGCGGCCGCCGGCGTCGAGATCCGCACGGGATGCCGGATAACGGAAGTCGCGCGCGCAGGCCAATTCAATATCGCAACCAGTAGCGGCGCGTTCGCGGCGCCGGTCCTGGTCCTCGCCTGCGGCGGTTTGTCGATTCCGAAATTGGGCGCGACCGGTCTTGCCTATGATATCGCACGCCGCTTCGGTCTCGCGATCATCGAACCGCGGCCAGGCCTCGTGCCGGTGCGCGTGGAAGGCGAGGCGTTGAAGCAGAGCCGGGCGCTCGCCGGCGTGTCGGTAGACGCGATGGTTTCGTGCCGAGGCGCAGGCTTTCGCGAGAATATCCTGTTCACTCATCGCGGGCTTTCCGGCCCCGCCATCCTGCAAATCTCGTCCTACTGGCATCCGGGTGATTCGATCGAAATTGATCTGATGCCTGAGCATGAGGCCGAGCGCTTCCTGCTCGATCGCAAGCGAACGCGGCCCCGAGCGGAGCTCAAGACCGTGCTGGCCGAAGTCCTGCCGAATCGCCTCGCCGAGTCGATCGCTAATGCCGGTGCGGAGAGCGCGGTGATCGCGAATCTTCCCGATCGCCGAATTCTTGAAATGGCGGCGCGGCTCAAGCGATGGCAGATGCGGCCGAGCGAAACCGAAGGATGGGAAAAGGCCGAGGTCACCGTCGGCGGAATCGATACCGCTGGACTGTCGTCCAGAACGATGGAAGCGCGCGACGTTCCGGGTCTCTATTGTATTGGCGAGGCGGTCGATGTCACCGGATGGCTCGGCGGGTATAATTTCCAGTGGGCCTGGTCGAGCGGATGGTGCGCCGGCCAGGCGATTTAGCAATAGTCATTCGCGGAGCGACTGGCTAATCGAGATTGCTACGCACCCGTCGCTGGCTGGTAAAGCGGCGACGAAGCTTTCATAAACCGCAGCAGCATCCGCATCTCGGCGATTCGCTTGCCTTCGCGATCGTCGAGTTCGGTTTCGAACCACATGTATTCCGTCTTCGGGCTCTGGCCCAGCGCGACGACGTGGCCGCCGACACGATACGGATGATCGATGAAGACAGGACCGCTAATGTTCCGGATTTCGATAGCGCCGAACAGCCCGACCGCTGTGCCGATCTTGCCGCGCAGCGTCGCGATTGGCTCCGCATACAGCAAATGAACCATACTCGCTGGCGTCGCAATCGCGCCGCCCCACGGAGATTTCCCGGCGTACCACGGAAGCGGCTCGGTGATCACCTTCATCCGCTCGGCGTTCGCACTACCGGGCAGAACCAGATCGCGATTCTCGAAGCGGTCCCCAGCTTTCAGGCCCGTGAGGATTCGCATTACCCCGGTGTCGAAGCGATCCAGCGGCTTGCGCAGCAGCGCGGCCGGTTCGGCGGGATTGCCGATTGAAGCGGTTCCCTCGCCGACGCGCATTCCGTCCTCGCGTTCGATCCAGACCTCCACTTGCGCATCGGCGTCTTCGTCGTGCGGCTGCCCGACGAATGCCCGCACCGCTTCGCGGTCGGTGGTCGCATTGAGAAAGTACATCGACAGCGTCCCGCGCTCGAACCATCGCTGGCCGAATGCGCGCAACAGCAGCGGCGGAAAAAGTTCCAGATGGATCGAGCCGGCGACAGTGCCGCCACGAAAGCCGAGCTTGGTCGCGGTGACGTCGTCGTGGATACTGCCGCGTACATCGTGAGCGTTGTTTACCGACCGCCTGAGCGGTCCTGCCAAAACTCGATCGCGAACTTCAATTTCGGAATTCATTTCGCTTCTCCGGGCTGTCTGAACCGGTTTCTACTCCGGCTCGTCGCATAACTCAATGTGACGGAAACTGACGATAGCGTGACCAGATCGAGGCGTGGCAAGATCGGTGCGGGGAATGATAACTATCATTCGTGAGCATCTCCGTGACCAAGCCAGAACCTGAACGCCTATCGGGCGGTCCCGCCGCTTTGGCGCACGACCTGCTGGCGTCGCTTGGCCGCGACCGTGCGCCCGCGCCGCACGACCTCGTTATCCGCGGCTGCGATCCGGTCCTGGCGACCCGATTTCGCGCAGGCGAGGCGGCGTCCGCTGCGCTCGCTGCCCAAGCGGTCTCTGCGGCTGATTTGTGGTCGCTCAGAGGCGGCGCCAGGCAAGGAATCGAAGTTGACGTTCGCGCTGCCGCGGCGTCGCTCATCTCGTTTGCCTACTTGCGTTACGGCGACGGCGTCTTTGAGCGGCAGGCAAATCCGACCACCGCGCTCTATCGTGCTCGCGACGGAATCTGGGTTCATCTTCACGGTGGATTCAGTTCCCGCGAAGGCACGCTTCATCTGCTCCAATGCGCCGATGAGGGTCCGGCGATTGCGCGTGCGGTGGCGAACTGGGACGCGCAAGATCTCGAGGATGCGTTGGCCCAGCGCGGAGTCTGCGGTGCGCGCCTGCGCACTGCCGCCGAGTGGCGCGAGCATCCGCAGGGCGCCGCGCTCGCTCGCGCGCCGCTGGTCGAGCTCTTGCGAATTGGCGATGCTCCGGCGCGCGCGCTCGAAAGTCCGCGTGCTCAAGAATCTGGCGCACGTCCGCTGTCGGGAATCCGCGTGCTTGACCTCACTCGCGTCCTTGCCGGCCCGACCTGCGCCCGTACACTCGCTGAGCATGGTGCGGAGGTATTGCACGTCAGAAGTCCGAAGCTTCCTTCTATTGAACCGTTCGTGATCGATACCAATCCCGGCAAACGGTCCTGCTATCTCGATCTCGACCGTCCTGAGGACTCGCAGCAGCTGCGCGCGCTGGTCCGCCGCGCGGATGTCTTCTCGCAGGGCTATCGTCCAGGAGCGCTTGCGCGCCGTGGCTTCTGGCCCGAGGTGCTCGCGGAAATCCGGCCCGGAATCATCGTCGTATCAATAAATTGCTACGGACACGAAGGGCCGTGGGCCGGGCGTCCCGGCTGGGAGCAGCTTGCACAGACCGTTAGCGGAATGGCGCACCAGCACGCGGGCGGACAGCATCCGGCGCTGGTTCCCGCGGCGGTCAATGACTATATCACTGGCTATCTCGGCGGACTGGGTGTCATGCGCGCGCTCGTTCGGCGCGCTACCGAAGGCGGTAGCTGGCACGTTCGCGTGTCGCTGACTCGCACCGCGATGTGGGTAATGTCGATACCGCGGGTGTCCGCTGATGCGGCGGCGATCGGTCTTGAACCGGCGGCGATCGCACCGTGGCTTATCGAAATGGATACTAAGTGGGGTAGGGTCACCCGGCTCGGACCGATCGCGCGGATGTCCGCGACTCCGCTGCGATGGGACCTGCCGCCTGCGCCGCTGGGCAGCGACACGGCGGCGTGGCAATAGTGGATCGCATGGGCTTGGCCGCCACGCCGGGGCGCGACTCCGTCGCGCGCCGACCGATGCCGGAGGAATGATCGTGAGCGCGAGTTTGCCTGTCAGTCGGGACACGATCGAGAAATTCCGCCGCGACGGATTCGTCGTCGTTCCAAACCTGCTATCGGACGAGGAGCTCGAAAGATTTGGCGCTGCCGTAGATCGCGCGGTGCGCAACCGCGGAAGCAACGATCATCGAACGCTTGCCGAAAAATCGGCTTACGAGCAGTCGTTCACCCAGTGCATCAACCTTTGGGAAGATAATCCAGCGGTGTTGCCGCTGACGTTTCATCGCAAGATCTCGGAGGTGGCTACTGCGCTGATCGGAGTTCCTGCCCTGCGCCTGTGGCACGATCAGGCTCTCTACAAGGAATCCGGCGGCCGCTACACCGAACCGCATCAGGACCAGCCCTACTGGCCGATGGAGGAACGCGACACTCTGACCGCATGGATTCCATTTGACGGCTCGAGCCATGAAACCGGATGCATGGGTTACGTGCCCGGTTCGCATCTGGTTGGCCTGCGCAAGTTCGTCAACATCTTTTCGGCTGACGAGAACGTGAAGATTCTCGAGGATCCGAAAATCGGCGGCGTACCGCCGGTATATGTCGAAGTGCCGCGCGGCGCGATTTCTTTCCATCACGGATTGACAGTTCATATGGCGAAGCCGAACCGAAGCGGCCGCACGCGCCGAGTGCATACCATGATTTATTTTCGTGATGGCGCGACGCGCAGCAAAACCTATGTACATCCGAGCGTCGATCGTCCGGGAATCAAGGTCGGCGAGCCGATCGCGAGCGATTTGACGCCTATCGTATGGCCGCGCGCAGATGGCGATTGGCCCGTGCCACCGCGGCTTCCACTCACGGAAGTTCTGGCGCGGCTCAACATTCATGGCGCTCTGCCCGATATCAAATAGCAATAAACAGGGACTGAATAGCTATATGGATCTTGACCTCAAGGGAAAATCGGCGCTGATATTTGGCGGCAGCAAGGGAATCGGACGCGGATGCGCCGAAGCGCTCGCCGCCGAAGGAGTTGCGGTCGGGCTGGTTGCCAGAACCCAGGAACCGCTGGATCGCTCGGTTGCTGAAATCAATTCGCACGGAGGACGCGCGATTGGAATCGCGGCGGACCTTGCCGACTGGTCAAGCGTCGAGCATGCGGTGAAGACCGCGCGCGAGAAGCTCGGTGCTATCGACATCCTGCTGAACAACTCCGGCGGTCCTCCGCCCTCGGGCGTCGTCGGTGTCGCGCCCGAAATCTGGGAGAGCCAGTTCCACGCGATGGTGCTGGCGATCTTTCGAATCACCGATCTGGTTGTGCCGGAGATGCGCGCGCGCAAATGGGGCCGGGTCCTGAACGTCGCCTCCTACAGCGTGATCGAGCCTATCGCCGCTATCGGCGTCTCCAACACGCTGCGCAGCGCGATCGTCGGATGGGCCAAGACGCTCGCGGGAGAGACCGCGCGCGACGGGATCACGGTGAACACGCTCCTGCCCGGCGTGATCGCCACCGACCGCTCGATTTCTCTTAGCCGCGCGGCGGCGGAGCGCCAGAAAATTCCGGTCGAAGAGGCCGAGCGCCGCACCGCCCAGATGATTCCGGTTGGCCGCATGGGCACACCCCAGGAATTTGGCGCTGTGGCCGCGTTCCTCGCGAGCCCGCTGGCGGCATACGTGACAGGATCGCTAATCAGAATCGACGGCGGTCTCGTGCGATCGGTGTGATTATAGCGAGCAGAATGCAAACGAGGTATCGATTATGAGCGCATCCGAGAACAAGGAAATGATCCGCAAGATGTTCCTAGAGCTGGGGAAGGGGAACGCGGCGGCATTCATGTCCGCGATGGCCGACGACGTCAAGTTTACGATCATCGGCACCACCAAATATTCCGGCACGTTCAACGGCAAGCAGGAATTGGCCGGCAAACTACTCGGACCGCTCGGCGCAGAGCTCGAAGGCGGACTGGTTATCACACCCGAGAATTTGATCGCCGAGGGCGATTTCGTGGCGATGCAGGCGCGCGGAAAGTCGCTCGCGAAGAACGGCAAGCGCTACGACAATACCTATTGCCAGATCTTTCGAATCGCAGACGGCAAGATTCGCCAAGTCACTGAGTATCTTGATACCGAGCTTGTCAGCGCGGCGTTCGGTAAATGAGTACCTGATTAAGCAAAACGCGCGAGATTCCTTGGGGGGAATAACTCATGGCCTACGATATCCATCCGCGATCGTTCGGAGAGATTTTGGACCTTGGGTTTCGGGTTGTGCGCGATAATATAGTTCTTCTGGCCGGGATAGCCGCGGTCGTTTTCATACCGTTGGCAGTTCTGCAGATGATCAGCGGCTCGGCGGCGTCTGGCCTCATCGGGCTCATCTTCCTGTTGATCGTCGCGCCGGTGATGCAGGCTGCTCTCACGGTTGCTATTGCCAATGTGTACCTCGGAACGCCGGTTACCATCGATGAGGCATACAGATCCGTCAAGCCGATCCTGGTCCCGTACCTCGGCACCTTCCTGCTCCTCTATCTTCTGATTATCGCGGGGTTCGTGTGTCTGATTATCCCCGGATTCTATTTTATGATCTGCTGGTCATTGACGGCGCAAGTGATGATTATCGAGCGACGCTTCGGGATGGAACCGATAAAGCGAAGCCGCGCGCTGGTGCGCGGCGCCTGGTGGGCCACCTTGGGAATCGCGCTCGCGGCGGGAATCATTTCTGAAGTACCGACGCTGGCTCTGTCGGCGTTATGGTCTTTCATTCCGCTCTTCGGACCGCTACTGACCGGGGCGACGCGATCGGTTACCGCAACCTACGCTTCGGCAGTAATGGTGATTTACTACTTCGATCGGCGCTGCCGCGTGGAAGACTTCGATCTGCGGCTGCTTGCCGAACAGATTCGAGCCGAGGGCCAATCCGGTCCGCTGCCTTCGGCGGGAGTTTCCACCGTTGCCTGATCTCTCCGATCCGGCGGTGCTGAAACTGGCTCACCAGATTCTGGCGCGTCCGGAATTCGCCGCGGCATCGGATGCGAAATGGATGACAGATTGGGGCCAACGGATAGGGCGATGGATTGCTAGGCTCGAGATTCTGCGCGATGGGAATCCTCTGGTATACTGGACCATCTTCGGCGGCGTGATTGCGATCGCGATCGCACTCTTCGCGCACATCATATGGACGATTTGGATTGCGACACACACGCACACGCTGCGCGAGAATCAGATCGCCCGCGCGACTGCACCCGATCTCGCCGACGAGGCCGCCCGCCTGGCGGCCCAGGGGTACTACCTCGAGGCGGCGCATCGCCTGATGCTCGCGAGCTTTCGCACGCTCGGCGAACGCGCGGTGATTGAGCTGCGTCCTGATCGATCGAACCGCTGGATTCGCGTCGCCTTGCACAAATCAACGCTCGGCGCAGAGCTTGCCGACGAGCTCGATCGCCTGGTCGAACGCACCGAGCGGCGATGGTTCAGCGATCGCGAAGACGATCCCGCGATTTATACGCAGTGGCGCACCGCCTTCGAGCGGCTATCGTCGGCGGCAAGGTGATCGTGTCGCGTACGGCAATCGCAGCTTCTGTAGCGTTGCTCGCACTTTTGCTCGCGATAGACTTGTGGCTTGCGCCGAATCTCACTCTCGATCGGTCTCCGACCAGCTTTGGAATTGCGGGTTCGGGGTATAAGGCCGCGTTCGAACTGCTTACGGAGCTGGGTTTTGCGCCGGACCGATCCTATCAGCCTCCCACACCCCGCGCGGAACATGAGCTATCGAAACGTGCGCGATGGTTCGTCTCGCCAGGCTTTCTTGAGCCGGATAAACCCGCCGCCGACGCTGAGGCGCGTGATGTCCTGCGCTGGATCCGGGCGGGCGGCACCGCGGTGATTTTCGGCGCGCCGGACAGTGACTGGACTCGCCTTGGCCTGGATCGCGAGACCTCGGCGGCGGGCGCAGAGAGCGTGATCTCCGGTCCGATAGCACGTGGCGCGCGCGAGCTGCCGATCGCGGGTCTGGTCCGATTCAAAACCGCCGCGAGGGCCGGCGATGACCACGCGCGCGTGTTGCTAACCGATGGCGGCGCACCGTTCGCGCTCGAACTGAAACCCGGATCGGGCCGGCTGATCGCTGTTGCCGACAGCGCTTTCTTGCGCAATGCCGAGCTGGGGATGGGCGACGCGAGCGCGATCGTGGTGGACCTTGCGGTTGCCTTCGGACCACCGAGCTTTGACGAATGGTCGCATGGGTTCGCGGCGCCGGGTTCGATCGTCGCGATGCTGCTGGGGTCACGCGTGATACTTCCTCTGGTCATCGCACTGGTGGCCGCTATGGCATGGATACTCGAGCAACATTCGTGGCCGCCGCGCGAACTCGACCAAGCGGACGAGCAACCTGCACCGTCGGTCGCCTCGTTCATCGATTCGCTCGGCGTCCTTTACTCCCGCGCGGGCGATCCGGTTGCGGCACTGCGCGCGTATCGATCAGGATTTCTCCGCCGGACGCGCCGCCAGATATCGCCGGGCGCGGAGTTGAGCGAGGAGGCCGTGCTCGAGCGGATCGCGCGCGACCGAGCGCTGCCTGCTGAGACCCGGCGATGGCTAATCGACGCAGCCGCGCCGGCAAGCCAGGCCGAGCTGGTATCCGCGGTCCGCGCGATCGAGTCCTATCGGAGAGGCGGCGCATGAGCGATGCGGAAAATTCAAGAAGCGATGCCGAATGGGTGGCGACTAAATTCGCGGCGCTGCGTTCGGCGATTGCCCCGGTCATAATCGGCCAGGACGAAGCCGTCAGGCTGTCGTTCGTGACGCTGTTGTGTTCGGGACACAGCCTCTACGAAGGTGTTCCCGGCGTTGCGAAGACCCTGCTGGTGCGGACGCTCGCGGCAAATCTGGGAGTGCGCTTCGGCCGTATTCAATGCACGCCCGATCTGATGCCGAGCGACATTATCGGCACACCGATTCTGCAAATCGACCGTGCTGATTTTCGTTTCCGGCCCGGTCCGCTGTTCACCGATCTGTTGCTGGTTGACGAGATCAATCGCGCCCCCGCCAAGACCCAGGCCGCGATGCTCGAGGCGATGCAGGAGCGCGCGGCGACCGTCGATGGCACCAGCTACCCGCTCGGCGAATGGTTCACCGTGCTCGCCACCCAGAACCCGATCGAACAGGAGGGCACCTACCCGCTGCCCGAGGCGGAGCTCGATCGATTCCTGTTCAAGATCCGGATTGACTATCCGGGCGCGGATGAAGAGTTTCGCATCCTGAGTACTCATCACGCCCAAGCGTCGCCACTTGCGGGTGCTATCGTGGTGGTTACGCCGCCGGACCTGTCCCGCGCGCGCGCCGTGGCGGATGCGGTTTTAGCGCGCGAGGAAATTCTGCGCTACGCCGTGGCTCTGGTCCGTGCGACGCGCGAGCATCCTGCGATCGCGGTCGGTGCTTCGCCTCGCGCCGCTTTGTGGATGCTACGCGCGGCGAAGGCGATCGCGACACTCGAAGGCCGGGGTTTCGTGCTGCCCGAAGATGTCCAGGCCGTGATCCATCCGACGCTGCGGCATCGGATCGTGCTCGAAGCCGGAGCCGAGGTCGAAGGCATGAGCGCCGACGACGCCGTCGATGAAGTAGTGCGGAGCGTGCCGGTGCCGCATTGATGAATGTGCAGCCGGAACTTCCAGACGAGACTGCAATCGCGATCCGCGCCGCCCCGCGAATAGTAAAGCTTTCCGCGCTCGCGGCGCTGATTGCGCTGGCGGCCGTGCCGTTTCCAATCCTGCTTGGCCCCGCGATAATGATTGCCGGTGCGCTCGCAGCGCTGACCATCGTCGATTGGTGGTCGAGCCGCGGCGATCGCACGCCGAGCCTGGTACGCACAATTCCCGAACGGATGGTCAAGGGCCGCCGCGTATCAATTTTGTACCGAATCACACGAGCCGGCGCGCCGGCGACGGTCTCGATACTCGACGAGTTGCCGGCCGATCTCGGTGGCGACTTGATCATCGAGTCGTTGGCTGTCGCCGACGGCGAGAGTATCGAGGTTTCGCGTGAGGTCGTCCCACGCCGGCGCGGTATCCGCGCGCTCGGACCCGTCTATCTGCTGTGGAGCTCGAGGATCGGGTTCCTTCGCTTCCGACTCCGCATCGCGCCGCACGGCGCCGTGGCAATTTTGCCGCCTTCCAGCGCGGCGCCGGCTCGCGGTGCACTGAGCCAGCGCTCTTTGCGCGACGAGTTGGGACTGCGGCCACGGCGCGCGCGCGGAGAAGGCAGCGAATTCGAATCGATGCGCGAGTACACAGACGGCGACGATCCGCGGCATGTCGATTGGCACGCGACCGCGCGCCGCAATCGCCTGATCGTTCGCGAATATCAGACCGAACGCCGCCATACCGTGATTGTCGCGGTGGATACCGGGCGCCTGATGGCTGCGCGGGTGGACGACAGCTCAAAGCTCGATCGCGCGCTCGACTGCGCGGTGGCGATCGCGCGCGCTTCGAATGAGTTCGGAGATCGCGTGGGACTGCTCGCGTTCGATCGCGAGTTGCGCCTGATGGTCCGACCGAAGTCGGGGCACGGATCTACGGCCGCAATTGCCGCGGCGACTCTGAAGCTCGCGCCGGCGCCGTTTGAGCCGAACTATCGCGTGCTCGCGGAAAATCTGACGCGCTTTCAGAAAAAACGCGCACTGGTCGTCGTGCTGACTGATTTCGTGGAAGGCAGCGCTTCGCGCGAGCTCGAGGCGTACCTGTCGGTGGTCGCGCGCCGCCACGTGGTGCTGCTGGTGGCAATGCGCGATCGATTGCTAGCCGAAGCCGACCTCCGTGATCCAGAGATCACGCGCGAGCGGCTCTATCGCAAGCTCGCGCTGCAGGATCTGGTTGACGAGCGCGAGGCCGCAATCGGCCGAATCGCACGGTTCGGCGCGCAGACGCTCGACCTCGACCCCGCGCGCATCAATGCGCCGGTGTTGAATCGGTACCTGGCAGTGCGGCAGGCTGGCCTCCTTTGACCAGCCATCCCAGGTCGATTCCGGGTCGCCGCCTCTTGAGCCGCAGCACGTACGCGACGTAGGCCACGATCGCTCCGAGCGCCACTGCGGCACAGGCATAGCGCGAGCCCGTCAACAGATTTGACTGCCTCAGAAAGCTTTCGATTGCCGCGGCAATTATCAGAAGCGGAATCGCCGCCGCGACCATCTGCAGCGCCGGGCGCGCGGCTTCACGAAGCGCCGCGGCGGTACCGGCCCGTCCCGGAGCAACAACGGCCTTCGCGATAATCAGTCCTCCGGAAGCGCACAGGATCGTCGCCAGCAACTCGGGTATCGCGTGCGGCAGCAGCCACGCCCAGAACAACCAGCGGGTGTCGTCGTGCGAAAAGACCGACGCGAAGGCGCCCAGCGTCAGTCCGTTGTAGAACACTAGGAGAAGTGTCGGGACTCCCGCTAGAATGCCGGTCGCGAACGCCATTATCCCGACCTCGGTATTGTGGATAAACAACCCCGCCGAAAATATCGATTTGAGTCCGAGCGTCAGGTTCTGATGACCCAGAAATTGCAGGCGTACCTCCGGCGAGCTGGCGAGCTGCTGAAGCTCGTCGGCGGGGTACATCCAGCCCGGGATGCATACGTAAAGCGCTGCTGGATTATGCGCGACCAGCGCCGCGCCGACGATCGCGCCGGCGATAAGAAGGGCAGCGGTCAGCATTTGCAGCCGTGCGGTCGCCGCCAGGGTCGCCGGAAAATCCGTGACGAAGAATCTCGCCGGTCCGCGCGGATGCGCTGGCGAGATCTGCAGATACGTGAATGCGCGCACGCACAATGCGTTCAGATAACGCACCGCCTCGGGGTCGGCGTCGCGCGAGCGCAGGATCGCGAGGCGCGCGGAGTTCAGGCGATACAGATGCGCGAGCTCGCGGATTTCGTCGAACGACGCGCGCTTTCCCGGACGCTCGATCCGATCGAGAATCGCCTCCATCCTGTCCCGCACCAGCCGATCGCGTGCGGCGTTCACGGACGCCTCCGATGAATACGAGCCCCGAAACCTCCGAAACTCCCGTTCACGGCCTGTTTTCGCCCGAAGGAGTGCGCCTGGATTTGCCGATTGCGGGGCCGGGACTCAGGATTCTCGCCTACGCGATCGATCTCGGGCTGATGGTCGTTCTGCTGGTCCTGCTGCTGATCGCGCTGATCGTAATCCTGCCCGCGGGAAACTTTATCGACCACTTCTTTCACACGTTCTTTCATCAGGTCGCTCGCGCCGCGCGCGAGGCTGCGCGCAATGCCAAAGCAGGGCGGCCGAACCCCGCATCCTTCGGGCTGGTCGAAGGACTGATCATCGCGGTCTTTCTGCTCGCGCATTTCGCCGTGGAGTTCGGATACTTCATCGTTTGGGAGATGCTGGCAAACGGGCGTTCGCTGGGTAAATACATTATCGGCCTGCGGGTCGTGCGGCGCGACGGGATGCCGATCGATTTGCGCGCCTCGATCGTTCGTAATCTGATGCGAATCGTGGACATGCTGCCCGAGTACTACGTGGTCGGGCTGATCTCGATCGTGTTGTCGCCGAGCGCAGAGCGGCTGGGCGATCACGTCGCTGGAACTATCGTTATTCGCCTGGACCGTCCGCAGTCGGCGCCTGAGATCGCGCCGCGCGACGGCGTGCCTGCGCCGGCATTGACCCGGCAGCAAATCGCGCGAATCGGACCGCGCGAGCTGCAGCTCATCCGCGCGACCATCCGGCGCGCCGATTCGCTGTCCGAAGAGCGCAGGACCGCGCTGCTGGCCGAGGTCGCCGAAACGATGCGCTCGCGTTTGGAGCTCGCTGTAGTTCCATCGGGCGATCAGTTGGGATTCCTGCGCGATCTGCTGGCCGCCGCGGAACGCTACTCGCGCGGCGATTAACCGCAACCGAATCTGCTACGGCTTGGCACCTCGGCTCGCGTCAATCTTGGTGAGCAGCACGTGATTGTGCTCGACCTCGGCGTTGATTGCCGAAATCTGCTGCGCGTCCATCGGATGCAGCGTGCCGTGATAGTTCACCTGGGTGAAGCCGTCGCCCTGCCAGTACGCGTACCCGTTGACTTCCACGTCGAGCGACTTGGAATCCGTGAGCTTGAGCGTCGTGATTTCAACTTCACGGCACGGCGGCTTGCACGTGCTGCATAGCGAATCGAGCTGAAAGCGGACTTGTGAGGGATCGAGCAGCTTGACGCTGGACTTGACCACCGGCCACGCGGCGTTGCCGTAGACCTCGGTGCGCAAATAGATGGTGCCGTTCATCACGCCGAAATAATAACTCGCCGGCATCACCGGCTCTCCGACCAGCTTCGTCTGCGACGGATCGACGCTTACGTGGCCGCCCCAGGTACCGACGAAGTTCTGGTTGGCTTCCGGCAACAGGAAGGTCGGCGCCGACGAATCTCCGGTATGCAGTACGTGAGCTTGAATCGTCGGCATCGCCTCGGTCATCTGCGGCGCGGATGAAGATGTTCCGCGCGTGCATCCGACGCCGAACAGAAGAATGAGGGTGATCGCGGCAGTGAGGTGGTGGTTGGTTTTCATCGCGAGGCCTCTCTGTCACCACCCGGCTGCCCGGGCCGCGGGGTGGGCAATTGCGTCCCCGCGGCCGCGGCGCCGTGATTATCGCCGGGCGCTTGGACCGCGGCGGCGCACAACGCGCTCGGGCGCCGGCACCGGAGCGCCGTCCGTTTCTCCCGGCTCGGAGCTGCGCGGTTCGGACTGATACGCGTCGAACAGCGCAGGCACTGAAACCGAATTCGAGCCGCGGATCATCCGCGATCGCGCCGATCCCTCGAGTGCCTGCTGGCAATCGACGCATCGCGCCGCCATCGGCACCGCCCGCAGCCGCTCGAACGATATTTCATCCCCACATTCCGGGCAAATTCCAAATTCGCCCTGCTCGAGCCGCGCCAAAGCGCTCATCGCCGCACGCAGGCGGGACTCAGCGAGATCGATCAGGCTGATATGTACGTCCAGGTCTTCCTGGCTGCGCGCGTTGTCGAGATCATCCGGCGAAAGCAGCGTTTCGTGACGGGTCTCGGTGCGTGCCAACTCGTCGAGGCGCGCAAGCTCCTGATCGCGCATCTGAAGCAGCATCGTGTGCAGCGCCTCGCGCCGCGATATTCGCGAGACATTGCGGCCCGCAGCCTCATGGCGCGTGCCTGAGTTGAAAACCCCGGTCGAGGCTTTTGATTCTTTATGCATGGTCCTAGTCCTTCGACTCGATAGTCCCCGAGTCGAGATTACAAAAAATTGCAAGCCACAACTGGCCGACCCGGCGCTACAGCGACGCATGGCAGACCGCGATGGAAGGGAAGCTGGCGGCGGATTAGTGCCCAGGATCGGCAGAGGCGGGAGGCAGCTTGCGCAGAAACAGCCGCGATTGCTCCCGCCATAGCGATGGGCTGAGTCCGGCGCGCCTGAGGCCGAGAGCGGACCGAAACTGCGTGAAATTGAAGCCGATTTTCTGGTATGCCGATGCGCCCGAGGGCGTTCCGGGACCGCCGGTCGTCCCCACTTCCTTGACCGTATGCTTGTAGCTGCACCAGTGCGAAGTGGCCGCCGCCGGATACCGCTTGAGTGCGATCGAACCCAACGGCTGCAGGAGCTGAACGAAGGTCAGCACGGCAAAGCTGGAGGCGACCAGCATTGCGGCATTTGGCCAACGTGCGGTGCGGTTACGGCTCATTCGATCCGATTGGACGACGAAGGGGCGAATAAATTCACCCCTCATCGGAGATGGCGATCGGTGCGCGGACTCCGCGTCCTGCCCTCTAACGATGGCGGCCGCTGACTCGAATCAGCGAGCTGCCAGCGGTCCGCGCAGCAACCGTCCCGGCAACGCGCCGGTGGGTTCGTTGTTGCGCAACACGACCTCGCCGTTGACGACCGTAGCCATCATCCCGGCCGCTTTCTGCTTGAGGCGCCGAGCGCCGGCCGGCAGGTCATGGTCGAGTTCCGGCATCATCGGCGCGACCGTGTCCGGGTTGAACACGATCACGTCGGCGGCCCATCCCTCGCGCAGTAATCCGCGCCCGGGAAGGCCCCAGTATGAGGCCGGCACGAATGTCAACATCCTGATCGCTTCCTCGAGCGTCAGCGCCTGCTTGTCGCGCACCCAGTAGCTCAGCACATGGCTTTGCAACGACGAGTCCATTATCTGCGAAACATGCGCTCCCGAGTCGGAAAACGTAACCACGGATCGCGGATGCCGCATCATTTCGAGCACGTCGTCCTGGTTTTCGTTCGCCAGCGGCTGCAAGAAAAACTGTTTCAGATGCTTTTCGAGCGCCAGGTCGATAATCACGTCCACCGGGTCTTTGCCCGAGGCGCGCGCGATTTCCGCAACCGAGCGATGCGGTGGATTCGGCTTGTCCATCACGAACATCCAGTCGAAATTCGCCCGGCGCGGCTCGGCTCCGACCGCGCGGACGCCGCTCGATTCATTGACCGCTTTGACGAGCTTTTGCCGAATCTCAGGATTGCGCAGCGCCGCCTCCTGTTCGGCCAGGGGAAGCTTGCGGATATCGCTCCACACCGGCATCCGATCGAACGGCATCGCGGTCTCGAAAGACAGCACCACGTTGAGCGAGCGGCTGTGCACCTGGATGAACATCCTGCCGCCCGCGGCCGCAGTTTCTTCAGCGGTGGCAAAATAGGGCCGCCAGAAATCCGGCGCGGCGCGACTACTGAACATCCCAAAGGTGACCGGCACGCCGGTATCGACTGCGAGTGACTTGATCCGACCGAGGTAGTCGTTGACCCGTTCAGGATCGAAGCCAGTGTTCTCCCCGGCGATTTCGAAAATTCCCGCGTGCTCTTCGCCCATCACGCCGACCAACTGCCGGACCTCGTCCCAGGTCGCAATTCGGCTCGCGACCGGATGGCCGTCGGGAGTCTGATGGTTGCGCGTGCGCGAGGTGGTGAAGCCCATCGCGCCGGCGCGAATCGCGGAGCGAATCTCGCGCCTCATTGCGTCAACGTCTTCGGCGTTGGCCTCGCGCGAGAACGCCCTCTCTCCCATCACGTAGGTGCGCAGCGCGGAATGGCCGATATACGCGGCGTAGTTGATTCCTTTGGGCGTGCGATCAACCGCGTCCAGGTACTCGGGAAAGCTTTCCCAAGTCCACTTGATTCCCGCCTCCATAGCCTCGGGTGCGATATCTTCGGCGCGCTCGAGGTTGCGCATCACGAGCTGCTTTTCCTTCTCGCCGCATGGCGCGAGCGAGAAGCCGCAGTTGCCCATCACGACCGAAGTGACGCCGTGCCAGCACGAGCACGTGCCCATCGGATCCCAGAATACCTGCGCGTCCATATGCGTGTGGCCGTCGATGATTCCGGGCGTGACCACGTGGCCTTCGGCGTCAATTTCCTGCCGGGCGCGCTCGCGGATTCTTCCGATCCCGGCGATACGTCCGCCGCTAATCGCGACGTCGGCGCGATACCGCGCCATCCCGGAGCCGTCGATTACGGTGCCATTGCGAATTATCAGATCGTGCATGATGCCTCCGTGGGCCTTCGGGCCTCGAGACGAATCGATCGGCGGGGCCGGACCAACCGGCGCCGGGGAACGTAGTACCAATCTTATTCCACGAAACACGATTCCGCGACAACCCCGAATGCGGAGACGCGTCTTCTCTGAAATCGAGATTTTCGTTGAGAGCTCGTCTATGATTGCGAGACGGTCCGTCAGCCTGCCATGAAAGTCCAGATGGTGTGGGAGTCGCGACGGTATTGCACGGGCTGGTCCGCACTAAAAGTTCGCAGTCCCGCTCTGAGCAATCAGCTTTCGTCATGGGTGGCGGTGAAGCATTTCCGTGAAGGAATTAGGCATATCAACAGAGCGCAAAGTCATAGTGGCGCGGGCGTCTCGCCCGTGAAAGATGGCGGGCCAGGTGCCACTGGCACATGGCCCGTCCCACCAATGAATGCCCCGCAGGCGCGCACGCGCGGGTACCATTCGACTCATCCGGCGCCGATAAGAAGAATTCATTGGACGGGCGCACCTGCGGCGCGCCCGTCTCCCACGGGCGAGACGCCCGCGCCACTATTTCCTGTGCCTGCGGTTGAGGATGACACCAACCGCGCATTTGCGAGATGATGGACAGGCTCTTGAGGAGGACCGGATATGGCTCTTTTGCGTATTCGCGAAGTCGAAGCTCTTGAAGACTTCAAACTACGACTGACGCTTACCGATGGATCTGCGATTGAACGCGACGTGATAAAGCTTCTCATTGGACCAGTGTTCGATCTCATCCGAAAAGATCCAGCGGCCTTTGCAAAAGCACGGATCGAAGGTGGAACCGTGGTATGGCCGAACGGTGCTGACCTCTGCCCGGATGTCCTGATCTGGGGCGGTGCGCCTCCTGAAAACGGCCAACGGCCGGCACATCCGCCGCAGGCGTAACGTGGAGCAGTCATTACCCCCGGAATGGCGCCCTGAGGCCAGACACGATCTGCATTGAAAAGGATGCTAAGCTTGGGCTATTAGGCGATCAGAACAGGCGAGTCCGCCTGAGCCTTGGTCTTTAGAAAAGCGCCGTTGGCGCGTCGAGGAACCAATCATGCAAAAGCCGATTATCTCCGCCGATTCGCATATCACCGAGCCCGCCGGGACTTACATCGACCGGATCGATTCCAAATACAAAGATTCCGCGCCGCATATGGTTCGCGACGATAAGCTGGGCGACGTGTTTATCGTCAAGGACTTTCCGCGTCCGGTGAATATCGGGCTGGCCGCTGCGGCTGGCCGCAACGCCGAGGATCTCAAGATCGGCGGCTGCAAGTTCGAGGAGATGCATCGCGGCGGATGGGATCCCAACGCGCGCATGGCCGATCAGGATCGCGACGGCGTCGCCGCCGAGGTGATCTATCCCACAGTCGGGATGGTGCTGTGTAACCATCGAGACTTCGACTACAAGAAAGCCTGCTTCGACGCCTACAATCTATGGATCGGAGAATATTGCGACACCCATCCTGCCCGGCTCATCGGAGTAGGGCAGACCGCGATGCGCTCAGTCGAGGAAGGAATCGAAGACCTGCGCAAGATGAAAGCGCTGGGGCTGCGCGGCGTGATGATGCCCGGAAACCCGAAGCTCGAAGACTACGACAGCCCCATCTATGCTCCGTTTTATGAGGCCGCGATCGACCTCGAGATGCCGCTGAGCTTCCATATCCTGACCAGCAGTCAGGACAACTTCCGCACGCGCGGACCGAAGCTCAACAGCTTCCTGTCGATCATCCGCGGATGCCAGGACATCATGGGCACGTTCATCCTGGGCGGCGTGTTCGAGCGCCATCCGAAGCTCAAGGTGGTATGCGTCGAGGCGGACGCCGGATGGGTTCCGCACTACATGTACCGGATGGATCATGCGTACGATCGGCATCGCTACTGGCTGCCAGCCGGAACACTATCGAAGATGCCGAGCGAGTATTTCCGCGAGAATATCTACACGACCTTCCAGGACGATTGGGTGGCATTCCAGATGAAGGACATGTGCAATATCCGCCGCCTGATGTGGGCCAACGATTTCCCGCACAGCGACTCGACCTGGCCATGGTCGCAGGAGATTCTGCAAAAGCACACCGCGAACATGAACGAGCAGGAAAAGAACTACGTCCTGCACGACAACGTCGCGGAGCTTTATCATCTGAGCATCTAGCGCGGCCGCGATTGCCGAAAAAAAGGGGGGCGTGGAGTGGCCGTTACGCCGGCAGGAGTGCCGTCTGCGCTGACAAAGTCTCCGTCGTTCCCGCAGGACCGCGCGCGTCTGAACGTCGCCGGATTGGCGATCGGATTTGGCGCGCCTTTCATGGTCGGTCTCGCTTTGTTGATTGCAAACCTTGCGGGATGGTGGTGGCCGACGGGGTTCGCGCTCACACGGATTGGCGCCGCGATATTCGCGTCGGGCGCGATCGTAGTGATCGTTGACCGTTTCGAAGGCTGGAGGCTCACGACCGTCGGAATCCGGCGGTTTGACATTTCGGATCTGAAAATCGGACTTCTGGCCGGCATCGGTATGCTGGCAGCGACCGAGATCGTCGCGGCGACCTTCAGCCACGCGGCGAGCGGATCCGGGTCCTGGTTCGGCGCATTCATCCTCGAGATTCGGCCGCGCGAGATTTCCCTGTTGAGTGATTCCCCGTGGTGGCTTGCGATTGCCGCGGTAGTTGCGCTGTCCTTCTCTGATGAGTTGATTGCGCGTGGCTACGCGATCACGCGGCTTTCGGCGATAACGGGTGGTATCTGGTTCGGAGCGGCCGCGGCAGTGGCGCTGGATCTCGTGGCGCACGTCGCATTGTGGGGCATCGGGATCACGTTCTGCTTCATCGCAGCGGAAGTGATCCTGGCATCTGTGTATCTCCGGCGACGGCGCTTGTGGCCCTCCGTGGTCGCGCGGATCCTTTTCGGTCTGGTGGTGCTCATACCCGTCGCAGCCACTTTCGGCAACGAGCCAAAGCCCGGTGTTCACCAGGGAGCAACAATAGCTCCTGCAGACCGTAACGAACGCGCGATCGGAAATCTGAACCAGGCGCTACGCGATCATATTGGCGCGATTGCGCTACCCATGAATCCGAAAACGGCCCCAGAATTTGCTCATCGTGCGCAGGTCTATTGGGCCAATGGTCAGAGGGATAAGGCGATTGCCGATCTGACCACGGCAATCTCGCTCGCACCGAAAGACCGTGAACTTTTGCGATTGCGCGCCGAGATGTACGGGGCCGATGACGAGGGCGCCGCCAGCGCAATCGCCGACTACGATCGCATCCTCGCGCTCGATCCCGGGGATACGATGGCGTTACATCAACGAGCGTTCGAGTACCACGCGCTACGCAATCCAGAAGCCGCGATGTCGGACATGAACGCGGCGATAAAAATTGCGCCGAACGATCCTGCCAACTATCGCGCCCGCGGAGATCTGTATTTCGTCGAGGGCGACAACGCCCACGCGGCTGCCGACATCGAAACCGCGATGCGGCTGGATCCGAACAATATCAAGACGATTCAAATGCGAGCGACGTTTTATCTGAGAACTGGCCAACTCGACAGGGCGATCGCCGATGCGTCACGGATCATCGCGATCATCCCAGAAAGCACGCTCGGGTACCGCATCCGCGAAACTGCATATGATTCGAAAGGCGATTGGAATGGCGCGCTCGCGGACGTCAGTGAAATCATCCGCCGCGAACCTGGCAATGCCAGTGCCTATGCAAATCGCGCCGGGCTGGAACTGGACATGGGGCGTTTGGGTTCGGCTCGAGAGGACTATGAACAAGTCGCGAAGCTTGATCCCGAGTCGCTCGATGATCTGGATACCACGGCCTGGGCCATGAGCACGTCGATACATCCTGAAATCCGCGACGGAAAAACCGCTGTGGCGCTCGCAACCAAAGCCTGCCGGCTCACGGGATGGAACAATTCGAACTATCTCGTCATACTTGCAGCCGCATACGCGGAAACGCGAGACTTCGCGCAAGCAGTGACCTATCAAGCCAAGGCGATGGGAGCGCCCTACGGCAATCACGATGCCGACCAGATGGCATTGATGCGACGTCAGCTCGCGCTTTACGAACACAATCGGCCCTATCGCGAGGGTGATTTTGGCCCTCAGAAGATGTCGAGTGCAAAGTACCTCTTGGGTATGGTGTTCCTTCTGTTGATTTTGGTCGGCCTTGTCACAGTTGCGGCTGGAATAGTGAAGCTGGCGCGGTACCGAGCGCCTGCGCAAGCCTGACAAGTGGAATCCTCGGACTCTTAGATTGAACTTACAATGAGCCAACAGCCGGATCCCTCGCTATATCAGGGCACCGCTTGGTACTACTCGCGCTTTCGGCCGGCCTATCCGGCAGCGCTGGTTACAATATTGCGCGACAAGTTTGGGCTCGATGGTGCCGGCCGGTTGCTCGATCTCGGATGCGGCCCCGGTCCGGTTGCGATTCGTTTAGCGCATCTCTTCGAGCAGGTAGTCGCGATCGACCCGGAGCCCGAGATGCTGGCCGAGGGACGGGCTTGCGCCGAGCGCGCTGGAGTCTCAAATGTCAAATGGATTGCTGGAAGCTCGGAAGATCTGTCTCCCGCGCTCGGCACCTTCCGGCTGGTCACGATGGGCAATTCGTTTCATTGGATGGATCGCGCGCGCACTCTGGACGCGCTCTATGATTTGATAATCAACGGCGGCGGACTTGCGGTCGTCGGGCACGGCGCTCCGTTTCAAGCGCCGCCACCGACAGCGTGGCGCATCGCGATCAACCGCGTGGTCAGAAAATACTTAGGCGACCGCAGCCTGCCTTGGGACCAGGATCGGCCGCCGCCACCTGAGGAGCGCCACGATGCATATCTTATGCGCTCGCGTTTCAAAGATGTCACCGCGTATCAGGAGTCGTTCGATATCGAATGGACGATCGACTCGATGATCGGGAATCTCTACTCGACTTCGTTCTGCAGCCGCCGATTACTCGGTGACCGCGCGGAGGCGTTCGAGCGCGATCTGCGCGCCGCCGTCCTGGCCGTGGAACCGTCGGGAATGCTGCGCGGCGAACCTCCGGAGTTCTTCGCCTATATAGGGCGGAAAAGCTGATGTCGTAATCGCCAGTACAGAGTTCCGGCGCCGAGGCGAACAAAAAGAGGCCGCGGAGCTTTCCCGCGGCCTCTGCGTAAAGCGATCACCAAGTCAGCGGCCTAATAATAATCGACCGGGTCGATTTGGCGCTTGGCGCCGTACCAGAAGAGCATGTTTTCAGTCAGGCCCTGCCAGGTGAACTTGTTCGGCGGCAAGAGCAGCCGCTTGAACATCGACTTGAACGAATAGAATTCCTTGGTGCAGCGCCATACGCCTTCTTCGACTTCCTGCGGCGACATGTTCTTGGGCACGAACATGCAGCGGAAGTTGTTGGTGTAGAGGTCGGCGTCCGGGATAATCACGCGGCCCTCATTTTCGAGCTGCGTGCGCATCGGGGTACCGCGCCGCGGCGTGACCGTGTTGAAAAATGCCTCCGGAGCGCGGACTTCGTGCAGGAACTTCATCGTTTCGTCGAAGATGCCGGGGCGATCTTCTTCGAGGCCGAACAGGAAATTTAGCGAATAATAAATCCCGTACTTCTCGAGTTTCTTCAGCAGCTTCTTGTACTGATTCGAGTGGTTCTGAATCTTGTTCATCGACAGCAGCGACTCCTGGCTTATCGATTCCACTCCGATGTTGACGTGGAAGATGCCGGCCTTCGCCGCCAGGTCGAGCAGCTCGTCGTCATGATTCGAGTTGATCGTCCACAGGCACGAGAAGCGAATATTGAGCGGCTCGAGCGCCTTGAACAGCTCGCGCGCGAACTTGTGCTTGCCGGTGATCTGATCGTCGATAAACTGGAAGCGCCGGAAGCCTGTTATCTTGATGACTTCCTTCATCTCCTCGACGATGTCCTCGATAGGCCGCGTCCGGTAACTCCCTTCATAGAACACCGGAATCTCGCAGAAGGAGCATCGGTAGGGGCATCCGCGGCTCGCCTGCACCGGAACCGCCTTGAACAGATACTTGTTGAGCTTCAGAAGCTCGTGGCGCGGACGCGGCAGGTTCTTCAAGTCGTGCACCTTGGAGGCCTTGTAAACCTGCTTGAGCTTGCCGTCGCGCCAATCCTGCAAGAGCTCGGGCCACACCAGGTCGGCCTCGCCCTGCACGACGGCGTCGGCATGGTGCAGCGCCTCTTCGGTTTGCAGTGTGGCATGGAAGCCGCCCAGGACCACCGGAATTCCGCGCTTACGGAATTCGTCGCCAAGCTGATAGGCGCGCAACGACGCGCCGATGGTGGTGGTCATCCCGACGAGGTCCCATCCACCGTCGAAGTTGATGTCCTCAAGGCGCTCGTCGCACAAAGTCACGTCATATTCCGCGGGCGTCAGCCCCGCCATCAGCGGAATCATCAGTCCCATGATGAGCCGCCATCGGGTTTTATGCGGAGTACCGTCCAGATGGATGGTGGTAGGTTGAACCAGCAGGATCCTGGGTTTCTTGTTCATGTCCTCTCTCCGACGAAAATTTCGTCGTTCAATCTCCCATAGAAGATGATTAAGCCGGTCGCGCGTCCGCTCCCGGCGTCTCTGGCGCCTTGCGCGCGACCAGCCAAATCAGGCCAAAAGCGAACACGTAGGTGCCGAATGCGGTTCCCCACGCGAACCATTCGATTCGATTTATCAATGCCAGCACCACCAGCAGATAGGCGAAGTCGCGCCCGCTCCATCGGTTGACAGCTTCGAGCCATTTCTCCGCGACTTCCCCGCGCAGCGAAAACGCGCGGTAGGTGGCATACGAGCACAGCGCAAAGCCGCCGAGCACCAATATCGTCAGCCACAGATACGCGATACTGCCGCTGGCCCGGTAGCATCCCGCAAAAATGCCGATAAATACCGCGACGTGTACGATATTGTCGGTTACGACGTCGAGCTTGCCGCCAAAATTGGTCTCGCTCATCTTGAGCCGCGCCAATTCGCCGTCCACGCCGTCGATCGTGATCGAGACGAGAAACAGAATCGCGGCCGCCAGCCGCGACCAGTAACCCGGTATTGCGAACATCCATCCGCAGGCGAGGCCGAGGAGCGTGTTTGCGATCGTGACTTGATTCGGGGTGATAGCCGTCCGCGCCAGGCGCAGGCTGAGCCGCCACGAAAGCTTGCGATCGACCCATCGCGCCATCGGCGCGTCCTTCGCCGCGGTCTCTATCCGCAGCGAGCGGGCAAGCCGCACCTCCGCTTCCTCGCGATCTTCGGGGCGTCCGTTGAGCGCGAAGGGCAGATCGCCGACTGGTTTGCGAAATTGATCGGCATTGACGATCCCGCCGCGGCGCAGCAATTCCGCGCACGGCCCGGCGGCGATCTCGCCACCGTGGTCTGCGTCCGACGTCGTCAGGCGGACGATGGTGCCCGGTTTCTCCGCGGCTTCGGTCAGCACCTGTTCGAGTTGTGATTTAAAGAACACGAGGTTTCCGTACAGTGCGATACAGGCGACCGTAGGATCGATCTGCTCGCGCGCGGCAGTTTGGGCATCAAGCCGATCAACCAAGGTGACGCTGGGATGGTTCCTGTAGCGTCCGAGCGAGACTTCGGTTTCCGCGCGCCGCGCGGGCGGAGCTTCGACGATGAAACGACTTATTCCACCGCGTTCGCATGAAATAATCAGCCGTTCCAGCAGTGGGCGGCCGAAAATCCGGTTGTCGGCGCGTGAAGGGGCGGCTATTAAGGCCGTTTCGATGCTCAAGTTCTTATAAAACCCGGTTTCTCAACAGACTGTCCGGCTGGTCAAGGTAACATGCCGGTAACCCCGCCGCTAGAAGCCCTGCTTCAAAATCTTTCACCTGTTTATCAGCCGTCCTGCTTGAGCCGTGATTCAAGGTTATTACGCTTGGCCTAATCGTTTCGTCGTCCGGCTCAAGCAATCTAACCTTGTTTGGTCTCGATTAGGGAAAAATCGGCCCTTGGCCAAGGATTTAGGGCGCACGCAGCGTCATGTCAAATCGGTTAAATCTTCGCTCGGGCATATGAAGCTCGAACGCTGCCTAGTGGCACCGTCGAGGCGCTGGTAAACTCGGTGCCTAACGGAAGAATCGATACGGCCATAGATACTGCGATGATCACTACTCTTCTTTTTGATTTCGGGAGCACGCTCGACGGGCCTGCCTATTGGCTCGATCGTTTCGTCGCGCAATACCGTATCGCCGATATTCCGGTCACGCGCGCCGAGCTCGATCCGGCCTACGAACACGCCCGTCAGGCGACCAGCCGCGCTCGCCGGGTGGTTGAGCGGTTCGGGTTTACCGAGCTGGTGCGGATGCTCGTGGGACAGCAGATCGAATTCCTGGCGGAGACTGGGCCCGAGGCGATCCGTGCGACGCTGCGTGCGCTCGATTCGCGCGGACGCTATCGTGTCGGCGAACGAATCACCGCGCTGTTTGTCGAGCAGTCGCGCTCCGGGATGCAAAAGAGCCTAACGGATCTGGAGGCTCTCAAGCCGCGCTACCGAATCGGCGTCGTATCGAACTGGTACGGAAATCTCGATCGGATTATCGCCGAGGCCGGGATGGCGAAGCTGGTAGGCGCCGTCGCCGATTCCGCGCGTCTCGGCTTCGGGAAACCCGATCCGCGAATCTTTCAGGCGGCGCTGAAATCGCTGGGCGCCGCACCCGCGCAGGCCGCGATGATCGGCGATTCGCTGGAAAAAGATTGCGTGCCGGCACGCGGTCTCGGGCTCAAGACGGTGTGGTACTGCCCGATGTCGGATACGGCCGATTGGCACGCGCGCCGGGACCAAGGATCCGCCTCGGCGGATTACGTCGTTGCCGATCTCGAAGAGATTGCGGAGCTGAAGTTGTGAGCGCGTTCCAGGGCGCGATAATCGCCGCTGGCCGTGGCGAGCGTCTGCGCGCCACTGGCGGCGCAAGTATCCCGAAGCCTCTGGTCGAGGTCGGTGGCGCGCCGATGCTGGTGCGGCAGGCGCGCGCGATGCTCGCAGTCGGCGCGGCCGAGGTGCTGGCCGTGATCAACCATGAAACGGCGGCGCTGGCGGAAAAGATCGAGCTTCCGCGCGAGCTCAAGATCATCGTGCGTGACACGGAATCCTCGATGGAGTCGTTGTTCACGCTCGGTGAATCGCTGCGCCCGGGCCATTTCATTCTCGCGACGGTAGATGCGATCTTGCCCGCCGCCGAGTTTGCGCGCTTCACGCGTGAGGCGCAGTCCGCATGCGTCGCCGGCGGATGCGACGGGGCGTTGGCCGTAGTGAAATGGCGCGGCGATTCGAAACCGCTTTTCATGCACGTATCCTCTTCGGGGTTGATCGAGGAACTGGGCGAGCGTCCGGCGCCGATCGTGACCGCGGGAGTTTACTGGCTGCCGACTGCTATCTTTTCGCTCGCCGACAACGCGCGCGGGCTCAAGCTTGCCGCGATGCGCGCGTTTCTGGCGATGCTGCTGGCGAGTCGTTTTCGGTTGCGCGCGATCGAAGTCGAAAGCGCGATCGATATCGACGAAGCCGCCGATCTCGACGCGGCGCGGCGCCTGGTGGAGGATCGACGATGAGTCATCGTGCCCTTGGAATCTATCGCGAACCCGAATTCTCTCCGGGCAAGGTCGAAGCCGACGCCGCGATCCTTGATTTGGTGCTGGCCGAGCTGAAGCGCGAAGGCGTCGAGACAGAATCGATCGACGCGCGGGCGTACGCGGCCGGCTCTGAAGTGGCCGCCGCGGATGTAATCCTTGCGATGTGTCAGGGCGAAAACGCGCTGCGCCGCCTGGCCGACGCCGAACGCGCAGGCGCAAAGGTAATCAACTCCGCGCTCGCGATCCGCAACTGCTACCGCGATCTGCTGGCGCCCGGCCTGGTGCGCGCCGGCGTGCCTACTCCTGCCGGAGCCCTGGTCGCGACCGGAGCGGCACTCGACCCTCGCGCGCTTGCGGGAGTCGATCTTGGCGCACCAGTTTTCATCAAGCGCGGTGATATGCACGCGCTCGGTCCCGAAGACGTGCAGCGCGCCGCGGGACGCGCGGACGCCGAGGCGCGGCTGCTGACCTTTGCGCGGCGCGGAATCCGCTACGCCTACGTGCAACAGGAATTTTCCGGCTCCGTGATCAAGTTTTATGGAGTCAGCGGCGGTTCTTATTTCTCCGCGATACCCGAATCGGGCGAAGTGCCAGAGGCTGCCGTGCGCGCGCTCGCCGACGCGGCGCATACCGCTGCCACGGCGCTGGGCCTCGAGGCCTGGGGCGGGGACGCGGTCTTGAGCGGAGACAAGTTTGCGATTATCGATTTTAACGACTGGCCCAGCTATGGCAGGGTGCGCGCCGCGGCCGCGCGCGCGATCGCACGGCGCGCAATCGCGATCCTCTCGCGTCCGCGCACTGCCGCGCATAGCATCTGAGGGTCACGCACCGGAAATTACGCGACTGAATCGACGAAAGGATTCAACCCACACGACCTGATGGCATTCAACGGCAAACTACCCTCTATCCACACCTCGGTTCCCGGACCCAAATCGACTGAGGTCTTCGACGATGAAAAGCGCTATATCGCGCCGGGCCGCCAGCGAATTTCCCTTCTGGCCGGCGTCGCGTTCGACCACGGCGACGGCGCCACGCTGACCGACGCGGATGGCAACACCTACGTTGATTTCTATGCCGGCGTCGCGGTTGCGAGCCTGGGGCACGGAAATCCGCGGCTTGCGCGGGCGCTTGCCAAACAGGCCGAACGGCTGATCGTCGGAACCTTTGCGACCAAGGAGCGCGCCGAAGCGTTTCGCCTGCTCTCGGAAGCTGGCCCTGGAAACCTGAAACAAGCGCATCTCTATAGCGGCGGTGCAGAGGCGGTCGAGGCCGCACTCCGGCTTGCGCGCTCGGTGACGAAGAAGCATGAAGTCGTCGGCTTCTGGGGCGGCTTTCACGGCAAGACGATGGGCGTGCTCGGGCTTATCGGCGACGAATCCAAGCAGGGTTACGGTCCGCTTCCGGGCGGCCGCTACCAGGTTCCGTACGCCGATTGCTACCGATGTCCGCTGAAGCTCGAGTATCCGTCGTGCGGACTCGCGTGCGTGGATTTCGCGCGCGAGCAGATCAAGAACTCGTCGGCTGGCGACATCGCTGCCATTCTGGTCGAGCCGATGCAGGGCACCGCCGGCAACGTGATTCCTCCCGATGATTGGCTGCCGGCGATCAAGTCGCTCGCGAAGGACCTGGGCGCGCTCCTGATTGCCGACGAGATGATCACCGGCTTCGGTCGCACCGGGAAGATGTGGGGCGTCGAGCATAGCGGCGTCGCGCCCGACGTGATCACGGTCGGCAAGGGGATGGGTTCGGGCTTTCCGGTTTCTGGCGTTCTCCTGAGCAAGGAAATCGGCACGGCGGAACCTTTCGGCAAGCCGAGCGCGTCGTCTTCGAGCTACGGCGGAAATCCGCTGGCCGCGGTCGCCGTATCGGAGACGCTCAAGACTATCCGCGACGAAAATCTGGTTGAAAATTCGCGCACCGTCGGCGCCTCGATGCTCTCGCGGCTGCGCCAGCTTCAGGAGAAATACGAATTTGTCGGTGACGTGCGCGGCAAGGGTCTGCTGATCGGCGTCGAGCTGGTACGCGATCTGAAAACCAAAGCGCTGCTCGGAAAGAAAGTTACCGAATTTATTTTCAAAGAGGCGCTGAAACGCGGCCTGGTGACGATGAGCTATTTTCCGCGCATCCGGATCAATCCTCCGCTCGTGATTACGGAAGCGCAGGCCGAGGCCGGCGTCGCGATCCTGGACGAGGTCTTCGCCGAGGTCCGCGATCACGTCGATTGGCGCGCCGCCTGAGAAGCCGCGATGAATGAAAACGGCAATGCCGCGCTGTTCCTCGACCTCTGCGGCACCTTGGTTCGCCTCGACGAGTCGCGCGAGCTTCCGGTTGACGCGCGCGGCAATATCATCATCGATCTGCTGCCCGGCGTTGCGGAAAAGCTCGCCCCGATACACGATCATCTGATTCTCGTCGTGACCAATCAGTCCAAGATCAAACGCGGACGCTTCACGATGGCGGCGTTCGAGCGTGCGATGGAGGAGCTCGATCGAAAGCTCGGCGACATCATCACCGGGTGGAGGGTCTGCCCGCACGACGACGCGGACAACTGCCAATGCCGCAAACCCAAGGGCGGCATGATCACCGAGCTGGCGGAGCTCTACGGTGTGGACCTGAAAGCCTCGACGATGATCGGCGATCAGGAAGTTGACGAGCTGGCCGGCCGCGCCGCCGGAGTCGGGCGCTTCGTCCACGCAAAAGATTTCTTCGGCTGGACCTAGCCGCGAGGAGTGTGCCACGCATAAATGTAGCCGGGGGATGGCTGCATGCTCGAGACACACGAAGCTCTGACAGTCTTAATTTTTCTTTTGCCCGGATTTCTATCGGAACGGTTGGCCGATGCGTTGACCATCAGGCCGCAGCGTTCCGCTGCGATGGAAGTGGTCGAAGCGCTGATTTTCTCGCTCCTAGTTTATTTGTTGTACAGCATTGTCGGATTCGTAGTTGGGTTGCCGCCAATCGTCAGTTTGGTTGGCGCAATCGGTACAATTACCGCATCTGGACAGAGCATCTGGGGCGTTGCCGTACTTGTTATCGGCGCATTGGTACTTGCCGCTGCGCAGGCGATCGTTGTCAACTATGAGTGGTTTGATTGGTTCGCATACAACACAGGACTGACCAAGCGATTGACCACTTGGAGCGTCTGGCTTGATACATTTGGTACATTCCGAGGCGTTTGGATTCGGGTTCATCTTGAAAACGGAGATCGGATCGTTGGATGGCCACGGTTTTATTCGGAAAACACGGCGGAGCCCGAGCTTTTCCTTGCCGACTCATATATCGAGGGAACAAACGGCGCGGTAACAAACGTTGACGGTCCCGGGATTCTGCTGACTCCCACCGCCAAAATCGCGATGATAGAGTTGCTCAAGTAACTGGACGGGAGGTGCATATATGGCTACCCCGGAGGACAAGAAGAGTTCGAATCACAACGGTGCGACGCCCGAGCCGCGACCGATTCCTGAGCGGATCGACAAGTCCTTGCAGGGTCAACGGCCCACCACGCCGCGCCCGAAACCTGTTCCGATTCCCTTACACAAGCGCGCGAACGACGAGTAGCAGTTTACCGACGGTCCTGAGGAGAGATGAAAAAGAATCCGCCAAAGGCTTACCTGTCAGCAGTCGTGAATGACCGGCTGCGCGGGAGACCGCGCGTCGTTAATCGGCACGACCGCTCCGAAGCCGTTCTCATGAGTCGCGAGGAACGGAAACGATTGTCCCAAGCCCGTTCGTTCGGACGACTATTGATGGCGGCGCCGCTTGAAAAGGGCGATTCGCCGCAACGCAGCCGCAAACCACTGCGAGATACTTCCTTTTGATTTACCAGCGCGCGTATCGGCGAACTCTCTGATACGGCGAGCAGCAAGGGCCAGAACCCCGGATTCGCTGATCTGGGAATCGCCGCCACGGCGGCTGCGCATGATCTGATTGTGCTGACCCGAAAGCTGCGTCACTTTGTTCCCTTGCAGGTCCCCGTTCATAACCCTTTCGATTCGCTGCCGTAACGAATTAGACTACGCGCAGTTTCCGCAGCATCGACGACATACCGTGGGAACAACCAAAGGAGCGCGCCATGAAAATCGGATTGCTCACTCCCTTCAGCGGACGTAACGGAAACCCGGGCGAGTTCGCCCGAATCGCGGAATCGCTCGGCTACGAATCGGTCTGGATACCGGAGCATCCGGCGGTACCCGCGAATCCGACGACCAAGTTTCCCAGCGGCGGCGAGATTCCGCCGATCTACTTCTCGATGGGCGATCAGATCGTCGCACTCAGCATGGCGGCGGCGACCACCAAGTCGCTCAAGCTCGCCACCGGAATTTGCCTTGTGCCGGAGCATAATCCGGTCGCGCTTGCGAACCAGGTCGCGACGCTCGACGCATTTTCCGGCGGCAGGGTTATCTTCGGAATCGGCGCGGGATGGCTGCGCGAGGAATGCGATCTCTTCGCGGTCGATTTTCCCAAACGATGGACGCAGACGCGCGAATACGTCGCCGCGATGCGCGAGTTGTGGACTCACGACGAAGCCGCGTTCGACGGCAAGTACGTCAAGTTTCCAGCGGTCAAGTGCTCCCCCAAGCCCGCCCAGAAAAATGGTCCGCCGGTTGTTATCGGCAGCTTGGACAAGAACGCGCTCAAGCGGGTCGCGAAGTGGGGCGACGGATGGTGCCCGATCCGCGTGACGCCGGAATTCATGAGCGAGAAGCTGGCCGAGCTGAAACGCGAATGCGCCGGCGCCGACCGCGATTTCGCGCGGCTCGATATTACCGTCATGGGATTTGTCCAGGGCGATCGCGCCAAGGTGCAATCCGAGCTTGCGCGCTTTGCCGCGACCGGCGTCTCGCGCTTTGTCGTGGGACTGTCGGACTTCACGCCCGACACGATGCCTCGGATGCTCGAGCGAATCGCCGCCGCATACGTCTGACCGCTGCGGACGGTCATGTCCCTGTATGATGCGCAGCGGCATGAACCTCTAACCGGCGCGGAATGGAACGAAGAGCGGGCGCGAGCGGCGATCGAACAAATCGTTGCCGACACTCACGAGGCTTTTAGCCCTGACGGCCTCTGGCCGCTGCATCCATTCGATCGCTCGCCAGAGAGGCCGCCGGATTCACTCAAGCCTCTCTATCATGGCGCCGCGGGTGTGATTTGGGCGTTGCTTCATCTCGAGGAAGCGGGCGCGGTAAAAGTCCGGCGCGATTATTTGCCGACGGTGCGCGAGTTGCGCCAGCGAAATCGCTACGACCTGCGCAAATACGAAAGCGTGCGCAAGTACATGGGCGATGAACAGGCGTCGTACCTGGTCGGCGAAACAGGAATTCTCCTGCTCCATTGGAAGCTCGCGGCGTCGGCGGAACTCACGGATGAGCTCGATGCCGCGATCGAGTCGAGGATTGGCGATCCGCGCGGACTCGTTTGGGGTGGTGCGGGCACGATGCTCGCCGCGCTCTTCATGCATCAAGGCACCGGCGATTCGCGCTGGCAGGGATTATTTCTGCGCCATTTTGACGCGTTGTGGAATCAATGGAATTATGCAGATGAACTTCGGTGCCGTCTCTGGAACTCCGATCTCTATGGTATCATCGACAAGCGTATCGGCGCGCTTCACGGATTCTTTGCCGTCAGCTTTCCATTCCTTCGCGGGCATGGCCTCCTGCCTGCCGAGCGTCGGGACGAAGCGCTCAGGCGAATCCATGAGACGCTTCATGCGACTGCTCTTCGCGAAGGAAGCTACGCGAACTGGCCGAACAGTGTCGGGCTGACGAACGGCCGCGCTCCTATACCGCTGCTGGTCCAACACTGCCTCGGCGCGCCGGGGATTATTAGCTGCATAACGAATTTCCCCGACGATCGTCGATGGGAGATCAACACGATTTTGCAGCAAGCGGGGGAGATTACCTGGCGTGCCGGACCGCCGGTCAAGTTTCCCAGTTTGTGTCACGGAGCCGCCGGCAGCGGCTACGCATTCCTGAAGCTCTACGTGCGCACGGGCGAGAGGCTATGGCTGGAGAGGGCGCGAAAATTTGCGATGCACGCGATCGAGCAGTGCGAACGGGCGGTTGAGCAATACGGACAACGCAAGTTTTCGCTGTGGACTGGAGACCTCGGTATGGCGATCTTTCTTTGGAACTGCATAAAAGGAACCGCGATTTTTCCGACCCTCGATGTCTTCTAGTGCAGTGATCCGACGGCGGATGCAGCCGCGCGGCGGCATCGGCGGACTTCGATTATTGGCGAATCACTACAGTTTTTCTGTGGCAGCGCTCTTGCTGTGGGTTCGATTGAGAACTCGCAGGGAGTGAGCGCTATGATTTCTTCGATAATCGTCGGACTGGTTGCGGGATGGCTCGCTGGCAAGATGATTCGTGGCGACGGCTATGGGTTCGTTTGCGATGTCCTGCTCGGGCTGGTGGGCGGCGTGATTGGCGGATGGATGTTCGGCGCGTTCGGAATTCATGCGCATCACATGATCGGCGCGATCGTTGTCGCGACGCTGGGTGCAACCGCGCTGGTGTTCGCGGCGCGCGCCGCAACCGGCGAGCTCTTCGAGGACTGATCGCGCGGCACTCCGGGGCGACCGCATCCGGCGTCCACGGATTCAAGCGCGGCGCCCCTCTCCCAAAGCGCGCGCGGAAGCAATAAAACCCTCGATGTGAAACTGCGCGGAGCAATTTCCGGTTTCGGCGAAGTCGCCGCGCGCGCGCATCTGCCCGGATGGCTGACGCGCGACGCGGTTAGTATCGGCGTTGTTCATGAGCCGGTGTCGGCGCGCCGGCATGAGGCGATGCGGCTTATCAAGAACGTCCGCGTGTACGACGATCTCGAGCTGATGCTCGATGGCGAGTCGCCCGATTTCGTCGATATCGCAAGTCCTCCCGCGTATCACGCCGCCGCGGCGCGCGCCGCGCTCGAGGCTGATGCGCACGTGCTCGTGGAAAAACCGCTTTGCCTCACACTCGGCGAGTTCGACGCGATCGCCGATCTCGCGGGGCGCAAAAATCGCGTCCTGATGTGCGTGCATAACTGGAAATACTCACCGGCCTATGCGCTGGCGCGGCGCATGATCGATGACGGAAAGCTCGGTGCACCGCGATTCATCTCGCTCGACCGTATTCGCGCCGAGCCCGCTGGCGCGCAAGGCTCCGGTGGGGCGTGGCGCGCGGCGGCCGATTCGGGCGGCGGTATTCTGATCGATCACGGATGGCACGTTTTCTACCTGATGCAGTGGCTCTTCGGCGGCGCTGCTCCGACCCGGATTTCCGCTTCGCTCTCGGCTTCCGCTTCCGGCGGCAGCGAAGACCTTGCGGATTTGCGCGTGACGTTTGCCTCGGGCCGTCTCGCACGGGCGCATCTGTCGTGGCGCGGCCCGGCGCGCAGAACCTCAGCCATGATTTACGGCGAGCTCGGGATGCTCGAGATCGAAGGCGACCGCGTCAGGTTTACCGATCGCTCCGGGACTATCGAGAACCTCTCGGTAGCCGACATCCCCGACGACTCGTATCATTCAGCATGGTTCGCCGGGATGGCGGAAGAGTTCGAGCGCGCGATCCAAGCTGGTTCCGATTGCGCTGAGGCTCGCGTCAATCTCACCGAGGCGCGTGCTGCGATAGCCATGACCGTTGCTGCGCGCGAATCGGCCTCGAAGGACAGGTCCTCGATTCAAATTGCATCGTGACCGAGGGGAGCAGCGGTACACGTAGGCGTTGGTTAGCTCGCTATAGCTCTATTTGTGAAATCGACAGGCAATTATTCCTGACCGATCGGACTGGCCGTCTTGAATTTCGAAATATCTGCCGCTAAGGTATTCGCTTGACCGACAGGTTAGCGGACTCGCAAGTCCGAATAACCTGCGTATCCAGGATTGAGTCGATCAGAATAGGGGCGAGTGCTTTCGTATCGATATGAGTTTATCTCCGGCAAGGGCGGGCGCGACCGAAAATCGCGCCGGATCGCAGGACTCACGCGACGAGATTTTGAAAGCCGCGATGCATCTATTTGCGAGCCGCGGATTTCACGAGACCTCGATGTCGGAGGTTGCGCGTGAGGCGCGAGTCAGCAAGGCGCTGATCTTCTGGCATTTCAAAACCAAGGAAGAGTTGTTCGTCGCGGTGTTGAACCGCTTGCTCGAGCCGTACTTTATCGACTTCGCCGAAGAAGCGGGGGCGCTTGACGAGCGCGCGCAGATCCAGAAGCTGGTCGAGTTCTACCTGCTGTTCGTGCGCGACAATGCGAGTTCGGTGCGGTTCTTTATCGCGCAGATGCTGCATGATCAGCATTTCGCCGAAGGATTGAGCGACCAGGTGCTGAAGCTGTACTCGGGCTACCGCGCGATGCTGGTGGAGTTGATCGCGCGTGGACAGGAGCGCAACTTGTGCGCGCGCCGGTTCACCCCGGAATCTGCGGCGGGATTTCTCCTCTCGGCGCTCAACGGCATTTTGATCGAGCATCTGTTTCTGCAGAACCGTCCGCTCGATCCCGAGACCGCGGTTGCGATGGTAGCGGGATGGCTGTTCCCAGACGAAATCAAGACCGACACTGCCGGCGGCAAAGCCGTCGCCTGAACCTTTTGTCGAATCCCGGGGAGTGCTGACTGATATGCGGATGCCACTCAAGCAGATGATCGATCTGGGCCGCTACATGCGATCGAAGAAGCGCAGCGGGGAGAAATATTTCCCGCTGGTGCTGATGCTCGAGCCGCTGCACGCGTGCAATCTGGCCTGCGTCGGATGCGGCCGGATCGTCGAGTACAAGGATTCCATTCGCGACATGATGCCGCTGGAAGAGGCGCTTGCCTCGGCGCAGGAGTGCGGCGCCCCACTGGTCTCGATCTGCGGCGGCGAGCCGCTGATGTACAAGCATATCGCGGCGCTGACCAAGGGTCTTATCGAAGACCAGAAGCGCCACGTAATGATTTGCACCAACGCGATTCTGCTCGAGCGCTTCGTCAAGCAGGTCGCGCCTTCACCCTACCTGAGCTTCAATCTGCATCTGGACGGAATGCGCGCGACCAACGATCGCGTGGTCGATCGCGCGGGTCATTTCGACACCGTTATCAAGATGGTCAAGATGCTCAAGGACAAGGGCTACCGCGTTCAGACCAACACGACGGTCTTCCGCGAGACTACCTCTGACGAACTCGAAGAAATGGTCAAATACCTGGGCGGCCTGGGCGTGGACGGGATGCTGCTCAGCCCGGGCTATCATTACCAGGTGCTGACCAACGACGACCTCTACCTGCAGGGCGACGAGAGCGTCGCGAAGTTCCGCAAGGTGCGCGATCTATCGCACGACTACAACATCATCAACACGCCGATCTATCTGGACTTCCTGGTGGGCGAGCACGATCTGACGTGCAGTCCGTGGACCACCGTCACGCGAAATCCGCGCGGATGGAAAGGGCCTTGCTACCTGATCACCAACGGACACTACAAGAGCTTCGCCGAAATGCACGAAAAGACCGATTGGGAGTTCTACCGAACCCGCCAGGATATTCGCTGCAAAGACTGCAAGATGCATTCGGGTTTCGAGGGCACCGTGGCGATGGAGTTCGGGCAGAATCTCAAGGATTCGTGGCGGATGGTTCGGCATTACATGGCCTGACGCGAAAACTTGTGCGACGCGTGCGGTATGTCGCGCGCGTCGCCCGGGACGCGCTCGCGAAGCGATTCGCGTCCTGCTTGCTCGCACGATTCCGGAAACAACGTGTTTGATCTCAACCGCTATCTGATAGAGCGCGTCGAACTGGTGCAAAACGCGCTCGAAGCCGCGGTCCCTCAGTGTGACGGTGCGGACTCGCGCCTGTTCGAGGCGATGCGCTATAGCCTCTTGGGCGGCGGCAAACGCCTGCGTCCGATCCTCGCCCTTGCAGCGTGCGAGTCGGTCGGCGGCGCGCCCGAAGCCGCGCTTGGCCTCGCTTGCGCGGTCGAGATGATCCACACCTACTCGCTGATTCACGACGATCTGCCGTGCATGGACGACGACGATCTGCGCCACGGCCGTCCGACCAATCACAAGGTCTACGGCGACGCGATCGCGACGCTGGCGGGCGATGCGCTTGTTACCGACGCTTTCAAAGTACTCGCGCGATCCGCTCTGGCCGGCGTGCCAGTTGAGCGCGTGCTCGCGACTCTCGCCGAGCTAAGCGAAGCGGCGGGCTCGGCGGGGATGGTCGGTGGGCAGGTGATCGATATCCTTAGCGAACGCAAACGGCTCGCGCTCGACGAACTCAAGCTGCTGCATGGCAAGAAGACCGGCGCGATGTTCCGCGCGTCGATACTGGGCGGGGCTCGCCTCGGCGGCGCGACCGACGCGGAGCTCGAAGCGCTCGACGAATACGCGCGCGCTCTCGGCCTCGCGTTCCAGGTCGTGGACGATGTTCTGGATATCGAAGCCACCACAGAACAGATGGGCAAGCGTACCGGCAAGGACGAGGCCGCCGGCAAGAACACGTTTCCCGCGCTTTTGGGGCTCGAGGAATCGCACGGTTTCGCGCGCGAGCTCGAACGCCGTGCTCACGACGCGATAGCCGCCTTCGGTGCGCGCGCCCGGGCCCTGCGCGAGATAGCAACCTTTGTCGTGGAGCGCGGCCGATGAGCCAAACCGCTGCTGCCGTTCCCGCTTACCGGGAGCATCCGCGCCAGGCGATGCTGCTTGCGCCGGGCACGATCGAGCTGCGCGATTTCGAGCCAAAGACTCCGGGACCGGGCGAGATCCTGCTCCAGGTTCGATGCGCGCTGAGCTGCGGCACCGACCTCAAGACCTGGCGCCGGGGGCATCCGCTGTGGAAATTTCCGATGCCTTTCGGCCACGAGTTCTCAGGCGTCGTCGCCGAGGTCGGCGCGGGTGTGGATTCGTTCAAACCCGGCGACGAAGTTATGGCGGCGCCGACCGCGCCGTGCGGCGCGTGCTTTTTTTGCGCGCGTGGCCAGGAAAACCTGTGCGAGGGTGCGCTCGGGCGAATGCTGCATGGCGCATACGCGGACTTGATCCTGCTGCCGGCGCATATCGTGGCGCGTAACACATTTATCAAGCCGCCGGAACTTCCGTTCGAGGAAGCCGCACTGCTCGAGCCGCTGGCGTGCGTGGTTCATGCGCAGGCAATGGCGCGTCCGGAAAAATTCGAGACCGCGATGATTATCGGTGCGGGTGCGTTCGGGATGCTGCACATGCTCGCGCTGCGCGCCGCCGGCGTGCGCGAGATCGCGATCGCGGGGCGGGGCGCCGCGCGGCTTAAATGGGCCGCCGAGCTTGGCGCCGACCGTGTGATCGACGTCGAACATCAGGACGCCGCGGCCGAGACTGCGAAACTCTGCGGCGGTGTTGGACCAGACCTCGTAATCGAGTGCACCGGTCAGCCTGTCGGATGGGCCGACGCGTTTGCGCGGGTGCGGCGCGGCGGCCGCGTGATATTTTTTGGCGGCTGCGCGCCGGGCACGACGCTCAGCGTGGATACGCGGCGGATGCACTACGACAACCTGAGCTTGCTCGCACCGTTTCACTATCGCCCGAGCGACGTGCGCGCTGCCTATGAAATGCTCGCGCGGCGCGAAGCAGGGTTCGGCGCCGTAATCAACTCGCGCCGCCCTCTGGCCGACCTGGGCGAGGTGTTCGCGATGCTCGACCGCGGTGACGCGCTCAAATGCGCGGTGATTCCCTGAGGCGCTCGTATCCTGCTGGTGCGCGGAAAAACTGCTCGGCCCCGAATGTTCCCTGAGATACCATCAGAGTAATAACCAATCATGAGCCAGATCGCCGAAACTGACATCCACGCCGAATTGCCCGCGGCCGCGCCGCATGAGGAATTTAGCGCGAAGATCGACTACACGATCGACCGCGCGCAGCGATCGCTTATCGCGCTCCAGCATCAAGAGGGCTACTGGCACGGCGCGCTCGAAGCTAACGGTGAAATGAACGCCGAGTTCATCATCTTCAACCACTTCATGGAGAACGTGGATCTCGAGCTCGAAGCCAAGCTCAAGAAGCATCTGCTCGACACCCAGAACTCGGACGGAAGCTGGAGCCTGTACGCTGGCGGCGAAGGCTACCTGGCAAGCACGATCGAGGCTTACTTCGCACTCAAGCTGGCAGGCATGCGCGCTGGCGACGAACCGCTCTTGCAGTCGCGGCGCTGGATTCTGTCCAAGGGCGGAATCGAAAAGTGCGGCACGCTCGCCCGATTCTACCTGGCCACAATGGGACAGGTGCCGTGGGAAGCGACCGCCGCGATGCCGGTCGAGTTGGCTTTGTTTCCAAACTGGTTCCCGTTCAACCTGTACGAGCTGGCATCGTGGGCGCGCGGGACCGTGTTCGGCCTGATGGTCCTGCAGGCGACCAAGCCGGTCCTGAAAATATCTTTTCAGGAGAGCATCCTCGAGCTCTACATCCAGCCGCCTCATTTCACCTACTTCAAGCAGCCGCCCGCGGCTAAATTCCTGTCGCTGCGCAAAGCTTTAAACGTAACCGACGGCGCGATGCGGTTTTTCAGTCGCCACGCTCCGTCCGGAATTCGCGCGCGCGCGTTGCGCAAAGCCGAAAGCTGGATTTTGGAGCATCAGGAAGCCAACGGATCGTGGGGCGGAATCGAGCCGTGCTATCTGCTCTCCGCGATGGCGCTCAAATCGCTCGGGTACAAGAACGATCATCCGGTGTTGCGCAAAGCGCTCGAGGCCAGCCGCGAGTTGATTTGGGATTTTGGCGATCACGCGCTGTACATGCCATGCGTTTCACCCAACTGGGACAGCGCGCTCGCGGCCAAGGCGCTGATCGATTCTGGCACGCCGCCGGAGCATCCGGCGCTGCGCAAGTGCGCGGACTGGTTCATCGACCATCAGATTTTCCAGAAAGGAGACTGGTCGATAAAGCGACCGAACCTCGAACCCGGCGGATGGGCCTTCGAGTTCTTTAATAACTGCTACCCCGATGTCGACGACTCGGCGGTGATTCTGGCGGTGATGGCGGAAGCGGGCGCGAGCGACACCGGCAAACGCGAACACGCGATTCGCGCCGGCGCCAACTGGGTCATGGGGATGCAATCAAAGGATGGCGGGTTCGCCGCCTTCGACGTGGATAATGATTCGGACTGGCTCAACTCGCTGCCGCTGGCAGATGTTGAGGCGGTCACCGATCCATCGTGTGCTGATCTGACTGGGCGCGTGCTCGAAATGATGGGCGCGGTCGGCTACAAGGCCGACCATCCGGTCGCTCGCCGCGCAATCGAGTGGCTCAAGAAAAATCAGTCGGCCGACGGCGCATGGTGGGGCCGCTGGGGCGTCGCCTATATCTACGGAACTTTCTCGGCGCTCTCAGGCCTGAAGGCGATCGGTTACGATATGAACCAGGCCTGGATTCGCCGCGCGGTCGATTGGCTGAAGTCGAAGCAGAACGCCGACGGCGGATGGGGCGAAAGTCCGCTCGCTGACAAGGACCGCGCATGGCGCGGACGCGGCGTCAGTTGTCCCTCGCAGACTGCGTGGGCGATGATCGGCCTGGTCGCAGGCGAAGCCGCGATTTCCGAATCAGTGATGCGCGGGGCGCAGTGGCTTACCGAGCGGCAGAATGATGCGGGCGGATGGGATGAAAGCGAGTCCACCGGCAACGGCTTTCCGAACCATTTTTATCTTCGCTACTTCATGTACCCGCATTACTTTCCGCTGATGGCGCTCGGACGCCTGCGCAAACGCATGGCCGCGGCGCCGCCGCGTTGAGCGAGCGACTGGCATGAAGTCGATTTCAATTCTTGGATCAACCGGATCGGTCGGCGTCACCACACTCGACGTGGTCGGGCGCAATCCTGATCGGTTCCGCGTCGTTGCGATGGCGGCGGGGCGCAACCTCGATCTGTTCGTCGATCAGATAAATCGCTTCGATCCCGAGCTGGTTTCCGTCGCAACCCCTGAACTCGCAAGCGACCTGCGCACCCGGCTTGGCCGGGCGAAACCCGAGATCATGCACGGGCTCGAGGGCGCTACCGCCGTGGCGACGCATCGCGATGCCAGGCTCGTGATGTCGGCACTGGTCGGCGCGCTCGGGCTCCGTCCTACGCTCGCTGCGATCAAAGCCGGCAAAGATATCGCGTTTGCGAACAAAGAAGTGCTGGTGATCGCGGGCGAGCTGGTGACGCGCGCAGTGCGCGAGGCCGGTGTGCGCCTGCTCCCGGTCGATAGCGAGCACAACGCGATTTTCCAGTGCCTCGAAGGGCGCGGACGCGAGTCGCTCAAACGAATCATCCTGACCGCCTCGGGCGGCCCGTTCCGCGAGCTTGCGGCCGACCGTTTTGCCGCGATCACGATCGAGCAGGCGCTGAATCATCCGACCTGGCGCATGGGCAGCAAGATCACGATCGATTCCGCCACTCTGATGAACAAAGGGCTCGAAGTGATCGAGGCGCGATGGCTATTCGACGTGGAGCGCGAGCAGGTCTCGGTCGTGATTCATCCGCAGAGCGTTATTCACTCGATGGTCGAGATGATCGACGGCTCAGTGATCGCCGAGATGGCGGTGCCCGACATGGCGATTCCGGTCGCGTATGCGCTTGCCTATCCGGAGCGCCTGGCGCTGCCACATCTGAAGACGCTTTCGCTGGTCGAGTGCTCGCGTCTGACCTTCGAAGAACCTGATCTGGTCCGCTTTCCGTGCCTGCGCCTGGCTTTCGACGCGCTGTCGGCGGGCGCGACGATGCCGGCGTGTCTCAACGCCGCCAACGAGGAGCTGGTCGCAGGATTCCTTGCGGGACGGATCCGCTTCGTCGATATTCCGCGGCAGATCGAAGCGATCATGGCGCGGCACTCTAACTCGCAGGCGCGCACGCTGGAAGATCTGCTCGAAACTGATTCGTGGGCGCGCGCGCAGGCGCGCGAATTTATCGATCGGCGCAGCGCCGCCTGATGGGTGAAGGATCGACGGCGATGGATGCATTTCAGGAAACAGCGGGCGAACCGCGTGCGGCGATGAATGCCGGTGGAGGTTTAGGCCTCGCGCCGGCTGCTCCGGAGTGCTCGCTCGACGAGGCCTACGCCTTCTGCGCCAAGCTCGCCAAATCGCACTATGAAAATTTCACCGTCGCGTCGTGGCTGATGCCACCCGCGATGCGCAAACATATGCATGCGATCTATGCCTATGCGCGGATCGCTGACGACTTCGCCGACGAAGAACACGACCTCGCCAAGCTCGACGGATGGGAGCGTGAACTCGATCTCGCATACGCGGGCACGCCGCGGCATCGCGTGTTCGTCGCGCTGGCTGATACCGCGGCCAAGTTCTCGATCCCGAAAGCGCCGTTCGCCGATTTGCTGGTTGCGTTCCGCTCCGACGTGAACTTCAAGGGCTTCGAAACCTTCGACGATCTGCTCGGCTATTGCCGCTACTCGGCCAACCCTGTCGGACGTCTGGTGCTCTATCTGTTCGGCTACGCCGACGCCGAGCGTCAGCGCTTGTCGGACCTGGTGTGCAGCGGCTTGCAGCTCGCGAATTTCTGGCAGGACGTGTCGGTCGATCTCGAAAAGGGCCGCGTCTATTTTCCGCGGTGCGATCTGGCCGCGAACGAACTCACGGAACAGGAACTGCGCCACGGCGTTGCCACCAAGCGGTTCATCGATCTGATGAGGCGCGAGGTCGAGGTGGCGCGCGCGATGCTGGGTGAGGGCGGAGCGGGGTTGGCGCGAATCGTTGACTGGCGTTTGCGCAGGGACATCCTGATGTTCGCGGGCGGCGGGCTTGCGATTCTCAAGGCGATCGAAGGCGCTGGCTATGACGTTCTGCGCGCACGGCCAAAGTTGAAAAAACTCGACTATTTGAAGCTCGGAATTAATGCGTTGCGGGGGCGGCTGGATGGATTCTAATAGCGCGATACCGGTGCCCGACGTCCGCTCGGAGGCGTCGCTTTTGGCGGATTATGAGCGCTGCGCTGAGGTTACTCGGCGCTCGAGCTCGAATTTCTACTACGCGTTCATGTTGCTGCCGAACGAGCGGCGGCGCGCGCTGCACGCGGTCTATGCGTTCTGCCGCTTCGTCGATGATATCGCCGACGACGAATCGATCCGCGAGCCTGCGATGCTGTTGCAGCGTTGGCGCGAAGAACTGGACCGCGTATACGCGGGAACGCCGACCCGTGCGATCTCGCGCGCACTCACCGACGCAATCGGGCGTTTTTCAATTCCGCGCGCGTATTTCGACGATTTCATTTCCGGCATGGAGATGGATCTTTCGCGCAAGCGCTACGCGACTTTCGCGGAACTCAGGCTCTACTGCTACCGGGCCGCGTCGGTGGTAGGGCTCATGTGTATCGAGGTCTTCGGCTACAGCAATCCCGCCGCAAAAGTTTACGCCGAAAATCTTGGTATCGCGTTTCAGCTCACCAATATCTTGCGCGACGTGAAGGAAGACGCAGGCCGCGGGAGGATCTATCTGCCGCTCGAAGATCTCGAACGCTTCGGCGTCACCGAGGACGAAATTCTGCGCGGCGTTTACAATGACGCGTTCGTCCGCCTGATGGAGTTCGAAGCGATTCGCGCGCGCGAATACTACGAAGCCGCCGAGCGCGCGCTTCCCGATGAAGATCGCTCGACCTTGCTGACCGCGGAGGCGATGCGCCTCATCTACGGCTCGCTGCTGCGTCTGATCGTCAGCTCGAATTACCGCGTGCTCGACCGGCGGCTCAGCCTTTCGGCTCCGCGCAAGCTCTATCTGGTCGGACGCGCGTGGGCGAGTTCGCGTCTGGGAGCGCTGCGCGGCTAGAATCGCTCGGTAGATGATCGAATCCAAAGATGTCGTCGTGATCGGCGCCGGCTTCGCCGGACTGAGTGCCGGCGTGGCGCTGGCCGAACGCGGCTTTCGCGTCGCGGTGCTTGAGCGCAAGCCCGGGCTCGGCGGACGCGCCTACTCGTTCGAGGATCCCGACACCGGCGACTTCGTCGATAACGGGCAGCATGTGCTGATGGGCTGTTACACCGAGGCGCTCGACTTCCTGCGCAAGATTGGCTCGGCCGACAAGCTCGTGTTCCAGCGCGATCTCGAAATCGAGATGCTGGCCGCGCCCGGACGCAGTGCGTCGCTTCGCACCGCGCGCCTGCCGGGCCCGTTGCACATGAGCGCGGCGCTGATGCGTTACGGACATTTGAGTGTGCGCGAACGGCTCGCCGTCGTGCGCGGAGGGCTCAAGATGCTCGCGATGCGCCGCCGGGAGCATCCCGCGCTCGAGCAGATGACGGTTGCCGGTCTGATGACAGCGCTCGGACAGAGCGACAACGCGCGCCGCGCGTTCTGGTATCCGCTTTCGATCGCGACGCTCAACGACGAACCGGAAGTATCCTCGGCGGCGCTGCTGGCCGAGGTTCTGAAGCGCGCGTTCTTTTCCCGCCGCAGGGATTCCGCGTTCGTCTATTCGCGCGTCGGCCTCTCCGATCTCTACTGCACCGGTGCGCGTGAATTTATCGAGCGCGCGGGCGGGGTGGTCGCGACCCATTCGATCGTTGAAGGAATCGAAACCGGCGAGGATGGGACGGCCGTGCACGTGCGCCTGCGCGACGGACGCCGTCTGGGCGCGGCGAATTTCATTTCCGCCGCGGCGCCGAATAATCTGCTACGGATGCTGCCCGAGGGCGCGGTCGCCGATCCGTTTTTCGCGCGTCTGGCCCAGCTTGGAACCTCGCCGATAATTTGCGCGCACGTATGGCTCGATCGCGAGGTTACGCGCTCGGCCTTCGTCGGATTTATCGGCACTCCCACTCAGTGGCTCTTCAACAAGCGCAGAATCTTCGAACGTCACGGCGAACGCCATCCGGGTTACCTGAGCTTCGTGATCAGCGGCGCGCGCAAACTGGTCGATCAGCCGAACGAAGAAATCCTCGACCTGGTGATGAACGATCTCGCCACAATGATTCCTGCCGCACGCGGCGCGAAAGTCCTGAAAGCGATCGTGCTCAAGGAAAAGCAGGCGACGATGGCGCCGGAGCCGCGCTCGTATCAATTGCGGCCCAAGGCGAAGACTCCGATCGCGAACCTGTTTCTGGCTGGTGATTGGGTGCAGACCGGACTTCCCGCGACGATCGAAAGCGCGGTGATCTCCGGACGCGCGGCTGCCGCGGCGGTGGTCGCGCATGCCGAGGCCGCAGCGGGTAATTCGTGATGTCGCAGCGGCTCGCTCTGGTTACCGGCGCCAACGGCTTCGTGGGTTGCCACGTGGTACGCGCATTGCTCGCGCGCGGAGATCGGGTGCGCGCCCTGGTGCGTGAGAAAGCTGATACCGCCGCCTTAGCAGGCCTCGCCGTAGAGCTGGCGCGCGGAGATCTGCGCGATCGCGCAGCAGTCGCGCGCGCGGTTGCGGATTGCGATGAGGTCTATCACGTCGCCGCCGACTATCGCTTGTGGGTGCTCGATTCGGCTGCGATGTATGCAAGCAACGTTGACGGCACGCGCAACCTGATCGAAACCGCGCACGCGGCCGGCGCTGAACGAATCGTCTATACCGGCACCGTCGGCACGCTCGGAATTCCGCACGGCGGCGAAGGCACCGAAGACACGCCGGTCACGCTTGAGGATATGCCCGGACCGTACAAGCGCTCGAAGTTCATGGCTGAGCAGGTCGCGCTCGAATTGGCACGCGCCGGAGCGCCGGTGGTGATCGTGAATCCTTCGACTCCGGTCGGTGCGCTCGATTTGAAACCCACCCCCACCGGCCGCATAATCTGCGATTTCCTTAACCGCCGGATGCCCGCGTACATGGATACAGGGCTGAACCTCGTCGATGTCGAAGACTGCGCGCGCGGGCATCTGCTCGCGGCCGAGCGCGGCCGGACGGGCGAGAAATACATTCTTGGCGGCGAAAACCTGACGCTGAAACAGATCCTCGAGCATCTGGCGCGGCTGTCCGGGCTGCCTGCGCCGCGTGTTCGGATTCCGTATGCGCTCGCGTTTGGGTTCGCGCTCGGCGCAGAGGCGGTTTCGCGCTCGCTGACGCATCGCGCGCCGCGCGCGAGCCTGACCGAGGTGCGGATGGCGCGCAAGCGGATGTTCTTTGATTCGGCGAAGGCGCGCCGCGAGCTCGGTTACGCGCCCGGACCAGTTGATGAGGCGCTTGTGCGCGCGATCGAGTTTTTTCGCAAGACCGGCGCGGTCAGGGATGCCGCGTAGGGGGGCGCGATGCATCTGCTCGCCGGCACGATCGAGCTGCGCCCGTACGTATTCGTCTTTCTGGCGAGCTTTCTGTTCATCGCGATCGTGAACTTCGGCGTGCGCACGACAGTTCTGTTCGCAATTCTCACCTACATCGTCGCGCTCGCGTGCGAATGGTCGTCGGTGCATAACGGGTTCCCCTTCGGGCTGTATCACTATCTCGACGCGACGCGAGGTCGCGAGCTGTGGATTTTTGGCGTGCCGTTCTTCGACTCGCTGTCGTTCACCTTTCTCGGCTTCGCAAGCTACACGGTCGCGCTGCTGCTGTGCTCGCCGCTTCATCGCAAAGGTTGGGACCTGCGAATTCTCGACACCTGGAAAATCCGGCGCGCGCCGCGGGTGTGGCTGATGGCCGCGCTGTTCATGGTGATGATCGATATGATCGTCGATCCGCTGAGCGTGCGCGGCAGCCAATGGTTCCTCGGCAAGATCTTCTGGTACGATCCGCCGGGGCCGCATTTCGGCGTGCCGATCAGTAATTATCTCGGATGGTATTTTGTCGCGGCGGTCACGATCCCGATTTTCCTGTTGCTTGACGCGACCTTGAACCGCGGCGCGATCAAACCAACCGGGGTTATCGAGTCGTTACCTTCGCGCGTGCTGCTGGGACCCGCGCTCTACCTGGGAATCGTGGGGTTCGGAATCACGATGCTGTTCAAGATCGGCGCGGCCAATGTCGCATGGGCGGGGGTATTCATCTACCTGCCGTTCCTGACACTTGCGATGCATATTCTGACGCGCGCGGATTCGTATGGCGGCGCTGGGGAGATCGAGCGTCATCTCACGGACTTTCCCTATGAGCGTGACCTGCCGGTCTGGAATGATGCGTCACGATCGCTTCCAGAGCGCTCGCCAGTGAGCGCGTCGCGCGGTTGAGGCTTTGCATCATCCGGGGCAGGTGTGTAACCACGCCCGGATTGCGCAGCAGGAAATTCGCCGCTCGAAGTGGCCGAATGTTGCCGCTCTCGTCGGCCATTTCCGCGCCGACAACCTCGTCATCGACGGAGTCCATCACCGCCCGCACCACGGCAAACCGGACGCCGCGAGCGCGCGCCTCGAGTGCGAGCGCGGCGGTCTCCATATCGACCGCGATCGCGCCGCTCTCCCGCTGGATCGCACGCTTGTCCGCGCCGGTGCCCAGCACGCGATGAGAAGTCAGAAGAGCCCCGGTTGAATAGCTGACTCCCGCGGCGTGCAGGCAGCGGCCGAGCTCCCGCAGGATCGCCTCGTCGATAGCCGCGACCTGCTCGGCAGTGGAGCCCTCGGCGCGACTCGACAGAATTTGATCCGGAACGATCAGATCGCCCGCGTCTAGGCCGTTCGATAACGCGCCGGCGACGCCGGTGCCGAGGACGAGCTCGGCATCGGGAAAGAGATCGAACGCGCGCCGTGCCGCGATTTCGGTCCGGGCAAACCCGATTCCGGTTGCGACGCCGGCAATTTCAGTCGCGCCGAGTTGCGCCCGAAATCCGCGCAAGTGGGCGTCGCCGATTGCGCGGCGTGATTCAAGGCGCCGTTTGAACGGCGCCAGCTCTCGCGCGAAAGCGTAAAACAGAAGGATCAAAGGGGATGTTCCCGTGTCGCGCCGCCGGCTCTTGAGCGGGCCGCCGGATAGAAGCAAAATTGCGCGGTCATGGGCATCGGTAGAGTACCGCTGAGTTTTCCCCTTCCGGGTCCAATCGGCAAGCATACGTGAAGCAGCTCATCGTCAATGGCGATGACTTTGGTCTGTCCGCCGAGGTCAACGCCGGTATCGTCAAAGCGCATCGCGAGGGAATCCTTACCAGCACGAGCCTGATGGTGGCGGAACCGGCTAGCGCCGCGGCCGCGGCGCTAGCACGCGAGAATCCGGGCCTTGACGTCGGCCTGCACGTCGTCGTGTGCCGGGGACGCAGCGTTCTGCCGCCGGACAAACTTGTCGGTGTGGTCGATGCCGCGAGCCGTTTTCCGCAAAATCCGGAGTGGGCCGGCATGCGATGGTTTTTCGACCGAAAGGTGCGCGGCAGTCTGGCCGCGGAAATTCGCGCGCAGGTCGAAAAGCATCTCGAACTTGTCGGACGACTTGATCATATTGACGGCCATCTGAATTTCCACGTGCATCCGGTGATCGCCGATATCGTGGTCGAGCTCGCCTCCGAGTACAAGGTCGGCTCGATCCGGCTTCCGCGCGAAAGTGTTCTGAGCACGCTGCGGCTGCGGCGCGATCATGCGCTCCGCAAGCTCTTCGAGGCGGTGATTTTCCGCTCCCTGTCGCGCCGCACGCGGCGGATGATCCGCGAGCGCGGCATCAAGTCGACCGATTGGCTCTATGGACTTCACCAGAGCGGCCATCTGAGCGAGGACTATATTTTGCGCGTGATCGAGCGCCTGCCGGGCGGCACAACCGAGCTGTACTTTCATCCGGCGGCCGATATCGGCGGTACGCCGCCCGCAGCCGCCGCGCAGCTCGAGGTCGAAATCCTGACCAGCCCCACGGTGCGCGCCGCGCTCCAGGCGCATGGCGTGCGCCTGACCACGTTCAGGGAACTTGCTCAGGCTCAGGCTTGAGTGACGATCTCGCAGCGCAGCGGCGCGGTCGTTTCTCTCGCGCGTCGGAAACGTTTGACGTACTGTAAATCAGCGCAAGGGCTTTGACCCGCGCAAGATTCGATTTTTCCTCGCACAGGAAGGACAACTCCAATGCACGATCAGGAAGGCGCGCCGCGGACTCCGTCAATCCAGGATTATCGGCTGCCGAAAAACGTTACCCCGCGGCGTTACGACCTCAGGCTCGAACCCGACCTCAAAGCCTTCACCTTCAAGGGCGAGGAGTCGGTAGCGGTTACTGTCAATGAAGCGGCGCGCGCGATCGTGCTCAACGCGCTCGAGCTCGAGATCGACTCCGCCAGCGCCGAGCGCGGTGGGAAGTCTCTCAAAGCGATGGTCGAGCTTGAACCCTCGCGTGAGCGGGCGCATCTACGGTTCGCAGAGGAGCTTGCACCCGGCGAATGGACCCTCAAGATCGTCTTTCGCGGCGTGCTCAATGACAAGCTGCATGGTTTCTATCGCAGCCAGTACGTTGACGCGAACGGCCGTTCGCACACCGTCGCGTCAACACAGTTCGAGTCAACCGACGCGCGCCGAGCATTCCCGTGCTGGGACGAACCCGAGCTCAAGGCGAGTTACAAAATCACACTGATTTTCGATGAGAAGCTGGCCGCGATCTCGAACGGCGGCCAGGAAAGCGAACGCAAGATTGCAGACGGCAAAAAGGAGATCGTTTTCAAGGAGACGATCAAGATGTCCACCTACCTGGTGGCGTTTATTGTCGGCGAGTTCGAAGCGACTGCTCCCGTCAACGCCGGCACTCCTTTGCGCGTGGTCCATGTCCCCGGCAAAGCGGGGCTCACGAGCTGGGCGGAGCAGATTGGTGCCTACTCGCTAAAGTATTTCGCCGACTACTACGGGCTCAAGTATGCGGGCGACAAGCTCGACCTGATTGCGATTCCCGACTTCGCTTCCGGCGCGATGGAGAACCTGGGCGCGATCACGTTTCGCGAGACCGCTCTGCTCGCCGACGAGAAGACTGCCTCACGCGCGGAGCTCGAACGCGTGGCCGACGTCGTCTCGCATGAGAACGCGCACATGTGGTTCGGTGATCTGGTCACGATGCGGTGGTGGAACGGGATTTGGCTGAACGAGGCGTTCGCGACCTTCATGGAGATGCTCGCGGTCAACGCGTGGAAACCCGAATGGAAAAGATGGGACAGCTTTTCGGTCTCGCGCGCGGCGGCGATGGCGATCGACGGGTTGCGCAGCACGCGCCCGATCGAGTTTCCGGTCTTAAGTCCGGAAGAATGCCGCGCGATGTTCGATATCCTGACGTACGAGAAGGGCGCGGCAGTGTTGCGGATGCTCGAGCAGTATCTGCGGCCGGAGGTATTTCGCGACGGCATACGCCTGTATCTGAAGAAACATCAGTTCGCCAATACCGAGACCAGCGATTTGTGGGACGCGCTCGAAGAAGCGTCCAAAGAACCGGCGCGCAAGATGATGGATTCCTGGATCTTCCAGCCGGGATTTCCAATTGTCGATGCCTCGTCGGAAAAAGGCGGCAGCGCGATCAAGCTCTCTCAGCGCCGGTTCTATTATCTGCATGAACAGTCGAGCCAACTCTGGCACGTGCCGGTGATGATCCGCGCGAAGACCGCCAAGGGCGTCGTCACGAAAAAAGTCTTGCTCACCGAACCCGAGACAACTGTAGAGATGGGCGGGAAAGTCGAGTGGGCGCTGCTCAACGAGGGCGGTCACGGATTTTATCGCGTGCGTTACGCGCCGGAGATGCTTTCCACGCTGACGCGCAACCTTGGCGAGCTTGCGCCGATCGAGCGCTTCGGCCTGGTCAGCGATACGTGGGCCGCGACGGTTGCGAGGATGGGTCCGCTGAGCGAATTTCTCAAGATGGCGCGGCTATTCACCGGCGAGACCGACTTGAACGTGTGGCGCGCGCTGCTCGGCGCGTTCAATTACCTGGACATGATCACATCGGACGCGGATCGTCCCGCTCTTGCGGCCGCCGTACGCGAGATTGTAAGTCCGGCCGCGAAGCGTCTGGGATGGGAAGCGAAGGCCGGCGAGACTGAACTTACCCGGCAGCTCCGGGGAGTTCTGATCGGAGCCCTCGGAACTATCGGCGACGACCGCGATATTCAGCGGCGCGCGGCGGAGGTTTACGCGCGCTTCGAGGATAATCCGGAGGCGGCGGATCGCGATCTCGCGCCGCCGCTGGTCGCGATCCTCGCTCACGCCGGCGACGCGAAGCGCTACGAGGAGTTTTCGCGCAAGTTCAAATCCGCGCGCACGCCGCAGGAGGAGCAGCGCTACCTGTTCTCGCTGACAGGCTTTCGCGAGCCGAAGTTGCTTGAACAAACAATGGCAATGTCGCTCGACGGGCAGGTGCGCACCCAGAATGCGCCCTACCTGATGCACTCGCTGCTGCTGAATCCTGCCTCGCGCTATGACGCGTGGGATTTCATCCGGCGCAACTGGGAAGAGATGGCGAAGAAGTATCCCGACAACGCGCTGCCGCGGATGTGCGAGGCGGTCGTTGCCTTGCTCGATCGTGAGGCCGACGTGAAGGCATTCTTTGCAACGCATCGCGTGCGTTTGGGCGCGAAGATAATCGACCAGCATCTCGAGCGACTGAGCGTCGCGGTAGGTTTCAGAAATCGCGAGGGCGCGAAGCTGGCATCTACATTGAAGGGCTGACCATTGCGTCAGACGCCGAGAAGTCCTTTGCCGGGGACGTGATTGATCTCCAGCCGGATGCCGTCGGGGTCTTCGAACAGGACCGAGTAGTAGCCAGGCGCCCACGATCCTTCTTCCGGCGGATGCACGATCTTAGCGCCGAGAGTTTTCAGGAACTCGTAGGCTTCATCGATATCCTTGCGCTCGCGGGCGCGAAAACATGCGTGATGAAGTCCAACGCGGGATTGCTCAAAATGCTCTTTCGAATATTTCGCGTCGGCCTTGTGGATGCCGACGCCGGTGCGGCCGCCGACGCAGTAGAACTGCGAGTCGGTCTTGCGGACCACGAACTTCAACCCCAAAAACGGCAGCAGCTTTTCGTAAAACGGCACACAAGCCTCGTAGTTGCTGACCGTCAGCATCACATGCGCCATCCCGTTTACTTCCATTGCGCGCGACTCCTGTGATTTTCAAGTAATCCTTTAAGTTTGCCCGGCGGCTTTAGTGAGCGTGCATCCTCCGGCCGTCGGGCTGCTGATGTCCCAGAATTGGATGCGGACGATAGGGCTTCTCAAGCGCTGATACCTCATCTGCTGTGAGCTTGATATCAACCGCGTCGATCGCTTCCTTGAGGTGCTTCATCTTGGTGGCGCCGATAATCGGAGCGGTGACGCCCGGCGCATGAAGGATCCACGCGCACGCGATCTGCGAGGGCGTCACTCCGCGTGACTTGGCAAGCTTCTCGACCTCACCCAATACCTGGAAGTCGGCTTCGCTGAAATACATCATCTTGGCGAAGTCGTCGGACTTGGCGCGTGCGGTCTCGCCACTTTTCTGCGCGTTGCGATTTCCGGCCAGAAAGCCGCGCGCGAGCGGACTCCATGGAATCAGGCCGACGCCCTGATCGATGCACAGCGGATTCATTTCGCGTTCTTCCTCGCGATAAACCAGGTTGTAATGATTCTGCATCGATACGAAGCGATGCCATCCGTTCTGCGCTTGCAGATTTAGCGCCTTCTGGAATTGCCACGCCGCCATCGAGCTGGCGCCCAGGTAGCGGACCTTGCCCGCACGCACCAGGGAGTCGAGCGCCTCGAGGGTTTCTTCGAGCGGGGTGGTGAAATCGTAGCGATGGATTTGGTACAGATCGATGTAATCCATCTTGAGGCGCTTCAGAGACGCGTCGCATGATTCGAGAATGTGCTTGCGCGACAGTCCGCTGCGGTTCGGTCCCGGCGCCATCTGCCCATGGACCTTTGTCGCGAGCACGATATCCTCGCGCTTGGCCATCTCACCCAGCCATTTGCCGGTGATCTCTTCGCTTACACCTACCGAATACACGTTGGCGGTGTCGAAGAAGTTGATTCCAGCTTCCAGCGCCGCGGCGAAATGCTCGCGCGCTTCATCAAGGGTTAGCACCCAATCACGCCACTGCTTCGAGCCGTAGCTCATGCATCCGAGACAGATGCGGGATACCGTGAGACCGGTTCTGCCGAGTTTTGCGTGCTGCATGATTCCACATCCGGAGAGAATTCTCTCTTCCGCCTTTCAGATTGAATTTGATCGAGGGTCCAAAGCCCAAAGTCCAGCGCGTGGGGCTGATTGTCAATAGAAGGCGGGACTTCCGCGGGAGGATGCGACAATCAAAAATAGCGTCAGGGCGGGGCGGGTTTGGCGACGGCGCGGCGATGCAGGCGCAAATCGTAGCCGTGGTCGTGCTGGAAGCGCTCTCGGATTACGGCCAGGAGCACGCCGTCCGCGATCGCAACCAGGATGATAGCGGTAAGGGTCAAATTGCGGAGCAATCGCCGCCAGTTGCGTTTGGGCATCGAATGGCACCAGCGATTCGATTATAGCGCCGCGGAAGGTGCGGCTGCAGCGGGTATTTCCCTAGCATTACAGACCGAATAACATTGCACGCGCGCGGCGAAACCCGAGAGCCAGATTAGTGAGCGAATATAGGTGAAGCGTATGCGGGTCTTATTCGTACATCCCAGTCCGCTGATGTACAGCGAGATTTATCTGCGCCTGGAACCGCTAGGGATGGAGCGGGTGGCCGCGGCAGTGCGCGCGGCCGGGCATGACGTTCGGATTGTCGATCTCCAGGTTTTTGAGCATCGCGATCTCTACCGCGAGTTCGACGATTTTCGTCCCCGCGCGATCGGGTTTTCGCTCAACTACCTGGCCAACGTGCCCGAGGTGGTCGATCTCGCCAAAGCGATCAAGCTGCGCGATCCGAACTGCTTCGTATTCGTGGGCGGCCACAGCGGATCGTTCGTGGCGAGCGAGATCCTCGAGCACGCGGAGGGTGCGATCGATTGCGTGTTGCGCGGTGAGGGCGAGACCAGCGCGCAGATGCTGATGGAAGCGATCGAGAGCGGCGCTGACGCGGTTACCAAGATTCCCGGAGCGCTGACCGAGCGTGGTAGCGGGCCGCCGCCGATCATGATCGACGACCTGGACAAATATTTCCCGGCGCGAGACCTGAGCCGGCGGCGCAACAAGTATTTCATCGGCGTGCTCGACCCGTGCGCCTCGATCGAGTTCACCCGCGGATGCCCGTGGGACTGCTCGTTCTGCAGTGCGTGGACCTTTTACGGACGCAGTTACCGGAAATCAACCGCGGAAGCTGCGGCCGAGGACATGGCGTCGATCAAGGAACCCAACGTGTTCATCGTCGATGACGTCGCATTCATTCATCCGGAGCACGGCTACGCGATCGGCCACGAACTCGAAAAGCGAAAGATCAAAAAACAGTACTACCTCGAAACCCGCGCCGACGTGCTGCTCCGCAACCAGGAAGTCTTCGAGTATTGGCGGCGCCTCGGGCTCGAGTACATGTTCCTGGGACTCGAAGCGATCGACGAAGAAGGACTGAAGGCGCATCGCAAGCGTTCATCGCTGGACACCAACAACAAGGCGCTCGAAGTGGCGCGCAAGATTGGTGTGACGGTCGCGATCAATCTGATCGCCGATCCCTCATGGGACGAGCGCCGCTTCGAGATCATCCGCGAATGGGCGATGAGTATCCCCGAGATCGTGCACCTGACCGTTGCGACGCCGTATCCGGGCACCGAGTTGTGGCTCACCGAGGCGCGCAAGCTCACGACGCTTGACTACCGCCTGTACGACATTCAGCACGCTGTCCTGCCGACCAAGCTGCCGTTGCTCAAATTCTACCAGGAGTTGGTTAAGACGCAGGGCGTCCTCAATCGCAAGCATCTTGGTTTCGGCGTGCTGAAGGAAGTCGCCTCGATCGCGGGGAAACTACTGATGCAGGGACAGACCAACTTCGTGAAGATGCTATGGAAGTTCAACAAAGTCTATAATCCGGAGCGCCAGTTCCAGGAGCATCAGCGCGCCGTCAAATACCAGATGAAACCGCCTGCGCCCCACTCCGACAAGCGTCCCGATCCCGCGCAGCTCTATATTCATCCAGCGCAAAAGACCGTGCACGGTCCGCATCCCGCACAGACGCCGGCGGGTGGCCGTTGAGCAACGCAAAGCGCGGCGGCGGAGTCAGCAAATAAGATAAATCAGTCGCCGGAAAATTTCGGAGCGCGCTTGGCCAGGAACGCCGCGATTCCTTCGCGCGCGTCCTTGGTCCGTGACCTCGAGATGATCCACTCGGCCTCGCGCGACATCTGCGTGTCCAGCGAGTTGTGCGCACTGGCCAGCAAAAGGCGTTTGACGCCGCCGAAGGCCCCGGTAGGACCGGCGGCCAGCTCCGTTGCCATCGCAGTCAACGCTGCGACGACCTCTCCGTCGGGCACGACCCGGTTGACGATTCCGAGGGCGCACGCTTCATCGGCGTTAAGGACGGGATTCGAGATCGCCAATTCGAGCGCTTTTCTCTGGCCGACGATTCGCGGCAGAAAGTAAGTTGACGAGCCGTCCGGGGTGAGCGCGGCGTGGGTGTAAGCCATCGTGAATTTCGCGGACTTTTCGGCGATTACGAAGTCGCAGGCGCAGGCAATGCTGAATCCGGCGCCGGCGGCGCTGCCGTGGACCGCGGCGATGATCGGCGAACTCATGTGGGTAAAGGTTGCGACCGCGCGATGCAGGAAATGAGTAACCCGCTCCAGATATCCGGGCAATTGTCCGGCGGGTTGTGCGGCAAAATCCTTCAGATCGCCGCCCGAGCAGAAGAATCTGCCCTCGCCGTGCAGCACCACGGCGCGGATTCCGGGATCTTCGGCGCAAATTCGAATCGCGTCGCACAGGTCGCGCGCCATATCGAGGTTGATCGAGTTAGCCGACGCCGGACGGTTGAATGACACGCTTGCGACCTCGCCGATTTTTTCGAACAGCAGATTGTCGTATTCAGGCGGCACAGTTGACTCCTCTGGTTGCGGGGTGAAAGGCGCGCCATCATCGGGCCAATTCGCGATACCAATCCGCAAGCGCGCGGCCGATTTCGTGTGGTGAATCTTCCTGGATGAAATGGATTCCGCTGACCGTGACCTCGCGCTGATTCGGCCATCGGCGGCAGAATTCGCGCTGCGCGCCGGTCAGAATCGCACCCGGGTCGGCGTTGACGAATAGCTTGGGGACTGGGCTCGCGGCCAGCCACTTCGAATATGCCTCCGCGATCGCGACCACGTTGGCGGGCTCGCCCTCGATCGGAATTTCTCGCGGCCAGGTGAGCGTCGGACGGCGCGACTCGCCGGGCTCGGCGAAGGGCTTGCGATAAACGTCCATCTCCGCGTCGCTGAGCTTGCGCATCACGCTGCCGGGAAGGATCCGTTCGACAAATATATTTCGCTTGAGAATCAGGTCGTCGCCGGCCGGGCTGCGCAGCGATTTGAACAGCTCGACCGCGGGCTTGGACCATTCCGCCCACGTTACAGGACGCACAATTGCTTCCATGTACGCGACACCCGCCAGGCGCTCGGGATGACGCCGCGCCCAGTCGAAACCCAACGCGGAGCCCCAATCGTGCACCACCAGGGTGATTGGACCCTCAGGAAGAACGGTATTCAGAAACGCCTCGAGGTGGAGCGCGTGATCGGTGAAGCGATATATTCCGGTCGAAGATTTCCCCGACGCGCCCATTCCGATCAGATCCGGCGCGACGCATCGCGCAATCGGCGTCAGATGCGGGATGATGTTGCGCCACAAATACGACGAAGTGGGATTGCCGTGCAGGAAGACGATTGGAGCGCCCTGGCCCGCGTCGGCGTAGGACATCGAGGTGCCGAGCAGATCGACGCGATGACGCGGATGCGGATCGGCGGCGGAAATTTCAGCGCTACTCATGACGAAAATTTACCGTGGATAATTAGAGAAATACGAGGTTCAGCCCCACCACGCAAGCTCAGCATCACGCGGGCGCACTTTTCTGATCAAATCTTTGTCGGCGGCTCGGCGCGGTCACTCGTCGATATTGAGCTTCTTGCGCGCCTGCTCGCTCATCATGTGCGGCGTCCATGGCGGATCCCACACGATCTCGACGTTGGCGTCGTCGCAGCCCGGTAGGCCCAGTAGCTTGTCCTGGATTTCCTGCGTGATCATCGCGCCCATGTGGCATCCGGGCGCGGTCAGCGTCATCGTGACATTGATCACACCGCCCGAGAGCGTGACGCCATATACCAGGCCCAAGTCAACCACGTTGACCGGGATTTCGGGGTCGTAGCATTCGCGCAGGACCTCGTACACGTCGGCTTCGGTAATTTCTATGGCGGCGGAATTATCCATCTGGCAGGGTGTATTATATAAGAAGTGTGAAACGCCTGATATGGTGCGAAAAAGAGAGTTAACCGATGGCCGATTCAGAGACCGACAAGGAAGAACTTTACGATCAGGCGATTGACTTGTTCGCCGACGACAAGTTTGACGAGGCGATCGCGATGTACGAGCGCGCGCTTGAGGTCGATCCGAAATTCACCGACGCGGTGCATGGACTTGCGATGTGCTATCAGGCGAAGGGTGATACCGATTCGGCGATCGAGGTAACCAAGCGCCACATTGCGGCCGACCCGGAAGATATCCTGGCGTTCACGAACCTGAGCATGTTTTATCAAAAGAAGGGAATGATCGCTGAGGCGGAAACCGCAGGTGCAGAGGCGCGGCGGCTGGACTGGAAACGTCAATTGCGCGAAGGCAAACCGAAATCCTGAGCTGGCCGCTACGGTATCCGAAGGGTAACCAATGAGACTGAAAGACAAAGTCGTGTTGATCACCGGCGGAGGCTCCGGCTTGGGCCGCGAAATGGGACTGACCTTCGCGCGCGAGGGCGCGAAGGTCGCGGTCAACGACATCCGGCCCGAGTCGGCGCAAAACGTCGCGACCGAAATCGAGCGCGCTGGTGGCAAGGCCCGAGCAATGGTCGCGGACGTCTCCTCCAGCGCCGCGGTCAAGCAGATGTTCGCGGAGTTTGTCGCGGTCTTCGGCACGATCGATATCCTGATCAACAACGCCGGGATCGGACGCACGCGCGAGACCACCGAGATCAGCGGATTGCAGGATCTCGCTGATGAAGACTGGCACAAGATGCTCGCGACGCATCTCGACTCGACCTTCTATTGCACTCGCGAGGCACTGAAGCTGATGATCCCGAAGAAATCGGGCCGGATCATCAACCTAGGTTCGATCGCTGGAACTACGGGACTCGGTGGCGCGGTTGCTTACTCGGCCGCAAAGGGCGGGATCATTTCGTTCACCAAGGCGCTGGCGAAAGAAGTCGTGGGTCACGGCATCCTGGTCAATTGCATCGCGCCTGGCTTCATCGAGACTCCGATGACCGCGCCGATCACCGGCGAGATGAAGCAATACTTCACCCAGCTCACGCCGATGGGCCGCTTCGGTGAGCCGCGCGACATCGCATGCGCCGCATTGTTCCTCGCGTCGGACGAATCGAATTTCATGGTCGGGCAGGTCGTCAGTCCAAACGGCGGCTATGTGATCTAGATGATTCGCGGCAGGCCGCGAGAGCCTTCGTAGTACATGCCGCTCGACGCGTGATTCATGCCCATCCGAGCTGCCGGTGTTCTGATTCCGCTCTTCTCGCTTCGCACCCGTGACGACCTGGGCCGCGGAGAGATTATGGATCTGCCCGCGATGGTGAATTTCGCGCGTAGCGCCGGCCTGCGAATTATCCAACTGCTCCCGCTCGACGAAGGCGCGCCCGGCGAGACCAGTCCCTACAGCGCGATGAGCGTGCTCGCGATCGACCCGGTATATATCACCGCGCGAGAACTGGGCGGCGTTGGGCCGGTATCGATCGCGCGGGCGCAAGCTGCCGTCGGCGGTGGACGCGTCGTCCCGCGCGCGGTTTCGCGGCCGGTCCGGCTGGCGCTGCTCGAGCGCGCCTACCGCGCGTCGCGGGTGCGCGGTGGATCTGAGTTCGGCGACGAGTTCACGCTCTTCGCCGATCGCAACCGCGACTGGCTCGAAGACTATGCGCTCTTCCGCGCGCTCAAGGATCGCTTCAACTGGTCGGCCTGGGAGACGTGGCCCGCGGACCTGGCCCGGCGCGATCCTGCTGCTCTCGACGCGGCGCGGCGCGAACTCGGAAATTCGATCGCGATGTACTCATGGTGGCAGTTCATAGCGGATCGGCAATGGGCCGCCGCGCGGGCACACGCACATAGGGCAGGCGTACAGCTCGGCGGCGATATGGCGTTCTCACCCGCGCGCGATAGCGCCGAGGTCTGGGCGAACCAGGCGATGTTCGATCTTGACCGGACTGTCGGCGCGCCTCCGGACGAATTCAACTGGCGCGGGCAACGCTGGGGCCTGCCGCTGCCTCGATGGCATGCGATGCGCCAGGACGGCTTTCGCCTGTGGCGGACGCGCGCGCGCCGGGCGGGCGCGATGTTCGATCTTGTGCGGATCGACCACGTGGTCGGAATTTATCGCACGTTTTCGTTCGGTTCGAATCCGGTCGCCGACGGTTCCTTCGGCCCGCCCGAAGAGCACGAACAAGTCGCGCAGGGCGAAGAGATCATGCGCGCACTGCGCGGGGCGATGGGTGAGTGCGAAATCATCGCCGAAGATCTTGGCTCGGTGCCGCAGTGGGTTCGCGATTCGCTGACGCGGCTCGGAGTTCCCGGGTACAAGGTGATGCAATGGGAGCGGGAAGACTGGGGCGGCCCGGCCGAGCGCTTCAGGAGCCCGTCATCTTACCCTGAGCTGTCCGTCGCGACCACCGGCACCCACGACACCGAGACGCTAACCGTATGGTGGCGCGAGCAGCCCGTTTCCGAGCGCGAGAAACTGTGCGCGGCGCTCGGTATCGCGGAGCGTGTGAATCCACGACGCGACCGGCTGGACGAAGACACGCTCGACGCGATCATCGAGACGCTATTCGCCTCCTCGTCGCGCTACGTGATCCTGCCGATACAGGATCTGTTCGGATGGAATGCACGGGTGAACCGTCCTGGTACGATAAGCGATTCGAATTGGGCCTACCGGCTCCCACTGACGGTCGGCAAGCTCGCCGACAATCCCGCGATAAAAGCACGCCTCGCGCGACTGAGCGCGATTGCCGAGCGGACTGGAAGGAGTCCCACTACCGAGAAAGATAGCCAATCATCATAATCGTATCTTTATGGCATGAATATTTGGCGGAAAATCCCGTATTTCGTTTCGATCTTTTTGGGGTCACCAGGCTGACAAGGCGATCAAGCTTCGCGTAGCGAATCGACTACGCGCATGCGCGCGGCACGCCATGCGGGCAGGATTCCTCCGAGCGCGCCGATGATTGCGGCTACGACGAGACCTGCCACGAACGCCGAAGGTGCGAGGCGGAACGAGAAAATGAAAGTCGCAACATTCATCAGGCGGCTCTGAAGGCCGGTTCCGTACGCGACTGCAATGCCTAAAATCTCGCCCGCGATACCCCCCGCGAGACCCAGCGCGGTGCTTTCGAAAATGAAGCTCAGCAAGATGCTCCCGCGGCTAAAACCGAGCGCGCGCAGTACGCCGACCTCGCGCGAGCGGCGCGCAACGGCGGCGTACATCGTGTTCATGCCGCCGAACATCGCGCCGACCGCCAGGATCAGTGCGACGATCATTCCCATGTTGCGCAACTGGTCGGCGAGCTGCGACTCGGCCGCGTAAAATTGCGCCTCCGGCATCGCGTCCAGGTCGAGCCGCGCGTCGTGGGTCAGCGCCGCCTTGAAGCTTGCGGCCATTCCGGGCCGCAGCGTCACATGCATCGAGGAGTATATGCCGCCCATATGCACGTCCTGCTCGAGCAGATCCAGATCGGTCCAAACCTCGGACTCGCGCGCGCTGCCATCGTCGGAAAAGATCCCGACGATCGCCCAATCGTGCCGTCCGAAGTGCAAATTTCGCGGTGGTGCGAGCGCTGGAAACCGCGCAGCCAGCCGCCGCCCGACGATCATTTCGGTCTTTCCCGCAACCGGCATCCGTCCGCTGACGATCCGAATCCCGCGATGCACCTTGAACGCGATCGGATGGACGCCGCGCAGAAAGGTGAACGAGCTGGCGTCGATCGGCGCGTCGGGCGCGGGATTGAACGCGGTGACCGTCTCGGGCGAAATGAGCGGAGCGCTCGCGGCGTCGGCCGCGATCTCCGGGCGCGTGCGGATGATCTCGTACTGCTCGCGCGTGATGCTGCTGGAGGGCTCGGCGGTGACCCCGCGGCTCAGCACGATCCAGTCGCGCGCTTCGCCTTCGCTGGTCATGGTCGAGCGAAGTCCCGCGACAAAGCCGAGCAGCAGGAACAGGATCATCACCACCAGCGCGATCCCGAGCGCGGTCATCGCACTGGTCGCGCGCCGCACCATCAGGCTTCGGAGATTGTATCGAATCGGGATCATCGGCAGGCGTGCGGAGCGTTACGGCGCGGCGTCATCCCACCTGCCGCAGCGCGATCGCCGGCGGCGTGCGCACCGCGGCGATCACGGGGATCGCGCCGCTCAGGATTCCCACCGCGATCGCGACGGCTACCGCCTGCGCCGCGCCCGCGGGAGTCACCCACAAGGCACTCATCCGCCCGATTGCCCCCATCGTGGTGCCGCCCCAGAAGAATGCCAGTGCCGCGCCCGCGCCGAGCGTGCCGCCGAGCGCGCCGAGCGCCGCGCACTCGCCCAGCAGCATCGTCGCGATCGCGCGGCGTCCGAAGCCGAGCGTGCGCATCACACCGACTTCGTTCATCCGCTCGCGCACCGTCATCGCGGTCGAATTCGCCGCGATCAGCAGGACGGTCAGGACCACCACGACACACAAGCTCAGCACGATTGCGCGCACGTTGCCCAGGATCGAGAGTCCGCCGGCCAGCGCGTCGCTCTCGGTCACGGTGCGCGTCTCGAAATCAGAGTTGTGGAAGGTCGAATCGATTTCGCGGATGAGCGGAGCGACATTCTCCGCGCTGGTGACTCTGACTACCAGGGTCATCGCGAGGTCCGGATTCGGCAGGCCGGCGGCGCGTGTCGCTTCTTCAAGATAGTCACGCCGGAACGCGAACACGTTCGGATAGTGCTTGGACGGCATCTCGCCCAAAAGCACGAAGGTGAGCTTCAGGTGACCCGCGCCGACTCCCCGCAATGTGATCTGCTGGCCCGGATGCCAATGAAATTTACTCATCAGCACGTGGCCGGCGAATGCGCCGCGGCGTTCGAGAGTAAATGCGCGGCGCGCCTCTCCGCTCAGATCGTAGTCGGGAAAGACGTCGGCAATCTGGAGCCCCTCCGCGACCGCGAGGATCTGGTCGCTCACGTCCTGGTAGGTAGCCGGCCATTCCTTGATCGCGACGCACGCGGCGGCGCCCGGAATCTCGCGAATCTGATCGCAGTATCGCGCCGGCATCCCGTAAAGCGGCAGGTTGCGGTTGATAACGATCAACCGCAGCGTCGCCGAGGCGTCGTGAACGATTCGATCCATCGACCCCGGCACCGATACCAGCACCAGATAAACGAACGTCGCCAGCGCGATCGTCAACGAGGTCAGCACCGTGCGCCTAAGGCTGCGGCGCATGTTTCGCGCGATAAGTCTCAGCAGATACAACCCGTTCCCCGTCCGAGTCGCGATAAAAATATGAAATGACCGCGCTACCGCCTCGGTCCCTGCCGCCGCGGTACCGCATGCGCGCCCGAATTGAACTCGGAGTTAACTAAACGCGCGACACCATGTAATACCTGCGCCTCTCGCCTAATTCAAATCCTCCATTGTTAGAATGAACCGGCTTTGACTATAACCATTCAAGGCAGGGAGGTGCGCACGATGGGTCCGTTAGCCGGTATCAGGATTCTCGATCTCAGCATGGTCGTTGCCGGGCCGTTCTGCACCATGATTCTCGGTGATCTTGGCGCCGACGTAATAAAGATCGAGCCGCCAGAGGGCGATGTCTCCCGCGTGGTGGTCGCTCAAGAACGCGGCGGAGTGCCGGTCGGAATCCTCAATTGGAACCGCAACAAGCGTGCGATGGTGCTGGACCTCAAGCGTCCCGGCGCGGCCGAGGTGTTCCTTAAGATGGCTGAACACGCCGATGTCGTCGTGCAGAACGTACGCCCCGGGGTCGTTGATCGGCTGGGTGTGGGCTACGAAGCGGTCGCCGCTCGCAATCCTAAAATCGTCTATTGCTCGATGGCCGGCTACGGTTTCAAGGGACCGTATCGAGACAAGCCCGCCTACGATCCGATCATCCAGGGTATGGCCGGCGTGATGGCGACGCAGCGCACGCAGGGACGTCCGCGCGCGGTCAAGAATATTATCGCGGACAAGGTCACCGCGATGACCGGCGCGATCGCGATTCTGGCCGCGCTCAACGAGGCGCGCAGCGGCAAGGGCCAGCACATTGAGATCGCGATGATCGACGCAGTCGCCTATTACCTGATGGGCGACACGATGGCGCGTCACACGCTCTTGCCGCACAAGCCGGGAGTTCCGCCAGCGATGGGCACGCTTGATCCGTTCAAGACCGCCGACGGCTACATCACGATCGCGCCTCTGACCGACAGGCATTGGACCTCGATGCTCGAGGCGATCGGACGTCAGGAGCTATTCCAGGGCGGCGAGCCGCGGCCAGAACGCGTCAAGCGCGCAATCAAAGCATTGATCGATATCTTTCCGACCGAGACCTCGGCCTATTGGCTCGAGCGGATCGAAAAGGCTGACGTTCCGTGCGGTCCCGTCAACGACTTCGACACTATCTGGACCGACCCGCAATTCGTGGTCAACGAGACCTTCGTGGAATACGACCATCCGCAGGCCGGCCGCGTGCGGGGCGTGCGCTCGCCGGCGCGGTTTTCGAAATCGAAAACCGAGTTCTGGCGCCACGCGCCCGGGCTCGGGCAGCACACTGAGGATATCCTGAAAGACTTCGGATTCGGCGCCGACGAAGTCGCGCGGCTGCGCGCCGATCACGTGGTGAATTAATCCCGACGTGCCTGCCGGTACTCGCCGCGTAACCGATGCATCTCATGTTTCGACGCTGATCGTCGCGGCCGCGTGGATCGCTGTGGCAGCATATGCGGTCTTCTGGATTCCGCGGCATCTGCCCGGCCGCGCCCGCGATTTCGATTTCGCCGTTTATTACACGGAGGCGCTTGCGCTCGCGCATCATGACAATCCCTACACGGTTGATCTAAAGCCGATCGCGGCGTCGTTTGGCTTCGACATCACCCCGGTTGTTCACGCGACCGATCCACCGCCGTTCCTGGTGATGATCGAGCCGATGGCCGCGACAGGTCCCGCGCGGGCGTTTTGGATTTGGACCGCGGCGAACGTGGCGATGCTCGCGCTGTCGCTGTGGCTGCTGTTCGGAATTGATGCGGCGGGCCCGCGGAGCGCCGCGCTGCTGGCGGCGGTCGCGATAGCCTATCCACCGGTGCGCGCGCTGTTCTTTTTCGGACAGAGCAAAATGTCGATCCTGCTCACGCTCGCGGCCGCGATGCGCGCGCTCGAGCGGCGGCGCGACGCGAGCGCGGGGCTGCTGCTCGCGTTCGCATCGCTAACCCGGATCTTCCCGCTCCTGATGGCGATATTCCTGATCCTGCGCCGCCGATGGCGTGCTCTCGGCTTCATGATCGCCGGCATTGCTGCAGGTCTGACGCTGACGGTCGCAGTCCTGGGCCTGACGCCGACACTCGACTGGTCCGCTGGCGTGCGGATTCTCAGCCTGCGGATTTTTCAGGACGCGGGCGAAAATGTTGCGCTGCCGGCTTTCGTTTCGCGCGTCTTACTCGCCGCACCCGGGGGCGGCTCAGGCGCTCTGGTCGAGGCGGCGGAGATACTCGCTTCGATCGCGATATTCATCCTCACCTGCGTGCCTACGATGCGCGCGCGCCCCGATGATCGCGAAGCAGGCCTTCGCCTTTTCGCCTTGTGGGTCACGGCATCGGTGATACTGTCGCCGATGGCTCCGATCTACGATTTGGTCCTGCTTCTGATTCCGCTTTCGGTGATCGCGCGGGACGCTATCGTGGACCGCGTTGTCGCCGCGCCGGCAATTCTGGCGATAGCGAGTGTAGGATTGATGTTCCTCGTTTGCGGGTCCGGATGCCTCAACTCGGTCGGATGGATCGTCTCCTATATATTGGTTCGGCGCATCGGATTGCCGATCGGCGGTTTGATTGCGGAGGGTGCGACGCTGTCGCTGTTCCTGGCCTATGCTGCCGCGTTCTGTCTCGCTCTGGAACCCGCCATGAAACCGGAGCCGCCTCTTTGAAAGCACCTGGCGCCCGCTTATTGTGTCATCAGGACGAAGGAGAGGGGAGTGGATGCGGGCAGCATAGCTTTGTCGATTCTGGTTCCGGTCTTCAATGAGCGGTACCTGGTGGCCGAATCGCTGGCCCGGCTCGCCATCCTTGAGGATCATCCGAATCTCTCGCGAATCGAAGTAATCGTCGTCAACGACGGCTCGACCGACGGCACCGCGCAGGCGCTGGATGCTTTCGCCCAGGAACGCGCCCTGTGCAACGGCCGAATCCAGTGGCAATTTCTCACGCACGAGCACAACGCCGGTAAGGGCAAAGCAATCCAGACCGCACTGGCGCGGGCGACCGGTGACGCATGCATTATTCACGACGCTGACCTCGAGTATCATCCAGCGGATATCGGACGGATGATCTCCGTCTATCTGGCTAATAACGCGGACGCCGTCTTCGGGTCGCGCTTCACCGGCAGCGACGTCAGGCGCGTGCTGCTCTATCGTCATCAGGTGGCCAACAAGTTCTTGACCCTGATGTGCGATCTGGTATCGAATCTCAATCTCACCGACGTCTGGACTTGCTACAAGATGGTGCGCACGGATCTGCTCAAGTCGATACCGCTTTCGAGCAACGACTTCCAGATCGAGCCTGAACTCACTATCAAGCTGGCTAAGCGAGAGGCACGTATTTTTGAAATTCCGATTAGCTACTTCGGCCGCACCTATCGCGAGGGCAAGAAGATCCGCGCTCGCGACGGTCTGCTGGCGATGTTCGCGATTCTGCGCTTCGGTATCAGCGACGAGATCTATCGTTCCGACGAATATGGCAGCCAGATTCTGGCGCGGCTATCGCGCGCGCCGCGCTTTAACTTGTGGATGGCCGATGCGATTCGCCCCTTCTGCGGAGATCGAGTCCTCGAAATAGGCAGTGGAGTCGGAAACCTGAGCCGCGCTCTTCTGCCCCGAACACACTATGTGGCCAGCGACATCAATCCCCTCTACTTGCAGACCTTGACTAACCTATCGGCCGAACGGCCGTACCTTCGCGCAAGCTATTGCGACGTTAGCGATCTGGCGTCGTTTCCCAATCTGGAGCAGGGGTTCGATACCGTCATATGCCTGAACGTGCTCGAGCATGTCAACGACGCGCGGCAATCTCTGCTCAATATCAAGTCCGTGCTGGCGCCGAATGGGCGCGCGATCGTGCTGGTTCCACAGGGCCCCGGAAATTTCGGAACCCTCGACGAGGTGCTGGGGCATCGCCGCCGCTACACGCGCGACACCCTGACGGACCTTGGCGCGCAATGCGGGATGAAGGTGCGCGCGATGCTCGAGTTCAACCGCACGGGCACTATCGCGTGGTGGCTCAACGGCCGTCTGCTCCGGCGCAAGCGGTTCGGGCTTGCGCAAATCTGGATGCTCAACTTGATCACTCCGCTCATGCGGGCGCTCGACGGCGTGCTCCCGATCGCGCCACTCAGCTTGATCGCCGTGATGGAACCGGATGCGGAAGCTCCGGCGTCGAGCCGCGAGGCGGCAGTAGCCGCACCGGCTTCATCTCTCGATCCCGCCGCTCCCGTGCGCGGATAGCCCGCGATGGTGCAGCGCTCTGATAACCTGACTGCGCCCAGCCCCACAATTTCGTCCGATCGACGAAGCAATCTGCTGGCGGCGATGTTATGTATCTGCGCCTTGATGTATCTGGCCGCGTGGCTCCGAATTCTCCCCGACCGCGAAACTCACACCGATTTTTCCCAGTTCTATGTTTCCGCGCTACTGATGCGGAATCATCAGGATACCTATAACACCGATATTCATGCGGTTGGCGCCGCGTTTGGACTTGATACGGCCAATATCGAACAGGCGAATTATCCGCCGACCTTTCTGATGTTCGAGCCATTGACTTTTGTGCGGCCGCGCAACGCCTTCTGGATCTGGACGTTTGTCAATGTCGTCGCATTAGCTATATCGCTGTGGATGCTGCTGCGGCCCGCCGCGAAATATGGAACAAGAGTCGTAGTGAGTATGCTTGCGCTATCGCTCATTTACCCTCCCGTCACCAATCACTTCTATTATAGCCAGAGCAAGATTCTGTTACTGCTTATGCTAACCGCAATGATGCTCGCGCTTGAGCGTCGCCACGATCTGCTCGCAGGAGTGCTTCTCGCGCTGGCCACTTTGTGGTTGATGTTTCCGATCGCATTATTTGGATATCTGATATTGTGCCGTCGATGGCGAGCGGTGGGCTGGGCCGTCGCAGGGATAGTCGCATTGGCCGGAGTGACAATACTAGTGGTCGGCGCCGGAAATACGGTTAACTGGAGGAACGGATTTGGAGTTCTTACCGATTCCGCCTGGTATAGCCAGTCCACGAACGTCGCGATTGGCTCGTTCGTCTCGCGAACATTCTGGGACGCGTTCGGTCCCATGCTGGGACCGCGTCTCGATTTGTTCCGCCGAGTTTCGAGCGCGTGCGCACAGATGACAATCTTAGTACTGGCTTGCATTCCTTTGCTCAAGAATTCGCGGCGCGGCGATCCGGATTCGCGCGTCTTTTGTCTTTGGATAGTCGCGTGCGTGCTCGCGTCTCCGACGGCGTGGATCTACAACATGGTGCTGTTGCTGATCCCGTTTTCGCGTATCGCGCTTGCTTCAGCCGCCGGCGCGGTTCGGCCCGCTGCGATCAGGTTCGCGAAACTCAGCTACGCGGCGATTTTCCTGGTCTGTCCGACCGGATGCGTTCACTACGTCGGGTCGTTCTTCTATCCGCTCGCGATGCGAACCGGATTACCAATCTTTGGTGTCGCATCGGAGGGCGCCGTCATCTCGCTGATGCTGGCGTTCATCGCCGTCTATCTATTCGCGCTCGATCCCGGCGATCGGGAAGCTGCGTTACCGGGCAGCATCAGGTACGGCGGCCCGGGCACGGCGGCCATCCGGTAGTTCTGCGCGATCGCCGCGCGCAATGCCTTCCAGAAAAACGGCCGCCCCCGAAACTCGCGCCCGAGCCCGTCGGAGTCGAGTGCAAACGCCGCGATCTGACGCTCGCGAATCTGGGCGAGCAACCTCGAATCGTCAAAACTCCCCCGCGAGCGCATCGAGCCAAGGACCATGAGGTCGATCCACTCGAGGTTCGTGCGCATATCGACAAGACAAAGGTCGGCGTTGTCGGTGAGGATCGGACCCTCGATCGCGCCAAGCCGCGCCAGCGCGCTCGGATTCCACGGTTCTGGTGTGATCACCTCGCATCGCAGCGACGGCCGGACCACCGCCGCGAGCGTCATCCCGCGAACCGCCGGCGTCATCACCAGGTAACCCGCCAAAAGTCCAATCGCGAGCGCGGCGCCGGACGCGGCACCTATCACCGGACGCATCGCACGCGCGCGTTCGAGGATCACGTCGATGCCACCGGCTGCGAAAATCGTGACGGCCGCCAGCGTCGGAATGAAGTAGTACGCGTTGCTGCCCCATCGTATCGAGGTCAGAAAATTCTCCGCCGCCGCAGCGCCGAGATAGCAAAGCATCAGGCGGTCCGCCGTTCTTCGGCGCAGGATCGTGATTCCCGCCAGCACCACCAGGGCAGGATTGCCGCCGACCACGATCGTGAGCCACAAAACCGCCGCCCTGATGTCGTATCGAGAAACTCCGAGCGCTCCGAAGGTATTGAGCCAATACCACGGAAAGATGGTGGCAAGAATTGCGATTCCCGCGAGGACGATTGCCAGCCAGACCATGCCGAGCGTCAACGCCCGCCGCTGATCGCCCGCTAACCAGCAGTAAAGAACCACTGCGGCGATTCCGGCCATCCGTCCCTGCTTGATGAAAAACGCGATCGCGAACATCGCAAGCGCAGGAATCGAAAGCCCCGACGCGAACGTCGCGAGGCCGCCAAGCTCGCACGCCAGCGCCGGAGTATCGACGCGATAATCGAAACCCCATCGCTGGATTATCGGCGCGACCATGAATCCGAGCGCCGCGAGGATGGCGGCGGATGCGCTCGCGTCCGTCTTGCGCGCGAGCACGAAAATCAGCATTGCCGCCACGAGCGTGGCGGCAATCGTGATCATTCTGCCCGCCTCGAGCGCGGCAATCGCTCCGCTTCCGAAACTCGGCGCGAGCATCGCCGTGAGCCACGGAACGACAGGTCCATACACCAGCGGAATATAAGGTGGATGCCGAAAATCGCGATAGAATGCGACTCCGCGCACGTACAGATCGACCCGCACCGCAAGCTGCGCCGGTCCGTAATCCCACGTGACCGGCGCGCTGGCGCGGCACATCCATCCCTGGATGGTGCGCCCTGCCGGCACGAGCATCGCGACGACGGCGACGAGCGCCGCGGGCGCTTTGCGCATGATCCCCCCTTATCCGTCCGGCGGCCGCAATCTCGCGCGCGAGCGTCACAGTCCTGCCCGAATAGCGCGCCGCCGGATTGCGTGGAATCTACGCGATAACCATCCCGCATGCATCCACCGCCGGGTTCTGCCAGACTTTTGCGGGGAGCCGACTGCGCGTCGTGCGGATAAATTCACTTAGTAAAAATTTGATCGGATTTGCGCTCGCGCTGATGCTCGCGGGATGCGCTACTGCAGCGAAGCAGGCCGCCGCGCCCGCGCCTTCTACTGCGTCCACTCCCGTCGCGCATCATCAGGCGATAGGCACTCACTCGCCGTACGCGATAACCGCGGGTCCCGACGGCAACGTCTGGTACACCGAGTACCAAGGCGACGGGATAGGGCGAATCACGCCCACCGGATCGATTGCGCGCTACAAGATCGATTCGCGCGGATTTGCGGAACGGATCGTCGCCGGCCCCGATGGCGCGATCTGGTTCACCGACACCGCCGGAAATCGCATCGGGCGTATGGACTACAACGAGCGCGTCACATACCTGGAGCTCCCCCGGGACGATAGCGGTCCGACCGGCATCACCACCGGACCCGATGGCAATTTGTGGTTCACAGAGCATTCCGGCAATCGGATCGGGCGGCTCAGCTCGACCGGCGCGCTGGCGGAATTCAACCTGCCGCAAGGTTCCGGCCCCGCCCAGATCGTTACCGGCAGCGACGGCAACCTGTGGTTCGTCGAGGATCGCGGCAATCGAATCGGCAAGTCCACTCCGGCCGGAAAGATCACTGAGTACGCCGTCCAGACCCCCGAAGCCAAGCCCGGATGGCTGGCGGTGGGAGCCGACGGCAACGTCTGGTTCACGGAGCTCGCGGTCAACAAGATCGGCAAGATAACTCCCTACGGCGCGATCACCGAGTATCCGCTTCCCGATCGTGGAGTTCCGCTCGCGATCGCTTCAGGAGCGGACGGAAACCTGTGGGTCACGATGGTTCATGTGCCGATTATCTATCGCGTGAGTCCGTCGGCCGAGATCACCGCGTTTCATCTTCATCCCGACACGGTCCCCGGATTTATCACCTCTGGCCCCGACGGCAACCTGTGGTTCGCCGAGCCCAACGGAAAGATCGCTAAAATGACGACCGACGGGCAGATAACCGAGTACATCGTCGCGCGTATCGACCAGCACTAGCTGTTCGGTTCGCTGTTCGGGCGCGGCGCTTTTGCGCTATAAGCGCCGCTATAAGCACACCGACAGGAACCGAAACCATCAGGCAGTTTGGATTCCTAGTCCAAGAGGGAGATTCGGACACATGGGCAAACTAGACCGAAAAGTGGCGGCGATCACCGGCGGCGGCCGTGGCATCGGCCGCGGAATCGCAAAGTTATTCGCAAAGCACGGCGCGCAAGTGGTGGTCAACGATCTCGGCGTCACAGTCGCGGGAGAGACCACCACCGTCTCGCCAGCCGACGACGTGGTTAAAGAAATCAAGGCCGCGGGCGGCACCGCTGTCTCAAATCACATGGATATCGCGACCGTCGAAGGTGGCGAGGGCCTGGTCAATCAGGCGATCAAGGAATTCGGCCAGCTCGACATCCTGGTCAACGTCGCCGGCATCCTGCGTGACCGCATGATCTTCAACATGAGCGAAAAAGAATGGGACGACGTGATCCGCGTGCATCTGAAGGGTCACTACTCCACGATGCGTCCGGCGTCGGCGCACATGCGCGAGCGCAAGTCCGGCAGGATCATCAATTTTTCGTCCAACTCGGCGCTGGGCAGTCCCGGGCAGCCCAACTACGCCGCTGCCAAGGCGGGAATTCTCGGCTTGACCTACAGTTCAGCAAATGCGCTGAGCAAGTATGGAATTACCGTGAATGCGATCATGCCGGGCGCCGCCACGCGCATGACCGATACTGTCCCTGCGGGCCGGATGCCCGGCGCGACGGGCCTGCCCGCCAGCGAAAGCGCCGAAGGCACTCCGCGCGACCCCGCCAACGTCGCGCCAATCGTCCTGTTTCTCGCGAGCGACGCGGCCGCTGGCGTCACCGGGCAATGTTTCGGCGCGTCGGGCTACCGGATCATGCGTTACCGGCATATTGTTCCCGACAAGATTCTCTACAACAACGGTCCGTGGGACATCGACGAGCTATTCGACCGCCTGAAAAGCACGCTGCTGACTGATTTGGGCACACCCCGGATGTAGCTCTCTAGAATTCCCTCTCCCCGCGGGAGAGGGCAGCGCGGCGCGGCGATTGCTCTTTTCAGCAATCGCCGTGACGCGCGGGTGAGGGCGGGGTCGCTCCAATCATTGCGACGAGCGCGCGCCCTCCGGCAGGTGGCTCTGCAAAAACGCCGTCACGCGTGAGGCGTACGCGTCCGGATCCTCGAAGATCGCATCGCCATGGCCGTCCGTCGGGACAATCCATAGCTCCGCGCTGGAAGACTGGGCCGCGTTGCGGATCGCTTCCGCGTCGGCGACCGACACGATCTTGTCGCCGCGATTCTGGATCACCAAAAGCGCCGCACCCGCGAGCTTGCGTGCCGCGCTGGCCGGATCGATCCGCCATAGCGAATGTCCCAGCAGAAAGCCTGCTTCCATCATCACGGTCTGCGAGAATGCCGGATTAAGTCCCGCGATCGACGGCGTCGCGCGAAACATCGCGGCCAGGTTGCGGTACGAACTGTCAGCGACAATTGCGCTGAACATCGGATGCTCCGCCTGCGCCAAGAGTATCGCGGCGGCGCCCTCGGAAACTCCAAGCGCTGCGATATTTGCAAACCCGCGCCGCTTCAGGTTGTCCGCCGCGGCGAGGACCTCCGCACGCTCGCGCCATCCCCATCCCGTTCCGCTCTCCGGATTGTCGCCGCTTCCGATCGCCAGCATCGGATAACCTGCCGCATGGAGAAACTTCATGTACGGCAGCATCGCGCGCCGGTTTGCGCCCGCGGCCGGCATCAGCAGCACTGCCGACGGCATTTTCCCCGCGACGAACCATCCTTCGACCGCCGGGTAGCCGTTGACCGGAATCGTTACGCTCTGGAACTGCGCGCCGAAGGCCGCCAGCGGATTGACCGGCGCCGCCGCGTCGGCAATCGGCGCATGCGGACCGTAGACGTCCGTATGCCCGTCCTCGATAAACGGCGGATACGCGAGCCGATACGCCACCAGGCTCGAGCCCGCGACCCACAGAATCGCCGCCGTGCCAATCATCGCAACGCCGATCCATCCGAAGCTACGCGCGTTGCGCTTCACGTCCTCGGGACGCGGTCCCTCGGGACGATTTAATGCTCCAGCCATTCGATTATCGTGTCGTGATCATGAGCGCGGTGGCAAGCGTGGGTTGTCCAGAGCGAGGCGGCTCCATATGCTGCTTGGCGGACCCGGGGATTGACTGCGACATATTTCACGAGAGTGAGCGCGCCAAGAGCGAGTGCCAATGGCTGACTGGCAACCCGATCTCTATAATCGCTTCCGCCGTTACCGAGCGGAGCCGTTCGAGCATATCCTCGAGCGTCTTCCGATCGCCGGCGGAGATACGATTGCCGATCTCGGATGCGGCCCAGGCGACAACACGGTCGAGCTCGCGCGCCGTCTCGCCTCTGGCAACGCGCGCGGAATCGATCTCTCGCCCGCGATGATCGCGGCGGCCGAGAAGCTCCGCGCCGGACTGCCCGAGGATTTGCGCGCGCGCCTTTCTTTCGCGGTCGGAGATATCGCGCAACCGGGAGATGCGCTCGCCTACTCGATCATCTTTTCCAATGCAGCCCTGCAATGGCTTCGCGACCATCGAGGTGTTCTTTCGCGATGGTTCCGCGCGCTCGCCGCTGGCGGCAGGATGGTCGTGCAGATGCCGGCCAACGAATCCGAGACCGCCAAGATGGAGCTTTCGGAGATGGTGCTCGAGCCGCGCTGGGCCGCGATGCTCGGTCCGGTCGATCGCCCATTCAGCGAAGTCCCACCGCCGGAGCACTACCGCCGCGTCCTGAACGAGATTGGATTCGCCGAAGTTGATTGCTACTACCATACCTTCCATCATCCGATGAATTCGCCCGCCGAAGTCGTGCAATGGTACCGCTCGACCGGATTGCGTCCTTTCCTCGACGCGCTTTCCGCTGAGCGGCACGAAGAATTTCTGAACGCGTACGGCCAGCGGCTCGAGCGCGCCTACGGAACTTCGGGTGCGATGACGTTCAATTTCAAGCGCCTGTTCCTATGGGGCCGGCGGCCCGCCGTCTGACATGGCACGCAGCACCATCACTCCCGCATTGGTCGCGCACGGCGGCGCGGGCGCAATCCCGCGCGCAGGCGCGACTGACCGGCCCGAGCGCAAGCGCGCGATGCTCGAGGCGGTTCGCCGCGGCGCCGATATCCTGCGCCACGGCGGCAGCGCGCTCGACGCCGTCGCCGCCACGATTATCGCACTCGAAGATCATCCGCTGTTCAACGCCGGCACCGGCTCGCTGTTGACGATCGACGGAACGGTCGAGATGGATGCCTCAGTAATGGTCGCCGGCGATGCGACCGAACCGGCGCAGGATGCTCCCGCGGCGATGCGCGCGGGAATCGGCAGCGGTGCCGGACGAATCTCGGCCGGCGCGGTCGCCGCGGTCGGACGCGTGCGCAACCCGATCCTGCTCGCGCGCGCCGTGATGGAAAATACCCGCCATGTGCTGATGGTCTCACAGGGGGCTGAGCGCCTGGCACGCCGCGCCGGCGTGCCGATGTGCTCAAACGAGGATCTCATCACCGACCGCGCGCGCGAGCGATGGCGTGCGGCGCAACAGAACGTCCGCTTCGGAATTTCGGGCGCCGCTCCCGGCCACGGCACCGTAGGCGCCGTGGCGATCGACGCGCGCGGCAGTATCGCGGCCGCGACCTCGACCGGCGGAGTTCCCGGTAAAATCGCGGGCCGGGTCGGCGACTCCGCGATTATCGGAGCGGGCACCTACGCCGACTTTTTCGGCGGCGCGTCAGCCACCGGTTATGGCGAGGCGATCATCCTGACCTGCCTCTGCCGAGAGGCAGTCCGCTCCCTCGACGGCGTCGCTCCGATGATCGCCGCGCGCCGCGCGATTACCGATCTGCTCGGAGGCGCAAACGCCGACGGCGGAATTATCCTGGTCGATCGGCGCGGAAGAATCGGCTTTGCGCATAACGCCTCGATGCAGGTGGGGCTATACGACTCCGCCGGCCTCCGCCATCTGTGGCCCGATCCGGCAACCGCGCAGAAAGCCGCGTCATCTTCGTCGCGCCGGACCAAATCCTCGTCGCGGAAATGAACGCCAATCCGTCCCAGACCGGCGCGTCCGCCGCCGATCGCACCGGCCGCCCCGCGCTTTGGCTCGTCGCTGCCGCCGCGATCATGGCGTTCGTGGTGCTGAGCCAGGGGATCACGGCGCCATTCCAAAAGGACGCCGAACCGCAATCCGCGCAGTGGGTTCAATCCGTGGCGCGCGGACATCTGATGGCGCCGCGCGACTACTACGGTTACCTGGTCGAAAAACCGCTCCTCTATTACTGGCTGTCCGGCGCCGCAACGCGCCTCCTGGGTGGAACCGCGACTGAGGTCAGCGCGCGAATCGTCTCGCTGCTCGCGGGGGCCGCGCTCGCGATCGAAGTGCTGTTATGGACCGCCGAAAATCTTGGCGCAGGCGAGGGCTGGCTCGCATTTCTGTTCCTGATTGCCACTTACGGATACTCGTCGCGCGCGACGCTCGGACTGACCGATATGCTGATGACGTTCCTGATTATCAGCACGCTGTTGATTCTCTATCCGCAACTCGACGGTCCGGCGTCGTACCCAAGAACTTTCGCCGCGATCGTGGTCCTGCAACTCGCGGTGCTGACCAAGGGCCCCATCGCGGCGGTTCTGACCGGGTTGGCAGTGGTGATCTATTTCGTAATCACCGGCCGAAACCCGCTCGCACTTCTGCGCCAGCGATGGGCCTGGATCCTCGCGATCGCGGTGGTAGTCATAACCGTCGGATGGTATTGGCTGTGGTTCACGCTCGGGACCTGGAAGACATTCCCGATCTTCATGACCGAGAATTTCGGCCATTTTCTGTCGGCCAAATATGGCGGCACCGGCGAGGCTGCGCGTCCTCCATGGTATATCGCGGCGCGCCTGGTCGGCGGCGCGATGCCGATAGTTCTGCTGCTGCCGGCCGCGATTGCGGGGTTCATCACCGGAGAAATCGGCGGCGCGCGGCGCAGGCCGCTCGCCTTTCAAGCGAGCCTCGCGATCGCGGTGATTGCGTTCTTCTCGGTCGCGAGCGCCAAGCGCGACGACTATATCCTGCCCGCGCTGCCGGGAGTCGCGATTTTATGCGCCTCGCTCTTCGTTTTGACCGAACCCACCGCCGGCCGCGCACGCTGGGCGATTCGCCTGCGTGGCGCAACGGTGGCCATGATCGCGATCGCGATGCTCTCGGCGCTCGCGGCGGGAATCGCGCTTGCGGTTACGCACGCGCACATGAGCCTTCACCTGCAATCGAGCGACGCCGACGAGCTGGCGCTCTACGTCCACGGATTCGCGACGATGCGCCTGGGCTATCTGATATTCGCGCTCGCGGTGATTGTTGGAGCGATCGCGGCAGGCGTCGGCCTCGCGCGGCGCAACACGATCCTCGCGGGCGCCGCCGTCGGAATCCTTACACTTTGCCTCTCAATGCTCGCAAACGCGATCTTGAGGCCCGGGCTGGCGTGGGAGCGAAGCGCAAAGACCTTCGCCTTCATAGTCCAAGAGCAAATCGGCGCCGCGCCAATCTTTGTGGTATATCATCCGAACTACGATTTTTCGTTCTACTACGGAACCGACGCCCCTCCCTTGATGGGCCGTCATCGCCAATCTCCTCCGCCGGGCGTCCAATCCTACCTGATCGCCAACGACACCGAACACAACGCGCTCGCGCCGCAATATCGCGATCGTCTGAGGCTCGTCGTGAAATCCCATCTGTTATGCCGCGACGGCCCGCTAGCCCTGTACGCAATCGGACGCGAACCTCAACCTCTGCACTGAGTTTGCCCGTCCGCGGGGGAATCGGTAGATAAAGATCATGGCTGACCAGATCGAAAAAGCTGAACGCGCGATGAGCGTCCTGATGCGGCTCGGTATCGCCGCGATTCTGCCGCTGTGGGCGCTCATCATGATCGTCCTTGGACTCGAATACCGCTCGATCTGGTGGATCGGAACCGGCGTGATCGTCGGCGCGGTCGGCCTGCTGTTCCTCGCCGGAAGTCCGCTGGCCGATTTGATCATGAAAGATCGCTGACCCTAGATGCCGAAGATGCCGATTTTCGAATACCAATGCGCGCGATGCGATCGGATTAGCTCGCACGTCGTGCTGAATCCGAAAAAACGCGAGCGGCGCGCGTGCCCCGGATGCGCCTCAACGCGGCTCAGGCGCGTGATGTCGTCTTTTGCGATGCACGAGAGCGAGTCGTCGCGCCTCGACAATTTCGACGCGTCGAAGCCGCGCGACGAGAGCTTCTATCGCGATTCGCGCAACCTCGGCCTGTGGGCAAAGAAGCGCGCGAGGCAGATGGGCGTAGATCTCGGGCCGAAATTCGATGCCACCGTCGAGAAAGCGCGCACCGGCAAATTAATCAAAGAAATGGAATGACCCGCAGGATTAGGGATTGCAGCAGTACCGCGCCGCGTTGATAATGCGCATCGCGGTCCGCGTCGCACACTCGCGATGCGCCCGATGTGATAGAATCCATAAGCGGGCCGACCAATTGAGGGCTCGAGACTGATGAGCGACGAGAAAGACCGGCTGGGCGACAAGTTTCACGATGTGGAAGCTGCGCGCGAATCCGAATGGGCGCGCAAGCATGACCAGGAGCTGCTCGATAAAATGCGCGCGCGGACCAGCGCGGCGCTCAAATGCCCCAAGTGCAGCAGCCCCCTGGTCGAGCACGAGAAGGATGCGATCGCGATGCAGACCTGTCCCAATGGCCACGGCGCATGGCTGGATGCGCAGGTACTGGAAAACTTAGCGAAATCAACCAAATAGCGCGCTTTCTGGACATCGCCGCCGCTTAGGCGCTACTGTTATAAAGAAGAAATGCTTAAGCATCGCAGTGACTGCGAAAAGTGATGCTTCTTGACAGTTTGATCCGCGCCAACTAATTGAGGAGTCGGTAATCGCCTCATGTATCTGAGCTTCAGCGTGCCTCTTGCCCTGACCCTGATCGGGATCGGCTTCGTCGCGTTGATGTTCGGCCTGCAGAAGCTCCTCGCGCCCAACAATCCTTATGAACGCAAGCTGATTCCCTACGAATGCGGAGAGCCGCCGACCGGCCGCGCCTGGATTAACTTCAACGTCCGCTTCTATCTGATCGCGCTAATCTTCGTCGTGTTCGAGGTCGAGGTCGCCTTCGTTTACCCAATCGCGACCGTCTATCTCGATTGGGTGAGAAACGGCGCTCGGGTCGCTGCGCTCAGCGAGATTCTGGTTTTCCTGCTGATCCTGTTTGTCGGCCTGGCCTACGTGTGGGTCAAACACGATCTCGAATGGATCAAAAAAGTTCCTGAGTAGGAACTGGGACGATAATTCGTTATGTCGTTGCTCAATACTCTTCCGGATTACGTGCTCACGACCAAAACCGATGAGTTGCTTAACTGGATGCGCAAATCGAGCATCTGGTACATGCTGTTCGGCCTCGCCTGCTGCGCGATCGAGCTGATGCATACCGGCGGCCCGCGCGCCGATATCGAGCGCTTCGGCGCCACGCCGCGCGCCTCGGCGCGCCAGTCCGATCTGATGATCGTGGCCGGCACCCTGACGCTCAAGATGGCGCTGCGCACGCGCCTGCTCTACGACCAGATGCCCGATCCGAAATACGTCATCTCGATGGGCTCATGCGCGAGCTGCGGAGGCCTGTTCCAGCTCGCCTACTCGGTCTGCGACGGCGTGGACAAGATTCTGCCGGTTGACGTCTACGTTCCCGGATGCCCGCCGCGGCCCGAGGCGCTGACCGAAGGACTGCTCAAGCTGCAAGAGAAGATCATGACCGAGCGCTGGCTATCGCGCGGAAGCGCCAAGAGCGCTCATCGCGAGGATGTGACTGCGGCCTGAGGATGGAAGCGCTCGCGATATATCAGCGGTTGACGGAACAGTTCGGCAACAAGATTCTGGAAACCGTTACGCAGAAGCTCGATTCGTTCTGCGTCGTCGATCCGTCCGCAATCGTCGAGGTCGGCGGCTTCCTGCGCGACGATCCCGCGCTCGCGATGGACTGCCTCTCAAATCAGAGCGGCGTCGATTACAAAGATCGAATCGAGGTTGTCAATCATTTCTTTTCTTATAAGCATCGCCATGGCGCGGTGCTGAAGGTAAAGCTTCCGCGCGGAAATCCCGTCGTCCACACGCTCGAGAATCTGTGGGCTTCCGCCAACTGGATGGAGCGCGAGATTTTCGACCTGCTTGGCGTCACCTTCGAAGGCCATAGCGATATGCGCCGTATCCTGCTGCCCGAGGATTGGGAAGGCTTTCCGCTGCGCAAGGATTTCGTCGAGCCGCTCGAGTATCACGGCATCTCAACCGTCCGCGAAAGCCCGATTATCCGGCTCGACCCGAAGGCCAAATGAGCACCCTGCGCACAGAAGAAATGACCCTCAACATGGGCCCGCAGCATCCTTCGACCCACGGAGTTCTGCGCTTCGTGGTGCGCGCCGACGGCGAGGTGATGCGCGAGGCGGTGCCCGATGTCGGCTACCTGCATCGCTCGATCGAGAAGATCGCGGAGAAAGTCGGCTACCACGGCTTCATGCCCTACACTGATCGCGTCGATTACGTCTGCGCGATGTTCACCAATCAGGGCTGGGGCATGGCATGCGAGCGGCTTGCCAATATCGAGGTTCCCAAGCGCGGCGAGTACTGCCGCGTGATCGCCGCCGAGTTCAACCGCCTGGCCTCGCATCTGCTCTCGGTCGGAACGATGGCGATGGATATCGGCGCGATGACGCCGTTCACGCACGCGATTCGCGAGCGCGAAATGATCAACGATCTGATCGAAGAGCTATGCGGCGCGCGCCTGACCTTCAACTATATGCGAATCGGCGGCGTCGCGTTCGATCTGCCGCCCGGATGGCGCGAGAAGGCGCTTGCCTACCTCGATCACTTCGATCCGATTCTCGAGGAATACAACGCGCTCATCTCGTACAACAAAATTTATATCGAGCGGCTGGCCAACGTCGGCGTGATCACGCTCGAAGAGGCAATCAACTACAACCTGGTCGGCCCGAACCTGCGCGCCTGCGGTTTCAAATGGGATGTCCGCAAGGATATTCCCTACTCGGTCTATCCCGATTTCGAGTTCGACGTTCCCGTCGGCAACGGCCAGTGGGGCAAGCTCGGCGACGCGATGGATCGCTACATGGTCCGGATTCGCGAGATGGCCGAGTCCTCGAAGATCCTGCGCCAGGCGCTAAAGCAGTTGCCCGCCGGGTCTGTGCTGGCGAAGGTGGCGCGCAACTTCAAGCCGCCCGCTGGAGAATGCCAGATTCGCGTCGAGTCCGCGCGTGGCGATATGGGATGGTACGTCGTCAGCGACGGCACCGGCTATCCGTGGCGCGTGCATGTGCGCACAGGTTCATTCGCCGCGATGGGGATCACGCAGAAACTCAGCCGCGGCCTGATGATCGCCGACCTGGTTACTCTCATTGCGAGCCTCGACGTTATCGCGCCGGAGATCGATCGCTGAGACGGGGATGAAGACGCTGGTTCAATATCTGATCGCCTCCGGGATCTTCGGCAAGAACCCGCCGTACGATCTGGTCGCGGCGATCGCCGTGTTCGTTCTGAGCGCCGTTGTATTTCTGGGCGTCGCGTTTCCCTTCGCCGGAATCGTGAGCTGGGTTGAGCGCCGCGTATGGGCTCGCATCCAGTCGCGCGTCGGCCCGAACCGCGTCGGCCCCAACGGGTTCCTGCAGTGGCTCGCCGACGGCGTCAAGCACGTGTGCAAGGAAGATATCGTGCCGACCGATTCCGACCCGCATCTGTTCAAGATGGCGCCGTACCTGGTCGTGCTCGCGTTCGTGCTGCCGTGGGCGGTGATGCCGTTTTCGTCGTCGCTGATTCTGGCCGACCTGAATGTCGGAATCCTCTACATGACTTCCGTCACCGCGCTGACCGTGGTCGGCGTGCTGATGGCGGGATGGGCGTCGAACGACAAATGGTCGCTGATTGGCGGAATCCGCTCGGCCGCGCAGATCGTCAGCTACGAGATTCCCGCCGGCCTCTCGATTTTTCCGATCGTCCTGATGACCGGCACGCTCTCGATGCAGGGGATCATCCAGGCGCAGGGCTGGGCCCCGATGCACTGGTTTCTGTTCGCCAACCCATTCACGTTTGTCGCGGCCAATATCCTGTTCATCTCCGCGCTGGCCGAGGGCAATCGCACTCCGTTCGATCTGCCCGAGGCCGAGTCCGAGCTCGTCGCCGGCTTCGCGACCGAGTACAGCGGAATGCGCTACCTGTTTTTCTTCATGGCGGAGTGGGGCAACCTGTTCATCATCGGCGCGATCATCACGACCCTGTTCCTCGGCGGATGGCAATTCCCGCACCTCACGAAGAACGTCGTCCTGATGAACGTCCTGCAGCTCATCACGTTCAACATCAAAGTGCTGTTCCTGGTCTTCGTGTCGATGTGGGTGCGCGGCACGTTGCCGCGTGTGCGGATCGATCAGCTCATGACGCTGTGCTGGAAATATTTTGTGCCGATCGCATTCGTCAACATGATCGGCACCGCGATCTGGGTTGCCGTGTGGCCCGAAGGAAATTCCTGGGCCGGCTATATCATGCTCGCCGCGGGAATTGTGGTCGGCGTCGTGTTCATCCAGCGGGTCGTGTACTACGCAAAACGTTCCCGGATGCAGTTGTATTACAACCCGACGATTTAATGCCGGAGATTCTGATCGCCTGAGTAAAAAACCATGGGTGCGTTTGGCTCTTACGTTGAAAATATAAAAGACGCCGTCACCTCGATCTTCGAGGGGATGGCGGTGACCGCCTCGCACTTCGTGCGCAAGCCCTACACCGTGCAGTATCCGGATCGCACCGATATTCGCGTTCAGGACACGCTCCCGTTCCGCTACCGCGGAATCCTGGAAGTCGATCTCGAAATCTGCACCGGATGCCTCGCGTGCGAGCGCGCCTGCCCAATCGACTGTATCGTGATCGCGGTCGAGAAAGATCCCGCGACCCGCGGCATGATCATCTCGCAGTTCGATATCGATATCGCCAAGTGCATGTTCTGCGGACTCTGCAGCGAGCCGTGCCCGACCGGATCGATTCATCACACCACAGAATTTGAGGGCGCGGATTTCTCGCTCGAGAGCCTGATGCGCCGCTTCATCAAGGAGCCGATTCACGCCTACAAGGCTAAAAAAGGCCCCGAGACCGATCCGCGTCTCGCCCCGATTCTCTCCCGCGGGATGCATTACCTCGACGAATGGGCGCAGCCGGGCGGTGCCAAGCCCGCGGAGGAGACCGAAGAGTCCTAGCCCGCGGACGCTCACGTCCGCGTCGCCAAGGAGAGAGGGGCGCCCATGCTCGAGACCGTAATCTTCTACGCACTTGCCGCGCTGACGGTGGGCTCCGCCGCGATCGTCGCGTTTTCGCGCAATATCGTCTACTCGACCTTCGCTTTGTTGGGCGCGTTCATGGGTGTGGTCGGAATTTATATTCTGCTCGCCGCGGATTTCGTCGCGATGGTGCAGCTACTCGTTTACGTTGGCGGAATTCTGGTCCTGACGATTTTCGCGGTGATGCTCACGCAGGGAATCGCCGACGTCACCATCTCGAATCGCGCGGTCGGTACCGTGCCGGCCCTTGTGACGACGGTGATCGCCGGCGCCGTGATGCTCTATGCGATCGCGCATACCACTTGGCATCAGGCCGCCGTTCATATCACCGCGCCCACGACCTACGGAATCGGCAACGCGTTTTTGGGTGAGTACGTGCTGCCGTTCGAGGTCGCATCGCTGGTGCTGCTAGCCGCTTTGATCGGCGCGATCGTCATTTCGCGCCACGAAGCGCGGGAGTAACGGAGGCCGGGGGACTTAAATGGGCGGGGGAATCGGGCTCGATCATTTTCTGATCCTGAGCCTTATCATATTCGCACTCGGGATGTTCTGCGTGCTGACGCGGCGCAACGCGATCGGCATCCTGATGGGGGTCGAGTTGATTCTTAACTCGGCCAATATCAATTATCTCGCATTCGCGTTCTATGGCGGCGGCAAGTACGACGGCCAGATTTTCGCCATCTTTGTGATCATGCTCGCCGCCGCGGAGGCGGTAATCGGTCTCGCCGTGGTTTTGGCGATCTACCAGAACTTCAGGACCATCGACGTCGGTGCGACCGAAAACCTCAGTGGATAACCTCTTTGCGGGGCGGGCGAAGATCGCTGCGCGGATTCGCGCGGAGTATCGATTTTCCTTTTCGGCGGATCGGTTTTCTGCTTATATCAGCCGCGTGCCCGAACGCGGTGGGGATTGCGGCGATGGTGGCGTGCGTGGATTTGCTTCCTGCCGGCCTCTGAACGTGGACCTAGCGTAAACGTGGATCGTGATTGATGGATCACCCGGTAAGCATAACGGTTGCGCGCTACATTATCCTGCTGCCGCTCGTCGGCGCGGCGATTAATTTTCTGGCCGGCGCGTGGCTGCAAAAAACCTTCGGCAAACGCGCGATCACCGCTGTCGGATGCGGCGTCGTGATCCTCGCTTTCATCCTGGCCGTGCGCACGTTCTTCGCGATGCTCTCGCTGCCGCCCGATTCGCGCTCCATGCTCGATAGCCTGTGGCCGTGGATCCATTACGGAGGCCTCGATCTCGATATCGCCTTCTGGCTCGACCCGCTCTCGATGATCATGACGCTCATCATCACCGGCGTCGGCGGCCTCATCCACATTTATTCCACCGGCTACATGCACGACGACGACGCCTACTGGCGCTTCTTTGGATGGCTCAACCTGTTCACCTTCGCGATGCTGATCCTCGTGCTGGGCGACAACCTGTGGCTGATGTTCGTCGGATGGGAAGGGGTGGGACTGTGCTCCTTCGCGCTGATCGGCTTCTGGTACAAGGTCTATGCCAACACCACCGCCGGCAATAAGGCGTTCATCGTCAATCGCGTCGGCGATCTCGCCTTCGTAGTCGCACTCTATGCGTTGTTCGCCTCGCTCGGCGCCGTCGGCCATCCGACCCTCGTCACGCGCGAGGTCGCCAGGTACGCGCCGTTGCTCGCCGGGATGCCGGGTTATCTCGGCATGACGATGGTCACCTTCGTGACGCTGATGATGTTCGCCGGAGCGACCGGAAAATCCGCGCAGATTCCGCTCTACATCTGGCTGCCCGACGCGATGGCCGGCCCGACTCCCGTCAGCGCCCTAATTCACGCGGCGACGATGGTTACTGCGGGCATCTACATGATCGCGCGGATGAATTTCCTGTTCGTGATGGCGCCCGCGACGATGACGGTGGTCGCCGTGATTGGCGGCCTAACCGCGTTCTTCGCCGCCACTGTCGGTATCGCGCAGAACGACATCAAGAAAGTCCTCGCCTACTCGACCGTGTCACAGCTTGGTTACATGATGGCTGCGGTCGGTGTCGGCGCGTTCGCCGCCGGCGTCTTCCATTTGATGACGCACGCATTCTTCAAGGCGTGCCTCTTCCTCGGCGCCGGCTCTGTGATTCACGCGATGGGCGGTGAACAGGACATGCGCCAGATGGGCGGCCTGCGCCATCACATGCCGATCACGTTCCTGACTTTCCTCGCCGCCACGCTCGCGATCTCCGGCGTGCCTCCGTTCGCCGGCTTCATGTCCAAGGACGAAATTATCTGGCAGGCGTTCGCGCACGGCCATATCGCCGTGTGGTTGCTCCTGCTGCTCGGCGCTGGGATCACTGTCTTCTACATGTTCCGCCAGGTCTACATGACCTTCTTCGGAGATTTTCGCGGCACCCACGAGCAGCAGCATCACCTGCACGAATCACCGCCCTCGATGGCGTACGTGCTGATCGTGCTGGGCCTGCTTTCGGTCTTCGGCGGACTGGTCAAGATTCCTGAGTTCATCGCGACCTTCAAACCGTTCGAAGATTTTCTCGATCCCGTATTCAGCTCGCCGATGACTGTGCAACTGACGCACGCTGGTATCCATAATCGCGGCACCGAGGCCGCGCTCGGCTTCGTCACCTTCTCGATGGTCGTCATCGGATGGTTGCTCGCGGACCTGATGTACCGGCAGAAGCGGATCGATCCGGCGCGGTTCAGCACCGCGCTCGGCGGCGCGCCCTACAGGGTGGTCGAGAACAAATACTACGTCGATGAATTTTACGGCTTCACGGTCGTGCGCCCGTACCTGGCGCTCACTCGCGCGCTTGCGTGGTTCGATTCGAACATTATCGACGGAGTCGTGAACCTGGCCGCCACCCTCACGGTTCTGGTCGCGTGGATGTCGGGCCTGTTCGATAGCTACGTCGTCGATGGACTAGTGAATGCGGCCTCGCTGGTCACGCTGGATGTGGGCAGCCGCCTGCGCAGGCTTCAGACCGGTTCGATCAATGGTTACCTATACGGAATTCTGGCCGCGGTGATGGTGATTCTGCTGGCGCGCGCGATGCTGCGCGTGTAGCGGCCGCGATAGCGGAAAAGTTGGTTAGCCGGCAAGAGCCTTTCTGCAGAAGAGCATTATTCAAAATGAGCCACCCCCTTACTCTGATCACCTTCGTTCCCTTAGTCGGAGCGGTCATAATCCTGGCCTTGCCGCAGGCAATGTACGGCATCGCCAAATGGCTGGCCGTCGTCGCCACCGCGATCCAGCTCGCGATCGCGATTTGGCTCTATCGCGCCTTCGACACTACCACCACTGCCGCTCAATTCGTCGACAAGTTCAGCTGGATGCCCTCCTACCACATCACCTACTTCATGGGGGTTGACGGGATCAGCATCTCGATGGTGCTGCTGACCGCGCTTATCTGCTTTATCGCGGTGTTCGCGAGCTTCGGGATCAACCGCGCGGAGAAAGCCTACTACGCACTGCTGTTGATGCTCGACGCCGGGATGATGGGCGTGTTCGTCTCGCTGGATTTCTTCCTGTTCTACATTTTCTGGGAAGTGATGCTGCTGCCGATGTACTTCCTGATCGGCGTGTGGGGCGGACCGCGGCGCGAGTACGCCGCGATCAAGTTCTTCCTCTATACCCTGCTCGGCTCCGTGCTGATCCTGCTGGCGATGCTGGGGCTGTACTTCTATGGCGCGCAGAACACCTTCGACATGACCGTGCTCGCCGCCAACGCCTCTCACTACTCGATCGGTTTCCAGCGCGTCGCATGGATCGCGCTATTCATAGGCTTTGCGATCAAAATTCCCGCGTTCCCGTTTCATACCTGGCTGCCCGACGCGCACGTCGAAGCTCCGACCGCGATTTCCGTCATCCTGGCCGGGGTGCTGCTCAAGATGGGCACCTACGGAATCCTGCGCGTCAACTTTGCGATTCTGCCCGCCGCCACCCACGAGCTCGCGTGGCTCTTCCTGGGCTTGCTCGGCACGGTCAATATCGTTTACGGCGCGATGTGTGCGATGGCGCAGACCGACTACAAAAAGCTCATCGCCTATTCTTCGATCAGCCACATGGGTTACGTGATGCTCGGAATCGCGTCGTTCACCACCGCGGGAATCGACGGCGCCGTCCTCCAGATGTTCAATCACGGCACCATCACGGCGATGCTCTTCATCCTGGTCGGCGTGATCTACGACCGCGCGCATCATCGCGAGATCGCCGGCTTCGGCGGACTCGCACAGCAAATGCCGGTTTACGCCGCCTTCACCGGCTTCGCGTTCTTCGCCGGAATGGGCCTGCCCGGCATGTCGGCGTTCATCTCTGAAGTCCTGGTCCTGATCGGCGCGTGGCAGAGCTATCCGATACTGACGGTCTTCGCCGCCGCCACCGCGATTCTGACCGCCGGCTATCTCCTCTGGACCTATCAGCGAATCTACCTGGGGCCGTTCAACGAAAAGTACAAGGGCTTTGCCGACCTGTCGCTGCGAGAGGCATTCACGCTCGTCCCGCTTGCGATTATCGTGCTCATCCTCGGCGTCTATCCGCACGCGGTGCTGGGCCTGCTCAACACCTCGCTGACGCATCTGAACCAGGTGGTGCTGTCAACGCCGGCCTCCGCGATCGCGCTGTTGCATTGATGGGATTGATGGGGTGATACGCTGATGGACCTCGGCAATTACGCGAGCCTGATTCACTTTGCGCCCGAGCTGGTGCTCGCCGGCGGAATTCTGCTCCTGGTGATCCTCGATCTGCTGATGACCGATAAGCGGCGGCTCGGCGATATTGCGCTGCTCATCACCGTCGTCGCACTGCTGCTGATCGCGTTGGAGCCAGTCACGGCCGGCGCATGGCTGTTCCATCGGATGCTGGTGTTCGATTCGTTCGCGATCTATTTCCGCGCGCTTATCGCGCTGGCCGCGATCGTCGCGGTCTGGATGTCGATCGGATCGGAAGAAGTCCGCGGATGCGATCAGGGCGAGTACTACGCGATTCTGCTTGCGAGCACGTTCGCGATGTTCCTGATGGCGGAGTCGGCGAACCTGCTGATGGCGTATCTCGCGCTCGAGTTCGTCTCGCTCACTTCCTACATCCTGACCGGATTTTTGAAGCACAACCGACGCTCGCTGGAAGCCGCGCTGAAGTACCTGATCTACGGCGGCGTCGCCTCGGGCACGATGATCTACGGCATGAGCTGGATTTTCGGAATCACCGGCTCGCTCGATTTCAACGTGATCAATCGCGCGCTCACCAGCCCCGGACACATCCCGGTCCTCGCCGTATTCATCGCGCTTGTGCTGATCCTGGCCGGGATGGGCTACAAGGTCGCGTCGGTGCCGTTCCACATGTGGGCGCCCGACGTTTATCAGGGCGCGCCGATTCCAATCACGACTTTCCTCGCGATCGGCTCGAAGGCCGCAGGCTTCGCGCTGCTGACGCGATTTTTCTATCCCGCGCTCTCCTCGATGACCGCGGCCGGCAACTGGCAGGCGCTTAAGGGCGTCGATTGGCCCGAGCTGTTGCTCTTCATCTGTATGATCACGATGACGCTCGGCAACCTGGCCGCGCTGCAGCAGACCAACATGAAGCGCCTGCTCGCGTACTCCTCGATCGCGCAGGCCGGCTACGCGCTGATGGGTTTCGTGGTGCTCTCGAACGACGGAATCCGCGCGATGCTGTTTTACCTGTTCGCCTACTATGTGATGGACGCGGGCGCGTTCCTGGTCGTGATGATCGTCGCCAACTCGACCGGCCGCGAAGATATCGACGCCTACCGCGGCCTCGCCTGGCGCGGCGGAATCGTCCCGGCGATCGCGCTGACTATTTTCCTATTCTCTCTGACGGGCATTCCGCTGACGATAGGATTCATCGGCAAGTTCTATCTCTTCGCCGCGGTAATCAAGGGAAAATTCTACTGGCTCGCGCTAGTAGGAGTTCTGAACGCGGTGGTGTCGCTCTATTACTACATGGGCCCGATCAAGACGATGTTTCTCGACCCCCCCAACGGCGACGAAGGCACTGTTACATTTGATTTCTGGAACTACGGCCTGATGGGTGTCCTCGCCTGCGCCACGATCATCCTCGGAATCTATTGGGCTCCTGTAATGTCCTTCGCCACCCGCTCCCTGCACTTCTTCACCGGCCCCATCTGACAAAATAGCGGGTCCCGCCCCGCGCTTGGCTTCCCCTTTCCATCCGGGAAGGGGTTAAATGTTAGGCCGATCTTAAATATTCGGGAGTTGGAGGCGTAGATTCAAAACCGGATCCCGGATCAATCTGAATCGAACGCCGCCCGCGCACGCGGCGGCAGGAAGTTCCCCATGAAAAAAATCCTCATCCTCGGCGTCAACGGGTTCATCGGCCACCATCTGACCAAGCGCATTATCGAAACCACCGATTGGCAGGTCTACGGCATGGACATGAGCACCAACCGCGTGAGCGAATGGCTGGATCATCGGCGCTTCCATTTTTTCGAAGGCGACATCACTATCAACAAGGAGTGGATCGAGTACCACGTGCGCAAGTGCGACGTGATCATACCGCTGGTCGCGATCGCCACTCCGGCGACCTATGTGAAAGACCCGCTGCGCGTCTTCGAGCTGGATTTCGAGGCCAACCTGCCCATCGTGCGCCAATGCGTTAAACACAAGAAGCGCATCCTGTTCCCCTCGACCAGCGAAGTGTACGGCATGTGCCGCGACAGCGAGTTCGACTCGGACACCTCCGAGCTGATCTACGGCCCCATCAACAAGCCGCGCTGGATCTATGCCTGCTCGAAGCAATTGATGGACCGCGTCATCCACGCCTACGGCACCAACGAAGGCCTGGACTACACCCTGTTCCGCCCCTTCAACTGGATCGGCGCCGGCCTCGACAGCATCTACACCGCCAAAGAGGGTTCCAGCCGCGTCATTACGCAGTTCCTTGGTCACATCGTGCGCGGCGAACCAATCAAGCTCGTCAACAGCGGTCAGCAGAAGCGCGCCTTCACCTATGTGGACGATGGCATCGCCGCGCTCATGCGCATCATCGAGAATCCCGAAGGCCGCGCCACCCGCCAGATCTACAATATCGGCAACCCGGTCAACAATTTCTCGATCCGCGAGCTGGCCGAGATGATGCTGGCGCTCGCCGCCGAATACGACGAATATCGCGACAACGCCCGGAAGGTGGAACTGATCACGATAACTGCCGACGCATACTACGGCAGCGGCTATCAGGACGTGCAGAACCGCGTGCCGAAGATCGAGAACACCAAGGCCGATCTGAACTGGGCCCCGACGGTTTTCATGCCGGAGGCGCTTCGGCACATCTTCGACGCCTATCGCGACCACGTCGCCGACGCGCGCGATCTGTTCAACTGAGCCGTCGTCAGCCGGAATTCATGCCACGACCAGAATCGTCATGAGCTTCAAATAGCTTCATCGGTAAGCGGAACCTAATCGCACTAAGTCCTTGCGGCAGTGGCGTTTCAAGCCGATCGGAGCGCCGCGCCGCCAACCTAACGAGCGTTAGGTTTTTTGCCAGATTTGTTCATGGCTGAACTGTTCAGCCTTATGCCCCGCCGCGACTCATGCGAAACTGTCCCGATGGAGATTAACACCACCAGCCTTCAATGATGATTCGCATTTAGCTAAGTGACTGACTAAATATCTAATAAAATGCGAAATAGACGATGAAAGCCACGAGCTCGACAAGATTTGCCAGCATTTTCCTCGGCTTTTTCGATTTGCTCAGGATCAAAATTGACCAAACGAACCGACCGATAGAACCATGTTTAGATTTTGTACTACTCGAACACGATCGTGCGATTCCGATGCGTAAGCACCTGCTTCCTGAGATGCGCGCGCACCGCCTTGGCCAGCACCATCACCTCCAGGTCTTTGCCCTTGCGCGCCAGGTCGGCGACCGTATCGCGATGCGTGATCGCCGTCGTCGCCTGCGCGATGATCGGCCCGGCGTCGAGCTCCTCGGTCACGTAATGCGCCGTCGCTCCGATAAGCTTCACCCCCCGCTCACGCGCCTGCTGATACGGACGCGAGCCCGCGAACGCGGGCAGGAAGCTGTGATGGATATTGACGATCGGCTTATGCCATCCGCGCAGAAAATCGCCCGACAGCACCTGCATGTATCGCGCGAGCACCACCGTGTCGGCGCGCAGTTCCGTAAGCCGCGCCAGCAGCCGCGCCTCGGCCCCCGCCTTGGCGCCCTTGGCGACTGGGATGACCTCGAACGGGACGTTGAACGGACGCGCCAGCGGCTCGAGCTCCGGATGATTGCTGATCACGCCGACGATCTCCGCGTCGAGCTCGCCCGCATGCTGCCGGCTCAGAAGATCGATCATGCAGTGCGCCAGCCGCGACACCATGATCACCATCCGGTCGTGCCGCGCCGCATTGTGCAGTTGCCATCGCAGTTGGTCCCACGGCAACAACATGGGAAGCGTTGCTTTCAGATCGTTCGCCAGGTCTTCAATCGGACGTTTCAGGCTCTCGAAATGAATCCTCCAGAAGAAGTGGCCGTCCTCGTCGTCGCTGTATTGGTCCGAAGTAATGATGTTGCAGTCGAGCGCGAACAGATGCCCTGCCACACTGGCGATAATTCCCGGGCGGTCAATGCATGCGATGAGCAGAGTAGCTTTGCCGGCGGCCATCGTGATCCTCGATATGGTGTCGCGAGCAATTGTAATGTCGCGATACGCCAGCGCACAATCCGATGATCCGCCCGCCGCAGGAGCAATCGGCATGAAAGCCAGCACGACTGCCAAGCCGCTCAAAAACCCGATCAACCTCGCGAAGAGTCCAGTGCACTTCGCATCCACTGGTTCGATCGAGCCGGTCCTCCAACGAGGCCCCGCTCATCCCGGTGTGGAAGGGAGGCTCGCGGGGGAGGCCCGGATGACGAAGAGCCCGCCTCATGCTGGCGAGATGCATCCCGACGGCGACGAGCTCCTCTACCTGATCGAGGGCGCAGTCGAGGTCGTGCTCGACGCGGAAACCGGCGAGCGTCGCCTTGCGCTGGATCCCGGCCAGGCCTTTGTTGTGCCGCGCGGTGTTTGGCATCGCGTGATCGTCAAGAAGCCGTGCCGCCTGTTGTATTTCACGCCGGGTCGCAGCCAGGTCCGCTGGAAACGTGCGTGACGCGCTGACCTGATGAACCCGAATCCGCCAACCGCCGGAGTCCTGTTCGTGGTCGCGACGCCGATCGGAAATTCCGGGGATCTTTCGCCGCGCGCGATTCGCGTTCTTGCCGAAGCCGATCGCATCGCCTGCGAGGACACCCGCCGCACCGGCGCGATGCTCGCCGCGCATCAGATTCGGCGCCCGATGCTCTCGTACTTCGAGCATAACGAGGCGCAGCGCACGCCTGAGATCGTGGCCCATCTGCGCGCCGGCGAAAAGATCGCGCTCGTCACTGACGCCGGCACTCCGGCAATCTCCGATCCCGGCTATCGCCTGGTGCGTGCCGCGCTCGAGGCCGGAATCGCCGTGCGCGCGGTGCCGGGTCCGTCGGCCGCGGTTGCGGCGCTGTCAATCGCCGGAATCGCAACCAACCGGTTTGCGTTCGAGGGCTTTCTGCCGGCACGCGACGCCGCGCGAAGAAAGCATCTCGAGTCGCTGGCGCGCGAACCTCGCACCCTCGTCTTCTACGAGTCCGGAAGACGCCTTGGCGATACTCTCGCCGCGATGGCGGCGGCATTCGGAAAGCTGCGTGAGGCCGCTGTCGTCCGCGAGATCACCAAGACCTACGAAGAGACGATTCGCGGCAACCTCTGCGACCTCACGCAGCGCTTCGCCGAAACTCCCGCGCTCGGCGAGATCACGGTCGTCGTCGCCGGTGCCGGAGAGGGCGCTGCCGCGGACAATGATAGCTCCGCCGTGACAATCGAGATGCTGCAGGCCGAAGGCGTGAGCCTCAAGCAGGCGAGCGCGATAATCGCCAAGCTCACCGGCCAGAGCCGCCGCGAAATCTACCAGAACGCGATCAAATCCCGCGGCCCCGCCGACAAGGATGGAGATCATGACGCCGAATAACGGACCCGGTCAAAAAAATGCGTTCGGCCAGTGTCATTCCCGCGCATGGCTACTGCGCGAGGAATCCCGAGGCGCTCGCGCGTTAACCCGCGATTCTTCACAGGCCGATGGACGCCCGCAGAGATCCGCATCCAAGGCTGACTTGAAGTCGCCGACGCGGTAAGGTTCAATGCCGCGAGGAACTATTCAGGCGATGCCGACGAAGAGAGGAACCGCGTCCGGACGCGAAGACGCCGCGCCGTCGCCGCGCGCGCTCAAGGTGCTGGTTATCCATGGGCCGAATCTGAATCTGCTCGGCACCCGAGAGCCCGAGATTTACGGATCCACCACGCTCAAGGAAATCGACCGCGAGCTCAAACGCCTGGGCGCCGAGCTCGGGATTACGGTGACCACCTGCCAATCGAACTCGGAAGGCGCGATTGTCGATCGGATTCAGCAGGCGCGAGGACGTGCCGACGTGATATTGATCAATCCTGGCGCCTACACGCACACCAGCGTCGCGATTCGCGACGCGCTCAGCGCCGTGGCGCTGCCGACCGTGGAAGTGCATCTGTCCAACGTCTACCGGCGCGAGCGCTTTCGGCATCGCTCGATGATCGCCGATATCGCCGTGGCAAGAATCATGGGCTTTGGCGCATCCGGCTATTACCTGGCACTGCGCGCCGCGCGTGAATTAACGCCGGCCGCGGCGCAACCTCAGTGAAACCGCATGCCAATTCGGGAGTGGGGATGGAAGTTCGCGAGATCAAAGCGCTGATAATACTGATGAATGATTACGGGCTGGTCGAGCTCGAAATCGAAGACAAGAAGGGCAAGGTCCGCCTGGTCCGCGCCGCCGCGCCCGGCGACGCAGTCGCTTCGGCGATGCCGCCCGCCGCGGCTCCCGCGCGCGCTCCCTCTGCGGCGTCGTCCGCGCCCGCCAGACCCGCGGCGGCCGCACCGCGCAGCGGAGGACCGATCGCAGCGCCACTCGAGCTCGCGCCCAACCAGGTGCTGGTCGAGAGCCCGATGGTCGGAACGTTCTATCGCTCCCCGTCGCCCGATTCCGATCCCTTCGTCAACGAAGGCGATTCAGTGCGCAAGGGCCAGACGGTCTGTATTATTGAAGCAATGAAGATGATGAATGAGGTCGAAGCGCCTGCCGGCGGCCGCATAGTCAGGATCATCGCCGACAACGGCCAGGCAATCGAGTATGGACAGCCGCTGATGGTTATCGAGGCCGGCTGAGTCACGCATCACGATGTTCAAGAAGCTACTGGTCGCAAATCGCGGCACGATCGCAATCCGGATCATTCGCGCCTGTCGCGAGTTGGGCATCCCGACCGTCGCGGTCTTTTCGACCGCCGACAAGGACGCGCTGCACGTCCGGATGGCGGATGAGTCGGTCTGTATCGGTCCGCCCGCCGCTGAAGACAGCTACCTCAACATCCCGTCGATTCTGAGCGCCGCGCTGACCTACGGCGCCGACGCGCTGCATCCCGGCTACGGCTTCCTGTCCGAGAACGGAGACTTTGCCGAGGCCTGCCAGCGTTCGGGCCTGCAATTCGTCGGACCACGCGCGCGTCATATCCGCCTGATGGGTGATAAGCCGCGCGCGCGCCGGATCATGAAGCGCGCCGGCGTTCCCGTCCTGCCCGGCAGCGACGGCAAAGGCGTCACCGAAGTCAAAGACGCGCTCGCCGACGGCACCAAGCTTGGCTATCCGGTGCTGATCAAGGCCGCGGCCGGAGGCGGCGGCAAGGGCATGCGCATCGCGCGCGATCGCGGCGAGCTCGAGCGCCTGTTCCCGATCGCCCGCGGCGAAAGCGAAGCGGCCTTCGGCTCGCGCACGATGTATCTCGAAAAATATCTCGAGCGCGCGCGCCACGTCGAATTTCAGATTCTTGCCGACAGCCATCGCAACGTGATCCATCTCGGCGAACGCGACTGCTCGATCCAGCGCCGCCATCAGAAGGTGATCGAGGAATCGCCGTGCCCGGTCTTGACCCCGCGGATGCGCGAAAAAATGGGCAAGGCAGCGGTCCGCGCCGCCGAAGTCGTGGGGTACTCGAATGTCGGCACGGTCGAGTTTCTGCTCGCGCCCGACGGCCAGTTCTATTTCATCGAGATGAATACCCGAATCCAGGTCGAACACGGCGTTACCGAGATGGTGACCTCGACCGACCTGGTGAAGGAAAGCATCCGGATGGCGATGGGTGAGGCGCTGGGAATCAAGCAGCGCAGCGTCGTCTTCAAGGGCGCCGCGATCGAGTTCCGCATCTATGCCGAAGATCCCGAGCGTCACATTCCGTCGCCGGGCGTGGTCTCGAATCATCATCCACCAGGCGGACTTGGCGTGCGCGTCGAGACCGCGCTGTATGACGGCTACCGCGTGCCGGTGCATTACGATCCTCTGGTTGCGAAACTAATCGTTCACGCCGACACGCGTGCGCTGGCGATCGCGCGGGCGCGCGCGGCCTTGCGCGAGTACGTGATCGACGGAATCAAGACCAACATCCCGTTGCATCTGAAGATTCTGCACGACCCGGATTTCATCCGCGGCGATTTCGCGACCGATTTCCTCACCCGCTACATGCCCGCCGCCGCGCACGACGCCGACGCGCGCGCCGCCGTCGCCGAGAAGGCCTCTTGATTCCTGCTGTGCGCCGCAATCCTGTGAATCATCGGGCAGCCTGGCGGGCCGCGCTGCTCCCGGAGCGAACCATGCGCCGATTCTTCCTTGCCCTGCTTTTCTGCCTGCTCGCGACAGGCGCCGCCCGCGCCCAGTCGCCCGACATACCGGGGATCAACGCCGCACCTCCGGGACCGCAGCCCAAAGCGCAAGTCGAAAATCCGCTGTTCGATTTCGGCACCGCGCTTGAAGGCACGATGGTCAGACACGACTTCAAGATCAAGAACACCGGCAAGGGCGAACTCCTGATCCGCGGAGTCAAAACCTCGTGCGGATGCACCGCCGCGTCGCCGAGCAAAAACCATCTCGCTCCGGGCGAGGAAACCGATATCGACGTCGGCTTCGACACCCACTTTCAGAAGGGCCACCAGATTCGCACCATCACCGCCTTCACCAACGATCCCGATCTTCCGGAAGCCGTCATGACGATGCAGGGAATCGTCAAGCAACAGGTTTCCGCAACTCCCGCGCAGGTCTCGTTCGGCACCGTGCGCCAGGGAACCGAGGTCACCCAGGACGTGACGATCGACGACCTGACCGGGCGCAAGGGCTTCGAGGTGGGACCGGTCACCAATTCCAATTCCTCGATCAAGGTGGTCCAGGCGCCGCGCACGGATAAGAAGCCCGGCGCGATTCTTCATGTGACGCTCGAGAAAACGATGCCGACCGGCACGTTCGACGACACGATCAAAGTGGTGACCAACCGCGTGCCGATCCAGATCGATGTATTCGGAACCGTCAGCGGCGATCTGACCGCCGATCCGGCGCAGGTCTCGTTCGGAATCGCGCCCAAGGGCCAGGACATCGTCCGCCTGATCGCGCTCAAGAACATCGGCCCGCGCGACGTCAAGATCCTCGACGTCAAGAGCTCGGAGCCGACCGTCGGGGTAACGTATGCGCCGGTCACGCCGGGCAAGGAATACAAAATCACGGTAACGCTGAACCGCGGCGCCCCTGAAGGCCAACTCCGCGGCCAGATAACAATCAAGACCGACGACCCCGACCAACCTTCGGTAACGGTCCCATTCTACGCGATAGTCGGCCAACCCAGGCTGTAGGCCGAAGTCCAGTGTTTGCGCCGCGATGGAGAAATAGTCCTCGCGCGCCAGCCAGGTGGGAATGACACCGAGCAACTCGCTCCGCCTTGTCTCAGGGTCCGGTTCGCCCGTATATTCAACTGGAGATGACGGCTGTGCGCCGTATCGCAAACGCGGCCGCTCAAGCCCCCTTGATGGCCTGGACGGAAACATACAATCCGATCGCGTGGCTCCGGCAAAAGATCGCCGACGCCGCCGTCGCGATTCTTACCAAGCCGCTCAAGAGCTACGATCTCCACGCGCCCAACGATCTCGCGAGCCTGCGCCGTCATATCCGCAAGGGCGACGTGATCCTGGTCGAGGGCAACGAGCGTATCAGCCAGTGCATCAAGTACCTGACCCAGAGTTCGTGGTCGCATTCGGCGCTGTACGTCGGCGATGAACCTTTGCGCCGCAATCCGCAGGCGCGCGCCGAGTATCTGAAGCTCTACGGAGACGACGCCGAGTTTCTGCTGGTCGAGGCGCTGGTCGAGTCGGGCGTGATCCTGTCGCCACTCAGCCGCTACCGCGATTTCAACATCCGGGTGTGCCGTCCGTACAATTTGTCGGCGCAGGATTTGGGCGCGGTTATGGACGAGGCGATCGCAAATGTCGGCGACCAGTACGATATCAAGAACGCGGTCGATCTCGCGCGCTATTTTCTGCCGGTCAGCCTGATTCCCGCGCGCTTTCGCCGACAGGCGCTGCATTTCGGCAGCGGTGAGCCGACCCGCGTCATCTGCTCGAGCCTGATCGCGTCATGCTTCGCGCGGGTGCGGTTCCCGATCGTTCCGCGCTACGAGCAGTTGCCCGACGGAACGCCCGCAGCCGCACCCCGGCAGGGTCGGCTGTGGCCGTCGATCCGGCGCCGCCGCACCGCGCCGCTGCCGGCGGGAGTGTTTCATCCGGTTCCGCCGTGGCTGGTGACACCGCGCGATTTCGACTTGTCGCCCTATTTCGAGATCGTCAAGTTCAATATCATCGAGAACATGCGTTTCGACTACCACAAGATCCTGTGGGCCGAAGAATTGACGCCGGTCCAGATCAAGAAGGGCGCCTGAAACGAACTTCCGGAGCGGGGGAGCAGCCTTGAACGACGAACAGGAAAACAGCGCCGGCAGGCGCGAAGAACTGGAAAAGACCATCGCGAAGATTTTGCATCGCCACTGCAACTTCGGCTGGGCCAATTATTATATTCCGAGCGAGAAGTTCCCGAGCCTGATCGAGGAGCTGGTCGAGCTTTTAAGTCCCGGCGGACAGGTGGCGCATCAGGAGCTGGTGGAGTTTTTCCTGGAGATGCAGCGCTCGCCCTCGATACAGGATCGGGTAGCGAAGCTCCAGCGCGACTACGCAGTCTATCGACGGGGCTGATTCTCTCTTGCCCGCTGTCTGACCCCTCGCCCAGTACGGGAGGTGCCACTGGCACAGGGTAAGGTGCGGAACCTCGCGGCGATTCCGCGCTAGTGCATCTCGGCCTTGAGCGCGGTCAACTCACGCGCCTGCGCTGCCGCCTCTTCGACTAGCCGGCCCGGGAAGCGATCCTGCAGCGGACTCAGCATCGAGCCTAACTGCACGATTCGATGCGCCATCCGCGCGATCGCTCCGAACGGCGGCGGCACCAGCTCGGCCGCGTCGCGAAATTCCAGCAGCGCGGGAGTGTCCCATCCGAGCAGCCCGGTGATGAACATATAAACCGGCAGCGATCCGAACAGGCACAGCAGCACCACCAGCCACGCGCTTCCCGCGTGCCCCGGTCCGCGGAAAACCGCGATCGCAAATTCGTGCAGCACCAGGTAATTTCCAAAGGCCGCCAGGATCGGATTGACCAGCGTCTGCCACACGCTGATCGACGGCCAAGCGATCAGATAACCCATCAGCGGCCACGCCAGCGCGGACTTCAGGATCGACGACAATATGAAAGCGTAGAAGACGCCGTCGAAGCCGTACCATTTGATCAGATACCACGACAGGACGACACGTCCGACATTTTCCACCAGCGAGGTCAACGTGAACAATCCCGTGCGGCCGACTCCCTGGAACACCTGATCCGGCATCCGGGTGGTGAAGTCGAACGCCCGCCACACGTGCATCAGCACCATCACGCCCGCCGCGCGCACGAACTGCGGCGGCAGCAGTCCATTGACGAAAATATCCGAGAACGCGACGAACGCGCCGCCCAGCATCGAGGTGACGATTATTCCCCAGCGCAAACCCTGGTCGAGATAGCGCCGCGTCAGAAACATCATCGCCTGCGAATAGCTCTCCGAGATCGACGGCATCAGGGTGGTGAAGATGTACGCGCCGGTCTCGAGGTACGCGAAGGTCAGCGAGTAGGTGAGGATCCAGATTTCGTTGAGCTCGAGAAAATTGGGAATCAGGATTCCCATGATGACCGGAACCAGCGCCCACGAAGTCGCGGCCAGCACTTGCCCGCCCGTCAGCTTGATTCCATAGACGAGCGACTTGCGGATCGTGTCGCGATCGAAGTGCGCCAGGAAGATCGTCGCCAGCCGGAAGCCCATCTTGTCATAGAACACCGCGCAGAACGCGCCCATCAGCAGGTTTGCGATCACGCCGCCGATCGCGAAGCCGAAGACGACGCCCATACCTTCGCCGAACACCGGATGCATCAATCCCCAGTGACGCCCGTAGACGCCGCAGGTGAGCTGCACGAACGGGTTCAGCACGTATGTCAGGACGATCAACAACTGCGCGTAATCGAAGCGTTGCAGCGCGCGGAACAGGTTCGAGAAAATTGCGATGAAGCCCGGGAACTGGATGAGCGTGTGCAGGATCACGAACCAGGTCAGAAACGCCATCGCGGTGTGCGGCATCCATAGCGCGGCGACCAGTCCCAGCACCGTGATTTGGAACATCCCGGCCATCGCATGAAACCAGATGAAGAACTGCGCGTAGCTGATCGCGCGCCCAGGCTCTTTCACCCGGAACTCGGCGAAATACTTCACCATCGCCTGCCCGGTCCCGAGATCGAGCAGCGTGAAGAAGAACAGCATGAACTGCGTCACCGCGGCCCACGCGCCGCGCGCCTCGAGGAAGGGGTTGACGAAGTTGCGCTCGATGTAAAACGTCACGATGAAGTTGAATGGGATCATGACGATCAGTGCGAGCAGGTAATTGAAGAAGAAGCCGGAGAGCGGGCGATGGAACCCGACCTTCTCCCATCGCGGGTCGCCGCGATTTGGCGCGGTCTCCGCCGCCGCGATCGGCACCGCCGCCGCAGCGCCCAACGAAGCGGGCTGCGGCGCCGAGGGACGTCCGGCCGGCAGATAGAATTGCTCGAGCTGTTCGGGATGCCGGAGGCTGTAACGGCGCACGATGATGTAGCAGAGCACGAAGGCAGCGAACATGGTCGAGAAGATCACGCCGAGCCAGATGATCTGCCGCGTATCCGGCACCGGCGAACCGATCCATGAGCCATACGACGCGGCGGCAACTCCCGCCGCCGATCGCGACATATCGTACAGCAGCCAATTGAAGTAGCCCCAGCGCTGGAAATCGTAATTCTGCGCGCCCGCGATTCCGCTCAGGAGCAAGCGGTAACTCGCGATCCGCGCGCGCTGGTCGCCCTGCCGAAGCCATACGTTGAGCACGTAGATCGTCCCCGCGCCCGACTTCATCTCGATCAGGACGGGGGTATGCGCGCGCACCGGATCTTTGCCGCTGGTAGCAACCAGGACGGTCGCGTCCGGGGCCGCCGCCAGAAGCGAGCGCTCGTGCACCCGGACCGCGGATTTCCAGCTCACGTTGCTCGCGAGCGGGTTCGCCGCCGGACCCGTGTACTCGATGATCGCCGCGTACTTTTCTATCTCCTGCGCGTGCTTCGGCCCGGCGGGCACGTCCACCATGCCGGTCTGCGTGATCGCTTCGCCCGTCAAAGCCGCCAGCGCCGCCGGATCAATATTCGGGCCCGTGACGATGACCACGCCCATGCCGCCTGCGACTCTCGCCTTGAGCGCGTCGAGCGCGGGACCGGGAGCGGGCAGGGTGTCGTCGAACACCCCGGTTTGCGCGTCGGCTAGATTGCTCACGCGACGCGTTGAAGGGTCGAGCATCAGCCGATCGAGGACCAGATTCTCGGTGCCGCTGAAATAGATATTGAACGCGGGCATCTGCGCTGCGCGGGCGGCTGCCGGTATGAAGATCGCCGCGCACATTAGCGCAAAAATCATTTTCAGAGCGGAACAGAATGCACTTCGATGACACGCATGCGGCGCGCCGGCGATGCGGGGCGGAAAACCATCGATTCGTACTCTTTTCAAAAATTGCTCCCCATGCGCATCGCCGCGTTCGATAGTCCAAGCCGCGTTGTTTCGCAGCCGGCTTCTTTCAGCAATCCCGGTGCCGCCCGCGCCGGTGCGGGCCTACGTCGATTTTCTACTAACCCTCGGCAACAACTGCGCAGCGGGTTGGCTGCATGCAGCCGATGCGCGTCCGCGCTGGCGCCCGTCTCTGTTCCCAAATCCAGTGTTCCCCAATCCGTTGTCAACTGGAATTCGGCGCGGCTTGATACTACAAGACTGGCAAGCGCTTTTGAAAATTAAATCTTACGGACGTATGCCTACAGTCTGGCGCCGGATAGGAGGTTCACGATGGACGCGATAGAGGCGATCAATTCACGCAAGGTGCAGCGGGCGTTCGCGCCCAAACCGGTCGAGGAAGACAAGCTAACCAAAATCGTCGAGGCCGGACGCCATGCGATGAGCGCGCGCAACCTGCAGCCGTGGCAATTCGTGGTAATTCGCGATCGCACGCGCCTTAAGGAGATCGGCGAGCTTTGCAGCACCGGAAAATTCGTCGCCGACGCCCCGAGCGCAATCATCGTGCTGAAAGATCTTGGCAACACGCGATGGGCCGACGTCGATTGCGCGCAGGCGGTTCAGAACATGGCCAACGCCGGATGGGCGCTCGGGCTAGGCACTTGCTGGGTCGGCAATTTCGACGCTGCCAAAATCGGTCCGATCATAGACCTGCCCGCCGGATGGGGCATCTTCACGATTCTGCCGTTCGGCTATCCCGACGCGAAGCGCCCGCCGGAGGCGCGTCCGCTGAAACCGCGCAGCGCGATGGTGCATCATGAGCGCGTCGGCAAAGCGCAAGCCTGATCGCGCACGCCGAGCGGGCCGCATTGTTATCTGCTAGGATCAATGGCGGGTTTAAGAGGTGAAATCCCCATGCCGATAAAAGAACAGCCGCCGCGCGACGCGCATGAGACGCTCGAGCGCAATCCCGACGCCATCTATCTCGACGTGCGCACCGAGGGCGAGTTCGCACAGGGTCATCCAGCCGGTGCGATCAATATTCCGGTCGTGTTCATGAAGGGTTCCGGCCAAATGCAGCTCAATCCGGATTTTTTGGAAATCGCGGAGAAAATCCTGCCGAAAAACAAAACTCTGGTCGTCGGATGCCAGGCCGGTGGACGCTCGATGCGCGCGTGCGAGATGCTCGAGGACGCCGGTTACGCCGATCTGACCAACGTCACCGGCGGCTTCGGCGGCCAGCGCGATCAATCCGGCGCGGTCGTCGCCCCAGGATGGCGCGACAGCGGACTGCCGGTCTCCACCGATCTTGGCGACGCCGCGTACGAAGCAATCCGGAAAAAGGCGAACCTCTGATGGCTATTCGGCTCAACCGAATTTACACCCGCACCGGCGACAAGGGCACCACCGCGCTGGTCGGTGGGCGCCGCGTCCCGAAAGAGCACGGACGGATCAACGCGTACGGCACGATCGACGAGCTCAACTCGATCATCGGAATCGTGCGCACATATCTCGCCGAGTACGTCGGACGGCTCGGCGCGGAAGGAACCTGGTATGCCGAGATGCTGCGCCGGATCCAGAATGAGTTGTTCGATGTCGGCAGCGAACTGGCTACTCCTCTCGATGGCGAGTACGAGGGGATGCATCGGATGAGCGCGCTCGAGGTCGATCTTCTCGAAAACGAGATGGACCGGATGGAGAAAGTGCTCGAGCCGCTCAAATCGTTCACGCTTCCGGGCGGCGGAGTGCTGAACGCATTCCTGCATCAGGCGCGCACGGTATGCCGGCGCGCGGAGCGGGTGCTGTGGACCCTCCAGCGCGAGGAACCGATTAACGAGCAACTGATTATCTATGTGAATCGCCTGAGCGACCACCTTTTTGTGCAATCGCGATGGATCGCGCACAAGCTTGGCGAGGCCGAGTTTCTATGGGACCGCGGGCTGCGCCTGGACGATCCCGAAATAAAAGCCGCGCGGCGCAGAGCCGCGATGAAACGGCAGGCCGCGCGCAGCGGCGCGAAATCCTGAAGCATCCGGAGATCGGTAATGGAAGCGGAAAATCGACTCTATCTTCGCCAGGCGCAAATCGGTCCGATGGCGAACTTCGTCTATATACTCGGCGACAAGATCGCCAAAAAAGCCGCGGTAGTGGATCCCGCCTGGGACGTCGCCAAGATCTGCAATTTCGTCGAGCGCGAAGGCTATGAACTGGATAAAATCCTGATTACTCACTATCACCCCGATCACCTGGGCGGAAAGATGATGGGACAGAGTATCGAAGGCGTGGCCGAGATGCTCGAGCGGGTGAAGGCGAAAGTATATCTCAACAAGCACGAGGCGGAAGGCGCAAAAAAGGTAGCGGGCCTTTCCGACAGCGATATAGTAAAGGTCGAAGCCGGCGATACGTTCAAGGTCGGCGAGATCGAGGTAAAATTTCTCCATACCCCCGGCCACACTCCCGGTTCGCAATGCTTTCTGGCGGAGGGCAATCTGATTTCTGGCGATACTCTATTTGTGAATTCGTGCGGACGCGTGGATCTGCCGGGTTCAGACCCCGAGGCGATGTACCATAGCCTGAATACTACATTGAAGTCGCTCGACGACGCGACAGTAGTATTTCCCGGCCACGCCTATTCATCGGAATCCAGTACCACGATTGCCGACCAGAAGCGCCACAATATGTATATGCGATTTTCCACCCTAGACGAGTTCCTCGACGCGATGGGCTACTCCCGCAGCTAGCTTGATACTGCGTACTCATGGCGAAGCGACCCGCAGACGCGCGCGCCGAGATCGACCAGCTTCGCGGCGCGCTAAATCATCATAGCTATCGCTATCACGTCCTAGACGATCCGGAGATCTCCGACGCCGAGTACGACGTGATGATGCGCCGGCTCGAGGGGCTCGAACGCGAGCATCCGGAGCTAGTGACGCCCGATTCGCCGACTCAGCGTGTCGGTGCGGCGCCGAGCGAGAGATTCGCGCCGATTAAGCATCGCCGGCCGATGATGTCGCTCAGCAACGCGATGAACGCGGACGAGATGCGCGAGTTCGACAAGCGCATCAGGCGCCTGCTCAGGACCGAGGACGATATCGAGTATATCGCCGAGGTCAAGCTCGACGGGCTGGGAATCGAACTCGTGTACGAGGACGGAATGCTCGCGACGGCTGCAACTCGCGGCGACGGCGAGACCGGCGAGGACGTGACTGCCAATATCAAGACCATCAAGTCGGTGCCGCTGCGGCTGCGCAAACCGGAGCACGGCAAAATTCCGAAACTGCTCGAAGTGCGCGGCGAAGTTATCTTTCCGACCAAAGCCTTCGCCAAGCTCAATGCCGACCGCGAGGCGCGCGGCGAGCCGGTGTTCGCAAATCCGCGCAACGCGGCAGCCGGATCGCTGCGCCAGCTCGATCCGAAAATTACCGCATCCCGTCCGCTCGATATTTTTCTTTACGCGCCCGGAGTGATCGAAGGCGCGAGCTTTGAGTCGCAGTGGGATTTCCTGCAGGGCATCAAAGCGCTCGGACTGCGCACCAATCGGGAGTCGAAGATCTGCCGCAACCTGGACGAAGTTCTCGAATATTGGAACGCGCTGACGGAGAAGCGCCATTCGCTGCCGCACGACGCCGACGGCGTGGTGGCCAAGGTCAATTCCTACGCGCTCCAGGCGCAACTTGGCGAGGTCTCGCGCGCGCCGCGCTGGGCGATCGCATACAAGTTCAAGGCCCAGCAGGCTGAAACCGTAGTCGAGAAAATCGACGTGCAGGTCGGACGTATCGGGGCGCTGACTCCGGTCGCGAAGCTCGCGCCGGTCGCGCTCGCCGGCGTCACGATCTCGAATGCGTCGCTGCACAATCTCGACGAAATTCGGCGCAAGGATATCCGCGAGCGCGACACCGTGCTGATCGAGCGCGCCGGCGATGTGATTCCGTACGTGGTGCGCGTCACCAGACCGGGCAAGCCGCGCGCGCATGAGTTCACGATGCCGGCGAAATGTCCCGAATGCGGCGCCACGGTGGTACATGAGGAAGGCGAAGTCGGCTATTTCTGCGTCAATGCGAACTGTCCGATGCGGATGCGCGAATCGATTCGCCACTTCGCCTCGAAGGCATGCCTCGATATAGAGGGTCTCGGCGACAAGCTGGTCGCGCAGCTTATCGAGGCGGGACTGGTGCGCGAGCTTGACGACATCTTCAATCTGACCAGGGAGCAGCTCTCGGGTCTCGAGCGGATGGCCGACAAGAGCGCGCAGAACGTGCTCGACGCTATCGCCGCGGCGCGTAGAACTTCGCTCGAGCGCGTGGTCAACGGCCTCGGCATCCACCAGGTCGGCGAACATACCGCGCGCCAGCTCGCGCTGCGATTCAAGTCGCTCGAAAAGATCAGCGCCGCGAGCGAGGACGATTTGCGCGCGGTGCGCGATATCGGTCCCGAGGTTGCGCGCAGTGTGCGCGAGTATTTCGACGAGCCGCGAAATCTCCACGCCGTGAGCCGCCTGGAAAAGCTCCTCGAGATCGAAGCGCCCGCCGAGCCCTCGGGTCGCGGCGCCTTGCGCGACAAGAGCTTCGTATTGACCGGCACGCTCGAATCCATGAGCCGCGACGACGCCGAGCGCCGCATCATGGCGGTCGGAGGCCGCGTAACCGGCTCGGTCAGCCGCAAGACCGACTTCGTGGTGGCGGGCGCCGAGCCCGGCTCCAAGCTCAAGAAGGCACATGACTTGGGCGTCCGCGTGCTCGATGAACATGGCCTGCTCGCGCTGCTGGCCGAAGGATGACCGATGGCGGCACGCGCGCGAATGCGGCTCGTCGTCACGGGACGAGTGCAGGGCGTCGGCTTTCGCTGGGCCACGGTCAACGAGGCGCAGCGGCGGGGGCTTGTCGGCTGGGTCCGAAACCGTTCGGGTGGGGGCGTTGAAATTGTCGCCGAAGGGGATAAGGATGGATTGGAGAAGCTCGCGGCCTGGGCGCGTCAGGGACCCCGATTCGCGAGCGTGAGTTCAGTGGAGCAGGAGTGGTTGGAGTGGAGCGGAGAACTCGCCGGGTTCGAAATCAGATAAGTAAGCCCCTCTTCCACAAAATCTTCACATTAGATATACTTTAATTCCACGCATACGATTGATTGTTTGTTCTTCAAGTCACCAGAGTTACCAAGCCAAGCTAACGCAATGTCTCTATCACCACGATTGTCAGCTTAAGGAGATTGGACCGAGATGGCTGTACCACCTGAGGCCGCCGGACAAATTACGGATTCCCCAAGTCAGCGTCGTTCCGGTGACGCCAAGAAGCCTCTTCAGCGCAAGGACCGGGTCGTCATCCGCTTCGTCGGAGATTCTGGCGACGGGATGCAGTTGACCGGGATGCAGTTCACGACCGAGTCGGCGTTTGCCGGCAACGACATCGCGACACTGCCGGACTTTCCCGCCGAGATTCGCGCCCCTGCGGGAACACTCGCCGGCGTCAGCGGATTTCAGCTCAACTTTTCCAGCAATCAAATTTTCACCGCCGGCGACGAACCCGACGTGATGGTCGCGATGAACCCGGCCGCGCTCAAGGCCAATCTCGAGGATCTGCCGCCCAACGGCCTGCTGATCGTCGATCGCGAAGCTTTCAACGCCGCGAACCTAAAGCGCGCTGGCTACGCGGAAAACCCGCTGACCGACCATTCGCTCGACAAATATCAGGTCATCCAGGTTGACGTGACCAAGCTCACCACGCTTGCGGTGCACGGGCTCGGACTCAACAACCGCGCGGTCTTCCGCAGCCGCAATATGTTCGTGCTCGGGATGCTCTCGTGGCTGTATCAGCGCCCGACCCAGAGCACGATCGAGTACATCGAAAGCAAGTTCAAGAAGAACCCCGAGATCATCGAGGCGAACATCAGGGTCTTCAGGGCCGGTTTCAACTACGGCGAGACCACCGAGATGTTCACCTCGTCTTACGAGGTTCCCGCCGCGCATATCGCTCCGGGTCTCTACCGCAATATAACGGGCAACACGGCGGCCGCGCTCGGCTTCGTTGCCGCGGCGGTGAAGTCGAATCGCCCGCTGTTCCTGGGTTCATATCCGATCACGCCGGCCAGCGACATTCTGCACGAACTGGCGGCGTTCAAGAATTTCCCGGTCTATACTTTCCAGGCCGAGGACGAGATTGCCGGCGTATGCTCCGCGATCGGCGCGTCGTTCGGTGGCGCGATCGCTATCACCACCACCTCCGGTCCTGGCATGAATCTCAAGGCCGAGGCCGTCGGCTTGGCGGTGAAGGTCGAGCTGCCGCTCGTGATTACCGATATCCAGCGGGCAGGTCCTTCAACCGGGATGCCGACCAAGCCGGAACAGGCCGACCTGCTGCAGGCGATGTACGGACGGCACGGCGAGTCGCCGATTCCGATTATCGCAGCTTCGACGCCCGCTGATTGTTTCGATTGCGCCTACGAGGCGGTGCGAATCGCGGTCAAATACATGACTCCGGTTATCCTGCTCACCGACGGACAGCTCGCTAACGGCGCGGAGCCGTGGTTGCTGCCGAAGGTCGAGGATTTGGCGCCAATCAAGGTTGAGTTCGAGACCAATCCGGCCGGATTTTTGCCGTACTCCCGCGATGACCAGACGCTCGCGCGTCCGTGGGCGATTCCCGGCACCCCGGGCCTCGAGCATCGCCTCGGCGGAATCACCGGAGAGAACCTGACCGGCAATATCAGCTATTCGCCCGCGAATCATGAGCTGATGATCCGCACGCGCGCGCGCAAGGTCGCCGGAATCACGCAGGAGATTCCACCGACTGAGATTTTTGGCGACGCGAACGGCGGCGATCTGGTGGTGCTCGGATGGGGTTCCACCTTCGGTCCGATCCGCGAAGCGGTCAAGCAGGCGCGCGAGAAGGGCAAGAAGGTCTCGCACATCCATCTGCGCTATCTGAATCCGCTGCCGCGCGACCTCGCTGCCAAGCTGCGCCAATTCAAGACCGTGATGATCGCCGAAATGAATATGGGCCAGTTGCTGAAGATGGTTCGCGCCGATTACCTGATCGACGCGGTCGGCTTCAACAAGATCCAGGGCCGGCCGTTCAAGGTCAGCGAACTCGTCACCCGCATCAACCGCGTATTGGAGGGCTGAGGACCAATGGCTACCGCACTTACCCGCAAGGATTTCGAATCCGACCAGGAAGTCAGATGGTGTCCTGGATGCGGTGACTACGCGATCCTGGCGCAGGTTCAGAAGACGATGCCGGAATTCGGCATCGCGCCGCACAACACGGTCTTCATCTCGGGCATCGGATGCTCGAGCCGGTTTCCGTACTACATGAACACTTATGGCTTCCACACGATTCACGGACGCGCACCCGCGCTCGCGACCGGTCTTAAAGTCACGCGCCCGGATCTGGACGTGTGGGTCGTCACGGGCGACGGAGACGGCCTGTCGATCGGCGGGAATCATCTGATTCATGCGCTGCGCCGAAATATCGACCTAAAGATTCTGCTCTTCAACAACCGCATCTATGGATTGACCAAGGGCCAGTACTCGCCGACCTCTGAAGTCGGCAAGGTGACCAAGTCAACGCCTGCGGGGTCGGTGGATTTTCCGTTCAACCCGATAACCGTCGCGCTCGGCGCACATGCGACGTTCGTCTGCCGGACAATCGACGTCGAGCAGAAGCATCTGGGCGAGATGCTCAAGCGTGCGCACGCGCATCGCGGCGCATCGTTCATGGAGATCCTGCAGAACTGCAATATCTTCAACGACGGCGCTTTCAACGACGTAAGCGACAAGGCGATCAAGGCCGAGCATCAGTTGATCCTTGAGAATGGCAAGCCGCTGCTCTTCGGCAAAGAGCGCAACAAAGGCATCAAGATGAACGGGATGCGGCCCGAGGTCGTGACGCTGGGCGAAAATGGCGTCAGCGAAAAAGATATCGTGATCCACGACGAGACCAATCTCTCGCTCGCCTTCATGCTGGGAAATTTCGAGCCGCCGATGCCGACGCCGGTCGGAGTGTTCTACGCGGTTTCGCGTCCGACCTACGACGGCGCGATCAACAAACAGCTCGAAGATGCCAAAGCCAAGCAGGGTGCGGGCAACCTGACCGAACTGCTGAATCGCGGCGACACCTGGACCGTCAACTAGGCGGCAATTAAAGTGATCGAAGAAGAGGCCCGCTAACCCGGGCCTCTTTCTTTTTTGCGGCGCCCGCGGGTAGCCTTTAGCTGCGAGGGGCCTTTAACGATGGAGATGCGATAGTGGAATCTCGCGGAATGCCTGCTTCGAGCGCTGCGATCCTGGGCGCGCTGGTTGCGATTGGGCTCGCGCTTGGCGGCTATTTTATCGAGCAGGGGTTTCTCTCCGCGCGCGGGCGCGATCGTTATGTGACCGTCCGCGGATTGGTCGAGCGGTCGGTAAAAGCCGACGTGGCCGTTTGGAATATCGCATACACCGCCACCAGCGACGACGTCATCAAGGCTAATACCGAGATCGTTCGCGACGCGAAGCTGGTGACCGCCTTCGCGCATCAGCACGGTTTTACCGACGCCGAGATAGAAATAGTTCCCGCCAAGGTTACCGACACCGAACAGTTCGGCGCCACACAGAACCGCAGCAACGGACGCTATCTGGTGAAGGGTGGAATCCAGATTCGCTCGGGCAACGTGGATCGCGTTGCGCAGACCGGTCAACTCACCGGAGATCTTATCAGCCAGGGAATCGTGCTCAACCTCGAGCCCGACAATGGCATCGCCAATCCCGCCTACTACTTCACCAACCTCGATTCGATTCGGCCCGCGATGCTCGCGGACGCGACCAAGAGCGCGCGCGCTGTCGCGCAGCAATTCGCCAACGACTCGAACAGCAAACTCGGTCCGATCCGCCGCGCCAATCAGGGGGTATTCGAGATCCTTCCACGTGACGCGTCCGGCTCGCAGAGCGGCTTTGACGAAGCGCGCTCGATCGACAAGAAGGTGCGCCTCGTCTCGACCATCGACTACTACCTGGAAGAGTGATCGATCGCGCTAGAAGCTGGTGCGCTTGAAAAACCGCTCGGGGATCAGCTTCACGATTCCCATGATCGGGCGCCAGAACCATGGGACGTACACGACCTCGGCTTTGCGTTGATATGCCGCATAGATAGCATTCGCGGCTTTCTCAGGCGGGACGGTGAGGAGAGTGCCTTCGCGCCCCCAGGTCATCCGGGTGTCAACCGTGCCGAGCTTGACCGTCATCACGTGCACACCCGCGCGTGTGAGCCGTCCGCGCAGTCCCTGGGTGAAAGTATGCAGCCCGCCCTTGGCCGCACCATACACATAATTTTTGGCGCGGCCGCGGTCTCCGGCGACCGAGCCGATCACAATCATGAAGCCGCGTTTCTGTTCCTCAAGGTGCCGCGCCGCGAGGGTCATCAGGCTGACGGCGCCGGTGAAGTTCTGATGCAGCGTCTTCAGCGCGGCCTCCGGATCGATCTGCGCCGCGTCTTCGTCGCCAAGCGTGCCGAAGCAGAGCACGACGCCGTCCAGACCGCCCAGCTCATCGGTCGCAAGGCGGATGAGGTCAGCATGCGAGGCGAAGTCGGCCGCGTCGAAGGTGCCCGAAAGCGCGACAGCTCCGGTGCGGACCGATATATCACTTACGATTCTTGCCACCTCGCTCGTGTCGCGACCGGCCAGATACACCGCGTCGCCGTCCGCCGCAAATCGCATCGCGAGGATCCGCGCGATCGGACTGGTCGCGCCTAAGATGATTACCCTAGCCATGGCTCTGGAAGCGCCTGTGCTTCTATGCCGAAAGCATCCCGAGACGCCGCGCGAGGCTCGAGGAAAACCGGTTGTTCGGATCGACGGACGCCTTTATCTGCTGCCACTGCCGCAGGTTCGGGTACATCGCGCGAAATGTTTCGGGGCGCATCCTCGCGTCCTTGGCCAGGTAGATGCGCCCGCCACGCGCAAGTACCATCGCGTCGAGCCGGTCGAGAAATTCCATCAACCCGTCCCCGACGGGAAAATCCAGCGCGAGTGTATAGCCAGGCATCGGAAAGGAGAGCATTCCTTCCTGCGCTCCGAACTTTTTGAGCACGGTCAGGAACGATCCGCGGCGGCTTGCGGTTATCGCTTCGAGGGTCTCGATCAGCCCCGCGCGGCTTTCGGCCTCGGGCCATACGCACTGGTACTGGACGAATCCGCGTTTGCCGTAGATGCGGTACCAGTCGTGAATCGAATCGAGGGGAAAGAAAAAACTCTGATAGTCGAAGCACGCGCGGCCGGCCTTTTGGCGGTAAATCGCGTATAAGGCGTTGTTGAAGGTCCGCACGGTGAGCGGACCGAGCGCGAAGTGCGGAAGATCGAACGGAACCGCGGGACGGAATTTCGGTTTGAGCGCGAACGGCTCCTGGCGCGTCGGGGCCGCAAGCGCTTCGCGAGTCGCGAAGTTCGCGGCATTCAGGAGCGAACGTCCCAGTCGGCCCTTTGTGCTCGCGCAATCGATCCACGCGACCGAGTTATCGTACTCGCCGTCGGTACGCTCGAACGCCTCGAGCGCCGCGTCGAGATTTTCCGCGCGAATCACTTCGCCTTCGAGCCACGCACTCTCCACGCGCCTGAGCCTCAGCTCGGCCTCGAGGATCACGCCGGTCAGACCCATCCCTCCGATGGTGGCCCAGAAGAGGTCAGCGTTTTCCACGCGCGAGCATCGCCTGATCTCGCCTGACGTGAGCATCACGGTGAAGCTCGCAACGTGGCTCGCGAAGGAGGAGTCGCGATGATGGCTCTTGCCGTGGATATCGGCGGCGATCGATCCGCCGAGCGTGACGTAGCGAGTGCCCGGCACCACGGCCGGAAAAAATCCGCGCGGCAGGAAGACCTCGATTATCTCGTCGAGCGTGACGCCGGCCTCCGCGCGAAGCGTCGCGCTCTCCGGATCGAAGGAGAGCATTCTGCCGAGCCGGGTGACCTCGACGACCCTGTTGTCGCCGTTCACCGCCGCGTCGCCATACGCGCGCCCAGCGCCGCGCGCGATTAGCGAAGTCGAGTTTGACGCGACGATCGAGGCCAGCTCGGAAAATTTTTCGGGTCGGTAGAGATCGCATTCGAGCGCCGGGTAACGGCCCCATCCGGAGAGCATAGCGCGCTTCGGCCGCGAGGACAGATTCGCATTTGGGACAGTCTGAATCGTCAGAGCGCTCATCGCCGCTCAAGGCTAACAGGAAGAAACGCCGCTCGAAACGGGCAGCGCGGGCGTTTGCCGTGGACGCATCGAGCGTGATTGATAAGATCGGCAGACCAGCGGAGGAAGCATATGTCCTGGCAACCGGAAGTGGATGAAATTCGCCGCCGCATCGAACTCTCGAAGCAGATGGGCGGCGCCGAGAATATCAAGCGTCAGCACGAGGGCGGCAAGCTCACGGTTCGTGAGCGGATCGAGCGGCTGCTCGATCGTGGATCCTTTCACGAATACGGCGCTCTGGCGGGTGCACCCAAGTATGAGGGCGAAACTCTCACCGAGTTCCTGCCGGCTAACTTTGTTGGCGGCACCGGAAGAATCAGCGGACGGCGCGTCGTGGTTGCCGGAGACGATTTCACGGTTCGCGGCGGCGCCGCGGACGCGTCGATCGGCAACAAGCGCGGATACGCCGAGCTGATCGCGCATGAGTTGCGCATGCCGATCGTGCGATTGATCGACGGCACTGGGGGCGGCGGCAGCGTGCGCACGTTTGAAACAATGAAAAGGACTTACGTGCCCGCAGTCGCCGGATTCGACATCATGATGCAACTCATGTCCGAGGTTCCTGTCGTTGCGGGATGCATGGGCTCAGTTGCCGGAATCGGCGCGGCGCGCGTGGCGGCGTCGCACTTCTCGGTGATGATAAAAGGCTCGAGCCAGCTGTTCGTTGCCGGGCCTCCGGTGGTGAAGTGGGGTACCGGAGAGAATCTGGACAAAGAACAGCTCGGCGGTTCCGACATTCATGCTCACGAAAGCGGTGCGGTCAACAACGAGGCCGAAAGCGAAGAAGACGCCTTCGAGCAGGTTCGCCGCTTCCTGTCCTACCTGCCGCAAAGCGTGTGGCAGGCGCCGCCGCGAACCACGCCGCTCGACGATCCTCATCGCCGCGAGGACGAACTAATCAGTATCGTGCCGCGCAACCGTCGCCAGGGTTACGACGCGCGCAGGATTCTCGAACTGGTGATGGATCGCGATTCAGTTTTCGAAATGACGCCGTACTTCGGTCCGTCGCTGGTCACGGTGTTCGCGCGCCTGGACGGATATCCGGTCGGCGTGATGGCGGGCGACCCGTACGCGATCGGCGGATCGCTTGACGCGGCGGCGTCGGACAAGATGGTGAAGTTTCTCGACCTGTGCGACACGTTCCATTTGCCGATCGTGAATTTCGTCGATCAGCCGGGCTTCATGATCGGACGCGAAGCCGAGCGCCAGGGAACCATCCGGCATGGTGTGCGCGCGATGTGCGCGGTGTACCAGACGATCACGCCGTGGGTCGCGATTATAGTGCGCAAAGCCTTCGGCGTGGCTGGCGGAGCGCATGGGATCACCAGCGGACTTAATCTGCGCTATGCGTGGCCGTCGGCGGATTGGGGATCGCTTCCGATCGAGGGCGGAATCGAGGCAGCCTACAAGCGCGATCTGGCGGCGTCGAAGGATCCGGAAAAGCTGCGGCGCGAACTCGAAGAAAAGTTCAACGCCGTGCGCTCGCCAGTTCGTACGGCCGAAGCATTCGGTATCGAGGAGATAATCGACCCGCGCGACACTCGACCGATCCTCGTCGATTGGGTGCATCAGGCGTACGAGATTGTCCCAACCCAGCTAGGAATCCGAACCCGCACGATGCGTCCGTAACGACCACCAATTCCTACTGTGCTGCGGTTGCGGTTGCTCCCCTTTCAGCCGTCTCCGTCGCGGCTTCCTGACGGATGCCGCGGGTAATCAGCAGCGCCACGATGTAGATCGCCATGCCGACGATGCTCACCTTGATCCACGCCTGCCATCCAAATTCCTTTGCGACCCACAGGGTCAGCGGCGCCGACAGTCCCGCCCACGCACGCGCGACCAATCCGAAGAATGCCCATCCTGTCGCCTGGAGCGCAGGCGAGACTTCCTCGAGCGTTTCGGAGAAGTGCGCGGCCCACGGCACATAGCCGATCGCGAGGAAGCCGCCCAAGACCGCGGCGACAATAGCCATTTCCCGGCGCGGCAAACCCCCGGTGGTGAAGCTTGGCACCCACCACGCGAGCAACCCGATACTTAGCATCGCGCCGATAATCGCGATCGGTTTGCGGATTTGCAGCCGATCGGAGACAAATCCAGTAAGCACCAGGATCGCCAGGTTGCAGAACCAGAAGTTCGAGTTCATCGCCGCCGCTTCGGCCGGAGGATACTTGAACGCTTGCGTGAACATCAGCGGTCCAAACGCGGTGATCGCGAAATACAGCGTCAGGTTGGCGTTGATACCGATGACCTGGATCCAGATTTCCGGATGCTTCAGTAGCCGCGCGAAGGCGTCGTTGGTGCTCGAGGGCAACTCCGCGGCCTTGAGCTTGACCCCGCGTGCTTCCATCGAGGCGATCTCGGTGCGGAAAATCTGCAAGCGCAGATCAGTGCTCAAGTCCTTCAGCCACAGCACGATCGGCAGAAACATCGCGAGACCCAAAATTCCCGTGATCCAGATTTGTGACTGCCAGGTATGATAGATCGGCAGCGTCCACGCCGCGATCTTGTTGGCCAGAAAATTAGCCCCGACCGGACCGATCGTCAGAAGGCCGAACGCCAGCGCGCGATCGACGCGCGGCGACATGTCGCGCATCAGCGCCGCGCCCGCACCCGCCATCGTACCGGCCACCACGCTCATCAGCGTGCGGATGATAATGAACGAAACGATATTGGTGATGAACAGGTTGCAGAACACCAGCACCACAGTCAGGCCGAGGCAGATGTCAATCAGGATCACGCGGCCATAACGATCGGCCAGAGGTCCGCCAAAGAACGCCGAGATTCCCGAGATCAGAACCGCGAAGGTGATGAAGTAGCCGTAACCGACCTGGCTCATGTGCAGGAAGGGCAGCAGCAGCGAAAGAATCGGTGCGAGCTGGAATTCATACGACGCGAGAATCGTCGCGACCACCGTCAGCCCGAGAAGGCTCCATCGATGCGCCCCGCGCGGATACTCGAGCAGCGTGCGCGAGGCGATGATACCGCTCATCCTGCTGTCATTACCCACGCGCAGTTCTCCCCGCCCAGTATTTTTGCTCGATTCGGTTCCGGCAGCGTGGTCCCCGGACCGCTGCGCGGCACGACGTCCCCTTCTACAGCCGAAAGGCTGCGCAACTCAAGCGCGCAAAACGCGCCGATACTGGCGGATCGCGCTTGCGCCTGCTATGACGCCGGTATCTCGACAACTGTCGCAAAGGACGGCGTCGCTGGCGCATGAGCATGGACATAAAGAGCCCCGCGGTTGGCAAAGTGCTGAGACTCACGGTAGACGCGGGCGCGCAGGTGGCGCGCGGTGACGAAATCATGGTGATCGAGTCGATGAAGGTTGAAATTCCGATCAAGGCGCCGTTGGCGGGGCGGATGCGCGAGTTCCGCGTCAAGGTGGGCGATCAGATTCAGCGCGGCGCGGTCCTCGCGGTGATCGAGGAATGAGCACGGCGGCCGCGGAATCTATTTTTCCGGCACAGAGTTCGCGCGACTTCCCCATCGCTCCCAGTTGATCACGTCGAGGGCGGGCTTGCGCTCGGGCCGCGCCCATCGGCCTTTCGGATATCCCATCGGAATCATCGCGGCGTTCGAGTACTCAGCCGGTACGCCAAGCCGCTGGTCGATTTCAGCGCCGTGCAGCTGATGCAGCCCGGTGATCGAGGTGCCGAGTCCGTAGGCGCGCGCCGCGAGACACAGGTTCTGGATCGCCGGGAAGATCGCGTTAAGCATCGGCTGACCTTTGCGAGTGGCGTCGTTGTATTTCTTGACGCAGCAGAAGATCATCACTGGCGCTTCGCCGACATGCTCGGCCAGGTAGCGCGCCGAGCGCAGGATGCGTCCCTGCGGGCTTTGCGGATCGCTTGCGACGATCTCCCGCGCTCGCGGCGTGAAGTACACCTCCCATGCCTTGCGATAGCGCTCCGCGACGAAGGCTTTGGTCTCGGAGTCGCGCACCACGACGAAGATCCACGGCTGCCGGTTACTGCCGCTCGGCCCCATCGTCGCCGCTTCGATCACCTTGACGATCAGTTCGGGCGCGACCGGATCGGGTTTCAGCCGGCGCATCGAGCGGGTCGTATAGATAGCCTCGAAAAGATCGAATTCCTGTTGTCCGAACATAGTGGCGAAAATATCAGGTTTTGCTGGCGCTGCAATGGAGGTTCCCCAATCGCGCGAGGTGCGGTAAACCTTGACCCGTCGTAATCGATCAACTGAGGAGGCCCATCGTGCCGGAAGTCATTCTCCATCAATATGTGAATTCGCCGTTCTCGGAAAAAATCCGCAAAATCCTCGCGTACAAGAAGATCGCCTGGCGCGCCGTCGAGCAGCCGGTGATCATGCCCAAGCCCAAGCTCGTACCGCTGACGGGCGGCTACCGGCGCATCCCGGTTCTTCAGATCGGCGCCGACGTCTGGTGCGATACCGGCATCATCATCCGCAAACTCGAGGAGCTTCATCCCGAGCCCTCGATATATCCGCGCGGGATGGAAGCCGCCTGCAACGCGGTCAATATGTGGGCGGACCGGCGCATCTTCTGGTCCACAACCCCGGTGATCTTTGAGAAGCTGGCCGCGGTGGTGCCGAAGGAATTTATTGAAGACCGCAGCAAGATGATGCAGGGCGCCGATTTCGCGCAGATTGGAAAGACCGCGCCCGACGCGCTGAACCAACTGCGCGCGTTCCTGCAGCTCCTCGATAATTCCCTCGCCTCTCAGCCGTATATTCTTGGCGATCGCTTCACCCTTGCTGACGCCGCGTGCTTCCATCCGGTGTGGTTTCTGCGCGCGGAGCCGACCGCGTTCTCGCACGCGCAGAAGTTCCCAAATCTGATGCGATGGTTCGAGCGGATCGATGCAATGGGATACGGTGCGATGACGCCGATGGACCCGGACGAAGCGCTCAAAATCGCAAAGGCTGCCAATCCTGCCACCCAGTCGAGTTCCGACCCCGCCGATCCAAACGGCGTGAAGCCCGGGGCGCGGATTGCGGTCACCCCGGACGACTATGCGTTCGATCCGGTCGTTGGAACAGTGGTCCTGAGCACGATCCAGGAGATCGCGATCGAACGCGAGGATCCCGCGGTTGGACGCGTCGTAAATCACTTTCCCAAAATCGGTTTCCGCATTTCCGCCGCGTAGCCGGATTTTGGAAGTCGCCGGAAGAACGTGCCGAAACATAAGTGACGCAGGCGGAGACGGCTCAATATAGACAAGCAGAGAATAGCCTATCCATGAATAGCTAGTGGGTATTAGTGACTATCTATAATAGGTATATAGTCAACTACTAGGTAAGATCGCAGCGTAGTTGGGGCAAAAGGGGGCCCGTGATTACGTTGCGATCATCGCGTGCGCGCCGGTTTGCGCCTGCCGTATTGATTCTCGCCGCCTTCCTGGCAGATGCGGCAGTAATGCCGGCAGCGGCGCCCGGCGCGCGCGGTGACACGGTACGTTATCAGCCCGAGGCGCGCGGTCGCGAGGCACGCCGCGAATTCCTTGCCGCGAAACGGGGACGTCAATTCGGAACGCCTCGCGGCGCATACCTGCGAGCGGTCGCCATGATGCGCCGGCAAGAGATGGCTCGAGCGCAGATGGCGAACGCCGCTGAGATTCCTGCGCTGTCGCCGGTTCCGTCCTGGAGCTTTGCCGGACCGCAGCCAGTCAACGCGGAGGTCGCAACGTTCGGCGGCGTCGCGATTGGCTCGCCGCTGCCGAATGCGACCGGCCGAGTGACCGCGATTGTCGCCGATCCGACGGTTGGCGGACGGCTGTTCGTTGGCACGGCGGCGGGCGGAGTATGGATGCGCCCGAACGCGAGCGCGGCGTTCGCGCCGATCTTCGATGCGGAGCCGACCCTGTCGGTCGGTGCAATGACGCTCGACACGACCACGACGCCGAATCCTACTCTGTACGTCGCGACCGGCGAGGGCGACGGTTCGAATGATTCCTATTACGGCGAAGGAGTCTTTGTATCGTCCGATCTCGGTGGCTCGTGGAGCCAGCTTGGCGCGAGCGAGTTCGATGAAGCCTCGATCGGCGGTATCGCGGTCGATACCACGCAAAGCCCGCGCATCATCTATGCCGCCGTGACCTATGGATCGAGCGCAAATCGCGCGCAGGCTGGATGGATCGAAACGCAGTGGAGCCAGACGGGAGTGTGGCGATCGACCGACGGCGGGAATTCGTGGCTGACGTATCCGCTCGGCACGTTTGGCAGCTGTGCCTACTTCACGAATCAGCCGTGCCCCGCAACCCAGGTAGTGATCGATCCGGCGGCGCCGTCAAACGTGTACGCGGCAGTGCAATGGACCGGGGTGTTTCACTCCTCGGACTCCGGTCTGACCTGGAGCCAGATTACTTTTCCCGGTTTTGCGGGAGCGATCGGGCGCTCGAGTATCGCGGCGAATTCGGGGATCGTCTACGTAATGCTCGGCGCCGCGGACGGAATCGAGTACGCGGGCTTCTACAGATCCGCCGACGGTGGCGCCACGTGGACCGCAGAGAAAGTTCCGAGCGCGAGCCTTGGCGACGGCGTGGTGCTCGACGGGACTGCGGCTGACAACGTCTCCGACTCGATTTTCGGCCAGGTCCTTGCGATCGATCCGGCGGACTCGACCGGAAGTACCGTCGTGTTCGGAGGAGTGGGAATCTATCGATCGGCCAACTCCGGCGCCGCGTGGACTTTCCTGGCGCAGAACGGCGGAACCCATTCAGATCAGCATGCGGTCGCATTCGATCCGGAGAGCGCGCACAGTTTTTATCTTGGCAACGATGGAGGCGCGTACCACTTCGCCTCGTCCGGTGGTTCCTGGAGCGGGCTGAACTCCTCGATCGGCGCAGAGGAGGTGCAATCGGTTGGGCCGCATCCGACCAACAGCGAACTGGTGCTCGCAGGGATGTCCGACAACGGAACCGGGCTGGGCAACAGCTCGATGCCGCTGGCGGCGGCGTGGGGGCAGGTCGATACGTTCGACGGCGCGTTCGCGATTTTCGATCCGACCAATCCATCGCTCGCGTACCATGTCTTTGCGACAACGAGTGCCGGCCTCGCGATTGCGCAATCGACTGACGGCGGAACGTCGTGGACCTCTGCCGCGCCGACCCAGGCGTTGCGCGCAGCGCTCGCGTCCAACGACGATGCGGGCGCGGGATTTTATCCTCCGCTTGCGGCCGATCCTGCGCAGGCGGGCAGGGTGATGGTCGGCGCGCATTCGGTTTACGTTTCGAGCAACGATGGAGCCACTTGGGCCGCGGAGACGACGCAGGATTTGACCGGTGGATGCGACGATGGGAATTGCGCGCTCGAGGATCTCGAGATCGCACCGTCGGACGACACCAAGGCATATGCACTCGCGATGGAAACCGACACGACATTTACCCCGACGCCGTTTCGACTGATGACAACCTCTGACGCCAACGTGCAGGTGGACGGCGACCATCCCGCCGGCGCGACCTGGAAGGACGTGACCGCGAATCTCTCGCCGCTAGTCCTGCCGCGTTACACGCAGGCCACCGGTATAGCGATCGATCCTGAAGATTCCGCGACCGCCTATCTCTCTGTGTCTGGATTCACCGCCGCGACGCAGATGGGGCACGTCTTCGTTACGCACGATGCCGGTATGACGTGGGCGCAGGTGGACGGCAATCCGTCGAATCAGATTCCGCCGCCCGCGAATGCGCTGCCCGATATTCCGGTGCTGCGGATTCTGGTCGATGGCACCGATAGCACAGGTAATACGATTCTGGCAGGTACCGATATCGGAGTTTTTCGCAGCGTTGACGGCGGCGCGGATTGGACGCCTTATAATCTCGGAGCGGTTCCGGCGGTGCCGGTGTTCGATCTCGAACAGAATCAGAACGGGACAATCTTTGCCGGTACGTTCGGGCGCGGCGTTTTCGAGATTGCCGGCGCGAACGTCAGTACCGGCCCGAGCGCAACTCCGACGCCAACGCCGACCGCCTTGCCGACCAATACTGCCACGCCGACCGAGACAAGAACGGCGACTCCGACCAGCAGTCCGCCCGCAACCGCTACACGCACGGCCACGTCGACCGCAACTGCAAGGTCCACCGCAACAGCCACCAGCACGCCGACGCCAACTGTTGCGCGAACTCCCACGCCGACCGCGACGCCAACGCCGGTGACCTCGACACTCAAGGTGACGCCGAAGCGCTTGAATTTCGGCAGGGAGGCGGTGGGAACGCTGGCGAGCGCGGGGAAGACCAAAAGACTAACGCTCGCTAATCCTCGCGGCGCGACGATCACGATCGAGAGCGCATCGGTAACCGGCGATTTCGCGATCGTCGCAGGGGCGAGCACATGCGCCTCGACGCTCGCCGCGCACCAGCGATGCAAATTTATGATCTCGTTTGCTCCGACGGCGGTCGGAAAACGCGCAGGAACCTTCACGATTCTAAGCAACGGCAAGAGCCGCATGCTCACGGCTGCGCTCGCAGGCACCGGCAGATAGTGCAGGCTATTGCGGGTTCATCGCCCGGTACTCGTCCGCGAGAATACCCATCACGATCGTGTCGCAGTAACTTCCCTTATGAAAACGCTCCTGGCGCAGCACACCCTCGCGTTTGAAGCCGCACTTTTCGTACGACGCGATTGCTCGCTGATTGAAATCGTAAACGTGCAGCCACAGGCGATGCAGGTTCAGCTTGTCGAACCCGATTCGCATCAGCATTCTCATCGCATCGCCGCCGTACCCGCGGCCCCAATAGCTCTTGTCACCAATCACGATTCCGACGCCGGCCGCGCGGTTGTGCCAGTTGATCGCATGGAAGGCAACGCCGCCCAGGTATTTCCGGTCCGCGAGTGTCTCGATGACGAACGACTGGTCCGCCGATGTAGGCCCGCGTCCGGCCGAGGATTCGATGAATTTCATTTCCGCGATCGACGATTGCGGCAGCGCAAGGATCTCGCCGCCGAGAAATTGGGTCACTTCCTCGTCGTTGATCCACTTCATCACCGCGTCCAGATCGGTTTTCTCGTAGCCGCGAAGCCTTACCAGTTTTCCTTCCATCGGAGATCTTCCTTGCGCGCCATACGCGTCTTCGCAAAACAAAAAGGGCAGCCAGGTCGGGCTGCCCTTTTTCCGCTTTTCAAGCCCGCGCGTTCAATAGCCTTTGGGCAACCCCAGAACGCGTTCGCCGATAATATTGTGCTGAATCTCACTGGTGCCGCCGGCGATAGTCAATGCCCGTGACGCCAGCATCCGGTACGACCACTTGCCCTTGTCAACCGCGAACGGCGCCTTGAACTCCATCTGCGAGTACGGCCCGAGCAGCTCCATCGCAAACTTGTTCATCTTGAGATTAAGCTCGCTCGCGCCGAGCTTGAGTACCGAGCCCTCCGGTCCCGGGGGCAATCCCTTCAGCCGGCGCGTCAGTTGGCGATAGCCGGTGTATTTGAGCCCGAGCGCCTCGCACGCGAATGATCCGATCTTCTGCCGTACGCTCGAATGCTCCCATGCGCTGCGGCCGTTGAGCTGTGCGGCGCGCGCCAGATGCGCGAGATCCTTCACCTCGCCCAGCATGTCGCGCCCGCCGCCGATTCCCGACCGCTCGAACATCAGCGTGGTGATCGCGACTTGCCATCCCTGGTTCTTTTCGCCGATGAGGTTTTTCTTCGGAACCTTTACGTCCTCGAAAAACACTTCGTTGAAATTCGCGTCGCCGGTTATCTGAACCAGCGGTCGTACGGTCACGCCCGGCGAATGCATATCGACCACGATATAGCTGATTCCCTTATGCTTGGGCGCGGCCGGGTCGGTTCGGGTCAAAAGGATGCAGAAATCCGCGTGATGCGCATCGGAGGTCCAGACCTTTTGCCCGTTGACGATAAAGTAGTCGCCCTCCTCGATCGCTTTGGTCTGCAGCGAGGCGACGTCGGAACCCGAACCCGGCTCCGAGTAGCCCTGGCACCAGATTTCCTCGCCCGACAGGATCTTCGGAACGTAGCGCTTCTTTTGCTCCTCGGTGCCCCAGTGAATCAAGGTGGGGCCGACCAGCATGATTCCGAGTCCATTGACGAGCTGCGGAGTGTTCGCCTTGGCCATCTCCTCATTGTAGATAAGCTGTTGCGTGATGGTGGCGCCGCGTCCGCCGTATTCCTTGGGCCAGCTGATTCCGACCCAGCCGCCCTCATGCATCTTCTTGTGCCACTTCAGGCGATTTTGCCAGTCGTCGCCACCCGCTTCGCGCATCGGGCCGAGGTCGTCCTCGGCGCTGTGCTCGCGCTTGGGCGCGTTGGCCTTGAGCCAGGAGCGAAGCGTCTGGCGGAATGCCTCGTCGTCGGCGCTAAATTTGAAATCCATTTGACGAACCTCCGATTAAAGGCCTGCGGATCGTAACCTGGCCGCGTACAAACCGCGTCGGCTGGTTAAGGCCTAACGGATGTTATATAAACCGCGCGCCGAAAGCGGCGCAAGCTGCGCAAAATCGCCCGATAGCGCGTCGGGCTGAAAGAACTCATTTCGCGCTGCCAATCTCCGCGCGACGATCGCCGACGCTCGCCGCAATTCCAAGATGCCGCCGCACCACCGAAGCCAGTTCGCGCGCCGCCGCGTCGTCGCTGCGCTCTAGCTCGCGCAGGGCGCCACACTGATCCTCGAGCGGGCGATTTTGTCCGAGCTTGAACTTGCCTTCGATTCGGTCGATCTCGATCTCGAAGCCGACAATTGCTTCAGTAAGCTTCGCGCGAAACTCGACCGGCAGCAGGCCCGGCCACGGTCGCGCTTGCGGTGCCTCGTAAATGGCGATCATCCGGTCCAGCAGGCCCGTGACCCACGCGGCGTCGTCGATGATCCGCATCCTTCCGTACACATGCACCGTGGCGTAATTCCAGGTCGGCACGGCAGGAGAACTAGCGTACCAGCTCGGCGAGATATACGAATGTGGTCCGCCAAAAATCGCGAGGCATCGGCCGCTGCGCTCGAGCGCGCGCCAATGCGGATTCGCACGCGCAAAGTGGCCGGCCAGCGACGCATGCGCGCCGCCGGCGTGATCGAGCGTCAACGGAACGTGCGAAACGAGCATCTCGTCCGCGCCGTTCGACACGATCGTGGCGAAGCTATGCGCCTGGATAAATTCGTTCAGCGTGTGCCTGTCGGTGACCTCAAAGGCTTTCGGGATGTACATCGTTCCTCCTTCCAATGAATGGGCGCGGCTACTTCGCGTCTGCGGATCTGCGCTGATAGACCTCAAGGTCGGCCCGTTCCATCATTCGATCGGGGAATTGCGGCGTCTCGAATCCAAACTTGCGATACAGCCCGTGTGCGTCGCGTGTCGCCAGAGTCCAGCGCCGCAGTCCTTGCAGATGCGGATGCGCCATCGCGGCCGCCATCAACGCTTTCGACAGACCGCGCCCGCGATATTTTTCCAGCACGAACACGTCGGCCACGTATGCGAAGGTCGCGTAGTCGGAGACCACTCGCGCGAGGCCGATTTGCCTCTCATCGTCATACAGGCCAAAGCACAGCGAGTTCTTGAGCGCCCGCGCGACGACCTGGCGCGGAACATTAGCGGCCCAATAACTCTGCGTCAGGAAACCGTGGATCACGTTCAGGTCAAGGCGCGAAACGTCGGTGGTGATCAAAAACTCCCCCGCGCGCCGCTCGAACGGAGCACCGTCGTGCGCGAGACCGGGCGCGCGCTCGTCGGGAGTGCGGTATTCGAAGACATGCGGCGGCAGCTCGATCGTGCCGTTCATGCGCGGGTCCGCGATTGGCGTCGCGGCGGAAAGCGTCAACGGAATCACGCCGGCCCAGAAGGGCAGGGCGTAATCGGCCTCGTCATCGATTGGACCACCGGTGCGAAGTTTCGCCGAGGTCTCTTCGATCGGCAATTCCAAAATGAGCGTGCCGTTGATTTCCTTTTCGTTCGGAGGGCGCGTGCCGTCCCACCTTCCGGGCGCTACGTGCTCGACCAACGCGCGCATCGCGGCAAGCTTTTGCTCCCGGTCCTCGACCCGCAGCGCGCGACCGAAGATCACGGCGGAGCGATAATTGACCGAATGATGAAACGCGGAGCGCGCCAGCACCAGCCCATCGATCATCGTGACGGTCACGCAAATCTCGGCGCCTCCGGCCGCAGTGCGGAGCATGTGACTCGCGGCCGAGCCGTGCAGGTAAAGGTGATCCCCGATCCGCGCGTGCAGAGTAGGCAGGACCGAGGGCGCGCCATCGGCGATGAAGCCAACGTGGCAGACCAGCGCGCGATCGAGGATCGCGTGGATGACCTCGCGGTCGTAGGCGGCGCGTTTGGCCATCCGCTTGACGGTGGTTCGGGGCGTGCGGCGCGTCTCTTCCATCTCTTTGGTTCCTTTGTTATATGTAACAGTACAAAAATATGAACGTATCAGTACATTATCAGATCAAAGGAAAATCAGGCAACCAGATCGCCGCCAGTGTCGAAGATGCGATTCGCGCCGGACGGCTGAAAGTGAACGACCGTTTGCCGCCCATCCGCGAGCTTGCCCGGCGCCTCGCCGTCAGCCCCACCACCGTGGCCGCCGCCTACCAGACTCTGCGTGTGCGAGGTCTGGTGCGCGGCAGCGGCAGGCGCGGCACGGCCGTCAACCACCGGCCGGCGCTGGCGATGCCTTCGGCTCCGGCGACGCCGGCGGGAGTGCGCGATCTCGCCAACGGAAATCCTGACCCCGCGATGCTTCCGTCGCTCAAGGATCCGCTCTCGCGAATCGAAGGCAAGCAGTTGCTCTACGGTGGTGAAGCGAATCGCGCCGATCTGCTCCGACTTGCCGCGCGACAATTCGCGGCTGATGGAATCGGCGCGAAGTCGATTGCGATCCTGAGCGGCGCGATGGACGCGCTCGAGCGGATTCTGGCGGCGCATCTGCGCCCCGGCGATATCGTTGGAGTCGAGGACCCGAGCTACAGCGGCACGCTCGATTTGATCGCGGCGCTCGGCTACGTCGCCGAGCCGATTGCGATGGACGAGTTCGGCGCCACGCCGGCCGCGGTTGCGGCTGCGCTACGGGCGGGCGCGCAGGCGATGGTCCTCACGCCGCGCGCGCAGAATCCCACAGGGGCCGCCTTCGACCGCCGCCGCGCACGCGAGCTGATGGAGACAATCGCGCGGCGCCCCGAGATGCTCATCGTCGAGGATGATTTTGCCGGCGCCGTCTCCGGCGTGCCCGCGGTTTCCGCGATCGATCCGCAGCGCGAGCGGTGGGCGGTTATCCGCTCGGTCTCCAAAGCGCTCGGTCCCGATTTGAGAATCGCATTTGCCACTGGAGACGAGCTGACGATCGCGCGCGTCGAAGGGATGCAGCGGCTCGGTCCGCGATGGGTCAGTCACGTGCTGCAGGAACTGCTCGCCGTGATGTGGCCCGACCCTATAATTGCGAAGCTGGTTCGCCGCGCCGCCGAAACTTACACCGAGCGCCGCCGGGCGTTGATCGACGCGCTCGCGGCGCATGGAATCAAGTCGCAGGGGCGCTCGGGCTTGAACGTATGGATTCCCGTGCAGGACGAATCGGGTGCGATCCAGTCGCTTGCTGCGTCTAAGTGGGCGCTCCGGGCGGGCGAGCGCTTCCGGATCCGCGCCGCGCCCGGAATCCGCGCGACGGTCGCCGCGCTCGCGGTGGAAGATGCTCCGCGCCTGGCGCGTGATATAACCTCGGCGATAGCGCCTCGCGCCCTCGCCAGCGGGGTATAAAAAAGCGGGGCGCTCCGATGAGCGCTCCGCATGACTTCAGTCAGACTTTCGGGACTTATGATCCCTTGGGTAGCCCGAGCACTCGCTCGCCGATGATGTTGTGCTGGATCTGATTGGTGCCGGCGTAGATTGTCGGCCCGCGCGCAGAGAGCATCCGGAATGACCATTTGCCCTTGTCAACAGAAAACGGCGCACCGAATTCGAGCTGACTATACGGTCCGAGCAGTTCCATCGCGAAGAGCGCGATCCGCAGCGCGAGCTCGGTGCTGCACAGCTTCATCATCGAGCCTTCCGGTCCCGGCGGCATCCCTTTGAGCTGGCGGGTCAACTGGCGATAGCCGGTGTACTTGAGTGCGAGCGCGTCGGCCGCGAACTCCGCCGCTTTCTGCCGCACGCTCGAATCATCCCACGCGGTGCCGCCGTTGCGCGGAAGCCGCTTCGCCAGATCGACCAGCTCCTGAACCTCGCCGAGCGCGTTTTCACCGCCGCCACCGCCGCGCTCGAACATCAGGGTGGTCATCGCGACCTGCCATCCGTTGTTCAGCTCGCCGACGATATTTTTGCGCGGCACGCGCACGTCTTCGAAAAATACTTCGTTGAAGCCCTTGCCGCCGGTGATTTGGACCAGCGGACGCACGGTGATTCCCGGGCTATGCATATCGACCAGCAGGTAGCTTATCCCCTTATGCTTCGGCGCCGAGGGATCGGTGCGCACCAACAGGAAGATCATGTCCGCATGCTGCGCCATCGAGGTCCACACTTTCTGTCCGTTGACGACGAAGTCGTCGCCGTCCTCGACCGCCCGCGTCTGCACGCCGGCAAGGTCGGAGCCCGCGCCCGGTTCGGAATAACCCTGGCACCAGACCTCTTCGCCCTTCTGGATTTTTGGCAGATGATTCTGCTTCTGCGCTTCTGTTCCCCAATGCATCAGCGTCGGGCCGAGCAGGCTGATGCCCATGCCGATGAACGGTTCGTTGAGGCCGAGGCGCGACAGCTCCTCGCGAAAGATCAGCCGCTGCATCACGCTGGCTCCGCGTCCGCCGTACTGCTTGGGCCAGTTGACTGCGACCCATCCGCCCTCGTTGAGCTTTTTGTGCCAGCGCACGCGCGCTTCCCATTCGCCTTCGCCCTCGTTGGCCATGATATTGCTCGGCGCGGGAGCAAACTTCTTGTTGGCTTCGAGCCAGGTGCGCAACTCGGTCCGAAAGGCTTCGTCTTCAGGTGTGTAATTGAAATCCATGCGTGATCATTCCTCTTGATGCTGTCTTCCTGCAACCGAGCGAGGTCTCATCCTTTGGGCAGGCCGAGGACGCGCTCGCCGATGATGTTGTGCTGAATCTGATTGGTGCCGGCCGCGATTGTTCCACCGCGTGCCGCGAGCATCCGGAATGACCACTTGCCATGATCTATCGACATCGGCGCGTGGTATTCGAGTTGCGAGTAGGGCCCCAGCAGCTCCATCGCGAAGAGCTGCACGCGCAGATTAAGCTCCGTGCCGCAGAGTTTCATCATCGAGCCTTCCGGTCCCGGCGGCATCCCCTTGAGCCTGCGCGTGAGCTGGCGATAGCCCGTGTACTTGAGCGCGTATGCTTCGCATGCAAACTCCGTGATCTTCTGGCGCACGCCGGCGTCGTCCCACGCCGTCTTGCCGTCGCGCGGAAGCTTCTTGGCAAGATTGGCCAACTCGCGCACCTGGAACATCGCGCCGCGATCTCCGCCGCCGCCCGATCGCTCGAACATCAGCGTGGTGATCGCGACCTGCCATCCGGCGTTCTTCTCGCCGACCAGATTTTTCTTCGGCACGCGCACGTCTTCGAAAAAAACTTCGTTGAAGCCGCGGCCTCCGGTGATCTGCACCAGCGGACGCACGGTCACTCCGGGAGATTTCATATCGACCAGCAGATAGCTGATGCCCTTGTGCTTGGGCGCGGCGGGATCGGTGCGCGTCAGCAGAAAAATCCAGTCCGCGTGCTGCGCGGCGGAGGTCCAGACCTTCTGCCCGTTGACGACGTAGTCGTCACCATCTTCGACCGCGCGGGTCTGCAGCGACGCCAGGTCCGAGCCCGAGCCGGGTTCCGAATAACCCTGGCACCAGATTTCCTCGGCCTTGAGGATTTTTGGAATATGCTGCTGCTTCTGCTCCTCGGTGCCCCAATGAATCAGCGTTGGTCCGAGCAGGCTGATGCCCATGCCGATCATCGGCGCGGCAAGCCCCAAGCGCGCGAGCTCCTCGTTGTAGATGATCGTTTGCATGACGTTCAGGCTGCGCCCGCCGTATTCCTTGGGCCAATTGACCGCGAGCCAGCGCCCCTCGCTGAGCTTCTTGGCCCACTTCACCTGCGCGTCCCATCCGCTGCCTTCATCGCCCATCACTTCGGCGCGATGCGGCGCGAACTGGTTGTTGGCTTCGAGCCACGCGCGGAATTCGGTGCGGAAGCTCTCGTCTTCGGCGCTGTAATTGAAATCCATGATCCCCTCCTGAGGCGGCGAAATTGCGTGTCGCCTGCCCCGGATTTGTACGGTTCCCCGTCAATAGAAATCGCACACATCGGCCTCATTCGCCAAGAGCCTAGTCGATCGGCGCCAGAGGGCGAGGTGCCGAGTTTGACTTCATTTTGGCGATCGCGGAAAGTCGGGGCATAACCGTCATGGAGCTCAAAATCGAACTGCCGGCTGACGTCTTCGACGGTCAGTTTCCGGAAGCTGATTTTCGCGCGCGTGTGCGCGAGTTGGTGATTCTCGATCTCGTGCGGTCGAAGCGCCTGCATGAGCATGAAGCGCTCGAGATTCTTGAGATTGGACGGCGCGAACTTGTCGCCAAGATGAAAGAGCAGGGCTTCGCGCCGACCGAGGATCTCTTCAACGAGATCAGCGGTGCGCTGGACAAAGCGATCGCCGCGCGGCGCAAGCCCGGCGCTAACCAAGGAAAAACCCGGAGGTAAAACCGCGATGCGCCTGCTGCATACGATGATCAGGGTGGCCAACCTGGATGAATCGCTCGACTTCTACTGCAACAAGCTCGGGATGAAGCTCTTACGCAAGAACGACTTTCCCGGCGGCGAGTTCACCCTCGCTTTCGTCGGTTACGGCGCGGAGCGCGACCAGACCGTCGTCGAGCTGACCTACAACTGGGGTACCTCGAAATACGAAATCGGCAGCGCGTTCGGGCATCTCGCGATCGGCGTGGACGACATCTATCAGACCTGCACCGATCTGAAAGCGAAGGGCGTCAAGGTCGTGCGCGAGCCGGGTCCGATGAAGCACGGCACTACGGCGATCGCGTTTATCGAAGATCCGACGGGCTACAAAATCGAACTGATCGAGCAAAAACGCGCGGCCGCATAAAGCGCCTGCGGAGGATTCACAGATGAAAGCCGCGGTTTTCAAACAAATCAATCAGATGGCGGTGATCGACGTTCCCGCGCCGAAAGCGAGCGCTGGCGAAGTTGTCTTGAAGGTCCACAACTGCGGCATCTGCGGCTCCGATCTGCACGCCGTCCAATACGGGATAGGGATGAGGCCCGACACGGTAATGGGCCACGAGTTTTGCGGAGAGATCCACGAGCTTGGCTCGGGCGTGACTGGCTTTAAGAAGGGCGAGCGTGTGACCGCGCTGCCTTTCATCTCCTGCGGCGAGTGCGAGCGATGCCGCCGCGACGACGGGATGCATTGCGAGCGCACCCGCAGCCTCGGGCTTGGGCAACTGCCGGGAGGTTACGCGGAATTCGTGATGTGCGGCGCGTCGAGCTTGCTCAAGCTGCCCGACAACGTCAGCTCGCGCGAAGGCGCTCTGGTCGAGCCGCTCTCGGTCGGGCTCCATGGAGTCAATCGCGCCAATCTTCAGCCGGGGATGGGCGTGGTCGTGATGGGCGCGGGACCGATCGGCCTTTCGGCGACTATCTGGGCGGCCGCCAAAGGGGCGAAGGTCGTTGTCTCGGAGTTGGCGATGGGACGCAAGGAGCTCGCGCTGAAACTCGGCGCCTCGGCAGTGGTGAATCCGAAAGAGGAAAGTCCCGCCAAGAAAGTCGCCGAGCTAACCGGTCGCCTGCCCGATGTGGTCTTTGAATGTATCGGTGTCAAATCCACGCTAAGCTCCGCGATCGACATGGTGGGACTGCATGGCCGCGTCGTCATCCTGGGTGCGTGCATGGAGCCCGACCAGATCACTCCGCTCACCTGCCTCTTCAAGGAAGTCGGCCTCGAATTTATCGTTGGATACAACCGCGCCGAATTCAACGAAACTATCGCTGCGATCGCTTCGGGAAAGATCGATCCGAAACCGATGATCACCGACGTGGTCGCGGTCGAGAAGGTTCCCGAGATGTTCGAGTCACTAAGGAACCCCGGCGCGCGCGCCAAGGTCCTGGTCGAGTTCGCCCATTAGGCTGCCGAGGCCGCAACATGCAGGAAAAATTTGACGCGCTGGTCGCGGCCGCCGCCGACTCGATGAAGCGCAACTTCCTGCCCGGATGCGCGATCGCGGTAATCGCGGACGGACAGGAATTCAGCGCGGGACTTGGCGTCACGAGCGTCGATAATCCGCTGCCCGTCGATGCCGACACGCTCTTCCAGATCGGCTCGACCACCAAGACCTTCACTGCGACCGCGATCATGCGGCTGGTCGAGATGGGCAAACTTGATCTCGACCAACCGATTCGCACCTATCTGCCCGATTTGATCATGCGCGATCCGGAAGTCACCGCGCGGACAACCACCAGGCATCTGTTGACCCACGTAGGCGGATGGGTCGGCGACTTCTTCGAAGACACCGGCGACGGCGACGACGCGCTCGCGATCTACGTGCGCAAGATGGCTGAGCTTCCTCAGCTCACTCCGCTGGGCGCGGTATGGTCGTATAACAACGCCGCGTTCTCGCTGGCCGGGCACGTGCTCGCCACAGTTACCGGCAAAACCTATGAAGCGGCGATGCTGGACTTGGTGCTGAAGCCGCTCGGACTCAAGCGCTCGTATTTCTTCCCCTCACTCGTGATGCTCAAGCGGTTCGCCGTCGGGCACGCGGTTGTCAAGGAAAAAGCATACGTGATGCGTCCGTGGCCGATACCGCGATCGTCGTGGCCCGCAGGAGGGATTGCTGCGTCGGCGAAGGATCAGCTTCACTACGCGCGATTCCATCTCGGCGACGGTACTTCGCACGACGGGGCTCGCGTGCTGAATCGGAGCACGATCGCCGCGATGCAGTCGCCGGTCCGCGATGGTGCGCTCGATACGAAGATGGGTCTGTCGTGGATGATCCAGGAAATCAGCGGCGTCCGTTTCGTACTTCATGGAGGCGGAACGATCGGCCAGACCTCGGCCTTTATGATCGCGCCCGAGCGTAGATTCGCTCTAGTAATCCTGACCAACGCCGGCACCGGGTCCTTGGTGATGAACGAAACGATGAAGGTCGCGCTCGAACTCTTTCTCAACGCGAAGATCCAGACTCCCGCGCCGATCGAGAAGCCCGAGGCAGAGCTTGCCGAGTACGCCGGCCGCTACGAAGCAGCCCTCGATACGATCGAGCTCAAGGTCGCCGACGGTCACTTGGTGATGCAGGTCACTCCCCGCGGCGGCTTTCCAACGCGAGATACGCCCGCAGGACCGCCGTCCCCACCGACGCGGCTCAGGTTCACCGCGTCGGACCGCGTGATCGGGATCGATCCGCCCGTCGTCGGTCAACAAGCCGAGTTTCTGCGCGCTCCGGATGGCGAAATCGAATGGTTCCGATACGGCCGCATCCACCGGCGGAAATAGTCACTCGGAAATAGAATAGTCAGTCGAGTTTGTAGCGCTTGCGTTTGCGCCACAGCGTCGCGTCGTTGATTCCGAGCTTCTCGGCCGCTTCGTGCATGCTCTTGCTCGCGGCGAGGACGCGCCTGATGTGCTCGCGCTCGATATCGCGTAGCGTTGCCGAGCCCGCCGCCGTGCGGCCGCGCGTCGCGGCGAAGGTGGCTGACGCTTCGAAATCCATTTTGCGCCAGTTGTTGGCCGGATGGCCGGTGACAAACGCCCTCATCAGGGCGCCCAACAATTCGGGTGCTTCGCGGCGTGCCCACTGGACCAGCGTCAGGCATCCTGTTTCAGTCAGATGCTCGACGAAGCGCTCCAGCGACAAGTGCGCGTCGCGCGTATCGATAAAATTTGCTCCCGCCGCATGTGTGCTCATCGCGATTTCCATAGATCAAATATCCGTCACGCCAGCGCGGCGTCCTGTTGGCCGGCGGCGTTAGGCTCAGCCACCCGCACCGGCAGAATCACCAAGCTCAGCCCATGCAATTGCAGCCAGTGCAGCAAGTCGAGCGCGGTATGATTGTGAAGGAAGCGGTTGAAAAACCCGCTCAGCTCTCCGGCGAATACCAATTGTCCCGCAAAGAACACTGAGTGCGGAAACTCCTGCGCCACTTCCAGGCATAGGCGCCGCAATTCGAGCACCACGTCGGTGCCGATCGTCGTGCGCAGCTCGGCATGAAATCCCAAGTCCGCCGCCAGTTGGCAATATTCGGTCACGTCGTCGGTAACCTCGCGCTCGAGCCGGGCGACTTCCTCATGGCCCTTGAGCAATGAGGAATCAACTTCGCCGACGCTGACGAACACGACATTTCGAAACTGATCGCCGAACAGCCGCGCCACCGAGGTCAACGTCGCCAGGCCCAGCCCGTTGAAGCCGTTCACCAGCAGGACCGCAGTCGGCGCGGTATCGTCGCGAGGCTCCGGCGTGCGCGCAGGAGCGCGGAAGATCTGCGGCAGAATGTCGATTTCGAGCTGCTCGACCGCTTTCCCGACCTGCCGGTAGTGGCGCTGAACCGCGAAGCAGATCGCGATCACCGCGCCCGTCATCGCGACGGTGACCCATCCGCCCTCATCGAATTTCAGCACCAGCGTGACCGTCAGGATCATCGCGGTGAAGCAGCATCCCACGCCGTTGATCAACAGCTTGCGTTTCCAGCGCGGCTCGGTCTTGCGCTCGCGCCACCACAGCACGCTCATCCCGAGTTGCGAGAGAGTGAACGTCACGAACACGTTGATCGCGTACAGCACCACCAGTGTTCCGACCCGCGCGTGAGTCGCGAGCAATATCAGTCCCGCCGCAACGCCCATCGCGAGCACGCCGTCCTGCGTGACCAGCCGCTCGCTCAGGCTCGCGAAGCGCCGTGGAACCCAGCGGTCCGCCGCCATCGTCGCGAGCACCCGCGGTCCGTCGATAAACCCGGTTTGCGCAGCGACGAACAGGAGCGCGCCTTCGGTAATCAACGTGAAGGTGACGATCGGCAGCCCGATCGAGGTCGATCCGATCCGCCAGCCCGCCGTCAAATGCTCGAACAGCACCGCGTTGAGCGTCTTGCCGGCCTGCGGCTCCACTCCTGCCAGCAGAAAGGCAATCATGATTCCGCCGGCGAGCGACGCGAGCGATATCGCCATGTACATCATCGCGCGCTTGCCGGTGACGGTGCGTGGCTCGCGCAGGATCGGAAGGCCGTTGCTGACCGCCTCGATCCCGGTGTAGGTGCCCGCGCCCATGCTGTAGGCGCGAAAGAAAATCGCGAGCAGCCCGAGCATCCCGACGCTCCGGATGCCGTCGTGAACCTCGGCCATCGCGGCGTGCGCGACCGTTGGAATTTGTCCCGCACGTCCGATAAATGCGTAGCCGACCAGCAGCGCGTGCATCGCAAGAAACGCAAGAAAGATCGGCAACAGCGACAGCACCGACTCTTTCAGCCCGCGCAAATTCATTCCGACCATCAGGACCGCGACCAAAAGGCACGCGTCGAGCTTGTAGGCCAGAATCGACGGCGGCAGAAAACTGAAGATCGCGTCGGCGCCGCTCGCGATCGAAATCGAGATCGTCAAAACATAATCGACGATCAGCGCGCATCCCGAAACCAGGCCCGCGTGCCGCCCGATAAGCTTGGTCGCGACCACGTAGCCGCCGCCTCCGGTCGGAAAACGATCGATAGTCTGCGAGTACGACGCCGAGATGATGAACACGGTCAGCGCCGTGAGGATCGCGAGGAACGCTGCGAGCTCGCGATGCGGTCCGAGCGCGAGAAACGCCTCCTCGGGTCCGTAGCACGAAGAGCTGAGCCCGTCAGAGCCCAGTCCGACCCACGCCAGAAATGCGATCAGCGAAAGGTTGTGAAAGATTCCTGGATCGTGGAGATCGCGCGGAGGGCCGATGAGAACCTTGGTCAGCGTGCGCTTACGCATCGCGAATTCCTGGGTTCTCTTGATGGCGCCTGCCATGAAACAACCTCAATCGGGATCCAAATGCGGGAATCAGGAAAGGCGGCGGGCCAGCTCGGCCCGGAGCTGGCCCGCCGGTTTGCAATCTGTCAGGCAACCTTGCGCGGCTTGCTCGGCCGAGCCATCGTCCGCCGTCCGATCGGTACGTCGTCGATCGTCTTCGGGCATCCGTCGTCGCCGGTGACCACATATTCCGGGTACGCCGGGAAGCCGTGCTCGTGGATATCAAGCCCTTCGATCTCGCCTTCGGTGGGAATCCGCAGGCGGAACGCGAACTTGACCGCGTACATCAGAGCCATCGCACTGACGAACGTCGCGATCGTGATCGAGAAGCTGCCGATCGCCTGCGCCTTCAGCACGCCGAATCCCCCGCCGTAAAACAGTCCGGAGACCACCGAACTGACGTCGGCGCCGGTCGCAGTGGGCGAACCGTATTTGCCCGCGGCGAAGAGTCCCAGCGACAGCGTGCCCCAGATTCCCGCGACTGCGTGTACAGGAACCGCGCCGATCGGATCATCGATCCGTAGGTATTCGAGCAAGTCGATACCCCAGACCACCACGATTCCGGCGCCGATTCCGATGAAAAAGGCGCCCTCGGGATCGACCCAGTAACAGGGGCAGGTAATTGCGACCAGGCCCGCGAGGAATCCGTTGACCGTCAGTGCGAGGTCCCACTTGCCGCTGGTCTTGTAGTACGAGTAGAAGAGCGCGGTCAGACCGGCCGAGCACGCGGCCAGCGTGGTGTTGAATGACACGCGCCCGATTCCCATCGCGTCAAGCGCCGACAGCGTGCTGCCCGGGTTGAAGCCGTACCAGCCGAACCACAGGATCAGTCCGCCGGTCGCGCCGATTATCAGGTCGTGCGGTTTCATCGGCGTCCCGCCGTCACGCTTGAAGACGCGGCCCAGCCGGGGTCCGAGCGCGATCGCGCCCGCCAGCGAGATCACTCCGCCGATAGTATGGACCACGGTCGAACCCGCGAAGTCATGAAACGCAACCGGACCCATGTTCGCCAGCCATCCATCCGGACCCCAGGCCCAATGGCCGATGATCGGATAGATGAACCCGGTGACACCGACGCTGTAGAGCAGATCGCCGATAAAGTCGCAGCGTCCGATCATCGCGCCCGAGGTCACGGTCGAGCAGGTATCCGCGAATGCATACTGGAATACCCAGTAGGCCAGCAGCGGAACACCAGTCGTACCGTACGTCGCCGGCAGGCCGTGGAGCATGAAGCCGGTGGTTCCGATCCACGGGGTTCCGGAGCAGAACATGAAGGCGAAGCCCCACAGCCAGAAGGTGACGCCGCAGATGCAGGTGTCGGCGATTCCTTCGATCAGGATGTTCACCGTCTCGCGCGAGCGCGCGAAGCCCGCCTCGAGCATCACGAAGCCGACCTGCATGCAGAACACCAGGTAAGCTGCGACCAGCGTCCACACGGTGTTGATCGCGTTGATGTGCGCGGGAAACGTCGGCACCGCAGTGTCGGCGCTCGCGTCCGAGGCGAGAAACCATCTGGTCATGATCGTGAGCACGATCGCCAGGCCGATCGTTTTGGCCAGCAGCAAGGTGGCCGCTTTCTTCCGAATTTCCGGGTCTCCCAATGCCTCACGCAACCGCGTGAGGATGCTGCCTTGTATCGGTCTGCTCTCCATTCTCTGATCCTCCAGTTTGCTGTTGGCGCGATTTCCCGGCGATGCGTGCCGGCGCGTGAGCGCATAACTTAAGCAACGACGCGGAAACCAACTTTCCACGCCCGCTATCAGCAATGCCCGTGCCCTCGCTGCCGGCCGCGCTCTGTCAATCGCAAGGGCGATAAGCCCTCGGCGCATGGATGTATTCGAAGTCCATCGATGGATGGAGAGGAATCGCTTCAAGCGCGATCATGCGCGTATCGCGCAAATCCGCACCTGGAGCCGCCTTGCCTACCAAGGCAGCACTGCTCGCCGCTGCGGCATCGAAGACTAAAAAAACGGATTTGGTGCCCGCGAGATCAGAAACGGAAGAATTTTTGCGGATGAAATAGTCAGTCGGAACTGAGATCAGCTTATCGGCTATTTGCTTTCATCGCGCATGCTGATGAGCCCGCTCTTGACTGCGTACATCGCGAGCTCGACGCGATCGCGCACGCCGAGTTTCTGAAAGATATTGTTGAGATGGGTTTTGACCGTGCTCTCGCTGATCGAAAGCTGAGTCGCGATCTCGGCGTTCTTCGATCCCGCGGCGACGGAGCGCGCGATCTCGATCTCGCGCGCGGTCAGGCGCTCGCCGCGCGTGGTTCCCCACTGGGTCATCACCTGCGCCTGGATCGCAGGTGGAATCCATACCAGTCCATTGGCTACGGCGCGAATCGCTTCCATCAGGGTTTCCACCGCGAAGCGCTTCTGCACGATCGCGCGCGCTCCGGCACGAAGCGCCCCGAGCGCGTCTTCAATCCGTTCGCTCGCGGTCAGGACGATCACGCTCGCGCTGCGGGCAAGGCCCTCGATATCGTCCACCGCCCAGCGGTCCATCTGCAGGTCGAGCAGAACGATATCGGGATGCGCGGCAGCCACCGCTTCGCCGAGCGCGTCAACGCGATCGATTTCCGCCACGACGATCAGTTCGGACTGCAACGCGAGCAGCGACTTGAGGCCCTGGCGAAAGAGCGCGTGATCGTCGGCTATCAGGATGCGAATCGGCGTATTCATCTTCTATGCGGCCGGCAGTTCGATTTCGAGATGCGCGCCCGACGGATACTGCCCGTTCATTGTCAGCCGCCCACCGAACTCCGCCACCCGCGAAGCGATCGCCCACGGCGGCGGGTCGTCCGCCGCGAAGCCAATTCCGTCATCGTCGATCCTGACGCTTATTATTCCGCCATTTTCCGTCGCCGTGACAGTGGCGCGGCGAGCATTCCCGTGGCGCAGCGCATTGCGCATTCCTTCCAGCATGATCTGGATGATCTGTTCGACCACCGTGCCGCGCGCCTCGAACGCAGCCTCCAGGCGGATGCGCATTTCACCCTGTCCGCCGACGCTCGCTGCCGAGGCGCGCAGCTCCAGGTCGGCCAGCGAGCGCACGTACTCGCGCACCTCGTCGAACTCGCGCGAGACTCCGCTCTGCAGCTCGGTTATCTGCGTAAGGCTGTCGGCTGCCCGTCCGCGAGCGAGCAGCTCGCGGCAGGTCTCGAGCTTGAGCGCGGTGGCCGCCAGCACCTGGATATATCCGTCGTGCAGTGACCGCGCGATTCGATGCCGCTCGCCGATCGTTTCCAGTTCGCGCACCCGCGCCTCGTAGTTCGCGCGCTGCTGGCCGATAAATCCGATCAGGTAGCCGGTGATCGCCAGGTACGCCGCGCGCATCGCATACAGATGCCGCGCCGCACCTCCCGCCGTTACCAACAGCCCGAAATACAACAGCCCGCTGCAAAAAGTCACGGTCAGCGTCGCGCGAAATCCGGTGCGGCAGTCCACCGCGATGATCGCAAACACGAAAAAAATGTACGACGCACTCGTCGGTCCCTCGGTGAAGACCGCAACCGCCGCCGCAAACAGGATGTCCATCGCGGTCGAGACCGCCGCAAGCTGCATCGGCGCGCGCCGATAACGCAGTGCAAGCCAGGTCGTCAGGCTGTAGATCAGATGCAGCGTCAGCGTGATCAGCGCATAGCGGCTGATAAAGAAGATGCCGCCGGTGGCGGGGTCGATATAGATCGACAGCAGCGCGACGATCGACAAAATCACGCGCGCACGAGAGATGTTCAAATCGAGATCGCTGATATCAGGCCCATTGATCATCGCGAAAACCTCCGGGCGCATGCCCCCGGTCAGATTCCCACAGAATCGGCATCCTGAACTAACGATGCAATATGGGCTCCACGCATTCGCGCAGCAAAATCAACGCGAATTGGTCCGTGCGTGATGCGGATGCTCACGAATTCAGCAGATGCCTGACCATCCTGATCGACGCCTTTCTATCGCGCCGCTTCAGCGATCGCACCCATCAGGCTCTCGTAATCATAGCCGCCGTCGTGGCGAACTCCGTTTATGAAGAAGGTCGGCGTGCCGTTGACGCCGCTGCGCACGCCGCTCAGAAAATCCTCACGCACCCGTTCGACATAGGCATGCTGCGCAAGCGCGCGCTTGATCTCGGCCGCCGGCAATCCCACCAGGCTCGCATACTCCGCCAGCGACGGATCTTCGAGCGCCGGCTGATTCTCATACAGCATGTCGTGCATTTCCCAGAACTTGCCGTGCGCCCCAGCCGCCTCCGCTATCTCGGCCGCATGTTCAGCGTGCGGATGTACTTCGGTCAGCGGAAAGTTCCGGTAAACGAACCGCAGCTTGTCCCCGAGCTCGCGACGAATCTTGTCAACGATCGGATTGGCCATGCCGCAATATGGACATTCGTAATCGGCATATTCCACCATCGTGACCCGGGCATGACCGGGGCCGCGGACATGATCGCGCGCGCTAACCGGCAGCACCAGCTTGGGTGGAAAATAAGTTCGGCTCATGATTTTTTCTCCGCGCTTGCCCGCAGGTCCTCGAGCGCCGCCAGGATTCCGTCGGCGCCGGGATTTACTCCGAGTGGAGAAACATAGCTCCACGCGATCACGCCTTTGGGATCGAGCACGAACAGCGCGCGCTCGGTGGTCCCGTCGTCTGGCCGATACACGCCGTAACTGCGCGCGATCGCGCCCTTCGGCTCGAAGTCGGCGAGCAACGGAAAATGCAGGTTGCGATCCTTCGCAAATGCGGCGTGGCACCATGCGCCGTCAACCGAAATCCCTACGAGTTGCGCATGCATTCGATGGAACTCCGGCAGGATCTGGTTGTAGAGCGACATCTGATCGCCGCACACCGGACTCCAGTCTGCCGGATAGAATGCGATGATCAGCGGAGCGCCGCGGAAGTCGCTCAACTCGACGAACTGATCTGGAGTGCTCCGGAGCTTGAATTGGGGCGCAGCGGTGCCGGGCGGTAATGCCCTGGCGGCTTGCTCGTCTCTCTTTATACTCATTGGCTGAGACTCCTCGTTGGCAAGCCGGCTCGAAGCGAGGCCTCGTCAGAGCCGCGCGCGCAGCCAGCCTGCCGCAAGATAATACCGCGTGATTCCGATGCCTGGGTACGGCACTTCATAAGAACTATTGGATTGAGCGAGCGACGAAACGCCGAACGACATCGACGATGTTCCCGATCGAGCCGGGTGTCAAGGAAAGCTCATCCGCCGAGCACCGGATCGTCGGCCGCTGCGATATCAATGCTTGCCGTAATCGAGCGGAGTCCCTTTGCGCTGCGCCAGGATATAGGCCTCGAGCGCGCGCATCTTCGGATCATTGGGATCGAGCGTCTTGCCCTTGACCGGATTCTCGATGAACCAATTGATCATGTCGCGCAAGAGCGCAACCTTCTGAAGCTGCTCCTGGATACTTCGGATAGGTTTCGGGATGAGTGTTCAGACCCCAGCGCCGAAGAGCACGGTGGCGATCAGCTTCGATTGCGCTTTTATTCTCTCTCCCCCAAACGCACAGAGCTGGATACCCGGTTCACACGGCCGCCTGTCTCAGTAGCTCGCGAACTGCGGCGCCCGGCGGACGATCGACTTTCCCGCCCGAGGTCAGGTAACTCGCTTTCACCATGACCGGATTGCGATCCCACAAATTGTAGACGGTATCGACCAAGCCGTCGGCACGCGCGTTGAACTGTCCGTCGCCGCAGCCGTCGAACTGATCGAACTCCGCAAATGGCGTCTAACGTTTACAGCGCGAGAAATTTCGCGAGCGCCGAGGCTGCCTCCGGCTCTGTGAGCGACGGCGCGTGGCCGACTCCCGGAACCTCGACGATCGTTACTCCCGTGTGGGTGGTGCTCATCTGCGCTGCCGTGCGCTGCGACAGAATGTCGCTGTCGGCGCCTCGGATCACCAGGACCGGGCAGGTGATGCGCGCAAACGGCACCCATAGATCAGGCCGCTGCTGCGCGGTCGCGCCGCGTATAGGACGGCGAATCGTCGGATCGATCTTCCATCCGAGCCCGCCGCCGTCCAGAGGCTTGACCGACCACTTTACCGACTCGCGCAGCTCGGCTTCAGGAACTTTGGCGCTCGCGGGATAGGTCTTGCGGTAGTATTCCGCCACCTCGCCGAGATCATTGAAGCGTTCCGGCGCGACGCCCATGTACGCGCCGATCCGCGCGGCGCCCGCCGGATCGATGTCCGGCCCGATGTCGTTCAGCACCAGCCGCTCGACCCGCTCCGGCCATCCGCCGGCGTACATCATCGAGATGATCCCGCCCATCGAGGTTCCGATCAGTGTGGTCCGTGCGAACCCCAGCCATTCGAGCATCGCGGCCAGATCCTCGACGTAATTTTTAGGTAGATACTCGGTCGGCGGACCCCACGCGCTGTCGCCGCGCCCGCGCACGTTAACCGAGATCACGTGATAGCGCCGCGCAAGGCTCGGAGCGATCGAGTCGAAGTTGTGCGCGTTGCCCGAAAGGCCGTGAACGCATACCAGCGGCCGTCCGTCGCCGCCGAAATCCAGATAATGCAGCCGCAGCCCTTTGACCTCGATAAATTTATCGGCCGGATGTATCTGCGCCGTCGAATCTGCCATCGATTACTACCTCGAAAAAATTCTGCGGTCCGCGCGCTTCAGGACTGAGCGATCTGATACAGCTTCTCAGGCACGATGATCAATCGCCGCCCCTCGCGCAGGATGATTCCGTCACGCTCGAATTCTATAAGCTGCTCGGTGATCCGCTGGCGCGACGCGCCCACCAGCTCAGCCAGGTCCGCATGCGTCAGCTTAAGCGTAAGCAGCGTCCCGCGCGAGTCGCGCACCCCGAACTTGGTCGCGAGCTCGAGCAGCGCCCCGGCCAGTCGCTCGCGCAGCCCGAGTCCGACAAAGTTCGCGTACCGCAAAAGCATCGACCACCATCGTCCGACCGTCATCTCGAGCGTGCGCGACAATCCGTCGAGCGGCACACCCAAGACTGTCTCGACGAACACCTGCGGTTTGATGGCACCGACCGTGCAATCAGAAAAGGCGTCGCAGCGAAATGGGCGGGTGGTTTCGGGCAAGAGCGAAGAGGCGCCAAAGACCTCGCCTGGACCGACCAATCCGACCAACACGCGTTCGTTTGCTTTAAGGAAGGAAAGCTTGGCAACGCCCGAAATAAGCACGTAAACGCGGCTCGAAGCTTCACCCTCGTAGAAGATACTGTCGCCGCGCTTGATGCGCATCGAAGCGGCATTTGCCGCCAGAATCGTTAGCTGCTTGGCGTCAAGCCAGGCGAAGTTCTTAAGCTTATGCAGAGCTTTCGGATCAAGCGGATGTTCCAGCGCCACAAAGCGGAAGCTAGCACAGGCGATAGGCAATTGTCGCGGTTGCGACAGTTTGCGTGCATTTACGTATTAGATTTCACGATTTGGTCGCAGATCGGACAAACTTAAGTAACTCTAATGATTGCACTATCCGGATTATCAGATACTCTACTGAAACTGAAAGTTGACAAAACACGCAGGAAACATCCGGGGAGAATTGATCAGATGAGCACCAGGCCGCAAATTAAAGACGCATCCACCACGCTGCCGGCTACGATGCCCGCCGCGATGCGCAGCATCGTCGATATCGCCGAGGCGATTATGATCGACCTGCCGATTGCGGCGACCAAGCGCGTACTCGCCCGCACCGATGAGCGCGAGCTCAACGAGGCCGGATGGAAGGCCTACGACGCGATCGTTAAAGTCACCAACAACGCCACCAGCCGCGTTTATACCAGCTCGACCTTTGGCCGCGTCGCCGCGGGCGCGATGGAATTTGCGGTCAGGGCGCAGCGCCTGAACGCCGCTCTCTCGGGCGCGATCTTCGCCAACCTGTGGCCCGCCGTAGGCTTGCCAACCGCGAACGACGTTGCCGCGATGCGTGAAGAGGTCACTGCTCTGCGGTCCGATCTCGCCCGGGCTCGCGTCGCTATCGCCGCCGCAGCGATCGAGGTGCCTGCCGAACTGCACGCCGCGCGTGACAATCCGCGCTTCGACGTCGAGACTGCGATGATATCAACCGCAGGCGCGTTCCAGCGCCCGCTCTACACCGGATTGGCGATGCCCCAGGGACGCGAGGCCGCCGAGATGAAGGCCAATGTCAGCAATTAGTTCAATCGCCGGCTTCTGGATGGATGGCGCTTTGCGCACGCTCGACGCTTTCACGACCGGTTTCGGCCAGGCGAGCAACGATCCTCCGACCGCAACTCCCTATACTGTCATCTATGAGGGCGGCAAGGTCCGTCTGCGCCACTACGAAGCCGCTGGCACGGCGCATCATACGCCGGTCCTGCTCATCTATTCGCTGATCAAACGCCCATTCATCCTCGATCTGATGCAGGGGCGCAGCGTGGTCGAGAATCTCACGCGCCAGGGCTTCGACGTTTACATGATCGACTGGATCCCGCCGGTCGCCGCCGACAGGAACCGCGGCTTCCACGAATACGTCAACGAAGATATTGCCAACTCGGTCCGCGCGGTGCAGCTTCATCGCGGGGTCGAGAAGGTCTCGATCATCGGCTACTGCTTCGGCGGACTGCTCGCGCTGCTCTACGCTGCTTTGCATCCACAGAACGTTAAGAATCTGGTCACGCTGACCCTGCCGCTCGACATGAGCACGCGCGACCTGCCGATCGATTTCATGTCGCGGATGCTCTCCGAAACCGGCGCGAAGATGCTGGTCAACACCTACGGCAACGTTCCGCCGTGGATGATCTTTTCGTTCTTCAACTCGCTTGCGCCCACGCATCATCTGCTCGACAAATTCGTCGGCGCGCATCGCAGCACCGCGCGCCGCGGGTACCTGGATATGTTCAAGCTCTTCGAGCAATGGCTGCACAGCGACGTCGCGTTCGCGGGCAAGATCTTCCTCGAGACCAACAACGATCTCGGAATTCACAACGCGCTGATGATGGGCAAGATGAAAGTCGGCGGCGTCACCGTGGATCTCAAAAATGTCGTCGCCGCGGTGATGAACGTGATCGGCGACAACGACGATATCGTAAATCCCAAATCCAGCGAGGCGCTGCCCGACCTGATCGGCAGCGAGGATAAACAGAATTTCCATTATCCGACCGGGCACATGGGCGCCGCCGTTTCGAGCGACGCGCTTAAGAATCTGTGGCCCGCAATCGGCGGATGGCTGACCGAGCGCGACGCATAAGGAATTGACGGAGAAAAATCCGCTTGAATTGTCGCGTCCGCGACCAACCCCAACAGACGCGGCATCAATTGATGCTTAGATTGTAAAGAACCCCGGCCGTAAACGCCGGACCTTGGAGGACAACGACAGTGGCAGAAGAGAAAGCAAGCACAATGAGTTTCGAGAATATCGCAAAGGCCGGCCGCGAGTACTTCAGCCTCGAGGGCGCAAAGAAGTTCGCCGCCTGGTACATCGAGACCAGCGAGAAGCTCGCCAACGACGCGCTCGACATGCAGGCCCGCGCAACCAGTTGGGCCAAAGAGACGCCGCTCGCGCCGGTATTCGCGGCCCAGCACGAGCTCAGCCGCAAGTTCGTCGAGCGTTCGGCCGAAGCCGCCCGCACCATCTGGCGCCTGAACTAACTCCGCACCACCGACACCTGAAATTCGGCGCGCCGAGCCACCCCCGCTCGCGCGCCGAACGTTTTTCCCTCTCTGCGACGATTCCGCCGGATCTGGAGATCTTCCGTCACCACCGCGGAAGGGCGGCGTGGCGCGATTCGGGCACCGCAATCTGCTAAGTCAATGATGTGCCGTGCGTCGCATGGATAACCGTGAAGGAAGATCAGGGGTGAAGCTCTCGATTGTCGATCAATGTCCCGTGCCGGAAGGCTTCACGCCCGCCGACGCGCTGCGCAACACGATCGATCTGGCGCAACTCGCCGATCGCCTGGGCTACGCGCGCTACTGGATCGCCGAGCATCACGCGACCGGATCGTTCGCAAGCTCCGCGCCCGAGGTTTTGATCGCGCGCGTCGCGGCGGAGACTGCGCATATCAGGGTCGGCTCCGGCGGCGTGATGCTGCCGCATTATAGTCCGCTCAAAGTTGCCGAGGTTTTCCGGATGCTGCATGCGCTGTATCCGGACCGGATCGATCTTGGAATCGGACGTGCGCCGGGCGGCAGTCCTCTCGACACATTTGCGCTCCGGCGCGAGCGAACGCGCAGCCCGATGCCAGACGATTTCCCGCAGCAGATGGCGGAGCTGATGGCGTTTCTCTCCGGGAGCTTTCCCGACGAACATCCGTTCCGCGAGATCGCGGTTTCACCCGCGATGCCCGATGCGCCTGAAGTATGGCTGCTGGGTTCGAGCATGTGGAGCGCGGCGGCGGCGGCACAGTTCGGCGTGCCGTATGCGTTTGCGCACTTCATCGATCCGACGCATACGCGCAAGGCGATCGAATATTACCGGGAGCACGTCAACCGCAAAGGCGGTGCGCTCGCCGGACAGACGATCCTCGCGCTCGGTGCGATCTGCGCGGAGACCGAGGCGGAGGCTCATCGCATCTACTCGAGCGTGCGCGCGTGGGCGCAGCGCCTGCGCCAGGGCGGCGGTCGCGGTCCGATTCCGACTCCGGAGCGGGCGCTGACGCAGATCGGATCAACCTACGGCCGTCTCCCGAACGATACCGGCGAATGGCCGCGCGTGTTCGTCGGCGATGCGAACCATCTGCACGACGAGCTCGCGCGAATCGCCGGCGAACTCGGCATTGAGGAGATTATGATCGTGACGGTCGTGCACGACCATCAGGCGCGCCGCCGCTCTTATGAACTACTCGCCGAAGCCTTCGGCCTCACCCGCGCGCATCTTGATTCTTAATTTTCTCTCCATAGTTCCTCTCCCAATCTGGGAGAGGGACTATGGAGAGAGCGGGCTAATTTCCCTTTAGCGCCTTGATATCGTCGAGCAGGACTTTTTCGTGGCCCTGCGGATTCACCTTGGCGTAGGATTTGCGCACGACGCCTTTGGGATCTATGACGAAGCTCGAACGCTCCCAGAACTTCATGCTGTTCCATTCGGCCTGGTTGATCCCGCACGCCTTCATCAGATCTGATTTCGGATCGGCCAGCAGATCGATCGTGAAGCTGAACTTGTTGCAGAAGCTCTTGTGCGAATTCACGTCGTCGGCGCTGACGCCCAGGACGGTGATGCCGGCTTTATCGAAATCAGCCTTCGAGGCGGTAAACGACTTGCCCTGGATGGTGCATCCCGGGGTGTCGTCTTTCGGGTAGAAATAAACCACCAGCCATTTGCCGGCGAAGTCGCCGAGCTTTACGGTTTTGCCATCCTGATTGGGCAGCGAGAAATTCGGAAACGCGCTTCCTGCTTCGAGCATGATTCACCTGGTCCTTTCTGTGGATATTTGATCGCGGCGGCGCAGCCACCGCGCGATCAACCTTATAGCACGCCGGCGCGGTCTATCGCCTCACTTTCGCATCTCCATCCGATTCTTGATTTCATTATCGCTCACGTCTTCGATATGCGCCGCGATAAACCAGGTGACGCCGCATGGATCGACTACCCACGCGTTGCGATCGCCGTAGGGTTTGTCGGAGGGCGCTTCGACCGATTTCGCGCCGGCAGCAAGCGCGCGAGAATAGGTCGCATCGACGTCGTCAACGTACAAGTAGATCGAGGCGGAGGCCGGCTCGGTCTGGCCGACCATGAACATTGAGTCGCCGATCCGGAATTCGGCGTGGACGTGCCCGTTGCCCGTGTCGTGATAGCGGGTCTCGGCCCCGCCGAACGCGCGCGTCACGAAGTCGATCAGCTTGTGCGCATCGGCGACGTACAAGTACGGCGTCGCAGTGTGATATCCATCGGGTCTGCGTTCTACTGATGCCATCGTTGCCTCCTCGGATGTGAAAGATACGAAAGTTACGTGGCGCGCCACTCATCCCGCTCGCGGATCGTCGGCGAATGAAACTTCGGTGGTCTTGTTTGGCGTGCCGAACAGGATCGTCACCCAAGGTTTCGGAAGCTGGCGATGCCATATGCCGCGCGGACAGACGAACGCCTCGCCCGCGCGAATCCTGCGCGCTATCGGGCCGTCGTCGGTCAGCGCCGTCAGCTCGACTTCGCCATCGAGCGCGTAGAGCAGCTCGTCGCCATCGGGATGCCGCTCCCACGGCGTCAATCCCGAAAAGCGCATGACGCCGAGGCTCAGTCGATCGAGATCGGTCAGATGCAAATAAGCGGCGTCGGCTTCCTCCGCAGTAGTCGCCTCGGTGATCGCGAGCGGAATCGCACGGGCCGCCGCCGCGCTTGCGTCGTACGACGGAATCGCGGCGATGCCCACCGCGCTCGGCGGAGCGACCCGCGCCTCATCGGGCGACATCTGGTCAGCTCCTGCGACACGCGGATCGGACAGGTCGGAACCTTCGGTGCCTGCGCCCGGCGTGAGCGAGAGCTCGGAGACGAAAGGACGTGGTATCTGGCGATGCCACAATCCGCGCGGGCAGATGAAGATCGAGCCTTTGTTGGCGAACGATGTGACCGGACCCGCGTCGGTCAACGTGACCACCTCGGCGGCCCCATCGACGATATACAGCATCTCGTTGCCGCCCGGATGGCGTTCCCAGTGCGTGGGCGTACGCGCGTAAGACGCGACCAGCGTGGTGTCATTCACGGGCTCAAGAAAGCGCATCGAGGAATCGGGCAGTCCGGCGAGCGCGGCGCCAATGTCGTGCGGAAAGAGCGGAGGCCGCCGCTCGATATCGGCGAGGATCGTGTAGATCTGCGCCTCGGTGAAGTCCTGCGTGATCGCGGGCGTCAACCCCGGCGCTCCAGACTTCGCCGCCAGATCGCGCTTCAAGCGGGCCTTGAACTCGTGGCGCGGAAGGTCGCGCAGCTCAGAGGCGATACTTATCAGCGCGGCAACTTTCGGATCGAGCTTCACCTGTGGATCATCCGGGCTGGACATTATGGCCTCCACGGCCATATCGAGTTGTTCCGACAGGCTCGGGCGTTTAGCCATTGGAGTCACCCATTCGTTTCCTGAGATTGTGCAAGGCGCGGAATTGCAGTTGCTTGATCGCGCCTTCGCTGCGGTCGAGCGCCGCGCCGATCTCCGCGATACTCTTCTGCTCGGCAAAGCGCATCGTGATCACCCGGCGCTGGTCTTCGGCGAGTTCATCGACCATCTTAAACAGGCGCGCGCGATGCTCGAGCTCTTCGGGCGGCGGCTCGGGCTCCACGTCGGGGGGGTGGTAGCCGCGCGCGCGCGTCGCCTGCTCCGCGCGATCGGCGATCGCGTTGGCGGCAATCCGGTAGAGCCACGCCGCGAATGGCACCCCGCGCCACTGGTAGCGGTCGAGGTTCTCGAGCGCGCGATGAAAAACATCGGCGGTGAGATCCTCGGCCTCCGCGCGTTCGTGAACCCGCCGCGCGACATACGCATAGACGCGGGGAAAGTTCTCTTCGTAAATGGCGGCGAAGCGGCTCGGATCAGTCTGCGCGGCCGCAACCATTTGCCGCTCTTCCGAGTCGTCCGCCAAAACTGCTGCCCGTGCCCGCGCCATGTGGTTACCTATTCATATAAACGCCCGGCGCAGCAAAAGGTCACGCCCTTTTATCCCTCGTTCTGATGTCTGATCCCTCGCCCAGTATGGGAGAGGTTAGGTGAGGGTCATTTTTCAGTGCGGCGTGAAGCCCAGCGCGGTTACAAGAAATCTGCCAGCGCAGAATTTTAAGGCGCGGCAGAACAATGCCGCGCAGATCGGACCCTCACCTAACTTCTCCCTTGAGGGCGAGGGGTGGGATACCGCTTGACACGGTCTGGCCGAGTGTTCAATATTTTGACCATGCGGCCAGATTCTGAACCGGATGCTGCCGATCGGCGCTCTTTTATCGAAACGGCGCGGCGCGCGCAGATCATCGAATGCGCGATCGAGACGATCGCCAAGCTCGGTTACGCGCGCGCATCGCTGGCGCAAATCGCGCGGCGCGCCGGAATCAGCAAGGGCGTTATCTCCTACCACTTCGCGGGCAAGGACGAGCTGATCCGGCAGATAGTTGACGAAGTTTACTCCGCCGGCCAGGCCTTCATGCGCCCGCGCATCCTCGCCGAGATTTCCGCGCGCGCGCAGCTCCATAAATATATCGAGACCAACCTCGAGTTCCTGGGCGCGCATCGGATGCATTTGGTCGCGCTTTCGGAAATATACAAGAATGCGCGCCCGGGCCGGCCGGTCGAACGCAGCGCCGCGAACTCCGACGAAATGATCGTCGCGGGACTGGAGCGGATTTTGCGCCGCGGGCAGCGCACCGGAGAGTTTCGCGAATTCTCTGCCCGCGTGATGGCGATCACTATTGGGGTCGCTATTGATGCGGTTTCCCCGCAGCTGACAACCGACCCGAAGCTTGATCTCAATTCGTACGCGCGCGAACTGGTGAACACTTTCGATCGTGCCACGCGCAGGAGTGCATAAATGGCAACCGCAATTCACAACCCGCCGGTAGCTCAAGCGCCGCTCGAGGGACCACGGCTCGGCGTTGCGATCAAAACCTTTTATGGCATCGGCTCGATCGCGTTTGGGGTCGAGACGGTGGCGCTCGGCTCGCTCTTGCTGCTCTTCTTCAACCAGGTAGTTGGGTTGCCGGCTCCGTGGGTCGGAGCGGCGATCATGATTGCGCTGGTGTTCGACGCGATCTTCGATCCGATTCTGGGTCAATATTCCGATCACTTTCGCTCGCGGCTGGGCCGGCGGCATCCGTTCATGTACGCCTCGGCGCTGCCGCTGGCGGTGGCATTCTATTTTCTGTGGAATCCGCCGCATGGATGGAGCAAGGGGGCGATGTTCGCCTATCTGATCGTACTGCTGATCTCGGTGCGCTTGCTGATCAGCCTGTACGAGATTCCGAGCGCCGCGCTGGCGCCCGAACTGACTCCAGACTACGACGAGCGCACCAGCCTTCTCAGCTACCGGTTCTTCTTCGGGATGATCGGGGGCACCGCGATGGCGATGCTGGCGTTCCGGGTTTTTCTGCGCCAGGACGCGACCCACACTCTTGGCGTGCTCGACCGGCTCGGCTACGCGCGCTGGGGTTTGGTCGCGGCGATCGTCATGTTCGTCACCATCCTGATTACCTGTGTCGGCACGCAGGGCCGCGGTATGGATATAAAGTCGCCTCCGCGGCTTGCCGGAAGCTTGCGCGTAAATCTGCGCGAAGTCCTGACCACGCTGTCGAACCGTTCGTTCCTTGCGCTGATGGTCGCGGGAATCATCTCGGCGATCGCGGGCGGACTCTCCAGCGGGCTCGGACTCTACATCACGACTTATTTCTGGGAGCTGTCTTCGAAGGAGATTTCCTACCTGGTCGCTTTCGGCTTTTTCTCGGCGCTGTTGGGCGTGACGCTGGCGCCGATGGTTTCGAAATGGATGGGCAAGAAGCGCGCGATGATCACGCTGTTCGCAATCTCGCTGGTCGCGAGCGTGATTCCGATTCCGCTCCGGCTCATCGGCCTGATGCCGCCGAACCATTCGTTCGCGCTGCTCGCGGCTCTGGTGGTCAACGGAATAGTACGCGACACGCTCGGCATCATGGGCTTTATCATCGTATCCTCGATGATGGCGGATGTGGTCGAGGATATCGCGGTGCATACGGGGCAGCGCTCCGAAGGGCTGCTGTTCGCGGCCAATGGGCTGTTGCAGAAAGTGGTTTCGGGAGCGGGCACTTTCGTTTCGGGATTGCTGCTTTCGTTCGTGCATTTTCCGCAGGGCGCGGTGCAGGGCCATGTCGATCCGCTGATTTTGCGCCATCTGGTTTTGATCTATGTTCCAATCACGGCGGCGTGCAGCGCGATAGCGATCGCGGTGCTGGGGTTTTACCGAATCGATCGCGCAAGCCACCTACACAACCTCGAGCAACTGCGCGACGCCGGCGCGATAGCGGAGACCAGCCAGGCCGAAGCGATCGAAGGCGTCACGCCGCTGACCCGCGCAATCTAGCGGCGGCCGAATCGCCGCGCGCGATACAGGCGGCGACGGCCTGAAGGGGAAGGAACGATGAAAATCCGGCATCGCCACACTATTTCGTGGGCCGTGATCGCCGCGATCCTTTTGATGCTGACGCTGGCGGCGGTGTCTCAGGCGGCCGAGCCAACCTCGAACGGTTTTCAATTCGGCGGCTATGCGCGCGCGTACGCGCTGCATGTCCCTTCGCGGTACGACGGCAAAAATCCCGCCGCGCTCGTGATCGTGCTGCACGGCGCGGGAGGATCCGGCGCGCGAACGCTCGCGCGCGAGGGCTGGATCGCCGCATCCGACCGCGACGGCTTTATCGTTGCGGCACCCGACGCCCTTCCGATCCGGCCGTCGGAGGCGGAGAGCTTTCGGGGCAATCCATCCGCGTGGAATGATCTTGCCCAGACCGCAACCGCTGACACGGCGCATCATCAGGTCGATGACGTCGGATTTATCGACGCGCTGATCACTCGCTTCGAGAGCCAATACCGGATCGATCCCAAGCGAATCTACGTCACCGGATTTTCCAGCGGCGCGAGCATGACCCTGACGCTTGGCGTGAAGCTCGCCGGCCGAATTGCGGCGATCGCGCCGGTTTCGGGGCAATTTCAATTGGCTAATGCCACGCTCGCGCAGCCGATCTCGATGCTCTATATCATCGGCGCCGCCGATCCGCTGAATCCTCTGGCCGGGGGCGCGGCGACCACGCCGTGGGGAACGAGTTCCAAGCCTCCAATCGCTCGATCGATCAATGCCTGGCGCACGATGCTCAAGTGCCCCGCCAATCCGAGCACGCTGCGCGATAGCGGCGGCGTCAAAGGAATATCGTACGGTCCATGCGCGGGCGGCGCGGTGCTTGAGTTCTACACCGTCGATGGACTCGGCCACGTATGGCCGGGCAGCCCGCAGGTTCTGCCCGCACGATGGGTCGGCGAGGCCAGTAACAAGCTGGACGGCACCAGTCTGATCTGCAATTTTTTTGCGGCGCACCAGAAACTCAAATGACGAATCGCGATGAGTGAGCAGCCCAATATTGTGTTGGTGATGGCGGATCAGCATCGCGCCGACATGCTCGGATGCGCCGGCGATCCGGTGATTAAAACTCCGCATATCGACCAGCTTGCGCGCGAGGGCGTGCGCTTCGAGCGCGCGTACTGCCAGGGTCCGCTGTGCATGCCGGCGCGCGCGTCGGTGCTGACGGAGCGTTTCGTGCGCGATCATGGAGTGTTCGAGAACTCGTCGCAGGTGGCCGACGGCACGCCGACTTTTCTGCATCGTATTCGCGACGCGGGTTATCACACCGCGGAGATCGGCAAGATGCATCTGTGGCCGCACGGCCAGCGCCAGGTCCATTCGACCGCCGCGATGCGCGAACTGATGGTCGCCTACGGCTTCGACGAACCGATCGAGACGGTCGGCAAACTCGCCTCGCGCGCGCACGATACTCCCTACACCGATTATCTGCGCGAGCGCGGCCTGCTCGAGGTTTACCGCGAGTTCATCGCGCGCACCAAACTGTCGGGCAATCGCGCCGGCACCCCGGCCTGGCAGGCGGATCCGTGTCCGCTCTCGATCGAGGATTATCCCGACACGTGGCACGGCCGACGCGCGGCGGATTGGATCGACAGTTACGCGGGCCGCGCGCCGTTTTTCCTGTGGGTGGGATTTCCGGGGCCGCATAATCCGTGGGACGCGCCGCGCGAGGCGGTCAACCAGTACCGTGACGCGGAAATTCCGAAGCCGCGATCGCTCGAGCGCCCCGCGGTTCCGGCCGCCGGTCCGTTCAACCTGTTCCTGAATGCGTTTCTGACGCATAGCGACTCGGCCACCATGACCGACGCGGCGATCGTGGCGCTCCGCCGCGCGTACTACGCGAATATCTCGGTGATCGACGCCGGCCTGGGCGCGATCACCGCGGCGCTCTCGCGCAGAAAGATGCTCGACAACACCTGGATCATCTACACCAGTGATCACGGCGAAATGATGGGGGAGCATCGGATGCTGATGAAGATGGTTTTCTACGAGCCGTCGGTGCGCGTGCCGATGATCGTGCGGCCGCCGGGCGCCACGCCCCCACGCGTCGTGCGCGAGCGCGTGCAATTGATGGATCTGTCGGCGACTATTCGCGATATCGCAGGCGCCACGGCGATCGTGGGCAGCGGCGCGAACTCGCTTTTGCCGGTGATTCGCGGCGGCGCCGCTCCCGCGGCAATTCCGGCGCTCGTGAGCGAGAACTATGGCTTCGCGATGTTCCTTGCCGATCGCTACAAGCTGGTCGTGTTCGAGGACACGCTCGAGGCGGGACAGCTTTTTGACGAGATTGAAGATCCGGCCGAGGATCGAAATCTGTTCGGCGACCTCGCGTATAAAAAGATCGTCGATACGATGCTGGAAGAGCACGTCCGGCCGTTCTTCAAGACCGCGCCGGTCAGACCGCACCCCCCGCTGGTCGCACGGCTTGCGGCGCGCGCGCGGGGCTGACTAGCTCAGAACGCGACTGGCAGACGCTCGAGGCCGCGCAGCACCATCGTGCGGCGCCATTGATAGTCCTGCCCGGCGAGCCTGAGCTTCGGCATCCGGCGCAGCAGAGTTTCGAACGTGATGCGGCCCTCGAGTTTTGCGAGCGGCTCGCCGATGCATCGATGAATCCCTCCGGCGAACGCCAGGTGGTTGTTGTCGGGCCGGGCTACATCGAAGCGGTCAGGATCGGGAAAACGCGCGGGGTCGCGATTGGCCGCACCCATGATCACTACCAGATGCTCGCCGGGCGGGACGGTGCGGCCGTCAATTTCGATCGGTTCCATCGCGGTCCGGAACGTCACCTGCGCGGGGCTGTCGTAGCGCAGGACTTCGTTAACGGTCGAATCGATCAGCGCCGGATCGCGCCGCAAACGGTCTGCGCAATCGGGATTGCGCAACAGCGCGAGAGTGCCGTTGGCGAGCATGTTCATGGTGGTCTCGTGGCCGGCGACCAGAGTGAAGATTGCGTTGGACACGAGTTCGTCTTCGCTTGCAACTTCCCCGCGGTCCTCGCCGGAGACGAGCAGGCTTAGCAGATCCTCGCCGGGATTTTTGCGGCGCTCGGCCGCGAGCCCGGCGAAGTAGCGCTTGGCCGACGCGATCGTGTCGCGCACGCTGACGCCGGGATCGTTCGCGCTCGCGGCGGGATCGATCGATCCGCCGAGTGAGCGCACCCAGTCGCGCAGAAGGGGAAAGTCGCGCTCGGGCACGCCCATCAGGTCGGCCAGGACCGCGACCGGAAGCGGAAACGCCAGATCCGCGACCGCGTCCATCGCGCCGCGTTCCTGCGCCGCGTCGAGCAGCCGGTCGGCGATCTTCTGCACGCGCGGGCGCATCGCCTCCAGGTTCGCAGGCGAAAAGACTTTGCCCATCACCCGGCGCAGACGCGTGTGGTCGGGCGGAAAACGGAACTGCAGCGCGGGCCTGAGCAGCACCTGCATCGAGCGTAAACCGTCGTCGGGCGGAAAAGTATCGAGCGCGGTAAGATCAAACGTGCTGGTGCGGCGGTCGCGCAGGATGTTGTAGGCGTCGGCGTAGCGCGTGATGATCCAAAAGCCGACAGGAGTGCGCAACACCGGAAAACGCCGGCGCAGAAAGCGATAGAGCGGATACGGATTGCGCGAGAAGATGCGCCCGTACCATCGGTTGAAGAACCGGCTCGTCTTCGCAACAGTCGCGGGCGACGCCATCAGAAATTCTCTGACACCTGCGCTCTAACCCTTTTTCGCGAATGGGCGATCGCGCTCGGTCAGTGCGGACTTGAGGCCTTTCTCGCGTGAGGCTTTCATCCACGCCTTCACGGTGTCGGTCTGATGCGCGATCACGTCGATATCGGCGGCGGATTGTTCGGCGGCGCGGATGCCCATGATATCGAGATAGCGATTGACGGCGGCTTTGTGCAGCATCAGCAGCTCGGCCGGAACCATCGCGACCCGACGCGCGTAGGCGAGAGTCTCTTCTTCGAGCTTGTCTTTCGGGAATACGCGATTGACCAGATGCCATTCGAGCGCTTCTTTGGCGCCCATGTAATCGCCGGTGAAAAGATATTCCTTGGTCTTGCGCGGACCCATCAGGACCGGCCACATCGAAAGCGTCGGCAGAATTCCGAGCGAGCGGCCGGCGGGATGGCCGAACTGCGCATCCTCGCTCGCGAAGACGATATCGCAGTGGCCGATAAACTCGGTGCCGCCGGCCAGGCAGAAGCCATGCACCTGCGCGATGGTGGGTTTGGAGATCGCCCACAGGCGCTGCCATCGCTCGATGGTTTTGTGCAATCCCAGGCGATCGTTGGTGACGGTAAAGGTCGAGCCCGGATGCTGCGTGCCCTGCAAATCGTAACCGGCCGAGAACGCGCGGCCCGCGCCGCGAATGATCAGCACGCTCGCCTCGGGATTAGCCTCGTACTCGTCCATCACGAGTTCGAGTTCCTTAAGAAGCTTCTGCGACAGCGCGTTTAATTTTTCAGGGCGGTTGAGCGTGAGCCGCCAGATTTTGCCTTCGACGTTTTCGTAGATAACGGTTTCGTATGATGCCATCGCGGATGCCCTCTTCCGGATCTGTTACTTCACCGCCGCGAGAAAGTCGCCGGGAATCTTCGCGGAGTTTTCGGGTTGTTCCCAAAAGAACATATGACCGGCGCCGGGAAGAATCTTGAGCTTCGAGCCGGCGATTCCTTTGTGCAGAATCTCGGCATTCGCCACGGGCACGATATTATCGTCGTCGCCGTGGATGATCATCGTGGGCGCTTTGATCGCGCCCAGGCGCGGATAAGTCTCGAAGCCGCCGATCGCCTCGGCCTGGCGCATGTAGGTGTGCGCCGGCGTCATCGGATAATCCGCCGACTCGGCCATCCGCTCGCCGAGCGTCTTGTGGCCCGACGCCGAAGTCAGAAACGCACGGCCGCAGGCAACCGAGAACGCGAGCTTGGCGGCCTCGAGCGGATCCATTCCGGGCTGCGGCATCAGCTTGGCGATATTTTCCGGATTCGCCTGCGGCGAATGCGACGTGCCGCAGTTGGTGCATCCCAGGACCAGGCCTTTGACGCGTGTCGGATATTTGAGCGCGTATTCCTGCGCGATCATCCCGCCCATCGAGATTCCGTAGATGTGCGAGGCGGAGGTGCCGGCGTGATCGAGCACGCAGGCGACGTCGTCGGCCATGTCGGTGAGCTTCCACGAGCGGTCGGGCTTGTCGCTTTCGCCGGTGCCGCGATTATCGATCATGAAGATGCGGAAGCGGTCGGCGAGAAGCTTCAGGAATGGCTCGCCCCATGCGCGGCCTGATCCGGAGAATCCCATGATCAGGGCGAGCGGTGCGCCCGCGCCGCGAATCTCGTAGCGAATTTTGAGGCCGTCTAAAGATTGTGCGAAGTCGCGTGTAGGCACCGGGATTACTCCTTGAACGATCGGTATTGATGCGGCGGGCCGCGGCGCGATACTAGCGCCGGAGGCGTCAACGCGTAAAGCGCGACGATTCGCGCGCGGTGCGGTCGAAACATCCGGCGATCGGTGGGTTCGTTTGGATGATTTTTGAATTTCCGGTACGAAATTGTTCAGCGCCGCGCGGCCCTGTCCCGCCCGCGGGAGGAGGTATCGGCAGGAGCTGCGCCCGCGCGAATTACGGACTAAAGCGGGTCGATCGATTGCTTGGGACTTGCCATGTTGTTGATAGAATGAATCGGCACCCGCGATAGCGCCTGCGCTCAGATGGCAACCGAAGCTGCGCATCCTAAGATTCCACTGCCTCCGCCGACCGGTATCCGGCTCGCGCCCGGCAAATGGCTGGTCGCCTCGTCGGTGATGATCGGCACGTTCCTGTCGGTGATGGACGCGACGGTGGTCAACGTCGCGATGCCGCATATGATGGGCAGCTTCGGTCAGGACTTGCTGACGATCACCTGGGTCTCGACCGCCTACTCGATCGCCGAGATCATCATGATCACGATGGCGGCTTGGTGGACGACGCTGCTTGGACGCAAGCGTCTGTTCCTGGCCTCGATGTTTATTTTCATCATCGGCTCGGTGCTGGCCGGCACCTCGAAGACCCTGACCCAGATGATCGTGTATCGCGTGCTGCAGGGAATCGGCGGCGGCAGCCTGATGCCGTGCTCGCAGGCGATCGCGCGCGAGTCCTTCCCACCGGCCGAGCAGGGGATGGCGATGGCGATCTTCAGCATGGGCGTGGTGCTCGCGCCCGCGATCGGACCGGTCGTAGGAGGATGGCTGGTCGATAACTACGGCTGGCAGGCGGTGTTCTATATCAATGTGCCGATTTGTATCGTCGGCCTGCTGATGGTCAGCGCATTTGTTCAAGACCCGCCATACCTGAAACGCGGTGTCCTAAAAATAGACTGGGGCGGAATCGTGCTTTTGACGGCAGGGTTAACTGCCCTTCAGGTCGTGCTCGAGCGTGGCGAGGAAGTCGATTGGTTCGCGAGCAACTGGATCGTCGGCGGCTCGATCCTGGCCGCGGTCTCGCTGGTTGCGCTGGTGATCTGGGAGATGAAGCACGACGAACCGATCATCAATTTCCGCCTGTTCAAGAACTTGCCGTTGACAGTTGGCACGAGTATCGGGGCGCTCGTCGGCTTTGCGTTGTACGGATCGAGTTTTCTGCTGCCGCAATACACCGAGGACCTGATGAACTATCCCGCCTATCAGGCCGGGATGGTGCTGATGCCGCGGGCGGCCGCGATGATGGTGGCGATGCCGATCGTCGGGCGGCTTTACAACTACGTGAGTCCGCGCATCCTGGTCGGATTCGGAATCAGTCTGCTGGCGCTCGGCTATTGGAAGCTCGGGCACTTTTCGATGGCGGTAAGCTTCTGGAGTTTCATGCCGATCCTGATCATGACCGGCGTCGGGATGGGCACGGCGATGGTCACCACCAGCACGGTTACGCTAAGCAGTATCCCGCGCGCGCTGATGACCTCGGCCTCGAGTCTGACCACGCTGGCGCGCCGGGTGTCCGGCAACGTTGCCTACGCGATGCTTGCGACCGTGGTCGCGCGACGCACTCAGTTCCATCGCTCGATGCTGGTGGATTCGATCACGGCGACCAATCCTGCTTTTCGCACCACCGACCAGGGTTACCGCGGATTTCTGACCAGCAATGGACTCCGATCGGCGCCCGGCCAGCGCCGCGACTTGGCGATGCTCAATTCGATGATCAATGGACAGAGCACGATGATGGCCTACAACGATTGTTTCTGGATGCTGGTCCCGATGCTCTTGATCACGCTGCCGCTGATATTCCTGCTCCCGAATCGCGGCGTCCCTGACGATACCGACGCTACGGCGGGAGCGCATTGACCGTTGCCCGCCCGTTCGATCACCGCCGAATCGACAGCCCGCACGGGCGCCCGGCCGCGATGAATACGAGCGTTAGCGGGGACGATCGCGAACGCGCCTTTGCCGCCGCGCCTGAGGTGCTCGAGCCGCCCGACGGCGGCCTGCTCGGGATCGCGTGGCTCAACCGCGACCTGCTGTGGTTGTTCGTCCTGCGCGTGCTGCGCAGCATCTCGCAAGGTTATCTCGGGATCATCCTGCCGCTATATCTGGTTGCACTCGGATACGGCGCAGTATCGCTGGGTATCCTGCTCGGATTCTCGGCAATCGCGGCGGCGGGAATCTCGATGCTGGTCGGGGTGCTTGCCGACCGCTTCGGACGCAAGAACTGCCTGATCGTGATCTCGGTGATGCTCGGTGGCGGCGCGTTCGCGTTCGCATTCGCGAGCAACTTCACCTGGATCGTGATCTTCGCCGCGATCGGATCGCTCGGACGCGGCGGAGCGCTGGCCGGCGGCGCGTGGGGCCCCTTCTATCCCGCGGTGCAGGCACTGGTTGCCGAACGCACCACCGACTACAACCGCACCCGCGTCTTCGGCGCGTTCTCGTTCGTGGGCGTAGGGGCTGCGGCCATCGGTACGCTCTTGGCCGGTCTGCCGTCGGTGCTGCATCGGGCGGCCGCGATGCCGGAGCTCGAGACCTATCGTATCCTGTTCGTCTTCGCCGGCGTGCTCGGCTTCGCGATGGCGTTTGCCGTGATCCCGGTGCATGAAGACCACGTCGCGGCACGCCGCGCGCAAAAGGCCGCGGCCGCCGAAGCGGTGGCGTCCAATGCTCCGGGGCTGCGCATGGGACTCTCGCCGGGGTCGTGGCGGCTCATCATCCGCTTCATGATCACGAACGCGACCAACGGACTTGCGATCGGGATGCTCGGGCCGTTCGTGGTGTACTGGTTTTACCGCCGCTTCGGCGCCACTTCAGCGCAACTGGCCGAGGCTTTTTTCGTGCTGAATTTAATCAGCGCGATTCCGTACCTGCTGGCCGGGCGGCTCGCGCTGATGCTCGGGTCGGTGCGCTCGGTCGTATGGACGCGCGCAATCTCGACCGTCCTGCTGTTCATGGTCGTGCTGATGCCGACCTTCGTGTGGGCGGTTGCGATCTATGGAATCCGCGCGATTTTCAACATGCTCTCGATCCCGGTGCGGCAATCCTACCTGATGGGGGTGATTCCGCCGGCCGAGCGTTCGAGCGCCTCGGGCTTCGCGAACTTTCCCTCGCAAGTGATGTCGGCGGTCGGACCATATATCGCGGGCCTGTTCATGGAGCATCTGTACCTGTCGCTGCCGCTCGAGTTCGCCGCCGCGATGCAGGGGCTCAACACCTTCCTGTACTGGGCGTTTTTCCGCAACGTTCTGCCGCCCGAGGAGATCGATAACGACGGCAAATAAGCGCGGGGATCGATAGTCGCGGCGGCGAATTGATGCTTTGATTGCGCGGCGGTTTGGGTTAAGCACTTGCAGGAACTTTGAATGGAGCATTCACCAGCCCTCCGGCCCCTGCGCCTTACGCCGGAACCATCGCCGCGCGCCGCAGCCAAGCCCGCGTCCGCGATCGAGCTCTCAATCGTCGCGCCGATGCGCAACGAGGCGGGAAATCTCGAAGAGTTTATCGCGCGGGTGCTCGGCGTTATGGAAAAGATCGGCGTCACCTACGAAGTGATCTGCGTCAATGACGGCAGCACCGATGACACCCTGTCAATGCTGCTGGCTTTGCGGGAGCGCCATCCGGCAATCAAGATCATAAATTTCTCGCGCAATTTTGGAAAGGATGTCGCGCTCAGCGCGGGGCTGGATTACGCATGCGGCCGTGCGGTCGTGCCGATCGATTCCGATCTCCAGGATCCGCCCGAGTTGATCGAGCAGATGGTCGCCAAATGGCGCGAAGGCTTTGACATCGTATACGCGACGCGCGCTTCGCGCTCAGGCGAAAGTATCGCCAAGCGCCTTACCGCGAGCCTTTTCTATAAAATCTATCACCGCGTCAGCGAGGTCCCGGTTCCGCGCGACACCGGAGACTTTCGCCTGCTCGACCGCCGCGTGGTCGAGGTTCTGGTGCGCCTGCCCGAACGCAGCCGTTTCATGAAGGGACTGTTTGCCTGGGTCGGCTTCAAGCAGACCGCAATCGTGTATCATCGGCCGCCGCGCCACGCCGGCCGCGCCAACTGGAGCTACTGGAGGCTCTGGAACTTCGCGATCGACGCAGTCACCTCGTTCAGCTCGCTGCCGCTCAAAATCTGGAGCTACCTCGGCGTCATCGTATCGCTGTTCGCGTTTCTCTACGCCGCCTTCCTGGCGATTCTCAAACTCTGGAAGGGAATTGATGTGCCCGGATATACGTCGCTAATGGTGGTGGTGCTGTTCTTCGGCGGAATTCAATTGATCACTTTGGGCGTGATCGGCGAGTACCTTGGCCGCGTGTACACCGAGGTCAAGGGGCGCCCGCTTTACCTGGTTCGCGACGCTTGGGGCTTCGATGACCAAGGCCGCGACCTCTGAGCTGCCGGAAAAACCTCTGCGGCCGGTGGTCGCGGCTGGATTTCCAATGTGGTCTGTTCGATTCGGCCGGCTTAACCCGCCGATCTAAACCGGGGGATCCTCAATGGACCGCCTGAGCTACGGTCTCGGCGTCGTCGACGGACTGCTGCTGGCGGCAGTGTTCGCGTGGGCGGTCGTATTGGCGCTCAAGCCGAGCGTGTGCGCGCGCGACAAGCGCTTCACGGTGGTTGCCGCGCTCATCTTAGCGCTCGCGATCCTCAAAGTAGCGCTGATTCGGTACCTCCCGCTCGAACAGGTTGATCTGCTCCAGTTCGAGATTTGGGCGCGCGCGATGGCGCTATATGGACCGGCGCACATTTACGATCCCCGATTCGTCTGTAATTACCCGCCCGCCTATCTTTACGTGCTGTGGCCGTTCGGAGCGATCGCGGCGCACACCGGTGCGAGTCCGCAAGTGACGGTCGAGTTGCCGTTGGTCTTCGCGGATGGTCTGCTCGCGCTAATCGTGTACGCGGCGGCGGAGAAGATCTGCGCGGCATCCGCGGCAGCGGCAGTGGCGGCGCTGCTGGTCGCTTTCAATCCCGCACTCATCTACATCAGCTCCGTTTGGGGCCAGAACGATTCGGTGCTCGCGGTGATGATCTTGCTGAGCGTGCTGCTGGCCGCACAGCGGCGCTTTGCGATGGCCTGGGCGATCGCGGTGATCGGAGGCATGATTAAGCCACAAGGCCTGATGCTGTTGCCGTTACTGGCGTGGTGGACCCTAATCGCCGGGAACAGGAAGGATTGGACTTGGAGCATCGCGGTTGCTGTCGGGACCGCGGGTTTGGTAATCGCGCCATTTCAACTGGCGCATCCGTGGCATTTCATCCCGGACGTGTTCGCCGAGTCAGCGAACCTCTTTCCGTGGGGCTCGGTCAATGCGTTCAATCTGATGCTCGCGATGGGCGGTCTTGTAGTCCTCGACAGCGCAAAGGCAATCGGACCGGTTTCTTATTTCGAGCTCGGCAGCTTTCTATACGCATTAGCCTCCGCGCTGGCGGTATGGATCATCTGGCGCCATCGTACGCCGTGGTTCCTGTTCTATTCGGCTTTTATCATCTACCTCGGGATGTTCACGTTCGCGCCGCGAATGCATGAGCGATATCTATTTTACGCGGTCGCGCTGTTAGCGCCGATGCTGGCCACGTCGGGTTTGATCGCGGCACTCTATGGGGTTCTTTCGGCCACTCTCTTTCTTGACACCGCTTATGTGTTTTTCAATTTCTGGCACATCCCGGGCGCAGTGGAGGGATATCTGCCGCTTGGTCCGGACGCGCGGTTCGCGATCTCGATCACGAATGTCGCGGCGTTCGCCGCCGCCGCCATATTTGGAATTCTTGCCGTCCGTCGAAGCGGCGTGGAGGAGTCGAGGTCACTCCGCGCGATCCTCAAAGGCTTCATGCGGCCCCCGCTATCAAAGCCCACCCAAAATTCGATAGAAATGTTCGTCGAAATGCCGCAAGCCCAACCACAGCCAGTCATCGGAAGGTTTGCCGGCCCAGCTCCCGTGCCACCGAATCGCGGCTACGAGCCCAGTCCGGAACCGTCAGGTATTGGACGCAATTTTTTCATCTTTGCGGTCGTGACGGCGGTTTTGGGCGCGCCGTATTTTCTCACGCAGTCGCTTCATTCCAATTTTCTGGTTTATGTCGCACTCGCGCTTGCGGTGTGCGGCCTGTTCGCGCCGGAATTCGCCGCCGGCCGAGCGGAAATGAAATCGCCGGCGGTCGATATGGATGGCGAACGGTGGACGACCTTCGCGGTGTTTGTCGCCTTTCTGATGCTGTACGCCGTCACCATGTATCAGCCCAACCCGTTCAATGCGCACGTCCGGCAGGCGTTCGCGTTCATCCATGGACATACGTGGATCGATGCGCCGAAGTATATCGAGCACGCTCAGTTTAACGGCCAGAGCTATCAGCTCCATCCGCCACTGCCCGCGATTCTGCTGATCCCATTGGTAGCGTGGTGGGGAATGGCGACCAGCCAATCGCTGTTCTCGGTTGTCGTCGGCGCGATCGATGTGGCGCTGGCGTGGAAGATGCTCGGGCGGTTGAAACTTACCTCGAACGCGCGGGTTTGGTTGACGGTCTTTTTCGGCATGGGAACGATTATCTGGTCAGAGGCGATCAACGGCGGGAGTTGGGAGGTGACGATGACGGTGGCGGCGGGCTTCACGCTTGCTGCCTTGGCCGAGCTTTTCGGACAGGCGCGTCCATGGCTCATCGGCCTGCTCGCCGGACTCGCGGCGATCGCGCGCTATGATCTCGCCTTCGTGTGGCCGCTGTGGATCGCGCTCGCATACTTGCGCCATCGGAATATCCGCGAGCTGCTGCCGATGGCGCCAGGGTTCGCGCTCGCGGCGCTCGTGTATGGAGCATTCAATTTTGCGCGCTACGGGAACCTCTTCGATCGCGGGGTGTTCCTGTTCGCACCGCAGGGCTCGGTGTTATTTTCCTTCAAGTACCTGGCTGGAAACCTGTACACACTGTTCTTCATGGCGCCCAACGTAAGCAACAAGTTTCCTTATGTTCATCCGGGGATCGGCGGACAGGCGTTGATTTTGACCAGCCCCGCTTTTGTGCTCGCGCTACGGCCGAGCTTTAGCCGCAGCGTGCCGGCGATCCTGCTCGCGATGGCGGTGATATCCATAGTCCCGGACCTGTTTTACTGGACCAACGGATTTGCGCAATTTGGCACGCGTCATTATGTGCACGCATTCCCGTTTCTGCTCGCGCTGATGGCGCTCGGCCTGCCGCGCGGACGAGTTGACCAGTTGACGCGGATTCTCATTGGCTACTCGGTACTGCTAATCGCATTCGGCGTCTGGCACATCGGGTTCTATGGATTCGGCGGCTGACTCGGCGTCCACTCCCGCTGGAGATCGACCGCCGCCTGACGGCCGCACGCCTCAGAACGAGCGGGCATTCACGCTCGCCGGCTTCTGGCGCACGGCGGAAGCACGCTGGGTAGCTCTTGGCGCGGCGCTTTTCGGAATACTATTCAGCTATCCAATATTGTTGCGTCTTACTCAGCCCAGTGAGCAGAACGACTGGGATTTCGAGGCCGAGCTTCACTGGGTGGCCTATTACTCAGTGGAACATTTTCATCAGCTTCCGCTGTGGAATCCCTACAAGTGCGGCGGGATGCCGATGCTCGGTAATCCGCAGTCGCGCATTCTCACTCCTTTTTTTCTGCTTCATCTGATCGTAGGTCCGATGGTCGGGATGCATCTGGAGGTCACGCTCCACCTCGCGATCGCGTGGGCCGGGGGCTATGTGTTCGCCAGGTTGCTCGGCTTGCGGCCGCTCTCCGCTTTGCTCGCTGCCACGGTCTTTCCGGCGGCGGGCTGGTTTCCGCTGCATCTCGGCGAGGGACATCTGGTGTTTCTTGGGGTCGTCTACCTTCCTTGGTTGCTGGCCGCCATCGCGGCGTCCGAAAAGCGTTTCCGGGTAGCCGCGGTCGTGATCGCTTTTTTGTTCGCGTTCTCTTTTGGCGAGGGGAGCGTGCTGATGATCGTCACGGAACTGCCGGTGATTGGAATATTCGTGCTGTCCGAGATGCTCAGGCGGCGCAGTTTTCGTCCGCTTGGAGCGATCGCAATCGGAGGAACGCTGGGGCTGGGTCTCGCGGCAGTGGATCTGATGCCCGCGGTCGAATTGGTGCGCGAGCGAGGGCGCGTGCCCTGGGGCCCCGCATGGGTGATGTGGCATGATCTGCCGCAAATCTGGTTCGCAAGAGACCAGGTTCAGCTCGCTCTTCAGAATCGATTCTTTATCGAATTTGGATCCTATCTCTCCCCCGCGTTCGTGGTGCTTGCCGCCGCAAGCCTGATCTTTTTTCGGCGCCGCATTATCGTCTGGATCGCTATCGGATGGTTCCTGATCTTGGCGATTCGCGGTGATAATTGCCTGATCCCGGTGTTTTCATGGATGCGCGAGCTGCCGTTCCTCTCGATAATGCGGCTCAGCTCACGATTTCTAATCCCGTTCGCGTTATGTGTGGGCGTGCTGGCAGCTTACGGCGCGGAGGAACTGCAACGACGGTTCGGACGCATCGGCCAATGGTGTGCCGCCGCGCTGCTGGTTGCGGGCACGATCGATTCTTTGCTGGTGGGGACGCCGTTTCTCGTTCACGCATTCGATCGGGTACCGGCTCAGATTCCGCACTCCGCCAACTTCCGCCAGTTGGACCACGCCAACGCTTTCGACCAGACCGTAATTGCGCAAGCCAACATGGGCATCGTCAATTGCTACGAGTACACCCAGTGGAAAACCACCGTGTCAGGGTACAACGACCCCGGTTATAACGGCGAGCAATTTCTGTTCGCAGGCATCGGTTCGGTGCTCCCGCTCAAATGGACGCCGAATGAATTGAGCTACCAAGTCGATTCGCGCTGGCCTTCCGATGTCGTGATCAACCAGAACTACGACCCCGGATGGAGGCTCGAGCGGGGGCAGGGTGTTGTGCGTCCGATCAACGGATGGCTGGCGGTATCGGTTCCAGCGGGCCGGCAAACGATCGTTCTCAAATATCGTGACCGGGCGTTCGAAGTAGGCGCTATCGTTTCACTGCTTAGCCTGCTGATAGCCGCCGCAATACTAATGTGACCGCGCCTCGACGAGCCTCGCCTGGGTTGATTCGAGGCCGCGTTCAAAGCGCCATGGCACGCCCTCTTACGTTCCGTCACCCTCTGAGGCAAGCTATACCATCCGGAAGGCCGGCAGCGGCATCGGGCGCCGGATCAGCGCATGCATGAGATTCTGAAACCCGAGCACATCACCGACGTTCTTGCCACTTGGGGATATCTCGGCATCTTCATATGCGTGTTCGTCGGGAACCTCGGAGTTCCAGTGCCGGAGGAAACGGTCCTGCTCGCCGCGGGGTTTCTTGCCGGACGCGGAATCCTTGACCTCCGCTTTGTCTATCTGGCGACGATCGCCAGCGCGGTTGCGGGCGATTGCTGCGGATTTATACTGGGCCGCACCGGTGGACAGCGGTTGCTCGTGAGGCTGGCCGCAAACTTCAGCTTCGCGCGTCTGCGCTACGATCGTTTGCAACTTTTCTTCCAGACCCACGGCGCCAAGGCGGTCTTTATGGCGCGATTCATCGCAGGCGTTCGCTTCATGGCCGGGCCGATGGCGGGAGCGGCGGGGATGCCGTTTTTTCGTTTCCTCGGATGGAACGTGTTGGGTGCGATGGTCTGGTGTACGCTTATCAGCACGGTAGGTTATCTGGTTGGCGATGAACTTTATCACGCGCTTCATGTCGCGCACGTCGCTTCACTGTGGGTTACGTTTGCGGTCCTGTTGGTGGTCGGCGCATTCGCATTCATGTGGTGGCGTGAACGACATCAGCCGGTCGCACCACCCGAAGTTTAGTCTGAAGCTTAGCGCGTGGGCTAAGGCCGCCGCCGCACTCGCGGGGTTGACCGCGATGGCTGTTGCGCTTGGATGCAAATCCGCGCCCGCGCTGCGGCTGCATTATCTGCCGGGTTTCGTGCCCGGCTCCGAGCGAGTTTTCGGTCCGGTGAGAATCGCGGTGCTGCCGACCGGCGGCGCGGTCGCGAGCGGACGGGTCCGCGTCGGAGGCGTATATTCGGCGCAGGGGTTAGTCGATCAATCTTTCTATGTTGAGAATCTTGGCGGAGTTATTAATAGAGCCGTGATCCGCGCGCTCGGTGACGCGGGGCTCAAGCCGGTCGCGAGCGGACCGCTCAGGCGCGGCGCGGCTTCGTTGCCGGTCGGAATTGACTATATGCTCGCGACCTCGATCGAAGAGGCCTCGATCAACCAGCGCTTCGGCACCGAACAAACCGTGCACGGCCAGTATTTCCAGATGAGAGCGAAGGTGCGTATCAGGTTCACGCTCTCCTCGCGCGCGAGCCCCAATCTCTACACCGGCGAGATTCTGGGAACCGAAGACGAGCCGCCCCCGCCCGTCGGTGGCGAAGTCTTTCTGCCGCTCGAGACCGAGCCGGAAGAATCGATGTCGGTGGCGATGTCGCGTGCGATCGGCGCCCTGATGCTGCAACCCGGCTTCCGCGACGCGCTGCCGCAAGTCTCGTCACCCAATCCGAGGTAATGATGCGGGAGGACCGCCAACGATACGCCGCAGCTACTTGCGCTTGCGGTCTTCTTCTCGTTTGCGCAGTTCTACCCGGCGGATCTTTCCACTGACTGTCTTGGGTAGCTCGTCCACGAACTCGATCTCGCGCGGATACTTGTACGGCGCGGTGATTCGCTTGACGTGTTCCTGCAGCTCGCGCGCAAGCGCGTCGGATTTGCGCGCATCGGCGTTGAGCCGCACGAATGCCTTTACGATTGATCCGCGATCGGCGTCGGGACTCGCCACCACCGCCGACTCGATGACCGCCGGATGCTCCAGCAGCGCGCTCTCTACTTCGAACGGTCCGATGCGGTAACCGGCTGAAATAATCACGTCGTCGGCGCGTCCGACGAACCACAGGTATCCGTCCGCGTCACGCGTGGCGTGGTCGCCGGTCAAATAGTAATCGCCCTGGAACACCGCGGCGGTCTCCGCGGGGTTTTTCCAATACTCCAAAAACAGCGATGGCGGACGCTCGGGCGCGACCCGCACCGCGATCTGCCCGACCTCGCCGTCTTTTACTTCGCGCAGGTCTTCGTCAACGACGCGCAGGTCGTGGCCCGGAAACGGCAGACCCATCGAGCCCGGCTTTACCTCCATCCCGGGCATGTTCGCGGCCAGGATGATGGTCTCGGTTTGTCCGTAGCCGTCGTGAATCACGTGGCCCAGGCGATCTTTCCATACCTCGATCACTTCGGGATTGAGCGGCTCGCCGGCGCCGGTGCAGTGGCGGAGTTTGGGAAACTGATATTTGGACAAATCCTCTTTAATCAGCATCCGGTACTCAGTCGGCGGCGCGCAGAAAGTAGTAATATTATACCGCGCGAGCAACTCGAGTTCGCGTTTGGGCTCGAAGCGGCCGTTGTACATGAAGGTCGTGACCCCGTTCATCCACGGTCCGAACAGCACCCCATACGCGGCCTTGGCCCATCCGGTGTCGGAAGTCGTCCAATGGACCCCATCCGCCGCCACGTCGAGCCAGTTCCGCCCGGTGTATTGATGGCTCCAGGTGTAGGCGTGGCTATGCAGAACCGCCTTAGGTTCGCGGGTGGTGCCGGAAGTATAATAGCAAATCGCGGGTTCGGTGGCGCGAGTAGCTAATGGCTTGTAGTCCGCCGACGCCTGCTGCATCAGTTCGGGCAAACCCTGCCATCCCGAGCGCGAGCTTCCGGTGATGAAGAAATGACTCAAGCCCGGGCACTGGCTGCGCAGCTCGGCCACCATCGAGGCGCTTTCGTTGCAGGCGATAATCGCGCGCGCGCCGGAATGATTGGCGCGATAGATCAGGTCTTTCTCCCGCAGCATCGAGGTGCATGGAATCACGATCGCGCCCATCTTGAGCGCCCCGATATACGCCGCTTGCCACATCGTGATGCGCGGCAGCACCAGCAGGATTGGATCGGCGCGGCGCAGTCCCGATGCCTCGAGCACGCCCGCGATCTGATTGGATTGCGCGCGGATATCGGCGTAGGTCAGGCGCGCGCGCTTGCCGTCCTGGTCTTCCCACAAAAGCGCGGTCCGGTTGGGATCGCCGGCGAAGTGATCGACGATCGCGCCGAAATTGAAATGCTCGGGCACGCTCCACTTGAAGTCGCGATGCCGCGCGTGATGGCGGTCGGCTGAGTCGCTCATAGGAGTTTGCTCCTGCGCCCGGCGCGCGCGCCTGGAGCCTGTGAGCGCTTGGCCGCGGCGCGAATGTACTTGATCGAGACCGGAGACAAATCGTCGCGTTCGACATGCACGTCGATAATCGCAAACGAGCGCGAGCGATGCGCCGACGCGAGCGCGCGTCGAAGCTGCGCCAGCGTGTGCGCCTCGAAGCCCGCGCCGCCGAAGTCGCGCGCCAGCTTCGCGTACGGCCACGGCGGCAGGTCCAGCAGCTCGCGCCGCTCAACGATTGGCCGGAAGATGCCCCATCCGCCGTTGTTGATGATCACCACGATCGGATTGATGCCGATGGTCGGCGCGTGGGAGATTTCCGGACCCGTCATCTGAAAGCCGCCGTCGCCGCACAGCACGATCGGCCGCATCCCTCCGCCCATCTGCGCGCCCATCGCGGCCGGCACCGCGAATCCCATCGAGGCGTAAAACCCCTGCGCCAGGTAGGTGCTGTGATGCGGCACGCGCACGTCGAGTCCGCCGAACAGCATATCGCCCGACTCGGTGACCACCAGGTAGTTCTTGTGCGTGGCCAGAAACTGGTTAACCGCGACCAGGATCTGCGCGACCCGAATCTGTTTGTTCTCGGCAGTCGGCGTGTCGCCCAGATTGTCGGCATAGGTCACCCGCTCCTCGTGATGGCGCAGCTTCTGCTGCAGCAGCGCGCGCACAAAATCGCGCACTCCCACGTCGATATACGTGTGGTACTTCACGTCCACTTTGCGATCGACCGCCCATATAGAGCGGCTCTGAATCTCGCGCGGCGGGCGATTTCCGAAGTTCATGTCCGTCTTGAGGCATCCGAGGTTGAGCACGAAGTCCGCCTCGTCCATCCGCGCGACGATCGGCGCGGGACTTATCGGCCCCACGTGCACGCCCATGTACTGCGGATGGTCCATCGGGAACGCGCCCTTGCCGAGCACCGTGGTGCAGACCGGGGCGCCCATCTTTTCGGCCAGCTCGACCAGCTCGTGCGCGGCCTTGTAGCGATGAATCTCGATCCCCGCGATCAGCACCGGATGGCGGCTTGCGTTGAACATCTGTGCGGCCTCGCGCGCCGCTTCCTCGACCTTGCGCGAATCCGATTCGCTGAAATGCAGCCGCCCGTCCCATTCGATTAGCTCTTCGGGCACTTCAATCACCCGATCGACCATGTCGCGATGAATCTCGACGTAGCCGGGGCGTTGCTCGGCCCAGATGGCGCGGACCACGGCGTGCAGCTCCTGCGCCGCGGTATGCGGGTCGGTCAGCACGCGCGAGGCGCAGGTAACCTCCTGGTAGATGCGATGCTGCGACTCGATCTCGCGGGCCTGATGATGGATCAGCGTGCCGAGCTTGCGCTCTTCTTCGCCGGGACCGCCCGAGAAGATCAGGATCGGCACGCGCTCGGAGAACGATCCGGCCACCGGATTGACCATGTTGTGGCCGCCCGCGCCGTAGGTGACGCAGGCGACTCCGATCTTGCCGGTCGCGCGCGCGTAGCCGTCGGCGGCGAAGCCGATGCCGGGCTCGTGCGAGAGCGTAACGATCTTGATGCCGTGACGTTTGCCCAGGGCGAAGAACAATTTGAGCGCGAGATCGCCGGGGATTCCGAAAATCGTGTTGACCCCGATTTTGCGCAGGTACGCGACCAGAAAGTCGCCGAGGGTCATGTGCCGTTTCACACCCGCGAGCCTCCTTCCTTAAACCAGCCCGCCGCGTATTGTATCAGAAAACCGCCTCACGCCGGTCCGGAATGGATGGCATCAAACGGGCGCGCGTGTGCTAAAGTACGGCCTGTGGGGATCTTCTAACTCATGTTCCGGCAATTCCTGCGCATGCAATTTCTGTCGCCGATGACGGTCGGCAGATTCTTTGCTTTCCTGCCTCAGTTCGTGCGCGTGTTCTGGCGCCTGATGGCCGACTCACGCGTGCCGATTTTGCCCAAGACGGTGCCGGTGCTGGCGTTCTTTTTGATGCTGACGCCGCCAGCGCTCGAGCTGGACTTCATTCCGCTGATTGGCGAACTTGACTGGATCCTGGTGGCCTTCGCCGCCCTCAAGCTGTTCGTCTGGCTGTGCCCGCCCGATCTCGTTCGCGAGCACGTTAGCCGGATCGCACGGGGCGAGTAACCGCTCTTCGAGTAACCAGACATCCTGATGCGTCCGAGAACAATTCTCTTTGGTATCGCCGCGATAGTAATCGCCGCGCTGGTCGTCCTTTCCATCGCCGATACCTTCTTCGTCGATCTGCTGTGGTTCGGCACTCTGGGCTTCGAGCAGGTGTTCGCGATTTCGGTGACCGCCGAGGTCCTGATCTTCCTCGCAGTGTGGCTGATTGCGTTCGCCGCAATTGCGGCCAGCGGCCTGGTTGCGGTCGCGCTCAGCCGCGATCGTGAGCGGCTGCACGTCGTGCGCCGTCCGGATCAGATGACCGAGGTCAATCTTCCCGAGCTGATTCGCGCACTTGGCGAGCGCGTGCCGTGGAAGACGATCGTGGTGATTGGCGCCGCCGTGCTCGCGATTCTGGCCGCGCAGGGCGAGGCCGCGAGCTGGGACATTTATCTCAAATCGTTCTACGGCGTGCCTTTCGGCGTGGTCGAAAAAGCCTTCGGCAATGACGTCGGGTTTTACGTCTTCACGCTGCCGCTGCTCGAGGATCTTCGCGACCTGTTCCTGCTGGTGATTTTCCTGGCGGGTGCGGGCGCGATCGCGGTCTATTGGGTGCGCGGCGCGCTGGATTTTCGCGAGTCCCCGCCGCGGGTCGCGCCCGGCGCGGCGGCGCATCTGTCAGTCATCCTGGGATTCTTTTTCCTGCAACGCGCAATGAGCTATTGGCTGGCGCGGTTCGGACTTTTGTTTCACACCAATGGCGTGGTCTTCGGCCTGCGCTACGTGGACTCGATTCTGTGGCGTCCGGGCCTGTGGCTGCTGGTGCTGCTGTCGATAATAGCGGCGGCGATCTGTTTTTCGAATTTCAGCGTGAAGGGGCTGCGCCGCCCGGTGATCGCGGCCGTGATCGTGTTCGCTCCGGCGCTGATTCTGAATTTCCTCCAGCCGGTGCTCGAGCGGTTGATCGTCAAGCCCGACGAATTGCGGGTCGAGCGCCCGTTCCTCGAGCGGAACATCGCGATGACCCGGCGCGCGTACAAGCTTGACAGCGTGGATGTGAAGCCCTTCGGCGGGAAGGGCACACTCACGATGACCTCGATTCAGCAGGACGCGCCGACGATCAAGAATATCCGCCTGTGGGATCCGCGTCCGCTGCTTGCGACCTACCGCCAGCTCCAGGAGATCCGGCTCTACTACGACTTCAAAGACGTCGATATCGATCGCTACAATATCCTGAACGATTACACCGAAGTGCTGCTCTCGGCGCGCGAGATGAATATCGCGCAGCTTCCCGACAACGCCCAGACCTGGGTGAATCAGCGCCTGAAATTCACCCACGGCGCCGGCATCGCGATGAGCCCGGTGAACGAGAAGGATTCCGAGGGCCTGCCGATTTTCTACGTCAAGGATATTCCGGCGAGCTCGAACGTGGGACTGAAAATCGATCAGCCCGGAATATACTTTGGCGAGGAGCCGGATAACTACTGCGTGGTGGATACGGCGACCCCGGAGTTTGACTATCCGAGCGGCACCGCCAACGTGTTCTCGTACTACAAAGGCTCGGGCGGAGTGCCGATTGCGGGGTTCTGGCGCCGCCTGCTGTTCAGCTTCATGTTCCGCGACATCAATCTGCTGGTGACGCGGACGATCGTTAACAAAAGCAAAATCATGCTCCGGCGCAATATCGTCAACCGGATTTCATATATCGCGCCGTTTCTGCATCTGGATCGCGATCCGTACCCGGTCCTCCACGACGGACATATCGTCTGGATTGTTAACGGTTACACCGTGAGCGATCATTTTCCGTACTCTCAACGCAACGGCGACGGGATCAACTATATCCGCAATTCGGTCAAGGTCGTGGTCGATGCCTATTCCGGAAAGACCGACTTCTACGTGTCAGATCCCGACGACCCGATCGTCAAAACCTGGGAGCGAATTTTCCCCGACCTGTTCAAGCCGCTCGACACGATGCCGCCGGATCTGCACGCGCATATCCGTTACCCGGAAGATTTGTTCCTCATCCAGGCCGACATCTACAGCACCTATCACATGACCGACCCGCAGGTTTTCTATAACCGGGAAGATCTGTGGGGGTTCCCGCGCGAGAACTTCGACGAACAGACCGTCCCGATGCAGCCCTACTACGTGATCATGCGGCTGCCCGGCGAGAGCCACGCCGAGTACATCCTGATGCTGCCGATGGTGCCGCAGGGCCGCGACAACATGATCTCGTGGCTGGCCGCGCGCTGCGACGGAACCGACTACGGTCATCTGTTCGAGTACTCGTTCTCGAAGGACAAGCTCTTCTATGGGCCGTACCAGATTCAGGCGCGCATCAACCAGAACCCGGACATTTCGCGGCAGATGTCGCTGTGGAACCAAATGGGCTCGAAGGTGGTGCTCGGCAATCTGCTGGTGATCCCGATTCAGGATTCCTTGCTCTACGTCGAGCCGCTCTATATCCGCGCCGAGAACGGACAGCTCCCCGAGCTGCAACGCGTGATCGCGTCCTACAGCGATCGGGTGGTGATGGGCGAGACGCTCGATTCGACACTGCACGCGCTGTTCGGCCCCGGAGCAATTTCTGTGGCGCCGCCAACCGTTTCGACGGTAGGCGCCGCGCCCCCGCCTCCGGCGGCGGCTCCACGAGTGTCGGCGCCAGCTATACCGGCCAGCATGAATGAGGCATCGTCGGATTATTCGCGCGCGCTCGACGCGCTCAAGGCCGGTGATTGGGCCGGGTTTGGAGTGCAAATGGATCGTCTCGGGCGGGATCTTGGCCAGCAGGCTCCCGCGGCGAATCGGTACCCGAACCATTAGATGAGATAACGGAACGATAATCGCTCCGCCAGAAAAGGGGATGGCGTGCGCGAAGTTAAACAACTACTCGAAGTTCGTCGCGCGGCCGGCGCGAAGCCGCAAAGCGCAAAACCAGCCGCACAACTGTGCGCGGCGATCACCAAAATAGCCGAGCTGGGCCGAACTGCGACCGGCGCTAGCGCATGCGCCGTCGCCTGCGACGCTCCGGGCGGCGGCGCGGATACCTTCGCCGCGGAAACCGGCGACCGCGAAGCGGCGAGCGCCGCCCGGATCGCGCTGGCTGCATTCGCTCAGCGGACTGGCGGCACAGCGCAGGGAATTCGCGCAACGGAGATTGCGCCGGGCGTAATCGGGCTTGCGCTCAGCGAGGGACCTGCTCTCGTGCGGGTCGCGCTCGCGCATCCGAAGGATACCGGGCGCGTCGCTCTAAAAACTCAAGCGATACTTGAACTGGTCGCCCGCGCCGCGCTGGACGCGGTCGCGGCTGCGGAGAGCGCCGTCTCGCGCGGCTTCTGGCGCAATCGTGGCGCTGCGGTTCTTGCTCGCGGTGCGGAAATAGAAGCGGCCGGGGCCGCGCGCGAAGCCGAACGCGAAGCATTGGAACGCACTGTGCGGGAAATCGCGGCGCTGGCAGGGTCCGGCCGCATGGCCGCGATGGGCCAGGCCGTGGCGCGCGCGCTAGGATGCGGCAAATGGATAGTTGCGGCTCCGCGCGACGGCGCGCTGCGAATCGTGGCGGCAGCCCGCGCTATTGCACCCCCGCGCGAGCTCGCGCACGCCTCGGCGATCGTCGAGTGCTCGCGAACCGGCAAGACGCTTGTCCACCCACACGATTTCGCACCGCCGCGCGCGCTGCCCGAGGACAAGATTCTCGGCAGCGCATGGATCGTCTTTTCCGCGGGTCCCGCTGTGATCGGACTTGCCGACGGCGATGTTGCCGCGCAGGGGTTTGTCGCGCGAGGTGAGGCTCTCGGCGCACGGCTCGCGCCACTTCTGCGCGCATGGATTGCCGAAGACGCGCTCGAAGAATACCGCTCCCTCGTCAGCCGGCTGGCGCTCAGGATGTACGCCGCGATCGACGACGAACGCGGGCGTATCGCCCGTGACCTGCACGACGACCAGGCGCAGTTGCTCGCCGCGGCGCAAATCGCGCTCGAAGGCGGCACCGACGAAGCGCGCGGTCTGTTCCGCCAGGTCGCGCAGGAGCTGCGCGCGCGTATCCGCGAGCTCAAGCCCTCCGCGCTCGGGCGTGTCACGCTGGCCGAGGCGCTCGAGTCCGAGGCCGAGCGCGTACGGCGCCACGGAATCGAGGTTCATATGCATCTGCGTGCAAAGGACGCTGCGCGAATCTCGCCTGCCGTGCAGCGGCTATGCTGGCAGGTCGCGCGCGAGGCGCTGGCCAACGTCGCGCGCCACTCTGGAGCGAGCACGGCCGAAGTTGCCGTCGAGCGCGACGAACACTGCTCGCGGGTGACGGTGCGTGACAACGGCCGCGGGATGCCGCCGCCTTCGGAGGCGCACGCCACCTCTGGCATCGGCGGTATTCGCGAGCGGCTCGAACTGATGGGCGGAAAACTCGAGATCGAGTCGGGTCCTTCGGGAACGATTCTGCGCGCGGAAATTCCGGAGCCTGCATGAGCGATAATCACGAACCAATCCGGGTGCTGCTTGCCGACGACCATCGCATCTTTCGCGAGGCGCTGCGGCTGGTGCTCGAACCCGAATGCGAGATCGTCGGTGAAGCGGCCAGCGGCGAGACCGCGATCCAGCTCGCGACGCGATTGCGTCCGCACGTGATCGTGCTGGATCTCGGGATGCCGGGCCTCGGCGGCCTTGCGGCGGCCCATCGCCTGGCGCGCGATTGCCCCGCGTCCAAGGTGCTGGTGCTGAGCCAGTACGATGACGAGGAATATGTGATCGAGGTGCTCGGCGAGGCCGGCGCGGCCGGCTACCTGGTGAAGACCGACGCCGCCGCCGAGCTGGTCGCGGCGGTGCGCGCGGTTCATTCGGGACAGCGCTACCTGAGTCCTTCGATCGCGCCAATCGTCCTCGGCCGCCTGCGCCATCCGCTCCCGGCCGGAGAGAAGGGCGGACCGCACCTGACCCGCCGCGAGCGCGAGGTCTTGCGCCTGATCGGTGACGGCGCCACCTCCAAGGATATCGCCCAGCGTCTCGGCATCAGCCCCAAGACCGCGCAGGTGCATCGCGAGAACTTGAAGCAGAAACTCGATCTGCGCTCGACCGCCGCGATCGTGCGCTACGCGATCAAGCACAAGCTCATCCGACTCGATTGATCGACCCGGTTGCTGAAACGATCGAGGGGTGTCCGTCATTCCCGAGCGTGGCTGCCGTGCGAGGAATCCCGTTTGCCGCCGGCTTCTGTGCCACTCGCGAGTGCGTGCATGACCGCCTCGGGATTCCTCGCCTACGGCTCGGAATGACGGATGTGGGTTCGGCTGAGGGTATGATACTGATCCACCAAGCCCACAATCGTCATTTCGACCGAAGGGAGAAATCCCGGGGCGTCCATGCTCCGACTCCGCGTCTCATGCAGCGGCCTTTCGTCCGGATGCCCTGCGCCCGGCTGAACGATCGTTCGGGAGGCTTTGACTAACCCCGGTGCCCGGATGCTAGATTATCGTGCAGTCGGTCTGAACTATCGTTCAGAGGAGGGTTTCGCGATGAAACGTACGGGAGTTCATCATCTTGGCCTGGCCACGCTCGATATCGACCGCACGGTCGAGTTTTATACGCAGAAACTCGGATGGGAAATCGCGTGGGCCGACGTGATCGAGACCCAGGGCGGCGGCAAAATCAAGCACGTCTTCATGAACACCGGCGACGGCTCGCTGGTCGCGTTCATGTGCCCCGAGCAAGTTCCGGGCATCCCGACCGAATGGGCCACCGACATCAACAGCGCGCAGGGCTTGCCCAGCGGCTTCTATCATTTCGCGTTCAACTGCGACACGGTCGCGGAGCTCGAGGCCAAGCGCGCGACGCTAATCGAGCGCGGCGTCGATGTCACCGCGGTGGTTGACCACGAATGGTGCCGGTCGATCTACTTCCGCGATCCCAACGGATTGCTGCTGGAGTTCTGCACCACGGTGCGCGAGTTCACCGCCGACGACAAGATCATGCAGCATCACGATCAGCCAGGCCCGATGGTCAAAGATCCAGCTGAAGCGAAAAAGGTCATGCAGTTTCTGATGGGCACCGAGCGTCCGCCGGGCACGCATCATCCCGTCTGATCTTCCGTTGTGAGCACGAGCTCGATTTAGAGTTTTCACAGGGCGGCCGAATCGGGCCGCCCTTTTTTTCGCCTACGGATGACTGATACTCGGCTAACCGCAAATTCAACCTGGGAGAAGCTTCATGGCAGAGATGGACATTTTCGAAGCGATGTATTCCGCGCGCGCGCTGCGCAGGTTCAAACCCGATCCCGTATCCGACGAGGTGATTACCAAAGTCCTCGACGCCGCGATTCGCGCGCCCTCGGGCAGCAACGAGCAATCGTGGCTGTTCGTCGTGGTCAAGGACGCGGCGCAGCGCAAGAAGCTCGGCGACATCTACCGCAAGGGCGGCGATATTTTGTTCGCGCTCTATGCGAATCGCACCAAGCCCGAGCACATGGCGCAATCGACCTTCGACAAGCTGATGGCCTCGGCCACCTATCTGGTCAATCACATGGCCGACGCGCCCGTGCTGCTGGTCGCGTGCCTCAAGCAGACCGCGCCCTCGGGACCTCCACCGAAGCTGCCGCCTGAGATCCTGGACAAGATGCGCGGGATGGTGCGGATGAGCGGCTCGAGCATCTATCCCGCCGTGCAGAACATCATCCTCGCATGCCGCGCGCTCGGGCTTGGCACCTGCCTCACGACGATTCACGCGTTCTATGAAGACGAAGTCCGCGCGGTGCTGGGCCTGCCGCCCGAGGTGGCGACCTACGCGCTGATGCCGATCGGCTATCCCAGCGACAAGTTCGGTCCGATAAAGCGCCGCCCAGTGAGCGAGGTGGTATGTCTCGACCGCTACGGCAATCCCTGGAAGTGACGCGTGGATCTGAATCGCCTCTGAAATTCCCGCTCCCCCGGGAGATGCCACTGGCACGCGGGCGACGCGAATCCTGCTGATACCCTCTCCCTCCGGGAGAGGGCGGCGCGGCGATTGCTCCTTTCAGCAATCGCCGTGACGCGCGGGTGAGGGTGCTGCTCTGATTCCTCGCCCTGAAAGGGAGAGGTTAGGTGAGGGTCCTTTCTCAGCGCGACGCGACAGCGCCGCGCGACTAAAAGAAGGAATCTATGATCGCGCAGTAGCGCGACTCAAGATCAAAGGTCCCTCACCTTGCCTCTCCCATACTGGGCGAGGGATCAGACGGCGCGCGAAGGCGATCATCCATTCTCCTTCGCCAGGTCCGCGCGGACCTTTGCGGCAGCGGACGCGACCGCTTGATGCTGCTGCATCAGCGCGGCGAGCTTGGCGGGATCGCGGGCGCCCGCGAGGCGGTACTCGTCCGCGTTGCGGACGAAGCTCTGGTACGCGTCGAGCATCGCGTCGAAGTCGCGATACGAGGCACGCGCGGAGTCGCGCGTCGTCGTTGCGGACAGGCCGCGCGCCTTCTTTAGCGCATAATAAAATTCGCCCATCTCTTCCGACGAGACCTGCCGGTTCTCGATAATGAAGCCCGCTCTGCAGTAGTCGGCGAGCTTGTCGGCGAGCTCGGAGATCAAATCCGTGTTCGCGGAGAGTTCCTTGCGGTAGTTCGAGGAGTAGCATGCGGCCGCGCACAGAATTGCGGCGGCGGCAATCAAACAGAGCGCGGGCCGGCAAAAGCCGGCCCGCTGTCCTTCAATCCTCAAGCGAGGTTCTGCTTGAAGAACGCGATCGTCTTGGCGAACGCCTCCTTGGCGTGCTGTGGATGATGCGACGGGCGGTCGTCGCACATGAAGCCGTGGTCGGCGTCGGGATAGAACACGACTTCCGCCGGCTTGCCGGATTTCTTGAGCGCGTCGCGGAAGGCGTCAACTTCCGTGATTGGAATGAACGCGTCCTTGCCGCCGAAGAACGCGAGCACCGGACCCTTGAGTCCTTCGACGTACGCGATCGGCGGCGTCACTCCCGCCTGGCGCGAGGTCACCATCCCGCCGCCGTAGTACGGCGCGGTCGCCTTGACGTCGGGATTGCGGCACGCGGTCAGAAAGCTCACGCGTCCGCCCATGCAGAAGCCGACGGTTCCGAACGCCGGCTTCACTTCCTTCTGCGTCTTGAGAAAATTTATCGCCGCGGTCATATCGGCGACGATCTGATCGTCGTTGATCGATCCCATCAGGCGGAACGCGCTCGGCAGATCGTTGTACGCGACCACGTTATCGGGCTGGCGAAAATACAGGTTCGGCGATATCGCGACGAAGCCCTCGGCCGCGAAGCGGTTGGTGATGCTCTTGATATGAGCGTTGAGCCCGAACGCTTCCATCACCACGATCAGCGCGGGGTAGGGTCCGCCCGACGCGGGCCGCGCCAGATGCGCCGGCATCTTCTCCGCGCCGGTCGTCACCATTACTTCCTGTGAAACAACTTCCATAATCCTTGCCTCCTGCTGAACCCGCACGCGCCGGTGATCCGGATCCGACATAGCACGCGACGGGATCGCAAAATTTCTCGCACACATCGCCGCGATCCTCAAGCGACGCGTCTCGCTTCTGCCCACGGGCAGCCTGTACGATACCGCCGATCTTCGGTTGCCGTAAAATGATTCCGCTTCGCGATAGTGCCGCGCCGCGCCGCCTGACCCCGGTGAACTCGGCGTTGATCGCGGCCAACCTGGCGGTTTTCATCTACGAACTTGTCCTTGGTCCGGACGCGGCCCGGTTCCTCGCGCGCTTCGCGATGGTTCCCGCGCGCGTGGCGGGCGCGGCCGCGGCGCTGGCGCATCCATCTCGGGTCGCGCCGCTTGGAACGATCGCGACGCCGCTCGCGACGATTCTCTCCTCGATGTTCCTGCACGGCGGCTTCTGGCATATCGCCGGGAACATGCTCTACCTGTTCATCTTCGGCGCGGCGGTGGAATACCGGATGGGATCGCGGCGCTACCTCGCTTTCTATTTTGCTTCCGGAATCGCCGCCGCGATCGCGACCGTCGCGATGGCGCCGGCGTCGATCGTTCCGGTGATTGGAGCGTCGGGCGCTATCGCGGGCGTGCTCGGCGCGTATTTCATTCTCTATCCGCGCGGCCGGATCCTGACGGTGCTGCCGATTTTGTTCTACCTCATGAGGATCGAAATTCCGGCCGCAATTTATCTGCTCGTATGGTTCGGGGTTCAGCTCTATGCCGGAATCGCAGCGGGTTCGCACGGCGCGATCGCGGGTGGAGTGGCGTGGTGGGCGCATGTCGGTGGATTTTTGTTCGGGATGCTCGTCGGACCGATGCTGGCGCGCAAAAAGCCGCGCCGCCGCGCCTGACAACGGCTGTCGATACGCGGTGGATAACCTCTTCACACGCTGGGGACATCGTGTTGATCTGAAAAAGTCACTTGATGGCGCGCGCTGATTCATTGATAATCGCGCCCCTTACATACGCTCGCGCGCGTCGGAGGTGGTGGTGTGGCAGACGGTGCGGATGACATCCTGCGGCGCGTTCCGCCGCAAAATCTCGAAGCCGAACAATCGGTGCTCGGCGCGATCCTGCTCGACAACGAGGCGATCAACTTCGCGCTCGAAACCATCACGCCGGAAGATTTCTACCGCGAGTCGCATCGCGAGATTTTCCGCGCGATGGCGGAGCTGTCGGACCATAGCCAGCCGGTCGATGCGATCACGCTGACTGACGCGCTGCGCAACCGCGGCAAGCTCGAGATGATCGGCGGCGCCGGGTATATCGCGGAGCTGGCGTCGATCGTGCCGACCGCCGCGAATATCGCGCACTACGCGCGAATCGTCCGCGAAAAATCCGTGCTCCGCAGCCTCGCCTCGATCGCGACCGAGATCGCGTCCGGCGCCTACGACGCGCCCGCCAACGTCGAGGAGTTCCTCGACTCCGCCGAGCATCGCGTGTTCGAGATCTCCGAGCGCCGCATCAAGCCCGCGTTCTTCGGGATGCGCGAGCTGACCGTCAGCGCGATCAAGATGGTCGAGCGGCTGTACGAACGCAAAGAGATGGTGACGGGAGTGCCGACCGGGTTTCACGATCTCGATCGAATCACGGCCGGCTTCCAGCCTTCGGATCTGATCATCATCGCGGCGCGCCCCTCGATGGGAAAGAGCGCGCTCGCGCTCAACATCGCGGCCAACGCGGCGATGCACTCGGACAAGCCGGTGGGAGTCGCGTTCTTTTCGCTCGAAATGTCGAAGGAGCAACTGGTGCTGCGCCTGCTCACCTCGGAGGCGCGGGTCGACAGCTCGAAGGTGCGCACCGGGTTTATTCGCAAGGAGGATTTTCCGAAGCTGATCGAAGCGGCGGATCGGCTGAGCGCGTCGAATATCGTGATCGATGATTCGTCGGACATCTCGCCGATCACGCTGAAGGCCAAGTGCCGCCGGCTGATGCGCGACAAGAACAGCAACCTGGGCCTGATCATCGTGGACTACATGCAACTGATGCGCTCGTCGCGGCCGGGCGAGTCGCGCGAAAAAGAAATTTCGGAAATCTCGCGCTCGCTCAAGGCACTCGCCAAAGAGCTCCGGGTGCCGGTGGTGGCGCTGTCGCAGTTGAACCGCGCGGTCGAGACGCGGCCCGAGCGCCGCCCGCTGCTGGCGGATTTGCGCGAGTCGGGCGCGATCGAGCAGGACGCCGACGTAATAGGATTCATCTACCGCGACGAGATGTATCATCGCGACACCAAGGAGCCGGGGGTCGCCGAGATCATCATCGCCAAGCAGCGCAACGGCCCGACCGACACCGCGAAGCTGACCTACCTGACCCAGTACACGCGCTTCGAGAACTACAGCCCGGTAGCCGACGTGTTCGAGGACTCGGGCAGCTAGGCGCCGCCGCGTTCGGGCAAGGGGCCGCCTTTGATTTTTTGAAATAGGACGTTTTGCGGTGGGTTCGTTTGGTATCTTTTCGAGTGGCTAAAAAAATAAATCCCTTGAAAACGCTGAAGAAAGTGGCTTCGTATGGCTTCGTTCGGCGACTTTTCGGTACCTCAATTTCAGCCACTTTTTCGCGCCGTTAGCGGACGCCCGGCGGCCAAGGAAAGACCCACGAAGAGGCGCCGCAGGGTGCGGCAGGCCTCGACGAGAGCATCATAGCATATGACCACAAGATGTCAAGGTCAGCAGACTTTCTGTGGAGAGGGGTATAATCGCCGAACTGTTGGCGGATAGTGGCTCAATTTGAATTCTCTCTCTCAATTGACTCCCCCATTCATCCGCGAGCCGCACGATCGCTGGAGCTTCCAGAGCCTGTCCGTGATGCCCACCTCCATTGCTCTTGACGTAATCATGCCTGTATACTTATATGTTAACTGAACGAGAGATCAAGGATCTTTCCGACGCCGGACGCTTGATCCTCGTCAGCCCTTTGGAATGGCGAACGCCGAGAAAGCGCACAATCTGTGCGTCACCGGACGTCTATAGATTTCTGACTTACAGATCGGTTGATCCTGGTACCAATAATGAAAGACGAAAGTTGCAAGCTTTGTTTGACCGATTCACCTCTGGCGACTTCATTTCAATTGGTCTGGAACCTACCCGATTTGCCACAGACATCAAGAGACTGTCACCACCGAGCGCTGAGGTTTGGGAATTCAAAGTCAGACTGAAAAAGGATTTGCAGCTGAGAATCTTCGGACGGTTCGCTTATCTCAATACATTTGTCGCACTTACGGGACCTGCGGATCGTGCCGGTGTGAACTATCAGAATGAAATCGTCCGCTGCCAAGAAGACTGGCGAACCGTTTTTGACGACAAGCCGCCACTCTACGGGGGAGAAGAAGATGACTACATCTGGCCAAATGGAGTTTCTCTCAGAGATTCTTGAATGGGAGCCGGTTCCCCAGGATACACTTATGTATTTTAGGGAGCGATTGCGGCATCGTCTGCACGCCACGATACTTGAGGCGTTCAGTCGCCGCGCGCGAGAGAGAAATCTCAAGCAATCCAATCTTGCGATAAGGATTCACAGAAAGCGTGCACAAATTGCCAGATGGCTAAGCACGCAAAGTAATCTGACCCTTGATTCTATAAGTGACCTGATGGTCGGCTTAGCGATGGACTTCGATGCTTTTCCATTCACGCCGATCGAGAACACTATAGTAACGGCGGAACAACGGGCAGCGCAGATTGCCTTAGAGGCCACGGTCAAAGGGATAGTCAACAAACTCGCTAGTAAGTGGAAGCTCAGTCCCCAATGGATGCAATTAGTTTCTTCGCCAGCCGAACAAACGCAGACATCGCGAATGGCGACTTCATTGTCGTCGCCGCCCGTGCCTAAAGGGGGTGCGTCACTAATAACAGCCGAGACGATGCAACAACAGGCAGGTGCTGGAGGCGCTAGGATCCTTGACCTGGTTGCCTTTGCCGAACAAAAAGCAGAGGAGCGAAAGGCGCATCAATCTCAAGATATGCAGCCAAGAATCGGAGTAGGACGATGACAGATCCAACTTCAGGCGCGCCCCCATCTTCACAGACTATTGAACGTGCGGCGGATTTCACTGTTCGATACGCGAATAATATATATTTCGAATCAACAGCGTGGGACATAAAGCTGACGTTCGGCCACATTGAGCAAGCCATCGACCCAGTTGTAGTCAAACACGATTTCGCTGTGACAATTCCGTGGCCGCAGGCAAAGTTGGCTCTTTTCTGGCTCCGTTTGCACGTCGAGATGGCAGAAGCGGAGGTTGGAGTAAAAATTCCGATTCGAAAGGATGTACTACCTGCGGAGTTACCTGAAGAATTTCCCGAACCTCTGAACAAAGATGTTTCAGCGGCGAAACGGTTTCGAGAGATTTATGAAAAGCTTCGAAGAGAGTTTCTCGCGACTCTCTGACGCCGGAACCTTCGAGGAGGATGGCGCGAGCCAGGATAGGAGGGCGGGGGTTGTGCGGGTTTTGGATAGGATGGCGAAGGCTCGCAGGCCGTCGGTGTAGTAGGGGTCGCCGGTCAGGTTGTGGCGGGGCGACGTGGCGGGTGCTGGTTCGACGCCGCGGACGAAGCCTAGGCGGGAGACGCGGCGGGAGGCCAGGAGGTCGTCGAGCACGTAGTCGCGGGCTTCGTCGACGTTGGGATCGATCTGATGCGTCGTCAGGTTCCAGGTTTTTAGCGTGAAGCGGACGCCGATATCGCGGCTGACTTGTCCGATCCAGACTGGTTCGCCGCCGTAGCTAATCTTTGTGCTCCAGAGCCGCAGATGCAGGCGCTGGTTGAGGTTGGCGCGGGCGCGTTGCAGCGCGAAATCCTCCACGCGTTTATCGAGATATAGCGGGCTCACCGGCGAGTAGCGGTATTGCGACTCGAGCAGAAAGGCCTTCGCGGTTTTCCACGAGGTGCCGAGCGTGATCGACTCAGTCTCGTCCCACGTGCTCAGGCATTCCTGGATGCAAGCGCGGTCGCCCACAAGAACCAGATTGAGCGGGTCACCGTCGATGGTCCCGAGTGCGTTGCTGGTGGATCGCGGCTGCTGCTCGATCCAGATTTGAAGCGCGGCGTCGTCGAGGTCCTTGGTGTCGGTGGAGGGTTCCGCTTCGTGTTCGATATGAGGCAGGACTAGTCCCGGAACCTCGACCGTGAACTGGCAGTTGATTGCATGGCTGCGGCCGAGCATTCGGACGTCGATCCGTTTCACACCTTCATCCAGCCGGGTGAAGAGGAAACCGCTCAGCGTTTTCCCCGGCTCGATCACCCCGGTCGGGAATCCCGAGGCGCGAAAGAGATCGTTCATGCGCTGATTCGCGCGGCGAGCGGAAAAAATTTTGAGCGGGATCAGCGGCAGGAGCGGAAGGAACAGCCATCCGAGCACCCCGAACGCCACCAGCCGAGTGCCCATCCGGAAATGCGCGAGGCGCGCGGCCTCGAGCGGGGTGTAGTAGTCGGGGTCTAGCTGGATCCGGTCGAGCCACAACGATTCTCCGCCGCCATTTGCTATCTCCAACCAGACCGCCTGCAAATGGTGGCGCGCGAGCCGGACGCCAAAAATTCGCTCGCTCTCGCGGTCGCTCGGCACCGCGACGGTGATCGCAACCTCACCCTCGCGGCGAGTCTGCGCGCGCTCGAGAAACCCGCGCTCCGCGGGATGCGGCGCGTAGTCGATGGTCAGCCATCGGCGCGGCGAGAAGATTCTCTCTGACATCCACTTAGGCTTCATCCGGGACGCCCGCAGGAATCTCCGATCCGTCGTTCATTGATTGTCGAGCGGAGCATAGACCATCTCGCCGCCATCGATGACGAACGTCTGGCCGCTGACGGCGGCTCGCGCTCACTTCAGCGCGGAGAACGAGGTCGGCATCAGGATGCTGTTGGTGATCGAGGCGACGATCGGGCCGTCGGCTTCGGATTTGGCGCGCGCCTCGATCCATTCGGGATCGGCAGCGAAGGCGGCCCACCTCTTGTCGCGATCGGCCAGCGACTCCCATTGCAGCATGTAAACCAGATCGGAGCTCGACTCGCCGATCGCGACGGTCCAGAAGCCGACCTGCTTGATGCCGTGCTTCTCGAACAAAGCGCAGGTGACAGTCCCGAAGCGCTTAATGATTGCGGGCAAGCGGCCAGGGACGCAGTGATATACGCGCAGCTCATAAACCATCTGATCTATTCCTCCAGAGAGTGATCGAATCCGAACTTCTCATGCCGCCAACTCCTCGAGCAATGCCTCGGCGTCTTTCAGATCGGCGGTATCGAAGCCCCCGGTGAACCAGTCGTAGATTTCGGCGAGCATTGCGCGCCCGCGTTTATCAAATCTTTCACGATGTGCTACAATGACGCACATGAAATCGGTCGGGATTCGAATGCTGCAGCAGAACGCCGCCGCGATCGTACGCGAGGTCAGCCGTGGAGTTGCGGTCGAAGTAACCGCGCGCGGACGGCCCGTCGCTCGACTTGTCCCGCTGGCCGCAAAGGACACGATCGGCTTGCTTGAGAGCGTCGGCAGCTTGCGGCGCGCCCGCAAGGATCTGGAGGATCTCGGCGAGCCGCTGCCTGTCCCCAGGGACAGGAGCCCGCGTCGCGACGTCTTGCCCGCATGCGCAGGCACGAACGCTGAGCAGGCAATACGGCGCGATGATCTATCTCGACTCGTCCGCAATCGTAAAATTGGTCGTGCGCGAGCCTGAATCGCGGGCGCTTAGCGGCTTCCTGAGGCGCCATCGCGATCGAATCTCGTGCTCGCTGGCGAGAACCGAGGTGCCCCGCGCCGTTCGTCACTTCGGACCGGCAGCCTTGCGCAGAGCGCGACTGGTCCTTGACCGGGTTCATCTCATCCGTCTGGACGATTCTCTGCTGGATGCCGCGGCGACGCTCGACGCGCGAGTCCTCCGATCGCTTGCCGCGATACACCTTGCAGCGGCGCAACGGGTTGCCGCCGACCTGGAATTCCTGGTTACTTATGAGCAGCGCATGGCGGAGGCTGCGGCCGCGCTGGGATTCGTGGTTCAGGCGCCGCGTTGATCGCGTCCGGGCGGCCGGGAAAAGCCGTGCGCTTCTCATGTTTTCATGCAAGCTCTTCCAGCAGAGTCTCGGCGTCTTTCAGATCGGCGGTATCGAAGCCCTTGGTGAACAATTCAGGCGACGCTAATTTTCGCCGCCGGATTTTTCAGGTTCCGCTTCCGATGGCGGAGCGTCGGCGTCGCCGACCGTTTCGAGCGCGGGGGATTCCTCGCTGACGGAATCGGCGTCTTCGGGATGGGTCTCGATGCTTTCTACGGGGCCGGTCTCGGTCTGCTCGACCGCGCGTTCGATTTCCTGGAACTCCTTCAGGTCTGGCAGGCTTTCCAAGTCCTTCAGGCTGAAGACTTCGAGAAACTCGGGGGTGGTCGCGTACATCATCGGGCGTCCGGGCGCTTCCTTGCGGCCCGCGATCTTGATTAGCCGGCGCTCGAGCAGGGTTTCGAGCACGCCTCCGGTATCGACTCCGCGCAACTGCTCGATCTCGGGGCGCGTGATCGGCTGGCGATAGGCGATAATCGCAACCGTCTCGAGCAGCGGGCGGCTGAGGCGCGGCGGACGTGCCGCAAGCAGCCGGCGCACGTACTGCGCATGCTCTTTCGGCGTGCGAAGCTGGTAGCCGCCGGCGACTTCTTCGATCGCGAGTCCGCGATTGTTCGCGGAGTACTCCGCGCCGAGCGTCACGATCGAATTCTGGATCTCCGCCTTCGGCACGCCTTCGAGCACAGCGGATATCCGCGTGATCGAGAGGGGTTCTCCCGCCGCGAACAGCAGGCTTTCAAGAATTGATTTGAGCCGTTCCTCTTCCACCAGATTCCACCGTCACAAAACTCTTAGGCTGATTGCGCGTCGCCGGCAGCGCCGCGGCGCTCGAGCATGATCGGTCCGAAGCGCTCGTCCTGCGAGGCCGCGACCTCGCCGCGCCGAATCAGTTCGAGCAGCGCCATGAAGGTCGCGATCACCATCGGCCGGTCGTGCAGATCGACGAACAGCGCGGAAAATTCGATTCTGCGTCCGCCGTCGAGCGCGGCGAGAATCGAGGGGATACATTCCGCGACCGGGATGTCGCGCAGCACGATTCCGCGCGGCGTCGCGTCGGAGATCCGCTTCAGCACCGCGCCCATCGCCTCGACCAGATCGAAGATCGACACGGTGAAGCGCGCGGCGCCGGCGTCGGCCTCGGGAACCGGCTCGCCCGGAGCGGCAAAGACGTCACGCCCGAGAATGGTCCGCTCGCCGAGCTTCTCCGCCGCCTCGCGATAGCGCTGGTACTCGAGCAGGCGCGCGACCAGATCGCGCTTTAAGTCCTCGGCCTCCTCGGCGTCGGCCAGCTCCGGATGCGGCAGCATCGAGAACGACTTGATGAGCAGAAGCGTCGCCGCCATCACCAGGTACTCGCCCGCGACGTCGAGATTCAGCTGATCCAGAAGCTCGAGGTAGGCGAGGTATTGCTCGGTGATGACGCTGGCGGTGACGTCGTGCGGATCAAGCTCGGCGCGTTTGAGCAGATGCAGCAGCAGGTCGAGCGGCCCTTCGTAGATGGGCAGCCTGAAACGCGGGGAGCCGTCGGCTTCCAGGCGGGGCGCGGTGGTAGAATCGTCGTTCAAAGCTGCACCAGCCAGGAAATTGCATTCATCGCGGCGCTCATGATCGGGTCAATCGCGGCGTCAATCCAATGGGTATATAGGAGCAGCAGGAGGATAAGAAAGCCATAGCGCTCGGTCCGCGCGTAAAGGCGCGCGGCGCCGATCGGCAGGATCGAGAACAGCACGCGTCCGCCGTCGAGCGGCAACAGCGGAAAAAGATTGAAGATGCCCAGCTCGACATTGACGATCACCGACGCTCGCAGCATCAGGGCGAGCGGCCGCACGATCTCCTGGCCGCCAGGGCCGTAGATCCGGTCCAGCAGCGCGCGCATCAGTAGTCCGCTTATGATCGCGAGCACGAAATTGGTCAATGGTCCCGCAGCCGCGACTTTCAGCATCCCGCTGCGTCCACCGCGGAGCACCCGAAAATCCACCGGCACCGGCTTCGCATAGCCGAGCACCGGCAATCCGACCAGGTAGAGCGCGAAGGGCAGGATGATGGTGCCGAACAAATCCACGTGCGAAATTGGGTTCAGCGTCAGGCGTCCCGCGCGCAAGGCGGTGTCGTCGCCAAGATAGAGCGCGACCACGCCGTGCATCACCTCGTGCGCGATGATCGCGAAAATTATCGGCAGCGCGACGATACAGATGGTCGCGATAGTTCCGTTCAGGTCGCCCAAGTCAGTCGTTACCCTTTGCGGCCTGCTCGCGGATGGCGCGCGGATGAAAAGTGCGATGCACCTTGCGCAGATGCGAGCGCGTCAGATGCGTATAAATCTGGGTGGTCGAGATATCGCTATGCCCGAGCATCTCCTGCACCGCGCGCAGGTCGGCGCCGCCTTCGAGCAAATGAGTTGCGAACGAATGCCGCAGGGTGTGCGGACTGATCCATGCGGTGCGCGGGTCGCCCGACGCCCACTGCTTGAGCGCCTTGAAAAATCCCTGCCGGGTCATCGCGCGTCCGAGCCGGGTGACGAACACGGCGTTGGTCCTGCGCATCGCGGCGCTGCGCTTGCGCTTACCCTCCGACGCCTGCCGCAGCTCGGTGTCGCGGCGCTTAAGATAGGCGCCGAGAGCGCGCGCGGCAGCGTCGCCAATCGGAATCAGCCGCTCCTTCGCGCCCTTGCCGAACGCGGCGATCACGCCCTCGCGCAGATTTATCTGCGACATCTGCATATTCACCAGCTCCGAGACGCGCAGACCGCATCCGTACGCCATCTCGAGCATCGCGCGATCGCGCAGGCCACGTGTCGTCGAGGTATCGATCGCCTCGATCAGCATCTCGACGTCGCGGCGGGTGAGCGTGCGCGGCAGCTTGCGCGGATGCGCCCGGAGCTTTACTGACGGGGCAGGGTCGCGCTCGATGATGTTGCGGTCAACCATCTCGCGCGCGAGGCCGTGGATACTCGCCAGATGACGGCGCTGGGTCGCGACCGCATAGCGCGCGCCCAGGTCTTCGAGATAGGCGGTGATCAGCGCCGCGTCCAGATTTTTCGGCTCGGCGCAGCGGCGATCGCAAAATTCGTGGAAGTCGCGCAGGTCGCGCGAGTAGGCTTCGAGCGAATGGCGCGCGAGACCGCGCTCGGCCGCCTGCCGATCGAGATGCGCGTCGATCAAGACGTCCCAGGTGAGATCGCTCAAGGCGTGCTCCGTTGCGCGGGACTTTCGGCCAGCCGCGTATCGAGCGTTTCCTTGAGCAGCCGCATCCGGGCGAGGTCGGTGATCTTTTCGCCGTCGCGATCGCTCACGTAGAAAACGTCGAGCGCCTGATCGGCGTTGGTCGAGATGCGCGCCAGATGAATCAGCATCCCAAGCTCGAACAGCGTATGCGTGATGGTGAACAGGAGCCCGACGCGGTCCTGGGTGAACACGTCGAGCACGGTGAACTGTTCCGAGGTGCGATTGTCGAGGGTGACTTCGGTCGCCACGCGGCGGGTGAAGCGGCGTCCGGCGTTTCGCACATGATGCGCCGCGGCGACGATCTGCGCGATATCCTGCTCGCCGGTGATCGCGCGTTCGAGGTCGCGCTGCACGCGCTGCCAGCGGTCTTCCTCCATCGCCATCGCGCCGCCGTCCATCAGATGCGAGACGCGGAACACGTCGAGCGCAATTCCGCCGGCGCGGGTGGTGATTCGCGCGGAGAGGATGTTGAGATTGTTGGCCGTGAGCGCGCCCGCGATCATCGAGAACAATCCCGGCCGGTCGCGCGTCACCACGATAAATTCGCTGAATTCGAGATCCGGAAAATGGCGATTGCGCGTGACCACCGGCCGGTCGCCGAGCGCGCGCATCAGATCAAAGTGCAGCGCGATGTCGTTTTCCGGCACGGTGAAGAAATAGCGCTCGGGCATCTCATCGAGGAACGCCTCGATCTCGGCCGCAGGCGCGCCCGACGGCGCCAGCTGCTCGCGTACCGAGTTCTTCACCGTCGCCAGCCGCCGCGCCGGATCCACCGCCTCGCGATCGCGCTGCTCCATCAGCTTGAGCGCGCGCAGGTACAAGTCGCTCAGCAGCATGTCGCGCCAGTTGTTGTAAACCTTGGGTGCGACCGCGCGCATGTCCGCGTAAGTCAGCAGGTAGAGCGCCTTCAGACGATCGATCGAGCCCACCAGGCGCGCGAATTCATCCACCGTGCGCTGATCGTCGATATCTCCCTTCTGCGCCACCTGCGACATCATCAGATGGTTGCGCACCAGGAACACCACCAAATCTATTTCCTCGGGATCGAGTCCGAGCCGCGTGGAGACCTCGGCGGTTAAGGTCGCGCCGAGTTCATGATGGTCATGGCCGTGGCCCTTGCCGATGTCGTGCAGGAGCAGCGCAAGGAAGACCAGCGGCAGGCAATCCAGCTCGCGCGCGACTTCGGTCAGAAGGGGAGTCGCGTCCTTGAACTCTCCGGCGCGCAAGCGTTCGAGCTCGCGCACCGCGGCAAGAGAATGACGATCGACGGTATAGATGTGGTAGAGGTCGTGCAGCACGCGGGCGTAGAGATTCCCGAACTCAGGGATGATCGCGCCCAGCACGCCCGCGCGATGCATCGCCTCGAGCGTGTCGGCCACGCGTCCGCGATGCGACAGAATCTGCATCAGCGCCTTGCCGGTCGCCGGGGTGTGGCGGATCGCGTCGTCGATCAATCCGAGATTGTCGCGCACTAGCTGGTACGCGCTGCCCGACAGCTCGACGTCCTGGGCCTGGCAGTCGGCGTAAATCGCGATCAGGTTGAGCGGATTTTCCTTGAACAGATCCGGGTCGCCGATCGCGAGCAGCTTCTGCTGCACCAGCACGCCCGGGCGAATTTGCCGAATGGGAGTGCGGCGCAGAAAGCCGCGTGCCGCGGGACCTTCCACCACTCGCGCGATCAGTCCCTCGGCGAATTGATAGATCGTGCTCGCATGCTGATAGTACGCGCGCATCAGCGCCGAGCCCGCGGTCTGCCCGTCGATCGGCGTCATCCCGAGCATCGGCTCGATTCGCTCCTGCATCTCGAAGGTCAGCTGATCAAAGTGACGATGGTTGATGAAGTGCAGCGAGTTGCGCACGCGCCACAGAAAATCGCGCGCCTCGACCACGCTTGCGCGCTCGCCGTCGGTGATGATCGCCTTCTGCACCAGCTCTTCGAGCGAATGAACCTTGTACTTGACCTTCGCCAGCCACATCGCGGTATGCAGGTCACGCAGGCTGCCTTCGCCTTCCTTGAGCTGCGGTTCGAGCAAATAGATCGAATCGCCGTACTTCGCGTGGCGTTCGCGGCTCTCCTCGAGCTTGGCCTTGAAGAACTTCTGCTGATTGCGGTTCAGCACTTCGGCGATCAAGAGCTTGTCGAGCTCGGCGTAGAGTTTCTCGTCGCCGCCCAGGTAGCGCGCGTCGAGCAGCGCGGTCTTCTCTTTCAGATCGACGTTGGCCAGGCGCACGCATTCGCGCGCGGTGCGAACGCCGTGGCCGACGACCAGGCCCGCGTCCCACATCGCGTGCAGGATGATCTCGGTTACGATCTCGACGTACGGCCCGCGCTTGTAATCGTGCAGGAACAGCAGATCTACGTCGGATTGCGGATTGAGCTCGCTGCGTCCGTAGCCGCCGCGCGCGACGATCGCGATTCTCTGATGGAGCTTGGGAAAGCGGCGGCCATGCTCGGCGTCGGCATAGCGATACAGCGCGCGCAGCAGATCGTCCATCGCCGCCGTATACAGCCGCACGATCTCGCCGCCGCTGGCGCCCTTGAAGTGAATCTCCGCCAACTCCTCGCGCACCGAGGCCACGTAGGCGCGCGAAGTCGGGCCCGGGGTGCGCGTGGTTTCGAACTTGCGCAGCAGAAAGTCTTCGCCACGCGGCGCGGGCCGCGGCACCGACCCGGCGTCCGAGGTTCGAATTCCTCCGCTCACAGGCTGGCGCTCACAGGTTGCCCACGGCGGCGTCGGCCTTAAGATAATGAACAATAGCGTCGGCGATACCGTTGGCCAAAATCTGCTGATATTGCGCCGAGGAGAGCCTTTGCGCTTCGATCTCATTGGACAGAAATCCGCACTCGATCAGCACCGACGGCATCTGCGCGCCGACCAATACGTAGAACGGACCCATCTTGGCTCCCAATTCGTTCACCTCGATTCCAAATTCCGCGTTCAAATCCGTCACCGCCTGCGCATCGATCATCCGCGCGAGCGACGCTGCCTCCGTCGCCTTATACTGCTGGCGCAGGTCGGTCAGGATGTAGTTTAAGTTGGGCTCGTCGGGCGCGCCATAGCCGCGCGCGGCTTGCGAATTCTCCATCCGCGCGAGCCGGATCGTCGCGCGGTCGGTGGTGTTGTTCAGGTAATAGACCTCGATTCCGGTGGTCTCCGGATTCGGGCTCGAGTTCAGATGGATCGAGACGAACAGATCCGCATTCGCGTCGTTCGCGATTTTCGTTCGTCCGCCAAGCGGAACGAACACGTCGGTCGTGCGCGTCATCTCGGCGTTGACTCCGCGCGCTTCCAGAGCGCTCGCCACTCGAGTCGCGATTTGCAGCGCAAGCATCTTCTCCTGGATTCCGCTGGCGGAGCTGGTGCCCGGATCGTAGCCGCCGTGTCCGGGATCGATCATCACCAGCGGCCGTCCCTCTAATTTCTGCGGATTCCCCGCGGGGCTCGAGACGCGCTCAGGCGGCGCGGTCTCGCGCGGCATCACGATCGGCGCGCGTGGCGGCGCCGAAAGCCTGGCAGGCGAGGGCGCATCGGCCGGCTCGCGCATCGCGAGCAGCGCTCCGGCGAGGTTCGGCACCGCGCCCGCGGGAGCGATGCGCACCACAATCTGATGCCGCCAGCGCGCGATTGCATAGTCGATCTTTCCGTCAACCTCGAGCACGATCCGTGCGGCGCCGTCACCGGCGTCGAGCACTCGCACCGCCGTGACCGGCAGAACCTCGCGGCCGAAGACTGGACGCAGAGGGACCTGGGTGCGCGTGTGCGGCAAGTCGATCCACAGTTCCTGTCCGTGAGCGCTGAGGTTCCACTTTGGCGCAACGCCAAGAAATCCGAAGCGCAGCTCGGACACGGCTCCGGTTTGCGTGATGGTCGCGGAGTTGAGCGCGGCAGGACCCGTCGAAGCGCGCGCCGCCCGCGCGCCAAGGATTGCGATGCCCAGCGCCGCAATGACTGCGAGTATCGCTGCCGTCGCATGGGTGCACGATTCGCTTGCGCCTCTCACCACCACCACCCTTGCATGAGCCGTCGGGCGTCAGGTGCCGTCTTTCTTGAGCCGCGCGCGCAGCGCGGCAAGGACGTTTAGCGCCTCTACGGGAGTCAGCCGATCGATTTCGAGCGCGCGGAGTTCGTCCACCACCCGGCTCTCGAGTGTCGCGAACAATCCGAGCTGTGGCGCCACGCGATCGGCGTTGCGTTCATGCGCCAGGCGCACGCCGCCGCTCTCGTCAAGTTCGCCCTGTTCCAGATTGGAAAGAATCTCACGCGCGCGCGCGATAATCGAGTCCGGCAGCCCGGCCAGCCGCGCAACTTCGATTCCGTAGCTGCGCGATGCCGGCTGCTCGATCACCCGGCGCAGAAACAGCACCTCACCACCCCACTCACGCACTGCCATGCTCAAATTCTTTACTCGCGGACGCTCGCGCGCAAGGTCGGTCAGCTCATGGAAATGCGTCGCGAACAGGACCTTGGCGCGCGCCGAATCGTGCAGGTACTCGGCGACCGCCCACGCGATCGCCAGGCCGTCGAAGGTGCTGGTGCCGCGTCCGACCTCGTCGAGCAGGAGCAGGCTGCGATTGGTCAAGCCGCCGAGCAGCCGCGCAGTCTCGCTCATTTCCACCATGAAGGTCGATTCGCCGCGCCGCAGCTCGTCGCGCGCGCCGATTCGGGTCATCACCGAATCGACGATCCCGATCGAGGCCTCGGTCGCCGGCACGAAGCTTCCGAGATGCGCCATGATCACGATCAGAGCGACCTGGCGCAGGTAGGTCGATTTGCCCGCCATGTTGGGTCCCGTGATCAAGAGGAGCTGGCGCGTGTCGGGATCGGCGTCGAGGTCGTTGGGCACGAACTCGCCCGCGCGCATCCCGGCTTCGAGCACCGGATGCCGTCCGTCGCGGATCCGGATGCGGCGCGAGGAATTCATCGCGGGGCGCACGTAGCCGCGCCGGCGCGCGACCTTTGCCAGCGACGCGAGCGCGTCGAATTCGCCGATCGCACGCGCCGCCAACAAGATCGCCGCGCTGTGCGATTGCAGGTCGCGCAAAAGCCCGGTGAAAAGTTGCAGCTCGAGTTCCTTGAGCCCGCTCTCGGCCGAGAGAATCTTGCGTTCGAGTTCCTTGAGCGCCGGAGTCGTGTAGCGTTCTCCGCCTGCGATCGTTTGCTTGCGCTCGTAGTCCGCAGGTACGCGTTCGAGATGCGTCCTGGTGACCTCTATATAATAGCCGAACACATTGTTGTAGCGGACTTTGAGCGACGCGATTCCGGTGCGCTCGCGCTCCGACGCCTCCAGCCGCGCCAGGATCTCCCGCGCGCCCGACGACAGCCCGCGCAGCTCGTCGACCTGGGCGCTGTAGCCCGCGCGAATCAGGTTACCGTCGCGCGGATTGACCGGAGGCTCGTCGCCGAGGGTTGCGTTGACCAGCGTCGCGAGCGCGGGGTCCGGTGCGATCCGCGCCGCCAGGCTGCGAATCAACGAACTACTGCGTTCGCGCATCCATTCGCGCAGCGTGGCCGCCGCTTCTAGAGCTTGCGCCAGACGCAGACAATCGCGCGGCGACGCGCGCATCGCGCCAAGGCGACCGGCCAGCCGCTCGAGGTCGCCGATGCGCTTGAGCGCGCTCTCGACCGCGCCGCCCAGGTCGGCATCGAACAGCTCAGCGACCGCGTCATGCCGATCAGCGACCGCGCGCGGCGCCAGCATCGGATAGACGATCCAGTTCGCCAGCGTGCGCGCGCCGGGAGCGGTGACGGTCTCGTCCAGGATTGAGAGCAGCGAGCCGCGCCGAGCGCCGTCGCTGGAAGCGGTCAGCTCCAGATGCCGCCGCGTGGTTTCATCGACCATCATATATTCGGCGGCCTGATAGACCGCCGGCGCCGCCAGATGCGCCAGGTCGGAGCCGAAGTTCCGTTCCAGATAACTCAGTGCCGCACCCGCTGCGAGGACAATCGGTTCGTCGAACGCGGCAGATGCGCCAAAGCGCGCGGCCAGCGCCGCTTTCGCGTCGGCCGCTGTGTCCGGATCGAGCGCGGTAATCGGCGCGCCCAGTTCTTCAAGAATTACTTTAAGTTCTGGATCGCCGGCGAAAAAGACAATTTCCCGCGGCGCCAGGCGCGCCAGCTCTTCTCCGAGCCCGTGCCGGTTAGCGATCCGCGCCGCGACAAACTCTCCGGTGGATACATCAACCGCCGCGAGCGCAAAGCCGCCGTCTTTGGTACCCTCGTCTGCTTCCGGAAGAGGAAGTGGCGAATAGCCGCGCGGGTGAGTGCGGTCCTCCGCCACCTGACGGCTCAGAGCATCCTGGCTTGCCTGGGCGCTCTGGTCCCCCTTCCCTTGAGGGAAGGGGTCAGGGATTAGGTCGATCTTTGCGTCCTCGCGCACGACAGCGACCAGATAATTCTTCTCCCCCGCGACCAGCACCGTCTCCTCGCCGACGGTGCCCGGAGTGATCACGCGTACGATTTGCCGCGTCATGATTCCGCGCGGCTTGCCGTCGGCGCCTTTGTCCTGCGCGCCCTGCTCGCAGATCGCGACCTTGTGGCCGGCCTTGACGAGCTTGGCGATGTACGGCTCCGCCGCGTGGTACGGAACGCCGCACAGCGGCACGCCGTCTTTCGATCGAGAAGTGAGCTGGATATCGAGCACGCGCGCGCCGACCTCTGCGTCCTCGAAGAACATCTCGTAAAAATCGCCCAGGCGGAAAAACAGAATAGCGTCGGGCACACGCTGCTTGACGCTCAAGTACTGCGCAATAAGAGGTGTCTGTTTGACCGTCACGACAATGCTTCGCGTGCGACAATATCCGCCCCGCCGCGCGCGGGCAAAGGCGAGCGGGCGTCGTTCGCCAAGGGACACTTCTCCAGGTGTCACGGGATTCAGCCCGGCGAGAGGCGCACAGGCTAAAGCCTGTGCCACGGCTGCCGTTTCGAGGAATCCCGAACACGCCGACGGAAGCTCTTCACTCATTGGGACGATCGCGAGTAAGGCAGGCAGTTATGTGTTAAAGTAACCGCGAGCAAGCGAACCGTGAGACTACCCAATGGCGAGAAAGCCGTTGTCAATATCGTTAAGCTCCGCGATTATTGTCTGAATCCAGCACATCCGGAGGGAGAGGACGGCCATGAAACTGCTGGATGTTGTTGCGCGCAATGATGAGATGCCCTGCGCCGGACTCCGGCAGGGACAGGTCGGGACGATTGTCGAACTACTCGCTCCGGGCGTGTTCGAGGTCGAGTTCTGCGCGCTCGACGGGGCGTCGCTCGCGGTCGAGGAACGCCGCCTGATGGTTCTGCATCACGAGCCGGGTTCCGCCCACCCTTAATTTTGTCGTCGATATGCCAGTGATACCTCGCGCGCCGACGATCGTCGGCTGGACGCTCGCGCCACGAATGAGTCGTTGCACTTTGCTACTCAGCTTCGGATCGACTACGATCCCGGAGTTGAGCACACCTCTCTGATCGTTCGTTCGCCCGGATTCGGGAGCGGACATCCCGCCGACGACGATTGACACCAGAGCAAAACCATACAGGAGAAGTTCGCTATGGCAGCATCACCTTCTATTGAATCCGCCGCGCGCGGCGCAAAAAATCCCGCCGCTCTGCAATTTCTTAAGAGCGGGCCCAAGAAGCTCCTGATCGGCGGCAAATGGGTCGCGGCAAAATCCGGCAAAACCTTCGAGACGCTTAACCCCGCTAATGAGGAAGTTCTGGCTCTGGTTGCGGAGGGCGACAAGGCTGACGTTGACGAGGCGGTCAAGAATGCGCGCAAAGCGCTCGAGCAGGGCAAGTGGGGCACGATCGGGCCGCATCAGCGCACCCGCTTCCTGCTCAAGATCGCCGACCTGATCGAACAGAACGCCGAAGAGCTCGCAGAGCTCGAGACGCTCGACAACGGCAAGGCGATCTTCGAGTCCAAGAATATCGATGTTCCCGGCGCTGCCGAGACGTTTCGCTACTACGCTGGATGGGCTTCCAAGATCTACGGCGAGACCAATCCTTCCGATCCCGACATGTTCAGCTTCACGCTGCGCGAGCCGGTCGGCGTATGCGGCCAGATTATCCCGTGGAATTTCCCGCTGCTGATGGCGAGCTGGAAAATAGCGCCGGCTCTCGCATGCGGCAACGTTGTGATCCTGAAGCCCGCCGAGCAGACGCCGCTCACTGCGCTGCGCCTGGGCGAGCTGATCCTCGAAGCCGGACTTCCGGAGAGCGTGGTGCAGATCATCACCGGATTCGGACCCGGCGCCGGCAGCTCGATCGCCGAGCATCCGGATATCGACAAGGTCGCGTTCACCGGATCGACTGAAGTCGGCAAGCTGATCCTGAAGGCCTCGGCCGGAAACCTGAAGCACGTGTCGCTCGAGCTCGGCGGCAAGTCGCCGAATATCATCTTCCCCGACGCCGACATGAAGGCGGCCGCATTCGGCTCGATGCTCGGCATCTTCATGAACCAGGGCCAGGTATGCTGCGCCGGCTCGCGCGTGTTCGTGCAGGAGTCGATGTACGATCAGTTCACCGACACGCTCTCACAGATGGCCAAGGGACTGACCCTCGGCAACGGGCTCGATCCTGCGACCCGGATGGGACCGCTGGTGTCGAAGGAACAGCACGATCGCGTTCTCGGCTACCTCAAGTCCGGCAAGGACGAAGGCGCCAAGGCGATGACCGGCGGAGCAGCCGGACCGCAGGAGCGCGGCTATTTCGTGCAGCCGACGGTGTTCTCGGGCGTCAACAACGGAATGAAAATCGCGCGCGAAGAAATCTTTGGACCAGTCGCCTCCGCGATTCCGTTCAAGGACGAAGCCGACGTGGTCTTCCAGGGCAACGACACGACCTACGGCCTCGCCGCCGCGGTGTGGACCAAGGACTTGAGCCGCGCACACAAGGTCGCACGCGCACTCAAGGCCGGCACCGTCTGGATCAACACCTACGGGATGATCGATCCGATGGGCTCGTTCGGCGGCTACAAGCAGTCAGGCTTCGGTCGAGAACTCGGCAAGCATGCGCTCGAGCTCTATACCCAGATAAAGCAGGTCTATACGAAGCTCTAGTTTGAAGCGTGGTCTTGGCAGAAAGGCGTCCGAAAGGGCGCCTTTCTTTTTGCCAATCCATTTACGTTTGTCATCTTTTAAAGTATTTTAATGGATGATAAGAAGCTCTGATGGTGCGCTTTCGTTCCTGCTCGCATCGCGTTATAAGTGCTCGTGTATGCTTTTGACCGTGAATGCATGAAGCGGCGTGAATTTGTGACGGCTGCGCGTCGATAAAGGAAAAGAGACGGCATCACGATGGCAACGGAGAAGGACGCCGACCTTATAGAGGCGATGATCTCGCCGCGCATCTCTCGCCGGGTGCAGAGTGCCGTCGCGTCCGCAGTTCAGGAATCCGTCGCGCTCGATGCCGACGCGCCTACGCATGAGCGCGTCGATCAGCAGCCGGCATCCCCGCCGCCAGAGGCACGGCCCGCGCCACCCAAGGCACCCAAGGTTTCAGATATCGAAGGGCGGCTGGACGTTCGGCCTATCGGCACCGCGCAGGGTTTCAAAGAGCTGCACGTTCTGCACAAGCGCACCTGGGACATGCTCAACGTGCATCAGAAACGGGTGACAATGATCCTGTGGCCGCTCGCATTTCATTTCGGGCTCTATCATGTAAAGCAGGGGCAGGAGAAAAAGCGGCCGCCGCTGGTCGCGGCGTTCTGGGCGCGATGCCTGGCGGACGCGCCGCTGACGCTGGGGCATCTGTATCCGCCGCAGATTTTCAAGGGAATCTATTCAGAGGATGTGTGGGAGTTCGGCGGGATGGTCGTCGATCCGACCTTCCAGGGCAAGGGGCTGATGCGCGCGTTGTCGGAAACGGCGAAGCTGTTTTTGTTTTCGCGCCGCCCAAGACTTATCATCACCAACCCGGTCGAGCCGCTGTATGAGCTCTACAAGCAGCTCGGCCTCAAGACCGTGGGCAAGGCGCCGGTGAAATATCCGTACGTCGATAACGCCAACGTTTGGCTGATGTACGGCGACTTCGAAGAACTGGCCAAGCCTTACTTTATGTAGGAAAACCCGCTGATTTACGGTTCCTTGCCCGGCGGAGGTTTGCCCGCGCCCGGCGACATCGCGCCGGCGCTCCGCAGAATCCGCGAGCCCACGCTCAGGATCGCGTCGGTCACACCCGGAAACAGCGACGCGAGCTTCTCCGCCACCGCCGCGCCGGGAGGAACGTCCACCTCGGTCAGGCCAAAAGCCGCCGCCGCAAGAATTGCCCACGTGACCCATCGCGCCGGCATCGCCATCATCGTCGGCAGCCCCTTGAGTGATTCCGAACTCTTCTGCGCAACCCGCGCCATCGGCGTGTCGATCACTCCCGGCATCACCAGCGAGACGTGAACCCCGGAGCCGTACAGCTCGACCCGAAGCGCCTCGGTCAGTCCGACCAGCGCAAACTTGGTGGCGCTGTATCCGCCGAGTGGGCTTACGCCGCGGCGTCCCGCCAGCGACGCGACATTGACGATATTGCCCGCCTTGGCCCGGCGCATGATCGGCAGGACGGCGTGCATCGCGTGGACCGCGCCGTAGAGATTGGTCGTCATCATGCGCTCGAGATCTTCCGGCCGCATCTGCTCGATCGGGTCGGGAATCAGAACGCCGGCTGAGTTGATCAGAACGTCTACTGCGCCGAATGCGTCGCGCGCCTGCTCTATGGCCCAGAACACCCGCGCGCGATCGGTCACGTCGCATTGCAGCGCGAGCGCTTTGCCGCCCGCCTTGATGATTTTTGCGGCGAGTTCCTCCAGCGGCGCCGTGCGCCGCGCCAGCATCGCGACGTTAGCGCCTTGCTGGCCGAATGCGAGCGCGGCGTCCGCGCCGATTCCGCTGGAGGCTCCGGTCACCACGATCGACTTGCCGCGAAAGTATCCGCTGATTGGTCCTTTCGATGGGCGCTGGCTCATGCTGCCTCTCCCCGGCCTGTCGGGGCCGCGCAACGATGCATCTTCGGGAATTGTGCGCCGATGCTACCGGTTGCGGCAAACTCCTTCTCGCACCCACCTTGTAGGGCGATCGCGCGATGGTTACGTTTAAGACGCGAGGCGGCCGAAAACCGCGGAGGTTCTCAAGCGAGATGAAGACCGGGGCTGTGCTGAAGGAGATTGCCGCGGCGGGTGCTCTGCTAGCGTCGTATCCGCTCGACCAGATCGCGCGCAACACGCCCTCGATCGCGTGCGCCGCTCCAGGAGAGCCAGTCATTCTGATTCATGGCTACGGCGGTGGACGCTCGAACCTGCTTGCGCTGGCATCTTATCTGCGCCTTTCAGGATTGGACAATATTTCCTACTTCGAGTATCCGCGCAGCCAGCCGATCATGGCGTCGGCGCTCAAACTTTCCGCGATGGTCGATGAGGTCGCGGGCCTCGCTGGCGGCGCGCACCTGGTCGGCCACAGCCTCGGCGGAAGTATCGCGCGCCTGTACTCGGCAACCGCGCGGCGCGGCGCGGTGCGTTCGATTGTTACGCTCGGCTCGCCGTATCTTTTCGGCCACTGGGCGCCGCGCGAGCTCGCGATTTTCGGCGATGAAGATCCTATCGTGCCCGCGCCGACCGGAGTCATCGCTCAGAGCATGCCGTTTGGCCGCCGTGTGGTGCTCGAAGGCGCGGGCCATCTGGCGCTCGCGTTTCTGCCCGAGGCGCTGCGCCTGGTCGCGACCGAGCTGCGCGCAAACCGCGTCTCGAAATAGATCTACCGATGAGTTCGCGCGGCAGAACCTCGGGCTCGGCAATCGTGCTGGCCGGCGGGCGAAGCTCGCGGATGGGCCAGCAGAAGGCTGGGCTGCGATTTGGCGAATCAACGCTGCTCGAACGGACCATCGCAGAGCTCGGCAAATCTTTTGACGATATCGTGGTGGTTGCGGCGCCCGCTGGCGCAGAAGTGCCTCCCACCGCGCGGATTATCCGGGACGATCGTGAATACGAGGGTCCGGTGCTCGCGCTCGCGCGGGGTCTCGATGCTGCCCGCGCCGACGCGGCATTTGCCTGCTCCTGCGATCTTCCGATGCTCGACGCGCGCGTCGCCTCTGCACTTCTCGCGATGCTTCCCGGCTACGACGCGGTGATCCCGTTCGTCGGTGATCGTCTTCAGCCGCTGCACGCGGCCTATCGGCGAGGGGCGGCGCTAGCGCTGCGTGCGATGTCCGCGCGCGGCGAGAACCGGCTGAGCGCAATCGCCGATGCGGTGGCGACGCGCCGAGTCAGCGAGGATGAGCTCCGTGCACTCGACCCCGAACTGCTGAGCTTCGTCAACGTCAACACCCCGGCCGACTACGCCCGCGCCCTCCGCCAGACACGCACGCCAGTATCGAAGGGCTAATTCAGGAATCTCATGCGATCGCCTTATCTGTTCACTTAGATTGCCGTAATTGATTACGGCATCCAAAGGTTTCGCTGGTAACGCGCGAGCGCGATTTCCGAAATTTTGCCCGCTACGCTGGTCTGCGTCTCGAATAGGTCGGCGCAATCCCGGCTTTTGACGAGTCGCATGCGCGGCTTGCGCATCGCGGCTAGTTGCGCGACAACTGGGCAAATGCGCGGCCGAACTGGTCACTGAGCAATTTGCGCGCCGCGTCAGGAGTCACCGTGTCGCCCAACCATCGTGATCGCGATCGAAGAGGTTCGCAATTGATCCTGCCCGGCGGTCCCGAGCCCGAAGACGAGACCCCGGCGCTGGATGAGCAGATGGTCGAGATGGTTTCGCAGCAGGCGCTGCAACTGGTCGCGACCAACATCGCGTTCGCGGCGCTGGCGGGCGAGGTTGCCAAACTTTCCGGGGATGCGCCCGCGTTTGTCGAGCGTCTGAAAAAGTCCGGCCTCGCGATTCTTGCCGCGATGCCCATGCCGGGTGATGAACCCGAACTGATCAGCATGTTCCGCGATACGGTCGGCGACAATCTCGCACTGATCTTCGAGATGCTCCGGGGCACCAATCAGGAGTAGCGCCCGGCTTACTTCGGCTGCCAGCGCAGGATTGGGCGGCGCGCCGCCTCGGCTTCATCGACGCGCGAGAGCTTCAGCGAGTGCGGGGCGGTTTTTACCATCTCGGGATCGCTCAGCGCCTCGGCGTAAATTCGCTCCATCGTCGCGACGAACGCGTCGAGCACTTCTTTGGTCTCGGTCTCGGTCGGCTCGATCATGAGGGCGCCATGCACGACCAGCGGAAAATAGATCGTCGGCGGATGCACGCCGAGGTCGAGCAGGCGCTTGGCGATCTCGAGCGTCGAGACGCCGGTGCGCTTTTCCAGATCGTGCTCGAGCACGCATTCATGCATCGAGGGCTCTGCTGACGCAGCCGGAAAATGATCCTCGAGCCGTTTGCGCAGATAGTTCGCGCCCAGAATCGCGAGCCGGCTCGCCTGCCCGAGCCCGTCGCCACCGAGCGCGAGGATATATGTGTACGCCCGCACCAGCATCCCAAAGTTCCCGTGAAACGAGCGCATCCGTCCGATCGAATCGGGACGCGCGCTATCCAGGGTCCATCCGTCCATCGTTTTCTTAAGACGTGGCACCGGCAGGAACGGCTCGAGCGCGCGCGTGACGCCGATCGGTCCTGCGCCAGGGCCGCCGCCGCCGTGCGGCGTCGAGAAGGTCTTATGCAGATTCAGCTGTACGATATCGGCGCCCATATGGCCCGGTTTTGCGACGCCCATGAGCGCGTTCATGTTCGCGCCGTCCATGTAAAGCAGCGCGCCTTTCTCGTGCAGCGCGGCCGCGATTTCGGCGATCTGCGGCTCGAAAATTCCAAGCGTGTTCGGATTGGTGACCATCATGGCCGCGGTGTTGCTATCGACCAGGCGGCGGACTTCCGATGCTTCGATAAAGTCGCGGCTGTTCGACTTCGCGACGACGACTTCATATCCCGCAAGCGTGCAACTGGCAGGATTGGTGCCGTGCGCGGTGTCGGGGATGATCACTTTGCGCCGCGACTCGCCGCGCTTTCGATGGTACGCGCGCCCGCATAACAGCCCCGTCAACTCGCCTTGCGCGCCGGCGGCCGGATGGAGAGATATCGCATCCATGCCGGTGATTTCCGCAAGGGCGGCTTCCAGGCGCGCCATCAGTTCGAGCGCTCCTTGAGCCAAATGCGCGGGCGTCAGCGGATGCAGATTGCCGAATCCGCCGAGCGCCGCCATCTCGTCGTTGATCACGGGATTGTACTTCATGGTGCACGAACCGAGCGGATAGAACTGGAGCGCCTGCGCGAAATTGAGCTGCGACAGGCGCAGAAAATGGCGCATCACCTGCGGCTCGCTGAGCTCGGGGAATCCGCGCAGATCGTCGCGGCAGAGTTCGGGGCCGAGAATCTCCGCGCCTGATCGGTCGCCAGCGCCGCGTGGCGCAAGGTCGGCGCCGCTGCGGCCGTCGGATGACAGCTCGAAGATAAGCGGCGTGCCGACCGGTTGAGTTTCGGTGCCGCGCGCGGCCACGGCGGCGTCGTGGATCGAAATGATACGCGGAATTTTTCCAGCCGTCGCCATCAACGCTTCTCCATTAACGCTTGCGCGAGCGCGTCGAACTCTGCGCGATGGTTCATTTCGGTCACGGCGACCACAACGCCGTCGGGAATCTCGGGATAATCCGGAGCGAGCGCGACGCCCGCGAGAATCCGTTTGCGCTCGGCGGCTTTCAGAGCGGCGGCCGGCCGCGGCGTGCCGATCGTAAATTCGTTGAAGAACTGGCCGCTGAAGCGCCTGGCAATTCCGCGCGCGGCAAGCACATCGGCCGCCGTGTGGGCGAGCTCAACGTTGCGCTCCGCCAGTTCGCGCAGGCCGCTCCGGCCCATCTGCGAGAGATAGACCGCGGCTGCGAGCGCGCATAGCGAATGATTGGTGCAGATGTTCGAGGTCGCGCGTTCGCGCCGGATATGCTGCTCGCGGGTCGAAAGAGTCAGGCAGAAGGCGCGCCGCCCGTCGCGATCGCGTGTCTGTCCGACCAGCCGCCCCGGCATCTGGCGCAGATGCGCGGTATGCGCCGCCATGAAGCCGAGACCGGGTCCGCCGAACTGAAGCGCAAGGCCAAAGCTCTGTCCCTCGCCAACCACAATATCGGCTCCTAGCTCTCCGGGGGGCTTGAGCAGCCCGAGTGCAAGACCTTCGGCGGTGGCGGAGATCATCATTGCGCCGGCGCGATGCGTTACCTCGGCGGCGGCGCGAAGCGGCTCGATCACACCGAACGCATTCGGGTAGCCGAGTACCGCGCACAAGAGCGCGTCGCCCGCGATCGCTTCGAGCGCAGAAAGGTTGGTTGCGCCCGAAGCGCCATCAAACGGGATTTCGACGATCTCGATTCCTTCGAGGGCGCTCAGGTAGGTGCGGATGGTTGCGCGGTAGTCTGGCCAAAGCGCGCGCGAGAGCGCGACGACGCGCCGCTTCGGCATCACGCGCCGCGCCATCAGAACCGCCTCGGCGGCGGCCGACGCGCCGTCGTACATGCTGGCGTTGGCCACGTCCATCGCGGTGAGCTGGGTGATAAGGGTTTGAAATTCGAAAATCGCCTGCGTGGTGCCCTGGCTGGCCTCGGCTTGATAGGGAGTGTAGCTGGTCGCGAATTCAGCGCGCGCCGTAATCGCGCGCACGGCAGCGGGAACGTAATGGCGGTAGTAGCCGGCGCCGAGAAAGCTTGCGTAGCCGCTCGCGCCTGAGTTCATCGCGGCGAGCGTGGAAAGCTCGGCGGCGACCTCGGCCTCGCCGCGGCCTGGCGCGAGACCAATCGCGGCGCGGTTGCGCAGACTCTCCGGCACGTGAGCGATCAGCGCGTCGAGGCTCGGCGCGCCAATCGTTTTCAGCATCGCGGCGATATCCGCCTCGGTCTGCGGCATGAATCTCATCAAGCTGACCTTGTTTCCTTTTTGATTGGGGTACGTCGATAGAATGGGATCGGCACGATCGTCGCCGCGGCTCGCCGATTGCGTATTTCAACTTCCAGCGCGCCGGTAGCTGCACTCGGTGGATGAATCTCGCCCGTCGCGAGATAGCCCATCGCGATCGGCCTTTCGAGCGTCGGCGCGAAGGTGCCGCTGGTGACGACTCCCGCTTCGCGTCCTCCGGAAAATAGCTTGTAGCCCTGGCGCGCGATGCTGCGGGCGTCGTCGGTGCGAAGGCCGACCAGACGTTTGGCCACGCCGCGCTGATGCTGCGCGCGCAGCGCGGCGGCACCGGTGAAATCGCGCTCGAGTTTGACAAAGGTCTGCAGGCCGGCTTCCAGGGGCGATGTCGCTCGATCGAGTTCGTGGCCGTAAAGCGGAAGCCCGGCCTCGAGCCGTAAGGTGTCGCGCGCACCAAGGCCGCAGGGCAGGGCGCCGACGCTCCGGCCCGCGTCGAGCAACGCTTCGAACAGCGTCGTCGCATCGTCCGGCGCAGTGAAGAATTCGAACCCGTCTTCGCCGGTGTATCCGGTGCGGGCGGCGACACATTTAGCGCCGGCGACGGAACCCGCGGCTACGCCGAAGCGCGGGACCTCGGCGAGAGGAAAATCCGCGAGCGATGCTGCGAGCGCCGCGGCTTTGGGTCCCTGAATCGCGACCAGCGCGGTTTCATCGCTAAGGTCGCGGAACTCCGCACCCGTCGTATTGAGCGCCAGGAGCGCGTCGCGGTCGGCCGCGATATTCGATGCGTTAACGCATAGCATGTAGTGCTCGTCGCCGAGGCGATAAACGATCAGATCATCGATGGTGCCGCCGTCCTCTGCGCACATGATCGTATATTGCGCCTGCCCTATGCGCATCCGCGCGGCTGAATTGGTGGACGCGCGCTCCAGCAGTTCGAGCGCGCGCGGACCGCGCAGTTCAAATTCGCCCATATGGCTCAAGTCGAAAATTCCCGCAGCCGCGCGCACCGCGCGATGCTCCTCGATGATCCCGGCGTAGCTGACCGGCATCTCGAAACCACCGAAAACCGTCATCCGCGCGTGGAGTTTCTGGTGGACGGGAAAAAGTACGGTGCGCATCGGCGCATTCATCTGGCGACAATTTAACAGAGCGCAAGATCACCAACGAGACAACCCGCGCGGGTCTGCCCACAGCGGACCCCATTATCCACAGCAGCTTGCCCGGTCCGGCGGCGTGCTATATTCGAGTGAATCGCGATGGCAACGGTAATCATGGACGGACGCGCGTTGCGCGCGCATCTGATACCCGAGCTCAGACGGCATGCCGCCGAACTGGCTGAGCATCATCGCGTCGTGCCGAAGCTGGTCACGATCCTGGTCGGCAACGATCCCGCGTCACATCAGTACGTCCGCAACAAGATCAGGATGGCCGCGGACCTGGGCTTCGGCGCCCACATCCTGAGAATCACGGGCGCCGAGGCGACTACCGACGGATTGCTGGAAGTTATCGACGGGATCAACCGGGACCCGGCCACCACCGGAGTTCTGCTTCAGCTTCCGGTGCCTGAACGGGTGGATCGGTTCCGGCTGTTTGACGCGATTGCGCCGCTTAAGGACCTCGACGGGGTCGGCGCCGCGAGCGTCAGCGGCTTTTACCGCGGCCAGTGGGGAAGCTTCGTACCCTGCACGCCCCGCGGCATTCTGACCTTCCTGGATTATTACCAGGTGCCGGTGGATGGCGCGCGCGCGGCAGTGATCGGGCGCAGTGATATTGCGGGCAAACCTGCGGCGCTCATCCTGGGCGGCAGGCTGCGCAACGCGACCGTGACCTGGTGCCATCGGCATACGAAAAATCTCGACGCGATCTGCCGCGAAGCCGATATTATCGTCTCATGCGTCGGCGCGGAGGTTGGCCGCAACTACCTGATCACCGCCGAGATGGTGAAACCGGGCGCGTGCGTGATCGATGTAGGCTTTCGCCGCGTCGGACCGGGCAAATTCGCGGGCGACGTGGATTTTGAGGCGGTCAAGGAAGTAGCCGGATGGATCACGCTCAATCCCGGCGGGACCGGACCGATGACGGTGGTCGCGTTGATGCAGAATCTTATCGACGCGGCGCGCTATCAGCTCGGACTCGAGCGCGCGGCCTACTCGATTTGAAGCCGGCTTTGATCCTTTGCGGTTATTCCCATAATTTGACGCTGGCCCGTGCGTAGAGCGGGACTGCAATGGACCTGAAGCCACCAAAAAAAACCGATTCGCAACCTGAAGCGCATCGCACGCTGAGCGAGGTTATTATCGGCCCCGCGCGCGACGTGCGCGATCCCGGAATCTTTCACTCGCTCTCCCTGATCGCGTTCCTGGCGTGGGTGGGCCTCGGCTCGGACGGCCTGAGCTCGTCGTGCTACGGGCCGGAGGAAGCATTCCTGGCGCTGGGGCCGCATCAGTATCTCGCGATATTCCTTGCGCTGATGACGGCGTTGACGGTGTTCGTCATCTCGGCCTCGTACTCGCAGACGATCGATCTGTTCCCGACCGGCGGCGGCGGGTACCTGGTCGCGACCAAGTTGCTCGGCCCGTATGCGGGCGTGGTGTCGGGATGCGCGCTGGTGATCGATTACGTGCTGACGATCTCGGTATCGATCGCGAGCGGAGCCGACGCGATCTTCAGCTTCATGCCGCCATCGATTCTGTGGCTCAAGTTTTGGGTCTGTATCCTGGTCGTCATCCTGATGGTCGGGATGAATCTGCGCGGGGTGAAAGAATCGGTGATGTCGCTGGTGCCGATCTTCCTCGCCTTCGTGGTGATGCATGTATGGCTGGTCGGCTTCGCGCTGCTCTCGCGGGCCGGAGATTTTCCCATGATCATCCACGGCGCGATCCGGCAGACCCGCCACGGTTTCGACGCGCTGGGGTTCTTCGCGATGGCTGCGATCTTCTTCCGCGCCTACAGTATGGGCGCGGGAACCTATACCGGGATCGAGGCGGTCAGCAACGGACTGCCGATTCTGCGCGAGCCGCGCACGGTGACCGGCAAACGCACGATGCTGTACATGGCGTTCTCGCTGGCGTTTATCGCGGGCGGGATACTGATTGGCTATTTGCTCGAACACGTCGAGCCGCGGACCGGGAAGACGCTTAACGCCGTGATGTTCGAGCATATCGCGTCGGGCTGGATGCTTGGTGGCTTTCACGTCGGCGTGCCGATTATCACTTTCGCGCTGTTGACCGAGGGCGCGTTGCTGTTCGTGGCCGCGCAGACCGGGTTTATCGATGGTCCGCGGGTTCTCGCCACGATGGCGACAGACCGATGGCTGCCGCGGCGCTTCTCTAACTTGAGCGGCCGCCTGGTCACGCAGGATGGCGTGATCGCGATGGGCGTGGCGGCGATCCTGATTCTTACCGGCACGCACGCGCGAGTCGGAATCCTGGTGATCCTGTACGCGATCAACGTGTTCGTCACCTTCACGCTGTCGCAGCTTGGGATGAGCGTGCATTGGTGGCGCGAGCGCAAGAATGATCCGAAATGGCGCCGGCGCCTGTATATCAATGGAATCGGATGCCTGTTTACGTTTGCGATTCTGCTGCTGACGCTGACGCTCAAGTTCGACGAAGGCGGATGGGTCACCGTATTGATAACCGGTGCATTGATCTCGATCTGCTACGCGGTGCATCGCCACTACGCGCGGGTGCGAAGAGCGATCGAGCAGCTCGAAGCCGAAGTCCTGCCGCAGCTTTACCAAATCGAGAAGCGGCAGCCGGCGCGGTACGATCCTGACGCCCCCACGGCCGCGATCCTGGTCAACGGATTCAACGGTCTTGGACTCGCGTCGCTGCTGACGATTACGCGACTGTTTCACGATCAATTCCGCAACGTGGTCTTCGTATCAGTGGGCGAGGTCGATTCCGCTCTGCTCAAGGGACCCGAAGAAGTCAAGGCGCTCGAAGAAAGAATCAACGAGGACTTGCAGGAATATTGCCGCTTCGCCGGCGATCTGGGACTGCATCCGGAGCTGCGCTCGGCCATCGGGCCCGATGTGGTGCTCGAGTTGCGCCGCCTGTGTCTGGAAATCGCGCACGAGTTTACGCAGGTGGTGTATTTTGCGGGAAAGCTCGTGTTCACTGAAGAACTCGACCGGTTCTTCGAACGCTTTCTGAACAACCATACTTCGCTGGACATTCAGGGCTGGTTGCAGCTTTACGGTCTAAGCCTCGTGATCGTTCCCATTCGCATCGGCGGTCCCACGCTGGATTTGCCGCCGGCCCCGCCATCGCTGCCGGCGAGGCCGTAGGCCTTACCCGGGGACTCCGTTCGGGACGATCCGGAACAGCATCATCCGTTCGCCGCGCAACCTTAGCGTTGAGGTGAATCGCCCCGGATCAGGCAATTCCGCCCGCGCGCCCGCGTCGTCCATCCAGGTGACTAGCCACGCCCCGCCTGCGCGCGCCGCTGCGTTCTGGATCTCCGTGCGCGCGGCGACGGGATCATAGGGTGGAATCGTCAGGCGAGGATTAACGCCTTTGAAGTAGTAATCGAACGGAAGCGAATAATAGCCATGCGGAAATCCCAGATTGGGGACCTTTAACGCCGCGCCCGAGGAGACGAAGCCGGACTCGAAGAAGATCGGCTGGCCCGGACGGTCCGCATCCGCAACCATCCGCGCGGTCGCGCCCCACGGCTGGATTTCCGGACGAATCGCCAGCGCCGCCGCCAGCATCACGGCGGTGACAGCGACCACGACAGCATTGCGCAGCCACGATCCCACTGTCGCGAGCAGCCCGGCGGCAAGCACCGGCAGCATCGCGAGCGCAGGCGACACATATCGCAACTGGAACATCGGCCGTACCACTATCGAGCCGGCAGAAAACGCAAGAATCGGGATCGCGATCCAGAGCAGGCAGAATCGAAACGGTTCGTCATCGGTTTCGAGAGCGCGGCCGAAGACCATCCATAACGTTGCCGCGACGGCGCCGATCGCCACCACGAACTTGGTCGGGGCTGAATAGTGATGGGCCGGCCCGATCCAATCGAGCCAGTGTCCTGCGATCAGCACGCGGCTCTGCGAGCTTGCGATCGGAAGGTAGGGAGCGAACAGGAGCGCCGCGCCTGCGAGCGCGAGCCACGGGGCGAGACTGCGCCGGCCGCGCATGAAATCGCGGATCAGGATCGCGACCTCGGCGGCGATAATCGCGGCGCCGCCCAGATGGGTATAAATGACCGCGGCGCCGCTAGCCGCGCAGGCGAGAGTCCATCCGACGCTCGACTTCTCGCGAGTGCGGCGCAACGCGTACAGATGCGCCAGTGCGAAAGCGATCAGCATCGTGTACATCCGCGCTCGAAACGAGAACACGGTAGCGATCGGATTGAACGCCCACATCGCGGCCGCGCCGGCGCCCGTCGCGTCGTCAAAGAGATCGCGCCCGAGCGCGAAGATCATTGCGATCGTGCATAGCCCGAAGATCACCGACATCGCGCGGAGGCCCGCCTCGCCGGCGCCAAAGATCATTGTCCAGTAGTGCAGGACCACGTAGTACAGAAGCTGCTTGCCGGGATCGTCCGCGATCGGGATATGAACGATCGCGCCGACGCTGGGCCGCGCCGCTGCGTATGCGCTGTACGCTTCGCTCGCGCCGAGCGGGTCTCTGCCCAGGTGGAATGAATAGAAAATCGCGGCGGCGGCGAAGACCGCGCCGAAGATCGCAACCGGCTGCGCCGCCGCGCCCGGCCGTCCGCGAGCGCGCTCTCTTTCCGCCGCCATCCCCACCTCTCCTGCGAGCGCAATATACCGGAAAATCCCCGCATGATCTTCACGCTGTGCCGACCGTCCAAGGATCGCGAGCAGTGCCGAACGCCGCGCCGTGCTTGACTGGACCGCATCGGACTGGCCTTACTGGCCGAAGTCATGTCGGAATTTCTGGAGTCGGTCCCTGAAGCCGTCGTCCGGCCGGGGGACGCGATCACTCTGCCGCCGATCTCGCGGATGCGGGCGGAGGTGTGGGCGCTCGCGTGGCCGGTGATCATCTCGTTTGCGCTCGATTCGATTCTGGGGCTGGCCGCGATGCTGATGGTCGGGCGGCTCGGCGCAGAGGCGGTTGGCGCGGTCGGGTTGGCGACACAGATCCTGGGCGCCGTGCGCGCCGGGATCGCGGCGGTCGGGACCGGCGCGGTCGCGCTGGTCGCGCGATGCATCGGCGCAAACGATCGCGACAACGCGGAAGAGGCGATGAAGCAGGCGGTGATCTTCGGGGTCGCCGTCTCGACGATCATCGCGATTCCGGTAATCGTATTCGCCACGCCGCTGATGGCGCTGTTCCAGGTCAAGGGCCAGATGGCTGTGATGGGTGCGCGCTATCTGCAAGTCGTGATGCTCGCGGAGCCATTCCAGGGCGTGTTCCTGATGTGCACGGCGTCGCTGCGCGGCGCGGGCGATACGCGCACGCCGCTTTGGATCGGCGGGATTATCGACGTGCTCGCGATCATCCTGAATTACGTTTTGATCTTCGGGAAATTCGGATTTCCGCGGATGGGCGTCAACGGTTCCGCAGTGGCGACGCTGATCGCAATCGCGATCGGCGGGATGTTGTTTTTCTGGGCGCTGTCGCTCGATGGGATGGTGCTCAATTTCCGCTGGCGCAATCTATGGCCGGATTTCGGGCTCGGATGGCGCATTCTACGAGTGGGCAATCCCGCGGCGATCGAGCAGCTCGTCATCCAGTTTGGCTTCGTCGCCTACGTCGCGTTTATCGCGAGTTACGGCGACAAGGAAGTCGCCGCGTATTTTATCGGCGTCCGGATCCTCGCGCTTTCGTTTCTGCCGGGCTTCGGATTCTCGGCTGCGGCCGCGACGCTGGTGGGGCAAGGGCTCGGCGCGGGCGACAAGGAATTCTCGCGCAAGGCTGGATGGACGGCGGTCGTGATGGCGATCGTGCTGATGTCCGCGATGGGTCTGCTGTTCGTCGTATTCGCATGGCAGATCGCGGCGCTGTTTATTGCAGACCGGCAGGTAATCGCGTACACGGTCGCGTTTATGTATGCGCTGGCGGCGGCGCAGCCGCTGATGGCGATCGACTGGACGGTTACCGGTGCGCTGCGCGGCGCGGGTGACTCGCAGTTTCCGCTGTACGGGTCGCTGGCGGGGTTCTATGGGATGCGCCTGTTCCTGACCATCCTGATCGCGTGGCATCACGGACCGATCGTCTGGATCTGGTGGTCGCTGCTCGCCGATTACATCGTGCGCTCAACGCTCAAGACCTGGTGTTTTAGGACCGGCAAATGGGCGACGATCGAGGTTTGAGCGGCCACGCCTCGCGCCGCCTGTTGGCATCCTTTTGGCGCGCTCCTTTACGCGCCCGGCGATGCGCGCAATCCTTGGCCCGGTGACTGACCCGGAACACAGCGCGCAGATGGTCGAGGGAACGCTTGATCATCTGCTTTACGTGAACGACTCGACTGGTTATGGAGTCGCGGTCGTGAAGGCCTATGCGGGCTCCGGCGACACCCGGACGATCACGATGGTGGGTAACCTGGCCGGGCTCGAAATCGGATCGGGAATTCGCGCACACGGCTCGTTCGAAAAGCATCCGCGCTACGGCGAGCAATTCAAGGTGACGGAGTTCGAGACGGTGCGTCCGGCCAGCGTGGGCGCGCTCGAGCTTTATCTATCAAAGGAAATACCGGGTGTCGGGCCGGAGCTTGCGCGCCGGATCGCGACGCACTTCGGCGAAAGCCTGCCCGAAATTCTGGACAACACTCCCCATCGGGTGCGCGAGGTAACCGGCGTCGGGCCCGTGGTGGCGGCGCGAATCGTGACCGCGTGGCGCGACGCTTCGGGCCTTCGCGAGCTGAGCGTGTTCCTGCGCGGGCACGGAATCGGAGGCGCGCACGCGCGGCGCATCCACAAGCAATACGGCAAGGACTCGCTTGCGGTCGTGCGCCGCGACCCGTACATCCTGGCGCGCACGATCCATGGAATCGGCTTTCGCACCGCCGACTCGATCGCCGAGAAACTCGGCATTCCGCGCAATTCAGTGCAGCGGGCGCGTGCCGCGATCGTTTATCTGCTTGAACGCATGAGCGACGACGGCCACGTCTATGCGCCTCGCGAATACCTCGAAGAGCAGTTCGCCTCGGGTCTCGAGATGGATGCCGAGCTGGTTCCGCAGGCGCTGGACCTGCTGGTCGATTCGGGCGAAGTCTTTGTCGAGCGGGCGAGCGATCATACGGCGGTCTATCTGGCACGCCTGCACAACGCCGAGGTGACTATCGCCGAGCGGCTGCGCGCGCTGACGGCGGGGCGCCCGATGAGCGCGGCAGTGGCCGAGCGCGCGCTCGTGACCGCATCGACGGCCGAGGGAATCGCGCTGTCGTTTGAACAGGTGCGCGCGATCAAGACCGCCTTGTCGAGCGCGGTCACCGTGATCACCGGCGGTCCGGGAACCGGCAAGACCACCATCCTGCGCCAGCTTCTTCTCGCGCTTGGCGACGCGGGTCTGAAGCCGATCCTGGCCGCTCCGACCGGAAGAGCCGCGAAACGGCTCCAGGAGGCAACGGGACGCGAAGCCAGGACGATCCATCGCGTACTCGAATACGCGCCCGAGACCGGGTCGTTCGTGCGCGGCAAGGATTTCCCGCTTCGCACGAATTATTTGATCGTCGATGAAGCCTCGATGATGGATATCGAGCTCGCGGCGAGCCTGGTCTCGGCGCTGATGCCCAACTGCTCGCTGCTGCTTGTGGGCGACCGCGATCAGCTTCCCTCAGTCGGACCGGGCAGCGTGCTGAAGGATGTAATCGCGTCGGGGCTGGTCCCGGTGGTCGAGCTGCGCGAGGTTTACCGGCAGGCGCGCGAGAGCCAGATCGTCGCCAACGCGCACAAGCTCAATCGCGGATGGTTCCCCGACATTTCGAATACGCCCGAGGGCGATTTCTTTTTTTTCGAACGCGCCTCGCCGGAGGAAGTTCTGGCGACGATTAAGCAACTTGTGCAGCAGCGCATGGTCGGGCGCTTCGGAATCAAGGATCCGCGCGAGATCCAGGTGCTGACGCCGATGAATCGCGGCCCGCTCGGGACGCATCTGCTCAATCGCGAGCTGCAGGCGTTGCTGAATCCCACCGGACGCGAGTTGCGCGCGGGCGACAGGATTCTGCGCGAGGGCGACCGCGTAATCCAGCTCCGCAACAACTACGACAAGGGCGTGTTCAACGGATCGATCGGGCGTCTGATGACGGTCGATCCGCAGAAGGGTCGCGTCACGGCCGCGTTCGAGGAGACACACGCCGAGTACGATCAGGCCGAGCTCGATGAGGTCGGCCTTGCGTACGCGATCTCGGTGCACAAGAGCCAGGGCAGCCAATATCCTGCCGTCATCATGCCGATTCATCCGCAGCACTATCTGATGCTGCGGCGCAATCTGCTCTACACCGCTATCACGCGCGCCGAGCGCGTATGCGTGCTGGTCGGGACCAAGGCCGCGCTGCAGCAAGCCGTCCGCAACCAGGACGAGCGCAAACGCCTGAGCCGTCTCGCCGACCGCCTGCGTATCGACTGAGGGTGTGTTGACTATCAGTGGATGCATGTTTAGCATCCGGGAAGTCATCAGAATATCAGTCAGCTTAGATTTGCATGAGAGAAGGGGATGAAGCTAAAATTACGAAGTAGCTTTTATTTGCTTGCTGCGATTTCTTTGCTGTCCAATAGCTCCTGCGCGTACCTATTTCACGGCACGTCCGATGAAATTCATATCCAAAGTGGCAATCCGACGGCGGAGCTTTACCTCGACGATCAGGCAGTAGGGATCGCTTCGGCCACGGCTACCGTTGACCGCGACAAGACCTATACAATTGAGGCCAAGGCTCCGGGCTGTGAGACGCGCACCGTAGAGACGGGGGACAAGTTCGATCCAATTTCACTCTTAGGCATTCTTATCGATTTGGGAATCGTCTCGATTCTGGTCATCGACATGGGAATCACTGGTGCAGCTTGGAAGACGTATCCGACAACCTACACGGTCAATCCGATCTGTCCGCCGACACCAGCGCCCGCGTTGCCTGCGCCTCAGCCGAACGCGGCGGCAACGCCTGCGCCGCAGGGGTAATATCAGTCTCGGCGCACGATCATCGCGGCATGGAGTCCCACAGGTCGCAGTGATGAATCTTGGCGAAGTCTGATTCGTATCCGATCGCTCCTGGAGCCAACGACAGGACTCGCGGATCGCTGGCGCTAAAGCGGGTCCATCGGGGCGAGCCGCCGGGATTGCCTGACGTGATGAATCCGATCCAATAGGCCATCATCGCGTCGGAGAGTTTTTGCTGGGCCGCCGACGCGGAAACGTTGGACGCGATGCCGCCGAATACGTATTGAATCTCCGAGCTGTGATATGCGCCGAGCGGAAAAGGGGGATTGCGAAAAAACTTGACCGGCGCTTGAGGGTCATTGAACTCATACTGATAGACAGGCACCTGCGCGGAAAGTATCGATCCGGCTCTGACTATCGGACAACTGAAGACTCCATCTCCAAATCCCGCCGCGGACGCCTGTATCGGCGAGGGATAGTTGCCCAGCGGATACGCGGCCAGCACGCGAGCCGCATCGTTGCCGAAACGTTCATGGACCTCGGCTTCAAATTTCCCGGCGGTAACAGGTTTGGCAAACGCGAGGAACAGGGTTCCCTCGTTGCGATTCGAGCCATTGAGCACCGGGACCTTGTTGAAGCGTCCCGCCGCAAGCGCCTCCGCCGGCTGGCTCGGGATAAGGCTGCCGTCCATGACCGGCTCCCAGATCGGACTGCCGGCTGCCAGAGGATTCGAAGGAATCGCGCCAAGCACCTCCGCGGCGGATTTCGAGCGCATGCATGCCGCGACGTTTGATGCCTTGTCGCATCCGAGCTTGGCCGCAAATTCGTCACCGCGAGTCTCCGCATCGGCCATGGTGCGAGCGTGCAGGAACGGGCCGCTCTCGAGGACTGCACGCTCGAAGAGCCCGGCCGCGGCGGGCGAAACCAGATGCAGTCCGATGCTGATCGCGCCGGCCGACTCTCCCGCAACCGTAACCTTGTTCGGATCGCCGCCGAAGGCTGCGATGTTTTCCTTGACCCAGCGCAGGGCGGCCTGCTGATCGAGCAGGCCGTAGTTGCCCGACGGACGGCCCGGGGAATCGAGGCTGCGGCTCGCCAGGAAGCCGAACGGTCCGAGGCGATAATTTATCGTGACGACAACCAGCTTGCCCTTGGCGGCGAGCTTGCTGCCGTCGTACGACGACCCGGTGCCGGCGATGAAGGTGCCGCCGTGAATCCAGACCATCACTGGAAGCCGCGTGCCGCCGGAAACAGGTGAATAGATATTGAGATAGAGGCAGTCCTCGGAGCCTTCGGGACCGCCGTGGCGAAAGCTCAGTTGGGTGCACGAGTTTCCGGCGCGCGAGGCGTCGAGCGTGTCCGTCCAGCTCGCGTGCGCCTCAGGCGGTTGCCAGCGCAAATTGCCGACCGGAGGAGCAGCGTATGGAATGCCAAGAAACACGCGCAGGTTTCCATCGACGGTGCCGCGAACCGCGCCTGTGCGCGTCTTTACGACTGGAGCACCCGAATCCGACGCCGCGGCGCAGGCGGGACGCACGAAGAACAGAGTCACCGCAGCGCAAGCAACCGCAGTCGCGATCCAGCTTGATGTGCGCCCGCATCGGAGAGCTACGGGATTGGATTCGCATCGATAATCGTTCGAATAGCTACTCAGAAAATTCATCTTTCTCCTCTCCCCGCTGTGCCGATGCATGCGATTAGTATATTTCCGCGCGCGGATATTCCAGCGCATCGAAAATCTGAAGCCTCAATGGAAATGCTGATAGACTAACGCCAGACCGACGATCACGCCGAGAAGTACCCCGACGGATAGCTGCGCGAGGAGTGCCCGCCACGCCGAGAAATGGTTAACCTCGCCGATACATTTGAGTTCGACGATCAGGCCCCAAAGCCCGAGTGCACCGCTTAAGACTGCTAGTCCCGGCGGGAGCGCGAACGCTCCCGGCGCGAGCGCGTGCGGTGTCACGATTCCCGCCAGTATCGCGACGACGCCGAGGCCAGTTGCTACGATTCCGGGGATGCTCGACCATGCGATCGCCGCGCGCGTCTGCACTACCGACGCGGTCCCGCCGAACAGGCGGCAGGCTCCGGTGATTATCCATCCCGCGAGGTACAGTCCAACAATTCCCCAGACTGCGAATAAGACTACTTTCAGGGCGACCAAAAACGGCCACAGCGCTGACATGGTTTGCGGTCCCGACAGGGCGGAAAGCCATGAGCCCTCGAGGCCGCTCAGCGCGCCGCTGAGCGCCGCCAGCGCGAGCACCGAGCGGCGCGGGTCGGTGTCAACAATTTCGCGAATGGTGTCGCGAGGCGCGATCCAGATTTTGAAAAAACGTGCGGCCGCGTCTTCCGATTGAGCCATAGCCTTCTCCGCCGCGACTCCGCGCGGTCCGGGCCACGGTAGCATCGCGGGCAATGTCAATACATCGCGCAACCCTTTCACCCCGAGTCACTTGACACTACTCGGGAGCGCGCTTAGCCTCGCGGCCATCTCGTATTGGCGGTTCTGTCAATAATTCACATGGAGGAAAATTCGATGCAAAAGTTGGGCAGCCTCATGATGATTCTGCCGTTCGCGGCATTGATTTTCTCGGCGGCGGCATGCGTACGTATCGCCTCGAGCTCGATCGGGAATTCCGAGAAGGTCGTGGCGGGTAACAGCGTCACCGCGCAAGCGAGCGATATGGGATTTCTGGAACTGGTCGCACCGATGGGATTGACTTCGTCCGCGAACTCCAATCTCTCGGCGCAATGCCCGTCGGGCAAATTTACCAACGCGACCGCTGAATTAAGCGTTCGCGATTTTCTGGCAATCGTTCAGATGTATCAGATCGATGTGACCGCGATCTGCCAGTAGCATCCGCCGTCCGTATGTTTATACCGGCTCGTCCGCACACATCGTTCGAAGTTGCGCGTCGGACGAGCCTGCTTTTTTACGCATTCGACGTATTCCTCTCGGGCGAAAGCTGAAGTTTCTGTAACCACTCGGCGCGAGCCGCCGTCTTCTAGTGCGGGACGGGTGACACCCAATCAATAACCGGCTCGGGCGTATAGGCCAACGCTCAGAGTCCAATTTCAACCGAGGAGAGGGGTAATGCGTAAATCTGTATCGACAATGGTTGCGGGCGCGGTGATTGCCGCGATCGCGGGATTCGGCGGGATCGCGATGGCAAAGCATTCGAGCCCGGGCGGAGAATTCAATCTCCAGGTCAGCGGCTTTGAGATGATCACGAATAGCTCGGTAGCCACGCACGTCGATCTGAAGGGCCGCGGTACGATTTTGTCCGATCCAACCGGCGCTCTGAGCGGCGGCGCGCTGACGATCTCGGCCGTGAACGGCGCGGTTCCGGAAGGCTCGCCGGTCGGCAGCGTATGCACCGGCACGGCGACCGGACAGATCAGCAAAGGCTCGAGCGACGTCTACACAATGACCTTTGACTATTCCGATGGCGCGAACTCGGGCAATTGCCTGTCGCAAAATCTGACCCTGACCTGCACCCGCGCGGTCAATCCCGCGGGGTTGGCGATTGACCTCGCCGCCGGCAGCTACGATTGCGTAGTCTCGGGTGTAAGTGGAGTGAGCGCGAGCGACGAAACGATCGATGCGTCCTCGGTGGGAATCCACTTCGGCTCGCACGCGGCGGTGGATTAGCGCGCAGCCGGAATCGTCTGATTTTCACGCTTCGGTGGCGCCGCGGGGTCCAGGCGATTCACGCGGCGCCACTTTTTGATCACCGCCTCGAATTTTGCGCAAACACATCGATACGTACAACCGCGTATTGCCGCGATTATCAGACAACTCTATTCTCGCCACGCGAGCTAGCACTCATCGGTAGTAGCGCTCCTTCGAGCGATTCTGCGTTTGAACTGCCCGCTACTGAGGGACGCTCATGTGGGTTGCGGAGGGTTGGAATGCGCTCGAAAAATCATTTCGTCAATTTGAGAAGCGCCGTGGTGGCTGCACTGGCGTTCCTGATGCTTTGCATCGCCGAACTATACGTCTTGTACAGCTATCGGCCGGCGGGTATCGCCCCGAACGAATCGACACCGCCTATCGCGGCTTGCTGTGCACAGGGATCGAAGTGTAATGGATGCTGACATCATCTTTCAGCAGGGCGGTTACTTCCACGATGGCAGAGCCGATTGGGAAGCTCGATCATATCGGGATCGCGGTTAAAAGCGTCGCCGAGGCGCGCAGGTTTTACGAGGGCGTGCTCGGCGCGAGATTCATGTATGAGGCGGAAAGCGACAAGGCCGGCTACAAGCTCGCTGAGTTCGATCTGAACGGCTTGACGATCGAGCTGCTCGAACCGCTCGGCGAGGATTCATTCCTGCACAAATTCCTCGCCACCCGCGGCGAGGGGATGCATCACCTGACCTTTAACGTTCCCGACACGAAAGCCAAAGTCACCCAGCTGGTGAAGCAGGGCGTGCGCGTCGTCGATGAAACCGAGTGGTCGCCGTCGTCGTACGAAGCTTTCATCTCGCCGCGTTCCTCGCACGGCGTGCTGATCCAGCTCGGCAATGGATATCCGACGCTGTCGAACGATCCGCACTGGTTTAGCAAGAAATAAGATAATTAACCGATCAGTCCCGGATTTGCGCCGCCGTCGATCGTGATATTCGCGCCGTGGATAAACGCGGCGCGCGGCGACGCGAGGAAGACGATCAGGTCGGCAACTTCCTGGGCTTCGCCGGGACGGCCGAGCGGCGTCATCCGCGAGTAGACCTCCTTGATATCGCGGCCGTGCGCGGCGCGCTCTGAGAACAGCCGCAGCCGCTCGGTGAGAATTGGTCCCGGGTTTACGCCCGCCACCCGCACGCGATGCTTTGCGCCCTCGTCGGCCAGGGCTTTGGTGAAATGATTGAGCGCGGCGTTGGCTGCGCCGCCGACCATGTATCCCGCGCTCGGCCTGAGCCCACCGGTACCGATCACGTTGACGATTGCGCCGGAGCGGTTCGCCGCCATTGCCGGCATCACCTCGCGCGCCATCCGCACGTAGCCGAAGAACTTGAGCTCGAAATCGGCGTGCCAATCGTCGTCGGTAATCTTTTGAAACTCTCCCGGACGCGCGCTGCCGGCGTTGTTCACCAGGATATCGATCCGGCCGAACTCATCGATGCATCGCTTGACGACGCGGCGGATATCGTCGTGGCTGGTAAGGTCCGCGATGGCGGGCACGACGCGCGCGCCTTCGGTATGGCGCGCGAGTGCGACGGTCTCGTCGAGGGCCTCTTTGCCGCGCGCGCAGACCATCACGGCGACGCCTTCCGCGGCCAGCGTTAGCGCGGTGGCGCGTCCGATACCTTTGCTCCCGCCGGTCACAAGGGCGATCTTTCCTGCAAGTTCGAGATTCATCGGTTGTATCCTCGTTAGCGCCGAGCCTCGCATCGCGCCTCGGCGAGCGTCAAGCTGCGCGCAGCGGCGACTTAACATGGCGTCCCGTATCTGGCACGATTGCACCACATCCGAACGGCAAACTAGATCGGCTAACCCTGAGATGAAGGAAATTGTAGTTTCGTGCCTGAGCGCCGCAATCGAGCGGGCGCGCTCGAACGGCCAGCTTGCGTCGGCTCCGGCATCGATAGGAATCGAAGCGCCCAAGGATCCGGCCCACGGCGATATCGCGTCGAACGTCGCGATGACGATGGCGCGGGCCGAGGGCAAACCGCCGCGCGCGATCGCGGCGGCGATCAAGGACGCGATCGAGCTACCGCCGGAAATCGCCGAGGTTGGAATCGCGGGTCCGGGGTTCATCAACTTCCGGATGGCGCCGACGTACTGGCACGGTGAAATCCGGAACGCGGTGCGCGAGGGCGTGGCCTACTTTCGTCCGCGCAAGTGGGAGCTCCGTCCCGGTGCGGGTGATCGCGTGCAAGTTGAATTTCTCTCCGCGAATCCCACCGGTCCGGTGACCGTCGGGCACGGGCGCAATGCCGTGCTAGGCGACACGATCGCACGGCTGTTTGAGGCGGCAGGCTTCAACGTTACGCGTGAATATTATTTCAACGACGCCGGCCGCCAGATGAAGCTGCTCGCCGAGTCGGTGCGCGTGCGCTATTTGCAGGAACTCGGTATTGACGCGGTGCTCCCCGAAGACGGCTACCAAGGCGAGTACATTCGCGACATCGCGAAAGAACTGCGCGCCCGCGACGGCGACCGGCTGCATGAGAGCGGCGACCGCGAGATTTTTCGCGCCGCGGCGATCAAGGCAATTTTCGCGGACATTCTCCACACCTGCGAGCGGCTCGGAATCCGCTTTGATGTCTACACCAACGACGTTGACCTGATTAAGGCGGGCCGGATCGAAAAGGTGCTCGAAGAATTGCGCGCGCGCGAACTGCTCACCGATCGCGATGGCGCAGTATGGCTGCGCGGCGAACCGATAGGTTTGCCCAAGGATGAAGTGCTGGTGCGCTCCGGACCGGACCGCGAGCCGACCTATCGCACGGCCGATATCGCCTACCATATCGAAAAACTCGAGCGCGAATTCGATCTGATCGTGGACGTGTTTGGCGCCGACCATCTAGCCGAACATAAAGAGGTGATTGCCGCGGTCAAGGCGCTGGGCCACGACGCGACGCCGATCCGCGCGATCATCTACCAGTTCGTCACGCTGACGCGCGGGGGCGAGAAAATTAAGATGTCCACCCGCAAGGCGACCTACGTCACGCTTGACGAGTTGATCGACGAGGTGGGCGCCGACGTGGTGCGGTTCTTTTTCCTGTTCCGCAAATCCGACAGCCAGCTTGATTTCGATCTCGAACTCGCCAAAAAGCAGGCCCCGGAAAACCCGGTCTTCTATGTGCAATATGCGCACGCGCGCCTGGCGAGCATTTTCCGCGAGGGCGAAAAATCCGGCCTCGCGCTCCCTGCCAATACCGCCGCCGTCGATCTGGCGCTGCTCTCGGCTGAGGAACTCGACCTCGCCAAACGCGCGGTCGGGATGCCCGCAGTGATGACCGGTGCGGCCGAGTCGCTCGAGCCGCATCGCATCTCGTTCTATCTGCTCGAGCTCGCCGCCGAGTTTCATCGCTATTACAACAAGCCTGCGAATCGTATAATCGGACCTGATCGCGAGCTCAGCCTGGCGCGGCTATACTTGGCCGGGCTGGTGCGGACCGCGATCGCGGCGGGGTTGGGGATCCTCGGTGTTAGTGCACCGGAGCGGATGTGAGGCGGCGATGCGATTCGAAATCAGGGCAGCGGGCGCAGGTCTAATCCTGGCGGGACTTCTGGGACTCTCGGGCGCGGTGTTCGCGCTCGGACTGATCGCGGGATACGAAATGGCGCGACAGAATACCGCCGATACGACGCAGGTCGCGTCAGTTTTTCCAGTTCCGACTCCGCCCGCACTGGAACCAACGCCGACCGCTGCGGCGCCTGAGGCTGAGCGATCTCCGGCAGCCGCATCCAGCGTAGCGGCGATCGCACCTGCGCTGCATCCGAAGTTGCCGGCAGCGATCATGACTCCAGCCGCGCGCGCATCCGAGAGCGCGCGCACGGTAACGGCCAACGCCGAACCGTCACTGCCTGTGCGCAAGCATCCGTTCAATATCCAGATCGATGCCGTGATGGATCGCGCGGGTGCGGACGACATGGTGCGCCGGCTCAGAGCGCTCGGCTTTCCCTCTTCGGAATCCGCCACCAGCCTCAATGGAGAGACGTGGTATCGCGTAAGCGTCGGTCCATACGCAACTCAGGAAGAGGCGCAGGCCGCGCAGGAAAAACTGCATCAGCAGTATCGCGCAACCTACAACGGGCACTGAGCGCGGGGCCCATACGGTCAGGAGTCGTCTTGGACAGCCGCCTGACGGATCGCATTCAAGACAAACACGAAGTGGCGCGGATCGGATACGTGCTCGAGCAGGCTGACTCGCTTCAGGACCCTGAGCTCGGCGGTGGTGACTTTGTGACGAACCAATAGCGCGCGATTCGAGGAAAATCGTCGCCATGAATCGTCGATTCGCTTAATGCCGCCGGGTTGCTGATGTCCGCACGCCAGGTATCTCGCATCCGGATGCGCCAGGAACAGCAGTTCGCGAGGATTGAGCCCGAGCGTGGTGGAAATTCGCCGAAGCAGTGTCAGCGATGGCCTCCGTTTACCGCTCTCGATATACGCGATATGGCTTGGCTTGACGCGGATAGCACGGGCAAGCTCGCGCTGCGTCATCTCCATCGCGACGCGCGCCTCTTTCACCATTCCCCCGAGCGTTCGTTCGATCATATTCCGTACTCGTTAAGTAAAGTTGCGCGCAGCTTCGCAATGTGAATCATGCCAGCCAGGTAAAGAAGATTCTCAGCGGGCGCCGCGTCTCTCTTGAAGTCGAAGCCCGTGACCGAGAGTAGATATGGTCTTACTTTTGAGACCAAAGTTTCGGCATCATTCCTCCGCACGCCAGTGCGCTGGGCACCAAACAGCCGCCTGGCTGCCGATTGGGGATAACAGGCCAGAACCATCAATACATCAGCTACTATCTCTCGCGGGTCGGCCAAATGACTTTCGTAGTTAGTGTTGAATGTCAGTTCTACTCGTTCCGCATCCGAATCGTCGAAAATTTGACTCGTCAAGTGATGACCGATTTCGTGCCAGAACGTGGCTGCCACTGCGACGGGGTGATTAGAAGTATTGAGGCCTATCAGAGGCCGTTTCATGAGATCATTGTCGTGAACATAGAAACCCCGCAGAGACCCACCCTCGCATCCCTCGAAAGCGTTGGCGTGCAGGACGGCGCCCATATCCTTCGCAATCTGCGCCAGCTGGCGGCGGTCCAATACAGCGAAAACCTCTCGGTTCAACTTCGGCAGTGCCGCGCGCATTTCGGTGAGAATTTCTCCTAGCTCCTGTCGATCGAAGTACTTGTGCAACGCGGCCGCGTAGCCGAGGGCGGCAAAGGAACGAAAATACTCCTCTACGTCGCGCGAGATCGGTTTGAGGCGACGCAGCTGCGCGTACTTCACGATTTCACGGATAACACCGTCGAGACCTCGAAATCTTTCATTTTCAGTCATACGCGCCGCCTCAGCCGACGCAATATTATCTCTGTCAACAAATAGTTATCAAGCTTAACGCGCAGCGTGTTGGCGTAGAGGCCTGCGTATGGCAAACGCGTAACGAGAAAGATTCGCCTGCCATCGTGTCATTCTGTTATTTGCAGACAAATGGTCACCACCTGAAATCAGCATGTGTTACCAAACGCGCACATTTTGTTGGCTTTAAGTGACTCATGGCAGGCGGCAATCCTAAGGATCATAAACACGGCCCGCACCCTCTGATCGCCCGACGTATATTCGCCGGTGCGCGCGCCCCTCCGACTTCGACTGTTGGTCAAAGGAGAGAGTCAGCGAAACTCAAAACATTTGGAGTGTTTTCTATGGAATTGCGCCTTTTGACGACCGACTTGGAACGCCACGCATTTGCAAATTGTCTAACAGAGGCTCGTGCGACGCGGGGAATAAGCTGGAGAGAAACGCCCCGCTCCCACCTTGGGAAAGTACATCTCAACTTTGGAAACCTGTATGGGATATTCGAAAATGACAGCGACCGAATGGTCGGAGGGTTCATCATGCACGATCTCGCTACGCTGCCGCAAAGTCATTCGCGGCCCGATCTCAATCACCTTCCACCGCGGTCGGTTCTCGAAGGCAGCGAACTGTGGTCGCTCTCCAAGGGGGTCGCTCGAATCGCGGCGGTTGCTGCCGCCGTCGTAGCGGGCTTCGCGCAAGCGAAAGCAATCGTTGTCTATCCGATCGTGAGGCCGATCGACCTCAGGGCATTTTATGCCGAGCTCAAGTTTTCCGAAGTGGGTGATGCACTGCGATGGCCATATGCAGAAACAGCCGAAGAAGACGAAATTTGGGTGCAGCCTATGGTCCTTCAGGGCGAGAAGCTCGAGGAATACATCCGCTCGGGTTTCGAGTTCCTGTTCAAAAATCGCGAAGGGCGGCAGGTGCTGCGATTCGATCGGCCTTCGTCTGCGCCGGCATCGAAACCGACGCCCGAGATCCCAATGCCCCCGATCGAGAATGGCAATGGAGCGTCGTCGCCCAATGGCGCGCAACGTTGAATTCGTGAATGAGGAGATCAGCCATGAAAATGACCAACAGTTATGCAGACCAATTAGTCCCGAGCAGTTCGCACTTCGAAAGCCTTTACCGGAGCGTGCCCGATTGGCGGGAACTGCTGGCCGCCGTTAAAGCCGGGCACGCTGAATTCGTGGATCTGCTGGCGAACACCGGGCTGCTCGATCGGTTCGGCCTCGCCACCAGCGCGGTTCATCGGTATGACGAAGTCGAGGTGCATGCTTTTATCCTCGCGATCGTGTCGGCGGGCCGATGGGAGGAAATCCAGGCCAAGTCCTTTCTGACCTACGCGTCACATTGGATCGATGATTTCTTCGACTGTCCAGAGAAGGTTCGCGACCCCGATCAGTTGCTGAATGATCGGAGCGACATTCGGCGCGCGCTCGCGAACATGGGACCGGCAGGGCAGGTTGGATTCGCGATGGCGAATCGCGTTCGCTACCCGGACGCAGTGTACAAGAGTCTGCACCGGATGCTCTACGGCGGCCTGGTGCAGCGCTCGCTCGATTACGAGACCCGTCGAATTCTGGTCGAGGAATATTACTCGGTGGCGACCAGCTTTGTCGATGCGCACCTGGCCGCGCAGATTCGCCGCCTGCAGCCGCAAGTATATTGGACCACCAACAAAACGGTGCAGGAGCTGCTCTTCGCGGCCGAGAACGAGATCGATTTCAATGCCGCGGAGTTGTGGAATCTGATCTATGGTCCGGCATTGTACTATCAGGATGCGGACGAAGAGCGCGCCTCGGGTGAATTGAACTTCGATGAAGGAGAAACGCCGATGCTGTCGAAGATGCTCGAGATGATTCGGCTCGGTGCGAGCTACCTTTCGCCAACCTCGCCGAGAAACGGGCTCAACATGTTGCAGCTTGAGTTCGTTGCCCGCGCGATCCCGAATCTGCCGGCCGAAGTTGAAAGTGCCTATCGCGAAATTTGGGAGGCGCATGCCATTGCGCCTGGCGCGCTCGAGTCCCATGAGGAGGTGAGTCAGCAAAGATGAAGCGTACTCGAAGCAGGTCGCGCCCGCATGCACGGATTGACATGTGGGCGCGGCGCGTGGATACTCAGTTGGGAATGAGACGCTGCACTATCGGCAAGGCTTGGGCGAACTGGCGTTGGAACGTCGTCGCACTCGCCTGCGCGCCGGTTTTGTAGCAAATCGAACAAAACCAGAATCCGAAAGGGCCGCGGGCGAAAACCCGGCGGCCCTTTTTCTTTTTTTCGGCCGGGACACGCGCTGCGAACACGGCGCAGGAGAGAGGCACGATGCTTCAACCGACTGAGCGCGAATTTGAAGAGCTGAAACAGCAGGGTTACAACCTGATACCGGTGGCGCGCGAGATTGCCGCGGACCTCGAGACTCCCGTTTCCGCCTTTCTGAAAATCGCGCGCGGCGACTATTCGTTTCTGCTTGAGAGCGTACGCGGCGGCGAGAAGTGGGGCCGGTACACCTTTCTCGGCTCGGAACCCGCGATGGTTATTCGGGCGCGTGCGGGCCGGATGGATATCATCCGGCCGGGCCGCGGCGTCGAGGTGCGCTCGATTACCAACTCGTTCGACGAGCTGCGCCGCGAGGTCACGCAGTTCCGCGCGCCCGAGCTACCGGGAAATCCGCGCTTCTTCGGTGGAGCGGTCGGATTCCTCGCCTATGACATCGTGCGCTGCTTCGAGCGGATTCCCGAAACCGCCAACGACGACCTGGGCGTGCCCGATCTCTACATGATGTTCACCGACACGATGTTGATGTTCGACAACGTGCGCCAGACCTTGCGAATCATTGCGAATGTTCCGGTGGATGAATTTCCGTCGACTCGCGTCGCGTATCAGAGCGCGCAAATAAAGATCGACGAGATTATCGCGCGCCTCAAGACGACGGTGGTCCCGCCGCGGCTCGAGGGAGCCGCCTCCCTGTCCGCCAACGACGCGACTATCACCTCGAATCTAACGCGCGAGGCATACATGGCGACGGTCTCCGCCGCCAAGGAGTACATCGTGGCGGGCGATATAATCCAGGTGGTTCCCTCGCAACGTTTTGAGGCGCCATTGACCGCGCATCCGTTCAACATCTACCGCAGTCTGCGCGCGATCAATCCGTCGCCCTACATGTTTTACCTTCGGCTCGGCGACCTTACGCTGGTTGGCGCGTCGCCCGAAGTGATGGTGCGAGTCGAGGGGCGCGACGTTACGCTGCGACCGATCGCGGGCACGCGTCCGCGCGGGAAGACCGACGCGGAGGATCGCGCGATGGAAGTGGAGCTGCTCGCTGATCCGAAGGAACGCGCCGAGCATGTGATGCTGGTGGACCTCGGGCGCAACGATGTCGGCCGGGTGTCTGAGATAGGTTCAGTCAAGGTCACCGAGTATATGGTTGTCGAGCGCTACTACTCCGTTATGCATATCGTTTCCAACGTGATCGGACAGCTCCGTGAAGAGTGCGACGCGTTCGACGCGTTTCGCGCGACCTTTCCGCAGGGCACCGTTTCGGGAGCGCCAAAAATCCGCGCGATGCAGATAATCGACGAACTCGAGCACACGCGCCGCGGCGTCTATGCTGGCGCGGTCGGATATTTCAGCTACACCGGCAACACCGACACCGCGATCGCGCTGCGCACGCTGCTGATCAAAAATGGCCGCGTCTATATTCAGGCTGGCGGCGGCATTGTCGCCGATTCGGATCCTGCCGCCGAGTTCGAGGAGTCGGTCAACAAGGCGCGCGCGATGGTCCGTGCGCTGCAAGCGGCGCGCGAGTTCGAGACCGCTCCGGGCGCGAGGTAAACGGCGATGCCGGATCATAAACTCGACCTGCTGATGATCGATAACTACGATTCGTTTACCTATAACCTGGTGCAATATCTCGGCGAGCTGGGCGCCCGCGTAAGTGTCAGGCGCAACGACGCGATCGATGTCCAGGCTGCGCGTGCGATGCGCCCCGACGCGATCGTGATTTCGCCCGGTCCGTGCACTCCCAAAGAGGCGGGCGTCTCGCTCGCGATCCTGCACGAGCTTGGCGGCGAAGTGCCGATCCTCGGCGTCTGCCTCGGCATGCAGTGTATCGGCGACGCGTTCGGCGGCAAGGTCGTCCGCGCGGGACGGTTGATGCACGGCAAGACTTCGCCCGTCATCCATGATGGACGCACGATCTTCGCCGGGCTTCCGCAGAGTTTCGACGCGATGCGCTATCATTCGCTGATCGTCGAAAGCGATTCGCTGCCGGATTGTCTCGAGGTCAGCGCTCTCACCGCCGAAAATGAATTAATGGGATTGCGGCACAAGACCTTGCGCGTCGAGGGCGTGCAGTTTCATCCAGAGTCGATTGGCACGCCCGAGGGAAAGCATCTCCTCGCGAATTTTCTGGACGGGCTTCGGCAATGAAGACGACCGATCTACGCCGCGCCTTTCAGGCGGTGATGGCCGGCCGCTCGCTCGAAGCCGTTGTTGCTGAGCGCGCGTTTGCGGAAATACTCGACGGCGGCGATGCCGCGCCCGACGCTCTGGTCGCGGGTTTCCTGGTGGCGCTCAAGCTGAAGAGTGAATCCGCGGGCGAACTTATCGGCGCGGCGCGCGCGATGCGCTCGCGGGCGCGCACGCTCAAACTCGGTGACAATCTGCAAACTCTGATCGATGTGGTCGGCACGGGCGGAGACGGCGCGGGGACGTTTAATATCTCGACCGGCGCGGCGATCGTCGCGGCCGCTGCTGGCGTCGCGGTTGCCAAGCATGGCAATCGCGCGATCACCGGAACGGTAGGAGCCGCCGACTTGCTCGAGCATCTGGGCGTGAATATAGATCCGGGTCCCGACGCGCTCGCGCGATGCGTCCGCGACGCCGGCATCTGCTTTATCCTGGCACCCGCGTATCATCCGGTGATGGCGCGGTTGGCTCCTCTGCGCCGCGTACTCGCGACGCGCACGATTTTCAATCTGCTCGGACCGCTCAGCAACCCTGCCCATCCGAGCCGTGCGCTGATCGGAGTAGGGGATAGCAGGCTGCTGCGTCCGATGGCCGAGGCGATCGCGGCGCTTGGCGCGGTCCACGCAATCGTGGCGTCGGGCCGCGACGGCCTGGACGAGATTTCACTCTCCGCGCCGACGATGATCGCAGAGGTTCGAGCGGACCACGGCATCCGCGAGTACGAAATCGCGCCCGAGGACTTTGGCCTTGCGCGCGCTGGCGTGAATTCGATCGGCGTATCTGGTGCCGCGGCTTCGGCCGGGATGTTGCGCTCTGCGCTGTCGGGCAACGGCGGTCCGGCGAGCGATGTGCTTGCGCTTAATGCGGGTGCGGCGATCCATGTCGGCGCCGGAGCAGCCTCGATCGCGGAAGGGGTGCGTATCGCGCGCGAGGTGATCAATTCGGGCCACGCGCTCGCTACAATTGAAAAGCTGGTTCGCGCAAGCGGCGGTGAAGCGGAGGCGCACCGGCGATGAGCTCGATACTCGACAAAATATTTGCGGCCAAGCGCGATGAACTCGCGGCGGTCCGCGCTCGCGTGCCGCTCGAGACCGTCCGAGCTGCGGCCGAGCGCGCGCCGGCGCCGCGTGACTTCACGGCCGCGCTGCGCGCGAAGCGTCCCGCGATTATCGCCGAGATAAAAAGAGCCTCGCCGAGCAAGGGCGATATTCTGCCCGACCTCGATCCGGGCGAGGTCGCGCGCGAATACGCCGCGGGCGGCGCGGCTTGCCTGTCGGTTCTGACCGACGTCAATTTCAAAGGCTCGCTGCTGGATTTACGTGCGGCCCGCGCCGCAGTCGATCTGCCGATTCTGCGCAAAGATTTTATGTTCGATCCGTATCAGGTGTACGAGGCGCGCGCGGCCGGCGCCGACTGTATCTTGTTGATCGCCGCGATGCTTCCGGAGCCGGAGCTGCGCGAGCTTCACGCGCTCGCGTGCGCACTCGGGCTCGCGGCATTGATAGAGGTTCACGATGCGCGCGAGCTGGGTGCCGCGGCACGGCTCGACGCGGAGCTTGTCGGAATCAACAATCGCGATCTGCACAGCTTCGTGACCGATTTAGCCGTCACCGAACGGCTGCTGGCGGACTATCGGGGCCATGCGTTGATAGTTTCGGAGAGCGGCATCGACAGCCCGGGCGACATTCGTCGCCTGGACGCCGCCGGCGCGGGCGCTTTTCTAGTCGGCGAAAATCTGTTGCGTGGCGGCCTGCCGCGCGCACGGCTCGTCGCGCTTACCCACGCGCTGAGCGAACGGAGCGACGCCTGATGCCGATGCGCATAAAAATCTGCGGCGTCACCCGCGTCGAGGATGCGACGGCGGCGATTGCCGCGGGCGCCGAGATGATCGGGATCAATTTCTACGCGCCGAGTCCGCGCTCGATCGATCTCGAACGCGCGCTTGAGATTCGCGCCGCGATCGGCCGCCGCGCGCTTTTGGTCGGCGTCTTCGTCAACGCCGGGCGCGCGTTTATCGAAGAGCGCCGCGTCGCCCTCGAGCTCGACATGCTCCAGTTTCACGGCGACGAAGATGACGCTGCGCTTTCAGGATGGACGGTGCCCGTTATTCGCGCGCTGCGAGTGCGCGCGGGCGAAGCGGCTCAGGCGATTGCGCGCGCCCGTGCAGACTTTGCGCTGCTCGATTCACTTCATCCGTCACTCTACGGAGGCACGGGAGTGGCGCGCCCGTTGGAAGAACTCAGCGGACTGGATTTGTCCCGTGTAATTATCTCGGGAGGACTCAGCCCGGAGAATGCGCGCGCGGCTGCTGCCCTTTCGCCGTTCGCACTGGACTGCGCCAGCGGCGTCGAATCGGCGCCAGGCGCGAAAGACCACTCTAAACTCAGGAGCTTCATCGCAAATGCCCGCATTTCCTGACATTCATGGCCACTTCGGCGATTTCGGCGGCAAGTTTGTCGCCGAAACCCTGATGCCCGCGCTGTTCGAACTCGAACAGGCCTTCAAGGAGGCGCGGCGCGATCCAAAATTTCACGCTGAGCTGGAAAAATATTCGCGCGAGTACGTCGGCCGTCCGACGCCGCTGTTTTTCTGCGCCAACCTGACCGCGAAACTCGGCGGCGCGAAAATTTATCTCAAGCGCGAGGATTTGTGCCATACCGGCGCGCACAAAGCCAACAACGCGCTCGGCCAGGCGCTCCTTGCGGTGCGGATGAAGAAGGAGCGTGTCAGCGCCGAGACCGGAGCCGGACAGCACGGCGTCGCGACCGCAACCTTCGCGGCGCTGTTCCAACGCTCGTGCGAGGTCTTCATGGGCTCCGTCAACGTCGAACGCCAGGCGCTCAACGTGTTTCGCATGAAGCTACTGGGCGCGAAAGTCCACCCGGTGGATTCCGGCACCAAAAGCTTGAAAGACGCGATGAGTGAAGCGCTGCGCGATTGGACCGCGACCGTGCGCGATACTTACTATCTGATCGGTTCGGCCGCGGGGCCGCATCCCTACCCGATGATCGTGCGAGACTTCCAGACGGTGATTGGCCGCGAGGCGCGCAAGCAGATCGTCAAGCACGAGGGCCGCCTGCCCAATATTCTTATCGCTTGCGTCAACGGCGGTTCTAACGCGATCGGATTGATGCATCCGTTTATCAAGGACAAGGACGTGCGGATGATTTTCGTCGAGGCTGGCGGCCTTGGGCTCAATGGTCCCAGCCACGCGGCGACGCTGACCCTCGGCACGCCGGGGGTCCTGCACGGAAATCGTACGCTGCTCTTGCAGGATGAGCTCGGCCAGATTCGCGATACGCATTCGATCGCGGCGGGGCTCGATTACCCCGGCGTGGGTCCGGAGCTCGCCCATCTGAAGGACATCGGCCGCGCGGAATACGCCGCCGTCACCGACGCAGAAGCGCTCGACGCGTTTCGGCTACTGTCCGAGACCGAGGGAATTATTCCGGCGCTCGAAAGCTCGCACGCCGTCGCATACACCGCCAAGCTCGCGCCGACGTTGCCGAAAGAGCAGGTGATTATCGTCAACCTGTCCGGACGCGGCGACAAGGACATGAGCACCGTCGCGCGCGCTCTCGGCGTGTCGCTCAGGGAGGGCGCATGATGGCGCGTCATCCGAAAAGAATCGCGCGCAGGTTCCGCGAGCTTCGCGCACGTAGCGAGGCCGCGTTGATTCCGTTTATCGTCGCTGGCGATCCCGACATGGAGACCACGCGGCGACTCGTGCTCGAACTCGAACGCCGCGGCGCCGACCTGATCGAACTAGGTGTGCCATTTTCCGATCCGATGGCTGACGGGCCCGCCAATCAGCGCGCGATCGCTCGCGGACTCAAGACCGGCGCGTCGCTCGCTGCGATACTTGCGATGGTTTCGGAGCTGCGTAGGGAGACCGAAATTCCGATCATCCTGTTCGGCTACTACAATCCCTACATGCACTACGGATGCGAGCAGCTCGCGCGCGACGCGGCCAGCGCCGGAGTGGACGGGATCCTGGCGGTCGATCTTCCTCCCGAGGAAAGCGCTCCGCTCGCGAAGCCCACGCGCGCCAATGGCCTCGACCTGATCTATCTGCTCGCGCCGACGACGCCGCTCGAGCGCAATCGCAAAATCGCCGCGCGGGCCAGCGGCTTTCTCTATTACGTATCGGTAACCGGCGTGACCGGTACGCGCTCCCATTTGCCCGACGACCTTGCCGAGCACCTAAGCGCGCTGCGCCAGGTCACCGATTTGCCAATCGGAGTAGGCTTCGGAATCTCGACGCCCGAGCAGGCCGCGCGTGTGGCTTCGTTTGCAGACGCGGTCGTGGTCGGCAGCGCGATCTCGATGTTGGCGGAAGAGCACGGACATAACGGAATGATCAGCGCGATCGGTGATCTGGTCGGCGCGATGAAAGATGCGATGCGTGGGGCGCGCGGCGTCTCGGCAAATGCCGGCGCATCGAAGTAGAGTAGGGCCATGGCTCGCGAAGAAATCGAACCCACCGCCGAATCGCAATCGCCGTCCCCGGCCGCAGCGCCGGCACAGGCTCCGAGCGATGATATCTGGAGCAAATGCCCGACCTGCAAGGAAATCTCGTTTCGCAAGGAAGTCGAGCGCAACCTGAACATCTGTCCCAAGTGCGGTCATCATTTTCGCCTTACCGTCAGTCAGCGCCTATCGATTACGGTCGATCGCGGAAGTTGGCACGAGATGTTCGCCGACCTGGCGATCGGCGATCCGCTTGGGTTCGTCGATTCCAAACCGTATCCGAAACGGATGAGCCAGGCGCGCGAGGCGAGCGGACGCAACGACGCGGTCGTGGTCGGCGTCGGTAGAATCGAGGATCGTCCAGTCGCGATCGGCGTGATGGACTTCGAATTCATGGGTGGCAGCATGGGCATCGTGGTGGGTGAAAAGCTCGCGCGGATTTTCAACCTTGCTACGCGCCGCGGGCTGCCCGTGATCGTGTTCTGCGCCTCGGGCGGCGCGCGGATGCAGGAAGGCGCGCTCTCGCTGATGCAGATGGCAAAAGTCTCGACCGCGATCGCGCGTCTGCGCGACGCGCGCCTGCCGTACCTGTCCGTGATTTGCGATCCCACAACTGGAGGCGTCGCGGCGTCATTTGCCATGCTCGGTGACCTGAACCTCGCCGAGCCGGATGCTTTAATCGGTTTCGCCGGACGCCGCGTGACCCGGCAGACTTCGAACCAGGAGCTGCCCGATAATTTCCAGCGCTCGGAATTCCTGATTGCGCACGGGATGCTCGACGCGATCGTCGCGCGCCATCAGATGCGCTTCACGCTCGCGCGCTTGCTCGCGATCCTCACGCGTCCGAAAGCAGTCAGGAGCGGAAGAAAGTAAAGCTCGCTACTACGTACTTCGCCGCGAGCGCCGCAGGCGGCTGGGGCGCGCTTCGAATTCGGGCGTCTTCGCACTATCGCCGATGAGCTTCATCAGCTCCGCCAGTCCTCGCTCCAACTGAGGGTCGCGGCCAGCCGCGTAGTCGTGCGGCGGGTACTCGACTTCGATATCCGGATCGACGCCGCGATTCTCGACGCTCCATCCGACATCGTCGAACCAGAATGCGAATTCCGGCTGCGTGGTCAGTCCGCCGTCGGCCAGCATATGGCGCGGCCAGATTCCGATCACACCGCCCCAGGTCCGTTTGCCGATCAGGGGCCCGAGCTTCAGCAGCTTGAACCCGTGCGAGAAAATATCGCCGTCGCTGCCAGCGTGTTGATTCGTGAGCGCGACCATCGGACCCGCCGGGGAGTCCTGCGGCCACGGCTCGATGCCAAACCATCGGCTCTGATTATACGCCCGCCGCTTGCGCGCGAGCTTCTCGAGCAACAGAGAGCTCACGTGACCGCCGCGATTGTAGCGCAGGTCGATCACCAGGCCCTCTTGATCCAGCTCGGCGAGAAAGAGGCGATGAAACTCCGCGTAACCCCAAGGACCCATGTCGGGAATGTGGACGTAGCCGCATCGCCCGCCGCTATGCTCATGCACCCACGCGCGATTTTTTTCGACCCACTCGCGATAGCGAATCAGCGTGTCGTCGGCGCTCGTCTCCACGAGCACGTCGCGCGGCGCTCCTCCGGGTTGGTCGGCTACGGTCAACACGATCTCGGCGCCGGCCTGATGCACCAGTAATTGCGCCGGCGAAACGTCGCGCGTTACGGCCTGATTGTTTACCGCGATGATCGCCGCTCCGGCTGCCAGATTGATCCCGGGCCGCATTAGCGGCGGAGGATTGCGCGAGTCCGAAGGGTCGCCGCGTACGATATGCGTGATCTGCCATGCTGCGGCGCTTTCATTCCACGCGATGTCCGCGCCGAGGAAGCCGACCAGATACGCCGGCGGCCTGCGGAAATCTCCGCCAAACGCGTAGGCGTGGCTCGCGCCCAACTCTCCTTGCATTTCCCAGAGCAGATCCTCGAACTCACTACGACTGCCGACCCGGTCCACCAGCGGCAGGTACTGATCATGGATCGCCTTCCAATCGACCTCGGCCATGTCCTCGATCCAGTATTGTTCGCGCTGCATCCGCCACGCCTCGCGGAACATCTGCCTCCACTCTGACAGCGGATCGATCGAGGTTCTGATGCGCTTCAGATCGATCCATCCGCTCTTGCGGCCCGGTTCTTCTTTCGCTGATTCGGAATCGGGCTTCGCGGAAGTCTTGATGACCCTCAGGCGGTTGCCCGCGCGATACACCAGCCGCTCGCGATCCAAACTTAAAGTAAAACTTGTGATTCCATCGACCCAGGTTTCGAGCTGCCTGGTCTCGAAATCGAACGCTTCCAGCTTAGCCTTTGCCTCCGGAGCCTCGGTCGGAGCGAGGATCGAAGGATTGTCCAGGCTGCCCTCGACCGGCAGCGAGGTGAAAATTACCTTGCCCTTGAGTGCGCCGATCTGTTCGTAGATTCCCTCCGGCACCGGGAACGCCTCGATTCGATCCTCTATCCCGCCGAAATCGATCGTGACTTCCACGATCTCTACGGGCTTGGCGTCGTTTGTTTTCGCGCCGGAAGTGGGCGCGAAACGTGACCCCACTTCTTTGCGCAAAGCGACGGCGTATGGCCGCATCGCCTTCGGAAACCCAAGATCGAAATGCAGCTTGTCGTATACCGGATTGAATTCGCGCGCGCTGAGAAAATACAGGTACGTACCCTCGGGATCGAAAACCGGTGCAAAATCTTCGCGCACGGGACGCGTGAGGTTGAACGTCGCGCCATCCTCGATCCTGCAGATCCGGATGACCGTCGCGCGCCTGCTCGGGGCCCAGTTGTACGCGATGAAGCGGCCGTCGGGCGAGAAGTTAAAGTTGCCCATATGCGCGTTACGGTTGCGATCGAGCACGCGTACCGAATGCGCCGCGAAATCCGCGAGTACCAGCTCATTGCGTACCGTCGTGAACGCGACCTGATCACCTCGTGGCGAGGCCTTCATTCGGACCACGCGCGAGATCTCTGGTCCGCGCAGATACTCGGTCGCCGCGGGGCCCTCCACGCGATGGATTGCCAGATTTTCCGCGCCACCGGCGTCATACGCGCTGACGATACGCGTACCGTCATACAGCCAGGTCGCGAGGCGATGACGTCCCGCGGCGGGTTCTCCGACCTGCCGGACAGGTCCTTCCCAACTACCGAGAACCGCGATTTTGCCGCGGGAGGTGATCACGATCGATTCCTCGCTCGGATGCGGCGCGTACGATTCCAGGTATTTCGCGGCGTCGATAAATTTGCGGTTACGTTGCGTTCGCGCGCTGCGATATTCGATTTCGATCTTCTGGCCGGCCCGCCCCGAGCCGGGGTCGAGCACAAACAGATCCGCACCAGCCTGATATACGATGCGGCGCCCGTCACTGGCGGCGTTGCGCGCATAGAAGTCGCCGTGATCGGTATGCTGGCGCAAATCCTTGCCGTCCGGAGTGCAGGAATAGATGTTGCCGATGCCTTCGTGGTCGGAGATGAAGTAAATTCGCGTGCCTATCCACAACGGCCGCGATGGGTTTCCTTCGAGTGTGACGAGCCGCCGCCATTCGCCGGAGCCGTCGCGATCAATCCACAAGTCGCCCGCGGTGCCGCCCCGATAGCGTTTCCAATAGGCCGCTTCGCTTGCCAGCCGCGCGAGCACCGCACCGCGGCCGTCAGGCGCGATCGAGAAATACTCCGCAGGCCCAAGATTCAGAGCGATCGAAGCGCCCTGCTCGTGCGGGATAACGCGGAGATTGAAGGTAAGGAACGGCTGCTCCTCGGTACTCGCGTAGATGATCTGATTCGGCAGGCGGTGGTTTGGCGGGGTCCATCCGATTACGCGACTGAGCTTGCCGGAGTATGTGAGACGCCGCGAAGGCCCACCGTCGGAAGGCATCAGGTAGATTTGGGAGACGCCTTCCTCGCTCGAGCTGAACGCGATCTGTTTTCCGTCGTGCGAGACCGCTGGATACGACGCCGCGCCTAGACCGCTGGTCAGCCGCCGCGCAACTCCGCCGCCAGCGGCCACCGTCCACAGATCGTCTTCGCTCACGAAATAGATTTTGTCGCCGCTGATCGCGGGTTGATGGTAGTAGCCGTGATCGTTCATGGGCACTCCTGGCGCTGGCGCAGGTCTTATGCGTGCGGAAGTTCTGCGTGCGGAGCCTTTCTTCTATATGATCTCGCGCCTGACGTAGCGCAAGCGTCGGTGTGGTTGTGGCGCGCGGCGTTGCATGGAATCGCGGGCGGCAGTAGGAAATTAGTAACACTGAGAAATCGCAAACACCGCTGGCTGGGCGCGACATACGCACCTGGTCCGGACGACATCGTTCATCGGAGGAGTCGTACCTTGCCTGAATTCAAAAGATCGCTGCCAATTCCTACGCCCGAGACTCTGCATTTCTGGGAGGGCACTCGCCACGGTGAACTGCGTCTCCAACGCTGCGACGAATGCCGACACGTCTATTTCCCGCCGCGTCCGTTCTGTCCAAAATGCGCCTCGCGCAAGGTTTCGATCTTCAAGGCGAGCGGCTGCGCGAAACTCTACAGCTACGTGATCAATCATCGCCCCGCGCCTGGCTTCACTCCTCCGTATGCAATCGCTGTAGTCGAGCTCGCCGAAGGTCCCCGCATGATGACCAATATCGTCGGATGCGCGCAGACGCCCGCGGCGCTCCTGCTCGACATGCCGCTCGAAGCGGTGTTCGAGAAGCAGACCGAGGACATCACGCTGGCGCTTTTCAAACCCGCGGGAGCCTGACATGAAACGCAAATCCGTAGCCGTGGTCGGAGCGGCCGAAACGACCGAAATGGGTCTCATTCCGAATCTTTCGCAGATCCAGTTGCATGCCGACGCCGCGCTCAACACGCTGGCCGACGCGGGCCTCAAGCCGACCGACATCGACGGCGTTGCGACCGCGGGCGAGTCGCCGACCGCGGTCGCGCACTATCTTGGCATCACTCCCACCTGGGTGGACGGGACGACGGTCGGCGGATGCTCGTTCATGATTCACGTGCGGCACGCCGCCGCCGCGATCAACGAGGGACTGTGCTCGACCGTGCTGATCACGCACGGCGAAAGCGGTCGCTCGCATATCGGAACGGGCAGGCGCGGCGGATCACCTGCGAGCCTTTCAGGACAATTCGAAGCGCCGTTCGGTACGATGGGACCACCTACTGTCTTCACGATCCCCGTGCTGCGCTACATGAAAACCTACGGCGTCAGCGAAGAGCAGCTTGCAATGGTCGCGGTGGTGCAGCGCGAATGGGCGGGCAAGAATCCGCGCGCGTCATTTCGCGATCCGATCACGGTCGCCGATGTGCTGAACTCGCGGATGATTGCCTATCCATTTCGCCTGCTGATGTGCTGCCTCGTCACCGACGGCGGCGGCGCATTGATTCTGACCTCGGCGGCGCGCGCCAAAGATTTCCCGCGCAAGCCGATTTACGTACTCGGCACTGGCGAGAGTGTCGAGACGCCGATGATCTCGCAGATGGAAGATTTCACGACTTCGAAGGCGTTTCGTGTCTCAGGAAAGAAAGCGTTTGACGAGGCGGGAATCGCGCACAAGGACGTCGATCATCTGATGATCTACGACGCGTTCGCGCATCTGCCGCTATACGGTCTCGAGGATCTCGGCTTCTGCAAACCTGGCGAGGCGGCCGCATTCATCCAGGAGCGCAACACCGCGCCTGGCGGAGTCCTTCCGCTCAACACCAACGGCGGAGGGCTGAGCTACATGCATTCCGGGATGTACGGGATGTACGCGATGCAGGAGAGTATCCGCCAGTTGCGCGGAGTCGCGCCCGCCCAGGTGCCGAACGCGAAGATCTCGATCGCGCACGGCGTCGGCGGGATGTTCGCCGCGGCCGGCACGATCGTATTCAGCAACCAGGCGCCGTGAGCGCGGCGATTCTTCCTAGACTCATGCACGCGCTGTAAAATCCGTTCAGCGATGGAAGCACGACTCAGCAAGACTATCGACTGGCTCTATTCGCTCCAGTCGCGCGGCGAGATCTACAAGCTCGAGCGGATGGAAGCGGCGCTTAGGTTGATCGGCGATCCGCATCGGCGCATCCGCGCGATCCATATCGCGGGCACCAAGGGCAAAGGCTCGGTCGCCGCGATGGTTGACGCGGTCCTGCGCGCCGCCGGAATTCGCACCGGCCTCTACACCAAGCCGCACCTGGTCAACCTGTCCGAACGAACCCGAATTGATGGCGGCGAGATGCCGCCCGCGCGGATGCTCGGCTATATCGAAAGCCTGCGCGCGATTTACGAGCGGGCCGGGCTTGCGTTGACCTTCTTCGAGTTCACCGTCGCGATGATGTTCCTGTATTTCGCCGAAGAGCGGGTGGAACTTGCCGTGATCGAGACCGGACTCGGCGGACGGCTCGACTCGACCAACGTTGTGACGCCGATCTTGAGCGTGATCACGCCGATTGGCTTCGATCACATGGAATATCTCGGCTACACGATTCCCGCGATCGCGGCCGAAAAAGGCGGAATCATCAAGCCTGAGGTGCCGGTTGTGATAGGCGCACGCGACCAGGAGGCGCGCACGACGCTGGGTTCGATCGCCGTGCAACGCAAAAGCGCCGTGCGCATGATCGATCGCGATTTCTCGTTCCGCTCGCACGCGCCGGCGCACCGCCTCGACTATGCCGGGATGGCGCTCAATCTCGCGGATGTCGAACTCGGTCTGGCGGGTCCGTTCCAGCATGAGAACGCCGCGATCGCGATTGCCACGATCGAGGCGCTCGGTGCGCAGGGAATCGCGATCGGCGAAGACGCGATTCGCCGCGGCCTGCGCGAGGTCCAGTGGCCGGGCAGATTCGATATCGTGCAGCGCGAACCGATGGTGATCCTTGATTGCGCGCACAACGAGCTCGCGATCTCCGCGCTTTTGGAAACAATCAGCGTCGAGCTCGGCCCTCAGGTCCGCCCGCGGCTCGTCTTCGGATGCCTTGCAAGCAAACAGTGGGAACGGATGGCCGCGATGCTCGCGCCGCGAGTCAGCGATGTCACCCTGACGCGAGCACGCTGGAAAAATCCAATCGAGCCTGAGACTCTTCTGCCGCATTTCGCCCGCCACGCACCCACGAGGATCGAGCCCGACCCGTTCGGCGCGATCGAACGAGTTGTGCGCGAAACCGCGTCGCCAGAAGTCGTGCTGGTAACGGGGTCCGTGTATCTGATCGGCGAAGTCTATCCGTATTTCCTGGCGAAGACTGGCAGAAGCGCACTATTTCCGGAAGCGAGCGCTTAACTCCGGAAGCTAGAAATAAAGCAGCACCAGATCCGCCGCGATCCACAGCATCACGCACACCAGCAGCGGTTTGTCGCGTATCAGCAGCCGAGCCGGGTCGCCGCCTTCATTGCGTTCGTCGATAAGGTACAGATAACGCAGGATTCCGAATGCGACGAAGGGAACCGTCAGATAAAGATGACTTGTGCCGAGCTTGGTCTCGACCTCGGCCGAGGCGGTGTAAATCATGTAGCTGACCAGGGTCGCGCCTGCGACGATCGAGATCATCTGATCGACCAACCGTACGCTATATTGCGCAAGCGCGCCGCGATGCGCCGTCGCGCCGTCGCCCAGCGCGATCAGCTCATGGCGCCGGCGTCCCAGCACCAACAACAGTGCGAGAACGAAGGTGATGAACGCGAGCCACGGCGACACGTAGACGCCGATCGCGGCGCCACCCGCGAACGCCCGCAGCACGAATCCGATCGCGACCGCGATCACGTCGATTACCACCTGGCGCTTGGCCCATAGCGAGTACGCAAACTGCAGCGCGAGATACAGGATCGCGACGCCCGTGAACGCGCGCCCGAGCCACAGTGCGATAACCACCGCGATCACTCCGAGCACGATCGCAAACCGAATCGCCGTGCGTACCTTGAGATCGCCGCACGCGAGCGGACGGTCGCGTTTCTCGGGGTTTAGCCGGTCGGCCTCGCGGTCGGTGATATCGTTGATGACGTAGGCGATGCTCGAGAGCGCGCAAAATCCAACCGTCGCCTCGATGGCCATTGCGGCGTATCTGAAATCGAACAGATGCTGGCTGAAGACCAGCGCCGCCAGCACCAGGCCGTTCTTAATCCATTGATAGGGCCGCGCAAGCGCGATCAGCGCCGCTATCTTCCCGCGCCGCGCCGTATCTTCCGCACCCTCCGCATCTGCCGCGCCGTCCATCGCTGTCTTTTGTATAGGCGCGTGCTCCGACGGCGCAAGACAGTCTCCGCGCGCGCTTGCGGCCTCGCGCGCGAGTACCCGCGAGTTGCCTAGGCCGGTCGAAGCATCCTCAGAGCGTCATGCTTCAGGATTGACATAATTTGCTACTTATAGTAGCAATATCGTATCCAAACGCGTTCGGTGGCTAACAGCATGACGCAGCGCGAATTCGAATCACGGGTTAAGGGTGTCCCTCGAGTTACGCGCGGATTCCTCCACGGCCGTTGGTTGCGCCCGCTGGCTGAGCTCTTGTTCGGCGCCGCCTTGGTGCTCGTGCTGATCGCCGATGGCGACGGATTGCTCTCAATCCGCAGCACTCCGGTTTCGAAACAAACGGCGCAAAAGACCGCGATCGATGCTTTTGGCGCGGGGCATATGCACGCGGCCCGCGACCTCGTTAGACATTCCGGCGGCGCTGCTGATTCGAGGGTCGGGCGCGGCGTCGATTTCGATGTTGACGGATTTTTCGCCCGCGCATGGGATGCGGCGATTTCCCGGATGCAACCCGTATTTGCCGCCGCGTCGGTGCCGGAGTTGCCCACGAGCATTGACGATCTGATCGATCAGGCGGCGGCCGCGGAGCGCGCATTCGCCAGGAACGTGGAAGATCTGTTTCCATCTTCCTCCGACGCGACCGCGATGAGTTTGAATTCCAATCTGCCGATGCTAGCCGGTGCCGGAGCTTTCGCGGCGCTGATCGCGTTATGCTTTGCGGCCGCGATGTTCATCAGCGCGAGACTTTCGCGCGGCGCTCGAACCCGCGCGGTCCGCCATGGAGCCCGGCATTCCTGAGGCGCCCGGAGGGGGAAGCGGAAGCTTCGGGCCTCGCGCCGACATGCGCACGCGTCGGCGCGAGGCCCGATTCGCACAAGCTCTTTCTCGTTTGCCGCACTTGACGGGCAGACCCAAACCGGAAAGAAAATAGCGGTCATGAGCACCGAACTTCCGCACCATCCGGGTCAAGCCGCGACTGAAAAGACCGGTCCGAATGCGACCGTCGATTTGAACGGCCTCAGCCGGTTTATCATTGACCGCAAACTCGGCGATCCTGCCGGCCTGAAATGCGAGAACATCTCGTTCGGACATTCCAATGAGGTTCATCTGGTTCACTTCGCTGGCAACTCGTGGGCGCTCCGGCGTCCTCCCCGCGGGCCCTTGCTGCCCACCGCGCACGACGTTATGCGCGAGTATCGCGTGCTGAACGCGCTGCAGAACACCGTCGTGCCCGTGCCCCGGGTGTACGCCGGATGCGACGACGCCTCGTACATTGGCGCGCCGTTCTATCTCATGGAGTACATGAGTGGCGAGGTGATCCGCGCCGATGGCAAGCATTTCGCCAACACCCCGGCATTGCGCCGCAAAGTAAGCGAGGGGATGGTCGATCTGCTGATTGCGCTCCAGTCGGTCGATTGGAAAAAGGCGGGACTCGAAGGCTTTGGGCGTCCCGACGGATATCTCGAACGCCAGCTCAAGCGTTGGGTCGATCAGCTCGAGCGCACACTTCCGTATACCCGTCCGCTTCCGGTGATGGAGAAAGTTCGCGATTGGCTGCGCGATCGGCTGCCCGCCTCGCCGCCTGCGACGATCGTGCACGGCGACTTCAAGCTCGACAACGTGATGTGGGATCCGCGTAAGGCGCAGGTTCTCGCGGTGTTCGATTGGGAGATGTCCACGATCGGCGATCCGCTTGCGGACTTCGGCTGGATGCTGACCTACTGGCCGGATCCGGGTGACGCCAGCTCGCGCAGTGGAATCGTTTCGAGCATGGCGGCGGAAGACGGATGGCTCCCGCGGCGGGAAATGATCTCACGCTACGAAAAGAAAACCGGCCGTACCATGAGCGACTTCGCCTTCTACCAGGCGTTCGCGATTTTCAAGCTCGCGATTATCATGGAGGGCAGCTACTCGCGTTTCGTGCGCGGACAGGCCGACGATCCTCTGTTCGCCGGATTGGTCGAGCGGGTGCCGGCTCTGGCCGATGCGGCCTGGGCGGTCTGCAATTCGGCGCGGCGCTGAGTGCGCCGCCGGGTGGACGAAATAGCAGCGCCGCGGGCGCACGCTGCTATAGTGAGCGCATGAGCCATTCGATCGTTCTGTCCGTGATCGCCGCGATAATCGGAATTATCTCAAGCGCGATCGTGCTGATCGTCGCGCTTGGAGTGTTGGGCTTCGTAATCCTGGCGATCGGAAAAGTGCTGAGCGCTTTTCACGACGTATTCGGCACCAAGCCGGCCCGCGAATTTCGCTCTCCTTAAAATCCCTGATGTGAACCAGAGAGGTATCGATGCCGGATTCGGAGCTGTTGGTCGAACTTGCGCGGTTTGTTGAGCGCGTGGCAGCGATTGCGCGCACCGGGCTTGCCTTCAAACCCGACGGTTACGATTCGGAACGCTACGAGGAACTGCTGCACGAGGCCGCGCAACTGAGCGCGGCAATTGCGCACGGAAGCGCTCTGGACGCCGACGCAATCCGCAAGCGCTGGCGGGCGGAAGTAACCGACGGTTACGACGGTTACGTCACCCCGGGCGTCGGCTGCGGCGCGATCGCGTTCAATACTCGCGGCGAACTCCTGATGATGCAGCGCCCCACCGGCAAGTGGTGGTACCCGGGCGGCTTCTGCGACGTCGGATTGTCGCCGGCCGAGAACGTGGTCAAAGAAGCGCGCGAGGAGACCGGGCTCATCGTGCGGCCCGAGCGCTTGATGGCGGTTATCGACAGCCGCAAGTTCGGCTCACCGCGCAGGCAGATCTACTCGATGCTGTTTTACTGCACGGTCGAGGGCGGGGAGTTGCGGCCGAGCCCGCTCGAGGCGCTCGACGCGCGATTCTTTGCGCTCGACAATCTGCCGCGCGAGTTGCATCGCGAAGATCTCCGCTGGGTCGCGCTCGCGCGGGAATTTCACTTCGAGGGCCGCGTCGAGCCGCACTTCGATCCGTTCGAACCCGTTGCCAGATAATTTCGAAGATCGCTCGAGCGCAATCAGATGGTCGAGGCGCGCAGCGCGACGCGGCTCGCGACGATAAACGCGACCAGCGCGAAACCGATCGTTATCGCCACCGAAAAATCGATCGCGGGCAATCGCGAAATCATCCCCGGCTCGCCCAGATACAGCCCCTGCCGCAGCGCGGACATTCCATAGGTCAGAGGATTCAGGCGCATCGTCCACGCCAGGATCACCGGAGCGCCTTCGGCCGGGAAGAAGGCTCCCGAGAGAATCCATATCGGCAGCAGAATCAGGTTCATGATCGCGTGGAAGCCCTGCGTCGAGTCGATCCGCCACGCGATGATGAGTCCCATGCAGGTGAGCGTGAACGCGATCAGCGCCATCATCGCGGTCGCGAACAGCACCGCCGGAAGGCTCAAATGGATTCCCGCAAACGGCGCGAGAATCAAAAAGATGATTCCCTGCATCAGCGCCAGTGTGGTTCCGCCCAGCGCCTGCCCGAGCACCACCGTCACTCGCGAGATCGGAGCGACCAGCACGCCCTGCAGGAAACCCTCGCGCCGATCCTCGACGGTCGAGATAGTCGCGAAGATCGCCGTGAACAGCAGCACCATCACGATCACGCCGGGATAAAAATATTGCGCGTAATTCATTCCCGCCGGCATCCCGCTCGGCTTGAATGACGCCCTGAGTCCCGCGCCGAGCAGCAGCCAGAATACGAGCGGTTGCAAAAGTCCGCCGGCGAGCCGGCTGCGCTGGCGCACGAAGCGCGAGATCTCGCGCCACCACAAGGTTCCCGCTTGCAGGATAATTTCCATCGCGGGATTACGCTTCCCCGTCCGCGGCGGGCGCCGCGAAAAACTGGTGCCCGGTCAGATGCACGAACGCATCTTCGAGAGTCGGCTTGCCGAACGACACGGAATCGATCTCGTCGCCGAAGGCCTCGACCACCTCACGCACCAGCTCGTGCCCGCGCGGACGCTCGATACGCACCGTGCCATCTACGATTTGGCTCTTGAGTTTCAGGCGCTGAAGCAATTTGCGCTGCAAGGCTTCCGGTGCCGCCGCGCGAATCGCCACCACGTCGCCGCCGACGCGCGCCTTGAGCTCTCCGGGCGGCGCCATCGCGACCAGCCGTCCGCCATCGAGGACCGCGATTCGGTCGCAGCGTTCCGCTTCCTCGAGGTAGTGCGTCGTCAGCACGACGGTGACTCCATCACGATCGCGCAGATACCCCAGGTAGTTTGAAAACTCACGCCGCGCCGCCGGATCGAGTCCGGTGCTCGGCTCGTCGAGCAGCAGCAGGTCAGGCTTATGCAGCAGCGACTTGGCCAGTTCGACCCGCCGCTGCAAGCCGCCCGAAAGCGTCTCGACCAGATCGTTGGCGCGCGCCGCCAGTCCGAGCCGGCTCAGCGCAGCCGCGGCGTCCTCACGCAGCTTGCGTCCCCAGATTCCGTACAGGCGACCGTGATGCGCCAGGTTCTCGGCCACGGTCAGCTTCCCGTCCAGGCTCGGATGCTGAAACACAACGCCGAGCCGCCGCCGAACCGCGATCGTGTTATCGGCAAGGTCATGTCCCAGCAATACGGCGCGCCCCGACTGAACCGGCACCAGGGTCGAGAGCAACTTGAACAGCGTGGTTTTGCCGCCACCGTTGGGTCCGAGGAATCCGAAGATTTCGCCGTGAGCGATCGAGAACGACACGTCGGTCAGCGCGGCGCGCGCGCCGTAGTTGAAGCCGAGCACGCTCGCTTCGATCGCGGGCGCCGCAACCGCGCGCTCAGCCACCCTCGCGGCAACAGGATTTGCAGCTTGTATTGAGCTCATCGCAAAACGTCTGAAGGTTGATTATCACGCGCCGCGCGCGCGCCCGCAATCGCAAGGCACCGATTTGGGTTACGGATCTCCGAAGCCAGGAGGGCGCGAACCCTCCTCGGGCAGCCCGACCTCCGCGCGATGCCATCCGTCCTGGAACGCGGTCGAGCGCTGCTCGCCGGTGCCGTGGCCCCCGTGCGCACCCACGAAGTCGTCGCCGGTGAGCTGGTAATACTTCGTGATTTCGTCGGGATCGAGCCGCCGGATTCCGAGCCTTTCCATCGTGTAGCCGGCGAACTGATCGGCCGCCAGCTCTTTGCTCTCTTGCGGGACATATTGGTTGCCCGGCGCGAAATCGTCGTGTTGAAGATGGCCTTCCTCGTGCGCGAAAATTGCGTACAGCATCGGCGAGCGCGCGTCACCGGTGGTGATGTTCATCCAGTTGCCGAGCAGCGCCGACAGGAATTGGCGGTTATAAAAGATACATCCGTTGCTGTTCGCGTGCGGCGATATTTCCGCCACCGATTCATAGACCGGATAGCTGCTGCCGTTCATTTCGTTGAGTTGCGCGACGATCGATTTGTACGGCTCGGTGGCGGGTCGCGCCCGCTCTCCACACGCGTTGATCACCGCGTCGCCCGCACCGGAGCCGGCGGCCTGTGATTGCGATGACCCGGCGGCCGGCGTCTTCTGATCGGAGTGGCGCTCGATCACTTGCCAATCGTCCTGCGCCCGCGCAAACCGCGCCGAGCCGCCGACAGCGAAGAGCACCAGCGCGAGACTCGCGCAGGCGTTGGCAACCAGGCGGGGGGTGTTTGCCATCTGAAGTCCTTCTAGATCCTGCGGATCGGCGATCCGGTCACCAAGACCGCCGCTGCATCTCGCACTACTCTTTGTATTACACCGCGGCGGACGGAGAAACGGGGACCGACTCGCGCGAGCTTTACGCCGAGGCCTCGAGCATCGCGCGCAGGCATTTCGCGGAATCGAAAAACTCGCACGCGAGCGACCGCGCCGCGTCGCTATGCGCCGCGTAATCGGCGTCGATCGCACGCACCGCCTCGAGCGCGCCAGCCATATCGGTGAAGGAAATCAGTCCGCGCCCCGATGCGACGCGTTCGCTGAAGCCAGTCTCTTCTGCGATCACCGGACGCCCGCTGGCCAGGTAACACGCGCTTCGATCGCTGAACCAACCCGTGCGAAGCTCGCGGTAAATCGGTTTGGGGCACAGAATCTCGGCGCGCGAGCGGCCGATATAGTCGCGATACGCTTCCGGCGTGGCGGCGACCGTGTGCGGCTCGACGATTGCCCATCCGCCAGCCCGCAGCATCGCGCGATCCCCAGCCGGATCGTCGTCGCCGATATTTGCCGCCAGCTCGAACGCGCGCCCGCTCAACCGCGGAAGATCCGCGTAGCGCAGGTAGGCGGTGCGCTTCGACGTGCTGAGCGTCCGGTCCTGGTACGGCAGCTCCTCCCAAGTCCACTGCGTGATCGAAGTAATCGGTGCGCTCGAGGGTGGTGGCGCTGCCCGCTCCCAGAGCGGCAGATAGACAAACGGCAGGAAAGGGCGCCATCGCACGCCCAGAGTCGGAACCTCGCAATCGGAATCTTGAATCTTTGTGCCCACCGTTAGAAACGCGTGGTGGCGATTTATCCCGAGGTCCCAGCTGAGCGCCGAGACCTGCAGATGGCCGGGGTCGGTGTCGATCAGCACGCGGCGGCCAAAGCGCGACAACAGCGGCTCGCGAATCGCGCAGCTAAGGCTCCAGAGCAAATCGGCGTCGGCGATCCGGCGCGAGATTTCCGCTCGCGGCATCCCGAACGCTTCGGCGCGCTCGAGGTCCTGGATGTCGGGATTTTCAAGCAGCAGAAGCGCGCAGCAATCCTCGAGATCGCAGGCGCGGATTCGCGCAAAGAAATCGCGGATCAAGGCAAGATCGCGCGCGCGGTCGCCGCCCGACCTCAGAAGCTCGAGCCAGAACACCTGATGCCCCAGCGCGCGCAGGCCAAGCGGATATTGCAGGAACCACGACCAATGCCCTCCGCCGGGCGGATAAGAAGCGAGCGAGCCGTTGCCTAAAGCGATGAGCATTGGGGGGCGCGCGGTTGGGAAACGGCGCGCTCACGTGATCTGTAACCGATGCATCGCGACGGCGATAGCGCCCGCGATCGTTGCCCGCGCGCGACGTTAACGGCACCGGCAGCCGCTTGTGCAATGAGCATCTGCTCACCTATAATAGAGCAACTGCTTTAGAGCACCAGAAGGGGACTCACAATGCGAGCGTTGTCTTCAGATACCGAACGCGTCTTCCTGGCGCCTGGTGATTACGTCGATAGCGACCATCCTGTGATTCGGGCGTCGGCAAGAAACTTAACTCGAGGTGCAACGTCGCCGGCGGAAAAGGCGAAGGCCGTCTTCTATGCGGTGCGCGATCTGCACTACCACGCGGATGACTTCTCGGTTCTCGACAGCTATCGGGCGAGCAGCGTGCTGATGGCCGGCCATGGGTACTGCGTGGCTAAGGCATCCTTATTCGCAGCTTTGTGCCGTGCAGCTGAGATTCCGGCACGCCCAGCATTTGCCGACGTGCGCAATCATTTGGCGTCTCCAGATCTTCTCGAATTAATGGGTACTGATGTATTCGCCTGGCACGGTTATGTGGAGGTGCTGCTGGATGGCCGATGGATAAAGGTAAGCCCGACATTTGACGCCCCAATGTGCAAACAGCTCGGGGTTAAGCCGCTTGAGTTCGACGGCGTCTCGGACGCGTTGTTGCAGGATTTCGATGGGAGCGGCCGATCGATGACGTACGTTAAGGTCCACGGTGCGTTCGCCGATGTGCCCGCGCGCTTTCTCGCTTCTGAGATGCCGCGGCTCTATCCAAAGGTCAGCAAACTGATCGCGGCAGGCGGCTTCAAGTTGGACCCCGGGCGGGAACGGGCCTCGGCCGAAGCGAGATCGAAATGGTTCAATCCGGTGAGCGGGAACTGATCACACATGAGCGCCGGCTCCAGGGAAAAACTTGTCCAGACGCTCGAGAGGCTGATGAGCACTCAGGGACTCGCCCGCATCGGCACTCGCGACATTGCACGATCGGGCAAGTTTGCTGAGGGCACGCTTTACAAACATTTTAAAGGCAAGGATGACTTGGTCATCGAAGTTCTTGAGCGCAACCTTCCCGGCTTGCGCGAGGCGTTGCGTGACCTCCCTCTAAAGCTCGGGCTAGGAACGGTACAGGAAAACCTGCAGCATGTGGCGTACGCCGCGCTCAAGTATAGCGGGCAGATGGCGCCGCTTATCTGTTCGCTCTTCGCAGACGTCGCACTCTTGCGAAAGACCAGAGAGAAGTTGCAGCGGATGCGCATTGGTCCGGACCGAAGTTTTGAAGTTCTTACGGCCTATATTTCCGCAGAGCAACGATTGGGACGAGTCTCCGGGAAGATAGACGCCGAGGCGGCGTCCATACTGTTGTTCGACACTATTTTCGGGCTGGTAGTGTTCGACGCATTTGTAGGCCGGCGAACCAGCGCACTTCATCAGCGACGGCGAATCGACCAAATCGTAGCGACGTTGCTGGCAGGGCTCGAACCCCGGACCAGCGAATAGCGAAAAGGCTGCCATCGCGACAGCCGACCAGGCCGGCTGCGGCCGTTGCCCGGCTCGTGCGCGTCGGCTAATCGTTGAGCAACGCGCGCAGCCCCGTTAGCTCAGATGGATAGAGCACAGGATTCCTAATCCTGGGGCCGTGGGTTCGAATCCCGCACGGGGCACTCTGTTCGATCTTCAGGTTGGCCGCAGCTCCGGGCGAGTCAGAGAAGCCAGGCGTGGGAGCACTTCGCGGTTGAAGCGTTCGTCTATTAGCGCGAGATGAAAACAGTCGATTCCGAGCGCATGAAACTCCGCCATCCGGTTCAGAATTGTTTGCGGGCTTCCGATGAGGCCGCTCAGGTAGCCCTCGTTCGTGTCGAGCATCGCTAGCTTGTCCGCGTTTGCCGACCACATCCCCTGCGCTCCCGAATGCGCCAGCTTGCGCCGCTCGTGCAGATCGGTCGGAAGCTTCGAGAGCATCGCCTCGATCTCCGCCTGCGCCTCGCTATCGGTATCGCGGCAGAGCGGGATGGCATACAGGGCAAACCGCACCCGGCGGGCGGTTGTGGCCGTACGCGCGCGCACCTCCGCGATGATTTGCCGGATCCGTTCGGGCGTTCCTCCGTTGAGAAACATCCAGTCCGAATGGCTCGCCGCAAGGGCCATCGCTGCCGGAGATTGCCCGCCCTGAAACACTTCGAGCGGCGAACGCGGGCGCGGATCGATTGAGAGATCGCGCACCTGGTAAAACTTCCCCTCGTAGCTGAAGCGCTCGCGGCTCCAGGCACCGCGCAGCACTTCGATAAATTCGCGCGAACGCAGGTAACGATCGTCATGCTCCAGCAACGCCGCACCGTACATCCCAAATTCGACCTCGTGCCATCCGGAAGTCACATTGATTGCCCAGCGGCCGCCGCTGATCTGATCAATCGTGGCGCCCCATTTCGCAATCGGTGCCGGATCGAAGAAGCCGGGATGGACCGCCGTGATCAGGCGGATGCGGCTCGTACGAGCCGCGTAAAATGCGGTCATCGCAAGACAATCGTAGGTCGAGCGCTCGGTCTCCTCGCCTGACCCCCACCATCGCTGCGCGACCAGCAGATAGTCGATTCCAAGTTCCTCTGCATGGCGCACTGGCGCGAGCATCCGCTCGCTGAGCGCCGCACCGGTGCGCGTTTCGTCAGACCGCGCCACAACCGTGGGCGCCCAGGTACAAGTCAATACGCGGCTACGCCCGGGAACTTTCCCGCGATCGAAATCACCCTCGGTCAAATCGTTCACAGGATTCACACCTTCGAAAAAGCTTTCCGCCGACGCAACGCCGGACCTCAACCTGGAGAGAACGGTACCAAAGCCGGCTCGCCTCTACCACGGCGCGCCGAATCGCCACGATTGGTGGGTCGCGCGCTTGACTTCTCTGGTGCATCGGATAACGACAAGCGGAGCAGCTACATCCACAGGAGGCCGCCGTGTCTGAGCTTGCCCATTTGAGCGCCAACGCTATCGCGAGAAAAATCCGCCGGCGCGAGATTTCCAGCCGCGAAGCCCTCGACTATTTTCTGACTCGCGTCGAGTCCCTGAATAAGCCCATCAACTGTGTCGTGACGATCGACGCCGATCGCGCTCGCTCGGAGGCCGACGCCGCCGATGCCGCGCTTGCGCGTGGCGAGGTGCGCGGTCCGCTGCACGGTGTTCCGATGACGATCAAGGATTCCTTTCAGACCGCCGGGATGCGCACCACCTCGGGCGCGCCGGAGCTGAAGGATTTCATCCCGAAAGAAGATGCGTGGCCGGTGGCGCGGCTGCGCGAGGCGGGCGCCGTCATCTTCGGCAAGACCAATCTGCCGATTTACGCCGGCGACCTGCAAAGTTACAACGAGGTCTTTGGGACCACCAATAATCCTCACGACCTTTCACGCACTCCTGGCGGCTCATCCGGTGGATCGGCCGCGGCGCTCGCGTGCGGATTCACGCCGCTGGAACTTGGCAGCGATATCGGCGGTTCGATTCGGCTGCCGTCGCATATGTCAGGCGTCGTCGGGCATAAGCCGAGCTATGGGATCGTGCCGGCGCATGGACAGATCCCCGGTCCTCCGGGAACGTTGACGATGGCCGATCTCGCGGTGGCGGGACCGATGGCGCGCACCGTCGAGGATCTCAAGCTCGGCCTCGACATCATGGCCGGCCCCAATCGCTGGGAGCATCCCGCGTGGCGGCTTAAGCTTCCGCCGCCGCGCCATCGGACCCTCAAGGAATATCGCATCGCGGCGTGGCTCGATGATCCCGCGTGCCGCGTCGAGTCAGACGTGCGCGAGCTGCTCGGGAAAGCCGCGCTCGCGCTCGAAACCGCGGGCGCGCGAGTTGATCACGATGCGCGCCCCGAGTTCACGCTGGAGAAAGTTGCGGAGACGTTTTCCGCGCTGTTGCAAGCCGCGCTAGCGGGTGGTGTTCCCAACGATCGTCTCGACGAATACGCCGCGACCCCCGGCGACTCACCCGCGGCTCGTACTCGACGCCTGCTCGCGATACGCCATCGTCAATGGCTCAGCTACAACGAGCGTCGCCTGCAGATGCGCAAGCGCTGGGAAGAATTTTTCACCAACTGGGACGCGATGTTGCTGCCGGTCATGCCGTGCGCTGCGATCCCACACGATCATTCCGAGCCGATGGCTAACCGAACCGCTTTGATCGGAGATCAGCAGCGTCCCTATTGGAGTCTCACCACCTGGATGGCGCCCGCCGGAGCATGTTATCTCCCCGCGACGGTGATCCCGGTCGGCCGCTTGAAGAATGGGCTCCCGATTGGAATCCAGATCGTCGGGCCATATCTCGAGGATCGCACCACGCTTGACCTCGCCAAGCGCCTGGCAGGTCTGGTCGGCGGATGTCCGCGTCCGCCCGGGTTCTGATTCGAGCTAATGGGCTGATCGCCGACACTGAAGGAGGGTTCGCCATGGCCGGTCTCATGCTTATCCCCGGAATCGAGGAAGTCCGCGCGCATCGCACGTGGTTTCTGGTGATCGGCATCCTGTTGATCATCTGCGGGCTGGTCGCACTCGGCGACACCTTCGCGATGACTCTCGTCTCGATGCTGATTCTCGGATGGCTCCTGGTGATAAGCGGAGTGATCGAAGTCGTCCACGGCTTCGCGCGCCGGGGATGGGGCGGGTTCTTCATCAATCTGCTCGCCGGGATTCTCTATGTGGTCGCGGGCCTGTTGATCGTATCGGAGCCGCATATCGCCGCGATGACTCTTACCCTGCTGATCGCGATGATCCTGATCGTTGCCGGCAGCTTCCGATTGTTCGTCGCCTTCGGCACGCAAATCCATCATCGCGGATGGCTCATCTTCAACGGCGCGATCTCGCTGATCCTCGGGATCTCGATCGCGGCGTCGTGGCCGCTTTCGAGTTTGTGGGTAATCGGCCTGTTCATCGGGATCGATTTCATAGTTGATGGATGGACCGAAGTGATGCTGGCCCTGGCGGTGCGCTGAACCCGCGTCTTCCGCGATCCCGACGATTGCATTATGCAATCCCTCGGGGCATCGCTTCATTTCAATCTGCAATGCAGCCTAAATTCTGGTACTCCATAATTCAGACTGAGCTTCGCGATTTGTTTTGCTAATGCAGGATACATTCCGGTTTTCCCGGTAGCACCAGCTCCGCGACGTTGCGTGGCGTGGCAATTGCTCAGGATTGCTGGCGACCAATGTTTCAATCCAACCGGACGTCGGCGTCGTGAGGAAGTTCTGACGGGAGAGTCGGATGACTAGACGAACGAAAGGTCGGACCTCGCTCTCGCGTGCTCGCGTACCGGGAGAAAAGTGCATGGTGATTCCCTTCCCGATGACTTCTCACAGCCATCGAAAAAGCCGCAGCCCGAGCGGCGAGTTTTTTGAGCGGTTGCTGGTTGCCATTATCTTTGTAGTCGGGCGGCCGCATCCGATACCGTCGCCACGCCAAAGCCCGGGGCCGCGCTTGTTACTGGATAAACGCCGCACTCGCGATCGTGGCGCAGCGGTCGTTCCGCTCGCCTCCAGCGATTTCCTGTCCGGACTCTGAAATCTTTGCACATCCGGCGATCCTGCCCGGGCGATTGCTATCGGATCACTGCGCACGCTTTTCGGACTGCGCGGGAGGTTCTGATCGCACCTCACGTTTGACCCGCGCTGTAGCGTCGAATCAGATACATCTCGATGGATTCCTCTCCGAATCTTACGGCACGGACAGAACTGGTTGCGCCCCTGATCGTCGGATGCGCGCTGTTCATGGAGATGCTCGATTCGACCGTCATCTCTACCGCGTTGCCTGCGATGGCGACCTCGCTTCATCAGGATCCGATCAGGCTCAATCTTGCAATCACCGCCTACATGCTGAGCCTCGCGGTGTTTGTGCCGATCAGCGGATGGATGGCCGACCGGTTCGGCTGCCGCACTGTGTTTCGTGCCGCGATCGTGATCTTCACCATCGGCTCGGTCCTGTGCGGTCTGTCCGGTTCGCTCTCGACCATCGTTTTCTCGCGCATCCTGCAGGTGGCGCGATGATGGTGCCGGTCGGCAGGGTCATCGTCCTCAAAACCGTGGACAAGGCCAATCTGGTCACTGCGATGTCCTATCTGACGGTGCCCGCGGTGCTCGGGCCGGTGGTGGGACCTCCGGTCGGCGGCTTTATCGTGACCTACTGGTCGTGGCGCTGGATTTTCTTCATCAACGTACCGATCGGAATCCTCGGCATTACGCTGGTCTCGATGTTCATCGAAGACATCAGCGAGGCGGAGGTGCGGCCGCTCGATCTACGTGGCTTCGTGCTCACCGGACTCGGCCTGGCCGGGTTGGTATTTGGCTTTGAAACCATTGGGCGCGACATCGTGCCTGCGGGCGTTACGATGTGCGTGCTGGCCGCGGGAGGCATCTGCCTTGGATCATATTTCTTTCATGCCCGCCGCATTCCTCATCCGATCGTCGATCTGAGCTTGCTCAAGATCCCGACCTTTGCAATCTCAACGGTCGGCGGCGGACTCTTCCGGATCGGGATCGGCGCATTGCCGTTTCTGCTCCCGATGCTGTTGCAGTTGGTCTTTGGGCTCTCGCCGTTCGCCTCCGGGATGTTGACCTTCACCAGCGCTTGCGGTGCTCTATTGATGAAGCCCACCGCGGGACCAATTATCCAGCGCATGGGCTTCAAGTCCGTTCTGATCAGCAACGGAATCTTGTGCGCCGTGATTCTCGCGAGCTACGCACTTTTCCGTCCATCAACCCCGCACACGGTGATCGTCGTTGCCCTGTTCGTCGGAGGATTTCTGCGTTCGCTCCAGTTCACCGCGCTGGGAACGCTCACTTATGCCGACGTTCCGAACGAGTCCATGAGCAGCGCATCGACGCTCTCCAGCATGGCGCAGCAGTTTTTCTTCAGTCTCGGCATCACCATCGCCGCGCTGGTGTTACATTTCAGCTTGTGGTTCCACGGATCCAAGGTGTTGTCGACCCAGGATTTCACTCCTGCTTTCCTAATCACCGCCATCCTCTCGCTGGTGTCGGCGTTTATGTACTATTCGCTGGAGCGTCACGCCGGCGCGGAAGTTTCCGGCCGCCGTCCCGCAGTCGCCAGGACTTCCGCGATGGAGACGGCGACGCCGAGCGCGCGCTGATCTTGCGTCGGCAAACGGTGGCGCGCCACTTTCCCGATCTCGGCTGATTCGGCTTCCCGCGCCATTTGGGGTGCGTACCCAGGAATGCAACAGGGCAATCAAAAGTGGCCGAACGAAGCCACTAAGTATTCAATTTTGAGAATTCCGGTGGTTCGCAGAGGTTAAGAGGCCACCGCTGCCGCCGGCAGTCGGTCACTCGTCGGGACGCGGCGTGGGGGCGGGCATATCTTCGTCGAGATCGATGATCTGTCCGGGTTGGGGGCCGGCGACGATACCTTCGAGGTCGGCGTCGAGGCCGCCAGGGTTGGTTTTCTTTTCTGCCAGGCGCCGGGCTTTGCGCTGTTCCTTGTCCTGCTGTTTTTGTTTACGCAGTTGTTCCTTGCGGCGTTTTTCATTCATGCGGGTTATTCCTGTGGATCAGTTCGATCAGCTAGACATGCGCGTACCCGTGGAAAAAAGAAAGGGCGGGCCGAAGCCCGCCCTTTGGATGTCATCCTACCAGCGGTCGCGTCCGCCGCCGCCGCCGCCGCTGCGGTTTCCACCGCCGCTGCGATTGCCGCCGCCGCCGCCGAAGCCGGACTCACGCGGCTTGGCCTCATTGACCTTGATGTTGCGTCCCTTGAGTTCCGTCTCATTGAACTGCTGAATTGCTTTCGAGGCATCTTCCGCGTTGGTCATCTCGACAAAGCCGAATCCCTTCGACTGGCCGGAAAACTTGTCCATGATAACCGCGACGCTCGCGACCTGTCCGACCTGTGAGAAAAGTGACTCGAGGTCGCTGTTGGAAACCGTGTAGGCCAGATTGCCTACGTACAACTTGCTGGGCATTTTTTGCCCTCCGTTAGGTATGTGCCGGGAAAGCTCGAACAGAAAATCCGGGCTAATTCCCGGATTCAGATGAAGGAAACAATCCGACCGTTATAGCGGCATCCTATGCTGTTGTCCGAGGTGAAGCTACAGGCATCCGCCGCTGACATTTCTGCTCCGGGCAGATGGTGCAGGCGTGCGGCGGCACTTGCCTGGTGGCGATCGCTATGGCGTCAGTAGGAACCGCGCCATGGACCTTCCCGAGCCGTCATTCGATTCCTCGCCGGAGCGCCCACCGAGCGTCTTTCTCCGGCGCGACTTCAAACTATTCCTGCTCGCGATGTTTCTCGCGTCGCTCGCGTCCGCGGCGCAATCGGTCGCGATCAGTTGGCAGATTTACGATATCGTGCGCGATCCGCTGGCGCTCGGCTACGCAGGCCTTGCGCAATTCCTGCCGATGGCGATCCTCGCGCTGCCCGCGGGAGATCTCGCCGATCGCCGCAATCGCCGCACGATTCTCGCGATCGGATTTGTCGTGCAGGCTCTTTGCGCGGGCGCGCTGCTGGCGCTCACCTATGCGGACTACCGCCTGATCGCGCCATTCTACATAGTGCTCGCGATGCTCGGGATCGTGCGCGCGTTCGTGCGGCCGGCAGCGGACGCGTTCCTGCCGCTCTTGGTCCCCGCGGAGCAGTTCCCGGAGGCGGTGGCGTGGACTTCTTCGGCCAGGCAGACCGCGACTATCGCGGGTCCCGCGCTCGGCGGACTGCTCTACGTCTTCGGCCCAATGGCCGCCTACGGGATGTGCCTTGCGATGTTCTCGATCGTCGCGCTGGCCTTCGCGCTGATCCATACACGCAGCGTCCATCAGGCTCCGATGCTGGGGCAGAGCGCGTTCGCCCGGGTCACGGCAGGAATAAAATATCTCCGCACTCGCCCCATAATCCTGGGCGCAATCTCGCTCGATCTGTTCGCGGTCCTGCTCGGCGGCGCAACCGCGTTGCTGCCGATTTATGCGCGCGACATCCTGCGCGTCGGCCCCGGCGGGTTGGGCCTGCTGCGCAGTGCTCCCGCTCTGGGAGCTGCCGTGACGGGTCTTGGCCTGGTCAGGATTCCGCTCACCCGCAAAGCAGGATTGACGATGTTCGGCTGCGTCGCGATGTTCGGAATTGCGACGATCGTGTTTGGTCTCTCGCGCGATTTCGCGCTATCGCTCGGCGCGCTGATCGTCCTGGGCGCGTCGGACATGATCAGCGTCTACGTCCGCCACACTCTTACGCAGCTCGCGACGCCGGACGCGATGCGCGGGCGGGTCAGCGCGCTGAGCTCGCTGTTTATCGGCACCTCGAACGAGCTCGGCGAGTTCGAGTCGGGGGTCACCGCCTCATGGTTTGGCACCGTACCCTCGGTGGTGATTGGCGGAATCGGCACTATCGGCGTGGTCGCGCTGTGGATGTGGATGTTCCCGAGCCTGCGCCAGGTTGACGATCTGGTCGCAGTCACGCCGGAGTGAATCGCGATTTACGTGGGCCGCGATGCGAGCATCGCGACGCTCTCGACCATCTCGATGAAGGTTCCCGCGGGCGAAAATTCCAGCAGCGCCGCGCGCAGCTCGCGCTCGAACGCTTGGCGCCGCTCGCCCAGGAAAGCAATCGAGGTCGAGGACATCGAATAGGCGCGGCCGATCAGCTCTTCCAGGCTCGAGATGCGCTTGCCCGTCACCGCGACCCGGTCGGTCACGGAGAAAGGCGAGCGGAGCACGACGGTCTCGTGCCGCTCCCACGCGGGATTGGTCCAATGACGCCGATGAGCGCGGGGCGCGGCATATTTCTGCGACACGATTTCCCACGCCGCGCGCCATCCGTTCTCCGGCGCATCGAGCAGCCTCTCTCCCAGAAGAGCGATCGCGCCGCCCGGCTCGATAATCGTGTCGAGCGCGGCCAGCGTCGCGTCGCGATCCATCCAATGGAACGAGCGTCCCATCGTCGCCATCCGAAACGCACCGAGCTCATGCCCGAGCGTCTGCGAGCTTCCTGAGACGAGGGTCAACGCAACCTGCGCGCGTTCGGCTTCCTGGCGCGCCGCGTCGAGCATCGCGGGCTCCGGATCGACGCCGACGATTTCGGCGAAGTAGGGCGCCATCGCGATCGCGATAAACCCGGGGCCGCATCCGAGGTCGAGCAGCCGCCCGCGTCCGTCCAGCCCGCGCCGCGCGGCAATCAGCTCGAACAGCGCCGCCGGATAGCGCGGGCGAAAGCGCGCGTAGTAAGGGACGGTCGATTCAAATCTGCCGGTATACTCGGCCATCGGAGTCAGAATATCGCGTTGCAACTCAGTCGCGATACATCGATTCTATCTGCTCGCGATAATGCTCCTGCACCACTTTGCGGCGCAGCTTCAGCGTCGGAGTCAGCTCGCCGTTTTCCTGCGAAAACGGACGCGCCACCAGCGTGAACGCGGAGATCGCCTCGACGTCCGACAGCGGCTTGTTGAACTCCTTGAGCTTCGATCCAAATAGCTGCCGTATCGCCGGCGCGTCAACCAGCTCCTCCGGCCGCTTCGTTTCAAGGCCATTGCTCTTCAGGTAGTCGCCCAGGTTTTCGAGGTTCGGAACCAGCAGCGCCGCGAGATGTTTTCGGCGGTCGCCAATCACGCACGCCTGCGCGATATAGGGGTCGGTCGCGAGGCGAGTCTCGAGATTCGCCGGCGAAATATTCTTGCCGCCGGAAAGCACGATGATTTCCTTCTTGCGATCGGTGATCGCGATGAAACCCTCGGCGTCGATACTCGCGATGTCGCCGGTATGCAGCCATCCTTCGGCGTCGATCGTCTCGCGCGTGTCGTCGTCGCGCTTGTAATAGCCCTTCATCACGTTGGGTCCGCGCAGCAGGAGCTCACCATCGGGCGCGGTCTTCGCCTGCACGCTCGCCAGCGGACGGCCAACGGTGCCGATTCGGGTCCGTCCGCGATCCAGATTCACCGACACGACCGGGGCCGCCTCGGTGAGCCCGTAGCCCTCGACGATCGGAACCTCAGCGGCTGCAAGGAAGCGGAAGATTTCCTTGGGCAGCGGCGCTCCGCCGGAAATGAGGTAGCGCAGGCGTCCGCCGAAGACCGCGTTGATCCGCGCGAACACGAGCTTGCGGAATATCGCCATCGGGGCAGCGAGTTGCGGCGGCACGCTCTTGCCATGATGCCGATACTCCGAAGCCTGTTTACCTACTGATACCGCGGCATTGAACATCGCGCGTTTGAACGCGGAGCCCGATTCGACTTGCTTCATCACGCGGCTGTAAATCACTTCGAGCAGGCGCGGCACCACCAGCAGCACCGTCGGCCGGATCTCCTGCAGGTTCGCCGCGATCGAGGTCAGCCCTTCCGCGAACGCGATCGACCCGCCAGCCATCGTGACCGCGTAGTATCCCGCGGTGCGCTCGAACGAATGCGCGATCGGCAGAACCGAGAGTGTCTGGTCGGTATCGCTAAGCGTCAGCGCCTCGAGCGCGTCGTAGCAGTTAGCCAGGATGTTCCCGTGCGTGAGCATCACGCCCTTGGACGGTCCCGTGGTGCCTGAGGTGTAGATGATGGTCGCCAGATCATCGGGCGAGCCGGTCGCGATGGGTGCGGTTGGCTCGGCGCTAGCCGACTCGAGCGTCAGCACCGCAGGTCCGCCGTTTGCGGCGGATTGCGGCTCGGCGCCGTGGTGGATCGCGATGATCGCCGTCATCTCGGGGAGCGACGGCGCCATCTCGAGCAGCTTCTTCACATGCTCGGGTCCGTTGGCCGCCACAATCCTGGCCCCCGAGTCTCCTAATACATGGCGGGTCTCTTCGACGCCGCTGGTGGTGTAAAGGGGCACCACGACGGCACCGAGTCCGAGCGTCGCCTGATCGACGATGATCCATTGCGGGCAATTATCCGAGAGGATTCCAATCCGATCTCCCGGCCGAACTCCCAGCTTGGCCAGACCTCCGCGCAGACGGGCGGCAACCGCGGAAACCGCGTTGAACGAATGGCTCTGCCACTCCTTGTTCCGCTTTTCCTGAAGAAACCTGCGATCGCCGTACTTCCCGACCTGCCGCTCGAATCCCAGGGCCAACGTGGCAACCCGATCCGCCATAAACGCTCGACCTCCGTCGTCTGCAACTAGCGAGTTCTAGCCCAAAGAACGGTCGTCGCCAAATGGCCCGCATCCTTAAGTGGCGGATGGGTTCGTTCATCAAGAACGGCAGGCCTTCTGGCAATGCGGCCTTATTCTCGCAAGCAGTTACATAAGGAGTTGAAAATTTCCCGTAGGAATTACGGCAGGCGCAAAGGCACCTGCAATCGCTGGAAAATTTCTGAAACCGCTGCTATCTTGCGTAAGCTTGGTAATTTGGCAGGGGCAGAATTTTTCATTTCACTAAACGGATCGCGGATGCGCATAATCGCGCGGCTTTTATGAATCCGGGTTTGCGTGCGCGCCGTCCGGATCGCGCCCCGCTGCTGGAGCGCGGTGGGTGGACGTGCGCTTTAGAGCGCTGGGGGTGAGGCTTCTAAGATGCTGGAATCCATGTATTTCCCGCACGATATTTCCACGTTCGGGCCGCGGATCGATTTCCTGTTCATCCTGATTTTCTGGATCGTCCTGGTGACCTGGCTGGCGGTGATGGTCGCTCTGGTAGTGTTCCTGTTCAAATACCGGCATCGGCCCGGCCGCAAGGCTGAGTATATCGAGGGCAACACGCGCCTCGAGGTCACCTGGACCAGCATCACCGCGGTGATCCTCATAATCCTCGCGATGATGAGCCGCTCGACCTGGGCCGACATCAAGGAGAACGGACCTCCGGGACAGGTCTTCTACAACGTAACTGCCAAGCAGTTTAACTGGGAAATTACGTATCCCGGACCCGATGGAAAACTCGGCACCAAGGACGACCTTACGGTCGAGAACGAGATGCATGTGCCGGTGAACCAGGTGGTGCGGATAGGCCTGGCCTCAAAGGATGTTATCCATAGCTTTTTCGTGCCCAATCTCAGGCTAAAGCAGGATGCGGTCCCGGGCCGGGTGATTCAGGTCTGGTTCGAGGCCAAGGAAGTAGGCACCTATGCGATCCCATGCGCGGAACTGTGCGGATTTGGGCACTCCGGGATGCAGGGGACGCTGACTGTCGAATCGGAAGCGGATTTTCAAAAATGGCTCAAAGACCAGTACGCAAACGCCAATCAGTAATGGATGAGTTTGCCGCGATACGGCGCGGAGGAGATTTGCTCAGATGAGCAGCACGGCAGCGGTTGCGGTTGGAGGCGCGCACGCCGAGCATCACGAGCTCGGATTTTGGCGCACCTACGTTTTTTCAGAAGACCACAAGATGATCGGGCGCCAATTCCTGTTCATGGCGCTGTTCATGATGGCGATCGGCGGGTTGATGGCGATGCTGATGCGGCTGGATCTGGCGTGGCCCGACACCCAGTTCAGCTTCCTGAAGATTTTTCCGCAGTCGATCCAGAACGACAGCGCGATCACCGCCGCGACCTATAACTCGACGCTCACGATGCACGCGACGATCATGATCTTCTTCGTCGTGATGCCGATCCTGGTCGGGTGCTTCGGCAATTTCCTGATTCCGCTGATGATCGGCGCGCGCGATATGGCCTTTCCCAAGCTCAACATGCTCTCGTTCTGGGTCGGCGCGGTCGCCGGCGTGATCATGCTGGCGTCGTTCCTGGTGCCCGGAGGGCCGGCCGCCGCTGGATGGACATCATACGCGCCGCTGAGCGCGGTGCCGATCTATACCGGCGTCGATTGGGGCCAGAACCTCTGGTGCATCAGCATCATCGTGCTCGGCGTGTCGTCGCTGATGGGTTCGATCAATTACATCACGACGATCATCAACATGCGGACCAAGGGGATGCATTTCTTCCGTATGCCGCTGGTGATCTGGGCGTTGTTCATCACCGCGATCCTGCTGCTGCTCGCGCTGCCGGTGCTGACCACGGCCCTCGCGTTGCTGCTGTTCGACCGGATGGGTGGGACCCATTTCTTCCTGCCCGCGGGCGGCGGCGAGCCGATCCTGTGGCAGCATCTGTTCTGGTTCTTCGGGCATCCCGAAGTCTACATCATGATCCTGCCCGCGATGGGGATCGCGTCGGAAGTCATCGCGACCTTCTCGCGCAAGCCGATTTTCGGCTACCGCGCGATGGTTTATGCGATCTGCGCGATCGCGGGATTGTCGTGGATGGTCTGGGGCCATCACATGTTCCAGTCCGGGATGGATCCGGAGCTCGGCACCAGCTTCATGCTGACCACGATGGTGATCGCGGTGCCCTCGGCGATCAAGACTTTCAACTGGCTCGGTACGCTGTATAAGGGCGACATCCACTACACCGCAGCGATGCTTAATGCGCTGTCGTTCGTCGCGATGTTCGTGATCGGCGGATTGTCGGGAATCTTCATGGCCTGCACGCCGGTGGACATGTACATCCACGACACCTACTTCATCGTCGCGCACATCCACTACGTCCTGTTCGGCGGCAGCCTGTTCGGAATCTTTGCCGGAGTGACGTATTGGTATCCCAAAATGTTCGGACGTATGATGAACGAGACTCTGGGCAAGATTCATTTCTGGATTACGTTCGTCGCGTTCAACTGCACTTTTTTCCCGATGCATATTCTCGGCATGGCTGGCCATATGCGGCGAATCTACAACCCTCAGCAGTACGATTTCCTGAAGCCGATCCAGCCGATCAACACCTTCATTTCGATCAGCGCCTTCGTGCTCGGCTCCGCGCAGTTTCTGTTTCTTGCGAACATCATCTGGAGCTATTTCAGGGGCCAAAAGGCGTCTGAGAATCCATGGCACGCCAACACTTTGGAATGGAGCGCGCCATCACCTCCGGGGCACGGCAACTGGCCGGGCAGGGTGCCAGAAGTATTCCGTGGTCCATACGAATACAGCTCGCCCGAATCGTCGGAGGATTACCTTCCGCAATGGGCGGTTGCCGAACACGAAACGGCGGCTGCGGATTGAGGACGTGCTCTGCCGATGACCGAAGCTGACAGCGCAAATTCCGTCGCGCGCGAACGCGCGTTGCATCGCTTTGCTCTACTCGCGGCGGGCGCGACTTTCTGCCTGATTTTCGTGGGCGGTCTGGTCACTTCGACCGGCTCGGCGCTCGCAGTGCCCGATTGGCCGCTCGCTTTCGGCAAGCTCATCCCAGCGTGGCAGGGCGGAATCCGCTTCGAGTTCGGGCATCGCGTCGCCGCCGCGACCGTGTTGACGCTCACGCTCATCCTGATGGCGTGGGCGTGGCGGGTCGAGCCGCGCCGCTGGGTGCGCAACACCGTCATGGCGGCGTTCGGCCTCATCATCGTGCAGGCGATCCTGGGCGGTATCACGGTGCTGCTCGAGTTGCCGCTGCCAATCGCGGTGGCGCATGCCGGCACGGCGCAGGCCTTTTTCTGCCTGATGGTGTCGATCGCTATATTCACCAATCCGCGCTGGACCCGCACCGCGCGCCGAATCGAAGAGCCGGCGCGAATCCCGCTAGCGATGCTGGCGGGAATAACCACCGCGGTCATCTATCTGCAAATCCTGGTCGGCGCGGTGATGCGCCATCTCGGCGCCGGTCTGGCGATTCCGGATTTTCCTCTCGCATTCGGGCAACTGATCCCGCCCTATTGGAATGAGTACATCGCGATAAATTTCGCGCATCGATGCGGCGCTGTCATGGTGACGATCATGGTCGTATGGACGGTCGCGCGCGTCCTGCGCTCGCATCGCAATGAACCCGAGCTGCGGCATCCCGCGCTCGGGCTGTTCCTGCTGCTGGTGATGCAGATTTGCCTGGGCGCGATCACGATCTGGAGCGGACGCGCGGTCATCCCGACCACCAGCCACGTGCTGATTGGAGCGGCGGTGCTCGCGACCAGCCTGACCATCACGATTCGCGCGTATCACGCTTATGGAATTGAGCGCCACGGCGGCGCAGCGCATGCTCTCGCAGCCCGGCGCGCGAAGACCGTCCGCTCGGGCATCAGGTGTCGGCGTGAGCGCGAAAGCCGCGATGATGGAAGCCGAGGCCGGCGCCGTTCGCGCGCGGCTATCGGCATTTATCGAGCTCACCAAGCCGCGCGTGGTCGCGATGGTGCTGGTGACGACGCTGGCCGGGTTCTACCTCGGCGGACGCGGCGGATTCGATTTCATCCTCGCGGTCAATTTGATTGTCGGCACCGCATTGGCCGCCGGCGGCACGCTTGCGCTCAATCAATACATGGAACGCGACACCGACGCCCTGATGCATCGCACACAACATCGCCCGCTTCCCGACGGAAGGCTGCGCCCGTTCGAGGCGCTGGTATTCGCATGCGCGGCGAGCGCGCTTGGCTTCGCGTACCTGATCCTGGCGACCAATCTGCTTTGCGCTGCGACGACGGCGGCGATCACGGCGATTTATCTGTTGGCCTATACTCCGCTCAAGCGGCGCTCGTGGCTGTGCGACGTGATCGGCGCGATTCCCGGCGCTCTCCCCCCGGTTGCGGGATGGGCGGCGGCCCGCGGCAGTATCGCCGCGGAGCCAATGGTGCTGTTCGGGATCATGTTCTTGTGGCAGTTGCCGCATACCTTCGCGGTCGCACGGCTCTATCGGGAAGATTATGCCCGCGCCGGAATTCATCTGCTGCCCGCGGACAGAAGCTGGGGCAATCCGTCGGATCCGGTCGTGATCGGCGCCAGTGCCGGATTGCTCGTGATCAGTATTTTGCCTTGGATGATGGGTTCGGCGGGTGCGGTGTACGGCGCGATCGCCGCAATCGGAGGCGCCGCGATGCTGCTATTCGGGGTTGCGATGGTTCGCGCACCGAAGCGCGCGCAGTCGGCCAGGCGGCTGCTCTTTGCGTCGCTTATCTATTTGCCGATCGTGCTGCTGATGATGGTGATCGACAAGATTTAGCGAAGTTCAGGAAAGAATCGATGCCATCGTTGGTCAGCCGCGAGGATGTGAAAGAAGAGAACCGCCGGGTTCTGAAGATTATTATCGGTGTGATGGTTTTTCTGGTGATGGTGTCGATCGTGACAATTCTGGTGAAGCACTGAGACGATACGCGCGTGAGTGTGACGACCGCAAAAATCCGCCCGCTCGTCGCGCCGCCCCGGCGCGGCGGTGGCTCGGACGACGAGACCGAGAGCCGGTTCATCAGCAACGCGATGCTCGCGCTGGTGATGGTTATCGCCACCGAGACGATGCTGTTCAGCGCGCTCATCGGGTCGTTCATCATCTTCCGCATGCAGGCGCCGTTCTGGCCGCCACTTAACCAACCGCGGCTGCCGATCGACGTCACCTGGATCAACACCTTCGTCCTGCTGGCGAGCGCGGGCACCATGACGATGGCGCTGCGCGCGGTGCATCAGAGCCGCCAGCGGCTCTTGCGGCGCTGGATCGCGGTGACGGGATTGCTCGGAGTCACCTTCCTGGCGGTGCAGGGATCGGAATGGGTGCGGCTGGTCGCGCACGGGATGACGCTCGCGAGCGGCAGCTACGGCGCGACGTTTTATCTCCTGATTGGACTCCATGGTCTGCACGTTGCGGCCGGAGTCATATGGCTGTGCGCAGTCGCATTTGCCGCGCAGCGCGGACGTTACAATGCGCGCAACGCCGCGCCGGTCGAGTTGTGCACGGTGTACTGGTATTTCGTGTGCGCGGTCTGGCCGGTTTTGTTCTTTCTGGTTTACTTGATGTGATTGCCGACTGAAGTTTTTCGCAAGCGGAACAAGTGAGAGAAACATGAAGAAAATTTTGTGGGGAACAGGAATCGTGGCGCAAACGACCGCGATGCTCACGGCGGCGGCCGGAGTCGCCGACGCGTGCGCGATGTGCGGTCTGTCGCCGGGCGACCACGCGATCCACGCCTTCAACACCAGCGTGATTTTCATGCTGGCCGGTCCATACCTGACGATGGGAATTATCAGCGCGATCCTTTACGGCGCTTATCGGCGCTCGATTCGCAAGCAGCAGCCGCTGCAGGTTATTTCCAGGCGCTAGGCCGATATTCCGGGCGACTTGAATCCGATGGAGAGACGAAGATGAGCGAGGCTCTGGCAGCCGATCCGCACGCGCACGGTGCGACGCACGGCGCGGTGATGGACGAGTACGAACCTTCGATAACGCCGGGTAACTCCGGCAAGCTCGGGATGTGGGCGTTTCTGGCCGCCGACGCGATGACCTTTGGCGCCGCGATCGCCGCATACGGCGCGCTGCGTTACAACAACGTCAACTGGCCCAACCCGGCCGAATACCTGGGCATCACCACCACCGCGATCATGACGTTCATCCTGATCTGTTCGAGCGTCACGATGGTGGAGGCGATCCACGGGGTGCAGAACGGCAATCAGTCGAAGTTCAAGATCTTCATGTTCGCGACGATCGTCGGCGGGATCGCGTTTCTGACCATGCAGGCCTTCGAGTGGCATCATCTCCTGATGGAACGCGGGATGTCGATTCATCGCGATTTGTTCGACGCGACGTTCTTCATCCTGACCGGATTCCACGGATGCCACGTGTTCGGCGGCGTCGTTTACAACAGCGTGATTTGGATTCGCGGCCTGATGGGCAAGATTCCGCAGAGCAAGGCGAAGCTGGTCGAGATAGCCGGGCTCTACTGGCACTTCGTCGATCTGGTGTGGATTCTGATCTTCACCTTCGTTTATCTGATTTAGTGCGCGCGCCTGCGCGAATCGCCCGGGGAGGCACAAGGATCAACTATGGCGGCTGAAGCGGTAATGAATCCTCACGAGGCTCATGCGGAGCATGCGGGGCCCAGCTATATCGCGGTCTTTATCTACCTGACCGTGCTCACCGGCGTTGAATTGCTGGTCTATGCGATGAACTTTCCGAGCGATATCAAGATCGGGTTGCTGGTCGCGCTCGCGCTGGCCAAAGCTGTGCTGGTCGCGATGTATTTCATGCATCTGGCGACCGAGCACAAGGGGCTATGGGTGATCGCGGCGACGCCGATGATCCTGGTCGCATTTTGCTACCTGATGCTGCGCCCGGATTTGAGCAAGCGCGCCTGGGCGCACCAGCACCAGACCGCGCCGAGGGCGGCCGAACCGGCGACGGCGCCGCCATCGTAGGGCAAGTCAGAGAGGAGCGTTGATTCCGTATTCAGTTTTGCCGCAGGTCAACGCGATTCTGAATTCGATCGCGACGGTGCTGCTGGCGGCGGGCTTCGTCTTTATCAAACGCAAAAACGTACCGGCGCATCGCGCCTGTATGCTGAGCGCCCTGGTCGTATCGGCGCTGTTCCTGACTTCCTACCTGACCTTTCACGCGCACGCGGGCGACATTCGCTTTACCGGCACCGGATGGATTCGTCCGGTGTACTTCGCGATTCTGATCCCGCACGTCATCCTGGCAATCACGATCGTGCCGCTTGCGCTGTTCACCGTCTCCTACGCGCTGCGCGGACGGTTCGCCTCGCATCGCAGAATCGCGCGATGGACCTGGCCGCTGTGGATGTACGTCTCGGTCACGGGAGTCGTGGTGTACTTCATGCTGTACATCCTCTACACCCCAATCGTGCCGTGAATCGCGCGTAACGCACCGCACGCATCACGCAAGAGGCGCTACGGCCGGCCAGTCGCACGCGCGTTCAGCCGGTCGGGCTAGAGCCATGGGCCCTGACCGGGAACGGCTCTCGCCAGGCTTCGAGTTCGTTCAGGCGTTCGTGCCAGCGCCGCACTTCGGGAAACTCGTTGAGCGGCATGCGGGCGGTTTCGGCGTATGGGAGCACCCCTGCGACGGAGAAATCGGCCACCGTCAGACCGTCGCCCACCAGCCATTGGCGGCCGGCAAGATGGCCGTTCAGCACGCCGGCGAATCGCCGGAACCCGACGAGCGCCTGATCCACAATCGACGGATCTGCCGGGCCCAAACCGAAGCGAGGCTTGATGACGTGCTCGAAATAGAGCTCGCCACCGTGCCGGTTGAAGTGCTGGGCGTTCCAGCTCAGCCAGCGGATCACGTCGATCTGCCTGTCTGTATCTCGCGGCCATAGGTTTGAGCCCGACCGCATGGCCAGGTGGCACAGGACTGCGTCGGTCTCCCAAATGATTCGATCGTTATCGACCAAGGTCGGAACCTTGCCGTTGGGATTGACGGCCAGAAAGGCCGGCGTCTGCTGCTCACCCTTAGCCAGATCCAGATAGACGAACTCGACCGGCGACTTCAGATGCCGGGCTACCGCGCATGCTTTGCGCGGATTGAGCACGTCTGAATAGTAGAGCTTCATGTCGCTACCTTTCACCGAGGCTCGCCACGCCGACATTGTCGTTCACCTCACGGACAGGCATGGCCGGTGATGACATTCTTGTCGCTGACCCGCCTTGCGGAAGGCGACGACTTAGGCTTTTGCGCTGGGGCGGCTCGATACTGCGTCGTGCCAGCGCTTGAGGTTCTTCTGCTCGGGCGTAATCTTGATGCCGGTAGTGCGTCCGAAGTCGATCCCGATGAGCGCCGTGATATCCGCGATCGAGTAGCGATCTCCCGCGATGAACTGCCGGTTCGCAAGTTCCTTGTCGAGCCATTCGAGCCGCTTCAGCGCCGCCGCATGGCAAATCTCTCCGTACTCTTTCGATTGCGGGATACGTCCCTTGAAGAATTCGCTGGTGTTGCGAAACGCGCCGGCCGCCATCCCGAGAATCTCGAATTCCATCCGCCGATTCCACATCTCGACCACGGCCTTGTCCTTCGCGTCCACGCCGAACAGCGCGGGCTCGGGCTTCTGCGCCTCAAAGTACTTGCAGATCGCGACCGACTCGGCGATATGCGTTCCGTCGTCGAGCTCGAGCACGGGCACGCCGCCCATCGGATTGATCTTGAGGAACTCGGGTTTGCGGTTATCGCCGGTGGCGAGGTTCACCTGCTCGAGGGGAACCTGGATTCCCTTTTCGGCAAGAAAGACACGCACGCGGCGCGGATTTGGGGCTTGGGTAAATTCGTAGAGTTTCATATCGGTTGCAATTTAAAACTGTACCGCCGCCGCGTCAAGCACGCGCATTCCGCATTCAGCGCGCGATCCGCATCTGCACCGTATCGGTGAAGGGAAAAATGGCTGACGGAAACAGCCCGCCGACGAACTGGAAATTATACCGGACCGTTACCTGGACCAGGCTGCCCGGCTGATTGTTGGGTGTCCACGCCGCGGTGGTCGAGAGGTTCGCGGGGTTGAGACCGGTCGCGAGGCTTTGCGCGTATGCCTGGAGTTGGCTCGAGGTGGCGGGCGACGTACTGGTGCTGCCCCGAACCATCGCATAGCGTGCGGTCTGGCTGGCGGCGTACGACACGAAGTCATAGGCATACATCGCGGCAGAAAATTCGATCATTCCGATCAGAAGGGTAAGAAATACCGCGCCGACGATCGCGAACTCGGTGGTTGCCTGTCCGCTGCTACGGCGGCGAGCGCTCCTTCTGGCTCGTCCGCTCACTGCACGCGCAACGTTGCCTGCCCGGTCATCGTGAAGGCGGCAGGAAGTCCCGGATAGTTGACCAGGGTCGCGTAGGTCGCCGTGGTCTTTGCCTGCACGAACACCGCGAACTGGCCGGAGGCGCAGGTGTTGCTGGTGCATGGCGTGGCGGCGCCGTTGGCGCATTCGCAGAAGTTGCTCGCGGTCGAGGCGAATGCGTTCGAGGGATAGAGCTTGTTGAACAGGCCGCTGGCCTGCACGTCGCTGGTCGCTGCCGATTGCATCCCGGTCAAGTCGCTATCGGTGGTGGTGGTCGCGCCATATTCGGCGGCCGCGTCGGCTGCGTGTTCGAGCGCGACGCTTAGATACATCATGCGTCCGGCCTCGACCACCGCCAGCAGGATAAACATCAGGATCGGAGCGACGAGCGCGGCTTCGAGGATACTCTGGCCGCGCGCGGCGTTATTCAGCCAGCGTCGCATTTTGGATCGGCGAGCCTCCTGCCAGCGACGAATAGTTGGCGTTCATCGTGATGTTGCCGTTCACCATCAGGTCCTTGGCGACGATAATCGAATAGGCGGCGTTGCTGCCGCCGTTGTAGGTGAGGCCGGTAGTCGGAAAATACAGCGCACCGGTGAAGTTCACCGTGTCGCCGCCATTGATGATGCTCGCGCCGCCGTTGGTCACCGAACGATCCTGGAAGAACAGGATTCCTTTGAGCGGTCCCGAGGTCGGCGCGCTGAGCGTCGCGGTAACAGTGCCATTGAGCGTAATCGGCCCGTAGCCGCTGCTGCCGGTGGTGTTGTAGAAGGTGACCCCGGTGCCGGTCAGAGTGCATCCGCCGTTGGCGAGCATCCCGCCGCCGGCCAGAACATAAACGCCGGGCGCAAAATTCGCCTTGGTGTTCCCGTTGAAGGTGATCCCCCCGCAGTAAACTCCCGGGCTCATCTGCACCGATTGGTTCGAGTTCACGATAAAATTGTTGTAGGTGCACGGACCTACGAACGGCGCCGGAACCCCCGCGAGCGGATCGGACACCGGCAGAATTCCGGTGATCGGCTTCGGAGTCAGCACCACATTCCCGTTGGCCAGAGTCTTGCCCACCACGCCGATCGCGCTGGCGGTGATCGTGACGTTGCCGTTGGCGATCAGCGCCGTGCTGCTGCTCGAGTCGTCCAGGATTCCGCACTGCGACGTGATGTTGCCGTTGCCGTTGGCGGTGATCGCGCCGGACGCTGAAGGATCCAGCACGTACATGCATCCATTTGCGTTCGCGGTCCCGGCAACCGCGCGCGCGCTTACGTCCATCGTTTTTATTCCGAGCAGGCTCAAGAACCAGGTCGGCTGCGGCTGATCGATAATCGCTTCGACATAGCTGTCGTTGCTGGTGAAGGCGCCGCTTTTGGGCGGATTGTTGATTGTGATTGTGGTGCCGGCCGCGGTGGTGAAGCCGTTGAGCGTGGCGTCGTTATCGCCTGCGGAGGCGGGACTTTCTGCATTGGTTATCAGCGCCGACGCGCCGGCAACCGCGGCCGCGTCCGCCGCGACCTGCATCCGTTGTTTCTGGCGTTCCATATAGCCGACATCCACCGCCAGCCCTGCGCCGACCAGGATCACCAGAATCGTGATCGCGAGCACGACCAGGACCTGGCCGGACGCGTTTGAACGAATCGCGAAGCGACCTCTCCCTTGCCCTCTCCTTGGACAGGGAGAGTGAATCAAACACCTCACGCAGTTACCCATAGATCCCTCTGGAAGGGAGAGCATGGGGCGTGCCGTAACTGTGCTGTGCTTTGGTCGCCTGCGGCGGCCGTTTGTGCGCGAGAAGCGCAATCGACTCGCCTCAGACTGCGACCAGTGTGTGCCAGAAACGAAACGCAGCCGGGCAAAAAGCATCGCGGCCGCGGCGAGTTCACGCCGCGGCCGCAATCAGAAAAGGTCTCGAGCTTATGCGCGATCAGGATTTCAAAAAGTCGCGCACTGCTTTTACGAACGCCGGTTGCTGCTCGTACATCAGCATGTGCCCGGCTTGCTTGATCGTTTCGAGTTTCGCGCCCTTGATGCGGCTCAAGAACTCTTTCGCATAGACCGGCGGGATCAGCTTGTCGGACTCGCCCCACACCACCAGCGTCGGCACCTTGATTCGGTAGGCGCGTTTGGAGAGTCCGCGATCCGGAATCGGCCACAGGAACTTGCCTGCGGTCGCAAGCCGCTTCACGCGCTCGACGTACATGACTTCGAGCGCTTTGAAGTCCTCCGGGATCGCGGTCATCATTTTCGCCGTCGGCGAGTTTGGATCGTGAAACAGCAGCCCCGCGATCTCGTTGAGTGGCGCGGCAAAGAAGTCGGGTATCGGATGCTCCTGAATCCAGAAGCCCGCAGGGCAGGCCAGCACCAGCTTTTTAGCGCGATGCGGATCGAGCGCCACCAGTTCCGCCGCGAGCATCCCGCCCATCGAATGGCCCAGGATATTGGCCTGCGGGATTTTCAGCTCGTCCATCAGCTCGTGATAGAACAGCGACGCGTCGGAGACGTCATCGATATGCTCGGTCCCGGTCGATTCGCCGTAGCCCGGGAAGTGGGGCGCATAGACCTTGAAGTCGCGTCCGAGCTCTTCGAGAAAGGGCTCCTGCGGCATCAGCCCGCCCGCACCGTGCAGAAACAGAAGCGGCTCGCCGCCACTGCCGTACGTATGCAGCTCGATCGAGTATTTGCCGCCTTGGCTTTGATGAGTCGTAATCATTTCGCGCTGCGCGCCTCCGCATGGGATGCAGCCATCGAGCGATTGGCCGCGCCGTTGGTCGGTTTGGAATCAAAATGGACCGCGGCCGGAACCGAGATCTCGTCCTGCGGCATCCGCTTGGGCGACCACTTGTCTTCGTACTCGCTCCACAGGTCGCGCACGTAAGGCGCGACTTCGGTCGCGAACAGGCTGGTGTTCTTGCGCACCAGCTCCGGCGGCATCGAGCCGATCTGCATCAGCGTCATCAGATGCCCGCAATGAATATGCTTCATCGCTTCGCGCAGGCGCTCGCGCACGGTCTTGGGCGACCCCGCGATCACGTAACCCTGCTCGACGAAGTCCTTCCACTTGAGGTCCTGCCGCACCATCGCGGCGCGGTCGCCGACCTGGCCCAGAATGCCGGCCTTGATCGTCTTGACGGTGCGGTAACCCGGCGCGTCGGCGAATCCGTCGTACACGTGCAGGCATCGGTTGAAGAAGTAGTCCATGTGCGGAGCGTAATCCTTTTCCGCCTGCTCGTCGGTTTCTGAGACCGCGACGATCTGCGCGAAGCCCATCGAGTAAGGATTGAGCTCCTTGCCCTTCTTGGCCATCACGTCCCAGTAGCCGTCAGCGACTTTCTTGCCCGCCAGGTATCCGAAGTAGGACAGGAAGCTGTACTGATAGTCGTGATTGGCGCAGAAGTCCCAGGTCTCGACCGAGCCGCCGCCCGGAATCCAGATCGGCGGATGCGGCTGCTGGACGGGGCGCGGCCACAGGTTGACGTAGCGCAGCTTGGTGTACTTGCCGTTGAAGGAAAAGATGTCCTTCTCTTTCCACGCCTTCACGATCAAGTCATGCGCCTCGTAGTAGCGCTCACGCAGTTGCGCGGGGACCACGCCGTAGCAGAAATTGTCGTCCATCGAGGTGCCGACCGGGAACCCCGCAACCAGGCGTCCGCCCGACATGACGTCGAGCATCGCGAATTCCTCCGCGACGCGAACCGGCGGATTGTACAGAGCGATCGAGTTGCCCAGCACCACCAGGTTGGCGTTCTTGGTCCGCCGCGTGAGCGTGGCCGCCATCAGGTTCGGCGACGGCATCATCCCGTAGCCGTTCTGATGATGCTCGTTCACGCCCAGCGCGTCGAAGCCCATGCTGTCGGCGTATTCGAGCTGATCGAGATAATCGTTGTAGAGCTTGTGCCCGACTTTCGGATCGTACAGGTTGCGCGGGATATCGACCCACACGCTGCGGTACTTGTCCTTGAAGTCTTCCGGCAGAAACCGGTACGGCATCAGATGGAACCATGTGAACTTCATGCGCTTTTCTCCTTGGCGTTCGCCGCGCGCCTACGAGGCCGAGGCGACCGCATCGGTCTCGTCCAAGACCCGCTCTTTAATATTTCGATCCTTCAGATTTCGCTGCGTTATATTTCTGGCGCCGCCGTTGCGAGCCGCTCCCACAGACTTTGATTTGCGCTCGGCCGAAGGCTCGCCGGTGCGCGCGACGCCATTGTGATTCCCGCCGGCAAGATGAGACTCGAGCGCCTCTTCAATAAAGTGCTCGGTCGACAGCCCGGTGACGTCGCGGAAGAAGCTGTCGTTGCCCATCAGCATGAAGGCGCCGTTGAGCGTCGCCCAGATGATCGCGGCGGTGCGCGTCACGCCCATCGGATGCGCGATAAGTCCCGCCTCGACCACGCGGCGGATAGTCTTCTCGTATAGCGCGAAAATCTCGTGTCCCTGCGCCATCACGCGCCGGAAATGGCGCAGTTCGGACGGCCTCCGCAGGCGCTTTTCAAGCTGCGCGTAGCTTACGGATTGCTGCGAGATGAACAGCTCGCGCGATTCGCGCAAGTAGTCGAGGTAGGCTGCCGCGATTTCGTAAAGCTCTTTCAGCGGACTCAGGGTCTTGGCGTGAATCTCGGCGTAGCGGGCGCGCAGGCTTTCGCCGCGCTCGGCCACCAGCGTCAGGTACAGATCGTCGCGCGACGCGAAATAGAGATAAATCGTGCCGACGGCGACCTCGGCCTCGCGCGCGACCATCTCGATCGTCGCGCCTTCGAGTCCGTGCCGCGCGAACACTCGCGCCGCTGCGGACAGAATCGCCTGCCCGCGAGCCTCGCGCTCGCGCCGATGCCGCTCGCGCACACTCATCGCCGAACCACCGGCGTCATTGATGAAGCATCATTCATATTCTGAATTCTAGCTCATAGCGCGGAACTGCGCACCATGTCAAACCTCGCGCCGGTTGCGCGTTTCGTTGCCTCGGGAGCCAGGACCAGTCGCAGGTTTTCCCTAACCGGTCATTCGGATTTTACTGTTACGAGCGGCTTGGGTGTCATTCCCGCGCGTGGCTGCCGCGCGAGGAATCCCGTGCTCGGCTTCGCGCTATTAGCAACGCGCGGACGACTGCACGACCGCCTCGGGATTTCTCCCTTCGGTCGAAATGACGAGTGTGCGCTTGGTGCATGAGTAATGTGGGCGCGATGCAAAAGTATCCTGGCCTCAGCCGAGCCCCCAACCGTCATTCCGAGCCCCTTCGACGTTGCTCAGGGCAGGCTCCAGCGAGGAATCCCGAGGCGTCCATGCGCCAAGTTCACATCACAAGCAGCGGCCCGGTCCGGGGATTCTTCGCGCGCGGCAGCCACGCGCGCAGGAATGACACACGAGAGTTGGCTGCGGATTGCGCTTGACTCTCTCGCGCCTGCGGGTAGGCTCACATCTGATTCGTGTCGGGAAAGCCGGTGGAACACCGGCGCTGCCCCGCAACTGTGAGGTGAATCGCGACCGCGCGACGCCGAGCCAGACTACCGGGCGAATCAACGGAGCCGTTACGACCTTCGCGGGTGAGGGAGGCTTCAGGCGCCGCGCGCCGCAATCGTTGTCTGCCAGGCGCGCCCGCTCCTGACGCGCATTCATCGCGAGGTGCGTCGGGAGCATTGTGGCGCACGAATCAAATCGATCAACCGACAATCGCGGCGATAATCTCTACAGGGATGCGCGCGGATACGCACTGCCGCCGCGTCACCTCGCGGCGATCGCCGGGTCTGTCGCGGCGCACGCCCTGATTCTGTGCGCGATCGTATTTCTCGCCGCGCGCGGCGTCCCGCAAGGCCATCAATGGGTGCTCGCCTACGTGATCGATCTGGGCACGGCGCACGGTATCGGCGGTGACATCGGCGGTTCGATGCCCGCACGGCTCGACCCCGGACCAGCTTCGCCGCCGGAGGAAGCAACTCCGATAGACGCTGTACCGGCTGCGCGCCCAAAGCATCACGCGCGTCGGCGGGATTCCGTGCTCGCGTCCTTGCTTCCGCCCGAGCGGCCGATCGAGGCGGACTCAATCGATCGCGCCGACGATGAAACAATGCATCGAGATTCGAGTACGGCAGCGGCCCCGCCATCCGGCGCGAATCATTCGGAGACCGCCGCCATCGATCCAAATCATTCCGCGTCAGAAGGCGGATCGGGCGGGCAGGGCGGTGCGCCTGGCGCTGGTGTGGGTTCCGCTGCGGGCGACGGCACGGGCGGCACGACCATCGCCCGCGCGGACTACGATTCCGATCCGGCTCCGTTCTATCCTTCGCGTTCGCGGCGCCGGGGCGAGCAGGGCATCGTCACGCTGCACGTTCTGATCGCGGCAAACGGCGCGGTCGAGCGAGTCGAGTTGATCGCGAGCTCTGGATTTCGCGACCTCGACGACGCTGCCCTCGAGACGGTGCGCTCGCGATGGCGTTTCGTTCCGGCGCGGCGCGACGGGATCGCGTTCGAGAGCTGGGTAGTCGTGCCGATCCGCTTCGCGCTCACCGAAGCTTCGAACTGAAGAAAAGACCGCCGCCATTAAAACACCAAGACACCAAGAAGAAAAATCCAACCGGCCACCAAGGCACGAAGACACCAAGAAGAAAAAACGGCGGGGCTTTCCCGAAGGAAAGCCTTGCCTCTTTCTTTGTGTCTTGGTGTCTTAGTGGCCGCCTGGTGCCTTGGTGTTTTTCTCTGCACGCGGCTCTTTGCATTCTCCGCGCAAGTGCTAATCTCGTTCCCGAACCTTTTCGGACCATTTGTGGAGGGCCGCGCTCGAGCGGGGGTACGACGACGATGACTTGCAGGACAGGAGTTTTGACGGCGCTTAGGCTTGCGATCGGGGGAATTGCGCTGTGCGTATTGCTGGCTCCAGTGAGGGCTGGCGCGATCGAGGTCAAGAAGGAACTGAACACCGGTGGCGGTGGTGGAGGCGGCCCGGTGGCGCCGGTCGCGGCCGGTCCCTCGATGCACAATCCTCTTACGCCCGCGCAGCAGAAGGCGCTGCAGGACGCGGTTGCGTCCGACTCCGATCCGTTCCTCGATCAGGAGAGCGACAAGAAGACCTCGGGGCAACCGTATATCGATCTCGAACATGCGGCCTTCAGCTACATCCCGACCAACAAGGGCGGCGGCCTTACGGTTATCGCCAAATTGACCGGGAGCGAATACAAGCTCGCCAAAAACGGCACCGGCAAGGGCAGAGCAACCGGCAACAAGAAAGCGCTGGTGTTCAATTACAAAGTTGAAGGCACCAAATTCGTCTCCTCGGAGCCGGCCAAGTGGGAAGACGTCGCCGCCGCGGGAGCAAAGAAGTAGCCCGTTGAATTTTTTTCGCGGCGTTGCTCGCCTCGCACCGACGGAGCGTGCGCATAATTGAGACTGTGAAACAAAAGCTTCAGGATGATTTGAAGACCGCGATGAAGAGCCGCGACACGCGGCGGATGATGGCGATTCGCGGCCTGCTCTCGGAAATCTCCCGCGTCGAAAAAGACGTCCGCCGCGAAGCCACCGAGGCGGAGATCGTGCAGCTCGTCAAACGCGAGCGCGCCCGCCGCGAAGAGGCGTTAGGCTTCGCCAAGCAGGCGAACCGCGCCGATCTGATCGAGCAGAACGAGGCCGAGGCAAAGATCCTCTCCGGCTATCTGCCGCCCGAGCTCCCGATCGAAGAAGTCAGCACCGCCGTGAACGAGATCATCGCGGGCGGCGCCACCCAGATGGGCGCCGTGATGAAGGCGCTGCGCGACCGCTTCGGCGCCCAACTCGACGGCAAGCTCGCAAGCGACCTCGTCAAGCAAGCCCTCGCCCCAAAGTAGGCGCCTCGGACCGCCGCGGTTTGCGATTTCCTCCTAAGAAACATGATTGAGTCTTAGTGGCACAGGCTTTGGCCTGTGCCACACCGGCTAAAGCCGATGCCACCGCGAGCGCGTTCAAAGTGTCACGCGCGTTTGCGCCGCTCGGCTTCCTCGAGCGCATGGCGGATGAAGCGCTGGTACGGCACTCCCGCCCGCGCCGCAGAGGCTCGCACGGCGTCGAGCAGTTGGCGCGGCAGGCGCATGTTTACCCGCTCGCTCTTGGGCTGAAACTCGAAGCCCATCGGTCGCATGCCGGAGAGGTCGTATTGGGTCAGGTCGGCATGGTCGACAAAACTCCTCGGCTTCCTTATCGCTTTTGAAGCTTGGCAGTTTCTTTTTCATAGTGATCCACTTCCTTCTTGTGCATGAAACGCGCGCTGATTGGCCGTATGAGCCTCTTGCCGCGACGTGGGCGCACTGTGAAGACGACGAAGATCCAGCGGCCAGCTTTGCTCCTGCCAATTGCCTTGAACCGCTCCTCGGACTTCGAGTGCAGAGGTCAGGCAGCACGGCGGCTGAGCTGCGAAACATCAACTCGATTGCGGCCTGAGAAACCCCATCCTCGCGGCACTTGGACCGATTGCCATCGTTCCAATCAAAGCCTGTTACCTGCATCAGCGTCGCAGCCAACCGGCATACCTAAATATGGACGTTTGTACAGCCATTCGTTAACCGCGAGTTGGCTTTTCAATTCCCACCCACTTTGGGATCCATCCTCACGTCGGAGCGATCGCGACCGGCAGAGAACCTATTCGACCTGACCATCCCGCAGAACGGTCGATCAGAATTTCCCTCCCCGGCGCGGGGAGGGTGGCGGCGAAGCCGTCGGGAGAGGTCGCTCTTCTCTCCGCGCCCTCACGAACGCGGATCCGTTTACTGTTGAAACGCTGCGAGGAGTGCATCCGACCTAACCCCTAACCCTTTCCCGCACGGGAAGGGGGACGGAGCGCCGGCGCCGATCGCGTTGAACAACGTGCGTTCCGTGGAATTTCCCTCCCCGTGCGGGGAGGGTGGCGGCGAAGCCGTCGGGAGAGGTCGCTCTTTTCTCGCAGATTCGCGGCGCGTATCGCTCAGCTCACGGATCGAACGCGGTGCCGCCGCCGATTCCCGCCATCATCCCGCCGTCCACCGCGAGCGCGTGTCCGGTGATGAACGACGCGTCGTCGGAAGCCAGGAACAGCACCGCCTTTGCGACTTCCTGCGGCTGGCCCATCCGGCCTAGCGGATGCATCTTGTCGAGCATCTTGCGCGCGCCTTCGACCACCGCGAAATTATCCATCACCAGCGGCGTTTCGATCACGCCCGGACAGATACAGTTGACGCGCACGCCGAACGGCGCGAACTCGAGCGCCGCGTTGCGCGTGAGTCCCACCACGCCATGCTTGGCCGCGTTATAGGCCGAGAGCCCGCTCGAGCCGATCAGTCCCGCAACCGACGCCGTGTTGACGATCGCGCCGCGCCCCGCGGGCACCATCACCTTTCCAGCCGCCTGCAGGCCCCAGTACACGCCGTCGAGGTCGATACGGATGGTGCGGTGATAATCCTCGGCGCTGGTGCCGAGCAGCGGAGCGCCGATCCCGATTCCCGCGTTATTGAACATCACGTCGAGCCGGCCGTGCTTGTCGGTCGCGGTCTTGACCAGAGCCTCGACCTCTTCGGATTTGCTCACGTCGATCGCAACGAACGTCGCGCCGATCTTCTCGGCGACTTTTGCGCCCGCGCTGGTCGGCAAGTCTCCGATCACAACCTTGGCGCCTTCCTTCGCGAACAGCTCCGCGGTCGCCTTGCCTATTCCCGATGCTCCCCCGGTGATTACCGCTACCCGACCCACGAGCCTGCCGTCTGCCATCGTGATTCCTCCATCGCGCAAGTGAAAATGACTACGCGCTCCTATCGCACGAAACCTCCTTTAGATGCCACCCGCGAAAGACCGGCGGCTCGCGAGCCGCCCCTACGAAAACCGGGAGCGTTCTGCGAACAGTCGCATTCGATTTGTAGGGGCGCGTCGCGACGCGCCCGTCTTTGCATGCCGGTCATTTGTTTACGGGAGTGCGTAGCGCGTTTGCTCTTCTCTTCGGCGCTTTCCGCCCACGCGAGTTTTCTTCTGCCCCTTCTGCCAGTGGTGGCCGACGGCCCGTCGGCCCACGCGAAGCGTCATCCTTGATGCGCGGAGCGCCACTGTATAAATGAGACATACGTTCCCTAACGATCGTTAGAAATTTTGCCGGCTTTGTTCATGGCTGAGCTGTTCAGCTTTTCCGGCGGGCCGCAATGTGCTAAACTATTCGGGTGGATGCGTCCTGCCTCCACTTCCTGTCTTGATCGCGAGACTGCCCGCTTATCTGCCCGAGACCTCGAGAGCCGCGCCGGATCGGTCCGAAAATCGGGGTACCGAAAAAGCGTCGAAATCGAACCCATTCGACGAAATTCGCCAGCATGATCAAGGAGTTTATTTTTTAAGCCGCCACAAAAGATACCAAACGAACCCACCGCAAAATGCCCGAGAGCCAAAAATCGAAGGCACCGCCTTGTCCAGAACTTCTGCGCAGCCAACCAAAAGAAGCACCAGAAGAAGATCGCGTCAATCCTGCCTTGACGCCTTGGCGCTTTTCGCTGTAGCACTTTGGCTGACAAATCCAGGCAATCAATCAGAGGTTCCCATCGATGCCCATCGACTTTACGATGCCGTCGCACCTGATCGAACTGCGCAACAAGATTCGGGCGTTTATCAAGGAAGAAATCGAGCCTGCCTGCGCCTGCGCATGGGCGGCGGGCATCGGAGATAGCTGATGGGATATAGCGTCGAACCGTTCAAGGTCGCGGTGTCAGATGACGCGCTGGCCGATCTGCGCGCGCGGCTCGAGCGCACGCGCTTTCCGGATGAAGTGCCGGCGACGGGATGGGAGTACGGCTCGAACCTCGCCTACATGCGCGAGGTCGTGGACTACTGGCGCACGCGCTACGACTGGCGCGCGCACGAGGCGCGGATAAATCGCTTCGCGCAATTTCGCGCCGAGGTTGACGGGCTCGGAATCCATTTCATCCACGAGCCCGGGCGCGGGCCGAATCCGAAACCGCTGCTGCTCATCCACGGATGGCCGGGATCGATCTGCGAGTTCCTGGACATCATCCCGATGCTGACCGACCCGGCCGCGCACGGCGGCGACCCGAAAGATTCGTTCACGGTTATCGCGCCGTCATTGCCGGGCTACGGATTTTCGGATCATCCGCGCGCCCGCGCGATGAATATCCAGGCGATCGCGGACCTCTTCTTCAAGCTGATGACCGAGGTGCTGGGGTTCAAGCGCTTCGCGGTCCAGGGCGGGGATTGGGGCGCCGCGGTGACCTCGCGAATCGGAGAGGTTCACGCGCGCAGCCTGTACGGAATCCATATCAACATGATTGCGATCGGTCCGGCCGAGGGCCGCAGCGCGGCCGAGCTTACGCCCGAAGAAAAGGTTTTCCTCGGCAACATGGAAAAGTTCCGCACCCAGGAGACCGGTTACCAATGGATCCAGGGCACCAAGCCGCAGACGCTGGCCTATGGACTGAACGACTCTCCGGCCGGACTGGCGGCATGGATTATCGAGAAGTTCCGCACCTGGAGCGATTGCCGCGGAGACGTCGAAACGCGCTTCAGCAAAGATCAATTGCTCACCAACGTGATGGTCTACTGGATCACGCAGACGATTAATTCCTCGACCCGGCTGTACTACGAGGCGCGGCACCATCCGTGGCGGCTCAAGCCCGGCACTAAAATCGAGGCGCCGACCGCGGTCGCACTGTTCCCCGGCGAACTGCTCCTGCCGCCGCGGCATTGGGCCGAGCGCGTATATAATGTCCAGCGCTGGACCGAGATGCCGCGCGGAGGCCACTTCGCCGCGATGGAAGAGCCCAAACTCCTGGCCGAAGATATCCGCGCGTATTTCCGGGAATTAGACTGACGGGAAGCCAAATGCACTGCGATCCGAATGCAACCGCAAGGTTGCATTTCGTTTCGACCGCGGCTAGTATAAGCGCAACTTGGAGGTTGCGTATGGCCACGGATACCGATCGCATCGTAAAGAAAGTTATGTTGCGCGCACCGCATCATCGCGTATGGAGCGCGATCAGCGACGCGAGCCAGTTCGGCAGTTGGTTCGGCGTGAGGTTCGATGGCCCCTTCGTCGCGGCGACGAACGTCACCGGAAGAATCGTTCCGGCCACGGTGGACGCGGAAGTCGCCAGCAGCCAGGAAGCTTACGAGGGAACGGCGCTCGAGATATCGATCGACCGCGTTGAACCGACGCGCCTCTTTTCGTTTCGCTGGCACCCGTATGCCATCGAGCGCGGGGTTGACTACTCGAAAGAGCCAACCACGCTGGTCGTGTTTGAGCTTGAAGAGGTCTCGGGCGGCACGATGCTGACCGTAACCGAATCTGGTTTCGATCGGATTCCAATCGAGCGGCGCGCCAGGGCGTTTGCCAGCAACCAGCAAGGCTGGACCGCGCAGATGCAGTTGATCGAAAAGTACCTGGCGATGGCGGCCTGAATCTCACGCGCATGTCACCAGTGCACACTGCTGCCGCGAGGCTTGCCGGGGCCGCGCCAATCTTCGCGGCGTTGGGCGACGTGACGCGCTTGCGAATCGTTGCGCGGCTGTGCCGGGAGGGCCCTCAGTCGATCGCGCGGCTGGCGGATGGCGCGGCGGTTTCACGCCAGGCAATCACGAAACATCTGCACGCGCTTGAAGGGGTCGGTCTCGCGCGCAGCTCTCGCATCGGCCGCGAACGAATCTGGGAGCTGCGCACGAAGCGGCTCTCTGAAGTACGTTTGTATCTGGATCAGATTGCGCAGCAATGGGACGCGGCGCTAACCCGCCTGCGCGCATTCGTGGAAAAGGACGATCTGTGAAGTTCGCTCCGCACCGAATTACTGAGGCGCGGGTTCATCGAACTTCACCAGGTCGGCGTAGAGCTTTTCCGCTTCGCGCCCGAGCTTTTCGTAGCGCGCGATCAGTTCGTCCGCGTCCTTGCGCGCGAGATAGAAATCGGGACGGTTCATTTCTTCGGCCAGTTTCGCGCGCTCGGTTTCCTTCTTTTCGATTTCTTCTTCGATCTGCTTGCGCTGTCTCAGCGCGCGATCGCGCCGGCGCTCGGCCTCGCGGTTGTCCTTCTGAACGCGATCGCTCTTTGGCTGATCGCCGCCGTGCGAGTTCTCCGCGCGAGGCTTCTCGTTCTTTGGCGCGGGCGCCGGCGCCGCGGCGGCTGCTGCGCGCGCTTCCATCTGCGCTTTCTTTTCCAGGTATTGATCGTAGTTACCCAGATAGCGCGTCGCGTGTCCCTGCCCGACCTCGATCACTTCGGTCGCAAGCTCGTTCAGGACAAAGCGATCGTGACTGACCAGCAGCACGGTGCCGGGAAACCTGCGCAGCGCTTCGAGCAGGGAGTCCTTGGCGATAATGTCGAGGTTGTTGGTCGGTTCGTCGAGCAGCAGGCAGTTGTTGCGCTGCGCCAGAACCTTGGCCAGCGCAAGCCGCGCGCGTTCGCCGCCAGACAGCACGCCGACGCGTTTCTCGACGTCGTCGCCCGAAAACAGCATCGCGCCCAGCAGCCCGCGCAACTGCGGCGTGGTCAGCGCCTCGGCCGAATCGCTCAGCTCGCGCAGCACGGTCTTGTCGTAGTTAAGCGACTCGGCAAGGTTCTGCGCGAAGTAACCGAGCGCGGCTTTCTCGCCGACGATCCGCTCGCCCGCCGAAAGCTCCTCGACCCCCGCGAGGATTTTCATCATCGTGGATTTTCCGGCGCCGTTGGGACCGACCAGCGCGATCTTCTGCCCGCGCTCGATCACCAGATCGATCCCGTCATACACCGCAAGCTCGCCGTACTTCTTGACTGCGCCCTTGAGCTCGAACACGCGCCGCGCGCTGCGCTCGCACGCGGGGAAGACGATTGCGGGCGGCTTCTCCGCGCCGACCGGCGGCTCGAGCCGCTCGACCTTTTCGAGCTGCTTGATCCTGCTTTGCACCAGCCGCGCCTTGCTCGCCTGGTAGCGGAAGCGGCTGATGAACTGCTCCATGTGCTCGATCTCGGCGCGCTGATTTTCGTACGCCGACATTTCGAGCGCGAAACGTTCCTCGCGTTGCACCAGGTAGCGCGAGTAGTTGCCGACGTAGTCCGCGATCTTTCCGCGCGAAACCTCGGCGGTGCGATTGGTCACCTGGTCGAGGAAGTAGCGGTCGTGCGATACCAGGATTATTCCGCCCCGGTATCCGCCCAGGAAATCCTCGAGCCAGTTGCGCGCTTCGATATCCAGATGATTGGTCGGCTCATCGAGCATCATGAAGTCCGGAGCGTCGAGCAGAAGTTTCGCCAGCGCAATTCGCATCCGGATTCCGCCCGAAAACTCCGCCACGTCGCGAGTCAAATCCGCTTCGGTGAACCCGAGCCCGAACAGAACCGCGGTCGCGCGCGAATCGGAGCTGTAGAAGTCGTGCTGCTCGAGCTCGTGCAGCACATCGCCATATTCCTCGAGCGCGGAGTCATGCGCGGGTCCCGAATGCTCCCGCGCGAGGATCTGCTCGAGCTCGCGCCCGCGCCGATCAAGCGATTGCATCCGCTCCAGCGCGGACAGGGTTTCGGCCAGGACGGTGCGTCCGCCCATCTCGGGCGCGTCCTGCGCAAGATATCCCACGCGAGTCTTTTGCGGCCGGGCGATCCGGCCGGAATCGGGCGGATAAACCTCCGCGATCATCTTAAGCAGCGTGGATTTTCCGGCTCCGTTCAGGCCGACCAGTCCGACCCGCGCGCTGTCGGGCATCGACCAGTTGACCCGGTCTAAAATTCTGCGGGCGCCGAAGGACTTGGTAAGGTTGTCAAGCGTAAGCATCGCTGAAACTCTCTATGGTATCAGCGCTGCATAGACGCCGAAAGTCGCACTTTAACACGGGCTCTTCCGCCACGGTCGCCATTGTGTTAATTAATCCTACACTATGGCTATTTCAGGTGCTGGTTATCCACTGCCCAGAACCGCGGATGAATTCGAAAGGCTCTGTCTGCGGCTCTTGCGGCGCCATTGGCAACTCGGGCAAATCGAACGGATGCACGATCCCGAGCGCCGCGAGCGCGGGATTCATCTGCTCGAAATCAGCGGCCGGCCGCGGCTTGCGGCGGTCCGATGCGAGCTGCGCGAGGCTCACAGCGCCCTCTCGGCGAATGAAATCAAAGACGCCGCGGAGCGCGCTCTGAGTCTCGGGCTGCCAATCGGCCGTTTCGTAATCGCGACCACCGCCCCGCGCGGCGCGAGCCTGCAGCGCATCCTGTACGACCTCAACCGCGCCCAAAAGGGCTCAGGCCCGGGCGCGATCGAGGTTATCACCTGGGACGATATCCAGGAGCTGCTCGACGAGTATCCTCAAATTCTGACCGAGTTCGGCTCGGCTGCCAAGCGGCAGGCCATAACCCGCGCCGACTCGCTGGTGCGGCTGGATGCGAACCCGGTGGTGGTCGAGCCCAACGGCACGCCGCCGGACGCGCTCGAGACGGAAATCACCGCGGCCGCGGAATTTATCAATCAGCGCTCGTTCCAGATGGCGCGGCTTTCGCTGCTGCGGCTGCGCGAGCAGCGCTGGAACGAACTTAATCCGGCGCAGAAGTTTCGCGTGCTGACCAATTTGGGCGTCGCGTGGCTGCGCGAGGGCGAAGCGCGTAAAGCCGCGATGCTGTTTATCGCGGCGCGATCGCTGGCGCCGGAAGACGAGCAGGCCTGCACCAATGAGGCTCTCGCCCACGAGCTGTTGGGCGAACGCGACCGCGCGCACGCGCTGGCAGACAGGCTGCGGATGCAGTTTCCGTCCAGCGGCCGGGCGCTCGCGCTGTGGCTCAACAACGCCCCTCTGACGATGGACGCCGGCGCGCTCGAGACCAACGTCGCGCCCGAGCTCGGAGCCGATCCTGAAGTCGCGATGGTGATGGCGCGGCGCGCGCTCTCCAGCGCCGACTACCTGCGTGCCGAGCGCTACGCGCGCGCGGCGTCGCAGACCTTGGCGGGACAGTCCGACCCGTGGCTGATCCTGGGCCAGTCGATTCTGCTCGCAGAACTGAGTGCGCCCACTTCCACGCCGGTACCTGCGCAAGCCGCCGAGGGCGAAGATTCGCCCGCACCGCCGAGCGAAGAGTCGCGCGTGCGCGAGGCCGAGGGCTGTTTCACCCAGGCGATTGAGTTTGCGCAACATGAAGGCTCTGCGCAAAACGAAGTGCAGGGACTTATCGGCCGCGCACAGACGCGGATTGCTCTTCACGACGCGGAAGGCGCGGGCAAGGACATCGAGCAGGCGCATACCCTCAAGCGCGAAGACGCCAACGGCCTGGTCGAATACGGAATCGTGTTGCGCGGACGCGGCAACCTGAACGAGGCGATCGAAGTTTTTCGCCGCGCGGTTGCGGTCGGCGGACGCGACGACGCCGAATACGATCTCGCGATCACGCTGCGCGAGCGCGACGAGCCGGGCGACCTGCAGGTTGCCGCCGAAATGCTCTCGCGTGCGATCGCGCGGCCAGACCTCGTTCCCAGGGGTGATTTTCCGTTCGCGGTTGCCGCGGCCGCCGACGTGCTCGGACGCCTGGAGCGATGGCACGAGGCGGACGCGATGCTGGCGGCGCTGCCCGAGGGCGCGATCGCGCCGCTCGCGCTGCTCATCCTGCGCGCCAATCTGCGCCTGGCGCAGGGCAAGTTCGATCAATCCTCGAAGCTTGCCGATGACGCGCTCGCGGCTCATCAGGTTGACACTTCATCGGAAGACCGGCGCAAGCTCGCCGCGCTGCTGCACGACCTTGGCCGCTACCGCGACGCACTGCCGCTGTGGCAAACGCTTGCGACAGGCGATCATGCGGGCGACACCCGCCGGCTGGTTGAATGCGCCTCACGTCTGGGCCGCGTCGATATCATCACGGCCTGCGCGCGCGGCGGCGCCGCCGAGGCAAGCGCCTCCGGCGCGTCCGACGAATCCTCCGAAGCGAGCCTCGAGCATCTGGAGCAATCCGATCCGGAAGCCGCGATCGAAATGATCCAGCAGCATCTGGCGCAGCATCCCGAGGACGCGGTGATGCGCCTGCGCCGCTCGATCGCCGCCGATCGTATCGGCCGCCACGAGCTGGTGATCGCCGACCCGGCCGCGATGCCTCCCGCGCGCAGCGTTCCGGTCGCGTTCGGGCGCGAGGCGGTGCGAATCATGCGCGAAGGCGGACGCGCCAGTGAGTCGCTCAGCTACGCCTACGATTTGCTCCGGCGGCATCCGGGAGATATCGAAGCGCATCGCGCGTACCTTGCGGCGCTCGGACCGATCGGACCGATGCCGCATATCGCGGATTTTGACACCGCCTCCAACGGCGCCGCGGTCTGCTTTGTCGAGCAGGATACCAACGCCGATAAATGGCTGGTGCTCGAAGACGCGAACGATCCCGACGAATCGGTTGAGGAATACGGACCGAACTCGCCGATGGCGAAAGCGCTCAAGGGCAAACGCGTCGGCGACAAGTTCCAGCTTCCTGAGGGCCGCTTCAGCCGCAAAACCGGCGTCGTCAAACAGATCATCAGCAAGTATGCGTGGCGCTTCCAGGATTGCGCTTCGGGATGGACCAAACGCTTTCCCGGAGAACCTGAAATCAAGATGGAGCCGGTCGCAGCGGAAGTGGTTGACTGGACTGCGCTGCCTGCCGCGCTCGAAACCCTGCTGCCGGCCGCGGGGCGGCGCGAGGATCTGCTCGGTTCGCTCGAAGGCGTGTACCTGAACAATCCGATTCCGATTCACGCGATCGCCGAACGCATGGGCGTCAATGATTTGCAGACGATGTTCCTGCTGGCGCAGCGGCCCGACGCGTCGGTCAAGTGCTGCCTCGGCACGCCGGCCGAGCTGGAAGAAGCGCTGGGCTTTTTCGATCGCGCCAACGCGATCGTGATCGACCTGACCGCGATCGCTACGCTGTGCATGCTCGGCAGGCTTAACCTGCTCGCCACCTGGCCGCGCCAGTTCGTGGTCTCGCAGGCCACGCTCGCGGACTTGCGCAGGTTGCAGTTCGAAGACACTCTGCTGCGCCTGCCGCCCGGATTCTCGACCTCGCTCAGCTCCAATGGACACGACACCAAGCTGCGCGCTGACGTTCAGCTCAAGGCTCTGGCCGACAGTATTCAGTCGGTATGCCGCGTGCGCGACGGCGCCGCGCTGGCCGCGATCGACGCCGACCGGCGCGAGCGCCTGATCAAGCTGCTTGGCCGCCACGGCGCGGAAAGCGTGGTCGTGGCCGCGATGCCGGGGCATGTGCTGTGGTCCGACGATCGGGTGCTGGCGGCGATGGCGAAGTCGGAATTCGGAGTGCGCCGAGTCTGGACCTCGTCGGCGCTGCAGGCCCGAGTGCGCGCCGGATGCCTGGATGCGGCCGAGCTTGCCACCACCAACACCAAGCTTTCGGGATGGGGTTATTCTTTCAGCACCCCGACGATCGACATGATCCTGCGCGCGGGCGCGGTCGCGATGTGGAATCCGGATCAATTCCCGCTGCGCCAGGCGCTCGATCAGTTTGCCAGTCCGTCGATCACTCTGGCCGACGCGATGCGGCTTGCGGCCGAGTTGATCGTGAAGATCTACAACGACGCGAATCTGCGCGGTGCGCGCCGGACCTTCGCCACACGGCTTATCGATCGGATTGCCAGCCGTCCGCGCGGGCGCGATTCGATCGAGGCGCTGCCGCGCTCGCTGCCGATTCGCTTCGGACTTGATTTGATACGCGCGCGCGAGCTGAGCGATGTCATCCGCGGGTGGATGGCGTCGTCGGCGGCGCGGGAAGAGTCAGCGCAGAGCCAGGCTGCCGGCGCAGCCGAGATGCGCGCGAGCGCTTAACGCGCTCGTGCTGCGGCGGGAATATGACGGTCACCGCTCCCAGCGGCCAGGCCGTCATATTCCCGCATCTGCATCGTTTCCGGGGCGCGGCGGGTGTAGAATCGGCGTCGAGAAAATGAGCTGGGCAGGGCCGAGGAGATTTCTACGATGCCGACGATACGCGAAGGCGACCGAATAGTGCTGGTGGACAAACGCCTGTTCCGCGACGACAACACCCGAATCTTCGTTGGCGTGGTCGAGGAGGTTGACGACTACACGATGCGCGCGCGCGGCTTCGGCTATCACGTGAGTCCCTACGAAGTCGCCGGGACCGAGCGCCGTGGCGACGAGCGCGTGCGCCTGCTGTCGCTATCTTCGGGCGATATCATCTATATCCTGCCGCGCGATCAGGACCTCGAGAAGCTGCAGCTCAAGCGCTCGCCCAAATCCATGAGTCTGACCGACGGCACCTTCGCGATGGATCTGAGCGATTTTCTGCTGCGCGCGTAATACTATAGCCAGTTACTATTCGGTCGATTCAATCATGGAACCGCGAACTCGCGGTTATCATTCGACCATGGCGGCGCGTTGCGAATCGCGTCGAGCACTTCCTCCGGATCGTTGACCACGCTCCAGATTGCGCGATGACGCTCGTCCATGAAGCGCTCGCGGACCGCGCTCTCGAGCAGCTCGAGGCACGGACGATAGTAGCCATTGGTATTCACGATCACGATCGGGCCGTTATATAGCCCGAGCCGCTTCCACGCGATCGCTTCGAATAGCTCCTCGAAGGTGCCGCACCCTCCCGGCAACGCGACCACCGCATCGACCTCCGCGATCATCAGGCGCTTGCGCTCGTGCATGTCGCGCACCAGGATCAGTTCGGTAAGTCCGCGATGCGCCCATTCGAGTTCGTCCATGAATTGCGGGATCACGCCGATCACGCGGCCGCCTTGCGCCAGTGCGCCCTCAGCGATCGCACCCATCGAGCCGTTTCTGCCGCCGCCAAACACCAGCGCAATTCCCTCGCGCGCAAAGATGCCGCCCAGGCGCCGGGCGTCGTCGTGATACGCGGGGTCGCAGCGGCGGCTCGACGCGCAGTATACACAGACTCGTTTGATTTCCACGTGCGCGATGTTACCGGAGCGCGGGCCGCGTATCTATTCCTTGCCGGCGCTGCTCTTCCACGCAGGCATCAGATCGTTTGATGGAACGTCATCGCCGCGCAATTTGTTCGCTTGTTCGATTCCGGAGATCGGAAGTCCGTCCGCCTCAAGTGCGCCGATCTGCCGCAGGGCCGACGCCTGATCCCAGTAGATATGTTCGTTATAAAGTTTGTCCCCGCGAAACTCGACGATCGCCACCGTCGGAATCTCGGCATACCTGCCCGTCGGCTTGACACCCGGCAACAGAAAATCGATTTCCTTCGTGTGCGTGAAGCACAATAGCAATTCATCGACAACGCGATCCGGTCCGATCGTCCGGGAGATCGGCACGACCCTGGTGTCCTCGGGCAGGGTAGGGATGAAGTGGTATTTGTAGAAGCGATGCAATTCGCGATAGCCGTAGCCGCCGGTCAAGGTCGGAATGTGATTGACGTAAGGCTCCGGCGTCATCGTGGCCATGGTCGCGTCGGCGTCGCGGGTGGAAAATTCCAGGTCGCAATGCCTATCCCACAGCGCGGACAAATCAAGCCGCGGACCAAGCGTGCGGCGCAGAAGCCCGATCGAGCGCGAGCGCGCGAGTTGCGAAGCGAATGGATGAAACGACGCGCGCAGATCGCAGTTAAAGCCGTGCTGCGCGTCGCGATAGACATAGAACTCCACGTCGTCATGTCCCGCCAGCGCGGCGCGCACCGCCTCGCGCGCGGAGGCGGGAATCGCGCCGTCCTTTTCGCCCCAATGGAACACTATCGGGCATCGCAACGACTTGGCCTCGCTCGCGCGCTGCTCGATACCGCCGCCGTAATACGAAATCGCCACGTCGATATCAGACCGCGCCGCGGTCAGGTAGGCGAGCAGTCCGCCGAAGCAGTAGCCGACCGCGCCAACCTTGCCCACGCACTCCGGCTGCGCGCGCAGCGCCGCAAGGCTGGTCGCGATATCCGTCATCACCAGCTCGAGGTCGAGTTTCTGCCGCACGCTGCGCCCTTTCTGCATCCCCTCCTGCGTGTAATCGAGATCGAGACCCGGCTCGACGCGCCAGAAGATGTCGGGCGCAAGCGCCACGTAACCCTCGGCGGCCCAACGCTCGACGGTCGCGCGGATATGCGTGTTGACGCCAAAGATTTCCTGGAAGACCAACAGTCCCGGTCCACGCCCGCCGGGTGGGAGTGCCAGATAGCCGGAATAACGTCCGCCGTCGTGCGCCTCGATGGTGATCATCTGTCCGCTCATCGTGATTCCTCCTGCGCGAGATTCTGGCGTGTTGCTTGTACCTGCCGTCTGGCTCTAGCGCATCGATTTCCATCCGTCGAGGGGGCTGACCTCTCGCGGCGTGCGGGTCATACCGACGCGATGTCGGCAAGCGAGGCGCGGGTGCATTGTTGCAACTGAAATCGATCGCGATGCTACAAACTGTCAATTCTTTGCCATCGATTTCCAGCGAACCTGAAAGATTCGGCGCAAGCTGTTTCATCAGAGCTGGCGGCACAGTCCGGCGCGCCTTTTGCTCTCTCGTAACCAGAAGCGCCTTTCGGGCGAACGATCCAGGTTTGGTCGGCGCGTTGACCTGCACGGGCGGCGTCGCGTTTCCCCTCGACAACGAATTCGTGCCAGTGCCTCGCGCCGACCATTTCTCTGGATTCTTCCGGCGTCCCTTCTGATTGAGGCTCAATCGGCGCGTTCCGCGCTTGCTTGCCGAGCCCCGCTCGATCTGAAACCTTTACAGAGCTTTGCCTGCGCACGGCCCCGCGCGCATGCGGATGCCTACGATGGACCGCGCTATCGAACCCCCCGCTGCTGCCCTGGTGGTTGATACGCTCCATCCGCCGCGCAGCTACCTGCCGCTGCTGTTCGGGCTGTTGATGTCGGCCACGATCTTCGAAGGTTACGACATCACGATTTTTCATTTATGTACGCCCGACATCATGCGCAGCTTCGCGATGACGGACGCGTCGATTGGACTGGTCGCCACCATCGTGCGCCTGGGCGGATTGGTTTCATTCCTGCTGGTTGCGAGCGCCGATCTCTACGGACGCAAGCCGATTGTCGCGCTGTCGGTTTTCTTCTACGCGGTCTTTACGCTGATGACCGCGATCTCGCGCGGGATGGTGACGTTCACGATCTTCCAGACCGTTGCGCAACTGTTTCTGGCCGCGGAGTTCGGGGTGGCGGTCACGATGATTAGCGAGGAGTTCCCCGACGACGAACGCGGCCGCGCGATCGCGGGCCTGCTCACGGTCGCGTTTCTGGGTGTGGCCGCCGCGGGCGGCCTTTACGGATATGTCGCGCCGTCGCGATGGGGTTGGCGCGGGATGTATTTCATCGGTATCGCGCCTCTGCTGCTGACGATTTTTCTGCGCCGCGGATTACGCGAGACGATGCGGTTTCGCGCGTTGACGGCGGCTCGGGCGCGCGAGGGAATCGCGCGTGGGCGTCTGCTGTCGAAAATCCGCGAATCGATTCGCGAGATTGCCGGCCCATACCGCTCGCGCCTGATCGTGGTCGCGATTCTGTGGAACAGCATCGGCTTCATCGGCGGACCGACCATCACCTTTTTCAGTCTCTATGCGCGGCGCGAGCACAATTGGTCAGCCGCACAGGTCGGGGTCGCCGTCATCATCGCTTACCTGATGGGCAGTATCGGCAGCTTGCTCGCGGGATGGGCGATCGATCGAATCGGGCGGCGGATCACGACCAGCTTTTTTTATGTGTGTGCGGGTCTCGCGATGGCCGCGCTGTTCCATTCGTCCAGCTTTCGCGGACTGATGTTCGGGTTTATCGCGACGATGTTCACGTACCAGGCGGCGCGCACCGCGACCAGCGCGCTCTCAGCCGAGCTCTTTCCCACCGAGATTCGCGCGGCGGGTTATTCGCTGACGGTGCAGGTGTTCGGACAATTCGGCTGGGCCCTGTCGCCGGTGATCGTAGGGCTCCTGGCCGACCCGCTGGGCGGGCTCGGCAACGCGGCGGCAATTTTCGCGGTCGGACCGCTCATCGGAGTTATCGTGGTGATGGGCTGGATTCCGGAAACCCGCGGGATGACGCTCGAGGAAATCTCACCGTCGGCTGCCTCGTGAGCGGCGCTTGGGCGCGGCGACAATGTCGCTGCCCGGCACCAGCTCGAGCGCCGCGAGCCAGGCTTCCGCGCCGCTGTCGGAAGGCGCGCGCCAGTCGCCGCGCGGAGACAGCGAGCCGCCCGAGCCGACCTTGGGCGCGTTCGGAATACATGAGCGCTTGAACTGGCTCTGGGCAAAAAACCGGGTCAGGAAAATCTTCAAGTAAGACTTTATCTTTCCGATCGGGTATTGATTGCGCGCGTTCTCCGGCACCGCGGGCCAGCGCCCCAGCGCGCGGTCGCGCCACGCCGAGTACGCCAGGAACGCGATCTTGGGCGGCGCGTACCCGAACCGCAGCGTGTAGTAGAGATTGAAGTCCTGCAGCTCGTACGGTCCGATGATCGCCTCGGTCCGCTGCTCCGGATCGCCGTCGGCCGAGCGCCCCGGAACCAGCTCGGGACTTATCGGAGTCGAAAGAATTTCGAGCAGAGTCGCGCCCGCGTCGGGACCAAGCCGTTCGGTCTCGGCGACCCATCGCACGACGTACTGCATCAGCGTCTTGGGCACGCTCGCGTTGACGGCGTAATGCGACATATGGTCGCCGACGCCATAGGTGCACCATCCGAGCGCAAGCTCGCTCAAGTCGCCGGTGCCGACCACCAGCGCGGAATTCAGATTGGCCAGCCGGAACAGATGGCTGGTGCGTTCGCCGGCCTGCACATTCTCGAAGGTGACGTCGAAGATCTGCAGACCCTTGGCAAACGGATGCCCGATGTCGGAGAGCATCTGCTGCGCGCTCGGCCGGATATCGATTTCTCCGGCGGTGCATCCCAGCGCCGCCATCAGACTGCGCGCCTGCGCGAGCGTGCGCGCGCTGGTCGCAAAACCCGGCATCGTGTAGGCAAGTATATTGCGCCGCGGAAGGCGCAGCCGGTCCATCGCCTGCGCGCACACCAGCAGCGCGTGAGTGGAATCGAGTCCGCCGGAGACTCCTATAACGACGCGCTCGAGCCCCGCGTAGCGCAGCCGGTTGGCAAGTCCCTGGACCTGGATCTCGTAAACCTCGGCGCAGCGATTGTCGCGGCCCGCCGGATCAGAGGGCACGTATGGAAAGCGTTCGTAGCCGCGCTCGAGCAGCATTCGCTGCCGGCGCGGAATTTCGAGCGAAAATCCGACCGAGCGAAAACCCGCGGCGCGTTCGCTCCGCGCGCAATCGCCAAAACTCGTCTGGCGCATCCGCTCCTGCATCAGCCGCTCCAGATCGATCTCGGCGGAGACCAGTTGCGGCGTGTCGCTGAAGCGCTGCGACTCGGCCAGCGTGGTGCCGTTCTCGCAGATGATCGCGTGCCCATCCCATGCGAGGTCGGTGGTCGATTCACCGGGTCCGGCCGCGGAGTAGAGATATGCGCCGATGCATCGCGCGGATTGGCTCGCGACCAGCTCGCGGCGGTAGTCGGCCTTGCTGACGGTGATGTTCGATGCGGAAAGGTTCAGCATCACGGTTGCGCCCGCGAGCGCCGCATGCGCCGACGGCGCGATCGGCGTCCACAGGTCTTCGCAAATCTCCGCGTGCATCACGAGCCACGGCTGCTCTTCGGAGCGCAGCAGGATCCGGGTGCCGAACGGCACGCCGATTTGGCCGGCGAGATTGATTTCGGTGCTGAGCGCGGAGGCGGCCGGCGCAAATTGCCTGAGCTCGTAGAACTCGCGGTAGTTGGGCGGATAGGTTTTCGGGATCGCGGCCAGAATTCGTCCGCGTGAGATCGCGACCGCGCAGTTGAACAGCGAATTGTCCGCCCGCACCGGCATCCCGACGACCGCCACCAGATTCAGCGTGCGCGAGGCGTCCAGGATCGTGCGCAAGGCGTCTTCGGCGGCGTCGAGCACCGCGCGCTGCTGGAACAGATCGTCGCAGCTATAGGCGGTGAGGCCGAGTTCCGGGAACAACACGACCATCGCGCGCCGTTCGGCGCCTTCGCGCATCAGCGCGATCGTCTGGGCGGCATTGAACGCCGGATCGGCGACGCGCACGGCCGGAATTCCGACCGCGACGCGCACGAAATCATGATTGTAGAAGTTAAAGAAGTTGTCGCCCGCTTTCACGCCGCATCCTTTTTCCCTGACCGGCTGTTCCCACGAATGCTAACGGGAGCGGACAGAGGACTTTGCGTATATTAGACACAACCAGGCATCTGTGTCATCTCGGGCTTTCGTGGCGATGATGAGTCGGTTTGAATTGACGTCTTTCGGCTGGGGTGTGTCATTCCCGCGCGGGAATGACCGCATTGGGAGGCCGCGAAGGTCGTTTTCAAATCGAGAGCTCGCGGCGGATCGCGGCGACGATTGCGGCGGGCGGCGCCGCGACGCCGATCCGCAGCGCATCCGCCGGCGCTTCCAGATCGGCGAACTGGCTCGCGAGCAATTCAGCCGGCATGAAATGACCGCGCCGCGTCGCGATTCTGCGCGCAATCAGCTCGCGCGGGCCGTCGAGCCATACGAACCTGACGCGAGCCGGATCGGCAGCGAGCGTTTCCCGGTACGAGCGCTTGAGCGCCGAACATGCGACGACCGCGTTGGTTCCGCGAGCCAGATACTCGTCGATCATCGCGCGGATCGCTGCGAGCCATGGCCGGCGATCGGCGTCGGTCAGCGCGACGCCCGAATTCATCTTTTCGCGATTGGCGGCGGAATGCAGATCGTCGCCGTCGCGAAAATCCCATCCGAGTGCGCCTGCCAGCATCCGTCCGATGGTGGTTTTTCCCGCGCCTGACACGCCCATTAGGATGACGACCATCAGCCCCGCCAAGACGACTATTGCTGTGGCGCCGCGGGAGGGAAACTCACTGCGGTCCCGCCGCATTCCCAGTAGCCCTGCTGGCTGCCTGGTTCGTAAACGGCGCTGGTCTGGCCGCCCGCGATGACGAACCACTGATGCGCTCCGATTATCGCGCCTACGCGATCGCCATATTGGCGGTAGGCGGCCAGCCGCATACTGTCACCGGGGACCGCCTGCGTGTTGCCATGGGGGTCTTTAAGACAGTAGCCCTGAACGGCGCCGAGAGCGGTGAAATTGGGATGGCCCGGGACCTCGGTCGTGGGAGAGACGATGATCTTTTTGGAAGCCGCGGTCATCGCGGTATTATCGGCGCGAAAGTCGGCGGTGTCGTGCTGGAGAGTTCCGCACGCAGAGACCGAACACAGGCAGAGAATAAGCAGAACAGGTTTTATCAAATCGATTCTCCTGGCGATGGTCACTTCGTCGCAGCCACAGCATACCAAATTCGTCGAGCCGCGCCGCGAGTCGGCTGGACAATGATCGTATATCAAGTACGATGTCGCTGATGCGCGCGATCAGACTGGTTTCAAGCGACGGAACCTGGAAGATCGCGCGGTTCATCGCGTATCCAGCATCGGGCACTTGGTAACGCGGTGGAGAAGATGAAGGGGTCAGGGGAGGTGTGCGGTGGATCTGATCGATGGACTGGGGACGCTGGAACAGGCGGTCGTAGTGATCCTGTTTTTCTCAGGTGCGACGATCCTGGGATTGTACCTCGTAAGGCGCCTGCTACCGGCGCACATCCTTAGCGAAGATCACGAGGTCGCCGGATACACCTTCGGCGTGGTCGGCGCCTTCTATGGCGTAGTGCTCGCTTTCGTGATCGTGGCGGCGTGGCAGCGCTTCGAGCGCGCCGATGACAAGGCGCAGGCCGAGGCGCTGGCGCTGTCCAACCTCTACAGCCTGTCGAAAGGGTTTTCGCAGCCGATGCGCGCCAACCTGGGGAACGCGGCTGGAGACTACGCCAAACAGGTCGTCAATCATGAATGGGATCAGATGGCAACGTTCGAGTTCGAGCGCTCGCTCGATGGCGAGGGCGAGCTATGGCGGGTGCTGCTCAGTTACAATCCCACGAACAATCTCGAGACCGACGTGTTGGCGAAATGTCTCGATGAGATGGACACGCTCAGCGACGCGCGGCAGCTCCGCTACGTCTACTACAAAGAGGATCTTCCGTCGGTAGTATGGCTGGTGATCTACGCGGGATGCGTGATCACGATCGCGTTCTCGTATTTCTGTGGCTCGCGCCGATTCTGGCCGCAGGCAATGATGAGCGCCACCTTCGCGCTGCTGATCGGTCTCACGATCATGGCGATCGCGGAACTTGCAAATCCGTACCAGGGCGCGGTGACCGTCACCAACGCGCCGTTCAAGTTCGTGCTCAAGATCATCGACGACGACGCCGCACGGCTGCCGCCCACTGCGAGTGCGCCCGCGGCTTCCGCGACCACGCTCGGCAGGCAATAGGCCTCAGGCGATTCGTCAGCGGCCCGACGGACGATTGTTCCGCGCGAGCAGCCGCTCGCGCGTGGGTTTGTCGGTCGCCGCGTCGGCGATCGTCCACGCCATCGAGAGCGCTCCGTCGAACACGGCGCGATCCGCGTCGGGGCTGATGCAGTGCGCGGTAAATTCCGGCTGATGATTGATCGCGGGCAGCGAGTTGATGCCGATCATCGGATGAATCGACGGCAACGCGCGCGACACGTTGCCCATGTCGGTCGAGCCCGCGGCCCGGTCCATTCCAGGCAGATTCAGGAAGGTGCGTCCCGCCTGCTCGGCGTTGCGCCTATAGATCGCGGCCAGGCCGTGATCGTGCACCATCTCGGCATAGGGTTTCCCGCCGCCGCGAATCTCGAGCTTCGCGCCGGTGGCGAGCGCTCCGGCCTCGAAGCAATTAGTCACGCGCGTCCTTATGCGCTCGAGTTCACCCAGGTTCTTTGCGCGAACCATGTACCGCGCGCTGGTATGCGCCGGCACGATATTGGGCGCCTCTCCGCCGTGGGTAATGATGCCGTGGACGCGATCGTTGTGGCCGATATGCTGGCGCAACAGCCCGATCGAAGTCTGCGCGATGGTCAACGCGTCGGCGGCATTGATGCCGGCCTCGGGGAAGGCCGACGCGTGGGCCTCTTTGCCGGTGTAGTGAACGTCGAAGGTCGCGATCGCGATGATCGGCGGCTCCGCCATGTCCATCGGCGACGGATGCGTCATCATCGCGGCGTGCACGCCGTCGAAAGCGCCGCGTTCGAGCAGCAGGATTTTTCCGCTCGAATCGCCAATCTCCTCGGCCGGCGTGCCGATGACGCTAATCGTAAGTCCCAGTTCGTCCGCGATTCGCGCCGCCCCCGCGCCCGCTCCGGCAGCCATCGCGGCGATGATATTATGTCCGCAGGCGTGCCCGATTCCGGGCAGGCAGTCGTACTCGGCGCAAATTGCGAGGTGCAGCGGTCCAGAGCCCGCTCGCGCGATGAACGCGGTCGGCATCCCGCAGACCCCGGCTTCCACCGCGAAACCCGCGTCGGTCAGGTATTCGCACATCCAGCGCGCGGATTTTTCTTCCTCGAATCCGAGCTCCGGATGCGCGTGGATTCGATGGCTCAAATCCACCAGCTTGCCGCGTGATTGTTCGACTCGTTCGCGCGCTGCGCCCTTCGCGTCCATGGTTTCAAACCTCCGGATTGCGCTTGAGACTAGCCCGCCGGACGCGGAGTCATCAATCGCAACTCCAGCGCGGGATCCGCGTCATGCAGTCAGACGGCTGCGTATCCTGATGAAGCAGCGGATCGTAAAATTCCGCAGCCTAACGTACGTTCGGGAGTTGACTCGAATTGTTTCGAGGTGAAGCATAGCTGGCGAGTGGGACGCGCGTTGTAGCGCTGCACGGCATCTCTGGATGAGGGCTGCATCAGGCTGCATCCGTGATTTTCCCGGATGATCGAAGAACATAGCTGAGGGCTGGCGGACCCGAGTGGAGCGGCAATCGGCCCGTGGGGTCCGACAAGCGGCATGCGCAGACCCTGCGCCAGCCGCTAACGCCCGATGATGCAGTGGTTTTCCGGTGCGGCCGGATTCTCTCCGATTACTCCTGGAGCCAGCCGCGCCGCAAAGCGGGGTTTTGTTGATGCAGACGGATCAGCGGATTCAATTTTTTACGGCTCCGCAGGGAACCCGGATCGCGTATTCCACGGTCGGTGCTGGACCGGCGATCGTACGCACCGCGCCGTGGCTCAGCCATCTCGATGGCGAATGGCAGACCCCTCCGATTCGCCGCTTCTACGAATCGATGGCCGAACATCACAGCGTGGTCCGGTACGACTCGCCCGGATGCGGGCTCTCGGACTGGGCGCGCACCGAGTTTTCGGCCGCTTCAGAACTCGCGATTCTCGAGATGCTGGTGGATAACCTCGAACTTGAACGCTTTGCCCTGTTCGGTTACGACGTGGGCGGTCCGCTCGCAATAGCCTATGCCGCGAGGCATCCCGAGCGCGTCAGCGAGTTGATTCTGTTCGGCACCTTCGCCGATCCGAACCTTCTGGAAGGTGGCCTGAACCTGCATGAAGCGTTGCGCGCGCTGATCGCGGATCGCTGGGATCTGGCCGCGCGGTTGGTTGCCGACATGCACGCGCCTGATGCCGACGGCGCGACTCTGCAAATGATCGCCGCGATGTACCGGCAGGCGAGCACCGGCGCGAACGTGATCGAGGCGATCAGCGGGTTTGTGTACGGCGCCAACGTGGTCGATCTGCTGCCCAGCCTGAAAGTTCCCACCACTGTGATCCATCGGATCGACGATCCCGCCTTTCCTTACCAGGCCGGCCGCGAGCTCGCCGCGCGAGTTCCGCACGGATGCTTCGTGCCGCTGGCGGGCAACGCGCATCTGCCCTACCTGGGCGATAGCGCGGCGGTGCTCGCGGCGATCGCGCATGCGCTCGGCGACGACGATCGCCACGCCGATCACCATGATCAAGATGAGACTGAAGAGTCCGCCTTGAGTGGTCCCGACGGGATGGGACTGACGACGGTTGCGACTCCCGGACTGGCAACGTTGGCCAGCGCGCGGTTTCGCAGCGAGGGTGAGTACTGGACGCTGGCGTACGCTGGCGAGACCATGCGCCTTAAGGACTCGCGCGGGATGCGCTATATCGCGCAGCTCCTGCGCTATCCCGGCCGCGAGTTCCACGCGACCGAGCTCGAGATGCGCAGCGAGTCCGCGGCGGTTGCGAACTTCGCCACCCGCGCCACCCAGCGTATCAGCGAGGAAGAACTGTCCGCGGCCGGATTGCATTCCGATAGTTCAGGCGACGCGGGTGAGATGCTCGATACGCGCGCGAAGAGCGCCTATCGCCGCCGCCTGCATGACTTGCGCGGTTTTCTCGACGAGGCGAAGGCGCAGGGAAATGTCGAGCGTGCCTTCGAGCTGGAAGAAGAGATTTCATTTCTGACCCGCGAGCTTTCCCGCGCCGTCGGGCTGGGCGGACGCGACCGGCGGGCGGCTTCAGTCGCGCAGCGCTCGCGGCTCAACGTCACCCGGGCGATTCGCCGCTCGATCGAGAAGATCCGGCAGCATCATGCGGCACTTGGCGCGTACCTGGCGACCCGGATCAAGACTGGTCTGCAATGTGTTTACCGCGAGGATAGCCGCCCCGCGCTCCACTGGGAATTGTGAACTGAGTCCGCCCCCCGTTTCGGAACAATGATCTTCCAGGTGGAACACCAATGTTCCATCGGATTGAACCCTTACCTTTAACGAAGACCTAATTGGTTTTTGCGTGCGACCCTATTCCGCCGAGTTTGGGGGGAGTCAGGTAGCCGCGCACGCCGCTTCCAAGGGAGAGAGTCCGGCGCTGGGGGACAGGATACAGAGCCGGATGGAGGAGGAGTTTCATGACCGGTAGAACCTCGGAAGGCCGGGCCCGCTGGCGCACGCTGCTGGTGGCCTCGGTCGCTACGGTGGCCACGCTATGGACCTCGGCCGCGATGGCGACCATCACCCAAGGCGACTTTTCGGTGTTCGGGTTCTTCGAGACCCGAGAGGAAGGGCGCTGGGGTGAGGGTTCGAGCAACAATAACGGAACGCCGACCACGCTGACGCATCCGACGCCCACCACCACGCTCGCTACGCCGGGCACGGCGGCGACGGAGAACGGCGGCAGCTTCGACTTCAACCACTGGGATCTGGATGAGATGCGCCAGCTCGGCGATATCCGTCCCGACTACCACTTCGTAAAGAACTACAAGTTCCTGGGCCGCTTCGACACGCTGTTCCTGAAGGATGCGGATTTCTTCGCGTTCTATCGGCCGTGGTACGACGCGATCGGATCGATCAAGGACGAGGGCCGCGCCGAGTCCAATCGCGACTGGGCGCCGTACAACCAGCAGACGCTGCAACAGCAGTATTTCCGCAACGACCTGCACGAGTATTACGCGCAGTTGAACTTCACGGATAACTTCTCGGCCCGTATCGGCAAGCAGGAAGTCATCTGGTCGGAAGCCGACGCGCTGTCGGGCACCGAAATCACGAACTCGATCGACTCGACCTACCACGGCGTCTACGGCGCGGAAGCCGCGGAAGATCAGCGCAAAAATCTCCGGATGATCAAGTTCAATTATATCCTGCCCGATTTCATGAAGACTGCGAACAATGAAATTGAGGCGTTCGTGATCCCGGGCGACTATCAGGGCAACTCGATCAACGTCAATACCACCGACGCGCGCAACCCGTGGGTGATTCCCGCGATCGACGGCGGCAAGGTCAGCTACAATCAGAATGGGCAGGCTTACCGCTCTCAGACGTTTCTCGACATGGGCGCGAAGCCGATGATCTATTCCGGCGGCCTGTTCTTCGACGACGTGACCAAGTACATGAGCCCAACTCCATCGAACTCGCTGCAGAACAGCGAATTCGGCGTTCGCCTGTCGAGCTTGCTGCCGATCGGCAATGGCCTGCAGACAAGTTTCATATACCTGTATGAGGCGCGTGAGAATGCGGAGGGCCTGTGCTCCTCATGCAACGGCGCCGATGCGGGTAAAGGTTATACTTCTGTAGGACCCGGCCAGTTCATCAACTACGGCCGCTATGCGTACGGTCCTCCGCGTGCGGGCGTGCCGAAAGCCGGAACCATCAAGGTTCTGCTCTCCGAAGACTACCGCCGCGACAACTTCTTCGGATTGACTGGTACGTACTACGACAAGGATCTGACCGACATCGTCTACCGTTACGACACGCTGTACGCGCCGAATATCGGCATCCAACAGGCAAGTCCCGCAGGCTATGCGGCGGGGCCCGGAAGCTCGGCAACGCTCACCGAAAACGCGCGTTTCATCGTGGCTGGCGATCGTCCGACATACATTCCCTGGATCTCCAAACAGCACACCTTCCTGACCTTTCAGTATGTCAACACGTGGTACCCGGATCGTCCAGCCAACGCGACGCCCGATATCGCGAATTTCTACGGCAAGGTGCGTGAGGACAGCAACTTCGCATTCCTGGCGGCGACCAACTGGTTGATGAATGGACAGCTCACCGCGACCAACGTCTTCCAGTGGGATATCGACGACAACTGCGGCGCGTTCACCTCGACCAACGTGTACCGCTACTCGCGCAACGTGCTGTTCGGCGTGAATACCGCGTGGTTCCTCGGCCGCTCCGGCCGCTACACGGATCCATTCCTGTACAGCCGTTCACAGCGTGAAAGTCTGCTCGAGTTCACCGCGTCCTACGAAATCTAACTCGGGCTGATGTAACGTTCGGAATCCGGCGGCGGCCGCAACCCTAAAAGGTGGCGGCCGCCGCCGTCGCTTTCTCCACTCGATCGCCGTTCTGCAAATTCTGCCTCTACGGTTCCATCGATTTGAACGCCTCTTCAAGTAGAGGCAATTCCCAAGCGAAACCCCGATGATGCGAGTCAGCTCCCCGGCGACTTGCGGACGGATTTTGGCCAGGTTGGACCCTCTGCCGTGTGGCGCAGGTTCGGTTCGCGCGATCCCGTTAGGCGCGCTTCCACTTGAGCCATCGTGCCCGGACAAACCTCTAACTACGAACAAGCTAAAGCCAAATCCGGGCTAAGCAAACGGTACGGCGGCTGCGGTCAGACACTACCGCAGCCGCCATCCCCCCTTTATCGCCAGGCTCGCAGGCCTCGCGGCGCTGAGCCGCGCAAGTTGCAGAATGAAACGGTCGAGGCTACGCTCTTTCATTCGAGGGCACGCGATGAATCGCAAGTTCCAATTCGAAGCGGAGATCTACCAGACGCTCAGTTGCCTGCCGATGGCGGCGCGGCGCAAGCTCGACGCGGTTGGAGTCAAGATTGGCCGCGTGCAATGGGCCAAGCTTAGCCGCACCGAGCGGCTGCAGATCTGCGAGGCGCCCGCGGATTCGTCCGACGAAATCGCGGCGCTCAGGCGGTTTATCGGCGAGACCGTGCTCGCCAGGGCGGGCAGCCGTCCGACCGAGCTGTCCGACGACGCGCGCCAGTCGGCGTGGCCGCCCGCGGAGCTGCCATCACAATTGGCCGCTCGTGCCGAGGAGTTGGGCGCGCCGATTACCCAGTCGGCGTGGAGCACCCTCGATGACGACGAACGCTACGTGCTGGTGAAACTCGGCGGAGGCGAAACGGCCAGACACAATCTGCACGCCGCGCTGATCGAGTTTCTCGGCGCGCGCGATCGCTGACCGAAAAAAATCTGCAAAGGTTTTGGAGGATAGTATGGAGAGCATCCGCTTTGACGACGTTGAGAAGCTGCGCGCGAAGATCAGCCCGGAGTTCGGGCCGTGGAGCAAGCCGATCGAGGTCACGCAGGAGAGGATCAATCAGTTCGCCGACGTGACCGGCGACCATCAGTGGATTCATATCGATATCGAGCGTTGCAAGCGTGAGAGTCCGTTTGGCGGACCCGTGGCGCACGGCTTCCTGACGCTCAGCCTCCTGCCCGGCATCCAGATCGATTCCGGATGGACGGTGGTCGGCCAGCGCAACGTGGTGAACTACGGCGCGAACAAGCTCCGCTTCATCTCACCGGTTCCAGCCGGCGCCAAGGTGCACGCGCGCAACCGGATCGTCGCGGTCGAGCCGCGTCCGCAGGGGACCCAGGTCACGCAGGAGAGCGTGATCCACGTGGTCGGCAACGACAAGCCGGCGCTCATATACGAGGGAATTTTTCTCTACGTGAAATAGGCGCGCGCCAGAATCGCAAAGCCGCGGGAGGCACTTGTGGCAGAGTCGAGCAAACGCCCGGTCGCGGTCATAACTGGAGTCGGACCGGGCCTCGGCGCCGCGCTGGCGCGTCGCTTCGCGCAGGGCTATGCGGTCGCGATCAACGCGCGCCGCGCGGATTATCTGCGCACACTCGCAAGCGAGATTCGCGGCGCCCCGGGCGCAACCGTGCTCGAGGCTCCTGCCGATATCGGTGATCGTGCGCAGGTCGAGGCCGCGTTCAAGCTGATTCGCGAACAGCTTGGCGCTCCTGACGTGCTGGTCTACAACGCCGGTTCCGGGAAATGGGGCAATGTGCTCGAAGTATCGCCGGAGGATTTCGAATCAAGCTGGCGGGTCAACGCGTACGGCGCGTTCCTCGCCTCGCGCGAGGTCGTGCCCGCGATGCTTTCACGGGGCCACGGCGTGATTCTGTTCACCGGAGCAACCGCGGGCGTGAAGGCGGGAGCGAAGTCCGCTGCGTTCGGGCCGGCGAAATTCGCGCTGCGCGGTCTCGCGCAATCGATGGCGCGCGACTTGGGCCCCAAGGGAATTCATGTCGCGTGGATCAACGTCGATGGCGTCATCGACATCCCGGGCCGCAAGATTCCCGGTTTCAAGCCGGAGGACCTGCTAGATCCCGCCGCGATCGCGGAGACCTATTGGCATCTGGCGCATCAGCACCTCAGCGCATGGACGACGGAACTCGAAGTTCGCCCGTTCAAAGAAAAATTCTGACGCTCTGGAATATCGCCCGCCTAGCGATTCATACTAGGCCCACGATGGCGGAACAGACTGACCTGACGGCCGAGTACGGCCAGGTTCGCGACGAAGAGCAACTCGATTGGGATGCGCTGGCGGCGTACCTGCGCGGTCGAATTCCAAACGCCGACGCGCCGATGCGCGTGATGCAGTTTCGCGGCGGCTCCTCGAATCTGACCTATCTCCTCGAGTTCGGCGAGCATCAGTGGGTCGTGCGGCGTCCTCCGTTCGGTCCTCTGCCTGTCGGCGGACACGATATGGCGCGCGAATTTCGCGTGCTCTCGCGTCTCTGGCAAGCGTTTGAGCCCGCGCCGCGCGCGTGGCTCTTTTGCGACGACACCTCGATTATCGGCGCGCCGTTTTTCGTGATGGAACGCAGGCGCGGAATCGTATTCAAGAATCGCCAGCCGGTTCCCGCCGAGCTGGGCGACGACCCCGAGACTTTCCGCAAAATCTCCGAGGGCTTTGTCGACACGCTGGCCGATCTGCATCGGGTTGATTACGCCGCGATAGGACTTCAGGACCTGGGCAAGCCCGAAGGATTTCTGAAGCGCCAGATCGTCGGATGGATGAAGCGCTGGGAAGCCGCCAAGACCCGCGAAGTGCCGCTGATGGAAAAGCTCGGCGCATGGTTTCTCGAGCACATGCCACGCGCGCAGCCGCCGACCCTCCTGCACAACGATTTCTATCTGCACAACCTGATGCTCGACGCGCACACGCCCGGCCGCGTCGTCGGGGTGTTCGACTGGGAGATGTTGACGCTGGGCGATCCGATGATCGATCTCGGAATCGCGCTCGGCTACTGGCGCGAGCGCTCGGACACCGAAATGCTGGCGATCGCCGAGATCGAGCCGCATACGCTCAAGCGCGGATTCCTTGGCCGCGAGGAGCTGGCGAATCGCTACGCTCTGCGCAGCGGCCGCGACTTGAGCGATCTTCCATTTTATCTGGCCTGGGCGCATTGGAAGACGGCGACCGTCGGTGAGCAGATTTATGTTCGTTATGTCAGAGGACAAACCACCGACCCGCGCTTTGCGCTGATGGGCACGGGATCGCCGGCGCTGGCCGCGGCAGCAGCGCGGGTTCTCGCGCCGCTCGGATTCAAAGGCTGAAAGGGCCGCGAGTGCCAACTAAACAACAAATTGTTAACGAAGTCGAAAACTTCTACCGTGCGTATATCGACGCGTTCAATCGCGAAGACATCGACAGCTATGCCGACTCCTTCGTGCCGGGCTACTCGTTGATCCGCGGAGCCCGGATCACCGCCTGCACGACCGAGCCGGAGCTTCAGCAATACAGCGCGCAAGCGTTTATCGAGGTGAAGGCGCGCGGATGGGCGCGCTCGGGGGTTGACCTTCTGACGGTCTCGCCGCTGGGCGACGACCAGGCGATGATTCTCGCCGAGGTGACGCGCTACCGCGCTGACGAATCGATTCTTGAGCGTGGGCGGGTCAGCTATATCGTGGTGCGCACGGTCAAAGGATGGAAAATCGCCGTGATGATCCCGCTCGCGGCGTCGAGCTGAAGCAAGAGCTGGCGTGAAACGCCAAAGCAATGAGAAGAAGATATTTACCGTCTTCCCATTGCTCGGTCCAAAGCCGATTTTCAAAGCACCAACCAGGCGCGTCTCTCTTCGATTAAGCGCAACAGCTTGTCGCCTTCTTTGCCGGCATCGTTTTTGTGAACGGCAAAAGGCTGGTGGCATGGTGGTTGCTCCCTTCCTTGCCGTCGTTTAATTCACACGGCCAGGAGAAACCGAAATGAAGAGGAACGGTCTTCCCGCGTTAATTCTCGCAACCACGCTGTCGCTTGCGGTGGTTTCGTTTACTTCCAACGCCTTTGCTCAAGCAGGAGGCGGTGGCGGCGGTGGTGCGGGCGGCGGAGGTGCGGGGGCAGGAGCAGGCAGCGGCGGTGCGTCAGCCGGCGGCGTCGGAGCTGGAGGAGCTGGTAGCGGTGCTACAGGAGGGATGGGCTCGTCGGGCGCCGGCGGCAGTATGGATAGCGGCGCGTCGGGTGCCGGCATGAATTCGTCAGGCAGCGCGAACGTCGGCCGCGGCACCAATACCGGAAGTAGCATGAACTCGGGTACTTCGAATTCTGGTTCCGGGATGTCCGGTTCTTCGAGCATGGACGGCAACAACGCCGCGGGCCAACAGCCCGGCAACCTGGGATCGGGCGCTCCGTCCACTCCGTAAAGTTTTGCGCCAAAAAACTCGAGCCGACGCGCCGGTACTCAATTGAGTGCCGGCGCGAATACTGTCGCGTAAGTTCTCCCCCTGCTGGCGGCGTTGTATCATCTGCCTCCAAGAATCCTTTCATCGTGACCGCGAAACGTTCGTGGCGGGATTACAGCCGCGGCAAACGCGGGGAGGATAGCAGCGTGGAGTACAAATCAATTCTGTATCGCGCCGACGGGCGCGTCGCGACGATTACGCTTAACCGGCCTCATCGGATGAACGCGATCGACGGCGCGATGCCGCGCGAGATTGCCGACGCGGTGCATCGCGCCAACGCCGACAACGACGTGCACGTGATCGTCGTCACCGGTGCGGGGGCAGGCTTTTGCGCGGGCTACGATCTGGTCGAGTATGCCGAGCGCCCAGGAGTTCAGGCCGGATCGCAACTCGGTTCAGGCGAAGCGGCGCAGCCATGGGATCCGATGGCGGATTTTTACGGGATGTACCAGAACACGCAGGACTTCATGAGCCTGTGGCGATCATACAAGCCGACTATCGCAAAAATAAATGGACCCGCCGTCGCCGGCGGCAGCGATATCGCGCTGTGCTGCGATATCGTCGTGATGGCCGACGAGGCCCGAATCGGCTACCCGCCCGCCCGAGTCTGGGGATGCCCGACCACGGCGATGTGGCTCTACCGCCTCGGCGCCGAGAAAGCCAAGCGGATGCTTCTGACTGGCGATCTGATTTTCGGTCCCGAGGCGGCGAAGCTCGGACTGTGTCTCGAATCAGTTCCGCGTGCGCGGCTCGACCATCGGGTCGACGAGCTCGCAAACCGGATGGCGGGAATTCCGCGCAATCAACTGATGATGCAGAAGCTGATGATCAACCAGGCGTTCGACAACATGGGGCTCGCGAACACGCAGATGTTCGCCACGATCTTTGACGGAATGACGCGTCACAGTCCCGAAGGTGTGTGGTTCAAGCAGCGCGCCGAAGATGCAGGCGTCAAGCAGGCGGTCAAAGAGCGCGACGGCGGAGAGCCGATCGCGCCGGGCCGCAGCAAACCGTTCGGGCGCGTATGAACGTCGAACATACCGCGAGTGCTTTGCGACTCATTCGGGTGGACTGCTTTCGCGACTGGCGAGATTCCTCGCGATGCACGCAGTGCGAGACGATCTGCGCGACACCGAGCTGGTGGTAGTTTCGCGCTCGGAATGACACAACAGCGGCGAGCATCGTCATTCCGGGAATGGCACAAAATCCGCGAGCTCTGTCATTCCGAGCGCGAACGGGCGAGGTGCGTTGGGTCGTGCACGTCAAATCGAGTAGCAGAGATCGCGAGAAATCTCGCCCTCGGCGCTTGCTGACTTTTCCGGGGCTCTATACAAAGGTCCGCTACTGCGAGGCAGTTTGCTGTTGCTCGACCGGTTGGACGCGTTCGCCGTCGCGGGCGGACTGGCCGACGTTCAACGCCACCATCGCGTCGGCGTCGATGCCGTTGGCGACTTCGACCGCGATTCCGTTGTCGTAGCCGAGCTTCACTTCGGTCAGATGGAGCACCTTGTTATTCACCACCGGCACGAACACCTTGCCGTTGCGAAATACCAGCGCTTCATCGGGGACGAGCGGCGCGCCGGCCGGAATTGACACGATGAACTCGGCGCTGCCGTACATTCCGGGAAACAGCGCCTCATCGGTGTTGGGCAGATCGACTTCCACCAGCATCGTGCGCGAGTCCGGCGAGAGCGCCTCTGGATGGCGCGTGATGGTGCCGGTGAACTTGCGCTGCGGAAATTCGTTGACCGTGATCGAGGCGCTGTCGCCGTTGCGGATGAACAGCGCGATGTTCTGGGGCACATAGGTGTAGACGCGCAGCGGTTTCATCCGCGCGACATCGACGATCGCGTCGGCGAGGCTGGTCGAGCTGGTCGCTTCGGGAATCAGGTGGCCGGGATCAACGTCGCGCGCGGTTACGATTCCGTCAAACGGGGCGGTCACGCGCTCGTACGCCTGCAGCGCGATCGATTGCGCCAGGGTCGCCTTCGTCTGCAGCATCGTGGAGTGCGACTCGTCGGCGACTTGCTGCGAGATTACTTCCTGGCGGACGAGAATCTGGTTGCGATCATCGGTGACCTTCGCGATCTGATAGGCGGCGCGTGAGTTGCGGACCTGCTGGTCGGTCTCCGGAGACTCGATCGTCGCAAGCAGCTCGCCGGTGTGGATGCGGTCGCCCTTATCGACCCGGAGCGATTTTATGTAGCCGGGAACCTTCGCGTAGATTTGAGTTTCGTCGAAGCCGCGGGTGGTCGCGGGCAGCTTGACGTCGCGCGTAGCGGGCACGCGGCCGACTTTCGCGACCAGCACGTGCGGTCCGATCTCGGCCTGCTGCGCCAGGTCGTTGGTCTGGCGGCCGATCCACAATTCCCGCGCAAGCACGAACCCGGCGGTGGCGATCACCACGAGCGCGATCGCGCCGATCCATCCCACGACAAAGAATTTGCCGGAGGCTTTGGCCGTGTATTGCCTGGGGTCGTCTTCCATCTGATTCCATCGCTCACGCGCCGGGCAGCGTGAGTTCCTCGATCTCCGCGTCGCGCTGATGTTTGCCGATCATGTTGCGGCTGAATATCGAATAAACCGCCGGCACCACGAACAGGGTTGAAACCGTCGCTACCAGCAGGCCGCCGATCACCGCGCGTCCTAAAGGAGCGTTCTGCTCGGAGCCCGATCCGAGACTCAGCGCCATCGGCAGCATCCCCAGGATCATCGCGAGCGCGGTCATGATGATCGGGCGAAAGCGGATGCGCCCGGCCTCGATCGCAGCGGCGACCGGACCGTAGCCGTCTTCGCGCAGTTCGTTGGCGAAGGTAATCAGCAGGTTGCCATTGGCGACGCCGACGCCGACCGCCATGATCGCGCCCATCATCGACTCGACATTGATCGTCGTACCCGTCAGCACCAGCATCCAGAGCACTCCCGCGAGCGCGCCCGGCACCGCCATCATAATGATGAACGGCTCGAGCCACGACTGGAAATTCGCGACCATCAGCAGGTAAACGAGGATGATCGCGAGAATCAGCCCTTCGCCCAGCGTGATGAACGACGAGCTCATCGCCTGGCTCTGGCCGCGAATCACAACCTGGGTGCCCGCGGGCATCTTGCCCAACTGGGCGATTTCCTTTTGCACCGCTTTGGTGACCGAGCCGAGATCGCGGCCCGATACGTTGCAATCGACGTCGATCACGCGTTGCACGGTGTAGTGCGCGACCACGGCGGGATCCCAGGTGTGGCTGATGGTTGCGAGGTTGCCGAGCAACTGCGGTTGCGCCGGGGTGGCGGCGTCGCCCGCCGGCATCGAGGCCGCGGCTGCGCTGCTAAGCGAAGTCCCGCTCGAGCTGAGCGGGATATTCTGGAGCGTGGCGACCGAGTCGAACAGATGCTCCTGCGATTGCGCGATGACGTTGTAGTTAACTCCGGTGATCGGATCGAGCCAGAAATTTGGTTGCAAAAGCTGCGCGCCGGAGAGCATCGAGAGCACGCTCGAGGTGACCTCCTGCTGCGTGATTCCGAACTGCAGCGCCTTGGTGCGATCGACGTTAACCTGCAGGCTCGGGTAGTCAAGCGGCTCGGCGATACGCATGTCGACCACGCCGGGAATCCGCGCCATCCGGTTTTTGAGTTTGAGCGCAATGTCGTAATCGGCTTGGAGGTTGTTGCCGTTGACCTGCGCGTCGATCGCGGCGGGCAAGCCGAAGGTCAGCACCTGGCTGACAATATCGGCGGCCTGGAAATAGGCGGTCACCTCAGGATACTGCGCCGCCAGCGCATCGCGAATCTTCTGTTCGTACATCGCGGTCGGCTGATGCTTGGGCTTGAGCTGAATCAGCACGTCGGCATCCATCGGACCGATGCTGTCGGTCTGATAGAAGGCGAGGTCGTAGGAAATCGGCAGGCCGATATTATCGCTGATGCTCTCGAGTTCGCCCGCCGGAATGATCGTGCGGATGGTCCGGTCGATTTGGTCGATCAGGTATTCGGTGTGCTCGACGCGGGTGCCAGTGGGAGCGCGCAGATGTAGCCGCATCATGCCCGCGTCAACGGTCGGGAAGAAATCCTCGCCGACGATCGGCAACAGGCCGAGTGAAAGCAGGATCAGGATCGCGACGCAGGTCAAAGCCAGCCCGCGCCGTCCGATGAAGGTGGCGAGCCATACGCGGTAGCGTTCCTTCACCCGCTCGAATCCGCGATCAAAGGCGCGCACCAAATTAGCCGCGCGGCTGTGTCCGAGATGCTCCTCGTTTTTGTCGGGGAGCAGATACCGCGCCATCGAGGGCACCAACGTCCGCGACAGCAGGTACGACGTGAGCATCGCGAACACCACTGCCAGCGCAAGCGGCGTGAACAGGAACTTCGCGACCCCGGTCAGCAGCACGACCGGAAAGAAGACGATGCAGATCGAGAGCGTGCCGACGAAAGTCGGTGTCGCGATCTGCGAAGCTCCGTCGAGAATCGCGACCAGCAGCGGCTTGTCGAGCGCGTGGTTGCGATGGATATTTTCGATCTCGACCGTGGCGTCATCGACCAGCATCCCGACCGCCAGCGCAATCCCGCCGAGCGTCATCGTGTTGATCGTCTGTCCGCAGAGGTTGAGCGCGATGATCGAAGTAAGAATCGATAGCGGTATCGACGTGATGACGATCAGCATGCTGCGCGGCGAGCCCAGGAACAGCAGCACCATCAGCGCGACCAGCGTCGCGGCGATAACCGCCTCCTGCACGACGTCCCACAGGGCGGCGCGCACGAACTGCGATTGATCGAAGGTCAGAGAGACCTTCAGGCCCTTGGGCGCGGTAGCCCGGATGAGAGGGATCTTGGCCTTGACCGCGTCTACCACCGTCAGCGTCGAGGCGTCGGCGTGCTTGATCACCATCAGGTAGGTCGCCTGCTGGCCGTCAACGCGCACCACGTTGGTCTGCGGCTGATGAGTATCGGTCACGGGCGCGACGTCACCCAGGAAGACCGGCGAGCCGTTAACATATTTCAGCGGTAAGCGGTCGAAGTCCTTTACCGTCGGCACGCTCATGTTGAGATCGATATTGTACTGGTAGTTGCCGATCTTTTCGGCGCCCGACGGGATGACCACGTTGGTCGAGGCGAGCGCGTTGCCGAGGTCGTAGGCGGACATCGCATTGGCGTAGAGCGAAGTCGGATCGATATTGACCATGACCGATCGCTGCACGCCGCCCAGCGGCGCGGGCGACGAAAAACCGGGGATGGTGAAAAGCTGAATCCGGATGAAGTTGAGCCCGTAGTCGAACAGCCTGCTGGTCGAAAGCGTGTCGCTATAGATGTTCATCTGCGCGACCGGAACGTTGGTCGCGTTGTAGGAAATGATCTGCGGCGGCTCGGTGCCGCGCGGAAGATTCGACAGAATCGTCTCCGAGACCGAGTCCATCTGCGCGATCGACGAGCCGAGATCGGAACCCGGTTGGAAATATACTTTGAGAATCCCAAGCCCGTTGATCGATTCCGACTCGATATGCTCGATACCGTTGACGGTGGTCGAGTAGGCGCGCTCGCTGATAAACACCATCCGCCGCTCGACGTCGAAGGCCGACAGGCCCGGGTAATTCCAGACCACCATCACGACCGGCAAATTGATCGCGGGAAAGATGTCGACGTTCATGAGCTCGAACGACAACGTTCCGAGCACCAGCATCAGAAGCGCCATCACCGCAACCGAAAGCGGACGGCGCAAGGCAAGACGGACAATCCACATAGGCGACAGGCGACATACGGAGCCCCGCTAATACAGGCGGGCTCGTGAGTTTAGAGAAACTGCCACAACTCGGGCCGACTTCCGTAAAGGATAAGTTAGGGTCACGAAGCAGGCAAGCAATGATTTGGGAACCGCGAGTTCCATAATTCGCGGGCGCTCCGGACACCGCAAGATCCAAAGGGATGGAGCGAGAAGTCGCGCTGAAAAAGAAAGCCGATCTTCCCGCGCGCTGGTGGCGCGGAGGGAAGATCGGCGGTCGTGAGATCCGCGGCTGCGCAGCGCTACTTCGGCGTCTTGCCTGCGCCTTTCAGGGTTACGCTCTGGCCGAAGCCCGGTTCGAGGTTGTCCTTGATCATAAGCGTGCCCTCGTACTTGGTGTCCTGGGTCGGAGTGAAGGTCACCGAGACTTCGCAGGTGCCGGGCTTCACTCCTTTGGAGCGCGGTCCGAGATCGTCGTCGTCGCACGCCTGACTGATACTGAACGGGCTCGCCGCGCCGGATTCCGACTCGATCAGAATCGGCACCGGATGCTTCTTCTTCGTGATCTTGCCGAGGTTGGTGATCTTGACCGTCTTGACCTTGTTCGAGCCGACGTCAACGGTGCCGAAGTTGAGATGCTTGGGCGCGACGCGCAGCTTGCCTGCGACGGGGGTCGGCGTTGCGGTCGGCGTCGGACTTGTCGTTGTCGATGCGACGACGTTGAAGCCGGTCGAGGCGCTCGACGCCACGTATTGCGAGGTTCCGGCGAAGCTTGCGCTCAGCGTCTTGGTCCCTACGGAACCTGCGTCCGTCGCGCAGGTCGCAACGCCGCTTGCGTTGGTAGTTCCGCCGCAGCTCGAGCCACCGAGTGTAAAGCTGATCGACTGGCCCGCCAGCGGAACCGCCGGACTTGAAGAGGCATCAGTCAGCGATGCGACGAGATTGACTGAGCGACTCTGCGTTCCACTGGTCGGACTGGGGTTGAGGCTCAGGAAGGTCACGTCCGCGCCCGGTCCCCACGTGATCACCGATTGATTCGAAGATATCGGTGACTCCGCGATTGTCGTGGTGGCTGTGATCGTGTCAACGCCCTGATGAACCGCGGTGTAGGTGAACGACGCTTGTCCATTCGCGTTGGTATTCGCGCTCGCGATCTGGGGATTCGCACCCGCGACCGCAAAATTGACCGGCGTGCCCGCCGGCGCGGTCGCATAGTGCAGGCTTGCGGTCAGCGTCTGCGAACTGCCTTTCGCTGGATTGGGCGAGACGACGCCGGGCGTCAGGGTCAGCGATGGAATCGCGATGTTGGAGCTATAGGAGCAGTCGCCGTTGGTATCTGTGACTCTGAACACCGCGTTGCCGTCGGCCAGATAGACGCATCCATCGGGGCCGAAGACCGCATTGGTGGCCTGGACACCGACGGCGCTATTAGCGAACAGAGCACCGGCGCTGGGCGGGCTGATGGTCAGATCGAAAGTCCCCAAGCCGCTGCTGGTGGGGATGTTGGCGAGGCTGCCCGAGATCAGGTACTGCGCGCCTCCGCCCGAAGCAGTTCCAGCGGCGAGCAGAATCTCGTCGGCCGCGGCAATCGAGGAGAGCGTGGTGACGGCGGCCGGTTGAGACGTGTTGGTGCCGCCGACTTCGACCACCGTGCCGGAGTAGTTGTTGCCGAAATTCAGGCCGGTGATCACGTAGATGGTCCCGTCCGGCGCGAAAGTGATTTCGTAGTTGCCGGTGTTGGGCAAGGTCGCATAGGGCGAGGGACTCGGACTCCCGCTGGGATTGATCCTAATCAGCGCATTATTCCCGGCCGCTCCTTCGCACGCGTCATCGACGAACAGATCGCCGGTAAGCGGATCGGCGGCCATCTCTTGAGGGCAGTTGAGACCCGTCGCGACAGTGCCGATGACCGTGCCGCTCGAGGGGTTGATCTGGGTGACCGTGCCGGAGTTTGCTCCTTGGCCGGGAATAGCGCCCTGAACCGCGTAGAGGTTGCCGTTTTCGTACACCAAATCGCCCCCGGCAGGTCCGAGCGTGCTGTTGAACGGGGTGCTGGCGACACCGCCACCCGGAGGCAGCTTGTAGATGTCGCCGGTCGGAAGGTCGGACACGAAAATATTACCCGAAGTATCGAACGCGATCCCACTAGCACCTGGGCATCCGCCGTAGTTCACCTGGTTATTGGCGTAGGAGAAGCTCTGCGCCAAGAGGCCGGTCACGTAGGGCGTTACTACGTAACCCGGCGCGGCCACCGGGGTTTGGTTGCTGCATGGCAGCTCGGCACCGTCGCTGAAGGTAACCTGCGCGGTCCCGGGGAACGGCAGGTTGCCGTCGGTTACGTCGGTGGCGCTGTACGTCACGGTTTCACTATCGGTGTCGGTTGCGGTGAACTGAATCTGCCCGTCCGAGTCGGTGACAGGAGGATTTGGTCCGGTGAGAAGCGAGTTGCCGGTTTGAGTGATCTGGATCAGCTTGCCCGGCGAGGGACGGCTAAGACTGTCCTTGAGCGTCAGGGTGATTTCGGTCGAGGTGACACCGTCGGCGGCAACCGAGAGGGGAAATGCACTGAGCCCGGCCGTTGCGGCGAGGGGAACCACGAAGTTAACGGCTGGCTGCTGCGTCAGTACGATGCCGTCGGTGGTGTCGGTCGCGGTCAGCGGCACGGTCTCCGTATTCAGGTCCTTCACGGTGAAACTGACGGTGCCATTATTTCCGGTCGAGGTTCCGCTCGCGGGCAGAATCGTCGCGCTTCCGGAATTGGCGACCAGGGTGACGTTCTTGCCGCTGACGCTGTTGCCGTTCGCATCGCGAAGCTGCACCAGGACCGACGCGGTGGTGGTTCCGTCGGCGCCCACGGTGCTCGGGTTGATTATGAACACGGAGTTCGCGGCGGTCGGGGTGCCGGGACTCGCGCCGCTAAGCGCCAGATTCAACGCGCTGAGATCGGGCGATCCCAAGCCGACATGCGCGTAGTCACTGCCCATCGATGCCGCGCTGTGAAACGCGTCGGTGTTGGCGAGCGAGTACAAGCTCGGATTGAGCAGGCCCAGGTTTTCCCCCTGCGCCTGGTTAAGCAGCGCGCTCATCCCGGCCATGACCGGTGCCGCGGCGCTGGTGCCTCCGTACAGCAGTCCGGAAGGGCATCCGCCGTTGTCCGCCTGGCACAGCGGCAATCCGTTGGTGTCGGGGTCGGCGCTCACCGCAACGTCAGGCACGGAGCGCTTTGAGGATCCGAACAAGACTTGCTGGTAATTGGCCGCGGAAAAGAACTTGCTGGTGCCGTAGCCGCCGGCTCCGGTGGGCGGAGTCGAGTTGACGCCGTTCCACCAGGTTTCACTTTGATAGGTTCCCGCGTTGCCGGGAATCAGCGAAGTTCCGCCAACCGCGGTGGCGTTGGGCGAATCGGACGGAACCGCGACGGTGTTTGCGCTGCCGTCGAGGCAGGTGCTGCCGGTATCTCCGGAGCCGTTGAAGACGCTGATTCCGGCGGCCGCCGCATTCTGGAAGATCGTGTCGATACTATTGACGTCGGCCGCGGTGGTCTGGTCCTCGCAATAGGCCCAACTGTTCGAGATGATCGTCACGTTGTCGTTGATCATCTGGTTGAGCACGGCCTGGAAGCTCGATCCCGCGCCCGAGAATGGCGCGGAGTAGACCACGACCTGCGCTCCCGGGGCGATCGTCATCACCGTGTCGATATCGAGCAGCACCTCGTCCTCGCCGGAGCCTATCGGCGCTCCGCCGTTGACCTGGACCTCGCTTAGGTTGCCGATCTGACTCGACGACCCGCTGGTCAGGGCCAGGAAGTTGGCGACATCCGAGGTGTTGTAAGAATCAAACTCGACCAGCCCGATCTTCTGCCCGGTTCCGTCCACCGCCGACGAAACGGCAGTGACCTCGGTTCTGGTTTTGGCCGTAGGCGAGGCAGGCGTGCTCGGAAGGGTCACGCAAAGGCCGGAGTTGATCGCATGCAGCAACGCTCCGAAGAGACCCCAGAACTGTCCGCAGTAAGCGTTATATGAAGAAACTGCATTCGTATAATCCTGCAGGCATTGCGCCTTCGTCGGGTACCACAAAGTGCCGGCGGCGGGGTTGTTGTAGCAGTTCGCATAGTAGGCGGGCCCGTTCAGGATCAGGGCGGACTTGGGTCTTTGGACTTCGGCCAGATCCGACAGACCGATTACGGTCTGAGTATTCTTTGCCAGTGATGCGGGCAGGGCGGGATCATTCTGGTTGGCGAAGAAGTTTCTATCGCCGATCTTGTAGTCTGCGATGCGCACATCGAACGCGCGCTCGGCCATCACGCGCGTGCCGCTGATGGTAATCGTCAACCGATTTTTTGATCCTTCGACGAGCTGAAATCCGGCCGCGCGCAGATATGCAAGCATCGCATTGTACGACGCGCGCGATGGGCCAAAACGATCGGAGATTTGCCGCTGCGTCAGGTAGTGATGAAAATTTTTGGAGTGCGGATCGTAGATCTCGTGCAGGTAGCTCGCGAACGCCGCTTGATGATCGCGCTTCAGCACGATCGTCAGCGTAATCGGCTGAGCCTTATCTTTCGCCGCGCTTGATTGGTCCGCCGCGGGGACGACCGTCGCCTTCGACAGGGCAGGCAGGACGTGCCCGGCGATGCGGACCATCGGAGCGGTTGAGTTCGGCGGTTCGGCAGCTCTCGCGCCACCGACTGCGATCAGAAGAGATGTAACAAGCAGTACTACAAAGGCTACTCGATGCGACCGAAGCATGAAATTCCTCTCATCAGCGTAGACATGACAATCGCAACGGCACAAAAATTTGAGGGCATGCTACAAATCATAAAATCGTGTGTCAACGCTATAGACCGCTAATAACGATTACTGAGAGGAGAGCGGTGTGCTTTTGCTTGCCTTCGATGCGCGTGATTTCAGGCAGAATTTGGGCAAGGTGGGGCCCTGGATTTTTGGAGATCGGCAAATTTCGGTGGGTTCGTTTGGTATCTTTTCTAGTCGTCTAAAAAATAAACTCCTTGAAAATGCTGCCGATTTTGGCGTGTTGGGTTCCTTTTTGCAGCTTTTTCGGTAATCGATTTTTGGGCTTTCTGACGCAGCGATCCATTCTTATAGTTCCAACTCTTGAAGCTGAGTCGCCGCCGGCAGAGCAGCACCCTCATCCGCCCTTCGGGTACCTTCTCCCGAAGGGAGAAGGCATTCGGGCATATTTGATCCTTCTCCCTGCGGGAGAAGGTGGCGCGCAGCGCCGGATGAGGGTGCTGCTCTGCTTCCGAGGGAACGCGGCCCGAAGCGAAGCGGTGCAGTGCGCGGTTTGCTTCCACGCGGATAGCTTTGCACGAAGTGGATTCGGGCATAAGGCTGAACAGTTCAGCCATGAACAAATCTGGCAAAAACCCGAACGCTCGTTAGGGAAGCGGGGCGGCGCGAAAATGTGCTGAAGCTCTTGTGCGCGAAGGGGTTCGACGGATCGAGGACACGGTCACGTCAAGCGAGCTCCCGAATTTGTTCGTGCTAAATTCATCGCGATGCGCCGACCTGACGGGATAAGGATTGCGGGTTGGCACCGGCATCTATCCGCACACATTCCGGATGACGCTTCGCGTGGCCGACGGGCCGTCGGCCGCCACTGCGGGAAAAAGAACTCGCGACCGTTCGTCCGACGATCAGCGCGATGCAAAATCGCGCTGGTGCTCTCTCCTTTTTGCTGCTGACGTGCGGTCCGGTTTGCCAGCCCGCCGACGGCCCGTCGGCCACGCGAAGCGTCATTCTTTGTGTCTTCGTGTCTTGATGGCCCGGTCGGCGCTTCGAGCCCTTGCGAAGGCCGCGATCGCGCGTGCAAGTTGCTCCGCGGCGCGGAAAATGTAACAAAGGATGGTTCAGGCGGGGTCGTAGTTCAGCCCGGTTAGAACGCCGGCCTGTCACGTCGGAAGTCGTGGGTTCAAATCCCATCGGCCCCGCCAAAATCTTAATGCAAGTCCGCACGCCACGAGCGCGCGAACGATGCGGGTGGAAGAAGTTGAAACTGACCGAACAGACCAAGAGCGTGTCGCGCGAGAATGCGCTGCGGGATCGCCGCTGGCTAATTATCGATGCGTCCGACCGGGTGCTCGGACGAGTCGCGACTCGCGCCGCAAGCCTGCTGCGCGGGAAGCATCGCCCCGACTTCACGCCCAACGAAGACGCGGGCGATTTCGTGGTGGTGATCAACGCCGCGAAGGTGCGGCTGACCGGATCAAAGGAGACCGACAAGGTTTTCTACCGGCACACCGGATGGCCCGGCGGAATCCGTTCGACCACTCCTGCCAAGATCCGCGAGACCCGGCCCGAGCGCCTGATTGAAGGCGCGGTGCGCGGGATGCTGCCGAAGAACCGGCTCGGGCGCCGGCTCTTCACCAAGCTCAAGGTCTATAGCGGCGCGGAGCATCCGCATGCCGCGCAGAAGCCCGAGACCGTCACCGTCTGAAGCGAGGCGCGATCGTCACATGCCAGAGAAGAAAAATATCATTTGGACGACCGGACGCCGCAAGACCGCGATCGCGCGAGTGCGGATGCTGGCGGGCTCCGGCAATTTCACTATCAATAATCGCACCCTTGACGATTATTTCCCCCGCGACACTTCGCGGATGCGGATTATCGAACCGTTCGAGCTGACCGAGACCAAGGGCCAGTTCGACGTTATCGTCAGCGTCGAGGGGGGCGGGATTTCGGCCCAGGCCGACGCGGTCCGGCACGGGATCTCGCGCGCGCTGGTCGCGTCTTCCGAGACGCTCAGGCCCGCGTTGCGCAAGGCCGGGATGCTGACGCGCGACCCGCGAGAGGTCGAGCGCAAGAAGTACGGGCATCACAAAGCGCGCAAGCGTCCTCAGTACTCGAAGCGTTAGTCTCAGAGAAACCCGATTGGGGATTAGTGGCACAGGCTTTCGCCTGTGGTCCCGCACCGGCTGAAGCCGGTGCGGGGCTTTACCTATGAATGCGGCGCGCCCGTCTTTGCCGGATGAGGGTGCTGCTCTGCTGCTTCCTTTTAATCGCGCTGCGCTGAATTCGGACCTCACCTAATCTCTCTTCTACTCTTCTACCGGGCGAGGGATCAGATCGCGCCCATCTTCCACGGGCGGAAAAATCACCGGCTAAAGCCGGTGCCACTTCAGAGAATTCATTGGTGTGGCGCGCCCATCTGGCGTGCGCGCGGAGGTGTACGCAGAAGTACGTACAGCGCGGCCTGCGGCTTTGATATTCGGTTAAACCGATTTGACAGTGCATCGCTGTCCGAATAGAAGAATGCGGTGAGCGACAAGGAAAACCACGCTATGCGCGCCGTAACAGCTCGCCCGCCTGTTAAAATTCACTTCATAATCGCGCTCGTTTTCGTGTTCGCTCTGATGCTCGCGCCGCGCGCAGCGTTTGCGCAGGCGACGGTCGCGGGAACGATCACGTCGTCCTCGGGCTCGGTCACGATCCAGCGCGGGGCCGCTACGCTTGGGGGCGCGGTCGGCACGCCGGTTGATGTCGGCGATCGGATCGTCACCGGAATTGGCGGGCACGTGATCGTGAAGCTGAACGATCAGAGCACGCTCGAGCTTGGCGATTCGAGCAATATCGTAGTCGATCAGCAGACCGCCTCGCCGGTGGCGACGCGGGTGAGCTTGTTCGGGGGCGAGCTGCGATCGTTCGTGAATCACACGATCGGCGCGGCCGCGCCGAATTTTGAAGTGCATACGCCAAACGCGGTTGCGGCCGCGCGCGGCACGCGTTTCGACACGATCTTTTCGGCCGGGGCGGCGCGGCCGACCTTCGGCGATTGCCATAATTTTACTGACGTCGCGGTTCAGGACGGCGTGGTCAATCTCGCCACCGGGAATAATCCGGGCGGCGGGATCAATATTGGGGCTGGATACGAAGCGACCGTGCCGTGCTTCCTGGCACCGACCGGCTCGGGTCCGCTGGGGATGACGGGAGCGTCGTCGTTCGGAGCGGCGGGTGGCGCCAGCTCGGTTGGCGTGATCACTCCGGTGGCTCCGGTGCCGCCGCCCGCGTGTCCGACGTGCGTCAACATGAATACCTCGCCGCCTCCTCCGCCTCCGCCACCCCCACCACGCGGATGATGATCGCTTATTGCAGCATCTGAGGAGGAATCGAGTGGCGCGCAAATTGTCCTGCCGACTTGTGTCCTATGTGGTTGCGGCCGTCGTGATGATCGGCGCGACGATCGCGGCAGTCCGTCCGGCCGCGGCCGAAGACTTCTTCGACAGCACCTATCCGAATTTCTTTACGATCCAGGATCCCGGCCGGCTCGACATCATCGGTTTCGGCGGCGGATTTGCCAGCGACAAGTACGCCACGATCCAGGAAGGCTTTCAGCTCGAACAAAGCGTGACGCCCTACATCGGCGCGGTGGCGCGGCTTACCGGCTATCAGCTATTCGAGGGCGGGGGCTTCGACAATCCGCTTAATCCCGGCACCGGGCATCAGGCGCGGCTCAATTTCGGACGCGCGCAGGGCGGAGTGGACATCACGGTCTATCCGGGCACGCACATCTATATTCTGGGCGGCAAGGATTTCGGCGACAGCACCGCGACCGATATCGAGGGCGATGTATCGAGCTGGCTGTTCCTGCACTCGGAGCATCCGATAAATCTCGCGACCTCGACCATGTACAACTACGAGAACGACGTGACCAGCATGTCGATCGATTTGCAGGCGATCGTCGCGTCGACCGAGCACTGGATTTTCATGGCGGGCGGCGGTGGCGCGGTTTACCTGGGCGGATTCCTGGGTAGCGCCGAGGGCGAGGGCGGACCCGACCTTGGGGTTTACTATCGGCCGTGGCAGGTGGGATTCAGCGCGCAAGCGGGCTACGGCTCGGCGCATCAGTACGGACAGATCAGCTTCTACAAGCAACTCGGCTTTTACGAATAGACCGGCGAAAATCGCCGGCGCGCGGGATTAGCGGCACCCGGCAGCGCGCGCTATTCTCGCTCGGGTAGAGCCGCATCCGATGCCGCCGCAATCGCGCAAGCCACGCTTTCATCAGCCATTCTCATGGCGCACGTTTATCGTTGGAATTACGGTGATGGTGCTGATGCTGGCGCTCTTGATGGTCTATCCGGGCGCGCTCACCTTCGCTGAACTCAAGATCACCGACCTGCGGATGAATGCGCGCACGCCGCATCCGGCGACCAACCAGGTCGTCGTGGTAGGAATCGATCAGAAGAGTATCGCGGCGCTCGGGCATTGGCCGTGGTCGCGCGACGTGATGGCGCAGTTTCAGGACGCGCTTGCGTCGTACCGGCCGAAGGTCATCGGCTATGACCTGTTGTTCTCGGAAGCCGACTCGGATGTCGCGGCGCGGCGCGAGATCGCGTCGCGGCTCACGGTGCTGGGCCTCAGCGACGCACAGATCCAGGAGGCGTTGGGCCACGACCACGACCAGAAATTCGCCGACTCGATCAAGGCGCAGGGCAGCACCTTTCTAGGCTACGCATTCGCGTTTCACCAGTTGATCAAGAGCGCCGGCGGAGCGCAGGCCGGTTATCTGTCGGAGCCGCTCGATCCGCCGCCACTCGCATACGCATTGACGCATGTAGCGCCGGGCGGCGCCGGGCCGATTATGCACGCCGACGCCTATCTTCCGCCGACGCCGATTCTGAATCGCGCCGCGCGCTGGACGGGATTTTACGATATCGAAGGCGATCTCGATGGCGAGATTCGCAATGAGCTGACCGTGATCGATTTTCACGGCAGGAAGTGCGTGCCGTTTTTTCTCGCGGTCGCGCAGGCCTATTTCGACGGCGCAACCCTCAAACTCAATCTGTTCCGCGATGGCGTCGCGAGTGTTGCGATCGGAAATCTGGTAATCCCGACCGATGAGATGGGACGGATGACGGTGACGTTTCGCGGTGCGACCGGAAGCATTCCGCACTACTCGCCGATCGACGTGATCGAGCATCGGATACCGGCTGATGCGTTATCCGGAAAGGTGGTGCTGGTGGGCGCGCTGGCGCAGGCGATCGGCGACCGCTCGGTCACTCCGGCGGGAGCTGAGTTTCCGCGCGTCGAGATTCACGCCAATGCGATCGACGACGTGATCGCGCATGATTTTATCGACGCGAGCCGGACCGACACGATCGTGATGGAGCAGATCTGGGCGGTCGTGCTCGGGATCGCGATCTCGCTCGCGGTTGCGTACCTGACCGCGTCGATAGCGTTCGCGGCGGTGCTGACCCTGATGGCGGCGTATTTTGGCTTCGCGCAGTATCTGCTGATCGAGCGCGGAGTGTTGCTGGGGGTGGTGTTTCCGCTTGCGGTCGCAGGCGGCGTCGCGGGCGCGCTGGCGATTTACCGATACTGGACCGAGGGGCGCGAGAAACGCCGACTGCGCCATGCCTTCGAGCATTATCTGCATCCCGATGTAATCGCGTCGGTGGTGGATAATCCGGGCGGACTCAAGCTCGGCGGCGAGCGAAAGATCGTCACGATCCTGTTCGCGGATATCGTCAACTACACCGGGCTCTCCGAGCGCACCGATCCGGCCGCGCTGGTCGCGCTGCTCAACGACTACATGACCAAGATGACCGACTTCATCCTCGAAAGCGGCGGGGTGGTGGACAAGATTCGCGGCGACGGGATCATGGCGTTCTGGGGCGCGCCGCTGGAGATTCCTAATCACGCGCGCTCGGCGATTGACTCGGCGCTATCGATGCTCGCGGAGCTGAAGTCGATGCGCGAGCATGACCCGCGCTTTGCGACAATTGATATCGGTGTGGGAATCGCGACCGGAGAGGCGATCGCCGGGAACTTCGGGGGAGCGCGCCGTTTCGACTACTCGGTTATCGGCGACACGGTCAATCTCGCGTCGCGTCTGGAGGGTCTAACCCGCCAGTTCAAGGTGCACCTGCTGGTCAGCAAGGAGACTTACACCGCGGCTGGAGATGGCTATATCGCGCGCGATATCGGGCTGGTCAAGGTGAAGGGCAAGAGCAATGCGGTGCCGATCATGGAAGTGGTTGCGACGGCCAAGGGCGCCGATCCAGAGTATTATGATCGCTTCGAATCCGCGCTCGAAAATCTGCGCCAGGGCGATCCGCGGCAGGCGTGCAGCACGCTCGAAGCGATGCGCGCGGAGCGGCCCGACGACGGCGTGATCGCGCTTTATCTGGAAAAGCTCGCGGTGTTGGCGGACTCGCCGGCGGGGGAGCTGGTGTTCGAGTTCGATACCAAGTAACTGTTCGGTGGCAGATCAGTTTGAGATTTGCTCCGCTCGCGTTGCTGACTTGTCATTCCCGCGCGCACGGCTACCGCGCGCGAGGAAATCGGAATCGACTGCGCCGCTTTAATCCCTCTCCCTCCGGGAGATGGTGCCGCGAAGCGGCGAGTGAGGGTGCTGCTCTGCTGCCTTCCATTCAGAGCGATCGCAATGCGCAGGTTACCCGGAGCAGCACCCTCACCCGCGCGTCACGATGCTTGCGACGAAAACGCAAGCATCGCGCCGCGCCGCCCTCTCCCGGAGGGAGAGGGTTTCCGCAGGAACCCCTAAAGCTAGTCAGCAGCGCGAATGGAGCAAATCTCAAACTGACCCACTACCGACAATCGCCATCAACTGTTACGACCCATGGATTCGTGATACACGGGTTACTGGTTGGTTAAGTTCTTTCCGGAGGTTCGCGCAATCCCACCGATGGCACATGACAGGGTCAGAGTCGCGATTCTGGGCGCGTCCGGGTACTCGGGAATCGAGGCCGTGCGTATCCTTGCAACTCATCCGTTCGTCGAGATTGCGGCGCTTACGTCCGAGCACTATGCCGGGCGCGAAGTGGCCGACGTTTATCGCCATATGGCCGGGACCGACCTGCCCGCGTTCGAGGATTTGCGCCCGGAGTTCATTCGCGGGCGGGTGGAGGTGGCGATCTCGTGCCTGCCCGAGAAGATCGGAACGCCCGTGATCGTCGAGCTGGTGAAGAACGGGGTCAAGGTGATCGATGTCTCGGCGGATTTTCGTCTGAAGGATCCGGCGGTGCATCGCGCGACCTACGGCGTCGATCAGCTTGCGCCGGGGCTCTCGCGCGAGGCGGTCTATGGGCTGAGCGAGTTTCATCGTGCCGAGCTGCGCGAAGCGCGGCTGGTCGCGAATCCCGGATGCTATCCGACCGGGGCGTTGCTCGCGCTGATTCCGCTGATCAAGCGCGACCTGATCGATCCGTCGTCGATCGTGATCGACGCGAAGTCCGGCACCACCGGAGCGCGGCGCGCGGCGTCGGTGGAATACCTGTTCGCGGAGGTCAACGAGAACTTCCGGGCCTACAAAGTGGGGAATCATCGCCATACCCCGGAAATCGAGCAGGAGGTCGGCGCGGTGCTCGGGCGCGATATCGCGCTGATGTTCGTGCCGCATCTGCTGCCGATCACGCGCGGAATCCTGACCTCGATTTTCATGAAGCCGCGCGCCGGGACCACCGAAGATGACGTGCGCAACGCGTTCGAGGCGAGCTTTGGCAAGGCGCGATTCGTGCGGATGCTCAAGCCGGGTGATCTGCCGGAGCTGCGCAACGTCCGTGCGACGAACTTCTGCGAGATCGCGACCGTGCTCGACCGCCGCTCGAATACGCTGGTGGTAATCACGGCGATCGACAATCTCGGCAAAGGCGCCGCCGGGCAGGCGATTCAGAATATGAACCTGATGATGGGCTTCGACGAAGCCGCGGGCCTGCTGAACGCCGCTCCGGTGCCTTAGCAGATTTCTACTGCTTGATGAACGACGAGACCTTCGCGATCACTTCCGGATCGACATAGCCCGGAACGGAATATTCGTCGGGACTCGGCCGGCCCGAACCCGCGAGGAACAAGTGATTCAATTTCGGGATGGTCTCGATCGTGACGTTGGGCGTGCCCTTTAAACCTTTGCGCCAGTAGTCGATATCCTCATCGACCACCTGATAATCGCGCGCGCCGTGCAGAATCAAGATCGGCTTGCCGAGCTTGCGCGCGAATCCGATCTCGTCGCGCGAATCGAGATCATAGAAATACGATGCGGGCGCGCCACCCATTATTTGCTGATCCGGCGGAAGCGACTTGGCCTCGAGCAGTTGCGCCTGGGTAATTTTCTCCGGCGGCGCGCCCAGGTAGCGATATTGCCTCACGAGAATACGCGCCAACGGAAGCGAGCCCGGCGCGAGCATGATCACTCCGGCGGCATGCGCGCGCGCCGCGATCTCCGGCGCCAGCATCGCGCCGAGACTGTGCCCGACCACGTACACGCGGGCGGGATCGACTCGCGGCTGATGCTCGAGTATCGCGACGGCGGCGACCGCATCGTCGATCACCTCGTAATCGACGGTCAGATGCTTGACCTGCGCGCCCGGATACACGCGCATGCGCTTGTCGTACCTCAGCACGGCGATTCCGTCGGAGCTGAGACCCTCTGCGACGTCCTTCAAAGGATGATTCGCGAGAACATTTTCGTCGCGGTCGTTGGGACCCGAGCCGGCCACGAGCACCGCTCCCGGAAATGGACCTTTGCCAACTGGAATTGTCAGAGTGCCGCCGAGCGGAGCGTCCGCTCGTCCGATTTTTACTTCGTGCGCGGTGAACGCGGCGGGGCGGATATAAGATGGCGAAGTTGAACTCGCTTCGGACTGCGCGGGAATGAAATAGAGGCCGCCGATCTCGCCTGCGGCATCGACCGCAACCTTCAGCGCAAAGGCTTTCGGCGCCTTGGTGAAATCGAGATTGACGATCCTGACCTGGACTCCGCTGACCTCGCTTCGGCCGACGATTCGCCAGGCCTTTAAATCTCCGAGCGAATCGGTCCGCGGTTTCCACGCGTCTTCGAGGGCTTTGGGCGGCAGCAGCCTTTGCATTGTCGAATCGAAGTGGCTCTCGGCAACGTCGAATTTCGAGTCGCGCAACGCCTCGAGCATTTCAGCGACGCGCTGGTCCGCGATCTTCGACGCCTCGGGTGAGGCGGCCGCCGCAACGAACAACAATCCCGCTACGTTGCCATCGGAGTCGATCGCGACTTTTGCAGCCAATCCGCTCGGACGTTCAAAATTCAGATTCGCGATCCGAATTTCCATCCCGTCAGCTGAGGTCCGGCTGGTGATCTCAAATGATTCGAGCTTGCCGTAAGCTTGTGTGACTTGCTGCCAACCTGTCTCGACCTGCGAAAATGCCGACTGCACCGGCGCGCTGCAATGACGCTGCGCCGCCGCATAGTCGTTGGTCTCAAGCGCGGTCAGAAGCTCGGTGGTGCGCTGGTCCGCGAGATCCGCCATCGCAATTCCGCTGAATGCGACAACCGTCACCAGCATCAGCAAAGTACCCGCGATTAAACCGCGTGCTGGTATGCTCATGCGCTCCCCTCTTTTCGGACTACGATCACCTCGCGCGGGGCGCCCAAGCTTCAATTCGAGCCGAGGCGGACCAGCGCGTTGCGTGCTTCCTCTTCGGCGGATGACTCAGCAGGGTCGGTGCTGTGCGCGGCGTCTCTGAAATGATCGATCGCGGCGGTGCGGTTTCCTGCCGCCTCGTACGCATGCGCGAGGTTGAGTTCAGCGCGGGGATCGTTGGGGCAGGCCGTCAGCGCGTCCTGGTAGTAGCCGATCGCGTGGGTGAAATCACCCGCCGCGAGCTTGTCGCCGCCGTGACGAGTTGCCTCCGCCATCACGGATTTGTCGCATCCGCCGGCCGATGCGATCGGTGCCGACGCCGAACCGGATGAAGCGCCGCCACCGTAGCCCTGCTGTTGCGCCAGCATCTTTTGGATCTCCATTTGATTCTGCTCGATCTGCGCCTGCTGCTGCTGGACCTGCTGTTCGTTGGCTTTGAGCGTCGCCGATTCGCAGGCGCCAAGAGTGACGGCAAGTCCAAGGGCGGTTGCGGCGAACAGCGTCAGGCGGATAAGGTTGCGCGGAATCATATGCGCTCCAAAATGAGCGAAGCGGTCGGCGAATGTCAATCCATCGGTCGAGCAGAGAACGCACGCAGCACGATGCGCATGCGCGCGAATTCTGCTATTTTCGCTTGCGAAAAAGAGGGTTCGAGTCTAATGAAAAACAGAAAACTGGCGACCGTGGTCGCCGTCACGGGGTTGGTCATGGCCGCGAGTATTATTCGCGCGATCGGCGCGCCGAGTAAGGTTCCTCCTGTCAGTGCCGCGGTCTCGCTGCAGCGCCTGCTCGACGGGAATCGTCGTTTCGCCGCCGGCAAGATGGAGCATCCGAGGCAGACGACGGAGCGTCGCGATGAGGTTGCCAAGGGGCAGTATCCGTTCGCGGCGGTGCTGGCGTGCTCGGACTCGCGCACGGCGCCCGAAATTGTTTTCGATCAGGGACTGGGCGACCTGTTCGTGGTACGGGTGGCGGGCAACGTGGCCGATCATCTGGTGATCGAGAGCCTTGATTATGCGGTCACTCATCTGCACGCACGGCTGCTGCTCGTGATGGGGCATACGCATTGCGGCGCGATCAAGGCGGCAGTTGAAGGACACGACCAACCCGACGAGGACGTGGGGCCGATGCTGCGCGAGCTCAGGCCGGCGGTCGCCGCGGCGAAAACGATGCCGGGCAACGTATTCGACAACGCGTCGCGAGAGAACGTCAAGCTCATCGTGAAGGATCTTTCGAGCGAAGGTCCGCTCGCGCCGATGATCAAGAGCGGAGAGCTCAAAATCGTCGGAGCGATGTACGATATCGATACCGGAAAGGTGACGCTGCTCGATCAGTAGCCGGCGCGAGATTCAATCGGCAGCCTGGGTAACTGTCACTCCGGCCATGGCGGTTGCGTTCTGGCCGTCGGCGGTGGTCGCAGTCACGGTCACGGTATAAGTCCCCGGATTGGTGAAGCTGTGATACAGCACGGTCGGCGGCTCCGTCGAGATCTGTCCGTCGCCGAAGCTGAATCGATAACTGACCAACGGCGCTGAGTCCGGATTCGCATTCATCACGTAGAATCCCACAAGCAGCGGCGCCGTTCCGTAGCCCGGCAGCACTTGCAACGTGATCCGCGGGATATTCGGGAACTGGATCGGCGGCGTTGCCGAGGCCGACGGATTCCCGTTCGGGTCCGGCGCGGATTGCATCGGCGGCATCATCGATGAGTTGCCGCCCATCTGCCCGCTCTGATCCTGGGCGCGCGCCACGTTCGAAGACGTGCAAATCGCGAGTGCGAGCGCCGCGAGCGCAACTGCCGATCGTCGGCCAGTCAATTTGAAAACCGGCCTGCGGTGCCGAGCGCTCATTGCATCACGACTCCGCCGTCGGGATGGAGGATCGAGCCGGTGTAGTACCTGCCTTCCTCGCTGGCGAGGAACAGCGCGGTGTTGGCGACGTTAACGGCTTCGCCGACGTGTTTCAGCGGCACGCGCTCGAGGACGCTCTTCATGAAGCCCTCGGCGTTTGTCAGGCCTGCCGTCATCGGAGTGGCGATGAACCCCGGTCCGATCGCGTTTGCGGTGATTCCGTATTGCGCGAGCTCGACCGCGAGCACCTTGGTGAGCATCCACACGCCGGCCTTGCTGACCGAGTACTCGCCGACGCCGGGAGTGGGCAGCTTGGCCGCGCCCGAGGCGATATTGATGATCCTGCCGCCTTTGCCGGCCGCGATCATCGCGCGCGAGACCTCGCGATCGGTGATGAACACGCCGTCGAGGTTGACGCTCAGAACCTTTTTCCAGTCGGCCAGTGGCTTTTCGGCAAGCGGGCCAAACGCGGGCGTGCCTTCTTCTCCGTAGCGCGCGTGCGAGATTCCGGCGGCGGCGACCAGAATGTTCACGCCACCGAGCTCGCCGACGCATCGCGTAACCATCGCGGCGACTTGCGCCTCGTTACTGGTATCGACCTGAAAGGCCATCGCCTTGCGGCCGAGCTTGCGGACCATGCCCGCGGTTTCTTCGGCGGCGTCGAGGTGGCGGTCGGCGACAAAGACGTTGGCGCCTTCCTCAGCGAATCGGATTGCGGTGGCGCGGCCGATTCCGCTGGCGCCACCGGTGATGATCGCGTTTTTTGCTTCGAGTCTCAGGCTCATGAGATTTCTCCAAATCTTGGTTCCGTTACATGCTTGCGCCGATCGCGCCTCAAGCTCTGGTAGCTATCACGCTCGCGACGCCCGCTGCCAGCATTCGATACGCCGGCGTGAATCTCTTCATATATTCTATGATCGGATCAGCGGGTCAAATAAGATTGAGGGAATGGCACAACAGCAAGCGGCTACCGCAGCGCCGGAGCCGACCAGCCGGTTCGTTGAAGTCGAAGGAATCAAGCTTCATTACCTGGACTGGGGCGGCGACGAGAACAAACACACTTTTCTACTGCTGCACGGCGGCGCCGCGCACGTTCATTGGTGGGATAGCGTAGCGCCATTGCTGGTGCCGTATGGCCGCGTGCTCGCGCTCGATTTTCGCGGGCATGGCCGAAGCGGTTGGGCCGAGCCGCCACACTACGGGCCGGGATGGTACACGCGCGACGTCAAAGGGATGATCGATCATCTGGGCGAACCGGTGATCCTGGTGGGGCATTCGATGGGCGGGGCAGTCGCGCAATGGGTCGCGACGTTGCATCCGGAAATTCTCGAGGCATTGATCCTGATCGACTCGCCCAACGGACCGCCTCCGATTATGCGGCGGTTGATGTGGCGATGGCGGCGGCGCGCGCGTGGCGGACCCCGTCCGGAGCTCAAGTCGTTCGAGGATATCAAGCGCAAGTTCCGGCTCTCGCCGCCCGATACCTATTTGACGAAGGACGACCTGGAACGGCTGGCGCGGATGGGTTCATTGCAGCTCGAAAACGGCAACTGGGCGTTTCGGCTGGACCCGCGCACGCGCGCATGGCGCAAAGTCGAGGGGCGCACGCGCAAGCCTAAAATCAAGAGCCTTAAGATGCCGGTGCTGATTCTGCGCGGGGCGCAGAGCACGCTAATGGGCGCGCGGCCGTCGCTACGGATGCATCACAAGATCCGGGGATCGGTTTACAAGGAAATTCCGCGCGCGTTCCATCATGTGCCGCTGGACAATCCGCGCGACACCGCCGATGCGATGATCGAATTCGTCGAGCATATCTGAGCGCCGATACTTATTCGTCGGCGGCGGCGGTGCGCGGCGTTCGTGCACCGATGGTCGCGGCAACCGCGGGCGAGAATCTGGCTTTGAAATCCGCGGCCGCGAGGTTGGTATGCGCGGCCAAGCGCGAGAGCTCTGGCTCCCGCAAATCGTCGGGCTCGAGCCGGATCATGTACGAGCGCGCAACCTGGTAGGACTCGGTCGAGACATCGACCAATCTCACCCGCACGCGGCCGGTCGCGGGATCGGCGAGATCGGCGAAGTCGACCGGCGTGACATGGCCGCCCGCAATCGCGATGAGCGCGCCGGAACCTCCGCCGAGCAGATAGCGCACCGCGCCGTAGCCGAGCGTGCGCGTGTAGTCTGCATCGAAGGGGACAGGCTTGGCGCATCGGAGTTCGTAGCCGATATCTTTGGCCACGACAGTCAAGTCGGATCCGAGTTCGGCAAGGGTAGCGCGCACGCGGTCGCGCAGAACGGTGCCGAACGACAAATCCGACAGATGGGTGTGGCCGTACGCATCCTGTTCGGCGTCCGATGCTCCCGGAAGCGCGCTGGTGTCGGCGCGCTCCGCGATTCCCTCCGCAACCACCGCGACTCCGTCGTCGCGGCCCGCGGCGCGGCGCTTGATGATCGCACCGACGATAGTATCGACCACGATTGCGAGGTTGAAACGTTCGCCGACAAATTCCTCGGGGATAACCGCCAGGGTTGCGCCCGCCGATTTGCACATGCTGAGCGCGAGCGAGCCTGACTTTCGGCCCATCGTGACCGCCAGGTACCAGCGGCGCGTGGTCCGCGCGTCTTCCATCAGCGATTCGATAATCGTGGTGCCGACGGCGCGCGCGGTCTCGAAGCCGAACGTGGGAGCATTCTCAGGCAGGGGCAGATCGTTGTCGATGGTTTTGGGAACCGTGGCGACGCCGATTCGTCCCTGCGAGCGTTCGGCGATCTTGAGCGCGCCGTAGGTCGTGTCGTCGCCGCCGATACAGATCAGGTAGCGAACGCCGAGCGTGGTGAGCGCGGCCACCGTGCGCTCAAGCATCGCGTCGTCGCGAGCAGGATTGGTGCGCGAGGTGCGCAGAATCGAGCCTCCGGTAAAGTGGATGCGGCTTACGTCGGAAATGCGCAGCGGCACCGCGTGCGAGGTGTCGCCCTCGGCCAGCCACTTGTAGCCGTCGCGCAGCCCGAGAACACTGAGGCCGCAGTTGATCGCCTCGATGGTCGCGGCGGCAATTACGCCATTGATGCCGGGTGCGGGACCGCCGCCCACCAGAATCGCGAGGGTAGGGTGCTTGTCGGTTTCCATGATAAGAATTTTGCCCGGAGCAAAGTTTAGCACGCGCGAACAATCGGCGCTTGCCTCGCACGTGGCCCCGCCGCGCCGATCGGCGAAAAACATTTCGAGGTGGGTGAGCAGCCATGAATGTATGTCCGAAACTGAATGTTGGGCTTCTGTTTCCGTTCCGAAATCCGCCTCGAAGGCGCAAGCCGTTTGCCGAGTTCTATGCGGACCAGCTCGCACAGACCCAATTGGCTGAAGAGCTCGGCTACGACGAGATCTGGCTGACCGAGCATCATTTTGCGGAAGACGGGTACTCGCCTGCGATCCTGCCGATCGCGTCTGCGATTGCCGCAATCACCGGGCGCATTCGTATCGGCACTTACCTTGTGCTGCTGCCGCTGCATAACGCTGTGCGCATCGCCGAAGATGCGGCGACGATCGATATCATTTCAAATGGCCGCTTCGATTTGGGCGTCGGCCAGGGATATGCGCCGGGGGAATTCGCCGCATACGGCGTCAATCGAAAAACTCGTGCGAGCCGCCTGGAAGAGGGCATCGAGGTGATCCGCGGTGCATGGACGAAAGAGGATTTTTCATTCGCGGGCAGGCACTACAACGTAAGGAACGTCCGCCTGATGCCGCGGCCGGTGCAGTCGCCGCATCCGCCGCTGTGGATTGGCGCCGGCGCGCCGAAAGCAATCGAACGCGCGGGACGGATGGGATGTCATTTTATGGGCCTGGCGAATCAGGCCGCGCAAGAGACTTATGACGCGGCGCTCAGACAAGCCGGCCGCAATCCAAGGGATTTCTCAGCAGCGCAGCTCCACTTCGCATACATCGGGCGCACCACCGACGAGGCCTGGGCGCATTCGCAGGATCATCTTCATTACATGATCAGTTGGTACAACCGATGGCTCGCCGAGGCGAATGACTATCTCGGGTCAGGGCAGCCGCCGTTACCTGAGCCGTCGAAGCTCCGCGATTCGCCGCTTGGCTTCCCGATGCTGGTCGGCAGCCCCGACGAGGTTGTGTCGAAGCTTAACGCGTCGCTCGGAAAGGTGCGGACTACGCACGTCGTCCTCGGGATGCATCTGCCGGGACTTGCTCCGGAGCGCAGCCGCCGCTCGATGGAACTATTCGCGCGCGAGGTCGCGCCGCAACTGAAGCCGCCTGCCGCCGCGGCCTAGATTGCCAAAGACGAGGGGAGGCGTCCTTTTTTAGCCATTCACTTTTCTCCGGAGCGATTTTATCCTAGCGTTTCAAAGTCCAGGCCCAGGGCAGGATTCTTTACTTGCCCGCCACAGGCGCGCGCCAGCAGAGGTTTAACTTCCTCGGCAAAAAATTGCATCTGATCTTCGATTTCCTTGCCCTGGAAGCCGCCTTTCTCGAACCACGCGTTGAACGCGAAATCCTCGTAGCCGCAGCTCTCCTTGATGCGCATGATCTGGGCGGTTACTTCCGCCGGAGTGCCGAAGAGCGCGACCTCCTTCTTGAGCAACAACTCGGGCGGAACTTTTTTGGAGGGGTCGAGCTTCTCTTCGTCGGCATCGGCGAGGACTGAGGCAAATCCGAACGGACCGTAGTAGTCCCACTGCACTTCGAGTGCTTCCTTGTAGCGCGTCAGCTCGCGCTCACGGTCCTGTCCGGGCAGCACCAGGTGAATGTAGCGGCCGGTCAGGACGCCACGGCGCTTTTCCGCGTCCCACCCGTACTTGAGGCGTCCGCGTCCGAGCCGATCAGGCCATCCCGCTTTTTCCGCTTCGCGATAAAAGATTTCGACGTTCTTCTTGAGCCGCGAGTTGGGTTCGACGATGAAGTATCCGTTGAGTCCGCGCTCTGCGGCCCATTTGATCGAGCGCTCGGTGGTGAGCGGCTCCCACATCTGCGGATGCGGGCGCTGAATCGGTTGCGGAAAGACCTGCAGCTCCTTCAGCACGGTCGCGCTTTGCATCACCGGATTTGCGCCGCCGTAGGGATCGGGTGCGCCGATGCTCAGCACCTCTTCGAGCTTGCGGCCGGCTTTGCCGGATTCAAAGTAGGCGATGGTCTGCTGATGGTTCCAGCGCGTGAATACCGGCGGAATCGTGAAGAACTGCCCATGATGCGAGAACGATGGCTGCGTCCACGCTTTGATGATGATCTCGTAGGCTTCCTGGTAGTACGCGCGGTTGCGTTCCTGGTCCTGGATCGTCGCGAATGGCCATCCGAAAACCTCCGCCTCGCGAGGTTGGTAGCCGCGCCCGATTCCGAATTCGAGCCGCCCATTGCTGATCACGTCGAGCATCGCGGCTTGCTCCGCAATTCGGACTGGATGCCACCAGGTAACGATGTTGGCGGCCTGGCCGAGCCGAATCTGCCGAGTGCGCGTGGCTATCGCAGTTTCCGCCAGAATCGGGTTTGGGCTGAACTCCGCGCCTTCGGGCTGGAAGTGATGCTCGGTCATGAAGAAGTAGTTGAAGCCGAGCTTGTCGGCCAGAATTCCCTGGCGGACCTGGGCGATCAGGCCGCGCTGGCTGGCTTCGTGGACCTCAGCGAGATTGCCGTCGTTGATCGCCACTCCGGACGCCGTGCGCATCACCGGAAGATCGGATGCACCGTTGTGGAAAACACCTATTTCGATCATATGACCTCCGTTCCCGGCGTCGATCGTTTAGTGCTGTGCGGATGCCGCCACGCCGCGGCGACGCTCGAGCAGCGCAGCGATGTCGAACTTGAACATCTTCGCCGCATTGAGCCCGAGGATCCTCGCGCGCGCATCGTCGCTCAGATTTCCCATTTCGCGCTCGATTGCTTCGGCGGAGTGCGGCCAGGTTCCTTCGGCGTGCGGATAGTCATTGGCCCACATGAAGTTATCGACCAGGTTCCATTTCTGCGCGAGTTCGAGCCCGGCGCGATCTTCCTGAAATGTCGCCGCGCCATTGCTGCGAAAATATTCGCTGGGCAACCGCTTGAGCTTCGGATAGGCCCATAGATGATGTTTGCGATACGCCTCGTCCATCGCATCCAGCGCCCACGGGACCCATCCGATACCGCTCTCGACGGCGGCGAATTTGATCCTCGGGAATCGCTCGATCACGCCTGAGCCGCACAGGCTCGCGACCGGCTCAATAGTGGGCGAGAGCGAGTGCGATACGTAATTGATCACCGCGCCGCCTTCCTTGCGCGCGACGCGTGGGTCGCGTCCGGTCGAGACGTGAAAAGTGATCGGAAGGTCGCAATCCTCGATCGCCGCCCACATCGGATCGTAGATAGTCAGGTTGTAGTTGGGATCGCGTGAGTCGTGGCCTCCGAAGATCGGCTTGCATGGGAGCGTAAGAAACCGGAATCCGATTTTCGCGGACCGCTTGATCTCTTCGATCGCGAGCGCGACGTCCGAGGTCATAATCGCGGCGGCGGGCGACATGAAGTCGTTGTGCTCGCAGTACATCTCCCATGCGAAATCGTTCCAAACTCGGCACTGCGCCATCCCAAATGCGGCATCCTTGGTGGCGAACATCATGAGTCCCTTGTTCGGGAAAATGATCTCCGCGTCGATACCGTCGCGGACCTGATCATGAATCCGCTCTTTCGGATTCGCGCCGACGCTGCCGCGCAAGCGATCCTCGCTGCCTTCGCGAGGGACGTCGCCGATCATGCGCGCGCGCACGCGCGACTTGCCGACGCCTTCGGCGATAAACCACTTCTCACCGTTCTTATCGACCTCGACGTGGGGCAGGCGGTCGCGATATTTCGGGTCGATCCGATCACGCCAAAGACTGCCGGGCTCGTTGGCGTGGCAATCCGCCGAGATCATCAGATACTTGTCCGGATCACCGGGCCTGGCGCTGCGCGTCCATCCGTGATGGCCGGGAGTTTCGATGCGGTAGCGATTCTTCTCGTCTATCTCGGGTCGGAGCTGCTCCATGATTACCTCGATCGCCGCCTGATGTTATCTGCTGTTCTCAGTCATAGTTCCGACGCCGCTGCGCAGCAATCGGATGAGCAGGTTGCCAATCTCGTCGACGCTTGATGAGCCGTCGCGCCGATACCATTCGGCGGCCCAGTTGGTGGCGCCCAGGATCAGCATTCGCAACGCATGCCGATCGACTTCGGGATCGATCTCCCGAGCTTCGATTGCGGCGGCGATCAAGTCATCAAAGAATTTTCCGTATGCGCGAAATTTCCGGTTGACCCTGCCCCACATTTCCTCGGGAGGTTGGCCGATCGACCGCGAAACCGCGCGCGCATAATCACTTTCCACGAGCTGGAACTTCAAATGAGCGCGTAGCGCCGCGGCCAGCCGATCGAGCGGCGACGCGCCAGGCACCATCGCATCGACCACCGCGCGCGCGCGGGCGAATGACAGACGCACGCCCTCGTGCAGAACTTCCTCGATCAATTCCTCGCGCGATTCGAAGTGATAATAGAGGCTGCCGGGCTGAGTTTTGGCTGCTTCCGCAATTTCGGACAATTGCGTGGCGACGTAGCCGCGCCGCGCGAGAACTTTTGCCGCCGCGTCGAGAATCTGTTTTCGTTTGAGCTCGCCCCGCGAACTCAGTTGTTGGCGTTTTGCCGGTGCGTAAGCGCGTAGTGACCTTGCCGCCATCTGTCTTCCCTTGCCGTGCTCAACTGAGTAGTTCGGCGCGCAATATTGATGTTCGCTGCGCCGCGTGGTTATCGCATCGCGAAGCCGCCCGAAACGGTGAGCATCTGGCCGGTCAGTTGGCGCCCGGTTTCGTCGGAAGCAAGAAACAAAACCGCTTTGGCGATATCTTCCGGCTTCGACAGCCGGCGCAGCGGCGTATTCCTGACGACATACTCAGTCTGCGCGTCATTCATGATCGAGTTGCGATCGCGCCAAATTGACTCCGCGCCCAATTCTTCGCTGTCGCTGGGAAGCACCAGGCCGGGCGCTACCAGGTTCGCGCGGATGCCGTAGCGGCCGTATTCGAGCGCGATGGTCTTGATGAAGGCGACGACTCCCGCTTTGGCCGCCGCATACACACTCTGGCGCGGCTCACCGAATGCCGCAGTCGATGCGGTGGCGACGATCGAGCCGCGTTGTTGCTCGATCATCCGGGGCAGAACCGCTCTGACACAGGACATCGCGGCACCGAGATTCAGATGCAGCAGATGGTCCCAAGTCTCCGGAGGAGTTTCGAGAAAGAACTTGGGCCAGTTGGCGCCGACGTTAGCGGCCAGAGCGTCGATTGCCCCGAGTTGTTGCATCGCATGCTGACAGGCGTCGTCGGCGGCGCGGTGATCGCTCAAGTCTGCGCTGACGACCGTCGCAAATGACGCGCCGCGCCGCCTGGCCTCGGCGGCCGTTTTGTCCGCCTGCGTCGCATCCTTGTCAACAATCGCGATGCGCGCACCTTCGCCGGCGAATGCGAAAACGATCGCCTGCCCGATGTGCGAGGCGCCGCCGGTGACGATTATCGCTTTGCCCTTGAGACCGAGTTCCATCGCTCAGGTATCCCCGGATCGGGCGAGCAACTGGTTAATCGACTGATGATAGAAAGATAGCGCAGGCTCGATCTTGCCGTAGATGACTTCCCTTACCGCACCCGAGGCCAATCCGGCATGGATATTCGCCATCATAGGAAAATCTTCGGTCTCAGTGACCTGCAGCAGCGCGTCCAGATTTTTCTTCCAGTGCCGTTTCGCGGAATCGGTCGCGGGCGCATTGGGCGCATAGAGACTGGTGGATACGAGGCAACGATCGACGGCAAGCGGAGTGACACGCCACAACTCAACGTGATCGAGCTGGTGAGTCAGAATCGCATTCGGGAGCAGAAAATATTCGACCGTGGTGTGGGGCAGGATCAATCTTTCATCCGGCCGCTTCTCGGCGATTTCCCGGTCGATGCTTCTGCGGAAATTAACGGTTCGCTGATGAAGTCCGTAGGTGTCCCAGATAGAGTGCCGGTCGTCATAGTAGGGTGCGATGCTCCGGCGATGCAGCGCGGGAATATGGTAGTTTTCGGTGAAGGTGTCGATAACCAGTTTCCAGTTGAAGTTCCATTCTTTGGTCCGGGTTTCGAAGTGGCTATATTTTGCGAGATCATATTCGGCAATTTCGGTCTGCATACCTTCGAGCAAATCGTCGATTGAAATCGATGCGTTCCCGGTTGGTTGCACATAGATGAGGCCGTACTGCTCGGCGACCGGGATTTGGGGCAGATTGCAATCGGACTGCGGAATGTCGTCGAAGCCCCAATCCTGCGGCCGTCCGAGGGAACTTCCGTCGAGTCTGTAGCTCCAGGCGTGATAGGGACAAACCATCGCGCGCAGCCCCGCGCCGTTGCCGGACAGAACCGGAGCGCCGCGATGGCGGCATGCGTTGAGAAATGCGCGCAAGCTGCCGTCGGGCTGCCGCACGACCGCGATCGGCATGCTGCCGAGCCGACCGGTCAGATACGATCCGGGCTCACTGCACTCGCAGCTAAGACCAACCGGAACCGGTCGCTTACGGAAGAGCATCTCCATCTCGAGTTGGAAACGGCCGGGATCGACGTAGGCGCTCGCGGGATTGCGCATGCTCGCGTCGGCGACGTCGGTCCATTCGCCGTCCCTGAACCCGAGGTACTGTTCGAGAAGTGCTCGCTGACGTTCTGGACGCATTCGACCTCGAGGCGGTCTGGGAGATAAGCGAATTCTAACTTGAATTAGATTTCGAGGTCAAGCAAAACGCAAGTGCTTAGATCGATGCCAGGATCAATTCGCAGCGGCGGCGTTCACAAGATTGAAAGCGGTTGAGCTTCACTCGCAGCCGCCTAGAACGCGTGAGTTCAGAGCACGAAGCGCAATGCCGATCCGCCGCATTTATCGCGCGGAAGCCGATTGCAGCAGCTCGAATTGCTTGTCAACAGTTCCGGATCCCAATAGCCGATGATAGAGGCGTTCGTATTTCGCGATCATCACTTCGGAAGTGAAGCGTTCCTCGAATTCGCGGCGGCATCGTTCTCGTGATATGGAGCCGATCCTTTCCACTGCGGACACCAATTCGTGAATTTCGCGCGCGATAAATCCAGTCACACCCGGTCTGACGATTTCAGGCACGGAACCGCACGGCCGTGCGATGACCGGGGTGCCGCATGCGAGAGCTTCTATCATCGCCAAACCAAATGGTTCGGGCCAGTCTATCGTGAACAGCAATGCGAGAGCGCCGCCGAGAAAATCGCTTTTTTGCGCGTCGTTTACTTCGCCGATATATTCGATCATCGGCGGCTTGATACGAGGCTTGATGACCTCGGCGAAATATTCTTTATCGACGGAGTTGACTTTCGCCGCGATTTTGAGCGGAATCCCCGACCGGAGTGAAACCTCAATGGCACGATCGATGCCCTTTTCAGGCGAAATACGTCCTATGAAAGCAAGGTAGTCGCCGCCGTGCGCGCTGAATCGAAGAAGGTTGCGCGGCATCCCGTGATAAACGGTTCCGACCCAATTCATTTCCGCCAATGGCCGGCGCTGGGAGTCACTTATCGACACCAGCGCGGCTTCCGGGAATCGATTGTATACTGGGTAAAGCTCGGGGAGATCGAGCCGGCCGTGCATCGTCGTCACGGTAGGCACCTTGGTCAAGCGCGCAAATGGAAACGACCAATAATCGATATGGGAATGAATGATGTCGAACCGCTCGCGAGCGGTTTCGAAGACCTCGGTCAACATCGCCAACTGCAAAGAGGATCCAAGTTCCGGCTTGCCCTGCAGGCGCAAGGCGCGCTCGCATCCGGGAACCAGATTCGCTTGGGTTTCCGAATCGCCAGCCGCAAATAATGTGACCTCATGGCCGCAGCGAACCAATTCCTCAGTAATATACGAGACCACGCGCTCGGTCCCACCATATAATTTCGGCGGTACGCTCTCGTAGAGCGGGGCTATTTGCGCGATCCGTAAGCGCCGGTGGCCCGCGCCGCCAAAACCTCCGTTGATGTCCAAACCGAATTCTCCGCTAACTTATAATGACAAGGAACGCCGTGAAGACTTCTTGTAGTTTTCGATTGAGGAGCAAACGCCATGCCACACGCGCAATGCAATCGCTGGCTTGTCTTTCGTCCTTTTTGAACTCGCTCGTGTCAAGAAGAATGTAATTTCGTCACGCTCTGTAATCCAACGAGCACGGATTCGGTGCTACCGCACCCGATCTGACGAGAGCGTTTCAGCCCGTAATTCTCGACGGCAGCAGGTTTCTGCAAGTCTCGAGGAATCCCTAAATCTGGCGAAAGGGCATATATTCCTTTTAAACCGGGACGGGTAAAAGCGACCGAGCGTGTATACAAAGTGTATGGCCCCCCGATGCTCGAACCCGGAATCGGGTCTCATGACCGGTCCATCGGTTCGTAACCGCCTTTTGGTTTCACGACGACGGCTCTGCGGAGCGGCCGTCTTTTTGCTTTTCTTCGGCGCCAAGGTAACAGCGGTCGCTGCGGCCTTTCCGAATAGTCCGAGCCGGTGGCCTCAAACGGTTGAATCCGCGGTTTGTTTGAATTCAGTTAGTATAGATTCCTCGCTCGAAGCAGTGCAGGCGCTCGACCTGATCCATGGCTGGGCCGTGGGACAAAACGGAATCATTCTGACCACGAGCGATGGCGGCCAAACTTGGCGCCAGCAGGTTAGTGGCATCAACCAAAATCTGGAATCAGTCCACTTCGTGGACCTGATTCATGGCTGGGCAGTGGGGCATGACGGAATCATCCTGACGACGAGCGATGGCGGCCAGGATTGGCGCAAGCAGGAGAGTGGAATTGGCCAGACCCTCGAATCAGTGCGATTTGTCGATCGCATCCACGGCTGGTCGGCGGGACAACGCGGCTCCATACTGACAACCAGCGACAGTGGTGTTAACTGGCGCAAACAAACCAGTGGTACCAGCGAAGCTTTAGAGTCGGTGAATTTCGTTAACTTGCTTCACGGCTGGGCCGTTGGTGATGCGGGAACAATCCTGGCGACGAGCGACGGTGGTCAGAAATGGCGCGCCGAGAAGAGTAGTACAAGCCGTGACCTGAAATCAGTGGATTTCGTCGATGCGATCCACGGGTGGGCGGCTGGAGAGGGTGGAATCATCTTGACGACAAGTGATAGCGGCCGGACTTGGCGGAACGAAATCAGTGACACTCGCCAGGCACTCAAATCCGTGAAGTTTGTCGACCAGATGCACGGCTGGTCGGTGGGACAACACGGAATCGTCCTGGCGACAAGTGACGGCGGCAGAAATTGGCACAAAGAGATCAGCGGTACGGCGCGAATCCTCGAGTCGGTGCATTTTGTTGACACTGAACACGGTTGGTCGGTCGGCCAGTGCGATACAATTCTGGAAACGAGCGACGGAGGAAGGGATTGGGGGATCCTTCGCGGGAGAAATGGGATTGAAGAATCGAGGAGGTCATACTCGGGCGGAAACGCGGCAATCTCGAATAAATAGCGCGAAGAGCTCCGGGCGTATCCCCATCCGTGTGCATGCGATGCTTGCGTCTCTCGTGTCCGCGCCATTCCATCGTGCGGGTTGGGTCTACGAGGAAAAATATGATGGCTACCGGATCCTTGCGTACAAAGAAGGCGCGAAAGTAACCCTGCTCTCGAGAAATGGGCTCGACCGCACCGCTGCATTTGCGGGCGTGGCCGCCGGGATAAACCAGCTTCCTCTTCGAACGCTGCTGCTCGACGGGGAAGTGGTCGCGTTCGATTCCAACGGAGTTTCGCGATTTCAATTGCTCCAGCGCGGTGGCGTTCCTCGGCGCTTCGCGGTTTTCGATTGCCTTTATCGTGATGGCCAGGACCTTCGATCCGAATCACTCGAGGTCCGCCGGCAAGAGTTGCAGGACGCGCTTGTGAAGGCGTCGGACACCCTATTGATCTCGCGCCGCCTGGCGAAGAACGGTTTGTCCGCCTACGGCATTGCCAAACGCAGAGGACTCGAAGGGATAGTAGCGAAGGACAGCAGTTCTGGTTACGAGGAGGGCCGATCAAGGAAGTGGCTAAAGGTCAAAGCCCATCAGGAAGAGGAGTTTGTAATTGGCGGCTTCACGGCGCCCGAGGGAGCCCGACAGCACCTTGGGGCACTTCTTCTTGGTGCTTACGACAGCGGAGATTTGCATTTCGTCGGCAGGGTCGGAACGGGTTTTTCCCAACAGACCCTGGCAGAGCTCGCGAAAACCTTTCGTCCTCTAATCGCCAGGAGTTCTGCTTTTGTCGATCCTCCCCGCGAGAAAGATGTGACCTGCTTAGAGCCGCTGATGGTCGCGCAGATTGCCTTTCAGGAATGGACGGATGATCGAAAGCTGCGCCAGCCGGTTTTCCTCGGATTGCGGGATGACAAAAAACCGACCGAGTGTCTGCTGCCGAAAAGATCCGCGTCCTGATTCAAGTCAATCGCCGCCGCCCTCACGATTCCGCGGTTTCGCGAGGGTTAATGCGATCGAAGCCCCAACACATTTCTAGCTATTCATCTTTTGTAGAAAGACTATTGCCCACGGATAGCCAAAATATAAGCGAAGGTTTGGTCACTCGCTCCTCAAGTAGTGAAAACTCTGAAAGAATTACAGCCACGATCCTTCGAGACATTAATATCTCAGATTACTCTTTTACGCCCAATTCCTGAAAAACCAAGATACCGCCAAGACTTCCCGGAACAGGTTTAATTCGGGAGTTCCTTGCAGGGATTTCTTTTGCTTGGCACAGGCTCTGCTTTTCCTAGAACGAAAGGAGTCTAAAATGAAGACATTACGAACGGTGATTGGCTACTCATCCCTGGCCATCTCGTTAGCCGCGGGGTGCGTCGTTTATGGATGTTCCTCAACCAAAGAGGTCAACGTGGTTCCTGCGCCTGCGCCTGTAGTACAGGTAGCGCCGCCTCCGATTGTCGAAACACCCGCTCCGGTAGTAGTGGCGTCGCCGCCGCCGATTGTGTCGCCTAACAGCAGCAGCCAGACAACCACAACCAGTTGGGGAAATGGAGTCGTAGAGCAGAGCAAAACCAGAACGGTAGACGGTACGTCTGAGCGTCAGACTACGACTACCTGGAATAACGGTTATCCGCCGACGTCAACGACTACCACGACTACCAGCGGCCAATAAAATCTTTCGTCATAGCCAACGTGTATACACTTGATGTGTACACGCACACTTAGCCGCTCCCGTGCCCCCCCCACTCTGGGACGGGCACGGGAGCCATTTTGGTTTGAGTTAATTCGGACTGCAGGCGTTGGCGATATTGCAAGAGTCGCCAGTGTTGTCGAAGGTCAACGAAAAATTACCCGAGTGACTGCCGAAACTCGATGGGCAGCCATGAAAGGTATACGAGCCAGTCAGATCATTTCCTGACAGGTTACCGATGATCGTAGCCTTGCACTTGCCGCCGGAACTAATCTTTTCGTGAAAGCCGGTCGAAGTTGCGCTTCCAGGGCCGAAACCATAGGCGCAACTTCCGTTGCCCCACACCACGTAGAGATTATGAGTTGCTCTCAATTTGATCGGTTTGAGAGTCTTCTTGAGTTTCCCTTTTTTCGTTGTAATCTGATCAAAATTCAAGTATCCGCTACCTGCACCAGCGTCCACGTCTACAATGCTGCCGGTCCAGCATCCGTTGACATCGATTGGCATCTTCGCGACCTCGGGTTGCGCCGCCGCTCCAGTCGCGCCGAGCGCCCCTTGATATTGAGCATCATTGTCTTCGTTCTGCTGGGCACTGGCGGAGCGTGCCGAGACAGCGATCATTCCGCTGATGAGAATCGCGATCGCCGCGGCCGCAACAGTGCTCGTAATAACCCTCTGCATTTCGATCTGCCTCCATCGGTAATAATCCAGCCTCCAATATAGCGACGGTGGATCCATACCCCGGACAGTTATGCCGTGTAATGAACCCGAAATGGGTTAAATTCACCTCTAGACACCAAATGCGAGTAAAGGCGACTCGGCTAGCGGACCTATGCTCTCCTATCGATTTCTATGCCGAGTCAGTCCATCTGGCGGGTTCGGCTGAAACAATGGAATGCGCCGGTCGTACAGGATGTAGGAGGTTTGACTTCGCGTGCGATTCGGGGACTGTGACCAGATTCGCATTGCGAGGAATGTTCTCCTCCACCGGTGGCTAAGCAGGATCGGCCGGTTCGTATGACAGAACTAGCCAGAATTGCTGGCGAGGAATTGTCTCGTCATAACGTCATATAGATGGTCATGACGACCGAAAGACTAGAGCTTCTAAAATAAATCCTGTCGTGAAAGCAGTAACATGATACGGTTTTTTCTACCGCAGCTATTCTGGAATACGACGAGAATGTGCACGTCAGATATAACCGAACCGGCAAGATCGCCCGTCACGATGAACGCGGATTTTTCGTTGACTATTTATCGGACTCGATTAACATTGAACTTACTTTAATCACCATCGTCATTTTTGATCCCATGAAGGCCCAAGAGCCGTTCTTTTATGTCGCTAGAGGCATGACCCATGCATTTCTGTAGACGGTGGATAACCGAGCGCGAGCTCCTTAATCATCTCGGCTCCGCGCCGGTCAAAAGGCGTTCTAGTAGCGAAAATAGGACTCAGATGCTTTAAGGCAGCATAGAGGGGCTTGAGGAGGATTGAGGATGCTATACCGGCAACGCGCATGAGGGGAAATAAAAAATGAAGTTGAATTCCAACGCGAACCACATTCAGCCTGACTCTTTCTCGCATCTGCGTGACAATCTCGCCGCTTGGGGTATCTCGGCTGAATTAACGGACGAGATCGTCGAGCGAAACCTCGCCGTCAATTTCGAAAAGGGAGTTTTGGTTTTGAGCGAGGGTTCGGCCAACGATCTCTTCGGATGCGTGCTGAGCGGATTTATAAAGATCTATTGCACCGTCGCCGACGGAAATCGCACGCTGGTGCGTCTGGCTGGGCCGGGGGAATTAATCGGATACGCTGATTATATCGACGCCCGATCGCGCCGCGCGCAGCTTTTCGAGGCGCAAAGCGCAAGCAAATGTGCGGTGGCGTTCATCAATCGTGATCAGGTCGTGCGCCTGCTTTGCGGTTTGGGACCCGACATGCTGGTCGAGATTTTGCAGCAACTCAATACCTTCTGGTCGCAGAATCTCCGCTGGTTCGCCACGCTTCTCAATTTGCCCTTCTGGCAGCGCCTCGAAGTAGTGCTCAACGATCTTGCGCAGCGCTTTGGAGTCAAGGATGCCCGCGGAACCATTCTGATTCCTGACCTCGCGCATGAGGACCTGGCCGAGATGATTGGATGCTCGCGACCGATGGTCAGCCGTATGATCGCCGAAATGTCTCAAGCCGGCCTGCTCAGCCGCAGTGGGAAACAATATCTGCTGCTCAATAAGTGGAATCTGGGTGCGAATGCGAACCTCTCAAAGGTCAAAGATCAGGTTCAGACCATAGTGACCCAGCCGGCATTCGCCAAGTCTGAACGGCGGCATCAGATCACAAAATTAGACTCTGCGCGATTGCTCGAACGCCCACGAGCGATTGGAGTATCCGCGCGGCACTAGCCTGCGAGCCGAAGGTTGCATCCGCGCCAGCGCGCGCGGATTCTGATCACCTACCTGTGGAGCGGCCGCCAAAACGGCAAGTTGCGGGTGCCGATCTGGCCGGATGCTTGCCAGATTCGATTTCCGATCCAGGACAAATGATCGCTCCGGGCGGACGATATGAATCTTCTGGTAGTCGGCGCGATTGCTTATGACTCGATCGACACTCCCAATGGCAGCGTTTCTGACGTGCTGGGGGGCTCTGCGGCATACTTCTCTGTTGCCGCACGCTTTTTCGCGCCGGTAGGTGTGATTGCGGCCGTCGGATCGGATTTTCGCAGCGAGTCGCGCGATTTACTCGCCAAACGAGATATCGATCTGCGCGGTCTGGAGCAGCGTCGCGGCAAAACCCTGCGATGGCACGGGCGCTATCACGCTGACATGAACCATCGCGACACGCTGGAACTTACGCTCAACGTATTCGAGAAATTTGCTCCGAAATTGCTGCCGGATCAGCGACGATGCGACTATCTGTTCCTGGGAAATATATCCCCGGAACTACAGGCGAGCGTGCTCTCACAGCTCGACAATCCAAAACTCGTAGCCGCTGACACGATGACGCACTGGATCCAGCACTGCGGGACTCAACTGCGAGAGCTGTTGTCGCGTATCGACGTTATCCTGCTGAACGATGAGGAAGCCCACCTGCTTTCCGGCGAGTCTGACCTGCTCAGAGCAGGAGGGATGATCCTCAAGTGGGGACCCAAGACCGTGATCATCAAGCGAGGGAAATCGGGAGTTCTGGCATTTTCGCGCGATACTATTTTCGCGGCCCCCGCCTATCCCCTGAAAGACGTGATCGATCCGACTGGCGCCGGCGATGCGTTCGCCGGGGCTCTCATGGGCTACCTTGCTCGGGAAGAGGAGATCACCGAAGCGGCGCTGCGCACGGCAATCCTTTATGGCAGTGCCGTCGCGTCTTTCGTGGTGGAGCAGTTCTCGCTCGACAAGTTGCTATCGATCAGCTCCGAGGATATCGAGGCGCGCTATCGCGCCCTGGTCAAAGTTACCGTTTGAGATTGCGGGACCCGCTCTTATTTCAGCGCGGACCAACCGGCCGGCATCTTAGGATCGCTGGGAAACTCGAGACATGACTCGCACGGCGTCCGAGACGGCGCGTTTCGATAGGAGCGATCTGGATTATCCCATCTCTCGGAGGACAGGCTGGACAGCGCCATCATAGGCTGAATTGCCCCAGTGCTGGGCATCTGCTCTTCACCTGAGCAGCGTTGAAAAGCGTCGCCATCGGCAACGACCTTGGGACCTGCGTATAAACTGGGTCGCATCGGGTTGCGAAACGCCCGATTTCACTATGCAAAACTTGTTTCCTCTTGAGCGCGACGTAAAGAGCCTCTACGATTTGTGGAACTTTCACTGCCGGAAAAGGGCTCACGCATTGCAGTTAAATGAATTGCAGAAAGCAAAGGTTGCGGAGGCGGTGAAAGTCGATTAAGCGGGTAGTGATGGCATAGTCATTGCTGCGCAACATCCGAGGTGGAGTCTGCCCGGCGCTTCAGGCTATGACTTGGCGATGGGGTTGCCGTGCTGCGAACGGCAAATAGAAATCAAAATTCGACCCCAACCGAATCGCGCGGTTCACGCGTGGCGATGACGGGTGCGCAAACGGAGTATTGCTCGGCTTGGGTTGGTTCCTGGTGGATGTCTTTATCAAGCTTTCAGTGCGCGATCACTCGGACTCCCATTTAAGGACGAAAAAAGCAGCGCGCGGCATCCATGACCTCGAGGGATCTGATTTGATAAACGTCTACGTTGAGCGCGATGAATGAAGCCCGCATATTTTCTTTTGCGCGGTTTAGAATCGACCCGGCGAACCAGGAGCTCTGGCGCGATTCGGAAGTAATCGCCGTACGGCCCAAGACCTTTCAGATACTGCTCTATCTGGCGCAGAATCCTCAGCGCCTGGTTTCACGACAGGAACTTCTCGACAGCGTTTGGCCGGGAGTGGTGGTTTCGGGAAACCTGCTTCGCGCGTACGTGTGGGAATTGCGCAAGATACTCGGCGATACCGCGAAGTCACCCCATTACCTCGAGACTGTGAATCGCCGCGGGTACCGGTTCCTGTCGCCGGTTTCGATTACGCATCTCTCTGACTTGAACGAAGCCAACCCGCGGTCCGATACAGCCGCGGTCTTCTCTAGCTCGCCGCATGCCGCGACTGGGAGCCTCGAGAACGGCGCGGGTGGCGATAGAGGACCCGCGCATCGGCTCCCATTTGACCAACACGCTTCGCACGGCGGCATCTTCAGACCGAGCGAACCCACGCTCACCGTCGGGGTGGTGCATTCGCTGTCTGGTACGATGGCATATAGCGAGAGCCCGGTGGTTGACGCGACTCTTCTGGCGATCGATGAGATAAATGGCCGCGGCGGGTTGCTGGGCCGCCGCGTGGAGGCGATAGTCGTCAACGGAAAATCGGACTGCGCAACCTTCGCGCGGGGTGCGGAGTGGTTGCTCGCGGAGAAGAAGGTATGCACCATCTTCGGCTGCTGGATGTCAGCGCATCGCAAGCGGGTACTGCCGCTCGTCGAACAGCACGACAACGTGCTGATCTATCCGGTCCAGTACGAGGGGATGGAGACCTCGCCGAACGTATTTTATACCGGAGCGGCGCCCAATCAGCAGATTATTCCCGCAATTCAATGGACCTTCGGCTTTCTTAACTGCAAGCGTCTGTTTCTGGTCGGATCGGATTATATCTTTCCACGCGTCGCAAATGAGATTGTACGCGACCAGATGAACCGCCTGGGGGGAACCATCACCGGCGAATCATACATCCCGTCGGGCACTTTCGAGGTTAGAAATCTGGTCGAGGCCATCGCCGCCGCCAAACCGGATCTAATAGTCAACACCATCAACGGCGATAGTAACATCGCCTTCTTCCGGGCTCTGCACGCCGCGGGCATTACACCGGACCGGATCCCTACGCTCTCCTTCAGCATCGGCGAAAATGAATTGCGCAATCTCGATATCACTGGCAACTACGCCGCCTGGAACTACTTCCAGAGTATCGAACGCAGTGAGAATTCGCGCTTTGTCGAAGCCTTTCGCTCGCACTACGGTCCCCAGCGCGTTACCTCGGATCCGATGGAGGCAGCTTACCTCGGGGTGCATTTATGGGCGCAGGCTGTCGTCGAGGCCGGCTCGGCCGACATCCCGCGGATCCGCGAGGCGCTTCGGCATCAGAGCTTCAACGCGCCAGAAGGCCCGGTGCATTTCGACTCCGTCAACCAGCACACCTGGAAAACTATTCGGGTCGGAAAGGTTTTGGAAGACGGCCAGTTCGAGGTTATCTACAGTTCCGAACGGCCGATTCGGCCGGAGCCATTTCCCGATACACGTTCTCCGCGCGAATGGACCGCGCTTCTAGAGGGGTTGAATCTCTCGGCGATCTAACAGCGTCCGAGAACTTTCCTGTATCGTTCGCCGCATCCCTTGCGAACAACTTGGCTGCCGAAGAGGGTTCGCTCGAATACCGAGCGATCAGTCGCGGACAAGATTGCCCGGAGTTTCCGCACATTCATACAGGCAAAGCACGCGGACTGAAGTTTTCAGTTACGCGTCAGAGCAAAATCAAAGTTCGAGTTCCGCGCCTTCAGTTAACATCAAATCTGCGTTCAATTTATATCAATTCCATCCATTAGCCAGAACCCGATCTATTGCATTATGCATTCCCGAACGAGATTGAGTAATGCCTCAACCGATTCTCGCGCTGCGACTATCTCGCGCATCTGCACATCTCGTGAGCAGATCGAGTGAGGCGCGACGCGCGGCGCCAAGTGCTCCGCGCGCCGGATCGAGACCCTTGCGGGCGACTTCAATAGCGTTCGAGATTTATGTCGAATCAATCGTAGGGATTGCTCTTACGCGTTGATGGCTCTCGCAATAATTCATTCCCGCGCGACGCCCTGGTGACGCGTGCTCGAGCGGCGCTCGCGAAATCGGCACCTCCTGTTGGCATAGCGATTGCTGAACAGCGCGAAAGTTATGTCGCTCTTATGCGAGGGAATCCGAGGGGACGTTGGAAGCAAATCTTTGACGCTTTAGCTTGAATGAATTGGAGGAAGCCGTGAGGCAACGATGGAAAGAGAAGGTTGCGAGTTTGATGTGGATGGCCGCGGTTGCCGGTGCCGGGATGTTGTGTTTCTCGGCCACCGCGTTCGCTGATTCCGGCGGCGTCACGCCCGCCTCGAGCACATCGCCGGGCCATACGGAACTTGCTCAGGCAGCACCGCCAGGGTCGGCCGAAACGATCCAGGAACTTCGCGACGAGATCGCGGCCGAAAAAAAGCGGACCGATGAACTTGCCGCAAAACTTGAAAAGCTCGAGACAAATCAACCGGCTGCAACCTCGTCGCCCGGACTCCTGGAGGGCGTCGAGGCGGGGCGTGGAAAGGAACTCACTCCTGGAATAACGACTGGACTGCAGCCAGCGGACATCTACAACAAAGGGTTCTTCGTAAAAACCAACGACGACAGCTTTTCGCTGTTCGTCAATGGACTCATTCAGACGCGGTTCACATCTTTCAAACCTAACTCCGTCGGTCAGTTCGGATCCGGCGATCGATACGAGAACACTTTCGACCTTTACCTTGGCCGGCTTGCGTTTTCGGGAAATGTGCTCGATCCAGAAACCAAATATTTCTTTCAGATACAGGGTAGTACCGCGGGAAACACAAACGGAATCTCGATGTTGGACTGGTTTGCTGCGCGCACGATTTCTCCGTATCTGACCATACAGACCGGACGTTCATGGATTCCGTACACGTACGAATACTACGACAATCCGGGCAATTATCTGTTTCCCGATCTTTCTACGGCTGAATACGCCTTTTTGCTTCAGCGCGCGATTGGCCTGCAAGCCTATGGCGAATTCGGCAAGCTCGGCTACGGAGTCGGCGTGTACAATAGCGTTCCGGCGCTCGATGCGGGCGGACAGGAGAGTATCAATGGCCGGCTCGCCTACGTAGGAAATCTCCACTACGATATTCTTGCGCCATATGGATACATCGAGAGCGATCCTAGTCCAAAGCCGGTAGACAAGCCCGAACTCAGCTTGTGGGCATCCGGAATGTACAATCCGGTTGACTATACTTCGGGATTCGAGAATGAGACTAGCGGCGATCGCACGTACGGCGCCACCGCCTCGATTAACTTTCGTTACAATTATTTTACTTTCCAGGGCTCGGGTTATTACCGACGCACTCTGCAAACCGGTGACGCTCCGAGTTACGATTCCTGGGGATACGGCGAGCAGGCAGGCTACTATATAGTTCCGGGCGCATGGGAACTTGCGGAACGCATATCAGGAGTATGGTGGGGTGAAGGAGAAATTCCGACCACTGGCGGCAATCAGGTGACCTGGTTCGATGGCCCTACAAACTTCAGCTATCACAAAATGACTGAGTATTCGATCGGGTTGAATTACTATTTGTATGGGCATAACGCGAAGATACAGGCTGCATATTCCTATATGGCTGGAACGGGTTTTCCTTCCGGCAGCGGCTTTGGAGCTAATCGGCTATGGATTCAAACTCAATTGATGTTCTAACACCCGCCGCGCGAAAGCCGGGGGTGCGGAGACTGCGGGACGCAATCACCGAACGACCAATGAAAGAACGACGAGCTGCCAGAAAGAGGAACAAAATGAATAGAATGACGAGATTCGCGCTGACGATGATCGGCGCTGCGGTGCTGGCGATTTCACTTGGCGCGCGGGTTCGCGCGGACGACTCGACCGTAAAGGTGGGCGTTCTGCACTCGCTCACCGGCACCATGGCGATCAGCGAAGTAACCGTAGAGAACGCCACGATGCTGGCGATCGAGCAGATTAACGCCGCCGGAGGGGTGAACGGAAAGAAAATCGAACCTGTTGTCGAGGACGGCGCCTCGGAGCCCGCGACCTTCGCGCAAAAGGCGCAGAAGCTGATTCAGGAAGACAAGGTCGTAACCGTGTTCGGAGGATGGACGTCGGCCAGCCGCAAGGCGATGCTGCCGGTCTTCGAGCGCTTTCACGGATTGCTGTGGTATCCGGTCCAGTTCGAGGGCAATGAGTGCTCATCCGACATCATGTATTCCGGCGCTCAGCCAAACCAGCAGATTCTTCCCGCGCTCGACTGGGCCAAACAGAAGGGCTACAAGAAGTACTTCTTGTTAGGCTCTGACTACGTATTTCCTCGCACCGCAAACCTGATCCTGAAAAAGCACATTCTTCACGACGGCATGACAGTCGCCGGTGAGGAGTATGTACCGCTCGGAGGGACCGACTTCAGCGCGATCGTGAACAAGATCCAGGCGGCAAAACCCGACGTCGTATTCAATACCCTCAACGGCGACAGTAACGTCTCATTCTTCAAACAGATGGCGGGCGCGGGGCTGCCGCCTTCGAAATTGCCTGTGATGTCATTCAGCATCGCCGAGCCCGAAGCGAAAGCGATGGGACCGTCGCTGGTTCAGGGCAGCTATGCCGCATGGAACTATTTCCAGAGTCTTGACGACGAGGCGAGCAAAAAGTTTGTCGCTGCCTACAAAGCCAAGTTCGGAGCCGATTCAGTGGTGGACGACCCGATGGCGCATGGCTATCTCGACGTTTACGTATGGGCGGCGGCAGCCGAAAAGGCGAAGAGCTTCGACGTTGACAAAGTACGCAAAGCGGCGGTCACGCTTGACTGGAAGGACATCGTGATGGGGAAGACCAAGTTCGCCACCAACCAGAGCCTCTACCAGACCGCGTACGTGGGCGAGCTTGGCGCCGACGGCCAATTCAATATCTTGTGGCACTCTGACGCGCCTATCTTCCCGCAGCCGTATGATCCGCTCGCGTTTCCCGGCAAGAAGTGCGTCATCCACTAGACGCAATGCGGCTTGGATGATTGTCTGAAAGGCGCGGGGGGCACTATACTCCCCGCGCCGCTCACCAGGATCATATGACTGAATTAGCACTGGTCTTCGGACAGGCGTTCAACGGTATCAGTGTCGCTTCGATCCTGCTCCTGGCCGCTCTCGGCCTGGCGCTGAGCTTCGGCCTGATGGGCGTCATCAACATGGCTCACGGCGAGCTGCTGATGATGGGTGGCTACCTGACCTATACGACGCTGCAAGTTTTTCCGCACGGGATAGGCTATCCGCTGGGAATGATCGCGGCTTTTTTCGGCACCGCGTTGTTCGGGGCGCTACTTGAGTTGACCCTGATCCGCAGGCTATATGGACGCCCGCTCGATACGCTGCTTGCCACTTGGGGCGTCAGCCTGATTCTGCAGCAGGCCGCACGCAGCATTTTCGGCCCGATCGGAAATGAAGTCACCGCGCCGGCATGGCTTGCGGGTTCATTCACCGTGTCGAGCGGAACGCTGGCCGGTTTTGGCCTGCCGCTGGTACGCCTGTTCATTATCGCGCTGTCGGCGGTGGTACTGGGACTGATCGCGGTATTGATCACACGCACCCGGGTGGGCTTGCTCGTGCAGGCGGTGCATCAGGATCGCGACATGGCAGAAGCGCTGGGCATCAATACGCGCACTATCGATCTGGCAGTTTTCGCGATCGGCAGCGGGGTTGCAGGGTTGGCCGGTTCGGCGCTGGCGCTGATCGCTCCGGTGACGCCGACGGTCGGGCAGAGCTATATCGTGTACGCATTTTTGGTCGTGATCCTGGGTGGGCTCGGGAGCCTGCTCGGAACACTCCTTGCCGCGCTGCTGGTCGGAATCTTTTCCGCCGGATGCCAGATTTTCACGAGCGTGAGCACCTCGGATGTACTGTTACTGTTATTTGTCATCGCGTTCATCCAGTTCCGCCCTCGGGGAATCGTCAGCGTTGGGTCGCGCTCGCTAGAGGAAAGCTGAGGTGCGCCGGTTCGAGAACTCCGCGTATGTGATCGCGGTGATATTGCTGCTGCTGGCGCCGCTGTACATCGGCCCCTACAACCTTTCGCTGCTGGGCCGGTTTCTCGCGATGGGTATCCTCGCGATGGGTATCGCTTTGGTATGGGGCAACGCGGGCATCCTGCCGCTCGGTCAGGGATTGTTTTTCGGCTTGGGCGCGTATGGAATCGCGATGCATCTGAAGCTGGCCGCGCTCGGACCGGGCGAGATTCCGGATTTCATGCAATGGAACGGGCTCGACTCGCTGCCATGGCTATGGATTCCATTCAAAAGCGGCGTCCTCGCGCTGGCCGCCGCGCTGATCGTCCCGACCGCGGTTGCGGCCGCATTGGCCTGGCTGCTGTTTCATCGCCGCGTCGGCGGCGTTTATTTCGCGATCATCACGCAGGCCCTGGCGCTGGCGGCAACTACATTCATCATCAGCCAACAGCCCTACACGGGCGGCTTCAACGGACTGACCGATTTCGGCGACGCGTTCGGCTTCTCACTCGCCGATCAGAAAACCCAGGTAGGACTATATTTTGTAACCGTGATCATCCTGAGCGCGGCGTTTCTTGCTACGCGATGGTTGCTTGCCGCGCAATTCGGAAAATTACTGCGCGCAATCCGCGATGGTGAGAACCGCGTCCGCTTCCTCGGCTATGACCCTGCTCCGTACAAGGTGGCGGCATTCGCGGTTGGAGCTGTCCTGGCGGCGATCGCGGGAATTCTGTTCACCCTCAATATAGGCGTCATTTCTCCCGCAATGATCGGTGTAGTGCCGTCGATCGAGATGGTGGTATGGGTGGCGGTCGGAGGACGCGAGAGTCTTGCCGGCGCGGTGCTTGGTACCCTGCTGGTCAACTTCGCGAAGGACAAGGTCAGCAGCGCTTTTCCTGAACTGTGGCTTTATCTGATGGGAGCCTTGTTTGTCCTGGTCGTTACCGCACTGCCTGACGGATTGGATGGATTGCTCAAACTCTTCCTCAGGCAACCACGCGATGAGTCGCGCAAAACGCTGGTGATGCCGATAGTTGCCGTTATGAACGACGATCCCGACGAGAACCCGCAAGCCTGATCGATGGAGCGTCGCGATGCCGGACTCTTTGCTGCAGGTTGAAAATCTCACTGTCTCCTTCGAGGGCTTTAAAGCGCTCGATGATGTAAGCCTGTCAGTTATGCCGAGCACGGTGCAGGTCGTAATCGGCCCCAACGGCGCCGGCAAGTCGACCTTGATGGATGCGATTATCGGCCGGGTGCGTCCGGTGTCTGGACGTGTGATTTTCAAGGGCGCCGACATCACCCGGCTGCCAGAATATGAAGTAGTGCGCCGCGGCATTTGCCGCAAATTCCAGACTCCGGGAATCCTCCCGACCCTCACCGTCGAGGAAAATGTGATCGTCGCGGCCAAACGTAACCGTGGCTGGATGCGCACGCTCAGAACCTCGATCACGCACGCCGAGCGTGAGCGCGTCGAACAGGTTCTGGGGCTTATCGCGCTCAGTGAGAAACGGCGGATGCTGGCCGCGCACCTGGCTCACGGAGCCAAGCAGTGGCTCGAGATTGGGATGGTGGTCGCGTCTGACGGCGAGCTGCTGCTGCTCGACGAACCCGCCGCCGGCATGACGCATCAGGAACGCGAGAAAACCGCGGAACTGATCAAGAGCCTTGCGAGCCGCCGCGCGTTTATCGTGATCGATCATGACATGGATTTTGTCGAACAACTCGGAGCACCAGTGAGCGTGCTGCACATGGGACGGATGCTCCGCCAGGGAACTATCGATGAAGTGCGCAACGATCCGCAGGTCCAGGCCGTCTACCTGGGACGCGCCGAGGAGGAGTCGGAGCGTGCTCACGCTTGACGGAGTTGGCGCAGCCTATGGGATCAGTCCGGTGCTGAGCGAGGTTCATCTCGAGATCGGCGCCGGCGAAGCGGTCACGCTACTGGGCCGTAACGGAGTCGGCAAGACCACGCTCCTGCGCACGATCGCAGGATTGCATCCGGCAACCGCCGGCCGCCTGCTCTTCGACGGTGCCGAGATAACGCGGATGCCGGCGTATGAGCGCGCACGGCGCGGAATCGCGCTGGTGCCGCAGGGCCGCGGAATCTTTCCGCATCTGACGGTCCATCAAAACCTGTTGCTGGGGTTGTCCGCAATGACCGGGCGGGAAAATCCGCTCCAGGAAATCCCGCCGTATGTTTACGAGATGTTTCCGGCGCTGGTTCGGTTGCGCGCGCGCAAGGGCGGGGTTCTGAGCGGCGGCGAACAGCAGCAACTCGCTATCGGCAGAGCGCTGGTTTCCGCTCCACGCTTGCTGCTCCTGGACGAACCCACCGAAGGCATTCAGCCCTCGATCGTGCAGGAAATTGGCGGCGCGCTGAATCGTATCCGCACCGAGTTGAAAATCGCTATCTTGCTGGTAGAGCAGTATTTGCGCTTTGCCTGGTCGATCGCGGATCGCTACTACGTAATGCAAAAGGGACGAGTAGTCAGAAGCGGCAATACGCGCGAGGAATCTCCCAATGCGGTTGCCCACCTTCTCAGTATCTGACGCTCGGCTGGTGATGCGATGCGGCTGACGCCCAGAGAGATAGATAAGCTGCTGGTCTTCACTGCCGCTGAAGTCGCGCGGCGCCGCCGGGCCCGCGGCCTCAAGCTCAACTACCCCGAAGCGACCGCGCTGATATCCGCGGAGATTTTGGAAGCTATCCGCGACGGACGTTCGGTCTCGGAGCTGATGGAATTCGGTATGACTATTCTCAACCGTGACGATGTTATGGAAGGAGTGCCCGAGATGCTGGAGGAAGTGCAAATCGAGGGCACTTTCCCTGACGGCACGAAGCTCGTGACTGTACACCGGCCAATACGTTAACCGTCCGGCAAAAAGGTTCAGCCGAAGTTATGATACCTGGCGAATATATTCTGGCTGCGGAAGATATAGTGGCTAATGCGGGCCGCGAAACCACGACCTTGCGGGTGGTAAACACCGGCGACCGTCCGATCCAGGTCGGATCCCATTTCCACTTCTTCGAGGTCAATCGCGCGCTCGCATTTGATCGCGCCCAGGCCTTCGGGATGCGCCTGAATATTCCGTCCGGCGCCGCGGTGCGCTTCGAGCCAGGCGACGACAAGACCGTCTTGCTGGTGCGTTTGGGTGGGCGCGGGGTTGTGCACGGCTTGAACCGGTTAACCGAGGGCGCCACTGGCAGGGCGAACAAATCCGCAGCGATGAGGCGCGCGCGCGAGCTTGGGTTCGAGGAGAGCAAGCCATGACTCTCAAAATCCCGCGTACTCAATATGCCGAACTGTACGGTCCCACTGTCGGCGATCGAATCCGTCTGGCCGATACCGAGCTGATGATCGAAATCGAGCGCGACTTCACGGTCTTTGGTGAAGAGACAAAGTTTGGCGGCGGCAAGATTTTGCGCGATGGAATGGGGCAATCGGCTCATGCGACATCCGTCGAGGGTGCGCTGGATTTGGTGATTACCAACTGTGTAATCCTGGATCATTGGGGAGTTGTCAAAGCTGATATAGGTATTCGTAGCGGCCATATTGTGAGTATCGGCAAGGCCGGCAATCCGGATATCATGGATGGCGTGACGCCCACGATGGTGATCGGTCCAGGTACCGAGGTGATTTCCGCCGAGGGCCGGATCGTGACCGCGGGTGCGATCGATGCGCACGTTCATCTGATCTGTCCGCAACTCGCGTGGGAGGCCTTATCGTCCGGAGTGACCACGCTAATCGGTGGCGGCACCGGGCCGGCCACCGGAACCAACGCGACCACTTGTACCCCTGGCCCGTGGTATATCCATCGAATGCTCCAGGCGTTCGAAGAGCTGCCGGTGAACATCGGTCTGCTCGGCAAGGGTAATTCGTCCAGCCCCGCTCCGCTGCGTGAACAACTGGAAGCCGGAGCGATCGGCCTCAAGCTCCACGAGGATTGGGGAACCACGCCGGCTGCAATCGACTGCGCATTGTCGGTCGCGGACGAATACGATGTACAGATCGCTATCCACACCGATACCCTCAATGAAGCCGGGTTCGTGCAGGATTCGATCGCCGCCTTCAAAGGGCGAACGATTCACACTTATCACACCGAAGGCGCCGGCGGCGGCCACGCTCCGGACATCATCAAGGTTTGCGGCGAGTCCAACTGTCTGCCCTCATCCACCAATCCGACGATGCCGTTTACCGTCAATACCCTCGACGAGCATCTCGACATGCTGATGGTGTGTCATCACCTTGATCCCAACATCCCGGAGGACGTTGCGTTCGCCGAATCGCGGATTCGGGCGGAGACGATCGCCGCCGAAGACGTTCTCCACGACCTTGGTGCGATCAGCATGATGGCTTCCGACTCGCAGGCGATGGGTCGCGTCGGCGAAGTCGTGATGCGCACGTGGCAGAGCGCCGACAAGATGAAGCGCCAGCGCGGCGCGCTGCCGGGCGAGCGCGGTGGCAGCGACAATCTGCGCGCGCGACGCTATGTTGCCAAATACACCATCAATCCCGCGATCGCTCACGGTGTCGCGCACGAAGTCGGCTCGGTTCAGGCTGGACGCCTGGCCGATCTGGTGATCTGGAAGCCCGCATTCTTCGGAGTCAAACCGGAACTCGTGATCAAAGGCGGGATGATCGCGTGGGCGGCAATGGGAGATCCCAACGCGTCGATTCCCACTCCGGAACCCGTCATCTATCGCCCGATGTTCGGGGCGCTGGGCCGCGCGCTTGGCGAGTGCTCGCTTACGTTCGTGTCACGCGCCGCGCATGAAGCGGGCATTCGCAGCCAGCTCGGTCTGACGCGCGCGACTGTGCCGGTCGCGAAGTGCCGCGGTCTTTCCAAGCGCGACATGATTAACAACAACCTGCTCCCGGTGATCGAGGTCGATCCCGATACCTACGAAGTTCGGGCCGACGGCGAACTAATGACCTGCGAACCCGCGCGCGAGCTTGCGATGGCTCAGCGGTACTTCCTATTCTGACTATGCTGCAAATCGAATCAATTCCAACCGCGACCGCGCCTGGAGCTTTGGCCGGCAAAGAGCGCGATCACATCATGATGACCTCAGAGGAGCGACGCTGGGGCCGTCGCCGCGTTCGGACCGCCGCCGGCCGAGAAATCGCGCTGGCGCTTCCGACCGGTACGACGCTGGCTCCTGGAGCGATCGTCGCCATTGAAGCCGATTGGTATCTCGTGGTGGAGGCTGCGGCAGAGCCGGTGCTCGCGGTCCGTCCGCGCGATCGCGACACCGCGATTTGCGTCGCATTCGAAGTTGGCAACCATCATTTTCCGCTCGCCCTCGATGGCGAGGATCTGCTCGTCCCGGACGACACCGCGATGGTGCAATTACTCACTCGGCTTGATATTCCCTGGGAGCGCCGCCGCGCGATTTTCAACCCCGTAGCCAGAGGGCATGTGCATGAACGCTGAATCGCTGGTCGGGCTCCTCCAATTTTCGGATGGGCTATTTCCGGCGGGCGCTTACGCGCATTCCTTCGGCCTCGAGACATATGTTCAATCCGGCGCGATCGCCGACGCGTCGCGAGCCCAGGAATTTCTTCGTGCCCATCTTGAGGGTGCCGCAGGCCGGATCGACGCGGTCGCTGTCGTGAATGCTCTTCGAGCCGCCGAGTCGCGAAAGATTAGTCAATGCCTTGAGCTTGACGCGATCCTTGAAGCAATGAAACCCGCCGCCGAGATGCGTGCCGCGAGCCGCCAGATGGGCCGGCAGACTTTGCGGGTGGCCGCGCAGGTGCTCGCCGATTCCGTGATCGGAGAGTTTGCAGAGATTGTCCATTTGGGCGCGACCCCTTGCCATCATGCAGTAGTATTCGGAATCGCAGGCGCAGCTCAACGATGGCGTCCGCGCGACGCTGCGATCGCCTACCTGTACGCAACTTCAGCCGCGATCGCGGGCGCCGCCGTGCGGTTGATACCGCTCGGGCAGATGCAAGGTCAAAGTATGATTCATAGTCTCGCGCCATTGATTGTATCTTTAGGCGAAAACGCTTTGGAAATGAGTATTGATGACATGGCCGGCTTCGCTCCGGCCCTGGAGATAGCCGCGATGCGCCATGAGCGGCTCGAGGCGCGCTTATTCAGATCATGATTCCCAAACCTTTGAAAATAGGTGTCGGCGGACCGGTCGGATCAGGTAAAACGGCTTTGGTCGAATGGCTATGCCGCAAGATGCACGGGCCTCGGCAGCTCGCGGTTATCACAAACGATATCTACACGCGTGAAGATGCCGAGTTCCTGACGCGGCGAGGCGCGCTCGCTGCGGAGAGGATTCTGGGCGTCGAGACCGGCGGATGTCCCCATACCGCGATTCGTGAGGACGCCTCGGTTAATCTGGAAGCGGTGCGGGAGTTGACGACGCGTTTTTCCGATCTGGATATCGTGATCATTGAAAGCGGCGGCGATAATCTTGCCGCCACTTTTAGTCCCGAGCTGGTGGACGCGACGATTTACGTAATCGACGTGGCAGAGGGCGACAAGATTCCGCGCAAGGGCGGTCCCGGAATCATGCGGTCGGGGCTGTTGGTAATCAACAAGATCGATCTTGCGCCATACGTGGGCGCCGACCTCGGGGTTATGGAACGTGACGCGAAACGCGCGCGTGGAGAGCGGCCATTTGTCTTTACCAATCTCAGACAGGGAACCGGAGCAGACGCGGTCGTGGACTGGATCAACCGCGAACTCCTGTTCGCATCCTGATCGCGTCGGACGCGACGGTTTCCTGAGCCTCGGTTTCGTACGAAGCGGCGCGCGCACAATTCTCGCCCGCCGGCGCTGGACGCATCCGCTTCAAGCGCTGGAACCGGTCCGGACCGCCGACGGGTCGCTGTGCCTGATGATGCTCAATTCCGGGGGAGGAATCCTCGGCGGTGACCGGCTCAGCACCACGGTTGATCTCGGCGAACGAGCGTCCGCAGTCCTGATCACGGCGTCGGCCGGCAAGGTATATCGCACCGCGAGTGCGCCGGCATCTCACCAGGTAAGCATCACGCTTGGCCCTGGCGCCACCATCGAGTTTCTGCCGGATCATTTGATTCCGCATCCGGGGGCGCGTCTTCATCAATCCGTGCGAGTTAAGATGGCGCCGGGCAGCCGCGCAATCATCTACGACGCGATCGCGGCTGGCCGGATTGGCCGCGGCGAGCGCTGGCGCTTTGGTGAATTGAGGTCGGAAACGATAGTCACACGGGGCCCGGCCCCCCTTTATCTCAGCCGTTCGCGGATTATTCCCGAGGAGAACGATCCCGACCGCCTCGGCGTTGCCGAGGGATTCAACTACTTGGCCAGTTTTGTGGTCGCGGGTGAGAACGACAGCGGTTGGGCTGGCCTGTCAACCGAAATCGATCGCGCTCTGCAGAAGAGTCCCGAAGTGTGCGGAGGCACCAGTCAGATCGAGGGCGGATGCTCGGTTCGATTTATGGCGCACACGGCAGAAGATCTGAAACTTCTGACTGCTACGCTCTGGGGCATAGCGCGGCGCGGGATCCTCAAACGCGAGCCGTTCAACTTGCGAAAGTTCTAGCCGCGCGCGATTAGTACTTCATCGATCGAACTTTTGCATCGACACCGGTACCTCGATCGCGCGTCGTGCCCAGCAGGGGCGATAGGACCATACGCGCCGGGCGGATTCACCGACTTATTTGACGGCGCGAAGGGCTAGTCGGACATACTTAAGTGACGTTCAGAGAGCGGGTGCCGCATTCATCAGGCTGCGTAATTGTTCGAGCACCATGGGTTCGAGAAAGATCTCGTGTCCGAGGTTCTTGAGCACTACAACCTGCACATCGCCGCCATCATCTTTAAGCGCATCTGCGAAGGCGAAGGTCAGTGCCGGAGGTGCCACGGGATCGGCGCTGCCCACGACCATCCGCACGATCGTGTCTCTGGAGATCTGCGCAACATGAGCCTGCGGCGAGACGGCGTTGACCGGAATCAGCCACAGCGGATTCCATTGCAGTTTCATCATACTCCAGCGGAAGGCCGGCACATCACACGGACATGATACGAGCACCGCGCGGCGCGCCAGATGCGGATAGAGCGCGAGAATATCCGCGGCGATAGTCGAACCGCCGGAAGGGAGCGTCAGGAATTTCGTGTGTGAGCAGTTAGTAGAGACTGGCTGCTAAACGCAGCAGTCGCCAACGGCGACTGCATAATCACCATCCAGCCGGAGCGACGGTCGCGGTCAAGGGCGGCGCCAGCCGGCGCGCGCAGCGCGCGAACCCTTGAGGGCGTACCGGCGCGGAGGCTAGCGCGGCGATATAATGCCAGTGGTTCCATTGCTCATTCCGTCAGCAGGAATCGGTCCTCGAACTGGATCGCCAATTGGGCTTTGGCAGCTTGCCACGTGATCGGCGGATTTTTCCAGCGCGCCTGAACATTGCGCAGCACCAGCCAGATGAGCTTGGCGGCGGCCTCCTCGCTGGGAAAATGGCCGCGGACTCTTACCGCCTTGCGGACTTGGGCATTGAGGCTCTCGATCGCGTTGGTGGTGTACATGATTTTGCGCAGCTCGGGGGCAAACGCGAAGAACGGAATCACCTGCTCCCAGTTGCGCCGCCAGCTTTGTGCGATCGCGGGATATTTTTTGCCCCACGGGCCGCGGTCGAATTCCTCCAAACGCTCGCGCGCCGCCGCGGCCGATTGGGCCTGGTATACGGGTTTGAGCGCCGCCGCTACCGGCCGCCGTTCCTTCCACGACGCGAAGTGCATCGAGTAACGGATCAGGTGCACGATGCAGGTCTGCACCACCGTGCGCGGAAACACCGTGGTGATCGCCTCGGGAAAGCCCTTGAGCCCATCCACCACCGCGATCAGGATGTCCTGGCAGCCGCGGTTGCGCAGTTCGGTCATCACCCGCAGCCAGAACTTCGCGCCCTCGGTCTGTTCGATCCAGATTCCCAGGATTTCCTTGTGCCCCGAGCAGCGCACTCCAATAGCCAGGTATACCGCCCGGTTGTTGACCATCCCTTCGTCGCGGATTTTGACCCGGATCGCGTCAAAGAACACGATCGCATAGGCCGCTTCCAATCCCCGGCCCTGCCATGCCGCCACCTCCTCGAGCACCGCGTCGGTCACCGCGCTCACCAGGTCCGGCGAGATCTCGACTCCGTAGAGCTCGCCCACATGCGCCGCGATCTCGCGCGTGGTCAGCCCGCGCGCGTACAGCGCGATGATCTTGTCGTCGAAGCCCGCGAACCGCCGCCGGTACTTGCCGATCAGCACTGGGTCGAAACGCCCGTGGCGATCGCGCGGAATCGACAGCTCCAGCTCGCCCGTGTCCGTCAGGACCGTCTTTGCGCCGTATCCGTTGCGATGATTGCCCGCTTCTGTTTCCTCCTCGGCGCCCAGATGGTGATCCATCTCTCCATCGAGCATCCGTTCCGCCAGCCGCTTTTTCAGCTCGTCGATCAAACCGCCGCTTTCAAATACCGTCGCCGGTTCCCGCCCCTCCAATAGCTGGTCCAAGACCTCATCGCTTATCCGCTCTTCCCGGTTCGTTGCCATACTTTCCTCCTGCCCTTAAAAGGGCTCCTTTGTATGGCTCACAAACACGAAATTTCCGACACTCTCCGCCGGAATGGCCCACCAGAGTGAGATCGGCGGCGTGATAGCGATCGACTAGCGCCTTAGCCGCGCTCGCGACACTGCCGATGTCCTGCGGCGTGTAGTTGTCAGCGAGCGCCCATCCGCGACGCCCCTGGCTCTCGTCACCTCTGGCGTCCTTGTATCCGGGCCGCAGCAATCCCACGACGACCACATCGTCGATCGCCCCCGCAGCGCGTTCCGCCAGCACGTATTGATAGGAAGGGTTAGCCTCCGGTGCATCGCCATGCAGCACGACGATCAAATGCGGATGCGCCGAGACCTTCGCGCTCGCAAACGCGCGGCCCGCAAGCATCCAAGGTCCCCCCTGCACCCGGATGGCCTCGCCCGCAGCCGAAGCACCCGCACAGAAAATGAGAACCCATAGAATCATTACTGCAAACGAACAAGTAAACGACCGCTTCACTCGCAATCCTCGCTTCGCCACCGTCTTAGCGACTCTCGGCAAAGATCCGGTAGCTATGAAGCGTCCCGTATCTTCAGGCTTGTCGGAAAACAGGTGCCTCAAGTAGGGGACGCATAGAAACTCGGACCATCCGATGGCACTCATGCCGAGCGTGGCGCCGTTCGCCATCCAGCCGCGCAACTGCATATCTTCGCCGGAATTCGGACTCAGCGCCCGGATCAGAAAACTCGTATCAAGGTGAATTATCGCTTGCGCCATTCGTGCCGAGCCGAGGTCTGTTCGCGCTCGGCGCGGATCTCGCGCGACCAATTATCAGTGCGTTGCCTGGGTGAGCTTCACACTCTTCTGCAATTCGTCCAGCGCTTGGAAGCGAGACGGTGTTTCGGCGAGTTGATCGCGGACTACCACATCAATCGCGCGGCGCAAGACTTCCGATTTCGAGACCTGCCAGCGGGTGGCGACCCGGTCAAGTTTACGGACCGTTCCAACATCGAGAGCGTAAGTTGATTTGATTGATGTTCGGGTCATACCAGTTGGTTATACGGTCATACTACGAGCGGGCTCAAGCGGCAGGCAGAAGAAGCCCTCCGCAGCCGTCAGCACCATGTTTCAATTGATTCCAGGTATCGAGTTGACTGGCCAACGCCGTCAGTGTGGAAAACCGCCGCAGGTAATCTCGGAACTCTGAAAGTCTCGCAAGCGCGTGAATTTATTGGTGGGCGGTGCAGGTTTCGAACCTGCGACCCTCGGCTTGTAAGGCCGATGCTCTACCACTGAGCTAACCGCCCCCCATCGCGAAAAGAGAGCCCCGCCCGTCAGGGCAGGGCTCTATATTACTCAACTCGAATGGCTACTGGCAGCCGCGGATGCGTGCCTTGCCGATTAGGACCCGGTACTTGGCGCGGCTGCTCCTTCGAGGCCTTCGTTGAGCGAGTCCTTTAACTGCTTGCCCGGCTTGAACTTGGCCGAGCGGCTGGCCGAGATCTGGATCGTCTCGCCGGTCTTCGGATTTCGTCCCGCGCGCGCCTGACGTGTCGAGACCGAGAAGGTCCCGAAGCCCGAGATGTTCACCCGGTCGCCGGTCTTGAGCGCCGCGATCACGTCGTCGAGCACGATATTCACCGCACGCTCGGCGTCGGCCTTGGGAAGTGGAAGCTTGTTCGAAAGTGCTTCAATAAGTTCGGCCTTGGTCATGGCTCTGCTCTATTGCGGCCTGCGCCGCCGGTTAGGCCGCGTCCCGCGATCGCGCGCGGGAATCACGGAGCCCCAGTTTCCTCGCGCGCCCCGGTTATTGCGAGAGGTTCGTCGGCGACGGTGCTGTGTCTTCATCGTCGTCGGCGGCGATCGGCGTCTTGCTCTCCGCTTCATTCAGGAAGGCTGGATTCACCGACGGAGGCCGTGGCTTGAAAAACGCCTCCGGATCCGTCAGCACCAGCGCATGCCGCAGCACCTCGTCCATGTGCTCGACCTGGATGAGCTGGATCCCCTTGAGTATCGCCGGCGCGATCTCGCTGATGTCCTTGCCGTTTTCCTTGGGCATCAGGATCGTCTTGATTCCGCCGCGATGCGCCGCCAGCACCTTTTCCTTTAGTCCTCCGATCGGCAGCACGCGCCCGCGCAGCGTGATCTCGCCCGTCATCGCAAGGTCGTTACGCACCGGCGTGCGCGTGAGCGCAGACACCAGCGCGGTCGCCAGCGTGATTCCGGCCGACGGTCCGTCCTTCGGAATTCCACCCTCGGGAACGTGAATATGGATGTCGATCTTGTGGTAGAAGCTGGTATCGAGCCCCAGCATGTCCGAGCGCGAGCGCACGTACGACAACGCCGCCTGCGCCGATTCCTGCATCACGTCGCCGAGTTGGCCGGTGATTGTAAGCTTGCCGCGTCCAGGAACGATCGTCACCTCGACGCTCAGCAGCTCTCCGCCAAGCTCGGTCACCGCGAGTCCGGTTGTGACTCCCACCTGCGGCTCGGTCTCCGCGATTCCGTAACGGAATTTCGCGGGTCCCAGGTACTTCGCGAGGCTCGAGGCGGAAACCTTGACGTGCGCGTTGCGGTCCGTCTTGACCACTTCGACCGCGACTTTGCGGCATACCGACGCGACCTCGCGCTCGAGGTTGCGCACTCCCGCCTCACGCGTGTAGTGGCGGATGATTCCGAACAGCGCCTTGTCGGTGAACTCGATATTTTCAGGCTTGAGGCCGTTGGCCTCCATCTGCTTGGTGACCAGATACTTCTTTGCGATTTGCGCCTTTTCGGTTTCGGTGTAGCCGGGAATCCGGATCACCTCCATCCGGTCCTGGAGCGGGCGCGGGATACGATCGAGCGTGTTCGCCGTGGTCACGAACATCACTTTGGAAAGATCGTAATCGCAATCGAGGTAGTGATCGTTGAAGGTAAAGTTCTGCTCCGGATCGAGCACTTCGAGCAGCGCCGACGACGGATCGCCGCGGAAATCGGTTGACATTTTGTCAACCTCGTCCAGCAGCATCACCGGGTTCGACGATCCGGCCTTGCGGATCGATTGGATCACCTTCCCGGGCAGGGCGCCGATGTAGGTGCGGCGATGCCCGCGGACTTCGGCCTCGTCACGCACTCCTCCCAACGACACGCGCACGAACTTTCTGCCGGTCGCGCGCGCCAGAGACTTGCCGAGCGATGTCTTGCCGACTCCCGGAGGTCCGACCAGGCACAAGATAGGTCCCTTCATCTGGCCAACCAGCGTTTCGACCGCGAGATATTCGAGTATCCGCTGCTTGACCTTATCGAGCCCGTAATGATCCTCTTCGAGGATACGCTCGGCTTCCTTGATATCGAGCTTGTCCTCGGTGTACTCGAACCACGGCAGCGCCAGAAACCAGTCGAGGTAGTTGCGCACGACCGTGGCCTCGGCCGACATCGGCGACATCATCTTGAGCTTCTTGATTTCGCGCTCGCACTTTTCGCGCGCCTCGGTCGGCATCTTCTTCTGGCGCAGCTTTTCTTCGAGTTCCTGGATCTCGTTCTTGAATTCGTCTTTCTCGCCGAGCTCTTTCTGGATCGCGCGCATCTGCTCGTTTAAGTAATACTCCTTCTGGGTCTTCTCCATCTGCTTCTTGACCCGGGAGCGGATCCGCTTTTCGACCTCGAGAATTTCCAGCTCGGAACGCATGTAGCCGAGAATCTTTTCCAGCCGCTCCGCAGGATTAGTCGATTCGAGCAGCGCCTGCTTGTCTTCGAGCTTGATTCCAAGGTGTTCGACAATCTTGTCGGATAGAAATCCGGGATCATCGACCGCCGAAATCGAAGCCACCATCTCCGGCGGAATTTTCTTGTTGAGCCTCGCGTAGTTGTCGAAAGTCGACACGACTGAGCGCATCAGCGCCTCGACTTCGGGCGAGGGCTCGTACGCCTCTTCGATTTCCTCGGCCTCGACCTGGTAGAACTCCTCGTCGGGAAGATAACGCAGGATTCGCGCGCGCTTCTTGCCTTCGAGCAGCACCTTGACCGTCCCGTCGGGCAGGCGCAGGAGCTGCACCACGATCGCGAGCGTGCCGATATTGTACAGGTCCTGCGGCGACGGCTCGGCGATCTTGGCGTCTTTCTGCGACACCAGCAAAATCGGTTTCTTCTGCTGCTCGGCGGCTTCGAGCGCTTTGATGGATTTTTGGCGGCCCGCGAAAATCGGGTACACCGCGTGGGGGAATACGATCAATTCGCGCAGCGGGAACAGCGGAACCACGTTCCCGGGTGCGTCGCGATTATCTTTTTTGTCGTTACGAAACAGCATCTTGTGGATCCCGAGTCTCCCTCGCGTCAGGCGGTTTCAGCGGTCTTCTGGTAGACCAGAAGCGGCTGCTCCTTCTGCGTCACCACTTCCTCTGAGATCAGAACCTCCTTGATATTCGGCTGCGACGGTATGTCGTACATCAGGTCCACCATGATTCCTTCCATGATGGCGCGCAGTCCGCGTGCTCCGGATTTGCGCTTGAGCGCCTCTCGCGAGATCGCGCGCAACGCTCCCTGCGTGAACTTCAGATGCACGTTCTCCATGTCGAACAGCTTCTGGTATTGCCGCACCAGCGCATTCTTGGGTTCGTTCAGGATGCGCACCAGCGCTTCCTCGTCCAGCTCGCCCAAGGTCGCGATTACCGGCAATCGCCCTACAAATTCTGGAATCAGTCCAAACTTGAGCAGGTCTTCCGGCTGCACTTCGAGCAGCAATTCCGAGATGGTCTTGGGGTCGCGATGGGTCAGGTCGGCGCGAAAGCCCATCGTCTTGCCCGCGATCCTGCGCCGGATAATATCGTCGAGTCCTACGAACGCTCCGCCGCAGATGAACAGGATATTGGTCGTATCGACCTGCAGGAACTCCTGCTGCGGATGCTTGCGGCCGCCCTTGGGCGGCACCGACGCCATGGTCCCTTCGACTATCTTGAGCAGCGCCTGCTGCACGCCTTCGCCGGACACGTCGCGCGTGATCGAGGGGTTGTCGCCCTTGCGCGCGATCTTGTCGATCTCGTCGATATAGACAATCCCGCGCTGGCATCGCTCGATATCGTAATCAGCGTTCTGCAACAGCGACAGGATGATATTCTCGACGTCCTCGCCGACGTAGCCGGCTTCGGTGAGCGAGGTTGCATCGGCGATGGTGAACGGAACCTGAAGGAAGCGCGCCAGCGTCTGCGCCAGCAGCGTTTTGCCCACTCCGGTCGGACCGATTAGCAGAATATTGGATTTCTGCAGCTCGACGTCGCCAGTCACCATCTGCGAGTCGATTCGCTTGTAATGGTTATGGACTGCGACCGAGAGAATTTTCTTGGCGCGTTCCTGACCGATTACGTATTGATCGAGAACGCGTTTGATTTCCGCGGGCTTTGGGACCGCCGAGGATTGGCTGAAAGCCTCTTCGCTGTCGGTCTCTTCGGCGATTATGTCGTTACAAAGATCGATACATTCGTCGCAAATATAAACCGTCGGTCCGGCGATCAGCTTGCGTACTTCGTCCTGGCTCTTGCCGCAAAACGAACACACCAGATTGCCCGAACGGTCGTCATGCTTGGCCATTACTGCCTCCCGCGGTTCACTTGGAGGGCCTCCGGCTAACGATTACCTCATCAATGACTCCGTATTCAACTGCTTGATCCGGAGACAGGATGAAATCGCGGTCCGTATCCTTCTCGATTTTCTTGACGTTCTGGCCCGTATGGTGCGCCAGGATGAGGTTCATTTCTTCGCGTGCGCGGACCATCTCGCGCGCCTGGATATCAATATCCGTGGTCTGGCCCTGCGCGCCGCCATGCGGCTGATGCATCAGGACACGCGCATGCGGCAGGGCGTAGCGCCGTCCCTTCTGTCCGGCGGCGAGCAGAATCGCCGCCATGCTGGCGGCCTGACCCAGGCACAGCGTTGACACTCCCGGCTTGATGAACTGCATCGTGTCGTATATCGCCATCCCGGCGGTCACTTCGCCGCCCGGCGAATTGATATAGAAGCTGATTTCTTTTTCCGGATCTTCGGACTCGAGGAACAGGAACTGCGCCGTAATTAAATTGGCGACGTCGCCATTAACCTCGGTGCCGAGAAATACAATCCGATCCTTCAACAGGCGGGAATAGATGTCGTAGGCGCGTTCACCGCGGCCAGTTTGTTCGACTACGATCGGTACCAGGCTGCTCATAAACCCTACCGCGTCGCAGCCGACACTCTCATGAGCTTAACAGGCCGCTGACGCCATCAAATTGTATCCACTCCGCAATACTTGGGCAACGTCCAGCGATTTTCAAAAAGCGTTTGTCCACTTGACTCACGCCTTCTCCACACTCGCGGCGTCACTCGCGGCCTCGTTTGGCTCGTTCTCAGCGTGCTCGCGCTGGGCACGCGCCATCACGAGGTCCAATGCCTTTTCGCGGCGCATCGTGATCCGCAAGCCCTCGCGGTTGGCTTCCTCGCGATAAAATTCCGCTGCGCGTTCGCGATTACGCCCCGATTGGGTGACGATCAAAGCCACCCGTTCGCCCAGTTCTTCGTCGCTGACCTCGATATTTTCCTGGTCCGCGATAGCGTTGACCACCAGCGAGGTGCGCGCGCGCTTCTCGGCCCGCTGCTTGAGTTCCTCTGCCGAAGCCTTGACGCGCTCTTCGACCTGCTCGTGCGGGATACCGCCTGCTTCGAGGGTGTTGTGCAGTTCCTGCTCCATCACCCGCTGCTCGCGAGCGACCAGCGATTCCGGCAGCTCGACCGGATTGCGCTCGATCACCAGATCGAGCAATCCCTGGCGCGCACGGGAGTCAGCCTCGTCGCGGGCGTGCTTCTCGAGTTCTTCGCGTACGCGTACGCGAAGTTCCGCGAGATTTTTGCAGTCGCCTTGATCCTTGGCGAATTCGTCATCGAGGTTGGGCAGGATCCGCTCGTAGATTTCCTTGGCATTGACGCGCCACTCGACGGTCTTTCCCGCTAGCTCTTTTTCCGCGTAGTCCTGGCCGTAGGTCTTGACGCCGCGCGCGGTCTTACCGACCTCGGCGCCGATCAGGATCTCGTCAATCTGATGGGCGATTGCGGTCTTCGACGCTTGCAGTATCCGCTCCTGGGTCGGAACTCCCGATAGCGCCTTGTCGCCCTCGAAGCCTTCAATCGTGGCCAGCGCGTAGTCGCCTTCCTGAACCGTGGCGCGGCCTTCGATCTTCTTGAGCGTGGCCTGGCGCTCGCGCAGCGCCTGGATCGTGCGGTCGATCTCTTCTTCCTTGACCTCGATCTTGATCTCCGGAATCTTGAGTCCCGCGTAATCCTTTACGGTCAGCTCGGGACGCAGATCAAAGGTAGCGCTGAACTTGAGCGACTTGGCGAGGTCGGTCTCTTCGGTGACGATCTCCGGCGCGACCACCGGCTTGAGCGAATTTTCCTCGAGCGCTTTTTCGGTGTATTCGCGCAGCAGCTTCTGCAGCACTTCGCCGCGAACCTGGTCGCCGAAAAACCGCTCGAGCATCATCCGCGGCGCATGGCCGGGACGAAAGCCCTTGAGCACCACGCCGCGCTTTAGCTCGTTGTAAGCCGAGTCGAGTTCGCGCTTGATCTCGTCGGGTTCGACTTCGATGGTGAGTTTGCGCCGCAGCGCCGAAGGGGTATCGATATTTACTTGCATGGCGTCTTGAACCTTACAGATAAACACACGCGAGCGCTGCGATTCAACCATGAAGGATCAATTTCACACCGCGCACGCTCCGGGAGAAATCCCGAACCGCGGGCGCAGTGACACTCCGAAATGACAGAGCTCTTCGAGGCCGGCTGCCACTAACCCGCGCGACCGACTCATCGCGGGTCACGTTAAGGGTACTGTCAAAATTACCGACTCTAGCGACATTTTGGTTATGGACATCGTTTCGCAGAAAACCTAAACTGCGCCAGATGCGCTCTGCGGATTGAACTCGCCGTGATCGTCTATCCAGACCGATGAAGCATTGAATAGAGGACAGCGCGCGCAGGCCGCACCCAAACCCTGAAATTTCGGGAGATCGAACGGACGATGAGTGAAGCGAATATCGCACTGCCAGCCCTTAGCAATGGGCAGGTACTGATTCTCTGGCTGATTCTGATTTCAGCCTTCATAGGACTGGGTTACGGACTGATCCTGGTCCGCACCGTGATGAAAGCGGATCCCGGCCCCAAGTCGATGACCGACGTTGCCGACGCGATCCAGACGGGCGCGATGGCGTATATGCGCCGGCAAATCTCGACGATGATCTTTTTCGTCGTCGCGATCTTTATCGCCCTGTTCCTGATGTACCACCACGTCTACCACGACCTGTGGCTGTCGCTCGGAATCTCGGTTGCCTTTCTGATGGGCGTCAGCGCCTCCTACGGCGCCGGCTACGTCGGGATGGGACTTGCGGTCAAGGGCAACGTCCGCAGCGCGAACGCGGCGCTCACCTCGTTCAAGGGCTCGATGGAGCTCGCGTTCAAGGCGGGCGGCGTTTCCGGGATGTTCACCGTCGGACTGGGACTGCTTGGCGCCACGATCATCTTCCTGGTCTATCAGCAGGATGCGATGAAGGTGCTGATTGGCTTCGGCTTCGGCGGATCGCTGGCCGCGCTGTTCATGCGCGTCGGCGGAGGCATCTACACCAAGGCGGCAGATGTCGGCGGCGATCTGGTTGGCAAGGTTGAGCAGGATTTGCCCGAAGACGATCCACGCAACGCCGCCACGATCGCGGACAACGTTGGCGACAACGTCGGCGATTGCGCCGGGATGGCGGCCGATGTGTTCGAGTCCTACGAGGTCACACTGGTCGCCGCGATCATCCTGGCCGCATTCGCGGTCAACGAGCCTGATTTTCAGGCCGCATACGGCGCCTTCGCCCCGATGTTCGCGATGAAGCTGATTATGTTCGCGTTCATCCTGCGCGGAGTAGGCGTGTTTTCTTCGATTCTCGGAATCATGGCGGTCAAAGTTCCGACCGGCTCCGCGATGCGCGATCCGATGAAGCCGATCAACCAGGGTTACATGGTTTCCGCGGTCGCCTCGGTCATCGGATTCTTTGTCGTCAACTATTTCTACATGCAGGATCCGCGCACCGGCGCGACCGACTGGCGTTTCGGATTCTGCGCCACCTTCGGAATCATTCTCGCGATCGTGACCCTGTGGCTCACGAACTATTTCACCCATCCGGATAAAGGGCCCACCACTGAGACCGCTATCTCGGCACGCACCGGCCCGGCGACGCTCATCCTGTCCGGACTGGCCGAGGGACTCGAGTCGTCGGTGTGGGCGCTAGTGGTGATCGCAATTACGATCATCGGCCCGATGGTCCTGTTCCACGAGTCGCTCGCCTTGCAGTTCTACGGAATCGCGCTGACCGGACTGGGACTTCTGACCACTACCGGCTTCATCCTTGCGATGGACACATACGGACCGATTACCGACAACGCGCACGGCATCTTCGAGATGGCGGGGATTCATCAGGAAGAGGCGTCGCGCACACTTTCCTGGATGGACGCGATCGGCAACACCACCAAGGCTCTGACCAAGGGACTCGCGATCGCGACCGCGGTTATCGCGGCCGTGTCGCTGTTCCGCTCGTTTATCGATGAAGCCCATCTGGGCGCTATCGGCGTGCAGATCAACATGCCGACCGTGTTCGTCGGCCTGATGATCGGTGGCGCGGTTCCGTTCCTGTTCAGCTCGTTCGCGATCAAGGCGGTCAGCCGCGCGGCCTACCAGGTCGTGTTCGAAGTCCGCCGTCAGTTACGCGAGCATCCGGGAATCATGAAAGGCACCGAACTTCCTGACTACGCCCGATGCGTCGATATCGTGACCGAGACCGCGCAGAAGGAACTGCTCGGCCCCGGAATCCTGGCGGTCTTCGCTCCGCTGCTGGTCGGCTTCGGACTCGACGCAGGCGCGCTCGGCGGCTTCCTCGGCGGCACGATTCTGACCGGCCAGTTGCTGGCGGTCTTCATGTCGAACGCGGGCGCCAACTGGGACAACGCCAAGAAAAAAGTCGAGGACGGCTTCCTGGGCGGCAAGGGCACCGAGATTCACAAGGCCACCGTCGTTGGCGACACGGTAGGTGACCCCTTCAAGGACACCGCCGGACCCGCGCTGAATCCGATGATCAAGGTGATGAACCTGGTCGGTATTCTCGCGGCTCCCTTCTGCACGACTGCGATCAACGACGTAACCCTGACGCGGGTCGTCGTGGTGGTCGTGTCGGTCGTGTTGCTCGCGGTAGCGGTCGCGTTCTCCAAACGTGGCTCGCTAGCCAGTGAAACGACGGAGGCAGGCACGGCGAAAGTCGCAGCATAAGTCAGCGTATTTCAATAAAGGATGATCTCAAGCGGGCGCCGCACAACCGGCGCCCGCTTTCCGTTTCCAGCTTTAGCCGCGAGAGCGCGGGATTTTGCCCATCGCGGCCCGATTCCCGAGCTATTCTCTCAGTCCTGGTTCGCAACTAAAGTGTTCGTGGTGCGTCTCATTAAGCACAGAGTTGCTCTTGAGCAGATACACGAGCAGGCATAAAGGGAAGCAAGCATTTTAACGCAAAGTATAGGTTCGCTCTTTGCGCAGTCCACGCGGCACGGGAGGATTCGAAAACAGTCGGCGGCTTGCAGGCTATCCTCAAAATGAAGATGGACGAACGTTCAAAGTCGCGCACTGGACTTTTTCAACTCGGGATTAAACCCCTGAGGTTCGTTTACCGGCACCTTATCCGGCAGTTGATCAAATACCCACGCAAGCTTGGGTATGCTCAGACCTTCCACTTAATCCTGGCTCCATGGTTCGGGCGCAGTGAATTTCAGATCGCAGTGCCCGGCCTCGCCCATCCGCTCTGGATAAGGCCGCGCACCTCCGACGTCCACGCGTTCGATCAAATCTTCATCAACGAAAGTTATCATCTGCCATTCGCCGTCCCCGCCCGCCTGATCCTCGATCTGGGCGCCAATGTCGGCTACGCGTCGGTTTACTTCGCCACCCACTACCCTGAAGCACGAATTGTCGCCGTCGAGCCCGAAGCTTCGAATTTCAGGACCATGGTAAGGAACACCGCGCCATACCCGAACGTGATCGCGATAGAGGCCGCGATCTGGCCTCGGGCCGAGCCGCTCGCAATCGACAAGTCGGGACCCGAATGGGGCTTCAGAGTTTCGGCCAACGGCGCCACCGGAATGCCTTCAGTGAATGGAGTAACGATCGATGACATCCTGGCGCGATGGAGCGAAGGCGCACCGGTCGATCTCCTGAAAATCGATATCGAAGGCGCGGAGAAAGAGCTTTTCTCCGTTCCCTGCGATTCGTGGCTGGGCCGAACGCGACTAATGGTGATTGAACTTCACGACTGGATGATACCGGGATGTGAACCGGCTCTGGAACGAGCGACGCGCGGGTATCGGTTTCTCACGATGGTCAAGGGCGAAGATACCATCCTTGTCCGCAACGACCTGAGCGAGGGATAGCTGTCGCACCTGCTTCGCGCGCCAGCGAGGGCGCCCGTTCCCGCTTTGCCTCGCGCTCTTCGATCGATGTAGATCGAATCCGTGCCTCCTGTTTCAATCGAGCGTCGGATTCTGGGACGCACCGGCCTACGCGTCAGCGCGTTAGGGTTCGGCGGATCAGAGACCGGCTATGGTGGAACCTCTCCGGAGGACCTTGCCCGGATTTTGAACGACGCGCTCGATAGCGGCCTCAACCTAATCGACACCGCCGCCTGCTACGGCGACGGCGAGGCGCAACTCGGCGCCGCGATCTCGCATCGCCGCAAAGACGTCATCCTGGCAACGAAATGCGGCCACGCCGCCGGCCTCGCAGGCGATGACTGGGATTCCGCGATGATCGCCAAAAGCATCGACCGCAGCCTCAAGCGCCTGCGCACCGACTATGTGGACATCATGCAGTTCCACAGCCCCGACGCCGCAACTCTCGACGATCCGCGCGTGCTCGAGGTCTTGGCCGGTGCGCGCGCCGCGGGTAAGACGCGATTCATCGCAGTCAGCGCCGACGGCGCCAGCGCGCTCAAAGCGATCGAGCTGGGAATTTTCGACACGCTGCAGATTTCCGTCAGTATCGCGGATCAGGAAGCGATCGATGTGGCTATTCCCAAAGCGCACGCGCGCGGGATGGGGATTATCGCCAAGCGTCCGCTCGCCAACGCCGCGTGGCGCGCCGACAGCCGCGACGCCTACTCGGCGCCCTATCGCGAGCGGCTGGATCGGCTTCGATACGGTTTTCTGCAGGGCGCCAATACGGCCGCAATCGCGCTGCGCTTTACCCTGTCGGTTCCCGGCATCGCCTGCGCGATAGTAGGCACGACCAAGCCGGGCCGATGGGCCGAGAACGCGGATTCGCTCGCTGCTGGTCCGCTCGCCGCGGATCAATACGAAGCGATTCGCGCCCGCTGGCGCCAGGTCGCACCGCCCACCTGGACCGGCCAGCGATAAGACCCATGCGGATCGCGACGTTGCGCCGGGTCGCGCGTCGAGTAGAGTAGGGCGGCGATGCGAATCAACCCGGGTCCTTTCGAGCCATTCGTTTATCTTCTGCAAACCCGTGCGAGCTTCCGGATTATCGGAATCGGCGGCCTCGTCCTTTTCACTATGCTGTTTTTCGCAATCGCATGGCCGCACGGCGCCAGCTATGTGATCGTCGGCATCATCCTGCTTGCTGCGATGCTCTTCGCACGGACGATCGGGCGCACCGGTGCCGCAGTCGGCGCCAACGAAACCACCCTCGATGCCGTGCTCGCGGCAATCTACATTTTGTACGGCCTCATCTGGATGTGGCATCGCCCGGCGCTGGGGTTTGTCTTCACGCTATGGGCTCCGCTCGCGTTCCTGACGACGACTTCTCCAGCGCAGCCCGTATCGGCCGAAAAATCGCAGTGACCGCCTGAAATTCCCTCTCCAGAAAGATTCCCTCTCCCCAAAGATTGGGAGGCGCGGCAAGCAGAATCTCAGACTGCGATTCATCCATAAACGCGGTTTTCCGGCGATCCAGGAATTTAATTCTGTCGGTCCCTCACTCGCGCGTCACGGCGATTGCTGAAAGGAGCAATCGCCGCGCCGCGCCGCCCTCTCTCAATCTTTGGGGAGAGGGACAATCCGGACAGAGCACCATTACGGATTCATGATCCCAGCCGATTCTGATCTACAATCTCCTCATGGATATCGCGTGGATTGGAACTGGAATCATGGGCGTGCCGATGGTGCGGCGGCTTATCGCCGCGGGGCATCGCGTGCGCGTCTTCAATCGCTCGCTCGAAAAAGCGCGCGCTCTCGCTGCTGACGGCGCGATCGTCGCCGCCGATCCCGCGCAGGCCGCCACCGGCGCCGCGATCGTTTTCATCATGGTGCCCGATACACCCGATGTTGAAGCGGTCGTCGCGAAGCTCGAGCCGTCGCTCGCGTCCCGACAGACCGTTGTCGACATGAGCACGATCTCACCCGCCGCCGAGCGCGTAATTTCCGCGCGTCTGCGTGCGCGCGGCATCGATTACATTGACGCTCCGGTCTCCGGCGGAGACGTCGGAGCGCGCGAGGGCACGCTGACGATCATGGCCGGTGGCGACGAGGAAGCGTTCGCGCGCGTGCGCCCGATTCTGGAGCATCTGGGACATCGCGTGACCTTGATGGGTCTATCGGGCGCGGGACAGATGACCAAACTCTGCAATCAGGTCGCCGTCGCCGTCACCCTCGAGGCCGCCGCCGAGGCGCTATGCCTGGCGCGCGCAGGCGGTCTTGATCCCGAACGCGTGCTCGAAGCGATCGGCGCGGGCGCAGCCGCTTCGTGGCAGCTCAAAGCGCTCGGCCCGAAGATCATCGCGCGCGACTGGACGCCAGGATTCTTCATCAAGCTGGTGCGCAAGGATTTGCGCCTGGTCGCGGAGGCCGCGCGCGACGCGAGGATCGCGCTGCCGGGCCTTCGACTCGCCGCCTCGATGTTCAACACCGCGGCTGCGATGGGGCATGACATGGACGGCACCCAGGCGATCGCCGCGGCACTCGACACTATCGCCGCCTTGAAGTAGTACGAATTCATCACCACGAAAGCATAACCGCCGAAACCATAAACAACCGCATCGGTTTGGAGGCTACGATGGCTACTGATCATCTTCTGTCTGAATTGAAAGATCGCGTTCTGTACCTGACGCTCAACCGCCCCGACAAACTCAACGCCATGAGCGGCGAGATGATGTCCGCGCTGGTGGAACACCTGGGAAAGGCCGCGCACGACTCGAACGTCGGATGCGTGGTGCTGACCGGCGCAGGCCGCGGCTTCTGCGCGGGCGGCGATATCGGCGGGATGCGCGAGCGCAACGAATCCACCGGCCCCGCGCCGACGATTGAGGATCGAGTCGCGGGACTGCGCCACGGCGAAGAAGCCTCGCTGATGCTCCATGAGATGCCGAAGCCTACAATCGCGGCGATCAACGGGCCGGCCGCGGGCGCGGGACTGAGCCTCGCGATGGCGTGCGACATCCGCGTCGCAGCCGACAACGCTCGCCTCGGCACCGCGTTCGCGAAGGTCGGTTTTTCGGGCGACTACGGCGGCACCTGGTCGCTCACCCGGCTGGTTGGCTCGGCCAAAGCGCGCGAGCTGTATTTCACCGCGGATATTATCGACGCCGCCGAAGCACTGCGGATCGGACTGGTAAATCGCGTCGTCCCGGCCGCGGCCTTCCGCGATGAAGTGACCAAGCTCGCGAAAAAGATCGGCAACGGCCCCTCGGTCGCGTATGGATACATGAAGGCGAACCTGAACGAAGCGATCAGCCACGACTTCCGCCAGCTACTCGATCGCGAAGCCTGGGGCCAAACCATGACCGGCAGGACGGAAGACCATCGCGAAGCGGTGAAGGCCTTCCTCGAAAAGCGCGAACCAACCTTCAAGGGGCGGTAATTCTGAGCGCCGCGGCAAAAATCAGACATCGCTTTCGCACGCGCGCCGAGGTCGAGAAATTCTGGCGTGAGGTCATGAGCGTCGGCGCGCGTGCGCGTCGCATCAAACGCGACGAAGAGCGGTATTGCCTGGGGCTCTATGTGCTCGCCCGTGCGACGCACGACCTTATCGATTTTCCCGTGATTGCAGACGAAGGCCAGGGTCCGGATTTCATCATGACCGAAGGCGACAGCCCGCCCGCCGGACTAGAAGTCACGAAAGCCACCACGCCTGCGCTTCAGCGCGCGATGACACTCTCCGAGCGAACGAACGGCACTCGCGGAGTTGAGCTGTCCAATGGCGGATGGCTCCGCGGCGAGCGCGAGAAGATCTGGATTTCGCAGGTCCAGGAAGCGATCGAGCGAAAGCTCGACCTCCTGCGGTCGTACCGTAAAGCGTTGCGGCACGATCTGCTGATCTACGATGACTCAGCGCCGATCGGAGTTGATCGTGAGGTTGTGCTCGCCGAAGCAGGCAAGTGGATTCGCGGTATTCGGCCGCGCAGCCCGCTGCTCGGCAAGGTTTCGATCATCATGTCGTTGGACGTTGCGTTTGATGTAGCAGGCAAATGCCGCTTGCTGCCTTTTATCGACTGGTCCTCGCCGGAGTCTCTGCCGGATTTCGGCGAGCGCGTGGAATACGCGGGTAGAAAATCGATCACGGATGCAATGGAAGAGGGGAGGCTGCCTGCGTCCAAGAGTTCGCCGTAATGTCTGCCGTCTCTTGGCTTTGGCTCGTCGCTGGCCCCAATGGTGCAGGCAAAAGCAGTTGCGCGCGGGAGTTGCTGGGGGAGAGTTTGGAAATCGTGAACCCCGACGTCTTCGCTGTTCGACTTTCTCCACATACGCCGGAAAACGCCGCGCTTCGCGCGGGCCGCGAGGCGATTCAGCGCACTCGAAATCTGATCGCGGACGGTCGAACCTTCGCCGTCGAAACAACCCTCTCCGGACGTTCGTACGCGGCGACGGTCCGGCGCGCGAGGTCGCAGGGATTTCGCATCGGCCTGATCTATATCGGACTCGCAACTGCGCAGCTTGCAATCACTCGCGTGCGCGCCCGGCGCGCAAGAGGCGGTCACGATGTACCCCCAAACGACGTGCGCCGTCGTTACGCGAGAGGACTCCGGAACCTCGCTAGTTTTACGGCCCTTGCAGATCGAGCGTTGTTTTTTGACAACTCGTCGAGCAGGCTTCCACTCAAGCGAATTCTTGAGCTGAACGAAGGCAAGACGATATTCAGACTATCTAGACTGCCCATTTGGATTCGGCAGGCTGTCGGCATGGCCAGCCTGTATCGATCGAACCCGAGGCATCGCGGGAGGTAAACTTTCAATGGATTTCCACACAATCATCTACGACACCCACGACGCGATCGCGAAGATCACGCTCAACCGGCCCGAGCGGATGAATGGCTACAGCGAGCCGCTGGTCAAAGAGACTCTCGCCGCGATCGATCTCGCGCGTCAGGACGACGCCGTTCGCGTGCTCATCATCACCGGCACCGGACGCGCTTTCTGCGCCGGCGGCGATATCAGCGGCTCGCCCGACACCCGCTCGCGCTTCCACGGCCATCCGATGGGCCATCTGCTCGAAATGCGCGAAGGCTTTCATCAGCTCGTGCTCTCGCTCAACCGCTTCGACAAGCCCGTGATCGCCTCGGTCAATGGCGCCGCGGTGGCGGGCGGCCTGACGCTCGCGCTGTGCTGCGATTTCCGCATCGCGTCGGATCAGGCGCGGCTGGGCGACACCGCGCTCAAATTCGGACTTCTGTGCGACGAGGGCGGCGCATATTTCTTCCCGCGCTTCATAGGGATGGATCGCGCGCTCAAAATGACGATGCTGGCGGAGGTTTATGACGCCAAGACCGCGCTCGAGCTCGGGCTGGTCACCGAAGTCGTGCCGCATGCGCAACTCGAAGCGCGCACGATGCAGTTCGCGCGCCAACTCGCCGACGGGCCGCCGCTCGCGATCCGGATGGCGAAGCGCATGATGTACAAGCAGCAGGAAATGACGCTCGCCAACGCGCTCGAGGACGCCGCGCTCTCTGTGATGATCACAAATCCCTCCGAAGACGTGCGCGAAGGCACCAGCGCATTCAGAGAAAAGCGCAAACCAAACTTCAAAGGAAAATAAGAGAAGACCTCCACAGATTTCATCGATTGCCAGACAGACTTTCAGAAGCGAGCGCCGCAATACGCGGCGCTCGCCGCGTCTCTTAATCAGTGAAATCTGTGTAATCTGTGGATTGTCTTAAAAGGAGATATTTCGCCATGCCGATGAAAAAAAGCGCAATCGACAAGCTTCTGAAAGAACCGCAAATCGCCGTGATCGCCGCGACCGCGCCCGACGGTGCGCCGCACGCCGTGCCGACCTGGTACGAATATCGCGCTGGCGAAATCGTATTTCACACCGCCGCGAGCGCGTTCAAATACAAATGCCTCGAACACGATCCGCGCATCACCCTGGTCGTCGATACGCGCAAAGCGCCCTACAAATGCGTGATCCTGAAAGGCCGGGTCACGATGACCGAAGCCAAAGACGACGCGCGCCTCAAGCGGATGGCGGTGCATTATCTCGGCATAAAAACCGGCGAGCGCTACGCCAAAGCGATGGGCGGCGGTCCGGTCGTGATCGTGCGTTTCAAGCCCGACCGCGTCATCTCGTGGGATTATTCATCGGAGCGTCCGTAGCGAATAAACAGCCTGTCCGTCACCCTGAGCGGAGGGCTGCCCGAGCGAAGGATCTCCGCGAAGCGATTAGTGCGAAGAGCCCGATATAGCTCGGACAAAATCGCTCCGCATGGACCCGGAGCCACAAATGGAAGATTGGCTCAAAGCGAATCGCGACAAATGGAACAGCGTGGTGGACGTCCACGCGCGCGCTCCGTTCTACAACCTCGAAGGTTTCCGGCGCGGCGAGAATGTTCTGTTCCCGCTCGAGCTCGGCGAGGTCGGCGAGGTCCGCGGCAAATCGCTGCTGCATCTGCAATGCCATTTCGGGCTCGACACGATGTCGTGGGCGCGCCTGGGCGCGTCCGTCACCGGACTCGATCTCTCCGACCAGGCGATCGATCTCGCACGCAAGCTCTCCGCCGAGCTCTCGATCCCGGCGAGCTTCGTCCTCGGCAATATCTACGACGCGCCGCGATTGATCGGTGAAAAATTCGACATCGTGTTTCAGTCCTACGGCGCGATCTGCTGGCTTCCCGACCTGCGCGGCTGGGCCGAAGTTGTTGCGCACTTCGTGAAGCCGGGCGGGTTCTTCTATATAGCGGATCTGCATCCATTCGCGTCGGTCTTCTCGGATCTGCCGCAAGCGTCCTCGCCGAGATTCGAATTCGGATACTTTCGCGAAAAGGTTATCGTCAACGAACCCGGGCCGGACTATGCCGACCCGACTCACATCGTCCAGCATCGCCCCCGCGAATGGATCCACACCGTCGGCAGTATCGTGAATTCGCTGATCGACGCGGGACTGCAAATCGAATTCTTCCGCGAGCATCGCGAATGCGTCTGGCAGCTGTATCCCTGCGCAAAACGCGGCGCCGACGGGATGTGGCACGTCGAGGGCGACCCGCTGCCGCTAATCTTTTCTTTGCGCGCCCGCAAACCCTGAATCGCTGGACCAGCATCTCGCCATGCACTCTTTGGAGTATCTCCGATGGATGATCGGACCAAAATCAATCTCGCGAACTGGAACGAAAGGGTTCCGGTGCATGTGAACTCCGCCGGGTATCGCGTACAGGAATTCCGCAACGGCGGGCTTCATCTCTATCCGATCGAGCGCGAGGAAGTGGGCGACGTGCGCGGCAAGTCGCTGCTGCATCTGCAATGCCATTTCGGGATGGACACGATGTCGTGGGCGCGGCTCGGCGCGTCCGTCACCGGACTGGATTTCTCGGACCAGGCGGTCGCGGCGGCGCGCAAGCTCAGTGCCGAGCTCAAGATTCCCGCGACTTTTATCTGCTCCGATATCTATGACGCGCCGAACGTGCTGAAGGAGCAGTTCGATATCGTGTTCACCTCTTACGGTGCGCTCTGCTGGCTGCCCGATCTGAAGCGATGGGCGCAAGTGGCGGCCCATTTCGTCAAACCCGGCGGCATCTTCTATATCTCGGAATTTCATCCGATGACGCAATGTTTCGATACCGACAATCCCACGGAGCTGAAGTCGCGAATCTCATATTTCGAGACCGCACAGCAGAATTTTCCTCCGGGTCCGGACTACTCGGACAACTCCGTGACGCTCTCGCACGGCACCCACGAGTGGATGTACACCACCGGCGGCGTGGTTACGGCGCTGATCGAGGCGGACCTGCAAATCGAATTCGTGCACGAGCATCCGGTGTGCTGCTTCTCGATCTTTCCCTTCATGGAGCGGGGCGCCGACGGATGGTGGCGGATCAAGGGCGACCCGATCCCGCTGACGCTCTCGATTCGGGCGCATAAGCCCGCTTGACGTATTGACATAACGTATATACAATGGAATTCGAGTGAGACGATACGAAAGCGGCTTCGAATCAAGTCAAGCATGGAATCGACTTCGACGACGCAATCCGAATCTTCGCCGGTCCGACGCTCGAATGGCGTGATCGCCGCCGTGATTACCGTGAAGAGAGAGTTATCGCGGTCGGGATAGCTAATGCGCCGGTTACTCTCGTCTATACCTGGCGCGGCGACGCAATGAGGATTATTTCGGCAAGGAGGTCAAATGACCATGAGCGTGAGGCGTATTTTCGCAAGTACCCGTTCGCTCGCTCGCCATCGCGGCACGACTGACTGGGCGCGCCTCGACGCGATGACTGATCGCGAGATCGAGCGAGCTGTCGCGGCCGATCCCGACGCCCCACCGATCATGTCCGCAAAGTCATGGCGCGATGCGGTCATCATGCTGCCGGGATCCAAAGTTCCCGTTTCGCTCAGGATAGATCCCAACGTGCTGCGATGGTTCAAGGCGCATGGGCGCGGCTACCAGACGCTTATGAACGAGGCGCTCACGTCCTACATGTTCGATCATCTAGTGACGGACCGAGCGGCAACCGCGGAATCGAACCGGCGCGCCCGCGAGGAAACCGTCGGACGGCGAAGAGTCGTGCGCCGAATCGCACAGCCACGTAATGGAACGCCGAATTCCGCCAAGATTCCACATGCTCGACACCCGCATCTGTGATTTGTTCAAGATCGATCTCCCGATCGTCTCGGCCGGGATGGGCGCAGTCGCGCACGCGCGGCTGGCAGCCTCCGTCTCTGAGGCGGGCGGCCTCGGCACGATCGCTCTCGCAGGATTCACGCCCGAAGCGATCGCATCTGAAATTGAGCTGGCGCGTTCGCTTACGGATAAGCCGATCGCGGTGAACCTGCTGATTCCGTTCATGCGGCCGGGATCGCTTGAAGTGCTAGCGCGCGAACGAGTCGAAGCGGTCACGTTTTTCTGGGGTGATCCCGCCGAGCATATTCCCGCCGCAAAAAGACTCGGGCTGACCGTCGTATGGCAGTGCGGGTCCGCCGAGGAAGCCGTGCGCGCAAAGGCCGCCGGCGCCGACGCGATTATCGCGCAGGGCTTCGAGGCGGGCGGCCACGTCCGCGGAATCGTCACCACGCTCGCGCTGGTTCCCGAGGTCCGCGACGCGATCGGCGATCTGCCGATGCTCGCCGCCGGAGGACTCGCCGACGGGCGCGGGCTCGCAGCCGCGCTGGCTCTGGGAGCCGACGGTGCGGTCTTCGGAACGAGGTTCATCGCCTCAAACGAATCGGCCGCGCATCGCGATTACAAGCGCCGGATCGTCGCCGCGCACGCCGCCGAGACCTTTCATACCAAGCTCTATGACGTCGGATGGCCCGACGCCGCCCATCGCACGCTGCGCACTGCGCTGGTCGAGGAATGGGAGCGCGCCGGCCGCCCGGAATCGGGCCGCCGTCCGGGCGAAGGCGTGTCGAGCGCGAAGCTCGTACGCCCGGGCCTCGAGCTGCCGCTGGCGAATTACTCGGTCACGCCGCCGTCCGAGGAGATGGAGGGCAATCTCGGCGGACTCGCGTGGTACGCCGGTCAATCGGTGACCCAGGTGCGCGAGGTTCTGCCGGCCGGCGAGATCGTCCGCCGCATCGCAGACGAAGCCCGCGCGATTATCGCGACGCGCCTCGCGCCGCTGGCTGACTGATTCGGCCCCATAGACTATTCTGCGGATTTTACAAGGCTGAACAGTTCAGCCTTGTTTCGCCATCCCGGATGTTTCAAGCTTTGATGCGAGGGGCCTTGTGGAAACGTTGGCGCGGTGCCGATTTTTTTTTGGTCCAGAAATGTGGTTTCGGCTACCCAGGGGAAATCTGACCAAACAAAGCCACTCGTTTTAGGTGATTAAGCCTTAAATATGCTGGACAAACTGAAAGTTTCGCAAATGGCGAAAATGTCAAATAACGAACCCATGACTTTCAACTGTCTAATGTATCTGCGATAAATACATAAGTGCCACAACCGATCTCAGTTGAAGCGGTGCTCGAGGCTTTGGGCCGGGTGACCTATCCTGGCTACGCGGATGATATCGCCACGCTCGGCCTGGTCGAGCAGGTCACGCCGCTTCCCGACGGCGGCGGCTTTGCGCTCACGCTTCGCCAAGTATCCGCGCGCGACGAGGTGATGCAGCGCGTCGCCGAGCGGGTGCATCACGCGCTCGCGCACGATCTCGGCGTCGCCAAAGTCGAACTGCGCGTGCGCGGGGTCGAGCCCGAGCTCGGCGAGAAGACCGGCCGCGTCCGCCTCGAGGGCACCAAATATATCGTCGCCGTCGCGAGCGGAAAGGGCGGGGTGGGCAAATCCACCGTCGCCGCCAATCTCGCCTGCGCTCTGGCGCAACTGGGCCTGAGCGTTGGCCTCCTCGACGCCGATATCTATGGGCCGTCGATCCCGATGATGTTCGCGACCACCGACGAGCGCCCGAAGTCGGCGGGCGGACAGAATTTCTATCCGATCGAAAAATACGGCGTGAAGTTGATCTCGATCGGTTATTTCCTGGGCGAGAAAGCTCCCGTCATCTGGCGCGGTCCGATGGTGATGGGCGCGGTGCGCCAGTTCCTGCGCGATACGCTGTGGGGCACGCAGGATTTCCTGATCGTCGATTTGCCGCCGGGCACCGGTGACGCGCAACTCACGCTCGCGCAGCAGGTCGCGATCGACGGCGTGATTATCGTCACCACGCCGCAGGACGTCGCCGTGCTCGACGCGATGCGCGCGGTCAGGATGTTCCGCCAGGTGCATTGCCCGCTTCTGGGCGTGGTCGAAAACATGAGCTACTTTTCGTGTCCCGATTGCGGCGAACGCGACGAACTTTTCGGCCACGGCGGCGGCGAGCAGATCGCGGCGGAAGAGGGGATAAGCGTGCTCGGACAGATTCCGATTTATCCCGACCTTCGCGGCGCCGGCGACGACGGCATGCCGCTGGTGATCAAGAGCCCCGATCATCCCGCAAGCCGCGCATTCACCGAACTCGCGCGCCGCGTCGTCGCCGCGATGCCACGATGACCCTTGCCCGCTCTCGGATGCGCCGATATTGTTTCCGTTCAATAAAGAAAACAACGGACCCGCGAACCCGCGCGGCCCGCGACAGTTTCTGGAGCCTGAATCATGTCAACACTGATCACTGAGGAATGCATCAACTGCGGCGCCTGCGAGCCCGAATGCCCCAATACCGCGATCTACGAAGGCGGAGCGCAGTGGGAACTCGACGGCGCTTCGAGTCCGGCGATCAAAGAAGATATCTATTATATCGTTCCGTCCAAGTGCACCGAATGCGTCGGCTTCTTCGACCAGGAGCAATGCGCCGCGGTCTGCCCGGTAGATTGCTGCATCCCAGACCCGAATATCCCCGAGACCGAAGAAGTTCTCCTCGAACGCGCCCGCAAGATGCATCCTGAGCAGACTTTCAACGCCGATTATCCTTCGCGCTTCAAGAAGGGATAGTTTGAATACCAAAGAACCCGTCCGAATCGCCCCAGCGGACGGCAAGCTCGGAGTCTTGCTGCCAGGACTCGGAGCGGTCAGCACCACGTTTATCGCTGGCGTCGAAGCCGTCAAACGCGGACTCGGCGTTCCAATCGGATCGCTCACCCAGCTCGCGACCGTCCGCTTGGGCAAGCGCAGCGACGGCCGCACTCCGCTCATCCGGGATTTCGTTCCGCTGGCGAAGCTCGAAGATCTCGAGTTCGGCGGATGGGACATCTTCGAGGACAACGCCTACCAGTCCGCGCGCAACGCCGCCGTGCTCGATTCCGCGATGCTCGAGCAGGTGCGCGAGCCGCTCGAAAAAATCCGTCCGATGGATGCGGTCTTCGATCCCGAATACATCCGGCGCATCAGCGGCCCCAACGTGAAAGAAGCGCGCACCAAGATGGACAAGGCCGAGATGCTGATCGACGACATCCGGCGGTTCAAGGAACGCACCGGCGTTGCGCGCCTCGTGATGGTCTGGTGCGGCTCGACCGAAGTTTTTCATCGCCCCGCCGCGGTGCATCAGACGCTGAAATCATTCGAGACCGGGCTTGCGACCAATGATCCCGAAATCGCGCCGAGCCAGATCTACGCGTACGCCGCGTTGAAGCTCGGAATCCCGTACGCCAACGGCGCGCCGAACCTCACCACCGACACGCCCGCGCTGCTCGAGCTCGCGCGCGACAAAAACGTCCCCGTGTGCGGCAAGGACTACAAGACCGGGCAGACGTTCATGAAGACGCTTATCGCGCCCGGGCTGAAGGCGCGGATGCTCGGGATGTCGGGATGGTTCTCGACCAATATCCTGGGCAATCGCGACGGCGAGGTGCTCGAGGATCCGGGCTCGTTCCGATCCAAGGAAGAGACCAAGCTTTCGGTGCTCGATCAGATTCTGCAGGCTGATCTTTATCCGCAGCTTTACGGCAAGCTGTTCCATTCGGTGAAGATCAACTATTACCCGCCGCGCGGTGATGCCAAGGAGGGATGGGACAATATCGATATCTTCGGATGGCTCGGCTATCCGATGCAGATAAAGATCAACTTCCTGTGCCGCGATTCGATTCTGGCCGCGCCCCTGGTGCTCGACCTGGTGCTGTTTCTCGATCTGGCGCATCGCGCCGGGATGCGCGGAATCCAGGAGTGGCTGTCGTTCTACTTCAAGGCCCCGATGCACGCGCCCAACGTCTATCCGGAGCACGACATCTTCATCCAGTTGATGAAGCTGAAGAACACGCTCCGCTGGATGCGCGGCGAAGAACTGATCACGCATCTCGGGTTGGAGTACTATGATTGAGCCTTGCCGTCATGGTGGTGCTTTCGCGCCAGCAGGACTGCCTGAGCGTTCAGTTCGATAACGTATCCGTCGGGATCCGCAACGTAGGCATTGTGTTCGACGACACCGTTGGATTCGTAGGTCTGCTCGCGAATAAGCCTGCCGCCCGCGCGCACGGCTTCGGCGACAGCGTCGGCAACCTCATCGTTCGAGACGAGATTGAAACCGAAGTGGTTAACTCCTGCCGGACCGACCGGAACTCCCGGAACCTGCGACAGCGCGATAACGTCACTGGCACCAGGCGTGCTGAGCGCGACCTGCCTCCCCGACGGATATTCTCCCATCGGGCCCTCGTACTCCATCAGCACTTCGAGGCCGAACAACTCGCAGTAGAAACGTTTCGAACGTTCCAGGTCGCTCACGTTGAGATTGATATGTCCCAGCCCTCGGGTGCGAATCATTTGAGAATCCTCACAAGCCGCTTGTCAACCGTGGTCTAATTAGATATATATCTAATTAGATGCCAGTCGATAAGTCAAGCGCCATGAAGGAAGCTACCTCGTCCGAGCCGCTCGAGTTTTTTCGCGCGCTCGCCGAACGCAGCCGGCTCCGGATCGTAGGCTTGCTCGCCGCGCGCGAGTACAGCGTGCAGGAACTCGCGCGCACCCTGGGCCTGCGCGAGCCCACCGTCTCGCACCATCTCGCGATCCTGAAGACTGTCGGCCTCGCGAGCGTGCGCTCGGAAGGCACCACCCGATGGTACCGGCTCGAAGAGGACGCGCTGCATCGCCGAAGCCGCGCGCTGCTGAGCCGTCCTTCCCTTGACCAGATTGCCGCCGATACTTCTGCCGAGGCCGGCGAGCGCGAGGTGCTGGTGAATTTCCTCGAAGGCGACCGCCTCACCACGATTCCGGTCTCACGCAAGAAGCGCTGGACCATCCTCCGATGGCTCGCGCGCAAGTTCGCCGCCCACATCGAGTACACCGAGGCGCAGGTCAACGCGATCTTGAAGCGCCATCACGAAGACGCCGCCACTCTCCGCCGCGAGATGGTGGGTTATCGGATGCTCGTGAGGATCGGCGGTGTCTATCGGTTACGCCCCGAGAGCGAATGGCATCCGTCGCCGTGAGTGTCGTTGCGGGGGCTTTCGTCTGGAGGGCGGCGCACAATAGAATCGATCCCTGATGGGTATCCTGCGCGACAAGACGATCGTGCTCGGCGTTAGTGGCGGGATCGCCGCGTACAAGGCCGCCGAAATTGTGCGCGCTCTCGTGCAGCGCGGGGCGAAAGTCCGCGTGATGATGACGCGCAACGCGCAGGAGTTTATCACGCCGCTCACGCTCCAGACGCTCGCGCAAAGTCCGGTAGCGACCGACACTTTCAATCTCACCCAGGAATCCGAGATCGGGCATATCCGGCTCGCCGATTCCGCTGACGCGGTTCTGATCGCGCCCGCGACCGCCAACCTGATCGCCAAAGCAGCGGCGGGAATCGCCGACGATATCCTCACCACCGTTCTGCTCGCCACGCAGGCTCCGGTGGCATTCGCGCCCGCGATGAACGTGCACATGTATGCGCATCCTACGGTGATCGAGAATCTCGGCAGGCTGCGCGCGCGCGGTGCGACGATCATCGAGCCCGCCGAGGGCGAACTCGCCTGCGGATACGAGGGCAAGGGCCGTCTTCCCGATACCGCGATCGTTGTAGCCGAGCTCGAACGGATTCTTTCGCCGAACGATCTGACGGGCGAGCGCGTGCTCGTCACTGCCGGCCCCACGCAAGAGGCGATCGATCCGGTGCGCTTCGTCTCGAATCGATCTTCGGGAAAGATGGGCTTCGCGATCGCGGCTGCCGCGCGCCGCCGTGGCGCACAGGTGCGGGTGGTCGCGGGACCCTCAGCGCTCGCGACTCCGTACGGCGTCGAGCGGATCGACACAGGTAGCGCGGCCGAATTGCTGGCGGCGACTTCGAGCCATTTCCCGTGGGCTACCGCTCTAGTGATGGCGGCGGCGGTCGCGGACTTTCGCCCCGCCAATCCGGCGGCCGGAAAGCTCAAGAAGAACGCCAAGGGAATCGAGCTCAAGATGATCTCGATCGCCGACGAGCTTCCACGAATCGCGGCGAAGAAAGGCTCGCGCCTGATGATCGGATTCGCCGCCGAGACCGATGACCTTGCGGCGAACGCGAAGAGCAAGCTCGCGCGCAAGCGGCTCGATCTGATCGTCGCCAACGATGTGACCCAAGCGGGCGCGGGCTTCGGCGTCGATACCAATATCGTCACGTTCTTCGGTGCCGACGGCAGCGTCGAGAGTCTGCCGATACTGTCGAAAGCCGAAGTCGCCGATAAGATCCTGGATCGTCTCGCCGCGATGCGCGCGGCGAAGTCGCGGCGGCTTCGAGTCGTTCGCGGATAGCCTCCGGATTGCGCACGAGGAGCATGCGAAAGCGCACCAGCAAGGCGATCCGGCTGGGAAAGTAGAGAACCTAAGAGGAGTGCAAATACTTGCTGACCATCAGGGCTTAGCTGTCAGGCTGAGCGAGGAACGGCTGGCGCATATCCTCGATCACCCGGAAATGGCTGGCCTCGATTCGGCGATCTCGCAAACGCTGAGGGCTCCGGCACTGGTAATTCAATCGATCAGCGACGAAGCCGCGCGTCTGTACTATCGCTTCTATTCAGGGACACGGGTAGGCGATAAATTCTTATGCGTGGTTGTGAAAGTTACCGTCGCCGACGCCTTTGTATTGACGGCTTATCTCACCGATAAGCCGAAGCGGGGAACCGTTCTATGGAGCGCAAGCACGTGAAGGTCTGGTACGACGCCGAAGGCGATTATCTGGAAGTCACCTTCGAGCGCAAGGAAGGTTTTTTTCGGGAAACCGCCAACGACCAGGTGATGGAAAAGGTTGATGCGGATGGGAACGTGATCGGATTCTCGGTGCTCAAAGTAAGCGCCCTCAAAGAGCATCCGATCGACGTTGCGCTTGGCTCTTGAGCCGCCGGAGAGCGAGGAGGTCTGAAATGCCCGATACTCCTACCATGCCCGTGCCTCCGCGCCGCGACTGGTTTCTTACCGCGATGGCGGTTCTGTTCGCCGTGCTCGCGTTCTCGGATTTCACCAAGCCGTTTCAGCATCACAGTGATCCGCATCTCGGCCTGGTGGTGTTCGGGCATCGCCTGGCGACCTTCGGCGAAAACGCGATCGGCGGTCCGATCTTCGGAATCATCCTGGCGATCTACGCCTACGGCCTGATCGCGCAGAAGCGATGGCTCAAGCCGCTGTCGGTCGTTTACGCGTTCTATGTCCCGACCAATCTTACGTTGTTCTGGTCGCTGCATGACAACGGGCATCCGACTGTCGGCTTCATCATTATTTACCTGATTCTCTCGGTGGGCGGATCGGTCGGAACCGCGCTCTATATTGGCTATCATCAGGACCGGCTGGCGTGATGCCTGCCAACTATGAGTGAATCCAAACCGCAGCCAGACCGCGCAACGATCGTTGCCACGCTCACCGATTATGTCGCGCAGCTCCGCGAGGAAGGAATGGACGGTCTGCCCGCGTCTGAGCGCGTGCGCGCGCCCGCGCAGGCCGCGCCGCCGATCGCGCGGGCGCAGGACCGAATTCCACCCGCGGTCGTAGCGCCACCGCGCGAGATGTTCTCGAAATATCGCGGGCTGGAAAAGACCGAATCGCTCGAAGCTCTGCGCGAATTTATCGGCGATTGCCGCCGCTGCAAACTCTGGGGATTGCGCAAGAACCTGGTCTTCGGAGTCGGCGATCCGAATGCCGAGCTGATGTTTATCGGCGAGGGACCCGGCGCCGAAGAAGATGCGCGCGGCGAGCCGTTCGTCGGCCGCGCCGGCCAGTTGCTGACTGACATCATCGAGCGCGGGATGGGCATGAAGCGCGCCGAGGTCTATATCTGCAACGTGATCAAGTGCCGCCCGCCCGATAACCGCAATCCCGAGCCCGACGAGGTCGCCTCGTGCGAGCCGTTCATGCTGCGCCAGATCGAGCTGGTGAAGCCCCGCGTGATCGTCGGCCTGGGCACCTTCGCGGTGCAGGCCGTGCTGAAGGTCAAGACTCCCATCAGCAAGCTGCGCGGGAATTGGCACGACGTGCGCGGCGTCCGGATGATGCCGACGTTTCATCCGGCGTATCTCCTGCGCAACCCGGGCGACAAGCGGCTGGTATGGCAAGACGTGCAGCAGGTGTTGAAGGAACTCGGGCGGCCGGTCCCGGGGCGCGCAGACGCGTGAAGCTCCGGGCATATCGTCGCGCAATCATCGCGATCCTTCTCGCGATCGGCGCTGTCGGAATTGTCGCGGCGCTCGGCGCGAGGGCGCGTGCGGACAGTCATCCGGCACAGACCTGGGTCGAGTTGATCACAATCGACGGCTCGATCAATCCGTCGGTTGCGAGCTTTATCGACGACTCGATCGATTCGTCCTCGCGTGAGGGCGCGGGCGCATTGGTGATCGAGCTCGACACTCCGGGCGGACTCCTCAGCTCCGCACAGCAGATCGTGAAGAGCCTGCTTGCCGCTCCGCTTCCGGTGATCGTTTACGTGACGCCGTCAGGCGCGAGCGCCGCGTCGGCCGGGACCTTCATCACCGAGGCGGCAAATATCGCGGCGATGGCTCCGGGGACGACGATCGGCGCGGCGCATCCGGTCGAAGAAGGCGGCACCGATATCAAGGGCGTGATGGGCGAGAAGGTCGAGAACTTCACCGCGACCTTCGCGCGCAGTATCGCGCAGCAGCGCGGCCGCAATGAAGACTGGGTCGAGCAGGCGGTCCGCCACAGCGTCGCGATCGGCGAGCGCGAGGCGCTGCAGAAAAAAGTCATCGATATCGTCGCGCCCGATTTGCCCAGCCTGCTGGTTCAAGCCTCGGGCCGCAAGGTGCAGGTGAGCGGCAAGGAGATCACCCTCGAGCTCGCCGACGCGACCGTCCGCCGCGGCGCGATGACGACCGGCCAGCTCATTCTGAACGCCTTGGCGGATCCGAATATCGTCTACCTGCTGCTGATGGCGGGCCTGCTCGGGCTGTATTTCGAATTCGCGCATCCGGGAGTTTTTCTCCCCGGCGTCGCGGGCGCGATCTGCCTGCTTCTGTTTTTCGCGTCGTTCCAGGTGCTGCCGGTCAACGTGACCGGCGTGCTGCTGATCTTCCTGGGTGTCGGGATGTTGATCGCGGAGGCGTTCGTCACCAGCTATGGAATTCTGGGATTGGGCGGTGTGGTTGCGTTCGTGATCGGATCGCTGTTCCTGATCGATACCTCGAAGACCAATCTCGAGGTCAACCGCGACATCATCTACGGCGCCGCGGTCGCGCTGACCGTGATCATCCTGGGGCTCGGATATATTGTCGCCAGTGAACGGCGGCGGGTCGCCAAGACCGGCGCGGAAGGAATGATCGGTGAGATCGGCGAGGTGCGCGAGGCGATCGGAGCCGGTGTGCCGGGAAAGATTTTTGTGCATGGCGAGATTTGGCGCGCGCGCAGTCCCGAGGCGCTGGCGCCCGGCATGCGCGCCCGCGTCACCGCCGTTAAAGGTCTCGAGGTCGAAGTACGGCGGGCGTCTTAAGTCCTGCGCCCGGAAATGTTCCGATAAGGAGAATCCCCGATGGCGACAGGTATCGGCGTAATCGTTTTTATCGCCGCGATAATTTTTCTCTCCGGCCTCAAGGTCTTGAACGAGTACGAACGCGCGGTGATTTTTCGCCTCGGGCGGCTGACCCCGTTTCGCGGTCCGGGCGTGATCTTCGTTATCCCGATCCTTGAGCGGATGGTGCGAATCGACTTGCGCACCGTCACCCTGGATATTCCCCCGCAGGACGTGATCACCAAGGACAACGTCTCGGTCAAGGTGAGCGCGGTGCTGTATTTCCGCGTGGTCGATCCCTCGCGCGCGGTGACCGAGGTTGCCAATTATTTATTCGCCACGATGCAGCTTGCGCAGACCACGCTGCGCTCCGTCGGCGGGCAGACCGAGCTCGACGAGCTCTTGAGCCAGCGCGACAAGCTCAACGCGCGCATCCAGGAAGTGGTCGATTCGCAAACCGAGCCGTGGGGCGTGAAGGTCACGCTGGTCGAGCTCAAGAATATCGATCTGCCGCAGGACATGCAGCGCGCGATCGCGGCGCAGGCCGAGGCCGAGCGCGAACGGCGCGCGAAGGTGATCGCGGCGGAAGGCGAGTTCCAGGCCTCGCAGAAGCTGGCCGACGCGGCGGTGGTCATGGGCAAAAGCCCGATCACGCTGCAACTGCGTTATCTGCAAACGCTCAAGGAGATCGCGACCGACCATAACTCGGTGACAATCTTCCCGCTCCCGATCGACCTGCTCGACGCGTTCCGCGCGATGATCCGGCCGGCCGGCGCGCCGCCGCTCGAGCCGATAGCCGAAGCCGACCCGAAGCCGTAGGAACGCTTTGCGCATGACATAAGCCGGCGCCTGAGCTAGAAGAGAACGCCGGGGAGGCTCTCTGTCATATGGGCAAACTAATTCTGGTTCGCCACGGTGAGAGTGAGGGCAATCGCCTTCGCCATTTCGCGAGCTCGCCCGACGCGGCGATTACCGAGCTCGGCCGCCAGCAGGCGCGCGAAGCGGCGCTCAGGATCAAAACCAGTTTTCATCCGCGCAAAGTGATCGCGAGTCCCTATTTCAGGACCCGCGAGACCGCGCGCATCATCGCGGAGCAATTCGATCTGCCGGTCGAGATCGAACCCGAGTTCCGCGAGCAGAACCTGGGCGCGGTCGCCGGCAAGCCCTACGAAGTGGTGCGCGAGGATCCGAGCTTCGACCCCGCCCTTTCATGGCAATGGCGTCCGCCCGGCGGAGAGAGCCATCTCGACGTGCGCCAGCGCAGCGCCCCGGTGCTCGACCGGATCGCGCGCGAGTGCCCCGACGGCGAGGTCGTGATCGTCAGCCACGGCGGCGTCTTGCGCGCGCTGTGGGCGCATGTGACGGGAGGATGGGACGGCGCGCATATCCCGGCCAACTGCGGGATTATCGTGATCGAGCACGCCGCCGGACGCTTCGCGCCGCCCACCGTGATCGGCGGCGCGCAGGACGAGGCCGCGCGCGAAGTTGGCGCCTAGTTCGTTTCAAGCGGCTTCGTAATCGAGCGCAACTCGGGCGGCATCTGGTGCGAGGGATCCCACGCGAGTCCCGCCGGATACGCGATTAGTCCAGCGTCCTGCGCCGCCTTGCGGCCCGCGTCGCCCAGCATCAGGCGCATGAAATCGAGCGCGCCTTCGCCATTGGGGGGATTCGTCGTGAGCGTCGCCGCGTACGCGACCGGAGCGCCGGTGATGGTCTTGCGGTTCGGCCCGCTTCCCACCTCGATGCTGGCTTTCGCGTAATCCGATGCGAGCTTGATATCGCTCAGGTTGATCTGCGGCGGCAGCGCGAGAAATTTGAGATCTCCCAGCCGCGCGTCGGACGCATAGCCGAAATAGTAATCGAGCTCGCCGCTTTGCAGCAGAGCGATAAGATCGATGTTGTGCGGACGGATGTTCGCGCGCGGGCATCCCGCCGCGAGCTGCCCCGCGAGCTTGGGCTCATGATAAAAACGCGCGGCCAGTTGCCATACAACCAGCGTCCAGTAGCCCGCCGGATCGCGTTCGGGATTCGAATGTCCATAGCGCACGCCGGGCCGCTCGAGCACCTTGCGCCAGTTAGCCGCGTTTATCTCCGACGCGAACTTCGAACGCGAGGTGTACACGATGCCCATCGAATTGCCCGCGAAGAGCGCCGCCCAATGATCGATCCCGGGCCGCGGAGTCTGCAGCAGCCGCCAGTCCGCGGTGATCAGAATATCGCAGGGCAAATGCAGATCGGTGATCTTGCGGATCGCGTCCAGGCTGCCGCTGCTTTCAGTCTGCACCTGCGCGCCCGGATGCGCAGTTTTGTAGACTTTCGCGATCGCCGCGACATAGGCGTTCAGGCTGTCGGCGTGGAAGATCGTGACGGCCGCGTGATCGGACTCCGCGGCGCGCGCGAGGCGCGGCATGCCGCCGACGCAGAGCGCAACGGCAAGCACGATCGGCGGCACCGATGCTCGGCGGAGATTCCTGAATCGCGTAGTGCGCATTGATGACTCCGATCAGAGACGGCTTCGATCAGAAAGGAATGCGCGCGGTCAGGACCACGTTATGGTTGTAGCCGTGATACTTGGTCACCGCGACCTGGTAGCCGGCGCCGAAGGTAAGGCCGACGCGGTGGTGAATCGGGATGCGCCCGATCAGAAGTCCCGGCGTCAGGTAAAGCGTGTTGTGGCCGTTGTCCGATCCGTAAGACTGCCACATGTAGTTCGTCTCAACCTCGGGCCAGAAATATTTCGCGATGTGGTATTGAAAGGTAGTGTTCCACGCCAGCGGCATCCCCAGCCGGTCCAGTCCCCCGTCGGGAAACGTCACTCCGACTGTCGATTGAATATCGAAATCGCCGAAGCCCTTGCCCATCGCCAAAGTCGGCGTGAATAGCGCGTGGCCGTTGCCGTTGACGTTGGAGCCGGTCGGCACGCTGAAGCCCATGAACGCGGTCACGATATAGTTGCCGTGCTGCTCGTCGGCAGAGAGCAGGCGCAGTTTGACCAGGAACGGCCAATCGGCAAAGCCGTCGGTGTTGCGCGGGATATTGCGTTTCAAAAACCCGGGAACGCCGATGATAGTCTCGATATTTTCCTGCGGGATCAGCTCGAGTCCCTTGCTCGCGCCGAAGTTGTCGGTGGCAACTCCGTTGCGCGCGGACTCGAAGTACTGATCGTAGCGATACTCTTGTTCGAGCCGCGGAGTTACCGTCACCAATGGCGTGATCCAGTGGGGCTGGTCGTTCTGCGTGCGCGAGACCATCGTGAGCCAGCTATTTACGAAGCCCTCGAGCGCGCCGCTGAATCCCGGCTCTGTCGGCGGTTCGGCTACCGGTGCAGCGGGAGGAGCCGCGAGGCTCGGGATGACGTAGCGAAGCACGCCGCCAACCCCCGGGTTCGGCGCAGCGGACGGCGAGGCTGCCGGCGAAGGCGATGCGGATTGCGCGCGCGCGGGCGCGGCGAATGCGATTGCGGCGAGCGATGCGGCAAGCATCGCCACGAAAGTAAAACGCGTCGGCATTTTCATGGCCGAGGTGTTATGCCAGTATTATGGCATTAAGGCAAGTATTATGGCTCACCCTCATGATCAACTCAGGCGCGTGCGCGCTGCGCTCGGGCTCAGCCAGAACGATCTCGCGCGCCGCGCGGGCATTTCGCGCCAGGCCCTGGGCGCGATCGAAGCGGGTCAGTACCAGCCTGGGGTAAGCGTTGCGATCGCGCTCGCGCGCGAGCTTGGCGCCACGGTCGAGGCACTTTTTGGCGTCGAGTCTCCGGGCCAGGTCGCCGCGGCCGTGCCGGTTTCCGTGAAGCTTGCGGCAGGTTCGCATGTGACGCTCGCTCGGGTCGGCGGCCGCGTGGTCGCGATCCCTGCCGCAGCGGTGCAGCATCATCTGACCGCGGCGGACGGAATCGTGAGCACAGTGGCGGGTCGCAGCGCGTCGATCGCGGCGTATGTGTCGGCGGCGGAGATCGACGCGACGCTGATTGTCGCCGGATGCGATCCCGCGGTCTCGCTGCTGGCCGATTGGGTTGCGCGGCGCCACGCTCCGGTCCGGATCGTCGCGCTCGCACGCGGGAGCATGGGCGCGCTCGACGCGCTGATCGGCGGACGCGCGCACGTTGCGGGAGTGCATCTGCGCGACACCAAAAGCGGCGAGTACAACCTGGGTCCGGTGCGCCGTGCACTGAAGCATCGCCACACCGCGATCATTCGCTTTGCGAGCTGGGAACTTGGCCTGGCGACCGCGCCGGGCAATCCGCTGGGGATTCGCGGCTACGAAGATCTGCGGCGTCCGCGTCTGAGGCTGGTCAATCGCGAGCCGGGCGCCGGTGCGCGAATCGCGCTGGACGACGCGCTTGCCGCGCTCAAGCTGAAGCCGTCGGCGATAGCGGGCTACGATCGCGAGGTTGGCGGGCATCTCGAAGTGGCGCTCGCGATCGCGCAGGGGCAGGGCGATCTCGGGGTCACGATTCGCGTCGCGGCGCAGGCCTACGGACTCGGCTTTGTGCCGCTTCGCGAGGAGCGCTACGACCTCGCGGTGCCGGCGGGCGAGATGTCCTCGATGCCGGTGCGCGCGATGCTCGAGGCGATGAACTCGTCACGCTTCGCGAGCGAGGTCGCAGGCCTATGCGGCTACGACACGCGCGAGATGGGCGCGGTCGCCGCGAATCTTTGAGCGAGCGCAGCTAGTCCACGACTGCGATATTCACCGCAGGGCGCAACTCCGCGCATATCGCGAGCGCCTGATGGATGTCGTTCTTAAGAAAGCTCTCGAATAGCGCGTCGTCCGGCGGCGTCCCGCGTTGCAGCGCTGGGAAAGTTACCTGGCGGAACCCGTACTCGAACCTTGGCGCCCATTTGCGCGTGCCGAGGCGCGCGGTGGTCGAACAATTATCCACCATGAACGCGATACCCTTGTAGTGCATGTAGGGGTTGAGCGAATCGACCGCTTCGATAATCGATTCGTTGGCGATCTCGGAATACGGATGCCCTTTTTCCTTGAGCAAATCGACCTGCGCCATCATCGTGGCGACGTAGATGCCCGCGGTGACCGGTTCGAGCGGAATCTGGTAGCGCTTGCGGTTCGCGCGCACTCCGACTCCGACCTGCCACATCTCGCTGCCGTCGATCTTGGTCATCGGAAAGCGTTTCAGCCGCTGGTTGGCGGCGACGACGCTGCGAATCTCATTTCCCGACGCGACCTCGTCGTAGATTTCGAGCAGGACCTCAAACGCCGGCCGGTACGCCGCCGTGTAGGCGCGCTTGAACGTCTGCTTTCCGGAGGAGTCGAGCGATTCGTACACCGCGAGCATCCCGCGTTCGGAAATCGTCGACGAAATCGGGCCGGTGACCGATTCCGCCGAATTTACGAACGCCTGCTCAGGCGAGAGTCCCCGGCCGCGGAACCAGTAGTAAAGGCTTTCGACGATTCCGTGGACCGCACCAAGCAGGATCCCGCGCTCGCCGAAGATGTCCGACTTGAATTCCGATTCGAGCGTGGTCTGGAAGGTGCACGGAGATCCGATCGCGACCGCCCATGCCAGCGCGTAGTCGGTCGCGCGGCCGTTGATGTCCTGCTCGATCGCGAAGCTGGCGTTGATTCCGGCGCCGTCGATCTCCCGCCCCTGTTCATAGAGCCGCCGCACCGACGGTCCCATCCCCTTGGGGCACACGGCGATCACGTTGATGTTATCCGGAAACTTTTGCCCGACATTTCTCAGATGGCCGAGCAGGAACCCGTGCGACAACCCGAGCGTCGCGCCGGGCCGGATCGATTTGAAAATCTCGCGGTAGTTCTCGGCCTGGGCTCCGTCCGCGATCAGCAGCAAGACCAGGTCTGATTCCGCGATCACCTGGTGCATCTCGCCGAGCGTGCCGTCGGCGCGGCTGAACCCCACGCTCTCGGCCGACGCGATCGACGGCGAATCCGCGCGCAGTCCAACCTTCACCCGGATGCCGGTGCCAGCGAGCGAGTCGCGCAGATTGCGCGCTTGCGCCGGCCCCTGCGACGACCACCCGATCACGCCGATCTGCTTCACGCCCTCGAAAGCCTTGGGCAGCAGGCCGAACAGACTGCGCTTGCCGCGCACGATATATTCCTCGCGGCCGGCGAGAGAGATTTTTTCTTTATTGAAGATGTCGGTATTGAACTGCATGGCTCTCCGTTGCGTTGGGGCGCTAGGCGCCGGTCTCGAGCATTGAATCGAGGAACTCCGCGCTGCGGAGTTTGCGATCGAGAATCGAGTTAACGAATCGCGCGAGCGCTGCCGTTCCGTCGCTGCCCGCGGGCGTTGCTCCACGCGCGGCGGCGAGCGGCGATCCAGCCAGGCGTGCGAGTGCGGCTGCCGTTTCGGGGCGCAGCTTGATCGCGCCCTCGGCGAGACTCGGGCGGCATCGCGGGCACACGACGCCGCCGCGTCCGACGACGAAATACATCGCGCCCGCTTCCGCACCCGGCTCGTCGCCGCAAATCCGGCAGCGCAGGAAATCGAGACCGAAGCCTGCCCATCCGAGAATCTGCAACTCGAACGCCTGCCTGAGCGCCGCGTCGGCCGAAGCGGGCGAGAGCGCCGCGAGAGCATCGGTCAGAATCCCGTACGCCTGCGCGGCTTCGCCTTCGGGTGCGGTCAGCGCGTCGCTCAGTTCGAGCATGTAGCTGCCGAGCGCGATCCGTCCGAGGTCTTCGTCGATCGGATATTGCGCCAGCTCCGCCGCCTCGGCGCGCGTGATGAAAACCAGCTGCCCATGCGGCCTGCGGCGAAAATGCAGCATCACGTGCGAGAACGGCTCGAGCTTTCTTTCGAAGCGATGACGCGAAGCTTTCGCGCCCTTGGCGATTCCCGCGAGCTTGCCATGATCGCGCGTGAGCAGCGTGACGATTCGGTCGGACTCGGCGTAGTCGCGCGCGCGCAGGACGATCGCGGGCGTGGTTTCCTCGGCAGGCATGACGCAGGTCAGGCGTCCAGCGAGTGCCGCAGCATCGCCTGCTGAATCTCGCGCACTTCTGAGCGCATTGCTTCGGCGCCCGCGATCGTGCGCCCGCCTTCGGCTGCGTCGCGCAGCAGGTTATCGAACTTCACCAGGATATTCGCGAGCTTGGCGTGCGCCTCGACGATCGCGCGCTGGCGCAACTCCTCGCTGTCCCATCGGCGCTCGGCGTACTCGCGCAGCTCCTGGCTTTGGATCAGCAACTCGCGCGCTTCCTCCTCGAATCCGCGCACGATCCGGCGCAGCATCTCGGTCACCTTGGGCCGCTCTTCGGGATCCTTCCACAGCACGTGCTCGAGGAACATCAGATCGTCCTCGGTAACCGCCGTGCGCGAGAGAAGGATCGCGTGCGCGCGCATCACGGCGAGCGAATTCTTCCAGCGCCGATCCGATACGATGATCTGTTCATGAGCGAGCGCGCGGCGAAGTTCGGCGATCGAGCGCAGGATCGATCCGGGAATCGCGACCTCGCGCGCGGCCGCAGCGAGCTCGCCCAGCTCCGCGAAACTCAGCCGCGTGCGCGCTGCGGGCGCAGACCCTTCGAGCATCTTGAGGAAGCGAAACTCCTCGACGATATAGTCCGCCATGAAACGCAGCATGAAGCGGTCGTAAAGGGCGGTCAGCTCTTCTTCGTCGGGCAATTCATTCGACGCGCCGAACATCGTGACCAGCGGCACGCTGATTCGCTCGCGGCCGTTATGAAAGATGCGCTCGTTAACCACCGTCAGCAGCGCGTTCAGGATCGACGAATTTGCTTTGAAGATTTCATCCAGGAACGCGATATGCGCCTCGGGCAGCTTGTGCGCGGTGACGCGGCGATAATCGTCGTTCTCGAGGCCGCGCAGGCTGACCGCGCCGAAAATCTCCTCGGGCGTGCTGAATCGCGTCAGCAGCCACTGGAAATAGTTCGCGCCCTCGACCCGGGTGCACAGCTCCTCTGCCAGCATCGACTTCGCGGTGCCGGGAGGACCGATCAGCAGCACGTGGCTATGCGAGAGGAGCGCCACTAGCGCGCCGTCGATCAAATCCCCGCGCTCGAGGAACATCCGGTTAAGCTCCTCGCGAATCGCGGCGAGCTTGTGTGATGGGGTCGTGATGCTCATGCTCGCTTCAGATTTATCAGACCGCGGCGTCGAACCCATAGCGCCGCCAATGCGAGTCGAACCTTGCGCGGCGCGCGCGCGGCTTGCCGATCGCGCGCTTGCGGAGCTACAAAGGTGCTGGCGCGCAAGGCTTCGCGGCGCAACGCGCGCCACGCGCACTATCAGAGGAGAGCATCGATGGAAAAGGCATTGGCGGGCGTCAAGGTGCTGGATCTCACTCAGTTCGAGGCCGGTACGTCGTGCACCGAGATGCTCGCGTGGCTCGGCGCCGACGTGATCAAAGTCGAGTCGCCGAAGATGGGCGAGCAGGGACGCTGGTCGCTCGCGGACAAGCCCGGCTTCGACTCGTACTACTTCATGCTGCTCAACGCGAATAAACGCGGCATCACGCTCAACCTCAAGAGCCCCGCGGGCCGCGCGATGTTTATCGAGATGATCAAGAAGGTCGATATCCTGACCGAGAATTATTCGCTCGGCACGCTCGAGGGTCTCGACCTCGGCTACGAGCAGCTGCGCAAAATCAATCCGCGCCTGATCTACCTGACGATCAAGGGCTTCGGCACCACGGGGCCGTATAGCGCGTACAAGAGCTTCGACATGATCGCGCAGGCCGCCGGCGGCGCGATGTCGGTGACCGGCACCTCGGAGACCCCGCCGCTCAAGCCGGGCCCGACGATCGGCGACACCGGCACCGGAATGCACGCGGCGATCGGAGTGCTGGCCGCGTACATCCAGCGCGAGAAAACCGGCAAGGGCCAGAAAGTTGAAGTCGCGATGCAGGAGGCGGTGCTGAATTTCTGCCGCGTCGCGATCATGGGGATGTACACCTCGGGCAAACCTGCCGGACGCAACGGTAATCGGCTCGGCGCGCCGGGCGATATCTTCAAGTGCGCCCCGGGCGGTCCCAACGATTACTGCTACATCTTCTGTACCACGCCCGAGATGTGGAACAGCCTGTGCGCGGCGATCGGGCATCCCGAGATGACGGCCGACGATCGCTTCAAGGACGCGCGCACGCGGTTTAAAAATCTCGACGCGCTCAGCGCGATCATCACCCAATGGACCTCGCAGCGCACCAAGCACGAGGTGATGCAGATCCTCGGCGCCGCGGGAGTGCCGTGCGGCAAGGTGCTCGACAGCGTTGAGCTGCTGAACGATCCGCACATGCGCGAGCGCGGTATGATCGTGACGATAAAGCATCCGACCCGCGGCGACTTCACGATGCCTGGATGCCCGGTCCGGCTCGAAGACTCGCCGGTCGAAGTCAAACCTGCGCCTCTGCTCGGGCAGCATAACGCGGAAGTCTACCGCGAGCTCCTCGGCCTCGACGAGGCCAAGCTCGAGTCGCTGAAGAGTGACGGCGTGATCTGATCGGCGCGCGTTCCGTTGCTGGTGTACACAAGCGCCGAGATGTACAATCGCTCCAGAGTCTCGATCCGCAGGAAACTCCATGGCAACCAGAAAAAAGATTGCTGGCGAAGCGATCAGCACGGTCTCGGCCCGCCAGAACTTCTCAGATCTGATCAATCGAGTCGCCTATGGCAAGGACCGGGTCGTGCTGACGCGGCGCAACCGCCCGCTCGCGGCGATCGTTCCTTTCGAGGACATGGCGCTGCTCGAAGCGATCGAGGATCGCGCGGACCTGAAGGCCGCTCGCGCCGCGCTGCGCCAAATCAAACGCACGGGAACGATCCCGTGGACGCAGATAAAGAAGGAACTCGGATTGGACTGAATACGCCATGGCGTACACGGTCGAGTTCGGCGCCCACGCCGACCGCGAGTTCCGGAAACTTTCGCACGATCTCCAGCTCCGGCTGCGCCCACGGATCGACGCGCTCGAAACTAACCCGCGTCCCCCGGGCGCCAAGAAGCTCGCCGGACGGGAGGATCTCTGGCGCATTCGCGTTGGCGACTACAGAGTCGTCTATGAAATTCACGACCGGATTCTCGTCGTGCTGGTTGTCAGAATCGCCCACCGCCGCGAAGCGTAACGATAGCTCCTGCGGGCTTGAGTCGCCGCCGCGAGCGGGCATAATCTAGGGCCGGTCGGCGGCATCGCGCCGCCGTGTTCGAGAGTCACGTGAACCGAGCGGCGGAAATATGTTGATGACAGCGCGCGGGAAGTACCGCGGCGCCAGGACGCGCGGCGTTAGTTGGTTCGCGCTCGCGCTGCTGGTCGTCGTGCAGTTGCTAGGCGCGGCGCACTTTCATCCGCCGGTCGGAGCGAAGGCCACTGCGCAGAGCTCCTCGAGCGCCGTCGAGCCGGACCTCTGTCCCATCTGCCTGCATCATTGTCACACCCCTTCCGCGCTCGCGGCGGCACCGGCGTTTGGGCACCCGATCACGATCGTTGAGCCTCGGATCGTTGCGGCACGGCCGCTGGTCCCGTTTGAATTTGAATCGCTGCTCTTTGGCCGGGCTCCCCCTGTAGTCGTCGGTTGACGATTTTCCACTGACATTCCGGAAATTCGTTTGTCTGGGCCGCGTGGCAACCGCCATTCGCGGGTCCTGCCGCGCATGCCTTGCGCGCGGCGACGCGTGGGCGCGGCGACACATGAGGGGAGTTCAAGATGCGAAGGTTTGTAGTAGCAGCGATCGCGCTGCTGGCAATGACTTTTGTGTTTATGCAGTTGGCACAAGCCGCACAGCAAAACATCACCGGCACGGTCAAGGATGCCCTGGGCCGGCCGCTGGCAAAGGTTCAATTAGTATTGCAGACCGCGGACGGTCATATTCTCGCGCGAACGCGCAGCGATCGGAATGGCGCGTTCACGTTTCGCAATATAGCCAATGGCACCTATGCGGTGGTGGCGAACAAGAACGGCTTTTTGACCGGCGCCTCGGTAGTGACGGTCAAATCCCGTGGCGCCGCCAATCTGGAGATCGCCCTGCAGGCTCAAACCGCGCTCAGCCTGCAAGTGGTTACGACCAGGATCAATCGTCAGCCCAACGCCGTCTCACAGACGGGCAACAGCGAATACACTCTGACCCAGCACGACATCAACGCGCTACCGCAAGGCGAGAATACCCCGATCAACGAAGTCTTCCTCCAGATGCCCGGAGTAGTTCAGGACGACGAAGGGCAAATCCATGTCGGCGGTGAACACGAGGACCTTCAATGGCGCATCAACGGAGTCATGATGCCGATGGATAGCTTCAGCGGATTCGGCCAGATCTTCAACAGCTTCTTCATCAAGCGCGTAAGCTTGATCGACGGAGTCCTGCCGGTCACTTACGGCTACCGCGACGCTGGCGTGCTCGACATGGAGACCAAGGATGGTTGCTCCAATCCCGGCGGGAACGTGGGCTTCTACGGCGGTCAGCGGGAAACTGCGCAACCGAGCTTCGAATATGGTGGCTGCGAGGGGCCGCTGAGTTACTACTTCACCGGAACCTATCTTCACAGCAATCTCGCCTTCAGTTCGGCGACGCCGGGCCCGACCCCGCTCCACAACATCACCAATCAGGGTCAAGGTTTCGGATACTTTACTTACGAGATCGGCCCGCTCGCTAAGTTGAGCCTGATCACCGGAGTCTCAGTCAACAACGGCCAGATTCCCACCGAGCCGGGGCTTCCCCCACTCTATGATCTCGCCGGAACGAATCCCGCGACCTATCCTTCGACCGCAATCAACGAAAGTCTCGACCAGGATTACTACTTTGGAGTACTCGCGTTGAGTGGCGTAGTAGGCCCCGGAATCAACTACCAGATTGCCTACACGGGCGCCTACAGCAGTATCAAGTTCAATCCGGACCCGGTCGGCGATCTGATCTATCAGGGAGTTGCCTCGACCTCGTACCATACCGAGTTCGACAATACTCTCCAGGGCGATGTGTCCCGCCAATTCGATCTGAACAACTTCGGCTCACACAACCTCGGCGCGGGTTTCTATGTCGGCGAGTACGGCGTCGAGTTGGATGACACGACACTGGCTTTCCCGGCGGTGGACGGAGTTCAAACCAGTGACAAGCCAATCAGCATCGTCCAGAATACCAACAACATCAACATGCTCTACGGGATTTACCTTCAGGACATCTGGCAAATCAACCAACAATTCACTCTGACTACTGGTATCCGTTGGGACGCCGTGAGTGGAATCATCAACAATAATATGGTGAGCCCGCGGGTTAACTTACTATATAAGTTCGACAAAAATACGGTTCTTCATGCCGGGTTCGCGCGTTATTTCCAGACTCCCGATTTCGAAACGATCTCGTCCCGCAGTTTCGACGCTTTTAAGGATACCACCGCTGCTGTCTCACCGGGCGGACTGGGTCTGCTTCCGGAGAAAGACTATTACTGGGACGCGGGTGTTCTGCATCATTTCGGGCAGAATTTGACCTTGGAGGAGAATGCCTATTTTCGCCTCTCACAGGACCTGATCGATCTGGGGCAATTCGGCTTCGTGCCGGTGTTTGCGCCATTTAACTACAAGCGCGGACGGATATACGGCTCCGAAAGCAGCGCCGTTTACAACTGGGAAAATCTGAGCGTGCGGGCCAACTTCACTTACTCAGTGGCCCAGGGCAATGACCTCGCCACCGGCCAATTCAACTTCTCGCCGGCCGAGGTCAAATATATTTCCAGCCACTATATCTATCTCGATCATACTCAGTTCTACACCGCTTCCGGAGGAATCACTTATCATTGGAAGAGCTACCTGCTGAGTCTGGATGGTCTCTACGGTAGCGGCCTGCGCGCCGGTTTCGCTAACACCGACGAACTGCCCCAGAACTACCAGATCAACGTCGCGGCGGAGAAAGGCTGGCAGGTGCCTAACGTCGGTGAGGTCAAGACCCGCGTGGTGCTGGTCAACGCCTTCGATCATATCAATGAGCTGCGCAATGGCACCGGCATCGGAATATTCGAACCCGGCTACGGACCGCGCCGTACGATCTATGGCGGTATCACGATACCGCTCCCGCCGATCGGGCGGCCGAGCGCTACTCCGTAAAGGCACCGATTTTCTTCGGCTTGATCGGAGACGAAGTGTATAGCAAGCTTAAGCGAAAGTGAGAATCAGTTTCAATATGTCGGAGCGTATATTAAACATTTCCCGACGAAGGCCAGTTTATGAGTGAATTAAACGCGGCGTGGGTAGCGCTCCAATCCGGCGGAGCGATGGTTTATCCGCTGCTCCTTCTGGGCGTTATCGCGCTGATTATAATTTTCGATCGCGCAGTGATGTACTCGCGATGCCTGCGGCTGCCAACCGAGACCGCCGATTTGATCGAGACCTTCGGCTTCTCGTGGGACGCGCTCGCGCACCAGGTTGATGCGCTCGGGATGCGCAACGCCTACGCGCGATTTATCCGCGTCATCCTGGCGAATCGCGACAAGCCCGCGTGGTGGGTCGAGTCGCGCGCTGGCGACGAAGCAGGCGAGATCGAAAAATCGCTCGGCCGCGGCCTCTGGGTGCTCGAGACCGTCGTCACCGCGGCGCCGCTAATGGGATTGCTTGGGACCATCACCGGCATGATGCAGGCGTTTCAGATAATCGGCGGCGCGGGATTGGTGGCGCCCGCCAAGGTAACCTCGGGCGTCGCGCAGGCGCTCATCTCGACCGCATTGGGTTTGCTGATCGCGTTGTTCGCACTGTTTGCTTTCAACTTCTTCTCGCGGATGCAATCGCGGTCGCTCGATCACATGGAGCGGCTTGGCTCGCGCCTGGTCGATCATATCCGGCTCGATCGCGAGAACGGCGAGATCGACGCACCCAGCCCCCACGAGCCAGCCGAACGGCCCGGGCGCGGACCGAGAGTCGCCGAGGCTGGGCGATGAAGCTGAAGCGCGCGCGCGAGTTTCGCCACGGCCGAATCGAGATCATCCCGATGATCGACGTGATGTTCTTTTTGCTGGTCACGTTCATGCTCGCGTCGCTCTCGATGCAGACCCTCAACTCGATCACGGTGAATCTGCCGCAAGGCACCGCCGAGAATCTGAGTCACAAGGAACCGGTCACCCTCACGATCACCAAAGACAGCAAGATTTTTCTCGACAAGACTCCCACCACGCTCGACGCGCTTGCGTTCGCGCTCAAGCCGATGCTCGGGACTGACGCGGGCGTGGTGGTCAACGCCGACAGCGCGGCGCCCGAGGGCATCGTGGTGCAATCGATGCTGCAGGCGCGGCGCGCTGGCGTCGAGCATTTCACGATCGCGGTCAAGCGCGAATGAACCAGGCCGTTCAGATCGGCCGGATGCCGCCGCTGGACGATCCGTGGCGGCGGCTGCCGTGGCTCGTCCCCGCTGCGATTGCGGCGTGGCTGGTCCTGCTGTTCGCGTTTTCTTCCGTGCTGGAGCAAACCCCGCCAGCCGCGCCGCCGGAAAATTCCGTCGAGGCCCGAATCGTCGAGATTCCGATCGGCGGCCTGGCCGGAGGCGGCGGCGCAGGCGCAGGTCCCGCACCAGTCGTCAAGGCCGTGCCCCGCGTCGCACCTAAACCGCATCCTGTACACCACAAGAAAATCGAGACTCCCGCGCCTCCGATTCCGGTCTCGCCCGAGGGGACGCTCAAGAGCAGCAGCAGCGAATCTGCTCCCGAAGGAACCTCTTCGGCGACCGCTGGCTCGACCGGCGGCGTCAGCGGCGGTTCGGCCACAGGAGGCGGGGGCGGCGCTGGCTCAGGCGGCGGTATCGGAACCAACACGCTCGGTGCGCGCGCGCTCTATGCGCCCACGCCTCAAATTCCAGACGACCTTCGCCAGGACGTATTCCAGGCGGTTGCGGTAGCCCACTTCAGAGTCGCATATGATGGAACCGCGACGGTGACGCTGACGACGCCGACTTCCAATCCGCGGCTCAACCAGCTTCTGCTGACCGACCTGCAGCAGTGGAAGTTTTTTCCCGGGATGAAAGACGGGGTCGCGATCGATTCGGAATTCGACGTGCGGATACCGATCAGCGTCCAGTAGCAGCGCGCGGCGCAGGCGGAGTCATTGCGATGGCGGCAGCGGACATTTTCGACGCGGCTCACGATCTGAAGCGCGACGCGGAAGATTTGCTCCGCCGCTTCACGCGTAGCCATCACGATGCGGTTTACGCAGAGCTGCGGTTCGAGGCGGTCGCGCTTCGCTCCGGCGCCGCGACCGACGGCGAGCCGCGCGACAGTATCGAAAGCGAGAGCGCCTCGTTCTCGATCGCGGTGCACGCTCGCGACCGCTCTGGCGCTGTCGGCCATGGACAGACCGGAGCCGAGGCGGGAGCGCTCGCTGCAAAGCCCGCGAAGCTGCGCACGGTCCTTCGCAGCGGCCTGGACCAGGCCTACGCGCGCGCTCGGGCGAGCGCGCGCGAGAAAGGCGCGATACTCAAGGCGCTCGGCGCAAGCGCGGCGGCCCATGCTTTGCAAACCCTGGAGATACCCGCCGCGGAACCGGTTCGCGCCGATATCGCCGCGGTGTTCCGGCGCGATCCTCGCACGATCTCAATCGACGAACTCAAGCGGCTCGCACTCGATTCTTCACGCGCAGTCAGCGCGCTCGGCGCCGAGATTGCCTTCAATGCCGTCTCCGCGATGACCGAGCTGCGCCAGGAGCTGTTCGCAAACACTACAGGCAGCCTGATCTCGCAGGCATTCGCATTCTCGCAAGGCGACTCCTACGTGGTCGCGCAATCGGGCGACGGCCATCAGGAAAACTACGACACTATCGGCCAGCAGCGCGGTTTCGAATGTTTGGAAGAGGGATGGTGCGGCGAGCTGATGCCGAATCCCGACCTGCAAACTTTCGCGGTCTCGCTCGCCGCCGAGGCGCGCGAGCTCGCCGCCGCGCCAGTCCTCAAGCCGCCCGACGGCGAAGTGATCGTCGTCACCGATCCGCATTTCAACGCGCTGGTCGCGCACGAGATCGTGGGCCATCCGAGCGAAGCCGATCGCGCGCTCAAGATGGAAGCCGCGTACGCCGGACGAAGCTGGTTTCTGCGCTCGCTTCACGACAACGAGATCGGAAAGATGGTCGCGTCTCCGATGCTGTCGGCGTGCTCGGACCCATCGCTGGACGGCTACGGGCAGTATCGCTATGACCACGAGGGCACGCCCGGTCGCCGGGTGATGCACTTCGAGCGCGGCCGCTTCGGCGAGTTTCTGAACTCGCGCGCGACCGCTGCGATCCTGGGCGCCGCGCCCAACGGATCGGCGCGCGCGAGCGAAGGATGGCACGCGCCGCTCATCAGAATGTCAAACACATTTTTCATGCCCGGCGAAACGCCGCCGGAAAAGATCATCGCCGAGGTCGAGCACGGCTACTTCGTCTGCGGCCATCAGATTCCGTCGATCGCCGAATCGCGCGAGAACTTCCGCATCTCGGCGCGCCGGGTGTATGAAATCGATCACGGGCAAATCGGGCGGCTGTATCGCTCGGGCAGCGTGATTGCCGATTCGCGCCGCTTCTTCATGAACGTCAACGCGGTCGGCGACGACCTCCGCCTGATCGCGATTCCCAATTGCGGCAAGGGCCAGCCGATGCAGGTGAAGCGGATGTCCAACGGCGGCCCCACGCTGCGCTCGCGCGCTCGGCTCGGTGGCGGATGAGCGCCAGCGAAGTGAGTGTCTAGTGATGCGGTCTGCCGCTGAACTTAAAGACTTCGCGCGCGCCGCGGCGCGCGTCCTCGCGCGTGAGCGAGATATCGCCGCGTTCGAAATCTATACGGCGTCGGCGGAGAACCGGATTGCGCGGCTCTGCTACACCTCCGACATTCCCTGCCGCGGGGTCGAGGAGTTCAAGACGCTCCACGCCGACGGCTTTCAGTTGCGAATCGTATTGCGCCGCGACGCGCATGAAATCGGCACCGCGTATGAGGCCGGCGACCTGAGTCTGCCCGCGCTCAGCGCCGCGATGGCGCGGGCCCGCCGCGCAACCGTAATCGATCCGCACTTTCCCGGACTGTCGGTCGCCGCTTCGAAGCCTCCCGCCGCGCCGTCGGCGAGCGATCTGTCACGCGCGAGCGACGCTGCTCTCGCCGCGGGAGCGTGGCGGATAGTCGGCGGAGCGCTTGCGGCCTTTCCAAAGAGCCATGCCGCGCGCGCGCAGAATCCCGGATTGGTGCTGGGCGGCGATCTTTCGATCATCCGCGATCGAATCGCGATCGCGAACTCAAATTTTGCCGATCTGCGCACCGACGAGAGCGCGCACTTCAGTTCTTCGGTCACTGCCCTGGTCGAGTCGCTCGACGCCAAGGGCACCGCCAGCGCGCTTGGCGCGTCGATCGCCGCGATGCGCACCGAAGCGGCGCGGCTCGGACGCGACGCTGTCCTCCGAGCGCTCGCTCTCGGCAGAGGCGTCCGGCCGCCTTCCGGAAGCTACCGCGTGATTCTCGGTCCGCAGCCGGTCGCCGAGATTCTCAACTACATGGTGATGGGTTCGCTGACCGCCGGATCGTTTCACGCTTCGAGTTCCGCGTATCATGGACGTTTCGGCGAGCGCGTGATGGACCAACGGCTGACGCTGTTCGACGATCCGCAGGCCCGCGCCGGAGCCGTGCGCAGGCGAATCACCTGCGAGGGATTGCCCGCGCGCCGCGTCGATCTGATTCGCAACGGGCGGATGGTGGGATTGCTCTCGACGATCTACGATTCGCATCGTCTCGAAACCGACCAGGGCCGCGCCGAAAAACTCGGGCCTCTCGGCACGGACGCGAAATTCCCGCCCTTCAGCGGGTATCGATTGGGCGAAGGCGGCGGCCGCCGTTTCGATTCGCATCCGTCCAGCTCCGGCACCAATGTGATCATGCGCGCGCGCGGCGGCGTATCCGAGCGCGAGATGATTGCCGCGGTCGGCGACGGAATCTACGTCGGCCGGGTCTGGTACACCTATCCGATAAACGGCCAGCGCGCCGGCGACTTCACCTGCACCGTCAGCGGCGATTCATATCTGATCAAAGATGGAAAACTCGCGGCGCCGCTCGCGCCGAACAGCTTAAGGATCAACGCGAATATCGCGCAGGTCTTCGACGCGCCAATCGCGCTCGGCTCGCGCCCGGCCGCCGCAATCGTTTGGGGCGCCCCCGAAGCCTTCTACGTCCCCGCACTCGCCGTCGAAGGAATCGCACTCGCCGCGGTAGGCGACGGCGACTAGCCGGCCGCTCGGAAGACGGGCGGCTCGCGAGCCGCCCCTACGAAAACGGATTGGATTCGTAGGGGCGCGTCGCGACGCGCCCGTCTTTGCGTGCCGATGATCAAGCGGGGTGATGTGCTGCTCCGCCGGCCACTACTGGCAGAAGCCCGCGACCGTCATTTCGACCGCAGGGAGAAATCCCGAACGAAGGGCCGCTGCACCTCGTGTCGCCGCCGAGTATGAACGCCTCGGGAGTTCTCGCTAGAGCCTGCCCTGAGCAACGCCGAAGGGCGTCAAAATGACCGAGCAGGTTGGCGGAGCTATCGACCGACGGCGCGCGGCAATGCAGCGCCAAAGCGCTGGGCCGCAGCATGTTCAACGCTTTTTTGCGCTTCGCCACTTCCCTAACGATCGTTCGGGTTTTTGCCAGATTTGTTCATGGCTGAACTGTTCAGCCTTATGCCCGAATCCACTTCGTGCGAAAATGTTCGCGTGGAAGCATCCCGCACACTATTGCGCTCCGCTTTGCCGACCTTGCTCCACGTGGATGCTTTCGCGGCTGGCGAGATTTCCTTCGGCTACGCTCAGGACCGGCTCTCGGGATCGCTGCCGCGCGAGACAATCCGCACCACGCGCGGCAGGCAGCCGCCTCGCCCTCGGCACTTGCACACTCGCTCGATCGATCGCGCAAAGCCCTCTGCCTCAGTGCTCTCTCTGCCAGTGGCGGCGGACGGCCCGTCCGCCGTCGGCGCAAGCCGACATTGGCCGTGCCAGACCGTCCGAAAATCGATGACCGAAAAAGCTGCTGAAACGAACCCATCGCCGCGAATTCGGCAGCATCTACAAGGAGTTTATTTTTTAGCGACTAGAAAAGATACCAAACGAACCCACCGCAAAACGCCGATATCAAAAAATCCAGGGCCCCCCCTTGTCCAAAACCATGCGAAGAGAGCGAATTGAGCGGCGTCCGTCACGCGAGCGCCTTGTTCCAGAATTCCATTCGCGCCGTTCCCGCCAGCGCCTCGGCGAATCCGAATTTTCGGTACAGCCCGCGCGCGACGTGATTGTCTTCACGCACTTCGAGTGTGAGCCGGCAGCAATTGAGCGCGCGCGCTTTGGTTTCGATCTTCGCAAGCATCGCGGCGCCCACGCCCTTTCCGCGCATCGCGCCGAGCACCGAGATGTCGTGGATATTGAGCAGCGGCCGCGCGTTGAAGGTCGAAAATCCGAGAAAGCAGATCGCGAAGCCCACCGGCTCGGTTCCCCGGTACGCGAGGAACACGCAGCACGCCGGATGCGCGCGCAGACCGGGCACCAACTCGCGCCGGAGGTTCGGCGGCATCGCCGCGCCCCCCTCCATCGGATCGCGCATGTACCGATCGAACAGTTCAACCAGCGCGGCTGCCTGCGCCTGATCGACCAGGTCGGCCTCGATGATCGCGAAGTCAGGCGTCATCCGCTCGCTCACGAGATCCGCTTGTCGTCCTTGTATACTTCTTCCCAGTTCTTGAAGCCCTGCGCATCCCAGCGCTTCCAGGTGCCTTCGCGCTTGCCGTCCTTGTACATCCCCTGCGCGGAGATCTTGCCGTTGGTGTACCAGCCGAGATGCTCGCCGTCCTGCACGCCGTCCTTGTAATGATCGATCGAGCCCTTCTGCCCATTGTCGTACCACATGGTCCATTCACCGTCCTGCTTGCCGTCGTGGTACGAGCCCTGGAGCATCGGGCCGCCGCCGCTGCGGTAGAGGTTATACGGGCCATCCTTGACCGGTTGGCCGTCCACCATTTTCTGGCACCAGGTTTCGTCGCCGGCCGGCGGCGGCGAGCCCATCGCGGTGGTTCCCGCCGGGCAGGAGATCGGCGCGCTGGCTGACTTGCATGCGACAAACATCACCGCCGGAATAATTAGAAGTAAAGCTTTAAGTTTCATCGGCGCCTCGACTCGATGGTGGAATGCCCGTTTGTAGAAACAGATTACACCAATCCGCCGGCCGCACCGAAAAGAAAAGGCGGGACGCGCGCAGTGCGCATCCCGCCTTGCTAACGCAGAGATAAATCCGATTAGCCCTTTGAGCCGGTCGATCCGAGCAGGTTGCCGCCGAGCGTCGCGTTGCCGACGCTGGTGTCGCCGATCACGTTGATCATCGCGGGCTTGCCCGACTTGAACGCGCGCTCGAGCGCCGGAACGATCTGCTCCGGCGTCTCGACCTGCTCGCCATGGCATCCCATCTCGGCGAAAATCTTGTCGTAGCGGATGTCCTTCAACATGTTGAACGGATCGGTCTTGCCCTTGAGCCCGGGCATCTGGTCGAAGTTCGGACCCCACGAGCTGTTGTTCCACAGCACGGTGACGATCGGCAGCTTGTAACGCGCCGCGGTTTCCATATCCCAGCCGCCGATGCCGAGTCCGCCGTCGCCTTCGATCACCACCACCTGCTGTCCGGGCCGCGCAAGCTGCGCGCCGATACCCATCCCGACGCCGTGCCCGACGGGCGCCAGCGGACCCGCGTCAACCACCTGGCCCATGAAGCGGCAGGTGAACGCGCGGCTCATCCATCCCGAGAGCGTGAAGCTGTCGATGATCGTGGTCGCGTTCCTGTCCATCACCTTGATCAGGTCGTCGCACAGGCGCGCGGGATGAATCGGCTTGTTCGCGGTGACCTTGGAATTCTGCTCCTTGATCTGCGCCTCGAAACGCGCGCGCGTCGCGCCGACTTCCTTGGTCCATTCGGAGCTCTTGTTCTTTGAGAAGTCGAGCTTGAGTTCCTTGATCCGATCGATCATCTGGCGCAGCACCAGTTTGCTGTCGCCGACGATCGGAAGATCAGCGTTGACCTGCCATCCGATTCGCGTCGGAGTCGGATCGACCTGGATGTACTTGGCCTTGTCGGTCCAGGTGGGCGGCTGTCCAAAATGTTCACCGCTCCAGAAGCGGAAGCCGACCGCCAGCACCACGTCGGCCTTTCCGGTGAAAGGCTTCTTCCATGCGCCGCGAATCGCCAGCGGATGCTCCTCGGAAACCGCGCCCTGTCCCGCGCGCCGGGTGTACACCGGAATGCCGGTCAGCTCGACGAACTCGCGCAGCTCCGCACCCGCCTGCGACCAGAAGAGCCCGTCGCCGCCGGCGATTACCGGCCGCTCGGCCGCATGCAGCATCTCTACCGCGCGATCAATCTTGGCCGGGTCGCCCGCGCCGCGCACGTCGTCGATGGTGAAGCCGCGCGCGCCCTTGCGCTGCCCGGCATCGTCTTCATGGTGATAGAGGATGTTCTGCGGAATCTCGAACAGCGCGACGCCTTGCGGCGGCGAGATTGCCTCGCGAAAGGCCGAGCGCAGGTCGAACTCGATCGAGCTCCAGTCGGTCACCCGTTTGGTGAACTTGGAAAAGCTCTTCACGACTTCCGAACCGTAGGCTTCCTGGAAAGATCCGACGTGGTCTTCCGTGTTGGGATGCTGCCCGGAGATGCAGACGACCGCGCTGTTGGTCAGCCCCGCGACGCACAGCCCCGTGACCGCGTTGGTGAGGCCGCATCCCGCCGTGACCATGCACACGCCCACCTCGCCCGAGCTGCGCGCGTACGCGTCGGCGGCGTAGGCGGTAGCCTGTTCGTGGCGCATATGGATGAGCTTGATGTCGTTGTCGCGCAGTTGCGCGAGAATCGGGAACAGGTGTCCGCCGTTAATCGCAAAGCAATAGCGAACACGATTTTCCCGCATCACGCGGGCGATCAGCTCGCCGCCGTCTCGCTTAGCCATCTGGAAATCCTCCGTGCGATTATTCCCGCCGCCAGGCGTCGCCTCGATCACGGCGCGGGTACGCGCCCGCGCCGCGCGAGTCGCGCCGGTTTAGCGATCGGGATTCGTTCGGTCCGAATCCTTGCACATTTCGCTCGGCAGCGAAAAGCCGAAGTTTGTCCGCCGAGCGCCGCTCGGGTGTGGAATGAACTTCCGGAAAACTTGAGCAAGGCCGGCGCGCGCGACCATCTTCGCGTGGGAGGTGGTTGATCCTTCTCGCCAAGACTGCCACTTTTGTTCATCGCATCGCGTGGACGAGTCTAGGAAGACGCGCGACGAAGATTAAAGTTTCGTAACTTTCAAAGTAGCTCAAGATTTCAGAGTCGCGAATGACAATCAGGATTGCATTGGCCGGCAGGATCGCATTTGCCGCGATAATCGCGCTGTTGGTTTGGACCACAGCGGCCCGCGCTTTCGATCTGATGAATCCGACTTCGTGGCCCGTCATCCCGGTCCCTGAGGTCGCGACTGATCCCAACGCCGGTACCACGGTCGGTATCCTGCCGGTCTATCTCGACACCGACTCGAAGGATCAGATTCGCAACATCATCGCGCCTGACATCAACTGGAACACCACGCTCGGCGCCGGCGGCAACTTCCGCTATCTCTCCTATCCCTCCGAGGACACCAACTGGTACGCCGTCGCCGGCGGATCGTGGAATATCGCGCGCAAGGTTGACCTCGACTATCAGGGCGGCCGAACGCACAAGGACTGGTGGTCTTACGAGGGTCGCCTGTACTTCGAGCGCGATCCGACCGAGCGCTTCTACGGCGTCGGCAACGATTCGTCAGAGGGCAACGAGTCGAACTACACGACCCAGCAACTCTACGCGGAAGGGATCGTCGGCCTGAATTTCACCGACAAGCTGCAGCTCTCGGTGATGGAACGGCCGCGATGGATCCGGATTCAGCGCGGCGCATTCAACAATCTGCCGGACATCTCGCAGCAGTTCCCGAATCAGAAGGGCCTTGGCGGCGGCAGCGAGATTCTGACCCAGACGATGCTCCAGTACGACTCGCGCGACTCGGTGGATATCCCGCGTCACGGCGGACTCTACCGGGTCTTTTACGGAGTCGCGGATCGGAGGTTCGGAAGCTCGGTTTCCTACAACCGGTTTGGCGCCGAAATTCGGCAGTACTATCCGATCGGATCGCGAATCACGCTGGCGGGACATCTATTCACGGAATATCAACCCGCCGGCGGCGAGATGCCATTCTGGGCGATGGCGCGGCTGGGCGGCGACGACAGCGAACTGGCGGATCAGCAGCCGCTGCGCGGCTACGGCACCGGCCGTTTCGTCGATAACAATCTCTCGGTCGGAAATTTCGAGGTTCGCACCCGGGTATACGACGCGAACCTGTTCGGCACCCACGGCACGCTCGAAGTCGCGCCATTCGCAGAGGCCGGCCGCGTCGCCCGCTCGATGAGTTACGACCCGGTCGCGTGGTCCGCGCTGCATCCGGTGGGCGGAGTTGGCTTTCGCGGAATCGCGGAGCCGTTTGTGGTCGGCTACGTCGATGTGGGATGGGGCGGCGAGGGCGCGGCGGTCTTTTCCGGAATCAATTATCCGTTCTAGCTCGGCGCGCTTGAACGGGCTGAGCTCTGTCAGGCCGGTTTGCTCGCGACGAAAATCGGAACATCGCTAATCTGGTAGCGCAGGCGCAGCTCCGGCGTCGCGTATTGGCTTGGCTGCACGATCGCGCATCGCAGGCCGCGGGCGCCGATCCGGGAAGTCAAATCGCGTCCGTACTGGCGCCAATGCCCTTGATAGTTCGCGCGTCCAAACTCCACCGTTGGCATCCGCTGCCAGTCCGGCACCATCGGCACCATGATCACCGCGCATCCTCCGGGCGCCAGCACCCGCGCGATCTCGCCGAGTGCGGCGCGCTCATCCTGCACGTGTTCGAGCACGTGACTCGAGAGCACCAGGTCAAATGCGCCGGAACGAAACGGAATCGCGGTCATGTCGGCGCGGGCACTGATCGCGCGCTTTCCGATATCGACGCCTGCATAAAAGAAGTTCCGATGCGAGGAGAATACGCGGGCCAGCGCGCGCTCCGGGGCAAAATGCAGAATCGCCGCTCGCGCCGGCATCGCGCGCAGCAGATCTTCGAGATACAAAACCAGCGAACGATGGCGCGCGTGGCTGCGGCATCGAAGACATACCGAGGACGGCACGACCACATCCTCACGGACAAAATCAAGAAAGCGCATCCCGCGCCATCCGCAGCACGGGCATTCATGCCGCTCGGGACCCAGCAGGTTGGCGACTTTGAACAAGCGGTTGCGCAGCCGCAGGCTCCGGTAATGCGCGTATGGAAAGATGCCGAGCCGTTGCGCCCGCTCAATTTCTCTGCCGATCGCCATCGCGCAAGTCTAAGGCCCATCGCGGAAATGGGCAACTACTATTGTCCTTCTGCTGATTCTCTCTCGCTTAGAGTTTTTCGATCACGTCGCGCGAGATGTCGTCGAGACATTCATCGAATCCGTCCATCGGCGGATTCAAGAAAATCTGGCTGAGCCCCGCCTTGTCGAGCGCGCGAAGCTGCTCGAGCACGGCCTCGCGCGGACCGACGATCGTCGTCGCGCCGATCGTCTCCGCGGTGACGAATCGTTTTTCCTCCGGCGCGACGAAGCAGCAGTGCCCGATATGCACGTCGAGGTAGCGCTCGGCCACGGGAGTCTTGAGTGCCGCTACGTGCTCGGCGTACGCGTCATAAACCTTGCGCGCAGCCGGTGGCAGCGAATTCGGACTCGCGTAGCCCGCCACGATCGCGTGCATCGAGGCCATCACCCAATGCCCCGTCATCGCCTTGACCCGCGGCGAGTCGATCGGCTCACCAGGTTTAAGCACGCACACGTGGGTCAGCGACACGATCGGCAGCTTCGATGCGTCGCGCCCGGTCTTCGACGATCCCGCCTGCGCATGCCTGCGCACCGCGGCGACGCGCTCGGGCGTCGCGACGCCGGTCGTGATAATGCCGTCGCCGAACTCGCCGGCAAGCGCGAGTGTCTTGGGTCCGTTGGCGGCGACGTAGAACGGAATCTTGTCGTCCAGGTTGATGAAGCGACGGTCGCGATGCAGAAAGCGAATCTCGCGCTCGAGTCCTTCGGTCCGGTACTCGGCCTCGCCGGTTTCGAGCAGATCGTGAATCACTCGGACCTGCTCGCGGAAATCCTCGTGGCGCACCGGCGGCAGGCCCATCACGCGGCGGCCGGTATGTCCGGTTCCGAAGCCCAGGATCGTGCGGCCGGGCGCAAGCTGGTTGATCGTCGCGATCGAATGCACCGTCACCGGCGCAATCCGGTTCGACGCGACCGCGACCCCGGTGCCGAGCTTGATCCGTTTGGTGCAAGTCGCGGCGATCGCCATGCACGCGTACGTGTCGCCCCAGATCATATGCGAATCTGGAATCCACGCATGCGAGAATCCGCGCGCCTCCGCGTGCGGCACGTCACGCGCGATCCGATCCGGCTTGGTGAAAATCAAAGTTCCGAATTCCATGTTCGAGCTCCTGGCCGCGATACGGCGATACGAGAAACTTTCCTATAGTCTCGAAACATCGTAAATGTCGAACCGGAAACCGCCGCGGTCCTGCGTCGAATGCGAATCACCAAGTTGCTCTTTGATCTCGACGGGACTCTGACCGACTCCCGCGTGGGCATCATCAGATCGATTAGGCATGCGATGCGGGCGCTCGGCGTCGAGCCGCTCCCCGAAGACTCGCTCGGATGGTGCATCGGACCGCCGATGCGCCAGAATCTCTCGCGCCTTCTTAAGACCGGAGATCCCAACCTTATCGATCGCGCCTTTGCCCATTACCTCGAACGCTACGAATCGATCGGATACCGCGAAAATTCTGTGTACGACGGGATTCCCGCGATGCTGGCGGCGCTCGCATCGAGACGCCGCCTGTTCGTCGCGACCTCGAAGCTTGCTTCGAGCGCCGAGCGAATCCTTGCCGAGTTCAGGCTCCGGGATTTCTTCGAGGGCGTTTACGGAAGTGAGCGCGATGGCCGATGGGCTGACAAGCGCGAGCTGGTGCCGCACTTGCTCGACGTCGCATGCCTCGACGCGCGCGTCACCGCAATGGTCGGTGATCGCGTAGACGATATAGATGGCGGAAGAGCAGCCGGAATCGTCACGATTGGCGCGCTCTGGGGCTACGGCACGCGCGAGGAACTCTCGGGCGCCGATATTCTCTGCGACGCGCCCGCCGATCTGCCCGCGATACTCGCGCGCTACGCGTCGGGTTCGCCGTCGTAGTAATCGACCTCGGTTCCCTGCCGATAGATCGCGCCGAAGACCTTCTTGCCCGACGGGCCGATTCCGACCGCGACCTTCTTCGAGTCGGGATACACGCAGACCTCGGTGTCGATCACGGTCGAGAAGCACAGGTAGCGCAGCGGAGCGATGGAAGTATTGATCAGGCGATGCGGATGCCCGGGGCCAGCCGGCATCGCGATATAGTCTCCCGCGCGCACTTCGATTTTTTCATCGCCAAGCCGCAGCGTGCCCGCGCCTTCGAGGATGTAGATCGCCTCCTCGTTGGCCCAATGATAATGAAACGGCCACGCCGACTTGCCGGGCGAAATCTCGAACAGGCTGCATCCGAGCTGCACGCTTCCCGCCGCTTGTCCGAGCAGCTTGCGCTTGAACGCAAACCCGCTGCCGCGCGAATTTTCGATCCACTGCATTTCCTCCTGATGCACAACGTTCGTCGAATTGGCCATCCTGGCTCCTCCTGGAGATTTGCGAAATTAAGGCTTAAGGCCGATTACCGCGAACACTCGATGCAGTACGTGCAGCGGATCGCCGGGAAACTTGTCGGCGAGAATCGCGGCAAGCTCGGCATCGAAACGCTCGACCTCGGCCGGACCAAGGCTCGCGCCGATTCCCGCGCTGGCGCGGATCCGTCCGCGCCACGACTCATGCGTATAGGGAACTTCAAGATCGAACGAAAAGGTTTCGAGCTCCCGGAACCCCGCAAGGGAAAGATCCGCGAGCCATCGCGGATGCAGCCCCATCCCGCCGCCGAGGTTCCATTTTGGATTGTGCTTTTCGATCAGCTTCTCGGTCGTATCGGCGACGTTGCCGGAAAGTGCAATCCAGTCGAAATGCGCGATCACGATCCGTCCGCCAGTGCCGAGAATCCGCCGCGCCTCCACCGCCGCACGCGATCGATCGAACCAGTGCCAGCATTGCCCCGCCGTCACGAGGTCGAAGCTCGATGCCGGCAGTCCGGTCTCCTCGGCGGATGCGCCGACGTAGCGCACCGTCACCCCCGCTTCGCGATCAAGCCGCGCGGCCTCGGTCATCAGAGGTTCCGAGCGATCGAGGCCCGTCGTCTCGCATCCGCGGATCGCGAGGCCGCGCGCGATCGTTCCGGTTCCGGTGCCGAGATCGAGCGCGCGAATTCCGGGCCGCAGAAGACCCATCGCGGCCAGACGCTCGAAGAAGGCGGGCGGAAAGCCGGCGCGATGGCGTCCGTAGTCGTCGGCGGTTTTCCCGAAGTCGATCTGTTTTCCGAACTGGCGGACTTGTTCTACGTTTTTAAGCATGGCTCAACCGTTCCCGTAATCAGGACTGTATATATGTTGCTATCACTGGACACAACTTGAACGCAAACAGCAAAGGCAACCACTCTTGACCCCGCGAGCCTCCGATGGCGTCATGGCCCGGTGGCGACTCGTATTTCTGACCGCGCCCAGATGCTGACCGCTGCCGAAGCGGCGAGTGCCCTGGGCGTTAAGCTTGGGACTTTGTATGCGTATGTGAGCCGCGGATGGCTCAAGAGCTATCGTCGGCGAATCGGGCGTCAGGCGCTCTACCGCCGCGGCGATATCGAGGCGCTGCGCGGTGTTATCGTTCCCGAACGCGGGCGCAGGGGACGCGCGCTTCCCGACGCGTCGTCGTGGGTCACGGTCGCGCAGCCGAAAAATTCCGAATCGACGGCGCCCGGCGTAATCGTCGCCGAGTCGGGAGTAAGCTCGATTATCGACGGCCAACTCGCGTATCGCGGCTATCCGATCCAGGAAATCGTCGAGCACGCCTGCTACGAGGAAGTCTGCCTGCTCCTGTGGAATGGCGAACGGCCGTCGCCCGATGAGATTGCCGCGCTCCGCGCCGAAATCGCGGGAGCGGGGATGGCGACCGAAGTCGCGGCCGCGATCGAGACCGTCGGCCCCGACTCGCCGCCGCTGCTGCGGATGGCCGCGATGCTGCCGGCGCTGGCGGCGTGGGATCGCCGGCAGGCGCCACGCGCGCGAATCGACCGCGCCAAATTGATCGTCAGCCAACTGCCGCTCGCGCTCGGGACTCATGCGATCGGAGGACCGGCCAACGGCACCGGGATGGCGGCGCGGCTGCTGCTCGCGGTCGCCGGAAGTTCCGCGCCGGAGTGGGAGGTGGCCGCGCTCGATCGCGTGCTGGTGGCGTGCGCCGAGCACGAGCTCAACGCCTCGACCTTTGCGGCGCGGGTGGTCGCGAGCACCGGCGCGGATCTGTTCGCGTCGGTGCTGGCCGCGCTGTGCTCGCTCTCGGGTCCGATTCATGGCGGAGCTTGCGACCGGATCGAAGAGATGTTCGCGCAGATTGGCGGCGGGATGAAGATCGCGGATTGCCTCGACGCGATCGCGCGGGAGCATCGCCTGCCCCCTGGCTTCGGCCATGCGATCTACTCCGCCGGTGATCCTCGGGCGGCGCTCCTCAGAACGCACGCCGAGACTCTCGCGCGGCGCAAGGGACGCAAGCTCTTTGAAGCCGCGCTCAAGATCGAAGAGGCGGTGTGGAAACGCGATCGCCTGCGCCCGAATCTGGATTTTTATCTGACGGTATCGACCCGGATGCTCGGGTTCCCGCGCGGCATCCCCGCGGCGATTTTCGGAATCGGCCGCGCAGCAGGATGGATCGCGCACGCGCTCGAGCAATACGCGGACAACCGCCTGATCCGTCCGCGCATGCGCTACCGCGGCGCCCCGCAACGCCACTGGATTTGAACCGTGGTAACGGGTCAGTCTGAGAATTGACGGCAGACTGGAGGTGTCATTCCTGGCGCGCGCGAGCAATCCCGAGCGAGAGGGTACAGCATGGGGCGTGGACTCCGAGCATGGCCGCTCCGGGATTCCTCGCCCAGGGCTCGGAATGACGATTGAGGGCATGGCTGAGGCTACGATACTCATGCACCTCGCCCGCATCCGTCATTTCGACCGAAGGGAGAAATCCCGAGGCGTACATGCTCGACGCCATCACCACATGCGGAGGCCCTTCGCTCGAGATTTCCTTCGGCGTGCTCAGGATAAGCTCTCGCGTGGCAGCCGGAGCCTGCCCTGAGCTTGCCGAAGGGCGCGGGAATGACACTCAGAGCGCGGTAACTGAACATGACCGCTGAAATACTTGAAATACTAAAGAGGCTCGACTTCGAGCGCCGAAGTACCGATGAAGCCTCGCTGCAAGGTGACGTTGTAAGAGAAAGTTCTCTCGACGGTTCGGAGTGCCTTATCGTTTACTCACATTGCGCCACAACCCGAGAGGTCGATGAAGTCATCCGTAAAGAAATCTCACTTGCCCAGGAGCGCAAATACATCCTGGAGTGGAAAGTCTATGACCATGACACTCCGTTAGACTTGAAAGACCACCTCCTGGCCGCCGGCTTCGAGCCAGCGCCGATAGAAAGCTTGATGGTGCTGCCGGTCAAGGTAGAAACGTTACCTGCTTTCGCAGCTCCCGCGTATGACCTCAAACATATCGATGACTCAGCAGGTCTGGACGACGTAGCCGCTATATCTCGCGAAATAGGCCGAACAAACGTCGATGACGAGAAAAGGCGACTAGCGCTAACGCTCCGGGACGTCCCCGACCAAATGAGCGTTTATGTCGCTTATATCGATGGCGAGGCCGTCGCTTGCGGAAGAATCCACTTCAAAGAGAATAGCCAATTCGCCGAACTTTGCGGTGGCCGAACCAAAACAACCCGCCGAAACCGGGGTCTCTATACCGGTCTCGTCGCTGCGCGCTTAAAGGAAGCCCTCGAAAGAAACCGCAAATACATCGTGGTGGACGCTCTCCCCGCTTCGGAGCCCATCCTCCGAAAGAGGGGTTTCCAATTTGTGACCCACACTCAACCGTATGTGTACCGACCTCGCTCATAGGGGCCGTATCCACAACTACTGTCAGATATTGCGCTACCGCGGCGCCCCGCAACGTCACTGGATTTGAGTCTCCATATTCTTCGTGTCTTCGTGTCTTGGTGGCCGGCTGAAGATTTGTTTTTCCGGATTCGCCTTTGACGCCACGCCCGATGAAGTCGTATTGATTGGGCGAGGCACGCAATGCAAGCGATCGCGAAAACGCGCGCCGCGTTCGGCGCCGATATCGTCGAGCTGCCGAGACCGCATCCGGGCGAACACCAGCTTCTGGTCCGAATCGCCGCGTGCGGAATCTGCGGCTCCGATCTGCATCTCTATGAATGGGAACTCGGCGCCGACCGGATGGTCGGCAAGATGCCGTTCGTGATGGGGCACGAACCCGCGGGCGAAGTGGTCGAGGTCGGCCGTGGCGTGACCGGCTTCAAGCCGGGCGACCGGGTCGCGCTCGATCCGTTCGGGCATTGCGCCAAATGCGGCCCGTGTAGGGCGGGGCGCTTCCATCTGTGCGCCGCACCGACGACGTTGTCGGGTGCGTTCGCCGATTACACGATCGCGCCAGTGGGTAACGCGCACCTGGTACCGGCCTCGATGGACTTCGAGACCGCGGCGCTGCTCGAACCGTTCGGGACCGGACTGCACGCGGTAGAGTTGTCGTCGCTTCGGGCCGGTGACAGCGCGGTCGTCGAAGGGCCGGGTCCGATTGGGCTGTCGGTCGCGCTTTCGGCGCGCGCGCTCGGCGTGAGCTCGATCGTGATCACCGGGCTCACCGCCGACGCGGGACGCCTGGAGCTCGCGCGCTCGATGGGCTTCGCGACGGTATGCGCGAGCGATCGCGATTGGATCGAGCAGGCGCGCGCGAAGCTGCCCGAGGGTGGCGCCGACGCGCTGTTCGACGCGTCGGGCGCGATCGATTCGCCGCGCGAGCTGCTGCGCCGCGGCGGCGAATTCGTCGAGGTCGGATGGCCCGCGCGCGACCTCTCTTCGGCCGATCTGCGCGGGATGTTCTTTCACGGCATCACCTGGATCAACTCGCGCATCCGGACGCCCGAAACCTGGCGCCGCGCGATTGCGATGGTCTCGTCCGGGCAGATCGCGCTGCTGCCGATGGTGACGCATCGCTACGAACTCTCGCACGGTATCGAGGCCTTCGAGCTGCTGCGCGCGCGTCAGGGCGTGAAGGCATTGATCATCCCGCACGGGCAATAATCTCGGGACGGACGAAGTCAGAACGAGAGCAAGGGAGCAATCTTATGAAAGACGGATTTAAAATCGTCGATGCTGATACGCATCTGATGGAACCCGATTTCGTATTCGAGAAATACATCGACACGCGCTATAAATCCGAAGCGCCGAAGATGGGGATCGCGGCGCAATCGGGCAGGCGCACGTTCCTGGTCGAGGGCGAGCCCTTCACGCGCGAGAAGGGCAAGTATCCGATGGCGGCGCCCGGCTTCCTCGAGGCGGTGCGCAAGGCGATGAAGCGCTTCGAGCGCGCCGCGAAGACCGGGTTCAGCGCCGACAGCAGAATTATCGACATGGACGAGAACGGCGTCGATGTGCAGATCATTTATCCGACCGCGGCGGGCCAGATGCTCGGGCGCGAGTTCCACGATCCCAAACTGCTCGCCGCATGCTGCCGCGCCTACAATGATTGGAGCGCGGACTTCTGCTCGCGCGACGCCAAGCGCCTGCGCTGGGCTGCGATCCTGCCGATGCAGGACGTCGAAGAATCGATTAAGGAGGCGCATCGCGCGGCAGGGAAGGGAGCGGTCAGCTTTTACGTGCGGCCCAATCCGGTGCGCGGCCGCACGCTGTTTCACGACGACTATCTGCCGCTGTGGGCCGAGGTCGAGAAGCTGAGTCTTCCGATTTCCACGCATGACTCCGCGTCGGCCTCGGTCGAGTCATTCGGCGATCGGATGGATACCCACGTCACCGGCCATATCCTGTCGCATCCGTTCGAGGCGATGGCCGCGATGGCGGGGCTTATCTGGTACGGAGTGATCGAAAAGTACCCGAAGCTGCGCGTGGTCCAGGTCGAGGCGGATGGCGGATGGGTTCCGTACTGGCTACAGCGGATGGAGCAGCATTGGGGCTTCAGCGGCAACTCGGAGCACGAGTATTTGAAGCGGCGTCCGACGGAATATTTCAAATCGAATTTCTACGTCGCGTTTCGCGGCGACGAACCCACCATGAAGGCCGCGATCGACATAGTCGGCGACGACAATTTTCTGTGGGACACCGACTATCCGCATCCCGACGGCACTTTTCCGTGGGGGCTCGGCGCAATCATGAAGCAGCCGATCTCCGACGCGAGCCGCCGCAAAATCCTATGGGACAACGCAGCCCGCGCCTTCAGTCTGAATTGAATAGGCGGGAAGCAACGGGATTGCGGTCAATTCTGGCGGAGCGCTGATATGGCCAGCTTGCCGTGTCCGTACCTCAAAGGCGAGGTCGAATGGACCGTCGAGCGGGAGCAGCACGTCGCGCGCCGGCATCCCGACCTTCTGCCACAGCATCGGGAACGGATAGGACAGACGATCGCTTATCCTGACCAAGTACGCCGCAGTGTGCGATTCCCGGCAGCACGGCTGTTCTCGCGGTGGTATTCTGACTTGCGGGGCGGCAAGAATGTGGTGGTTGTGGTGATGGATGGATCGGCCGGACGCCATTGGATCGTGACCGCGTATATTGCCCGCAGGCTCGCCGAGGGAGAAGTTGAATGGAAGCGAAGCTGAGCTTCAGATACGACAGGGAAGCGGACATCCTGCACATCGACAAGTGCGCTCCTTATGCGGACCAGGAGTCCGAGGAACTCGGAGACGAGGTGATAGCGCGGATCAATCCGAAAAACGGAGAGATCGAAAACCTCGAAGTACTTTTTTTCTCGACCCGCCTGCTTCGCGACGACCTCTTCGAACTTCCGGTCACCGCCGATCTGCGGCGTGTGATCGAAAACTAAATTCAAAAGCGCCCGCGAGACTCACCCTTGGATTTTGAATTTTCTCCTGAGCAGGAAGCCTTTCGGCGCGAGGTGCGCGCGTGGCTCGCGGCGAATCTGCCTGAAGAGCTCAAGATCGATGACGCGCAGGACGAGCGGATCGCGCCGAATCGAGCGATCTTCGAGCGCCGCCGCGCGTGGCAGAACCAGCTCTACACCGCGGGCTACGCGGGACTGTCGTGGCCGCGCGAATTCGGCGGACGCGCGGCCACCGTGATCGAGCAGTTCATCTGGGACGACGAATATGACCGCGCGCGCGGTCCGGTAATGCCCGGGTACTTCGGGCTCAACATGTGCGGTCCCACCTTGATGCAGTGGGGCACCGACGCGCAGAAGAATCGATATCTGAAAAGAATTCTCGCCGCCGACGATATCTGGTGCCAGGGTTATTCCGAGCCGGGCGCAGGCTCGGACCTTGCCAACCTCTCGACGCGTGCCGTCGATCAGGGCGATTATTTTCTCCTTACCGGCCAGAAGGTCTGGACCTCGGGCGCGCAATACGCGGACCGGATGTTCCTGCTAGCGCGCACCGACCCCGACGCTCCCAAGCACAAGGGAATCACCTACTTGCTGATGGACATGAAGAGCCCCGGCGTCGAGGTGCGTCCGCTGGTCACGATGAACGGGCACGCGCACTTCAACGAAGTCTTCTTCGAGAACGTCCAGGTGCCCAAGGAAAATCTGGTCGGCAAGGTCAACGAGGGGTGGAAGATCGCGATGACCACACTCAGCTACGAGCGCGGTTTCGCCGGCGGCGGAGGGCATCGCGCACAGGTCGAGCGCTTGGCCGCACTTTCCAGGACCTTGCAGATAGAAGGACGCCCGGCGTCGGAGCAGGCGTGGGTTCGCCAGCGGCTGACCGAACTGCTGATCGATTGCGAAGCCGCGAAATATGCCCGTCTGCGAACCCTCACGCGGATGCTAAAGGGACTGCCGCCGGGACCCGAAGGATCAATGCTCAAGTTATTCGGCTCTGAGCTGGGGGTGCGAATCGCGCGCTTCTCGACCGAGCTGCTCGGCGGTTACGGCCTGCTCGGAGATCCAACCGAAGTGGTGCCGGATGCGCCCCGATGGCAAAATCGCGTGCTCAGCTCACGCCAATACACGATCGCCGGCGGCACCAGCGAGATTCAGCGCAACATCATCGGCGAGCGCACGTTAGGACTGCCCAAGGGCTGAAGTCGGAAGGGAGTTCTCCACAGGGTGTTCGAAGCGTTTGCCTTATCTCTGCCTTCGATGCTTAGTTAGCGGGGCAATCGCGCAGTTCCGCTGCTCCAGTCCTTGTTTACGACGTCTTTGGGCCGATGTGCCTATGGGAGCGCCCGATTTCATTTCATGACACAGAAAACGAACCCACAACGGAAAACACTCGGTCCGGTCTCCAAGCTCGGTCTGCTCCTCGCCTTGATTGCGTTATGCGCGATCTCCGAACCTGCTTCGGCGCAAACCGGTGATGGTACGGTCACCGTCGTGACCGGTGGCGTCTCGGTAGTCCATGCGGGAACGTCGAACCAGGCGGCCGTGGGCACCGCGGTTTTCGATGGCGACGAAGTCGACACCGCCGCTGCTTCAAGCGCAACCATCACCTTGGCTGACAAGAGTACGCTCGAGATTGGAGAGCTTTCCAAGGTCAAGCTGGATATTCCGCACCGTGGCGCGGCCAACAGCACCGATCGGATCACGCTGCTGGCCGGCGTTCTCCGATCATACGTGGCGCATGCGGCCAGCGCCGGCGCGCCCACCTACGAAGTTCACACCCCCAACGCCGTCGCGGCGGCCCGCGGCACCAAGTACGACGTGTCGTACCAGGAAGGCGTCGATCGAAAACAATTCGAAGGATGCCATCGCTTCACCGACGTAGCCGTCTATGACGGCGTGGTTGACGTCGCGAACGTCTCCGCGCCTGGCAACACCGTCGAACTGCAACCCGGCTACAAATCGATTGTGCCGTGCGCCTTGCTGCCGACCGCCGCGGCCGCGATCGCCGCCGCCGCCGGCGGAGCGAGTAGCCTCGGCACTGCGGCAACCGCGGCCGGAGCGGCAGCGGCAGTCGGTGGCGGAGTGGTCGGAGGAGTCGCCGCGAGCGGCGGATTCAGCAGTTCGAACAAAAACGCCAGTCCCTCGCGCTGACGCGCTGACGGGAACTTCCGCGCGCGAAAAACTTCGCCCGCTCAGTTGACGATTCCGATCCTCCTGTGCGAAGAGGAATCAATGTCCTCTGAAGCCACTGGATATTCTACGAATCAGCCCGAAATCGAATCGATGCGCGAACGATTCGCCGCCGACGGCGTTGTCTGCATGCGCAACGTTCTGGACGACGCGGCGCTCGACTACGCGCGCGCCGCGTTCGACTGGAGCCTCGCCAATCCCGGCCGGGCCGCAAATCAATTTCAGGGCACCGCAGACGCGCCCGATCGCTTCTACCAGGATTTGCTTAATCCAAACGCGCTGACCGGCTACCGCGAGATGCTGCTGCGGTCGCCGGCCGCCGATCTTGTCGGCGCGCTGTGGGGCTCACCCGACGTGTGGTTCCTATACGAACAGGTGTTTCTGAAAGAGGGCGGAGAGAGCCGGCGCACGCCGTGGCATCAGGATTCCTCCTACCTGCCGATCGAGGGAAATCAGATTGCGGTGATGTGGATCTCGTTTGATCCGGTTGCGCGTGAAGATTCGCTGGAGTTTGTCCGCGGCTCGCATCGCGGCGTGCTGTACGACGGTTCGAGATTCGATCCCGCCGACGATACCGCGCCGCTCTATGGTGGCGAGGCGATGCCCCGGCTGCCGAATATCGAGGGCGAGCGTTCGCGCTGGGATATAGTTTCGTTCGGGGTCGAGCCAGGCGACGTGGTCGTGTTTCATCCTGCGATGCTGCACGGTGGAGCGCCGACGCATCGCGGAAAACGCCGCCGCACTTTGTCGCTGCGCTTTTTTGGCGACGACGCGAGATTCGTGCTGCGGCCAGGCTTGATGGTCGGGCAAAACGCCGAGGGCGAGCCGCGTTCGGTGTTCGAGGACATGTCGCGCAAGCTCGCGCCCGGCGCCCCATTCCGGCATCCCGCCTTCCTGAAGCTCCGTCCGCGCCAATAACACCGCTGTCTGATTCCTCGCCCTTTAAGGGCGAGGGATCAGACAGGCGCGCGAGTTAGCGCGCGAGTTTCTGTTTCAGGATTTCGTTGATTACCTTGGGGTTGGCTTTGCCGCCCATCGCTTTCATTACCTGGCCGACAAAAAATCCGAACAGCTTGTCGCGTCCGCCGCGATACTCGGCGAGCTTGGCCGGCTCGGCGGCGATCACCGCGTCGCACGCCGCCGCAATCGCGCCGCTGTCGGAAACCTGCGCCAGTCCCAGCTCGGCGATCGTCGCGTCCGCACCCTTGCCCGATTTGACCATTGCCGCGAACGCGGTCTTGGCGGCGTTCAAACTGATTTTTTGCTCTTCGACCATCCGCAATAACGCGCCGACTTCCGCCGCTGGCGGAACCGCCTCGGCCAACGGCTTGCCGGTATCATTGGCGATGCGCAGCACTTCGGTCATTACCCAATTGGCGGCGTTCTTAGGATTTTTCAATCCCGGAGTCGTGGCTTCGAAATAATCCGCAGTCTCGCGCTCGGCGATCAGGACGTCCGCCTCGTACGGGCTGAGGCCGAAGTCGCGGACGTAGCGCGCGCGGCGATCGGACGGCAACTCCGGCATCGCGCGGCGGATCTCTTCGACCATCGCGGGCGCAACGATTAGTGGCGGCAGGTCAGGTTCGGGAAAGTAGCGGTAGTCGTTTGCGAATTCTTTCGAGCGCATCGGGCGCGTCTCTTCCCGTACGGGATCCCAAAGATGCGTCTCCTGCGCGACTCTGCCGCCCGATTCGATCAACTCGATCTGGCGATTCACCTCAAAGTCGATCGCCTTCTCGACGAAGCGGAACGAGTTGAGATTTTTGATTTCGGTCTTCACTCCCAACTCTTTCGCGCCGCGCTTGCGCACCGAGACGTTGACGTCGCAGCGGAAGCTCCCTTCCTCCATCCGTCCGTCGGAGGCCTCGATATAGCGCAGGATGCTGCGCAGCTCATGCAGATAGGCGCTCGCGTCATCGGCCGAGCGGAGGTCGGGCTCGCTTACGATCTCGATGAGCGGCACGCATGAGCGGTTGAAATCGACCAGGCTCGCGTTGGCTTCGTGAATATTCTTACCGGCGTCTTCTTCGATATGAATCCGCACCAGCCGGATTTTCTTTACCGCGCCATCACCCGCCGGAATCTCGATATATCCGCCCTTGCACACCGGCGTTTCGTACTGCGAGATTTGATAATTCTTCGGCAGATCGGGATAGAAATAACTTTTGCGATCGAAGATCGAGCGCGGGGATATTTCGCAGTGCGCGGCAAGTCCCGTACGCACCGCCAGCTCGACCACGCGGCGGTTGAGGACCGGTAGCACGCCCGGCATCCCCATGCACACCGGGCAGACATTTTCGTTCGGCGCGCGCCCGAATTCCGTCGAGCATCCGCAGAACAGCTTCGACTTCGTCATCAGATGGGTGTGGACTTCCAGCCCGATCACCGCTTCATACGCTTCGTGATTCATCGTCGTTTACCATTCAAAGCGCGGGCCGTTTGAGGGTCACCGCGCCGGATCGTTCGAACGCGTCGCCCGCGCGCAGGATAGTTTCCTCGGCAAACGGCGCGCCGATTATCTGCATCCCGATCGGCAGATTGTTCGCGTCGTAACCGCACGGCAGCGCGAGGCCCGGCAGCCCGGCCAGGTTTACCGAAATTGTGAAGATGTCGGAGAGATACATCGTCAGTGGGTCGTTCATTTTCTCGCCGAGCTTGAACGCGGTTCCCGGCGCGACCGGCGTCACGATCACGTCGCACGTCTCGAAAGCGTGCTCGAAGTCGCGGCGGATGAGAGTGCGCACCTTCATCGCCTTCAGGTAGTACGCGTCGTAATAGCCGGTCGAAAGCGCGAAAGTTCCCAACATGATGCGGCGTTTCACTTCGGCGCCGAAGCCTTGCGCGCGCGTGGTTTCGTAGAGCGCGATCGTGTCCTCAGCGGCGGCGCGCACGCCGTAGCGGATTCCGTCATAGCGCGCCAGGTTGGCGCTCGCCTCCGCGGTCGCGACCAGATAGTAGCAGGCAATCGCGTAAGACGTGTGCGGCAGCGAGATATCGATCAGCTTCGCGCCCATCGTTTCGTACTGCTTGAGCGCGGCGCGCACCGAGCGCTCGACCGCGGGGTCCATCCCGGAGACGAAATACTCCTTCGGCACGCCGATCCTGAGTCCCTTAACTTCGGCGGTGAGTGCGCGCTCGTAGTCGGGCACGGGGCGGGTCGAGCAGGTCGAATCGCGCGGATCGTGCCCCGCGAGCGAGCGCAGCAGAATCGCGGCGTCGCGTACACTCTTGGCAAACGGCCCAACCTGATCCAGCGACGAGGCGAACGCGATCACGCCGTAGCGGCTGACGCGCGAATAGGTCGGTTTGATTCCGACGACTCCGCAAAACGACGCGGGCTCGCGAATCGATCCCCCGGTGTCGGTGCCGAGCGCGCCCATGCATTCGTCCGCCGCGACCGCCGCCGCCGAGCCGCCCGACGAGCCGCCGGAGACGCGCGCGAGGTCATGCGGATTCATCGTGGGTCCGAACGCGGAATTTTCCGTGGACGAACCCATCGCGAATTCGTCCATGTTGGTCTTGCCGACGAACACCGCTCCTTCGGCACGCAGCTTCGCAATAACGGTCGCGTCGAAAGGCGGAATAAAATTGCTCAGGATCTTCGACGCGCATGTCGTCGCCACGCCCTTGGTTGCGTAGATATCCTTGATCCCGAGTGGAATTCCGCACAGTGCCGGAGCGTCGCCAGTGGCGATGCGGTGGTCAGCCTCGGCCGCCTGGGCGAGCGCCGCTTTTTCGATCACCGTGATAAACGCATGGAGCCGCGGCTCGACCGCCGCGATCCGATCGAGACACGCGCGGGTCAGTTCGGTGGACGAGATTTCGCGTTTACGCAACCGCGCGGCGGCGTCGGCGATAGTCAATCGATTCAGTTCAGAGGATGCCATCGTGTCAGCAAGTTCCGTTCGCAGCCGACGGCCGCGATAGTCAGTTCAGCAAATTGATAAATCCCGTTCGAAAATCTGATCGATAAGCTATTCGATTATCTTGGGAACCTTGAAGTAACCGCGTTCACGCGCCGGCGCATTCGCGAGCATCGCCTCCGCATTGGGCGAATTGGTGACTTCATCCGCGCGCATCGGGGTGCCCGATTCGCCAACCTGCATCGTCGGAGGGACGGAGCTGACGTCCAGTTCACCGAGCTTGTCCACGTACGCGAGGATCTGGTCCATATCCGCCCGCAGATGCTCTTCTTCGCCAGGGCTAAGCTCGATACGGGCAAGCTGCGCGACGTGGCGCACCTGCTCGAGAGTAATTTTATTTTCCGCCATCGTGCCGGAATCGTAACATCCCCGGGTCCGCGTGTCAGTCGCGCCCGCAATGTCCGCTGGGCGAAGACTTGCCCTAACTTTGCTTGAGAAATAGCCTTGAACGCACAGCACAGTTAGGAGAAAAACCCTCGCCGGTCCGAAAAGCAAGAGTATAATCTGCTTAAGAGGACAAGCGTTGTACTATGGGAAGAAGTGTAACCTCCGCGGGAGAAGTCTGGGCACGGCTCGACGCGCTTATAAGCCGATTTGCGACCCGAGAAAGCGTGCTACCCGGTGCCGCCCGATTTCGCTTCGGGCGCAGGGGTGAGCAGATCGCAGAGCGGCATCTGCGGCGGCTTGGCTACCGTATCGTCGCGCGTAACTATCGCGCCGCGGGCGCCGAAATTGATATCGTCGCGATGGACGGGGAAACGATTGTCTTTGTCGAAGTGAAGCGGCGCACTGGAACCGTGGCGGGAACTCCGGAAGAATCGGTGGACCTGGCCAAACAGGAGCAGATCCGCCGTGCGGCCGAAAGGTTCGTCGCGCATTATCGGGCTGCCGAGCGCGACGCGCGATTCGACGTGGTCGCAATTGTGGAGGGGGGTCGCAGCCGCCGGCTCCAACACCTGAAGGACGCATTTTGAATGCTCGATATAAAACTGATTCGCGAAAATCCCGGCTTGGTCAAAGCCGAGCTGGTCAAGGTCGGTCTCGAGGGAGACGAGCTTGACCGAGTACTCGAGACCGATACGCGCCGCCGCAAGCTCCAGTTCGAGCTGGACGAATTGCGCGCGCGCCGCGCTCGCGAATCAAAAGAGCTAGGAAAATCATCGCCCGAGGTGCGCGATCAGAAGCGCGCCGAGATGCGCGCACTCGGCGACCGGATCACCTCCGGCGAGCGCGACCTCTCCGAGCTCGAACACGAATGCGAGAATCTTCTGCTCACGCTGCCGAACCTGCCGCGTCCACATGTGCCGATCGGCAGGAGCGACGCCGACAACAAGATTGTCCGGACGGTAGGCACGCCGCAGGAGTTCACTTCGTTCAAGCCGCTGCCACATTGGGAACTGGGCGAGAAGCTCGGGATTATCGACTTCGATCGCGGCGTGAAGATCTCGGGCACGCGGTTTCATTTCCTGCTCGGCGCGGGCGCGCGGCTGGAGCGGGCGCTAATCGCCTGGATGCTTGATATCAAGACGCAGGAGCAGGGCTATCTCGAGGTAGCGCCGCCTTTGATGGTCAATACTGCGACGGTGACGGGCAGCGCGCATCTGCCGAAATTCGCCGATACGATGTATCGGGACTTCGAGGAAGATTTTTACTTTATCCCGACGGCTGAAGTCCCGCTGACCAATATGTACGCGCGCGAAATCCTGGACGCCGCCCGGTTGCCGATCTACCTGGCCGCGTACACTCCATGCTTCCGGCGCGAGAAGATGTCGGCCGGACGCGACGTGCGCGGAATCAAGCGCGGCCATCAATTCGACAAGGTCGAGATGGTCAAGCTGGTGCATCCGGAGAAGTCCGACGAGGAGCTCGAGAAACTGGTCGAGGACGCGTGCGAGATCTGCCGGCGCCTCGAGATTCCTTATCGCGTGATCCAGATGTGCACCGGCGACCTGGGCTTCGCGGCGGCCTCGAAGTACGACGTCGAGATGTGGGCGCCGGGGTGCGCCGAGTGGCTGGAAGTCAGTTCATGCTCGAACTGCTGGGACTTCCAGGCGCGCCGCGCGCAAATCAGGTTCCGCGCGGAAAAAGGCGGCAAACCCGAACTCGTGCACACGCTGAACGGCTCGGGCCTCGGGATGCCGCGCACGCTGATTTCGCTGCTCGAAACCTATCAGAACGAAGACGGCAGTATCACGATCCCCCATGTCCTGCGCCCTTACATGGGTGGGATGGACAGAATCACCAAAGCATAAACCCGCGCCGTTGCGCCGGGGTCCTCCTTTAGCCCTCCCCCATATCGGTCAGACGATGAGGGAGGAATCAGACCGGCGGATTCATTGAGGGTTCGCGGCGTGGTAATTAATCCTTAACAATCCGTCGTTAGAATTGCGCATGATGGGACCGGGATCGTCGGCGGCGGTGGCGGAATAATATGTCCGACAAATTGCTAGTGCGGCACCTGAGCGCGTTTTTCCACTCAGTGCGCGCGCTCAAAGACATCAGCCTGTCGTTTCCCGAAGGCAATGTCACCGCGATCATCGGCCCGTCGGGATGCGGCAAATCGACGTTGGTGCGATGCCTCAACCGGATGCACGAGGTGGTTGCCGGAGCGCGCGCCGAAGGCGAAGTGCTGCTCGACGGCGAAAATATCTACGCCCCCGAGGTTGATCCGGTGCAGATCCGGCGGCGAATCGGGATGGTGTTTCAGAAGCCGACGCCGTTTCCCGCGATGTCGATCGAGGACAACGTCGCTTCAGGACTGAGCCTCAATGGGCTTAAGCTCTCGCGCGCCGAACGCGATCGGATCGTCGAGAAAAGCCTGCGCCAGTCCGCGCTGTGGGAAGAGGTCAAGGACCGCCTGCGCCGCCCGGGCGCGAGTCTTTCCGGCGGACAGCAGCAGCGCCTGTGCGTTGCGCGCGCGTTGGCGGTCGAGCCGGAAGTGCTGCTGATGGACGAGCCGTGCTCGGCGCTCGATCCGATTTCGACCGCGCGGATCGAGGAGCTATTGCTCGAACTCAAGTCCGGCTACACAATCGTGATCGTGACGCACAACATGCAGCAGGCCGCCCGCACCGCCGACTTCACCGCATTCATGTACCAGGGCGATTTGATCGAGTTCGGCAATACCAACCAGATTTTTACTAATCCCACACGGCGCGAAACGGAAGACTACATCACGGGCCGATTCGGCTAGAGCGCCGGGAGGCGAAAATGGATACCCCGCAGCCGCAGCATACTAATCGCCAGTACGAAGAGGATCTGCGCGGCTTGCGCGCCGGCCTGCTCAAGATGGGCGGCCTGGTCGAGCGCCAAATCGCGGAGGCGATGGAATCGCTGGTGGAACGCGACAGCGACCATGCCCGCGCCGTGATCCAGAACGATCACGAAGTCAACATCATGGATGTCGCCAACGACGAACAGTCCATCCGCTTGCTGGCGCTGCATCAGCCCACCGCCAGCGATCTGCGCTTCATCACCACCGGGCTCAAGATTACCACCGACCTCGAACGAATCGGCGACAACGCGGTCAATATCTGCGAGCGCGCGCTCGAGCTCAACGAGGTTCCGCAGCTCAAGCCCTATGTCGATCTGCCGCGAATGGCGGAGATCGCGCAGTCGATGGTCAAGGATTCGATCGACGCTTTCATGCGCAATGATATCGAGCTCGCCGAGGGCGTGATCGAGAGGGACGACGAGGTCGACCTGCTCAACTACCAGATCTACCGCGAGCTTTTGAGCTACATGGCCGAGGATCCGCATACTATCGGCGCTGCCACGCGGCTTTTGTTCGTCTCCAAATATATCGAACGGATCGCCGACCACGCGACCAATATCGCCGAGATGGTGATGTTCATGGTTAACGGAAAAGTCGTGCGCCACATGGACAAGAAACAGAAATGAGCCAGCCAGCTATTGCAGACGAGCGCCGCGGCGCGCGCGCGCGGGTGCTGATCGTCGAGGACGAGGCCGATATCCGCGAGCTGGTCCGCTACAACCTCGAGCGCGAGGGTTTCAGCGTCGAGGAAGCCGGCGACGGTCCGCAGGCGATCGAGAAGATCCGCCGCCGCGCGCCCGACTTGCTCGTGCTCGATCTGATGCTACCCGGGATGCCGGGACTCGAGATCTGCCGGCAGATGCGCCAGAACCGCGAAACCGCGCATCTGCCGATTCTGATTCTCACCGCCAAGGGCACCGAGGTGGACAAAGTGCTCGGCCTCGAGATGGGCGCCGACGATTACGTGGTCAAGCCGTTCAGCCCGCGCGAGGTGGTCGCGCGAATCAAGGCGCTGCTCCGCCGCGCCGCCGGACACAGCGAGCCCGACGACGCCGGGGTCTACGAGCGCGGCCGCCTCAAGATCGATTTCGGCACCTACCAGGTCTACGTCGAAGGCGTGCGCCACGAACTGGCGCTGCGCGAGTTCGAGCTGCTCAAATTTTTCGTGCAGCATCCGCTGCGCGTGTACGAGCGCGAGCAACTGCTCGATATGGTCTGGGGACGCGACACGTTTGTCGAGCCGCGCACGGTCAACGTCCATGTCCGCCGGCTGCGCCAGCATATCGAGCGCGATGACGCCAATCCGGAACTGATTCTGACCGTGCGCAGTGTCGGTTACCGTTTCGACCCCGAGGCGCTTGGCTAGTTCCGCGAAGGTCAGGATTTTCGCCGCGGTTATTGCGGGCCTGTTACCCGCGGCCGTGCTGCTCGCAGCCATGGCCACGTGGGGCGCGGTGTCGGCGTGGCTCGCGCTGGCCGCAATCGTGCTCGGGCTTGGCGCGGGATACCTGCTCGCCTCGACTATCGGCGGCGCATTCGACAATCACGCCGAACGGCTCGAGGCGATAGCCGCCGCGCTCGAGGCGCGCACGCCTCCGCCACATCTGCTCCAGCGCGACAGCGGTGCGATGGGCCATGCCGAGCATCGCCTGCTCGACGCCACCGACGCGATCGTCGCCGAGGTCGATTCGCTGGCCGAGCAGCGCGACGAGTTCGAGGCGATCCTGCGCAGCATGACCGAAGCGGTCGTGGTCGCGGGTCAGCGCGGCGAAGTGGTGCTGGTCAACGGCGCGGCGCGGCGGATGTTCGCGCTCGAGGCGGAGACTGATTATCGCGGACGTGACTTCGTCGAGTTGTGCCGTGACCCGCGCTTGCAGGAATTCGTCGCGCGAGCGACCCGTTCCGAGAGCGCCGAATATGGCTCGGCCGAGTTCCTGATTCAGAATCCCGCGGTCCGGTACCTGAGCGCCAGCGCCGCGCCCGTCCGAACCTCGCAAGGGGCGGCGCGCGTGTTCGTCTTCCACGACATCACGCAGCTCAAGTCCTACGAAACCGTTCGGCAGGATTTCATCTCGAACCTGACCCACGAGCTGCGCACTCCGCTCTCCGCGCTTTACGGATACGCCGAGACCCTGGTGCAGGGCGTCGAGGACAAGGAGACCCAGATTCGCTTCCTCGGCATCATCGACCGCCAGGCGCGGCGCCTTGCCCGCCTGCTGGACGATTTGATCTCGCTCTCGGACTTGGAGCGCGGCGTCTCACCGCTCAATCTCGAAGAGCTGGAACCGCAGGCCGCGATCGCCGAGGCGGTCGAGCTGATGCGCGAGTCGGCGCGGCGCGAGGGCGTGTCGCTCGAGATCGATTGTCCCGCGGGGCTGCCGAAGATCGAGGGCGACCGCGATCGGCTGCATCAGGTGATGGTCAATCTGCTCGACAACGCGATCAAATTCACTCCGCGCGACGGCCACGTGACCGTCTCTGCCCGTTCTGCGAGCCTAAACGGCGCGGAGCCCGAGCGTGGCGCCGTGGCGCTCGCGATCGCGGACACGGGCGAGGGTATTCCGGAGCGCGACGTGCCGCGCCTGACCGAGCGTTTCTACCGCGTCGATCGCGCGCGCTCGCGAGAGCTCGGCGGCACCGGCCTGGGCCTCGCAATCGTAAAGCACATCGTGCAACTGCATCGCGGCGCGCTACGAATCGAGAGCAAGCTCGGCGTCGGCACCTCGGTCACGGTAACGATCCCCGAAGCGCGTCACTAGCCGCGCACCGACTATTTTTGGGAAAAAGTAGAGTGGTGCGCCCGGAGGGATTTGAACCCCCGACCCATAGATCCGTAGTCTATTGCTCTAATCCGCTGAGCTACGGGCGCACTGAGCCTATGAAATTTTCATATCGCGCGCCCCCGGGCAAGACGCAGCGACCGAATCTGAACTATCGCAGCAGCGAAACCGGCGTCTTCAATTCCGAAACCCTCGATAGTCATTTCGATCGAACGGAGAAATCCCGAGGCGTCCGTGCACATCACTGCGAATTGCCCGCGAACTCGGGTGCGAGCAGGAGACTATAAATCGAAGTAAATAGCAGAAGATCAGAGCGGGCTTTCGGCCGGTACCACTAGCGAGTGCTCCGCGCAGATTCGAAGCATCGCTTGCGCGCCAGCGTCATTCTCGAAAAGGCTCAGCGGATATGCGCACCACAGCGCGAACCGGTATCGCTGCGAGAGCAGGTTCCACAAATGCTCGAGGTGAATCGCCGCCGCCGAATTGTTCTCCGCGCATAGGCGCGCAACCATCTCACCGAAGATCAAAACCGATCGATTCGAGCTTCGCTCGATCGTCTGACCAACGACAGCGCCGATCGAATTGAAAAACTTTTCCTGACTCGGCCACCCATCTTCCATGAAGCGCGCCAAGCTTGCGTCGGCGTCGTGGGTCACGTAGCGGCCTTGAGCCCGAAGCGCCGTCAGATCAAGGCGAGTCGCATCGAGCGCCTGCTCGATCGTGTCGAGATGGTGCCGCGTCGCGACAAAGATTCCCGAATCACCTGCGGCGATGCGCTTGCTGGCCAGCCGTCCGATATTCTCGATCGCGAAACGGTCGTCGTCGTAGAAGTGGACGAAATGCCCCGCCTCGCCCGGCAAATGAAGGTTGGTGATATCTGAACGAGTCGCGCGCGCGTGGTTGAAGACCGGCGATGATTTGCGAGACTCAGCCATATCAACCTGATCGAAACACAGAATACGCTCGTGGACCGCAGCAGACCACAAGAAAATCTTATCAGCACCGTCTGGCCGACAACAACAATGGGATACAGTGGCGTCAGGCGACACTTATGCGAACATCCTCAACAGACGGCACGCACAGCGTTCACCAGCGCGTCAACATCGATTGGCTTCAGTATGACGCGCGTCGGCTTTAGATCGCGCGCCTCAGACGGGTCAAGCGCGGTCACGACGATCACCGGTATTTCCGCGAGTTCCTTTTTTTTGAGCATTTCGGCGCGTAATTGTCTGCCGTTCATAACCGGCATCAGGACATCAAGCACAACCAGGCAGGGTGGCGTCGGGGTAGCTTCCAAATAGATCAGGGCCTCGGCACCGTTGGGAAATCCCAGCGCCTTGAAGCCCTCGAAAGTCAATATCTCGGTCAGAAGCTCTCGGGCCTGATCCTCATCTTCGACTACGACTATAGTTTCCTTATTCTCCAACGCTGCACCTCCCGCTTACGGCTGCTGCCAATCGATCGGCAGGCGCAGGGTAAATTCGGAGCCCTTGCCGAGTTCGCCCTCGGCGGAAACCAAACCATGGTGGGCTTGAGCAATTTGCCGTGTAATCCAAAGACCCAATCCGAGGCTGTCGCTTTTCTCGTTTGGCGCCGCGCGTTCGAACTGTTCAAAAATCCGCGTCATGTCGTTCGGCGCCAATCCAATTCCCTGATCAATTACAGTCACGACCGCAACCTCTCGATCGACGGCGACGGCGACCTTGATAGGCTTATTCTGGCCGTATTTTATCGCATTAGAAAGAAGGTTTGTGATCGCCTGATCGATCCGGCCCCGATCCCAGCTTCCAGTAACGCTGCGTTCCGTTTGCACATCGATCGCTACATGCGGATATTGCTCGATAAATCGCGAAACGACTTCTCGAATCAATTCGCTCAGGTCGAAAACCTCACGATGCAGTTCATATTTTCCCGACCGGATTCGCGATACGTCGAGTAACCGCTCGACCAGCATGTTCAGGCGATTCAGCTGGAATTGCGACCGGGTCAGGATGTCGTGGATGCCCTCGACGTGTCCGAAGCGGCGAGACAGAAGCTGCATGCTCAAATGAAACACGTTGAGCGGATTTCTCAGTTCATGCGCGGCGATCGCGATAAATTCGTCGCGCGCTTTTACTGCGCTGGATAACTCGTCGGTGGCATCCTTTCGCGCCCGGACCTCTCTTCGCAACGATTCCAAAGGGATATTCTCTTCGAAGGATTTGCAGCGCAGGATAATCAGGGCGCGGCGCTCGCTGCCCGCAGGCGTCGCGCGCCATGCCTCCAGCTCCACCGACGCGGGTCCGTTGCTGGTTTTCCATGCCAGCCGGCCAGAGACAGGGACAACACTCTCAGCCCAGGTACGGAAAAGCGATTCCAGGTCGGTCTGCGAATTCTCGACCACGGAAGATAGAGGCGCGCCCGCAACCGTCGTCAAGCCAACTAGGCGCAGGGCCGCCGGGTTCGCGTCAACCAAGACACGGTTGGAATTCACAAGAAAAATCGGCTCGCGCTGCGCTCGTACGCCGTCTATGAAAAGCAGTTGCTCTTTGCGCGCTGGAGGAATGTCAAGTCAACCTTGTTTGAGTCGATCGCGAGCGTCGCAGTCGCGCGCTTCGGCGAGAGGATCGCGCTCTCCTGCCGCATCTGCGTTGATTGTCTGAGCGGCTCCGCTCGAGAATTGCCGGTCCATCCGGGGAGGGTAAACCGGCCTGTGCGCAACGTCAATCAAATAGTTCGGCGCTCTCGTTCCCACCAGCCATCTGGATATGCAGGGCAAGTAAGGAGGGCGCAGCGACAAGGCTCTCGCGTAGGCGATCTGGCATGGTCCCGCCGCTTGGTTCGACGCGAGTTGCTCGTCACAATCGGATCGGCGTTTTTTCTGATGAGTGGATTCGTAACCTATGGCGGCCCGCGGCCGGTTCCCGAAGCCGAACCTGCAGTCTCGATCCTGCGGCCGTTTCGCCTGCGGATTTTCTTCGCGCTATGGATCGCCGCGCTTGTCTCCAATATCGGCACATGGATGCAGAATGTCGGCGCGGCATGGCTGATGACCACGCTCACGCCGTCGCCGATGATGGTCGCGCTCATCCAGACCGCGTCGAGCCTGCCAATTCTTTTCCTGGCGCTGCCGGCGGGTGCGCTGGCCGATATCGTCGATCGCAGGCGCCTGCTGATCTTCTCACAGGCCTGGATGCTCGCGGCTGCGGGCGCACTCGGATTTCTTACGCTAACGCACGCGGCGTCGCCGTGGATTCTGCTCGCGCTCAGCTTCGCGCTGGGAATCGGATCGGCGCTCAACGCGCCCGCGTGGCAGGCAATTATCCCCGAACTGGTCGGACGCGAAGATCTGACCGCGGCGATCTCGCTCAATGGAATCAACTACAACGTCGCCCGCGCGATCGGTCCCGCGATCGGCGGCCTGATCGTCGCCGCCGCCGGCGTCGGTCCCACCTTCCTGCTCAACGCGCTCTCGTTTCTGGGCGTGATGGCTGTGCTCTACGAATGGCGTCGCGTCGCGCGGCCCGCAGTGCTTCCCGCGGAGCGCGTGATGGGCGCGATTCGCGCGGGCGCGCGCTACGTCCGCTACGACACGAAACTGCGCGCTGTGCTGGTTCAAACGGCGGCGTTCATTTTCGGCGCCAGCACACTTTGGGCCGTCCTGCCTTCGGTCGCGCGATGGTCTCTCGGTCTCGGCGCGGCCGGTTACGGCATGTTGCTCGGATTTTTCGGCGGTGGCGCGATCGTTGGCGGGATGCTGATGCCGCGCGTCGGACGTCGTTTCTCGCGCGATACCGTCGTCTTCGCCACCGCGATCATCGTTGCTCTCACCACGGCCGCGCTGGCCCTCGCTCATAGCCTCGTGCTCGCGTGCACGGTTTTGACGATAGGCGGAGCCGCCTGGACGATCGCGATGTCCACGCTGAACGTCGCGGCGCAGCTCTCCGTCCCCGGCTGGGTCCAGGGCCGCGCGCTCGCCGTATACCAGATGATCGTGCAGGGCGGGATGGCGCTGGGCGGGGTGATGTGGGGATATGTGGCGGAGCGGATCGGCCTGCCCGAGGCGCTGCTCGGGGGCGCGGCGGCAGTCTTGCTCGGACAACTTGCGCGCTTCTGGTACCGGCTCGCTACCGACGCCGAGCTCGACCTCGAGCTGGTATCGCGCCCGATGCCTGAGGTCGCGCACGCAATCGACCCGGACAGCGGACCGGTGCTGGTCACGGTCGAGTATCTGATCGAACCCGAGCGCGCGATCGAGTTCGAACGCACCTCGCGCGCGCTGCGCGAGATTCGCCGCCGCGACGGCGCGACTTTCTGGGGGATGTTCTTCGACGCTGCCGCACCCGGCCGCTTCGTCGAGTACTTCGTCGTCGAATCATGGCTCGAGCATCTGCGGCAGCATCAGCGGGTAACCGCCGCCGACTTGTTCATCTTGAACGGGGTCTTCGCGTTTCATATCGGCGCCAAGCCGCCCGCCGTCACGCATCAGGTATCCGCGCAGAGCCTCGACGGCGCCAACGCGGAATTCTTCGCGCAGATGGCGGCGAGCGGCGTCCGCGACCCCGACGACGCGCACTGAACGTTTCTATTTTGCGTCGTGAAATATGATCCCGAGCGCGTAACGCTCGCCGCGCGTTACCGTGCTGACGCCGTGCCTGACGTTCAGTCGATAGTGCCCGCGCGCGCTCACGGCAGGACGATACCGGTTCGCGAAGATAACGCCGCATCCGGCGTCAGGAGCGATCGCCTCGCCGCGCGATTGTGCGCGCGGCCGCTGCTCGACCAGCAGCAGCTCGCCGCCGTCGAAATCGCGTCCGCGTTCGTTCAGCGTGCAGGTGAACTGAAGCGGAAAAGCGACCTCGCCGTACAAATCCTGATGCAGGCAGTTGAAGCCGCCCGCGTCGTACCGGAGCATCAGCGGAGTGGGGCGATTCTGCCCGTGCGCATGGCACAACGCGACGAAGCTTTTGAGTGACGCGGGATATTCGGCGTCGAGCCGCATCTCGCGCGCCCATCTGTTCGCGATCGGCGCGAGCCGGCGATAGAGCGCCGTGCGCAACTCCGCGATTTCCGCTGGCAGCGGATAGGCGAAATACTTGTAGTCGCCCAGGCCGTAACCATGCCGCGCCATCTCGACCCGGCTGCGAAATTTCTCCCGCTCCGGATAGAGGGCGACAATCGCCGCGCATTCATCCGGCGCGAGGATCCGATCGGTAAGCGCGTAACCGCGCGCATCGAGTTCCCGCTCGATCCGTTTCCAATCGAGCGCACCGACGCGCGCGGCCAGCTCACCCATCGCTTCAGCCGCTACGCGGTATGCTTCAGAACGAACGCGCCGATCTTGTCGATCGCTTGCTGTCCCTCATCGAGTATCGGCGCGAACGCCTGCCACACGTGCACCATGTTTTCCCACGGCTCGAGGGTGACGTTCACGCCCGACTTGCGCGCCCGCTCGGCCAACCGCGTCGCGTCGTCGAGCAGTGTCTCGGCAGTGCCAACCTGGATCAGCAAAGGCGGCAGCCCGCTCAAATCGGCATACAGCGGCGCGGCCAGCGGAGAGCGCGGATCTTTTCCGCCCAGGTACGCCGCCGCCATCTGCAGCAAGCCGTCTTTTTGAACCATTGGATCGGCCTTCGCCTTGGTCGTCATCGATTCGCCGATTCCTTCCAGATCGACCCACGGAGACAATCCAACTCCGGCCGCCGGCATCGGCAGCTTCGCTTCCTTGATCGCGACCAGCGTCGCGATCGCCAGTCCACCACCCGCCGAGTCGCCTGCGACCGCGATCCGCCCGGGCCTGGTCCCCTGCGCAAGGAGATAGCGATACGCGGCAATCGAGTCCTCGACCGCGGCGGGAAACGGATGCTCCGGCGCCAGCCGGTAATCGATCAGGAGCACCCGCGCCTTGGCCGCGCGCGAGATGCGTCCGGAGATCGCGCGATGCGTATTTATCGAGCCGATTACGTAGCCGCCGCCGTGCAGATAAAGAATCACGCGGCCCGCGTCCGCACCCGGTGCCGAGACCCATTCCGCCTTGACGCCGCCGGCATTGACGGGCTGGCATTTAACGTCAGCCTCGACCGGCAACATGACGGTCATCTGCTCGAAACCGGCGCGAGTTTTTTCGATCGACGCGTTGGGATCGATCGGCTGCGCCTTGAGCATTTGGATAAGTGAATCAAGCTGCTGCTGGGACATCGCGAGTTACCTCCGGATGTATAGCGAATATCATTGGGTATGGTACTACGACAATCTTCTGGAAATCGAAACGATGATGGCAATATTGGCGGATCTAGTCGTGGCATTCCACGTCGCCTACGTCGCATTCGTGGTGGCGGGTTTGGCCGCGATATTCATCGGCGCAGCCGCAGGATGGCGATGGGTGCGCAACGTCTGGTTTCGGGCGGCGCATCTCGCCGCGATCGCGCTGGTGCTGTTCGAGTCACTCGCGGGAGTAGCCTGTCCGCTGACGACGCTCGAGAATTCGCTGCGCGCGCGCGCCGGACAGCCAGGCTATGCGGGCGCATTCGTCGCCTACTGGCTTGACCGTTTGATTTTTTATCGCGCCCCCGGATGGGTCTTCATTGCTCTCTACGCAATCTTCACGCTCGCTGTAATTCTGACATTGTGGCTGGTCCCTCCCCGCAGAGATCGCGGATCTGATCCCTCGCCCTGAAAGGGAGGTGCCACTGGCACGCGGCAAGCTGGAGGGTCCGATTTCAGCGCGGCGCGTACCGCTACGCGCCTATATTGTAAAGAGGCGACGCAGAGCAGCACGCTCACCCACGCGTCACGGCGATTGCTGAAAAGAGCAATCGCCGCGTCGCGTCGCCTCTCCCGAAGCAGAGGGTGTACGAGGAAAACGAACCCACGCGGGTTGCCGGGTGCGGGCGCTAAATCCTAGAGTCGGCTTCGGAGTGAAATCACCATGAAAGTTTCGCTGTTCTATCTGCCGTCTGTCGGAAGCAAATCCGATATCGAAAAAGGCCGCGTCGGATTAAACGGCGCGCTCTACGACCAGATGCTGCGCGAGCTCTCCGCGCAGGCCCGCTTGGCCGACGACCTTGGCTACGACTCGATGAGCTTCACCGAGCATCATTTTCACGTCGAAGGTTTCGAGCTCTCGAACAATCCGGTGCTGCTCGATCTTTTCATCGGGATGCAGACCAAGCGGCTGCGGGTCGGACAGCTTGGAATCGTGCTGCCGTCGCAGAATCCCATTCGCGTCGCCGAGGATATTGCGATGCTCGATCACATGACGGGAGGCCGCGCCAACGCGGGCTTCGCGCGCGGCTATCAGCGGCGATGGGTCGATATCATGGCGCAGCAGACCCACGGCATCCACGGCGCACAGCCGCATCAGCACGACGAAATCGACGCCGCCAACCGCGCGGCGTTCGAGGAAAATTTCCGCATCATCAAGAAGGCGTGGACCGAAGATTTTCTCACCTACGAGGGCAAGTATTGGCGCGTCCCCGCCGGCCCCACGCCGTGGAATATCGACGCGACCAACAAATGGGGCGGCGGGGTCGAAAACGGAATCGTCCGCGCGGTCTCGGTCGTGCCCAAGCCAGTGCAGAAGCCGCATCCTCCGATCTTCCAGCCGTTCGCTTCGTCCGAGCGCAGCATCAGATGGTGTGCGCAAGAGGGCGTCACCGCGATTCTGCCGCCGTTGCATCCCGACCTCGAGCATCACCTGTGCGAGGTCTATGCGGAAGTATCAAAGCGCCCGCTCGGCGACGGGATGGGCGTGCTGCGCGATATTGTGATCGCCGATAGCGACGACGAGGCGCGCGCGATCTGGCGCGAGAGTGGGTACTTCTGCGGCCACGAATGGTTCGAGCCGTTTGGCTTCTCCAAGGGCCTCGACGATCCGAAGACCGGTGAGACCGCCGACCTGTGGTCCAACGGACTCGCCTTCGTTGGCACCGTCGATACCGTTACGCGTCAGGTCGAGCATCTGCTGAAGCGTCTGCCGATCAGGTGGGTGTTCGCGTGGATGTACAACGGTCTGATGCCGCACGACCGCCTGATGAAGACGATCGAGCTGTTCTGGACCAAGGTGCTGCCGCGCGTGAGCGACGTGAAATGAAACCAGGCGGACGCGTGAGCACGCGCCCGCCCGGTTTGTGCGCCCAGCATGGCGCGTGACTTGGAGGTGAAAGTCCTCTGTGCGAGCAGGCCGCGTCGAGCACTAGCGAAGCGCAAGGGCGTCATCGTGAGATGAGGTCTGGAGGAAGCGCGGAGCAAAGCCGCGAGCCGACGAACAGGAACCGGATACAAGGCGAGGTGGCTCAGGGCGAGCGGGCAAATGACCGCGAAGCTCTATCGGCCAAGGAGTCATCGCGTAGATCCGGCGGTTGTGCGGCGAAGGTCACGGAGCCTTACCTGGGGAGATCTCGCTTTATGCCTGAAAGGGCGACGCGCAGGAGCGCGGAGCGAGAAGTCAGCAGAGGCCGTAGTAGTCAGCGGGATACGGCAGATGCCTCGATGTCCGCGCTGATGAAGGGCCGAACGGAAGGGAGAGCGAAACCGCTGTGAGTCCGAAAGACGCCAGGCGCCAGAAGCCCGAGCAATTGGGGCTGCCGCTGGAAGGTAGAGGTGAAGCCTCGAGGGTCCAGCGCAGCGGTGAAGCGTCGACGCTGACGAACGGAGAGGAGCGCTCGGGAAGCGACCGCCTGATGGAAGCGGTGGTTGCGCGCGGCAACGTCAGGGCGGCGTTGACGCGGGTACGTGAGAACCGGGGCAGCCCCGGAGTCGATGGCATGACGGTGGAAGAACTGCCGCAGTACCTGATGGAGCACTGGCAGGAAGCCCGCGAGCAACTACTCGCTGGAACTTACCAGCCCAAAGCGGTGCTGAGGCGGGAGATTCCCAAGCGCGATGGCGGAGTGCGAGAGCTCGGCATTCCGTGCGTGCTCGACCGGCTCATCCAACAGGCGATACTGCAGGTGCTGCAGCCGCGATTGGACCCCAGCTTCTCGGAGCACTCCTACGGCTTCCGACCGGGGCGCAGCGCGCACGACGCGGTGTTAGCGGCGCAGCGCTATGTGCAGGAAGGACGCCACTGGGTGGTGGACGTGGACCTGGAGAAGTTCTTCGACCGGGTCAACCACGATGTGCTGATGGGAAGACTGGCGCGGCGAATCGATGACTCGCGGCTCCTGCGGCTAATCCGCCGCTATCTCAACGCCGGCCTGATGGCCGACGGGGTAGTGATGGAGCGCACTGAAGGAACGCCGCAGGGAGGACCACTGTCGCCACTGCTGGCGAATCTCCTGCTCGACGAAGTGGACAAGGAGCTGGAGAAACGCGGGCACACGTTCGTGCGCTATGCCGACGACTGCAACGTCTATGTGCGGTCGCGGCGCGCGGGAGAACGGGTGATGGCGGCGCTGGAGCGGATGTACGCCAAGCTCCGACTTAAAGTGAATCGCGAGAAGAGCAAGGTGGAACTCGCGCACAAGCGCAGCCTCTTGAGCTACAGCTTCTGGTACGCCAGGGGCGGCGCGGTGGCATGCCGGGTCGCACCCAAGGCGCTGCGCGCGCTCAAGCAACGCGTGCGGCTGATAACCAGACGCAGCGGCGGACGGAGCATGAGAAGCGTAGTCGCGGAACTGAGGAAGTATCTGCCGGGATGGAAGCAATACTTCCAACTGGCGGACACGCCCAAGACCTTCGCTGACTACGACAAATGGCTCCGCCACCGGCTGCGGGCGCTGCAACTCAAGCAGTGGAAGCGCGGCTCGAAGATCTATACCGAGATGCGCCGCCTCGGACTGTCGGACGCGGTCGCGGCGCAAGCCGCGGCGGTTAACCGACGCTGGTGGCATCGGGCCGCCATGTCGGTCCACGCCGGCCTCACTGCCCGCTACTACGACCGACTTGGAGTACCCAGACTTGCCGATTAACCTCAACCTTCCGAACCGCCGGATGCGGACCCGCATGTCCGGTGGTGTGGCAGGGGAGTAGCGCTGCGGCGCTACCCCCTATGCCGATCACCAATCTTAGCGCGAGGCTAGCTCGCGTTCGTGATCTTGAGGTTCGTGAACTGCCACACCGGAAGGGTTTTGGTACCCGCTGCGCCCGCCAGGCCGATCTCGCCGCCGCCGGCAGGGGGCTGACCCGAAAAAGTGGTCAACTGCGTGCCGTTGATATAGAGCGTGGCCTCGGTGCCCTTGGTGACGACTCGGAGCTGATTGCTCTGATTAACGCCCTTTTTGATTGCCGCGTTCGGCGTCCAGGTCATCACTGTGATCCAGCGGTCGGCCACATGACGAAAAATCGCAAACGTCCCCAGAGCCGAGACGGTGAACTCGTAGTAGTTGTTAAGGTCGATGGCCCAGAAAATAAAACCGCCATATGCATGCCCCTCCTGGGGACCAATCGTCGTCGGCTCGATCGTGACGCAGGCGTCCATGTCGGTGAACACATTGCCGTTGTTGAGCGCGTCGGATTCAGAGTTCAGCGGCGGCTTGATCAGGAGGGCCCCGTTCTGCACCGAAAGGATCGCGGTGGCCGCTCCCCAGTTGGCCTGCAGGGTCTTAAAATCGTCTTGAAGCAAAACTGTACTGCCCATGCAGGCGAACGCCGGTATCGCGCGCGAACCGATCGTCGCGAGCAGCACTCCAAGGCAGATGGCAAAAGTTCGAATTCGCATTCCGGTCCCTCCCTCAGATCAATGTGGTCCAAATCGCTCCGTAAAAGCTGATACGGCACTCTTTGGCAATTTACCTACCCGCGGCTTGCGTTATGCCTCGCGGTGGCACACAGGCTTACGCGAAGTGCTGTTGCAATTCAACTATCCGAAGAGAATTCCTATGCACCCGATTCGCCGCCGAAAGATCTGTCGCGCGCATCCGGTGCCAGCTATCATCTCGCAATCCTGATGATCCTTGCCTCTCACAATATCCTCGAAGATTTAGGCCTGGTGCTCGGCGTCGCCGCGATCACCACCGTCGTGTTCCAGAAAATCCGTCAGCCGGTCGTGGTCGGATACCTGGTGGCCGGCGTGATCGTCGGTCCTTACACTCCGATCCTCTTCGCCAGCTCTGATCGAATCCACACACTCTCCGAGCTTGGGGTGATTCTCTTGATGTTCGCGCTCGGACTCGAGTTCCGCATCCGCAAGCTGGTCCAGCTCGGCCCGACCTCTGGCTTTGTGACCGCGTTGCAGGTCGGCCTGATGCTGTGGCTCGGCTACCTGGTCGGAGATCTGATGGGATGGACGCGGCTGGAGTGCATCTTTACCGGGGCGCTGCTTTCGATCTCGAGCACGACGATCGTCGCCAAGGCCTATGGCGAAGAGCAGATTCCCCAAGACGTCCGCGAACTGGTATTCGGGGTCTTGCTTGCGGAAGATCTGACCGCCGTGATGCTGCTGGCGGTCCTGACCGCGCTCGCATCGGGCGCGGGACTCAGCACCGGGATGATGATCTCGGTGGTCGGCAGGCTCGCGATTTTTTTGGCGTTGCTGGTCGGCGGCGGACTGCTGATCGTGCCCTGGAGCGTCCGCCAGATCGTGCGGATCGGGCGCGCGGAGACGACCCTGGTCGCCAGTATCGGCATTTGTTTCATCTTCGCGATTATCGCGGAGCGCGCCGGCTATTCGGTTGCGCTCGGCGCGTTTCTGGCCGGGTCGCTGGTGGCCGAATCGGGGGATATCGCCAGTATCGAGCATCTGGTCGCGCCGGTGCGCGATATCTTTGCGGCGGTGTTCTTTGTCTCGGTCGGAATGATGATCGATCCGCTGCTCATCGGAGAACACTGGCGGGCGCTCTCGCTGCTGGTGCTCGTAGTGATCGCGGGGAAGCTCTTTGCGGTGACGATCGCGTCGCTGCTTTCGGGCGCGGGGGTGCGGACCTCGGTGCAGGCCGGTATGAGCCTTACCCAGATCGGCGAGTTCTCCTTCATCATCGCGGGAGTCGGAATCCAGACGCACGCCACGCGCGAATTTATCTACACGCTCGCGGTCGCGGTCTCAGCGGTGACCACTTTCACCACGCCCTTCATGATTCGCGCTTCAGCTCCGCTCGGAGATTTTGTCGCCCGCAAGCTTATCCCACAGCGCCTTGGCTCGCTGCAGGTGATCTACGACTCGTTGATGGAACGCACCTACCGTCGCGGCGCGGAGGGCCGCACGCTGGGGTGGGGGATAGCGCTGCTCTGTACCGGAGCGATCGCGATCGCGGCGATTCTGATCTTCAACGAAGAGGATCCATATGGGATCACCGTCCGGGTCGCGCAGTGGATTCACGTCTCATATTTCGACGCGGGTTTGTCGGTCAACTTCGTCGCACTGATCATCTGTGTGCCGTTCGGCTACGCGATGTATCTCGGCGCACGTAATGTGGCGCAGGCGATCGCCGCGCGCGCTTTTCCCGCGGGAACCAGCGCGGCGCCGTCTCCCGCGGCCGAGGCGCTGGTCGCCGTCCTGCATGCGACGATCCTTCTGGTGACGGTGATGCCGCTGGTCGCGATCGTGCAGCCGTTTCTCGAACCGGTCGAAGGAATCGGCGCAATAGTGATCGGCATCGTGCTGATGGTTTTTGTCATCTGGCGCAGTGCGCGCAAGTTGCAAGGGAATCTGCGCGCCGTCTCCGACCTGATCGCGGCCGCATTCGCGGTCAACCGCGACTCTCCGCACGAGGTTCCCGGACTTGGAACGATCACTCCGATAGTGCTCGCCGCGGGCGCCGCCGCGATCGGCCGAACCCTTGCCGACCTCGACCTGCGCGCCGCAACCGGCGCCACCGCCGTCGCGATCGCGCGAAGCGGAGGACCGGTAATCGTCCCTTCGGGTGAAGAAGTGCTGGGCCTCGGCGACGTGGTCGAAATCATCGGCCCGCGTGAGCGGGTCGAAGCCGCCCGCCGCCTCCTGACCGGCGCCGCGGCCGCCGCATGATTCTCGGTTCGCTGGAAATGGGTAATGTACTGAGATAGTGAATGAGTAATGTTCGACATAGCGAATGGGGCGCGGGCGGGAACGATACACTCAGACTCAGCAGCAGCGCACAGGATTAACGGATGAGCGCCGAAACCAAGCTCCATGCTCAGAACCACGGCTTCAAGTGGACTGCGCGCCGCGGACCATTGCGCGCGATTACCGACGCGCAAGCGCGTTCCTACGACGAACGCGGCTTCTTCATCCTCGAGCACGCCATCGATCGTGAAACCCTCGAGCGCGTGACCGCTGCGATCGATCCTTGGGAAGCGAAGTTCGAGGATGCGCTCCGGCGCGCGCCCGGCGGCAAGGCATTTATCGCGCAAGCCGACGGTATCACCTTCACCACGCATCTGGTGAAGCAGCGTGTGATTCGCGATTTCGCCGCGAGCCAACTCTTTGCCGACCTCTGCTTCGATCTGATAGGCCCCGACGTGCGTCTCTATTGGGACCAGGCGGTGTACAAGAAACCCGAATATCCGAAGCCGTTCCCGTGGCATCAGGACAACGGCTATACGTACATCGAGCCGCAGGCCTATCTGACCTGCTGGATCGCGCTCACCGACGCGACGGTCGAGAACGGATGTCCCTGGGTGATACCGGGTGGCCATTTGCGCGGCACGCTCGAGCATCGGCTGACGGATTTAGGATGGCTCTGTCGCGAAGAGGACGGCTCGGAGGCGACGCCCGCGCCGGTGCGCGCCGGCGATATCGTAGTGTTCACTTCGCTGACGCCGCATCGCACGGGACCCAACACCACCAAATCGGTGCGCAAGAGTTACATTCTGCAATACGCACCCGAAGGAGCGCGCGTGATGCCAGCGGGTACAGCCTGCGCGGCGCCCGATCGTCAGTTCATTATTTTGAAGGACGGCCAGCGTGTTCCTCCGCCCGATCTGCCAGAGCGTGCTGCCGCGGTTGGGTCGTAGGGCTATATCGGGCGCAACTTCGCAAACGCGGTGGATGCCAACTCGCCGCTTCAGGGAAGGAGACGCAGATGGCTGATCACGCGACCGCCGTGCTGGACGCCGGACGTGAATTGGCGCCGGCAATAGCCGCGCGCAGCGCTGAAATAGAATCCGCGCGCCGGGTTCCAACCGATCTGCTCGCGCAACTGACCGGGGCCGGATGTTTCCGGATGCTGACGCCGGTTAGTCACGGCGGTCTCGAAATCGACCTTCCCGCTTCGATGGAAATTATCGAGGCTCTCGCGGCGGCGGACGGCGCAGTCGGATGGACCGTGATGATCGGGTCCGAGTCGCCGATGTTATTGGCGCTGCTGCCGCGCCATCGCTTCGACGAGATCTATTCGGAGAGTCCGGATGTGATCATTGGCGGCGGCTTCGCGCCGCGTGGACAGGCCGAGCTCGCGCACGATGATTACAAGGTCAACGGGCGATGGGCGTTCGCCAGCGGATGCCAGCATTCGCGATGGCTCGTCGGCAATTGCATCGTGACCGAGAACGGAAATCCGAGACCCGGGCTGATACCGGGATCGAGCGAAATACGCGCGATGCTGTTTCGTGCGGAACAGGCGAAGATCATCGACACATGGAACGTTAATGGCCTGCGCGGCACTGGCAGTCACGATATCGAGGTCAAAGACCTTCGCGTGCCGGTCGATGACTCGATCGATATTTTCTTCGGGCAACCCTGCGTTGATGGACCGCTGTATAAAGCGCCGGTGGTGAGCTTCGCGCTTCATATCGGCGCGGTCGGAGTGGGAATCGCGCGTCACGCGCTGGCCGATATTATCGCGCTGGTCCAGACCAACAAGAAGCGGCTTTACACCGGATCGGCGATCGCTGATTCTCCTGTGTTTCATTACCGGCTCGCTGAAGCCGAGACGAGTCTTCGTGCTGCGCGCGCTCTGCTGATGGAAGAAGCGCGAGCTGTGTCGCAGGCATGCGCGCGAGGCCACGCACCGCTTCCGCCCGAGACCGCGCGAATAGTGGGAAGCGTAACCTGGGCGGCGAAGATCGCGGCCGCGGTGGTCGATACCTGCTACACCGCGGGCGGCGGGACCGCGCCGTATCTCTCATCACCGTTGCAGCGCCATCTTCGCGACATCCACACGCTCACGCAGCATGCGGCTGTGAATGAATCGATGCTGACGCGGGCGGGAGCGTTTCTGGCCGGCAAATTTCCCGACTTCGCGATTTGACGCCTGGAACGGTTGCATTGGCAGCCGACCGGTCGTAGCTTTTTCGAGTCAGTAGATTTTCCCGACGAGGGTTGTCATGCATCTCAAAGATACTGTTGCGCTTGTCTCTGGCGGCGGCTCGGGCTTGGGCGAGGCTACCGTGCGCGAGCTCGTTTCCGGCGGCGCCAAGGCTGTGATTCTCGATCTGCCGGCGTCTCCCGGACAGAAGGTCGCCGAGTCGCTCGGCGCAAGTGGACTCTTCACGCCGGCCGATGTCGTCTCGGACAAGGAAGTGTCCGACGCGGTCGCGAAAGCGCTGGCAAAGTTCGGCGCAATTCATATCGCGATCAACTGCGCCGGTATCGGCCGCGCGATGCGCACCCTCACCAAGGAAGGGCCGCATCCGCTCGACCTGTTCAACAAGGTTATCCAGGTCAACCTCGTCGGTACCTTCAACGTGATCCGGCTTGCCGCGGCCGCGATGGCGAAGAATCAGCCCAACGCCGACGGCGAGCGCGGCGTGATCGTCAACACCGCCTCGGTCGCCGCATTTGATGGACAGATAGGACAGGCTGCATATTCGGCGTCGAAGGGCGGCGTGGTTGGGATGACGCTGCCGATCGCACGCGATCTTTCTTCGCTTGGAATACGAGTATGCACGATCGCGCCGGGCACTTTCGAAACTCCGATGCTCGCGGGATTGCCGGATGTCGCGCGCAAGGCTCTGGCCGCGCAGATTCCGTTTCCGCAGCGCCTCGGCCAGCCGCGTGAGTACGCCGCGCTCGCGCGCCATATCGTTGAGAATGCGATGCTCAATGGCGAGACGATTCGCCTCGACGGCGCGCTGCGGATGGGGCCGCGCTAGGCGGATCATCGCCATGGCAGTCAACCTCAATGGCAGAACGGTCGTGATTCTGGGCGGCAGCTCCGGTATCGGACTGGCGGCGGCAAAGGCCGCTCATGCCGAGCGCGCCGTCGTAGTGATCACCGGGCGCTCGCGCGAGCGGCTCGACGCGGCCGTGCGCGAACTCGGCGAAGACGCGCGCGGAGTTGTGCTTGATGCGGCCGATGAGGCCGGCACCCGAGCGATGTTCGAGCAGATCGACCGGGTTGATCACATCTTCGCCAATGCCGGCGGAGTAACCTCTGACGCCGCACTCACGGTGGACACAGCCGCGATGCGTCCGACGCTGGACGTGCGTTTCTGGGGCGCGGTGTACGCGGCCAAGTATGGCGGCAAGCGAATGACCGACGGCGGCTCGATCACCTTCATGTCCGGCACCACGACGGTACGTCCGATTCCGGGCGCCGCGATCGGTTCGGCCTCCTGTGCCGCGGTCGAGGGTCTGGCGCGATCGCTCGCGGTGGACCTGGCGCCAATCCGCGTAAACGCGATCCGGCCGGGCCTGATCGACACTCCGCTCATCGATTCCTTTATGGGCGAACGCAAAGACCAGATGGTCGAGAGTTACACCCGGCGAATCCCCGCCCGCAGAATGGGCCGCGCCGAAGAAGTAGCCGACGCAATTCTGTTCCTGATGAAAAACGGCTACGTAACCGGAACCACCCTGGTAATCGACGGCGGAATTTCGCTGGCGTGAAGCCGGACGAGAGGGTTACAGGCACACCTCAGACTTCTTCGGTGAACATCGCTTTCACTGATTCTTCCAGCTTGCGCGTCATTTCCACGCGATCGCTGCTGCGCATTCCTTCCGTCGCGATCGGCCGGCCTATCCGCATGCGCATCGTGCCGCCCGGAACGACGATCATCGCGCGGCGCGGGAAGAACAGGCCTGAGCCGCTGACCGCCATCGGCACCGCCGGCAGCTTGGTCAGTATCGCGAGCCATGCCGCTCCGTCCTCGAACTCGTGGACGCGGTTGTCGTTGAAGCGATGGCCCTCGGCGAAGACGCAGATGCTGTAGCCCAGCCGCGTCACCGTGATCGCGTGGCGAATCGCTTTTCCGCCGCCCTGCCGGTCGATAACTATATGGCACGAATTGTTAAGCGCGTATCCGAGGATCGGAATCTTGAGCAGTTCTTTCTTCGCGACGAAGCGAACCGCGCCGGGCATATAGGCGGCCACCGCGAAAATATCGAAGAAGCTCTGATGGTTGCTGACCAGAATGTAGGATTTGAGACCCGCAAGATTTTCCAGCCCTTCGATCTCGACCCGGATACCGCTGGTCTTGATGATCAGCCATCCCCAGAGCCGCGCCAATTGCGTCACCGGCCCCGGCCGTCCGAACAGCGCACATACCGCGGCCATCGGCGCCAGGATCGCGGTATAGACCACACCCATCACCGTGGCGAAAGTGCCCCATATGATTTTGAGTGGGCCGCGCGAGGCGGCAGGTGCGAATGCGGATGCCTGTGCGTCGTTCGCCATCGTGGGCATTATAACCATAACCGTTGTGGTCAGAGCCATCGCGGTTGCGGCCACGCTTCCGATATCCTAAAGGCGCGCATTCATTAGCAATTCCGCCGAAGTTACATTGACTTCTTCTAATCTGGTTGCTACATCAAAATCAGTTGCCGCAATGCGCCGCGCGGGCAACTCCAGGGAGAAAAGATGGAACAACTTTCCGGTCTGCAGCAGTTTCTTATCATTCTGACTCAGCCCGACAACATCCCAATCATGGGGATGATGGTACTGGTCCTGTTCTTCACCTGGATGGCGCTGAAGCAGGCGCGGCGCAACGATCAGCTTATCCAGCACGGGCATCGCGACCGGATTATCGACGAGATGCGCAAGTAGCAGTATCGGCGGGAGCAAGGGAATCTATCATGCCGTTTACGATTGTCGCGGAGAATTGCACCGGATGCAGCGCGTGCGAGAAACGCTGCCCGACCGGCGCGATCTCGGGCGAATCCAAGCGAGTCTACTTTATCGAACCCGCGCTATGCATCGATTGCGGCGCATGCGGAGTCATCTGTCCTGACGACGCGATCATGAACAACAAGGGCGCGATGACTCACGTGCTCAAACGCGCTGAGCGTCCGGTCGCGGTGGTCCATCCGGACAACTGCAACGGATGCGGCGTCTGTGTCAACGTGTGCCCGTTCGAGTGTATCTCGCCGTCGCCCGCAAACACCGCCAACTATCTCGGCCTGGTCCAGGTCAACGAGAAGACCTGCGTAGGTTGTCTGTTGTGTGAAGAGGTATGCGGATGGGACGGGATTTACATCATGCCGTCCGGCGAGAAGGAAGCCTTTCTGAGTGTGCTCGGCTATTCGGCCGCGGGCGAGGACGCCGTATAGCAGCGCCTGCATGCGCGATTGCGATTTCGATCCTGTTCTGGTCTGCTTCCGTCGCCCGCGCCGAACCTGACTCAGCGCCCCCGCGCGCGGGGATGACGCTCAGCGCGGAGCAGGCCTGCGACACTATTCGCTTCTCACTCCACAAACTTGCTCACGCCGAGCACGAACAGGCCTTCGCCCTGGACTTGTCGGCGGGCGAGGGCGGAGCGACCCCGGTCGTCGCCGCCCAACTTGCCAAGCTGCTCGAATGCAGTAGCAATCTGCGCGATATGCTGAGCAGTGTGCGTGCGCGCACCGCGCCGGGCGATCCGCGCGTTGAGGAGTGCGTGAAGATGGGCTTTCACGCGCTGGTCGAAGCGGAGCGGCTTACAACTACGGTGGAAGAAGTCCTATATGGAAATGAGCCGGGCGCGCAGGTCAAGTCGGACGCGATGCAGACGGCGCCCGCGCCTCGACCTTGATCGCAGATTGCTTTTCCTCGGTTTGAGCTCTTCCGCGAGGCATGAAGTAGGAAATGATCGCAACCGCGATCAGGATCAACTGCGCGCCGATCGATTGCACGGTCGGGAAAATTCCTAGCGCGGTGATCTGCGGGACATGATCGATAAATGTCGCGCTCAGCATCCCGGATTCCTGCCAGCTCGCGACGCCCTGTCCGATGAACACGACCGCGAGGGCATAGAGCATTATGGACGTGACCGAGAACACCGCGCGAAGCGGAATTTTGTACGCGGCGCGGGTCAGCACCCAGAAGATTATCGCAAGGCCGATTGCGCCGGCGAAAATTCCGAGCATCACGGCGTGCCGCTCGGCCGCAAGCGTCGCGCCCGCGGTCAGCGCCTGGAAGAAGACAATCGTCTCGCCGCCCTCGCGAATCACTGCCAGAAAGGCGGTTAGCCCCAGCGCGATCGAAGGTGCCGCGCTATGGCGCGCGCTCTCGACCTTGCTCCGAATAAACTTGTTCCAGTGATCAGCTTGCGCTTTCGAGGTGAGCCATGAGCTTACATAGAATAGTGTCGCCGCCGCGAGGAACTGAAACACGCCCTCGAGCGTGTCGCTGGCGTCGTCGCCAATCACGTGATTGACCGCCCATGCGAGCGCGACGCTGGCGATAACGGCCAGCATCGCGCCGCCGTAGACATCGCGCGATCGATCCTGACCCTCGATGCTGCGGGTGCCGGCGGCCAGAGCGATAATCACGAGGATCGCTTCGAGTCCCTCGCGCAGGATGATTCCAAAGGCGTACAGAAAGTAAGGGACGGCGGTACCAGTCACGATGAACATTAGGTGTTGGGACGGTTAACGTTATGATTGAGAATGACTCTCAATTCCAAACTATCGCCTCCCTTACTCATTGTCAAATTTCGCGCAGCTCCTCAATCCCCATTGCCTTTTCGCTCCCGCGTGCTTCACCTCGCCTTGCAGCTCTTTCAATCCGAGTGTAACGTCTCAATTGAAGCAGGCCGCCCTTGAGGCGAACGCCCGCTTCATGTGTTTTTTGGGGCGCAAGCAACCTATCGGGTCCCCGATGCGCTGTAATTACTGCCGAAAACGAGCCGGAATCATCCGCAGGGTGTGTGCGCCCTGCGCGAAGGTGATTGCGGTGGTCGAGCGTTCGGGCGGCGAAATCGGAATCGCGGGCCTGGTGGATCTCTTTATTGCCGAAGGGCTCGAGCGCGAGCAGGTAGACGCCGTGCTCGACGCGAAAATCAGTGACCAGCCCACCATCCGCGATCGCCTGACCTCGAACCTCACCAACGCTCTGATGCAGGGGCTCGGGATGCCAGGACGGCAAACTCCCGAGGACGTCAGGCGCGTGCGCGAGGCGATGAAGCCCGGCGCGGACACAGATAGATGGTCGAGCGGCGAGACGCCGCCCGGATTTTCGCACGGATAGCCGCGGGCAGTCGCGAACTATCATGCCGGCGCAAAAAGATCGCAGCGACTTCGCGGTGATGAACCGGATGATCGATCATATCCGGCTCCTGATCGCGGTCGATGACGAAGCAATTCCGGTCAAGAAGAAACTCGAGACCCAGGCGATTCTGAAGGACTTCCAGGCCCTGCTGGCCGAGCCGCCCGAATCTCAGGAGCGCGGACGGATCAAAGCATACTATGAAATCCTGTGCCGCGATCTCGGCGCGGAGGCCGACGTTGCCGCGCTGCTCATTTCGCTGAAGAATTATATTTCATACCTCTAGCTGGACTCCGGGAGCATACGATGGCGGTAAGCACGGTGGGCATAATTGGGGCGGGACAGATGGGCGCGGGGATCGCGCAGGTGACGGCGCAGGCGGGAATCAACGTGGTGATGCATGACGTGACGCCAGACTTGACCCAGCGCGGAGTCGATTCGATAACGCGCAACCTCGATCGGATGATTCAGCGCGGACGCTTCAAGCCCGAAGAGCGCGACCACGTGATGGCGCGCGTATCGACCTCGGCGCGGCTCGAAGATCTGGCGGCGGTTGATTTCGTGATCGAGGCGGTAATTGAAAACGAGGACGCCAAGATCGCGCTGTTTCAGCGCCTCGACAAGATTTGCCCGCCCGAGGTGATTTTCGCCTCGAACACCTCTTCGATCTCGATCACCCGGATGGGCGCGCGGACCAGCCGCGCCGACCGCGTGATCGGGATGCATTTCATGAATCCGGTTCCGGCGATGAAGCTGGTCGAGATTATCCGCGGGCTCGCGACCTCTGACGAAACTTTCCAGGCGACACGCACGCTTGCCGGCCGGGTCGGCAAGATGACGATGACCGCGCAGGATTTCCCCGGCTTCATCGTCAACCGTGTCCTGCTGCCGATGATCAACGAAGCGATCTACACGCTCTACGAAGGCGTCGGCGGCGTGACCGACATCGATACCGCGATGAAGCTCGGCACCAACCAGCCGATGGGCCCGCTCGAGCTCGCCGACCTTATCGGACTCGACACCTGCCTCGCGATCATGGAAGTGATGCATCGTGTCCTGGGCGACGACAAATATCGGCCGTGTCCGTTGCTCAAAAAGTACGTTGATGCTGGCTACCTGGGACGTAAAGCGGGACGCGGCTTTTATAAATATGACGCGCAGGGCAATCCGGTCGCGCCGCAAGGCCAATGAGAGAACAACCGATACGCTCGCCGGCCGCGTGCAAGGGCCGCCCCGGCAGTTGGAGGTGAGGCTATGTCCGTCAAGGCTTTCATCCTGATTGATACTTCACCCGGCAAAGCCCGCGAGGTTGCGGGCAAGCTCCGGCAAGTCGAGGGCGTGTCGGTTGCGCACGCGGTGACCGGGCCGCATGACATTATCGCGATCGCAGAGGCTCACGACGTCACCGCGCTCGGCGAGCTTGTGGTCCAGAGAATTCAAAGTGTGACCGGCGTGAATCGTAGCCTCACCTCGATCGTGGCCGACTAGGCGCCGCACGGTCGACCGAGAATCAGGGGGAGATATCGCAATGGCACGCGGAGCGATGAGCCATCTGGCACTGGTAGTGACCGATCTGGCGGCCGCGACCGCATTCTACGACGCGGTCCTGGCCTTTATGGGCTACGCCCGGGTGCCGGTGCCGGAATCCACTCAGGCGCTGATGAAGACCGTTCTTATCGCCTACTCGAGTCCTCATGGCGCGATCACGATTCGGCCGGCCAAGCCGGAGTTCGCCGCGATGAAGTTTCATCGCGAATCGGCAGGGCTTAATCATTTCGCGTTCACCGCCGCCTCGCGCGCGGACGTGGACGCGATGTATGAGAAGCTCAGGGAGATAGGAGCAACGGTGCTCGATCCGCCCGCCGATTACGCATATTTTCCGGAGTATTACGCAGTCTATTTCACCGATCCTGACGGGATCAAATTCGAGTTCGCCTACGCACCCGCGCTCTAGCGCGTGTCGGGGGCATCAAGGCAGGAAGAAGCAGTCGATGGCTGAATTACCGGTAATCAAGCGGCTCAAAAAAGATCTCGACGTGATGAAGCGCGAGCTCACCGTGGATTTGCCCAAGGAGCTCGAGCGCGCCCGCGCCCACGGCGACTTGTCCGAGAACGCGGAATGGGCGATGGCCAAGCAGCGGCAGGAGTTCCTGCGCGCGCGGGTCAACAACATGGAAGCGCGAATCGCGGAGCTGACCACGATTGATCTCGAATCGATCCCGCACGACACGGTCGGCCTTGGCAGCCGCGTAAAACTCGAAGACCTCGACGAAGGCGGCACCGCCGAGTACGAAATCGTCGTGCCCGAAGAGGTTGACGGCGCACAGCACAAGATCTCGTTGTCCTCGCCGCTCGGCCGTGCGTTGATTGGCAAGTCCACGGACGACGATATCGAGGTAGTAACCCCCAAGGGCAAACGCTCCTATCTGGTCAAGCAGCTAATAACGATCCACAAGCTCCTCGCCGCAGAAAATCCCGGCGGCAATTGAAGTATTCTGATGGTCCCGCGCTCTTCGATGGCTCTCCGGGAGGAGGGATCGTCAGAATGAGAGTTCCTGATTAAGAGGTTCTGGGTCCGCAGGCGGATCAGACTGAAATTGCCGCCGTATAACTTGCAGCGGGGCATTCCGTCACGCTGATGCGCTTGAAAGCGGTCGCTAGTTCCTATTTAGTCGAGCAAATGTCTTGAGCCAAAGGGAGGCGACCGTATTGCCTGCGACATCTCGAATTCGTCAACCCGGTAGAATTTTGCCTTTGTTTACCAGCCTGCTGCTGGTGATGATGTTCTTTTCCGGACCGGCGTTGGCCTCGGTCGTAACGTGTAATAGCGGGACTTTGACCTCGGGCGACGCGACCACGGATCTTCAGGTGACAGGACCCTGCGAAGTTACGGGCGGCACCTACGTCTTCCATAGCGTGAACATCTACAGCACGAATCCGGGCGTCACTCCGGGTGGAACTCTGACCTTTGATGACGCGGTAACCAATTTTTATGCGGAGAATATCGTCATCGAGAACGGCGGCAGCCTGATCGCAGGATCAACGACGACGCCGATCGGCACGGCCGGTGGAGCTGTGACGGTGACGATTCATTTATGGGGTGCGGCGACGGATCCGGGAGTTACCTGCGTATCCGCCAATTGTGGCGTCCCAAGTGCGATCTGGACCTCCAACCCGCGCACGATGCCGCCGATGCTACGGCCGACCGAGGACTGCGCTTTTAATCCGCTACCGGGCGTCGCCAGCGATTGCTTCTACTCATACGAGCCTCTGGACCCGGCGGATCGAACCGGTAATCCCACCGCTTATTTCGGCCACAAGGTCTTGGCGCTGTCCTATGGCGGCACACTCCAACTCTTCGGGAAAAAGGGTGCATCATACGCTGGCCAACCGAGGGCTTGCGTAGAAGACAGCCCATCGTGCACCGGCACAAGCTGGGTCCGATTGCAGGGCAGTGTAGAGCCCAAGGCCACAAGCATCGTAGTAGCGGGTGCCGTGGATTGGCAGCAGAACGACAATATCGTCATCACCTCGACCGATTACTTGCCGGGTCACGCTGAGCAGTTGATTATCAGCAAACCGCCGGTGCTCAGTGGCAATACGACGACGGTTACGTTTACCAACTCCATTGCCGGCGTCACCGGCCTGCAATGGCCGCATAATGGGGCGATACTCGACCTTTCCAATTACCGCGTATCCGGGCATCTCACGCCTTGGGAGAAACGTCAGCTCGGCCGACACGCGCGCCGCAGTAGGATTGCTGACACATAGCATCCGCATCATCTCTGAAGGCGATACGGCGCCGGTGGCGCCAGCCTACACGACCACCTTCCCTCCGGCGCCGACCGACGGCTCGACCGGCTACTTTTTCGGCGGCCACACCATCGTGCGCCAGGGTTTTCAGAGCTACCAGGTGCAGGGCGTCGAGTTTTATCATCTGGGGCAGGGCGGCGAGATCATGCACTATCCGGTGCATTTCCACATGGCGCGTCAAACGCCAACCTCAGTCAGCGCGACGGAGCCTCTAACTTTTGTGAAGGACAGTTCGGTGTGGGCCTCGATGACGCGCTGGATGGTGATCCATGCGACCCAGGGCGTGCGGCTGGCGCGTAACGTGGGCTATGAATCGATAGGACATGGCTACTACCTGGAGGATGGAACCGAGACCGGAAACCAACTTTACGCCAACTTGGGAGTCCTTGCGCGAGCTGCGGTCGCTAATGCTCAGAATCCGCGCCGCGTCCCGGGCATCCTGAGCGCTACCGATACGAGCTGTACGAAGCACGATGCCACCTGTGCGCAGGGCTACGACAACTTCCCGTACTACTCGGACGCGAACCATCCCGCGGTGTTCTGGATCATGAACGGGATGAACGACTTCGAGTACAACATGGCCGCCGGTGCGGCCACCTGCGGCACTTGCTACTGGTTCGTGCCCGGCGCGGTCAGCGGCCTGTCGCAAACCGAGAAATGGTATGGCTACGCCGGCGAACAATTAGGGAGCCAGCCCGGCACTCTTCCGCCCTTTAGCGATCGTGGGGGACGACCCCGCTCGAGACTTTCCTCGGCAACTCGTGCAGCTCGGCGATGGAAGGGTTCATGGAGATTGGTAACAGCGCGGTCTGTAATGGCGTCAACCAGATGGATCCGGCCAACCTGACATCCAAGGTCTCTACGCTGCAGATGCTACCGTTAACCCAAGCGACGGCAAATTATCCGGTTCCGGTTCCTGATGACGATACTTATTGGCCCAGGGTGTCCGGCGGCGGACGGCTGGCCACGCGCTGCTCAGACGCCGATACCGGCAAGACTAACCCCGATTGCACCTCGATCCCGATCTGCAGCGACGGAACCAGGGGAAATTGCGACGTAGTGGTGCTCGACCAGTTCGTCACCAATTTTAATTGGGCGCAGAATAATTTCTCCGCCATCTGGGTGCGGCCATTCTGGTCATTGGTGATCGACAGCGAAATTGGCGACGTGCAGGGCGGCGGGCTGAATTTCGTGACCAGCGGCGACTACAGCAAGTCCTCGGTGATCAGCGGCTTCTGGGCGTTGGCGCGCAAGACCGCCTTCGTCGGCGGCAGCCAATGGCAGAATCCGGCCAGCGCTCTTTCCGACAATCCGTATGCCTCCAACGGCGGTCCATTTAACCCATTCGTCAGTAAGGACGGCCTTTCCAAAGGCTTGCAATGCGCACCAGACATCAACGGTAACCCCAACAATTCCTACTGTCTGTCGCAAGCCGACGGCATCAGCATGCAGCTAACTAACTTCGGGAGCTTTCAACGCCTGTTCAGCGTCTACGACGGCCCCACCTACCAGGACTCCAACGCCTTTATAAACATCCATCCGACTTACCTGACCACGGACGGAACCGTGACCGGCAAGGTGATCGATAAAAACGGCAAATGCCAGCCTAGCGACCTCACGGGTAATCCCTGCCAATTTGCCGGTTTCATGAATGGCGGCGTATCCGGTCTGCGGGCTTATAGGGTATCGGACGATACGGCCAAGAACCGCTGCTATCTGCCCAATGCCGCAATCGGATGGAAGCAGCCCAACGGATTTTATTACGCTCCGGCTTTCCACTCCGCCAACCTCTTCTTCAGCGGCGTTGACATACGCCATTTTGTCACCGAACCTCTGTTCAAGGGCGGCCTCTTGAATTTCGATACCAGTCTAAGCGAGACAAAAACGCAGTGGTGTTCCTGGAATGATCGCTACTTTGCGGGCTTTACCGACATCGATCGAGAGACCGTGCTGAACGATGACGAGGGCAGCCTGACCGGCTTGGCTGGCCCCGTTGCCACAGTCACACCAACTCCGGCAGTGCCGAGCGAAACCATCTCGGTCAATCAGGAGAAGTTCTTTGACGCTCCAATCCAGACCACGGAATGCGCGACCGACGTGGCGGCCAACCGCGGGAGCGATTCGAAGTGTGCTCCAGCGACCGCGAAGACCAGTCCCTACGAATATTTGACCGCGGCGCTTTATCCTGAATGCGCGCTGACTGTCCCGCTTCCTCCTCCTGGTATTCAGCCACCTTTACTTCAGTGCGCCGACGAAAGCTGGGGCAGCACCTGCAGCAATCCTCCGGGTTCCGGCGCTGGCTCCGGCTCCTGCGTTGGGGTGCCGCTCTATCGCCAGCTTCTCACGTCCGGAGAAACCGGCGGGCTGGATCAGGCCAAGCGCATGATGGGTCAAAATACGTTTCAGAGGAGCGGCCTCACGGTTAACCACGGTGTCTATTACATCGACACTACCCTCTCCAAGAATACTCAGACAAAAGCGGGCGCCGAAAGCGTGAATACCTTTGTGCCCGGTGGAGTCTACGACCTGTTTTTTCTTTACTCCAAGCCGGATACCCAGCAGATTTATAAATTTTATGTGGGCAAAAATATTCCTGACTCGAGCGGCAAAACCTTCGCGCAAGCGAACGTAAAATTCGGCTACGTCGATATCAGCACCTCCAAGTACAAATTCTCGACCGCAAACAGTGGCGCGTTACCGAAAGGCTGGAACAGTCAATACGATTCCGGCAGCGGAATTCTCACTCTGACGACCAACATGTCGGGGCTGGCGAGCGACTACAATTTCAATACCGTAGTTTCTGGTTCAGAGCCGCCAACAACTCTCGGCCAGCAGCAGTGCGAACCGCCCACGATGTGCCAATGGACCTCGAACTCGAACGGAGGCACCTGCCAGTGCAATCCCAACGGTCCTTACTATTCTCTGTGCAGCCAGAAGAATCCCGTTGGTCAGACCGTTTGTGACTGGTCGGTCAAAGACCTGGATTGCGGAGCAAATGGATGTCCGGCATTCCAAGTGACATTTCCGTCGGGCACTTATTTCGCCGCCAACGATAAAAGTTATCGACCCACTCCGGTAAAATTTGGCTCCAAGGAAGATCCTTCAGGATTCGATTGGAACGTAAAATATGATCTGGTCGGAGCCGCAATCTCGGGCGCGCAGTGTAACTACGCGACGCAACCACAAGATTCCCTCTGCGGAAAGATGTCTCGGCGATAGCCGCCGCGAGCCGAAATGAGCGATCGACGGCATAAACAAACGAGCCGCATGGGGTTCCATGCGGCTCGTTTTGCGAAAATGGAGTGTCCGGATCTGGTGACGGTGCCCGGAGTCTAGCCGATTCCTCGGCGAAGATTAATAGCGGCCGTCGTCCTCGCGTCTCCTTAATATCGGTTGTCGCCGAACAGATCTTCGTCCTCGCGGACGCTTGGGCCGACGCCAGTTGCGCGGAACATCAGCTTGGCGGCGAACAGCTTGTCGCCAATTCGGCCTTGCGATTTCAAAAACCCGCCATGACGGCGGCATTTTGGACACGGCATCGACCCGCTCAGAAGACTGGCGTTCGCCGACGTGATTCGTAAGTCGAAAGTCACGCCGCATCCGGGGTTTTGGCAAGTCGTCCGATAGACGATGCCGCGCAGGGTTCCGGTGTTTGCTTCATTCCTGGTGGTAGTTGTTTGCATCGTATTTTCCTCCCTTCCTGAGGAGGTTCGTGGGGTCTTTGTGACCCCTTCGGCTTCTTAGACGTAGCAACCTCGTAAACGTTTCAAGCAATCGCCGTGCCCCAGCCGCTAAAAAGTCGCGCGGTTGTGTAAAACCCTGTAAAATCGGAGCAATGGCGCGATGAAAGCTTGATTAAACTACGTGCGAGGGTGTCTTGCCGGATGGGAAACATGCTCCTTTTGCTACAGATTGGTGCTACAGCCGCGACAGTCGTGGCTTTGCATGCGCATATATTTCCAAACATTCATGTGGCCTATTCTCGGTCTCGCAGGTACCACCGCTTCGACGCTTGCTATTTGGGCCGAGCCATACCTTAATGCGCGGCAATAGGGCAAATCTGGAATGAGAACACTTGCGCTGGTGATGGCCGGAGGACAGGGCACGCGGTTGCATCCGCTGACTCGGGATCGGGCCAAGCCGGCAGTCCCTTTTGGCGGGAAATACCGAATCGTCGATTTCGTCCTGTCCAACCTGGTCAATTCGGGTATCTACGCGATCTATGTGCTGGTCCAATGGCGCTCGCAGTCGCTGATCGAGCATTTGAAGGACGGATGGCAATTCGGCGGGATGCTGCCGGACCATTTCGTGGTTCCGGTCCCGGCGCAGATGCGGCTGGGCGAGTCGTGGTACCAAGGCACTGCGGACGCGATCTTCCAGAACCTCAACCTTATCGACGACGTCAAACCCGACCTGATCGCGGTATTCGGCGCCGATCATATCTACCGGATGGATATCCAGCAGATGATCGAGTTCCACCTGGAGCGCAAGGCTGCGGTCTCGGTCGCGACGCTGCCGGTCGCGCTCGAGGAGGCCGACCAGTTCGGGATCATAACGGTTGATTCGGGTCTGCGAGTGCTGAACTTCGACGAGAAGCCGAAAACGCCGCCGCCCGCGATGCCGGGAGCTCCGGGCAAGTGCCTGGCCTCGATGGGCAATTACCTGTTCGATCCGACGATCCTGCGCAACGCGCTGATCGAGGACTCGACGCATCCCGCGAGCCGTCACGATTTCGGCCACGACCTTATTCCGGCGCTGATCAACAAGGTGCCGGTCTACGCGTATAACTTCATGACCAATCGAATCCGCGGCGACTCGGAACAGAATCCCAGTTACTGGCGCGACGTGGGAACGCTCGAGGCCTACTACGAAGCCAACATGGATTTGCGCGACGCGCGGCCGCTGCTTAACCTCTACAATCCGTATTGGCCGCTGCGCAGCTCCTACTTCGATCAGCCTCCCGCGAAGTTCGTGTTCGATGAAATTGGGCGGCGCGGCGTGGCGACCCACTCGGTGGTTTCGGAGGGATGTATCGTCTCGGGCGGCACAGTGCGCAATTCCGTGTTGGGGCGCAGCGTCTTCGTGCATTCGTACAGCCTGGTCGAGGATTCGGTGCTGATGGACTACGTCGAAATCGGACGGGGCGCGAAAATCCGCCGCGCGATTATCGACAAAAACGTTTTCGTGCCCGACGGCGAGGAGATTGGCTACGATCTCGAACGCGACCGTCAGCGCTTTTTCGTGACCGACGACGGCCTGATCGTGATTCCCAAGGCGCCCAAACGCGATCGCCCGGTGATCTGACGCGATGGATTCCGCACCGCACGCCGAAGAACTGCGGGCAGGCCAGTCCGGCGCCGCCGCAGCATCAGGATCGAACGGAAAGGCCGTTCCGCACGGCCTTCCGCTAAAACGCTCGATTCGTCCCGCTCGCCTCCAACTGACCGCGCGCCAGCGGCTGATGTACTGGCTGATGGTCGGGACGCTGCATGTGCTCAGCCTGATTCCGGATTTCATCCTGCTGCCGCTAGGCGCGCTGGGCGGACTCATCGGTTACCTTCTCGATCGCCGCCACGTGCGAATCGGGATGAAAAATCTCGAGATCGCGTTTCCCGAAAAGAGCCTCGCCGATCGCCGCCGAATCCTGCGCGCCTCGTACGTCAACCTGGGCCGCGCCGGCGCCGAGTACATCCGGTTGGGCGGATTCTTTCACACCCGCCTGGCGCGCAGAGTCCGCTACCACAATCTCGAATATTGGAACGCGGTCGCCGATCGCTATCCCGGTAAAGGGCTGCTGGTGCTGAGCGCTCATTTCGGCAATTTCGAGCTGGTCGCTGCGGCGCACGCGATGCACGGCTACCAGATAAGTTTGGTGCATCATACGCAGCGCTTCCTGGCAGGCGACGCGATGGCGACGTTTGTGCGCGAGCGCGCGGGAGTCGAGATAATCCGCAAGCATTCGGCCGCGCGCGCGGTCCTGCGCGCGCTCAAGACGGGCGATCTGGTGGCGATCCCCTTCGATCAGAACGCCAAGCGCAGCGAGGCGGTGTTCGTGCCATTTTTCGGCGAGATGGCGGCGACCACCAGCGGCCTGGCGCGCCTTGCGATGATCTCCGGCGCGCCGATAGTGCCGGCGTTTATCGTGCGCGATCCAAATCATCGCACCCACTTCATCGAAATAATGGAAGAGGTCCCGGTCCAGCGCACCGGCGATGCGGAGGCCGACGTGCTCGAGAACACGCGCCGATTCGTCGGCGCGGTAGAGGCGATCGTGCGCCGCTACCCCGAGCAATTCCTGTGGACGCATCGCCGCTTCCGCACCCGCCCGCGCGGCACGCCGCCAATCTACGATTGGGAGAAACGCAGCTCCAGCGCGCCGTCAGGACGCCCGCAGAGAGCCTGAAGGACAAAAATCGCGGATCGATCATTCGCATCGTGCGCGAGTGCGGCGCGAAAGTAGTTTGACTCACGCCGTTTCGGATCTTTAATGTCTCGGGGAGTCGATAACAACAATTTCGAGGAGAAGTGATGAAGGAATTTGCCGGTCGTACCGCGTTTATCACGGGCGGTGCCCAAGGCATCGGTTTGGGCATCGCACGCCGTTTGGCGAGTGAAGGCGTGAACCTGGCTCTGGTTGACATCGATATAGAGGCCCTCGAGCGTGCCCGGGCTGAGCTTGAAGGACAGACCAAGGTGAGGACCGAAGTCCTTGATGTTCGCGACCGTGAAGCCTTTGCGAGGGTAGCGGAAGCGGTCGAGGCGAACTTAGGTCCCGTTTCGTTGCTATTTAACAACGCCGGCGTGGCTGGTGGCATATCGATCTACCAAATGAATTATGCCGCCTGGGACTACGTGCTTGGGATAAATCTCCAGGGTGTCGTCAACGGAATCCAGACCTTCCTCCCGCGCATGATCAAGCGCGGAGCTGGAGGTCATATCGTCAACACGGCCTCGGGTGCCGGTATCCTGGCTGCCGGATCCGGATTCCTCTATGCCACATCCAAGTTCGCGGTCGTCGGCATGTCCGAATCGATGCACTTCCAGCTCAAACAGTCCGCAACCAACATCGGCCTCAGTGTACTGTGCCCCGGCCCCGTCAACACGGGCATTGTCGCCAGATCTCTCGGGGCGACGCCCGGCTACGTTGCCCCAACCGACCCGGATGGGGTCAAGCAGATTGAAGCCGTCAAGGCCTTTCTCGCAAGCGGTGTCAGCATCGACGAGGTCGGCGACATGGTGCTGCGGGGCATCCAGGAAGATGCGCTGTACATCTTCACCGACCGGATCATTGCTGATGGCGTTGTGCAGCGCACCGAGGCAATTCTCGCTGCGCTGCCGGGCGATTCCCGGGCGGGCCGATCCTAAAGGGCGGAACTAGTCGCAGGAAATGTCAACCATTTTCGGCATCGAAACTTGCAAGCCTGGATAGCTGCTCGAACCACCGGTTTGGTGGCAATCACCGTCTGCTCGCCAAGCGCATATGTGCTGGTTCCAGAGCGACTGTGAAGTCAACTCGGTTCCACGGAGTATCGACATTGTGCGCTGCTCTTCTCCAGACATGGTTGGGACTGGCTGCCGCTCAAGTAGGTTCGCGCGTCCCAATTGCAGTCCTGTCCGGCAGTAGCGTCAGAATCCCGAAGATTATCAACGCCGCGAGCCAGGCGGCGGCGCCGCTGATTAGCGGTTGATGACCCCATCCCGCGAGCCATCCGGGCAGGATCGCGCGCTCCGAGATCATCTTGGGCCAGAGCTTCGAGCCGAGTACGAAACCCGAGTGAAGGCCGATCGAGAAATAGACCGAGCCGGTCACGATATATGCCTGCGCGAGCACGATACCGAGCAGGAAGAGTCCGAACAGCGTCGGAAGGGCGCTCGCCGGATCAGAGAATTGCGCACCCGAACCGGCCAGCGTGCGAATCCCGGCGCTCAGATCGAGTCCTGTTAGGTAAAAGTGCGCGGGCGAACGCACCAGGTGCGCCACCGCGTATATCGCCGAGCTCGCGATCAACGCGCCGATACGGCCGAAGTCCTCGCACATTCCGCCGAACAGAAACGCGCGAAAGAAAGCTTCTTCGAGAATTCCGATTATGATCGCGGCGGCAAGATACTTTGGGAGCAAGCCACCCGCGCGCAGGATCGCTCCGTCGCGCGCCGCTCCCATCGCGAACGCGGCGCCGAAAAGGATGGCCATAACAACGATCGCGACCGCAAACCCGAATAATGCCCGCCACGCTCCAGCGCGCGGATTCTTAAATCCCGCGCGCAGTAGCGCAACGAGGTTCAGCGATCGCGCCGCGTATAGGATAACGCCGAGCAGCGCGAGCATCACGACTCGATCGAAGATGCGTGGAAACGGAATTCTGAATCCCGCCTTGGCGACCGCGAGCGCCGCGAACGGCGCGATTATCACGGCTGCGGCGAGTCCGACCGCGAGCGCGATTACAAATCTTGCACTGAACGATCTGGGCATCGAAGCGATATTCGACTATTTCGGCCGCATCGGATCGGTCTGCGGCTCGAGCGCAATCTCGACCGGGCAGACGCGCGCGGGCGTTCGGACGATCTGTATCACCGCGTTGGCGATATCGCCCGGCGCGAGCATCGCGCCGCGGTCGAGCCGCATGTTGGCCGGAATCATCGCGGTATCGACCAGCCCCGGCACGATCACCGAAAGCTTGATTGCGCGGCTGCGCAGCTCAGCGAACGCGGCGTGCGTGAATGCGACCAGCCCGGCCTTTGCGGCGGCGTACACCGCCTCCCCGGCGGGAGTTCTTTTGGCGGCGGACGACGCGATATTGATGACCGTGCCGCCACCCTGACGGGTCATCGGTTCTGCCGCCATCCGCGCGATCTCGATCGGCGCGCGCAAGTTCACCGCAAGGATCCGATCGACGTCGTCGCCGCTCATCTTCGCAAGTGCCGTCCGCGCGGGAGCCCATCCCGCATTGTTGACGACCAGGTCGATACGCTCGTAGTGATCCAGCGCGGTTGCAACCAGTGCGCCCGGCGCCTCGGACTGCGCCAGATCGAGCAGCACGATCAGCGAACGTTCGGGCGTGAGTCCCGAGAGCGTGCGCGTTTCGGCCAGCTCTTCCCGGGTGCGCGCGACCAGGCATAGCGCGTAACTCTCGCGCGCAAGGGACAACGCGATCGCGCGGCCGATTCCGCGGCCGGCGCCGGTAACGATCGCGACCTTGTCTGGATTCGATTCTTCCATGCGCGTAAACCGTGCGGGTCTCCGCCGCGCCCAGGCATCGAGTGCCGAGGCATCGAGATAGATACTTGCGCTACGCGGCAGAGTTGCACAGACTGACTAGCATAAATCGCGGCCGCGTGCGGGAATCCTCCCGGGCGGCATTGAGAGGGGGCGCGTCGTCGCTTTACGCTGATGAACCCGCAAGTGTTTCGCGAATACGATATTCGCGGAATCGTTGAAACCGATTTCGACGATCAATTCATTCGCGACCTCGGCCGCGCGTACGCAACGGTCCTTTCCCGCGCGGGCAAGCGGACCATCACGCTGGGCCGCGATTGCCGTCTGTCGTCACCCTCGCTGCATGATCGCCTGCTGGAAGGTTTGCTTCCGGCCGGAATCAACGTGGTCGATATCGGCATCGTGCCGACTCCGCTGCTCTACTTCTCGGTGCTGCACTGGAAGATGGACGGCGGCGCGATGATCACCGGCAGCCACAATGCCGCCGAGTACAACGGATTCAAGTTGGGCGTCGGACCGACGACGATTTTCGGCGAGGAAATTCAAAACGTCCGCAAGATTATCGAGTCGCGCGATTACGTCAAGAATGGCGCGCCCGGCAAGCTGTCCCAAAAACCGATCATCCCAGAGTACAACGATTTCATTCTCGGACAGTTCAAACTGCGCCGGGGCATGAAGGTCGCCGTTGACGGCGGCAACGGATGCGGCGGTGTGATCGCAGCGCCGCTGATGAAACAGCTCGGACTCGATCTCAAAGAACTGTTCATCGAGATGGACGGGCGGTTTCCGAATCATCATCCCGACCCGACCGTCGAAGAGAACATGCGTTTTCTTAAAGCCGCGGTGAAAGAGCAGGGCTCGGAGGTCGGGATCGCCTACGACGGCGACGCTGACCGCGTCGGCGCGATCGATGAAAACGGGCGCATCGTGTGGGGCGACGAGCTGATGGTTGCGTTCTCGCGGGCGATCCTGAAGAACAATCCGGGCGCGGCGATAATCGGCGACGTGAAATGCTCCAAGCGGATGTACGACGATATCGCGCGCAACGGCGGCCGTCCGATCATGTGGAAGACCGGCCATTCGTTGATCAAGAGCAAGCTTAAGGCTGAGCATGCGGCGCTCGCGGGCGAGATGAGCGGGCACATGTTTTTCGCCGACCGCTATTTCGGGTTCGACGACGCGATCTACGCGTCGTTCCGATTGCTCGAGATCGTGAGCAATGAACGCCGCGGCCTGGGCGCGATTCTGGCAGATCTTCCGAAGAGCACCTTCACGCCGGAGATTCGCCTCGACTGTCCGGACGAGCGCAAGTTCGAAGTCGTGCGCCGCGCCGCCGAATATTTTCGCGGCAAGTACGACACGACCGATATCGACGGGGTGCGGGTGAATTTCCCCGACGGATGGGGCCTCGTGCGCGCCTCGAACACCCAGCCCGCGCTGGTGATGCGTTTCGAGGCCGACAACGCCGCGCGGATGGACGAGATACGCGCGCTATTCGAAAACAAGCTCCAGGAACTGGGCGCGCTCTAACGATGGCAGCGCGCGCTGCGCTTTCCGCGCTGATCATCGCGGGCGGACGCGGGACCCGATTGTGGCCCGCCAGCCGCGAGCATCAGCCCAAGCCGCTCTTTTCCGCAGACGGGAAATTCTCGCTGCTCGAAGCGACCCTCGCGCGGCTCCATCCACTGGTCGCGCGCGAGCGGATTTTCGTGCTGGTGGCTGCGGCCCACGCGGGGGCATTTCGCCGCGCGCTCAAGGGACTCATCCCCGCCCGAAATCTGATCGTCGAGCCTGCGGCGCGCGGCACCGCTGTCGCGATCGCTTATGGGATGGCGGTAATCGAGCGTCGCGCCGGTGCGGGCGTTGTCGCCGTGATGCCTGCCGATCACATTATCCAGCCCGCGGCCGGATTCCGCGCGACGATCGCGGCTGCGGCGACGCTTGCGGCGTCAAAACACTCGATCGTCGTGATCGGAATCGTCCCGACTCGTCCGGAGCCTGGATTCGGCTACCAGAAAATCGGCGCCACGATTGGCACGGGGTTCAAGGTCGATCAATTTATCGAAAAGCCTCCGCTCGCGCGCGCGCGGCGGATGGTCCGCTCGGGCAAGTATTTATGGAACGCCGGGATGTTCGTGATGGATTCGCGCACGCTCGACGGCGAGCTTCGCGCGCATAGCCCGGCGCTCGCAGCGGCAGCGAAGGCGCTCGCCACGATGCCGCGCGCGAAGTTCGCTCGCGCCTACAAGAAGCTCAAATTCGACGCGTTCGATCGCGAGGTGGTCGAGCGCAGCCGCAACGTGCTGGGCGTCCGCGCGCGTTTCAAATGGCACGACGTCGGCTCGTGGGAAGGGCTGCGGCAAGCAGTAGGCGGCGAAGGCGCAAGCGTGACGCGCGGCAAGGTCCTCGCGCTCGATTCCGAGCGCATCCTGGCCCATTCTGATTCGCGCCTGATGGTAATTTTCGGCGTGAACGATCTGATAGCGGTAGACACCGGCGACGCAATCCTGATCGCGCATCGCAACAAATCCGACGCGCTGCGCCGCGTAACCGACGCGCTAGCCACTCCCGCTTTGCGCAAGTATTTGTAAGAGGGTTCGTCAGCGCGGCCCTCGTGCCAATGACGCCTCGTGCGCTATCGAACGGCCGCGGGGCTTGTCCCGTTGGCTTAGGTCGTGGTACGGCAAAAGCATGGCTGAATTTCGTTAGCGAGAGGAAAAAATAGATGGCCGACAAAAGTATCGTTGGGCGCACTGGCAAGCCGTTCAAAATGCCCATCGAATGGAGCAAAGTGCGCGAGTTCGCGCGCGCTATCAAGGACCCCAGCGCCGAATATTTCGATCCTGAAGTCGCAAAGAAACAGCTCGGCGGTATCCCGCTTCCCGTCACCTTTCTGCAGACGAGCGCGTTCTGGACCGACGAGAGCTCGAACCCCGGCTTCGGCGGTTTCGATCTGCGCCGGATCCTGCACGGCGAGCAGGAGTTCGAGCTGCTCAAACCGATCTTCGTCGGCGACGTGCTGACCGGCGTCAGCAAGATCGCGGACGTCCTCGAGAAAGAGGGCGGACGCGGCGGCAAGATGACCCTGCTCGTCAGCGAGACCGAGTACACCAATCAGCGCGGAGAGAAAGTCGCGATCGCGCGCTCGACGCTGATCGAAACCGGACAGGCGGTAAAGGCCTGAACTGCGCCTCAGCACTTCGCGGTCCTAAATCGGAGAAAAAAATTTATGGCAGCAAAACTCAAATTCGAAAGTATCAAGGTCGGCGAAGAGATTCCCGCCTACGTTGTCAGCGGCGTGACTCGGCCCGATTTTGTCCGCTACGCGGGCGCGTCGGGCGATTTCGTGCCGCTGCATTATGATCAGACCTTCGTCGAGGCCGCCGGAATCCCGACCGTGTTCGCGCAGGGGATGTTCACCGCGGGCCTGCTCTCGAAGGCGCTGACGGATTGGGCGGGTATCGGCAGCGTGCGCAATTTCAAAGTCCGCTTCGCGACCCGGGTATGGCCGGGCGACGTGGTGACCTGCACCGGCAAGGTCACGGGCAAGAGCGAAAAGAACGGCGAGAAGCTGGTCGAGGGCGATCTGGTCGTGCTCAATCAAAAGGGCGAGCCTGCCATTCGCGGATCGTTCCGCGCGGCGGCATCCTGAGCAGATCGCACCGGCATTTTCGGAAATAACTCTGTTGATTGTCGTGGCCGGCGGCCCCTCTGGCGCTGGTCCGCGCAGGCTAAATTTCGACTATAATCTATTACAATGGGTGAACCTCGATACGTAATAATTCACGGCCATTTTTATCAGCCGCCGCGCGAGAGCCCGTGGACCGGTCTCATCAGTCCCGAGCCTGGAGCTGCGCCGTTTCCGAACTGGAACGAGCGGATTCTCTCCGAGTCGTACACCGCCAACGCCCACGCGCATACGATGGAGGGCACGGTCGTCCACGTCCGCAACAATTACGAGTCGATGGACTTCGACGTCGGGCCAACACTCGCGCTATGGCTCCAAACCCACGGCAAGGCGGCGTACCGGGCGATGCTCCGCGGCGACATGCTCTCGCGCGAGCACACCGGCGGTTACGGCAATGCGATCTCGCAATCCTACAACCATTCGATTCTGCCGCTGCTCGCGCCGCGCAGCCGCAACTTGCAGATCGCTTGGGGGGTCGAGGATTTCGTCTATCGCTTCGGCCGGCGTCCAATCGGGATGTGGCTGCCCGAGTGCGCGGTCGATGAAGAGACGCTCGAAGCGGTTGCCGACGCGGGCTTGAAGTTCATCATTCTCGCGCCGCAGCAGGGGAAATACGCTGGCGACGAGTCCGACACTCGCGCGGCCGGACCGTTCCAATGGCAAAAGGGCGCACGCAAAGTCGCGATCTTCCGCTTCGACCGCGAAATGTCGGCGACGATCTCCTTTGGCGAAGGACTCGACGACGGCGCACGCCTGTCCGAATGGATCACGGCGACCGCGCTTGCGCTGCCCGAGGGAGCGGCGCTGATGCTCGCGACCGACGGCGAGACTTTCGGGCATCATAAGAAGACCGGAGCCGCCGAACTAGCCCGCGCGTTCCTGACGCTCTCGCGGCGAGACGACGTGATTGTCACCAACTGCGAGCAGTACCTGGCCGAGCACGGCGCGCGCGGAAGCTTCACGATCGACGCGCCCAGCGCGTGGAGCTGCGCGCACGGCGTCGAAAGGTGGCGCTCGGATTGCGGATGCCGCATGGATCCGAAGACCTCGCAGGAATGGCGCGCGCCGCTGCGGGTTGCGATGGATTTCGTAAACAATCACGTGCTGGCGGTCTACGATCGTTTCGCGCCGGACCTGGTGAAAGATCCGCAGGGTGCGCTGTCCGGCTCGATCCGTCTGATGATCGATTCCAATCCTGCCGTGCACGAGGAATTCTTCACTCGTTTCAAGGTCGCGGGCGAAGTCACGCGCGAGCGTCTGATGCGGCTGTTCGAGATGGTTCGGGCAGGGGAAGCCTCGCTTACCAGTTGCGCGTGGTTCTTCGACGATTTTGGCGGACCCGAGGGACGCGTAGCGTTGCGCTGGGCTGCACGCGCGGTCGAGCTGGCGGCGGAGGTCGCCCCCAGCATCGAGACCGAGTTGCTCGAGCGGCTGCGCGAAATTCATTCGAACCGCCACGAAGTCGGCGATGCGGCGACGTTGTACTTGAGTCTGAAAACGCGCGAGGCGCGCGGGAGGATTTAGCCGTGGCGTCCGATTCCCAGCACGAGATTGAATCGACCCTTAACGAATCGCGCAAATTCGAGCCGCCTGCCGCGTTCGCAGGGCAGGCGCAAATCAGGAATCTCTCCGAATACGACGCGCTATGCGCCCGTGCCGCGGAGAATCCGGAAGCCTTCTGGGGCGAATGCGCCAAGAATCTCGATTGGTTCGCGCCGGCGAGCAAAGTCCTGGAATGGAAGTTTCCAAATGCAAAATGGTTCATTGGCGGAAAAATCAACGCCGCCTACAACTGCCTCGATCGTCATCTGAGCGGCGCAAACCGCAACAAGGCCGCGATTATTTTTGAGGGCGAGCCCGGCGACTCGCGCGTGCTGACCTATCAGATGCTGGCCGACGAAGTCGCGCGCGCCGCCAATGCGCTCAAAGAGCTGGGGGTCAAGGACGGCGACCGGGTCGCGATTTATATGCCGCTGGTGCCAGAGGCGGCGATCGCGATGCTCGCGTGCGCGCGAATCGGCGCGATTCATTCGGTGGTCTTCGGTGGATTTTCCGCCGAGGCGCTTGCCGACCGAATCAACGACGCCGAGGCTAAGGTCTGTATCACCGCCGACGCCGGATGGCGCCGGGGCGCGCATGTCGAGCTCAAGCGCAACGTCGATGAAGCACTTAAGAAGTGTCCGTCGATCGAAAAAGTGCTGGTGCTGAAGCGCGTCGGCGTCGCGGTCGAGATGAAAGCGGGCCGCGACCTCTGGTGGCACGAAATCGTCTCGCGCCAGAGCCCGAACTGCCCGGCCGCCGCGCTCGATTCCGAGCATCCGCTCTATACTTTGTACACCTCCGGCACGACCGGCAAACCTAAGGGAGTCGTGCACACCACCGGTGGCTATCTGACCCACGTCCTGATGACGATGAAGTGGGTTTTCGATGTCAAGCCCGACGATATCTACTGGTGCACCGCCGATATCGGATGGGTGACAGGCCACAGTTACACCGTCTATGGACCGCTGGCCGCCGGCGCGACCGTGGTGATGTACGAAGGCGCGCCGAACCATCCGGAGAACGATCGCTTCTGGCAGATAATCGAGAAGTATCGCGTCAGCATCCTCTACACCGCGCCCACCGCGATCCGCACGTTTATCAAATGGGGCGATTCGTGGGTGAAGAAGCACGACCTTTCGAGCCTGCGCCTGCTCGGCTCGGTCGGTGAGCCGATCAATCCCGAAGCATGGATGTGGTATCGGAAGGTGATCGGCGGCGAGCGATGCCCGATCGTCGACACCTGGTGGCAGACCGAGACCGGCGGAATCATGATCAGTCCCGTTCCCGGCGCGATCGCGACCAAACCCGGCTCGGCCACGCGCCCACTTCCGGGAATCGCGGCGGAGGTCGTCACGCCCGAGGGCAAACCGGTCGGCGCGAATCAGGGCGGACTGCTGGTGGTCAAGCGGCCGTGGCCCGGGATGCTGCGCACGATCTTTCGCGATCCCGAGCGCTACCAGAGCCAGTACTTCAGCCAGATCGACGGATGCTATTTCACCGGCGACGGCGCGCGCCGTGACGCCGACGGCTACTTCTGGATCATGGGACGCGTCAACGACGTGATCAACGTCTCGGGACATCGCCTCGGCACGATGGAAGTCGAAAGCGCGCTGGTCTCGCATCCGACCGTCGCGGAGGCGGCATGCGTGGGACGTCCCGACGACATGAAGGGGCAGGCGGTCGTAGCGTTCGTGACGCTCGAAGGCGGCCGTCACGGCGACGACAAGCTCAAGGACGAGCTGCGCAAGCACGTCGTCAAGGAGATCGGAGCGCTCGCGCGTCCCGACGATATCCGCTTCACCGAGGCGCTGCCGAAAACCCGCAGCGGCAAGATCATGCGCCGTCTCCTGCGCCAGATAGCAGCCGGCGATAAAACCCTCGGCGACACCAGCACGCTCGAAGATCTGTCGGTCCTGGCCAAGCTCCGCGACGACGACGATTGAATCTCCTGATCCCGCGCCCTCCAGGAAAAGGTGCACCAGACCGTCGGAAGAGTCTGCTAGTGCCGAGGGCGAGATTCCTCGCGATTGCTGCCAATTGGTAGGAAGCGTATGCCGCCATATGCATCGCCTGCGCGTGCTCGGAATGACACAAAACCTGCGAGGGTTGTCATTCCGAGCGCGAGTCTGCAGCCGACTATGAGTCGAGTACGATGTCTCGCGCTGCGGGTATCGCGAGGAATCTCGCCAGCCGTGAGAGCAGCCCACTGGAATGGGCGAAAATCACTGTGTTTCTGCGCCTAGTCTCGGCCCCGATGCCTTCCGCCTCTCGCGCTCCTTGCCGCGCGCGCGCGGGCGAGGTATCCTATGCACCGTGAGTGGGCCTGTGCCCACTTTTTTGTTGGTGTCGGCGACGGTTCCGGAAAATTTGAGCGGGTCTATTACCGCCCCATGGAGGCATCCGCGATGCTCGTGCTGACGCCACATCCGGTTGCCGCGAAGATCGCGGAACTGCTGGAACCGCATATCGAGCGGCAGGGCTATGAGCTGGTCGCGGTCGAGTATCGGCACGGCACCCGAAGCTCGCTGGTGCGGCTGTTGGTGGATAAGCCGGGCGGTGGTATCGGACTGGACGATTTGGAGAAGTTGAGTCCGGTCTTGAGCGACCTGCTCGACGTGTACGATCCGGTGGCGGAGCGCTACACGCTGGAGGTTGCCTCGCCGGGCCTCGACCGGCCGCTGCGCAAGCTCGAGCACTTTGAAGCGGTGCGCGGTGGGCGCGTCAATATCCGGACGCACCGGGCGCGCGACGGACAGAAGTCGTTCACCGGCAGGCTGGCCGAGGTGAGCGAGTCCGGAGTCGAGCTGGATGACGAAATCAGCCATCGTCGGGTCGTGATTGGATTCGGCGAGATGGCGAAGGCGAATTTCGAATACGATTTTGACGAACGAAAGAAAAAAGCCTGACGAAATGCATCGCGCGAATCGAATCATGCGATTCGGCCGGTGCTGTGGCGCGCGGAACGCCGTGCGCCCCGGGGAGGCGGTATGCAGGTCGATCTGAACCGGGTTATCGAGCAAGTCTCGAAGGAAAAGGGAATCGATAAAACGATCGTGATTAACGCGGTCGAGGAGATGATGCATTCTGCTGCGCGGCGCACTTTCGGCGCCGAGCGCAATATCGAGTCGCGCTTCAACACCGAGCTCGGCGAGATCGAGCTGTTCGAGATCAAGACCGTGGTCGAGACCGTCGCCAATCCTTCGGCCGAGGCGACGATCGTCGAAGCTCGCGCAAAGTACGATCCCGAAGCCGAAGTCGGCGACGAGATTTTGATCAAGCTCGATACCGCGACGATGGGCCGGATCGCGGCGCAGGCGGCCAAGCAGAACCTGATCCAGCATATCCGCGACGCAGAGCGCAAGCAGATTTTCAACGAGTTCAAGGATCGCAAGGGCGAGATCGTTTCCGGAATTGTCCAGCGCTTCGAGCGCAAAAACATGATCGTCAACCTCGGCCGGACCGAGGCGATCCTGCCCGAGAAGGAACAGATCCCGCACGAGCGCTATCGGCAGGGCGACCGAATTCGGGCGTTGATCCTCGACGTCGATCTCTCCGAGAAAGGCCTCGCGATAATCCTGTCGCGGACCTCGAACGATTTCCTGATCGGACTGTTCGCACAGGAAGTCCCGGAAATCTACGAAGGTATAGTCGAGATTCGCCAGTGCGCTCGCGAGCCCGGCGGACGCGCGAAAGTCGCCGTCTATTCCAAGGACTCCGACGTCGATCCGGTCGGCGCATGCGTCGGGATGAAAGGCACGCGCGTGCAATCAGTCGTGCAGGAACTGCGCGGCGAGAAAATCGATATCGTGCCGTGGACCGACGATCAGGCCGAGCTGGTTTGCCGCGCGCTCGCGCCCGCCAAGGTCTCGAAGGTGGTGATCGACGAGGACGAACACGCGATGGAGGTGATCGTTCCCGACGACCAGCTCTCGCTCGCGATCGGAAAGCGCGGCCAGAACGTGCGTTTGGCTCATCGCCTGACCCAATGGAAGCTCGACGTGCGCAGCGAGGCCGAAGCCGAAGAAGAGGCGCGTTCGGCGCGCGCGTCGTTAAACGCGATCCCCGGAATCGGCGATATCAACGCCGAGCTTTTGTTCCAATGGGGCTATCGGTCGGCGGAGCAGCTTTCCGAAGCCGACGAAAATAATTTCGAGGTCGAGGGTATCAGCCCCGAGCGCGCGCAGCAGATTATTGCCGCCGCGCGAAACCATGTCGCCGAAAAACGCAAAGTAGAAGAGGCGCGTGCCGGGGCCGAGGCTGAAGCCGACCGCGCTCGCGCCGCAGCCGCCGCGGAGGCCGCCGTCGAAGCGGCCACCCATGGGACTGAAAAGGATGAAGTGCCGGCGGACGCGCCGGCCGCCGATGCCGAAGGGAAGTCATAGCCCCGTCCGCACCTGTCTTGGATGCATGCGGCGCGAGGCGCAATCCGCGATGCTGCGGATCGCGATCCGCGACGGTCAGGCGGTGCTGGACCAGGACGGAAACATAGCGGGACGCGGCGGTTACCTGCATCGGAGTCCCGAATGCCTCGAGCGCTTCGTCAAGTCGAAGGTCAGGCAGTGGAAGTCGCTGCGCAGCGGAATCGAGAAGGATCAACGGATGCGAATCGCACAATCGATTCGCACGCGACTGGATAGAGAAGCATCGCTCGAATAGAATAGCCAAGATGGCGCGAAAGCGGATCAAAACTCTTGCGTTGGAATGGGGCGTTTCCGTTGAGGACGTGCTCCAAAGTAGCGTACGGCTGCGCCTGGGCCATACGCACTCGGAATCGAGCCTGCTGGCTCCTGAAGAGGCAGACAAGATAAAGGCCGACCTCGACGAGCAGGCGCATCGCGCCGCCCTGCTGCGGCGCGAAACCGTGGTCGAGACCAGCGCCGGAAAAATCTTCGAGAAGCGGCTCAACGCCACCGTGATGCGCCGGCGGCATTCGGAGACCGGACCCGGAGCCTCGCCGCAGGATCAGCCTTTCAATTTTGAAGTTGACAACCGGTCAGAAGACACTTTCGTCGCGCCGTTTATCGAAGAAGCTCCGGCGCCGATAATCGAGACTCCAGTCCTGTTCGATACCGAGACCGCGCCTGCCGCCAATGCCGACACCGCGGCCGACATACCTGCGGTTGAAGTCGGCGCGATGGCCGACGAGCACGCGACCGAAGACGATAGCGGGCAGTCACTCGCGCCGATTACGCAAGCCGAAGAGACTCAGCAGGAGTTCAAACCGGAAACTCCGGCCAAGTCCGAGCCGCCGCCCAAAGTCGAGCCGCCTCGCGCGCCGATCGCCGAGGCCCGTCCCGGACGCAACGGCGGCCCAACCGTGGTTGTGACCCGGCCGTCGACGCAGGTCGGCGATCGCGGCGCGATAAATCTTACCAAAGGCGTACAGGGCGGCCCCACCCTGGACGACGGCCAGCGCGGACCCAAGGTGCTGGGCAAAATTGATCTGCGCCCCAAGGCTCCCGTGCGTCCGGCCTCACCGCCGATGCGCCCCGGACAGCCTCCGCGTCCCGGCGCACCCAGCCGCTTCGGCGCGACCCCCCAGCAGCCCGTGCCTCCGGACCCCGGCGCACAGCCGGGAGACACCGGAAAGCCGGGAGCGCGCGGAGTCAAGAAACGCAAGGTCGTCAAGAAGGGGACCGTCGATTTCACGGCCGAGCGCGAGATGCGCGGCCTGCGCGTGCCCAAGAAGCGGCGCGCACTGCCAGGCAAGGAACAGCGCAAGACCGAAATCACGACGCCCAAAGCTTCCAAGCGCGTGGTCCGGATTACCGAAGGCGTCACCGTCGGCGATCTCGGCCGCAACATGGGCGTCAAGGCGGGCGAGCTGATCAAGAAGCTGATGGAGATGGGCCAGATGGCCACGCTCAATCAGACGCTCGATGTCGATACCGCAACCCTGCTTGCCGGTGAATTCGGCTACAGCGTAGAGAACGTCGCCTTCGACGTCGAACAGGCGATCGAGGACGTCGAAGAGACTGAGCCGGGCGAAGCGTTGCCGCGTCCCCCGGTCGTCACCGTGATGGGCCACGTCGATCACGGCAAGACTTCACTGCTCGACGCGATCCGGCATACCACCGTTACCGCAAAAGAATTTGGCGGAATCACGCAGCACATCGGCGCGTACATGGTCACCGCCAACGGCCGCGCGATCACGTTCGTCGATACCCCCGGTCATGAGGCGTTCACCTCGATGCGCGCGCGCGGCGCCAAGGTCACCGATATCGTCGTGCTGGTGGTCGCGGCCAACGAAGGCGTGATGCCGCAAACGATCGAGGCGATCAACCATGCCAAGGCCGCCAAGGTTCCAATAATCGTTGCGATCAACAAGATCGATTTGCCCGACGCCAACCTCGACCGCACCAAACAGCGGTTGACCGAGCAGGGCCTCATCCCGGAAGACTACGGCGGCGAGACGATCACTGTCCCGGTTTCCGCCCGCACGGGTGAAGGAATCGAAAAACTGCTCGAGATGATTCTGTTGCAGGCCGACGTGATGGAGCTGAAGGCCACTCGCGACCGCGCGGCGCGCGGCACCGTGGTCGAATCCGAGCTCGATCGCGGCCGCGGCCCGGTCGCGACCGTATTGATCCAGGAAGGCACTCTGCATCAGGGCGACGCCTTCGTGTGCGGCGTCAGCTTCGGCCGCGTGCGCGCGATGCTCGATCATCAGGGGCAGCGTCTTACCGAGGCCGGTCCCTCGACGCCGGTCGAAATCTTCGGACTCTCCAGCGTCCCGGAACCCGGCACCGCGTTCGTCGCCGTGACCGAGGAAGCCAAGGCGCGGCAAGTCGCCGAATATCGCCGCTCCAAGCAGCGCGAAGGCGAGCTCGCCAAGACCAGCCGAATCTCGCTCGAAGATTTGAGCCAGCGGATGGCGGCCGGCGAAGTCAAGGAACTCAAGGTAATCGTAAAGGGCGACGTACAGGGTTCGGTCGAAGCGGTCACCGATGCGCTCACCCGCATGTCCACCGGAGAGGTCAAGCTCGAAGTGATTCACAGCTCCGCGGGCGCGATCTCGGAAACCGACATCACACTGGCGTCGGCTTCCAAAGCGGTCGTGATTGGATTCAATATCCGTCCCGAGCCCAAGGCTGCGCAGCTCGCCGAGAAAGAGGGCGTCGATGTCCGCCTCTACACCGTCATTTACGAGGCGATCAACGACATGCGCGAGGCGATGGAAGGTCTGCTCGCTCCGACTTATCGCGAAAAGTCCCTCGGCCGCGCCGAAGTGCGCAAGACTTTCACCGTCCCGGGCGCCACGATTGCCGGCTCGATGGTGGTCGACGGCAAGATCACTCGCAGCGGACGCGCGCGCCTGGTGCGCGACGGCCGCGTGGTCTGGGAAGGCAGGATCTCCTCGCTCAAGCGCTTCAAGGACGACGCTCGCGAAGTCCTGACCGGCTACGAATGCGGTATCGGACTCGAAAATTTCAACGATGTGAAGCCGGGCGACGTGATCGAGGCATTCGAGATGGAAGCGGTTCTGCGCAAGCTCGCTCCGGTCGCGCCTGCCGCGCGCGGACAGGCGGGCGCCGAGAAGCAGCTTCAGCCCTGAGGCCCGATCGTTGGTTTTTTCGCGTGCGCGATCGCGGATCAGTCGGCCGCGCGTGATGCGGGGAGGAGGCGACGTTTATGGTGGTCGGAGTTTTACGCCTCACGCTCTTTCTGCCTGAGAATCATTCGCTCAAGGGCAAGCGGCAGGTGCTGCGCGCGATCAAAGCTCGCGTGCAAAACAAGTTCAACGTCTCGATCGCGGAATCTGACGGCCACGACCTCTGGCAGCGCGCCGAACTCGGCATCTGCCAGGTCGGCAGCGACCGGCCATTCGTCGATCACGCGCTGCGCGAGGTCGTGAACTTTATCGACTCGCTGGGACTTGCGCCGCTCGGCGAAGAGCAGCTCGAAATTATCAATTGCTAGCAATATCTCCCTGGAGAGACGGAAGTGAGCGAAGCACGACGGCCCGAACGGGTGGCAGAAATGATTCTGCGCGAGCTATCCGCCCTGTTGATGCGCGATCTGCGCGACCCGCGCCTGCGCGGCGTGACTCTCACCCACGTCACGATGGCCGACGACCTGCGCCACGGCCGGGTGTACTTCTCGCACCTGGAAGGCTCGGCGCGCGCGCCGGCCGCGATCGCCGGATTTAAGAGTGCCGCCGGATTTATCCGCCGCGAGATGGGCCGCGTGCTCGGCCTCCGCTACACCCCCGAGCTCGATTTCGAATTCGACCCCGGCCTCGAACGCGCCGCAAGGATCGAAGTCCTGCTCCGAGAATCCCGCTCCCGCCAGTAGAACTGGGTGCCATGATTCTGATTCCTCTTCCCTTTCGGGGCGAGGAATCGAACAGCGCGGTCCTTGTGTTCTTGGCGCAAAAGTTCTATTTCATTTCGCGAAGCCTACTAAACGGTCGGTTTGTCCTGAACGATCGTTTAGCACGAGCGTCCTCCGGTCGCGGTAGGTTATCTCGGAAGACGCCCGATCTGTTCAATGCTTTGGCGGATCACGGAAGGAATACCGTATCCGCCGCCGGGTTTCCCCACCCAACCCCAGAACGGGAGCCGGTCGCGATGCGTGCGCGGCCGGCTCCCTCCTCTCCTTGCGATATTCTCGCTCTTACACGGCGCGGGATGGTCCGCTATCTTCGATGCTTCCCCCATGGACGCGATAATTCTTCTCGACAAGCCCGCCGGAATCACCTCGGCCGAGGCGGTGCGCCGAATCAAGCGCTTCGTCAAGCCCGCGCGCGTCGGACATCTCGGCACCCTCGATCCCTTCGCGACCGGTCTGCTGCCGATCATGATCGGCGAGGCGACCAAGCTCGCACCGTTCCTCGAAGGCGGCGACAAGGAATATATCGGCACGATAAAGCTCGGTGCCGAAACCGACACGCTCGACCGCGACGGCCAGGTTGTCCGCAGCGCGGCGGTTCCCGAACTCACTCCCGAGGGAATGGGCGAAGTGGCTGCGACGTTCATTGGTGTGATCACGCAGACGCCGCCGATTTTCTCCGCGATCAAGCGCGAGGGGGTGCCGATGTACAAGCTCGCGCGCAAGAATATTGATATCGCGCCGCCACCACCGCGCGAGGTCGAGATAAAGTCGCTCACGCTCGAGGTGTCCGGATCCGATCGAATCAAATTCGCCGCGGTATGCTCTCCCGGCACCTACATCCGCTCGCTCGCGCGCGATATCGGTACGGCGCTCGGCACGGTGGCGTATCTGGACGAGCTGCGCCGCACCCGCACCAGCCATTTTCAGATCGCGAACGCGCTCGCGCTCGAGGCCGTCGTCGCCGCGCTCGAGGCGGGTGATGCCGCCGCGCTCAAGATGCTCACGCCGCGTGAGGCCGTCGCCGCGCTGCCCGAAGTGGCGCTCGATGCCGCCGCCGAGCGCCGCCTGCGCAACGGCGATTCGAGCGTGCTCGACATGATGGCGCCGGTAGCGTCGGGTTATTTCAAGGTGATTTCCGAATCCGGCGCGCTCATCGCAGTCGCCCGCGCGACCTCGCGCGTCACGGCGTTAATCGAGCGAATCTTCAACTCGTGAGCGGCTCTTGTCATCCTCACGTGTGCATGCGACTCGCGCGGGAATGACAATCGTCATGCACCTACTCATACACCCAGCGCTGGCCATAGGCAGGAGCTCGCCTTTACTCAGGGGCGCGGCTTTGTTAGTTTCCTCGGATTAACAAAGGAACAAAAGGGAAAGAAAGAACTCCTGATGCCCCTCCAGGTCGCAAAGAAAAAGGAAATCATCCAGGCCAACGCCCGGTCCACCACCGACAGCGGTTCGCCCGAAGTTCAGGTCGCGCTCCTGTCCGCACGGATCGAGCAGCTAACCGCGCATCTCGGCACGCACGCGAAGGATCATCATTCGCGCCGGGGTCTGCTTCGGATCGTCGGCCAGCGCCGCCGATTGCTGGATTACCTACACTCGCGCGACTTCGCCCGCTACAAAGGGCTGATCGAGAAACTCGGCATCCGGAGATAGGCCGCATCATTTGGCCGCGCCGCCCGAATTTTTCTCCGGGCAGACGCGGGCCCCGACCAGCCGCCCGGCCGGTCGGCGTGCGCACCATCGATGGTGCCCGGCGGGAATATCGCCCGCAGTCGTCCGCGGCCCCGTGCCTCCCTCAGGTGTCATTACATGTCTCACAAACTAGAGATTGAATTTGCCGGGCGGCAATTGTCGCTCGAAACCGGCCGTCTGGCCAAACAGGCTCATGGCTCCGTGCTCGCCCAATATGGCGATACGGTGGTGCTCGCCACCGCAACCTCAGAGTACAAGAGCCGCGACAAGATCGATTTTTTGCCGCTCACCGTCGATTACGTCGAGAAGACTTTCGCCGCCGGCAAGATTCCCGGCGGATTCTTCAAGCGCGAAGGCCGCGCCTCGGAAAAAGAAGTCCTCACCTCGCGCCTGATCGACCGCGCGATGCGCCCGCTGTTTCCCAAGGGCTACGACAAGGAAACCCAGATTATCGTGACCGTGCTCAGCGCCGATCACGACAACGACACCGACGCGCTCGCGCTGATCGCCGCGTCGGCCGCGCTCCAGGTCTCCGACATCCCTCACGACGGACCGGTGGCCGCGGTGCGGATGGGCCGAATCGGCGGCAAGATTGCGGTCAGCCCGAAGATCGGCGAGCTCGAGGAAAGCGATTTCTCGCTGATGGTCGCGGGCAAGCCCGATTCGATCGTGATGCTCGAAGGCGGCGCGCGAATCGTCGAGGAAGACGCGATCGTCGAGGCGCTGTTCACCGCGCACGAGGCGATGCGCCCGCTGTTCGAAATTCAGGAACAGCTCCGCAAGCTCGCGGGCAAGCCCAAGCGCGAATTTAAAGTCAAGACGATGGACGCGGCGCTGCTCGCGGCGGTGAAAAAGCACGTCGGCGACGGAATTGGAAAGGCGTTCGCGACCGCCGGAAAAAAGGAACGCAACACCGCGGTCTATGCGGTAACCGACGGCGCCGTAGCCGCTCTGGCCGAGCAGTTTCCCAATCGCGCGGCCGAGCTCGAAGAGGCCTGCGACAAGATCGTGCGCGAGCACGTGCGTTCTGAGATTCTCGACCAGCACAAGCGAATCGACGACCGCAAGCCGGCCGATATCCGTCCGCTGAGCGCGCAGGTCAAGGTGCTCCCGCGCACCCACGGCTCCGCGATTTTCAGCCGCGGCGAGACCCAGGTGCTCGCGACGGTTACGCTCGGGACTTCGTCCGACGAGCAGAAGATCGACGCGCTGCTGGGCGAGCGCTTCAAGAAATTTTTGCTCCACTATAATTTCCCTCCGTTCTCGACCGGTGAGGTCAAGTTCCTGCGCGCGCCCTCGCGGCGCGACGTCGGACACGGCGCGCTGGCCGAACGGGCGTTGTCTCCGATTCTTCCCGATGAGGGCGAGTTCCCGTACACGATTCGCGTGGTGTCCGAGGTGCTCGAGTCCAACGGCAGCTCCTCGATGGCCACGGTGTGCGGCGGCAGCCTTGCTCTGATGGACGCGGGCGTGCCGATCAAGGCGCCGGTGGCCGGAATCGCGATGGGGCTGGTGAAAGAGGGCGACAAGGTCGCCGTCCTGACCGATATCCTGGGTGACGAAGACCACTTCGGCGACATGGACTTCAAGGTCGCAGGCACCGCAACTGGCGTCACCGCGATCCAGATGGACAACAAGGCCGGTGGAATCACGCGCGACGTTTTGCGCCAGGCGCTATATCAAGCGCGCGACGCGCGGCTGTTCATCCTCGGCGTGATGCACAAGGCGATCTCCGAACCGCGCAAGGATCTTTCCGCCTACGCGCCGCGAATCGTCACGATCAAAATCAAGCCCGACAAGATCCGCGAAGTTATCGGTCCGGGCGGCAAGGTGATTCGCGGCCTGGTCGAAGAAACCGGCTGCAAGATTGATATCGAAGACGACGGCACCGTGCTGATCGCTTCGAGCGACGGAATCGCGATGGAAAAAGCGATCAGTGCGATCCAGGCGATCTGCGCCGAGCCCGAAATCGGCAGAATCTACGACGGCGTGGTGCGCAAGATCGTCGAGTTCGGCGCGTTCGTCGAAATCATGCCCGGCACCGACGGATTGCTGCACATCTCGCAAATCTCGAACGAGCGAATCCGCCGCGTCGAGGACGTTCTGCACGAGGGCGACGAGATCAAAGTCAAAGTTCTCGACGTCGATCGCAGCGGCAAGATTCGGCTCTCGATGCGCGAAGCGGAGCAGGACTCCGGGGACAAGAAGTAGGCGCGCGCCGCGATGGTATCACGCAGCGTCCTGTCCAACGGCGTCCGGGTCTTGTCCGAGGCGATGCCGCAGATGGTCTCGTCAACCATCGGCATCTGGGTCGAAAACGGCTCGCGCTACGAGACTCCGGCCGAAAGCGGCGTCTCGCACTTTATCGAGCATCTGCTGTTCAAGGGCACGAAAAAACGCACCGCCGCGGAAATCGCCGAAGAGATGGATAACGTCGGCGGCGTGCTCAACGCGTTCACCGGCAAGGAATACACCTGCTACTACGCGAAGGTGCTGGGCGAAGACCTGCCGATGACGGTGGATCTGCTCGCGGATATTTTCCTCGAATCGATTTTCGACTCCGAGGAAATCGATCGCGAGCGCCAGGTCGTCCTGCAGGAAATCTCGCAGGCCGAAGACACGCCCGACGATTTTATCCATGACCTGTTCACGCTGAAATTCTGGGAGGGGCATCCGCTGTCGCTTCCGATCTTCGGCTCGGTCGATTCCGTCAACAAGATCGATCGCGGACTTCTGCGCTCGTTCATGACCGAACGCTACCGCGCGCATCGCGTGTTTATCGCAGCCGCGGGCCAGGTCGATCATGAACAACTGGTGCGGGATTGCGAGCGGTTGTTCGGCGTGATCAAGGGCGACGGGATGACCGAAAAAATCGGGCCGCCCGCCGACCGCCGGTTCGTGATCTATCACGAAAAGAAACTCGAGCAGGCTCACATCTGTATCGGCGGCCCCGGACTCAGCCAGGGCGCCGAGCTGCGCTACGCGAGTTACCTGCTGAACACCGCCCTCGGCGGCGGGATGTCCTCGCGCCTGTTCCAGGAAGTGCGCGAGAAGCGGGGCAGGGTTTACAGCATCTATTCGTTCATGTCGTCGTTCGCCGATTGCGGTTACTTCGGAATCTACGCCGGCACCAATCCCGAATGGGTCGATGAAGTGCTGGAGGTCACGATGCGCGAGGTGCGCAAGGTCGCGCGTGACGGACTGACTCCGGCCGAACTCGCGCGCTGCAAGAGCCAGCTAAAAGGCAACATGCTGCTCGGCCTCGAAGGGACTGAGAGCAGGATGAACCGGCTTGCGCGCAACGAAATATATTTCCGCCGCGAAATCCCGGTCGCGGAGCTAGCCACCGGAATCGACGCCGTCACCAACGACCAAATCGTCGAGCTGGCGGCCGCATGGTTCCAACCCGAAAAGATGGCGATGATCCTGCTAGGCGATCTGAAGGGCAAAAAGCTCGACCAATCGGTATTCTCCGCTCTCGCGTGACATCTTTCCCAGCAGAATTTGCAGATACCCTCTCCCTCCGGGAGAGGGCGACGCGGCGCGATGCTTGCGCTTTTTTCGCAAGCATCGTGACGCGTGGGTGAGGGTGCTGCTCTGCTCTTCATAATCGCGCGCCGCGCTGAAATCGGTCCCTCACCTAACCTCTCCCTTTCAGGGCGAGGAATTAGATATCACCAGTAGCGCAGGTCGGTGTACGGACGGACGATTGCCGGCACCTTCAATGTCCATCGCAATGCCCGCGTGTCCGGCTCCGGCCGCGAGGCCTCCATCGCCTGCGCGACCTTCGGCAGATGATCGATCGGCACCGCCAGGTAGTCGCGCCCGAGCTCGTGCGCGCGGCCGATGAATTGCCGCAGTATCGCGGCCATCGCTGCTTCCGCGCCCTCGGCAAATCCGAAATCCAGCACCGCCGCGATCGCGACGACGCGCGCCTCGTCTGAGCCGCGCCGGCGCCATCGTTCGCGCATGTCGCGGCCGCGATCCCATAGCCCCGCGCACCCGAGAATTCTCCCCGCGTCTTCGAGCACGAAATAATCGCGCCATCCGTAAACGCTCTTCCACCAATCGATCGAAGGATTCGCGCCGCTTTGCGCTGGCTCGTTCCAGAAGCCCTCGTCGAGCAAATCGGCGAGCGATTCCGCGCTGTACGGCCGGAACAGATCCATCCCGGCGTGCGTGCGATTGATAAGCACGGCACACGCCGCGAGGTCTTCGCGCTGCGCGGGACGGATTCGGCGGTCGCTGCCGGAAATCGCCTGCGCCGGAAACTGCGAGATCGATACCGTCATCCCGGGCACCACGCCCTCGCGTTCGGGCACGTTGGCGAAGGAACTCGGCACGAACTTCTTCCACCAATTGACCACCGCGAAGTTCTGCGTACGCATCAGATCGTACTGGCCGATCGCCGGACGTCCCGAACCCGGCGGGCCCGCGAGCCGCCGCACTTGATCGCCGTAACCCATTCGCCGGTATGCGCGCTTCACCCTGAGCGCCTGTCCGTAAACCACCGAGACGCGATTTCCGCCGATCAGCACGTTGCGCCGCGAAAATCCGCAGCACGCGATCAGCTCCTGTCCGAGCGCGAGCACCGGCAGATGCACATTCTCCTGCAGCTTGAATTGCGCGAACCCGTCGGGTCCGCGCTCGACCGTGACTTCCCATTCGCCGATCTCTTCGGGCGAGTCGGCCCACAGCGCGATGAACGCGTCGTTGTCGGTGAATTCCGCGTCGCGTCCACGCAGATCGCCGGTGCTGAGCCGCTCGTGCCATTTTAGCTGCGAGGCGGCTTGCTCCGGCGAGAGTCCGAACCAGCTCCACGAGTCGAGCGTCGAGGGCGGAAGCTTGAGTTCGATCATTCGGCGCGCAAGATCGTCGGGCCATCCGCGTTCCTTCGCGATCCGGATAATCGCCTGATCCGCGGCGGCAAGATCGTTTTGCTCTGACATGATGATTCGCTCCGTACCAAGATGGTCCTTTTATCAACCGCGCGCGCGAGCGTACAGCCGCGATGCATCTCGCCGCCGATCTGTGCTTAACTTCTGCCGATGGACGAGCCGGCAAACGTAACGATCAAAGTAAAGCGGCTGCGAGCGTCGGCCAAGATTCCCGCGTATCAGAGCGCGCACGCCGCCGGGATGGATCTGGTGGCCGATCTTTCCGCGGCGATTCTCATCGCACCGCGCGAGCGCCGTCCGATCCCGACCGGAATCGCGCTCGAGATTCCTCCCGGCTACGAGGGGCAGGTGCGTCCGCGCAGTGGGCGCGCGCTCGCCGACGGTCTGACGCTAGTCAACACGCCCGGCACGATCGACGCCGACTTTCGCGGCGAGGTGAAGGTGTTGATCGTGAATCTGGGCGAGCGCACGATCGAGATTCATCCGGGCGACCGGATTGCGCAACTCATTATCGCGCCGGTAATCCGCGCCACGATCATCGAGACGGATGATCTCGGCGATACCGCGCGAGGCTCCGGCGGCTTCGGCCACACCGGCCGCTGACTCCGCGCCACCGACCGGCGCCGCGCGGGTCAATACGTACCTATACGTATCGGTGCGCGAGTCTTTTCTCTGGCTTTGGCGAGTTTCATTTTGTCAAAATTGAGCGCTTGCCGATTGCCAGGAACATATCGGCGTATCTGCCGGCTGCCACGAGCGGACGCGTGAGAAAGCTCGCACTGCTTGCGATGGTTATTGTTTCGGCGGTTTACGCACAGGCCTGCGACCCCTGCGGTAGTTGCAAAAGCAAATCCCCGGTCACCCCGACAGCCACCCCGAGTGGAGTGCCGACTCCCACACCGAGCGTAATCCCGACCCCGACTCCCACCGGCATCATTACTCCGACTGCTACTCCGACCTGCGTTGTCGGCGTCCCGACAACCACGGGATCGTTGCTCGTCACCGACAGCGGCAATCAACGGGTGCTCGAGTTCCTGCCGCCATTCACGATCGGGATGAGTGCGAGCGTGGTCTTCGGCCAGCCCAACTTCACCAGCTCGGGCCAGAACGTAACGCAAAGCGGAATGGGAAATCCCGAAGCGACCGCATTCGACGAGTTCGGAAATCTCTGGGCGGGAGATTTCTACTTCGGCCGCGTGATCGATTTTGTGCCGCCGTTCAGCAACGGGATGGACGCCGGCAAGGTAATCGGCCAGCAGAATTTCACGACCAACGGCGGTTCGAGCGGAATACCAGCGTCGCGCAGCAACATGAACAACGTGGTCGGGGTAGCGTTCGACGCGGCCTGCAGGCTGTGGGCGGGCGACTTCGACAACAACCGCATCCTCGGGTTCGCGCCGCCGTTCAGCAACGGGATGAACGCGAGCCTGGTCATCGGTCAGACCAATTTCACCGCGACCGGCGCCGCGACCACGGCCAACGGCTTCAATCTGCCGCAATTCTTCACCTTCGATCCGGCCGGCAACCTGTGGGTGGCCGACTACTCGAACAATCGCGTGCTCGAATTTACCGCGCCGTTCTCCAACGGAGAGAGCGCGAGCCGCGTCATCGGCCAAAGCAACTTCACCTCGGGCGCAGGCGGTACCTCGCAGAACACGCTCTCGGCTCCGTTCGGGGTGGCATTCGATCCGGACGGCGATCTGTGGGTGGCGGATTCAGCGAATCTACGCGCGCTCGAGTTCGTGCCGCCCTTCACCAACGGCATGAACGCGAGCGTAGTCATCGGACAGGCGAACTTCACCAGTGCGAATTCGGTCACCACCCAAAATGGATTGGCGAGCGCATCGGATGTGAAGTTCGACAGCGCCGGAAATCTTTATGTCGCCGATCCCAACAACAACCGTGTGCTCATCTACAACCCGAACGTCGGAGGGCCGAAGTTCACCAACGGGATGAACGCCAGCGTCGTGATCGGACAGCAGAATTTCATCACTGCGACCGCCGCGACTTCCGCCGGCGGCATGAGAGGGCCGCTCGGCGTCACGATCGGCCCCTGATTGGCGTCGCAGCGCGCGATCTCCTTTCATCGATTTTTGCTCTGTATGGCGATGCCCTTACTCAGCCGCCGTATCTGCGCTAGAATGTTCGGGTGAAGCAACTGCTTCCACCGCCCTTCGCGACGCCCCCGGAAATCACGAGCATCATCTCGCGGCTCGACTATAGCTGTGGCAATCAGATGTGGTTCGCAGAATGCGAAAATTACCAAACAAACCCAAATAGTTTTGGATTATCTGGCTCATATTTAAGAGCTATTTCAATATGTTATAAGCTGTTTGCCTATTCATTAGGCAAAAAATCACCCGACCAAATTAGCGCTTCGCGTGGCTTTGTCCAGCCGTGAGCACCGACATCCATACCGCACGGGAAGCCCTGATGGCGGTCACGCCAATCGACGGGCGCTATCGCTCGCGCACTGCGGCGCTGCAAAATTATTTCAGCGAATTTGCGCTTATCCGCTACCGCGTCCGGGTCGAAATCGAATGGTACCTGTCGCTCGCCGCGAGTCCCGCGTTCGAAGCGCTCGCGCCGATTCCGGCCTCGTCGGTAGCGAAGCTCCGCGGGATTTACGCTGACTTCTCGATTGCCGATGCCGAGCGCGTCAAGGCGCTCGAGGCCGAGACCAATCACGACGTCAAGGCAGTCGAGTATTTCGTCAAGGAAAAAATCGCGGCGCTCGATGCGAAACTGCCGGTCGAGATCGTGCACTTCGCCTGCACCAGCGAGGACATCAACAACCTCGCCTACGCGCTCATCCTGAAGGAATTTTCCGAACACGAGCTGATTCCGCGAATCGAAAAGTCCCTCGCCGCGATCGCCACGATCGCGCATCGCCATAAATCCCTCGCGATGCTCGCGCGCACGCACGGTCAGGAAGCCTCACCGACCACCGTCGGCAAGGAGATCGCGATCTTCGCGGCGCGGCTCGAGCGTCAACTCGCGCAGCTTCGCCGCCAGGAATATCTGGGCAAGTTCAACGGCGCGGTCGGCAACTTCAACGCGCATCAGTTCGCCGCGCCCGCCCTCGACTGGATCGATCATTCGCGCCGCTTCGTCGAGGCGCAGGGACTCGTCTGGAATCCGCTGACGACGCAAATCGAGAGCCACGACTTCATCGCCGAGATGTTCGCGGTCATGGTCCGGATCGACACGATCCTGCTCGGCTTCTGCCGCGACATGTGGAGCTACATTTCGATTGGCTACTTCGCGCAGAAAGCGGTCAAGGGCGAGACCGGCAGCTCGACCATGCCGCACAAGATCAACCCGATCGACTTCGAGAACTGCGAGGGCAACTTGGGAGTCGCCAGCGCGATGTTCGAGCATCTGGGGACCAAGCTGCCGATCTCCAGGTGGCAGCGCGATCTGACCGACTCGACCGCGTTGCGCTCGATTGGCACCGCGTTCGGCCACGTGGTCGTGGCACTCGCCTCGCTCGAGCGCGGGCTTGCACGCGTCGAGGTAAACGAACACCGAATCGCCGAAGACCTCGACGCCGAGCAGGCATGGGAGGTCGTTGCCGAAGCGATTCAAACCCTGATGCGGGCGCGCGGGATGCCGCGGCCGTATGAGACGCTCAAAGAACTGACGCGCGGGCGTCCGGTCAGCCGCAAGCTGATCGAGGAATTTATCGCGACGCTCCCGCTCGACGACGCGGCCCGCGCCGCCCTGCGCGCCCTGTCGCCGCGCAGCTATATTGGCCTGGCCGCCGAGTTGGTCGAGCGCTTCGCAACGGGCGCTGACTCGCCCAAGACGCGAGCGCGATGACGCCAGCGTCGCAAACGGCGCGACGCTGTGAATTGAAGATCGGTTTGTGGATAGATTGCGCGAAGCTTTGGTTGTTCAAGGCGGCGCGGTCAGATAGTTGAAAGACAAAGACACATCGGGAGGACAGGAATTTGGAATCCACTCCGGAACGCGGCGAGCAGTTTTACGAGGGCAAGGCGAAGAAGCTTTACGCGACTTCGAACCCTGACCTCGTCATCCAGTATTTCAAAGACGACGCGACCGCCTTCAACGCCAAGAAGCGCGGCACGATCGAAGACAAGGGCGTGATGAACAACCGGATGTCCGAGTTGTTCTTCACGATGCTCGAATCGCACGGCGTCAAAACGCATTTCGTCCGCCGTATCGACGACCGCCAGATGCTGTGCAAGCGGCTCGATATCGTGCCGGTCGAGATTATCGTGCGCAATATCGTCGCCGGTTCGATGGCGAAGCGGCTTGGCCGCGAAGAGGGCGCGTCGCTCAGGCAGCCGCTGGTCGAATACACCTACAAGTCCGATCCTCTTGATGATCCGCTGATCTATCCCGAGCACGCGATCGAGTTCGGATGGGCAACGGGTGCGGAGCTTGCGGAGATCAAAAAGCTGGCGCTGCGCGTCGATGAGCTATTGAGCAAATTCCTCGATGAGCGCGGCGTGTTGCTGGTCGATTTCAAGCTCGAGTTCGGGCGGCATCATGGACAGATCCTTCTCGGCGACGAGATCTGTCCCGACACCTGCCGCTTCTGGGACAAGGCGACCCGCCAGAAGCTCGACAAGGATCGTTTCCGCCGCGACCTCGGCGGCGTCGAAGAGGCCTACCACGAAATGCTCCGCCGGGTAGAAGGATGATCGACAGTTCTGCCATAGCGGCGCGCCCAGAGCGACCTCTCCTGGCGGGCGATACCCGCCACCCTCCCCGCATCGGGGAGGGAATCAGAAAGGACTCCGGGCAGGATAAGCGCGCCGCCGAACTGGCACCTTCAACCCGAGCCCTTCGCATCAGTGTCGCTCCGAGTTCCCCTTCCCGTGCGGGAAGGGGTCAGGGGTTAGGTCGAGTTTGTCCGCCGCAGCGAGGAATCGCGTGCAGGTAAAAGTCTTCATCACGCCGCGCAAGGGAATCCTCGATCCGCAGGGGCGCGTCGTCGAGCAATCGCTCAAGACGCTCGGCTTTCCCGACGTCTCCGGCGTCAAGGTCGGAAAATATATCGTGCTCGAAGTGGCAGCACGCAGCGCCGCCGCCGCGCGCGAGGAGACCAGGCGGATGTGCGAGCGGCTGCTCGCGAATCCGAATATCGAGGATTTCACCTTCGAGGTCGAAGGCGAATGAAGTGGGGCGTCGTCAGGTTCCCCGGTTCGCTCGACGACAGTGACGCCCTCTATGCCCTTGCCGACGTGATGGGGCAGGAGGCGGCGATGCTGTGGCACAAGGACACGTCGCTCGGCGGCGCCGAGTGTGTTCTGCTGCCGGGCGGCTTCAGCTACGGCGACTATCTGCGCACCGGCGCGATCGCGCGCTTCTCTCCGATCATGAAAAGCGTCGAGAAATTCGCCGCCGACGGCGGCCTCGTCATCGGCACCTGCAACGGCTTCCAGATCCTGTGCGAAGCGCGTCTGCTGCCCGGCGCGCTCACGCGCAACCGCTCGCTTTCGTTTATCTGCCAGCAGGTTCATGTGCGGGTCGAAAACGCGAAGACTCCGTTTACTCGCGCGACCCATCAGGGTGACGTGCTCAAGCTTCCAATCAAGCACGGCGAGGGGCTCTACGTGGCTCCTGAAGCCGAACTGCGCGATATGGAAGAGCGCGGGCAGATTATCCTGCGCTACTGCGCCGCCGACGGCCGCGACGACGACGCGGCGAATCCCAACGGCTCGACGCGCGCGATCGCGGGCGTCGCCAACGGGCGCTTCAACGTCTTCGGCCTGATGCCGCATCCCGAGCACGCGGTCGAGTCGATGCTCGGCGGGATCGACGGCCGCAAAATTTTTGAGTCGATAGCAGACAACGCATGACGACGCCTGTCGCATTGCCCGGTGAGCCTCGAGTCGATCTCGACGAGGCTCGCGCGCACGGCCTTTCGCCCGAAGAGTTCGCGCGCGTCAAGCAGATCCTCGGACGCGTCGCGACCTTTACCGAGTTGGGCGTCTTCTCGGTCATGTGGTCGGAGCATTGCTCGTACAAATCGTCGCGAAAATATCTGCGCACGCTCCCGCAGAAGAGCGAGCTGGTGGTGCAGGGCGGACCCGGCGAGAACGCCGGCGCGATCGACGTCGGCGACGGATGGGTCGCAGTGTTCAAAATCGAAAGCCATAACCATCCGTCATACGTCGAGCCGTACCAGGGCGCGGCGACGGGAGTCGGCGGAATTCTGCGCGATATCTTCACGATGGGCGCGCGGCCGGTCGCCTCGATGAACTCGCTCAAGTTCGGATCGTTCGAGCATCCCCGGACGCGCTATCTGCTGGGCGGCGTGGTCGGCGGAATCGGCGGTTACGGCAACTGCGTCGGCGTGCCGACGGTCGCGGGCGAGGTGATGTTCGACGCCGCGTACAACGGCAATATTCTCGTCAACGCATTCTCGCTCGGACTCGCGCGCGCCGGAGAACTGTGGAGCGCAAAGGCGCGCGGAATCGGCAATCCCGTTCTATACGTCGGCTCGGCCACGGGACGCGACGGAATTCACGGCGCTTCGTTGCTCGCCTCGGCCGAGTTCGACGCCGAAAGCGAATCGAAGCGGCCAACGGTGCAGGTCGGCGACCCGTTCACCGAAAAGCTGCTGATCGAGGCCTGCCTCGAAGCCGGCAAGACTGGCGCCATCGTCGCGATCCAGGACATGGGCGCCGCGGGACTGACCTCATCTTCATCAGAAATGGCGGCGCGCGGCGGACTCGGGATCGATCTCGATCTCGACAAGATTCCGCTGCGCGAGCAGAACCTGACGCCGTATGAAATTCTGCTCTCGGAATCGCAGGAGCGGATGCTGATCGTCGCCGAGCGCGGACGCGAAGCCGAGCTGCAAGCGGTGTTCGCGAAGTGGGACCTGCACGCGGTCGTGATTGGAGAGATTACCGGCGACCATCGATGGCGTGCGCGATGGTGCGGCGACGTCGTCGCCGATATTCCAGTCGGCGCGCTCGCTGACGACGCTCCGGTTTACGATCGTCCCGCGCATCCGCCGAAATCCCCGCAAAAGAATCCCGCGCATTCCCGCAGCGAGAATCCCAAGCCCGCGGCGGCGCTGCGTGCGATGCTCTCGAATCCGAATATCGGCTCGAAAAGGTGGGTCTATCGCCAGTACGATTCCCTGGTGCAGGGCAACACGGTGCGCGGACCAGGCGGCGACGCCGCGGTCCTGCGAATCAAGGGATCGCGCCGCGCGCTCGCGCTCACGGTCGATTCCAATCCTCGCGCCTGCGCGATTGATCCGTACACCGGCGCGGTCGCGACTGTTATCGAGGCGGCGCGCAATGTCGCGTGCGTCGGCGCGCGTCCGGTCGGAATCACCAATTGTCTCAACTACGGAAATCCCGAACGGCCCGAGATCATGTGGCAATTTGCCGAGGGCGTGCGCGGCCTGGGCGACGCGTCGCGTGCGATCGGTGCGCCGGTGGTGAGCGGCAATGTGAGCTTCTACAACGAAACCGAAGGCCGCGCGATTCCGCCGACGCCCACAATCGCGATGGTCGGCCTGATGACCGACGTGGCGCATCACGTCAGCTCGCATTTCAAGCGCGCCGGCGACGCGATTCTTATCGTGCGCACTGCGCGGCCGTCGCTCGCCGCGTCCGAGTACGCTGCGACGTACGGCGAGAGCGATGAGACGCTGTCCCCAATCGATCTGGAGCGCGAAAATGCCCTGCTCGAGGGGCTGGTTGAATGCGCCGAGCATGGGTTGATAAGATCATCTCACGACGCAGCCGAAGGCGGGCTCGCGGTGGCAATCGCGGAAGCCTGTTTCAATCCCGAGGCGAGGCTGGGCGCTGAAGTTGACCTGTCCGCGCACGGCTTGGCCGACACGGTGGAATTGTTTGGAGAAGGACCTTCGACCGTCGTGATCTCCGCCGCGGCGGACGATGTTGAGCCGGTGGAGCGGGTTTTCCGAAGCCGCGGCTTGACGTTCTTTAAGGCCGGACGCGTGCTTGCTGAACCGCGGCTTGCGCTCCTGCCAGCCGTGAATGAGAACATAAACGAGTTGTACGAGCTTTACGAAGCCGCAATTCCCGGGAGGCTAGCCAGCCATGACTGACGACGGCGCGGTGATAGTCGAGGAATCCAAACTCGACGCCTTCCACGACGAGTGCGGCGTCTTCGGCGTCTACGGCCATCCGGAGGCCGCCAACCTGGCGTACCTCGGCCTGTATGCGCTGCAGCATCGCGGGCAGGAATCGGCGGGAATCGTTTCCTCCAACGGCAAGGCGCTGATCTCGCATCGCGGGATGGGCCTGGTCGCGGACGTGTTCAACTCCGGCATTATCGCGGAGCTCGAAGGCACCAGCGCGATCGGCCACAACCGCTATTCGACCACTGGCTCGAGCTCGCTCAAGAACTGCCAGCCGATCGTGGTCGAATACAGCAAGGGCGGCCTGGCGGTCGCGCACAACGGCAATATCGTGAACTTCGAAGAGCTGCGCGAGCAGCTCGAAGCGGGCGGTACGATTTTCTATTCGTCGTCGGACAGCGAAATCGTGATTCATTTGATCGCGGCCTCGCGCGCGCCCACGCTGCCGGAAAAACTCATCGAGGCGCTCGCCCAGGTGCGCGGCGCGTACTCGATGGTTCTGCTGACGGAGAAGAGCCTGATCGCGGTGCGCGATCCGCACGGCTTTCGGCCGCTGGTGCTCGGCACGCTCAACGGTGCAACCGTCGTCAGCTCGGAAACCTGCGCGCTCGACCTGGTCCGCGCCGAATATGTGCGCGAGGTCGAGCCGGGCGAGATGGTTATAATTGACGACAGCGGGCTGCGCTCGGTCCGTCCGTTCGCTCCCGCCGGCCCCAAGCGATGCATCTTCGAGTATGTTTATTTCGCGCGTCCCGACAGCCTCCTCTACGGCCGCAATGTTTATTCGGTCCGCAAGCAGCAGGGGCGGGCGCTCGCGCGCGAGTGCCCGGCCGAGGCTGACCTGGTCGTGCCGGTGCCCGACTCGGGCACCGCGGCCGCGCTGGGCTTTGCCGAAGAATCGAAAATCCCGTTCGAGATGGCGCTGGTCCGCAGCCATTACGTGGGCCGAACCTTTATCGAGCCGCGCCAGTCTATCCGGCACTTCGGCGTCAAGATCAAATTCAACCCGGTCGCGGAGTTGCTGCGCGGCAGGCGGATCGTGCTGATCGAGGATTCGCTGGTGCGCGGAACCACGCTACGCAAAGTCATCCCGATGCTGCGGCAGGCGGGCGCGCGCGAAGTCCATATGCGAATCGCGGCGCCGCCCACGACCAACTCATGCTTTTATGGAATCGACACGCCGACCCGCGAAGAGCTGCTCGCGTCGTCGCACTCGGTCGAGGAGATCCGCCGCTGGATCGGCGCCGACTCGCTCGGTTACCTGAGTTGGGAAGGTCTGTACTCGTTCGTCGGGAACGGAAATCGAGAGGGCTACTGCGACGCGTGCTTCACCGGAAAATATCCGGTCGAGATACCGGCGGGCGGCTCTCCGCATCAGTTGCATCTGTTCGACGCCACCGACCGCGGCGAGATGCTCGCGGCGGCCCGCCGCTAGATGCCCCGCGAGAGTCTCATCGTTACGACGCCTGCTCGCGCACGTTGAGCCATCTGAGAGCCGCGAAGATCGCGAGCGCCACGATTATCACTACCGCGGCGACCGGCTGCGCCGCGTCGAGACCGTAGCCCTCGAAGCGATCGTAGATCAGCACTGGCGCGGTCATCGGATAGTACGCCAGCACCACCACCGCGCCGAACTCGCTAAGCGCCCGCGCCCACATCATGACCGCGCCCGAGACGATCGATGGCCGCGCAAGAGGAATCGTGACGCCAAAAAAGACCGCCCACGGCCCGCGTCCGAGAGTGCGCCCAACGCCTTCGAGCCGCGGATCGACGGCGGCAAAGCCGTCGCGCGCCGCGTTGATCAGAAATGGCGCCGATACGAACAGCATCGCGATTACGATTCCCGGTATCGCACCGGCGAAATGGATTCCGATCATCGAGAATGTATGTCCGACAAAAAAGCCCCGCCCGAACACGAACAGCAGCGCAATTCCGGCGATCGGATGCGGGATCACCACCGGCAGATCGATAAGTCCTTCGACGATCGCCTTGCCCGCGAAGTTATGCCGCGCGAGCACGAAGCCGAGCGGAAGTCCGATGATCGCGCCGAGCGCGGTGGCCCACGTCGCCGCCAGCACGCTGAGCCCGATCGCGCTCATCACCTCGGGGTCGGCAAACGAGTCGAGCAGCCCCCGCGGATTGCTTGTCACCACCAGCTTGACCAGCGGTCCGACCAGGAACATCAGCGCGATTCCGGCTCCAATCGAAAAGAGCGCGGTGCGGCTTCCTGACGCTCCGGGCCACGGCGAACCATCTACGCGAGTACTCATCGTCGAAGCCGCGACGATAGCATCGCAGGCGGCTAAAATCCCGCGATCGCGCGAAACCTTGTTCGCGATAGCTTGGCGCGAGCCGAAAACCGCAGGTAAGATGGCATCGCGTGATCGCGATGAATCGCAACTGAAATCGCCGCGGCCGATCCCGGCGGCCCGGCGGAAAAGGAGAATCACTCATGAAAAAATCTGCACTTGGTGGTGCGATACTGGCCACCGCCGTCGCTTTGATGTTCACCGGCAGCGCTATGGCGGCCGACAGCGCGGGTTCGAGCGCGCCAGCCCAGGTGAAATGCGTGGGCGGCAATTCGTGCAAGGGCCAGAGTGCGTGCAAGAGCGCCTCGAACAGTTGCGCCGGCCAGAACTCCTGCAAGGGCAAAGGCTACGTGATGACCTCCAACGCGAAGCAATGCGCCGTGCAGGGCGGCCATGCCGAGAAGGAGAACTAGGCGACAAATCGCTCCGACGCGGACTTGTCATGTTTCAGCGCGCGGATTTTCCGTTTCTCGGCTTCGGGGTCGGTCTGCGCCGTCCGCATTACCCGCATATTCTGAAGCGGCATCCGAAGATCGACTGGTTCGAAGTCATTTCGGAAAACTTCATGGTCGCCGGCGGCCGCCCGCTCGAAGTGCTCGACGCGGTCCGCGCGCACTACCCGGTCGTGATGCACGGCGTGTCGATGTCGATCGGTTCGACTGACGCGCTGGACCTCGCGTATCTTCGCGGTCTCAGCGCCCTCGCGCGCCGCACCGCGCCCGCATGGGTATCCGACCATCTATGCTGGAGCGGCGTGGGCGGGCATCGCCTGCACGACCTCCTGCCTCTTCCCCACAATGAGGAAACCGTGCGCCACGTCGCCGCGCGAATCCGCCGCGTGCAGGAGATTCTCGGGCGCTACATACTAATCGAGAATATATCGAGCTATCTCACGTATCCCGACTCGACGATGACTGAATGGGAATTCGTGCGCGCCCTCGCCGAGGAAGCTGACTGCGGCATTCTGCTCGATATCAACAATATATTTGTAAACTCATTCAACCATCGCTTCAGCGCGCAAGAGTATATCGACGCGATACCATCTGAGCGGGTAGCCCAGTTTCATCTTGCGGGTCACAGCGAGCACAGCGGCTACCTACTGGATACGCATGATCATCCGATCCGCAATGAAGTGTGGACGCTCTACGCGCGTGCCGTCCGCCGCTTCGGCGCGGTCTCGACATTGATCGAATGGGACGACAACATTCCGGCGTTCGCGGTTCTAGCCGCAGCCGCACAGCGCGCACGGAGCATCTATGAATCCGTGCACGCGCAATCTGCTACAATCCATGCCGCTTCAGCTTAAGAACATGCAACGGCTGCTCTATCGGCTCATTACGGCGCCTGGCGGCGTTGCCGAAGGGCTCGGGCACGAGCGTGGGCTTCCGCGCGGCGGCCTCGGCGCGGTGATCGGCGGCGACGCTCGCATCACGCCCGCCGAGCGACTGAGTATTTACGCAAATATGTATTTCTTCCGACTGCTGGAGGTCCTCAAAGAGGATTTCCCGGCGGTCGCCGCGGCGCTCGGAGAAGACAAGTTCCACAATCTCGTGACTGGATATTTGACTGAGTATCCGCCGACTGAGGCATCGGTGTTCTGGGCGGGCAGGTACCTGGCCGATTATCTGCGCACGCATCCGATTCGGGGCGAGTATCCGTATATTGCGGATCTGGCCGCGCTCGAGCGGGCGATCGTCGAGGTGTTCTGCGCCCGCGATACCACGGCGCTCGACGCCGCGGCGATGCGCTCGGTCGCGCCCGAAGGGTGGCCCAGCGTGCGGATGCGCGCGATAGCGGCGCTGCGAGTGCTCGAAACGGATTGGCGGGTCGCGTCAGCATTGCGCACGTTCGAGGCCGGCCGTGAACTCAAGGCGCCGGTCCGAGGTGCGAGCACGATCCTGGTTTGGCGGCGCGACGGCAAGGTGTTCTTTCGGGAGGTTGACGCATCCGAGGCGCGCGCAATCGCGAGGCTTCGACGGGGCGCCACGTTCGGAGCGATATGCGCGAGCTTTGTCGCCAAATCAGTGGCGCGCGATCCGGTCGCTGCAATCAATGCGATGCTCGTACGATGGCTGCGCGACGGGATCGTTGCGGATGCTCGATTGACGCGCGCCGGTGCTAAGCTTGGCGCACGCAAGCGGCGAGCCGTCGCGCGAAGTTGATGAACGCCACAGGGATAACGATCGAGCGCGTCACCACGCGCGATGGATGCGAGGAATTCGCGCGTTTGCCGTACCATATTTATGCCGCGCGCGAGGCATGGTGGCCGCCCGACATCCAGGGCGAGATCGACATGATCACGCGCCGCACTCACTTCGCCGCCTATCTCGATCTCGAGGCGTTCTGCGCGCGACGGCGCGGGCGGATGGTCGCTCGCGTCAGCGCGGTTGTCAATCGCCGCTATATCGAACACTGGGACGAGCAGCTTGGGCAGCTCATTCATTTCGAGGCGTACGAGGGCGAAGAGGACGCCGCCGTCGCGATGCTGGAAGCCGCGTCGGATTCGCTTGGCGCGCGCGGAATGAAAGCGGCGCGCAGCGGCTTCGCCGCGTTCCTTGATTATCCGTACGCGGTCGATGGCTACGGGCGCCTGCCCTCGTTCCTGCTCCGCGGCAATCCGCCGTATTACCATCGATGCTTCAAGCGGGCGGGTTTCGAAACCGAAAAAGGACAGACTGACTACACTGCCGAGCTGCGTCCCGAATTGCTCGAGCGTTACCGGCGCTCGGTTGCGGCGGCCACGGCGGCCGGCGTCACAATCAAGAGCTGGCGTGAGTTCGGATTTCTGGCCGCAATCGACGCGTGGACCGAAGTGACTAATGCCGCGTTCACGCGTCATTGGGGATGGAACCCGGTCACCAAGACGGAAGTGCGCCCGATGCTGATGTCGCTGTGGGAAAGCCCGGTGGCCGACCTATCGATGCTCGCGGTGATTGACGATGAGCCGGTGGGCGCGGTGTTTTCGGTGCCGGACTTGAGCCCGATGCTCGCGCAGGTGAGGCGGGGCGTCCGGCTGGAGCCGCATCGCGGCGGCGGCACCCGCGGCGCGCTGATCAATATCGGCGTAAAGGAAAGCGCGCGCGGACGCGGAATCGCAGCCGCGATGGCGTCGCAATCGTACCTAAAAATGGGCGAGCAGCGGATGCGCTATGCCGGCTACACTCTGGTGCTCGACGACAACTGGGCCTCGCGCCGAACCGCCGAGAGCCTGGGTGCGCGTATCTCGGGAAATTTCGTCACCTACCGCCGCAACCTCTGAACGAAGGTCCGCGATGCTGAGCATGCGCATATTGGTGTTGTTCATCCACGTGACCGCCGTGATCGTCGCGCTCGGCGGCTCGCTCTTCAGCACCTTTGCGCTCACCCCGATCCTGGCCGGAGAGCTGGAGCCTGCCGCGCGGGTCAAAGTCGTGCGGCGCGTGGTGCGGCGCCTGGGAGTGATTGTGCTGAGCGCGCTGGTGATCCTGGTCGCGACCGGGATGCTGAACGTGCTGTATCTCGGCGCGATAAGCGTGCTGCTCGCGATCAAGCTGGTGCTGGTCGTGATCGTGATCGTGCTCGCGACTTATCAGTACGCGAATTTGGGCGCGCGCATCTGGCGGGTTTCGGAAAACGGTCCCGCGCCCGATCTGCCTCCGCTGCTGGCGCGCTTTCGCCGCGTGGGACTCGCGCAGGGAATGATCGTGCTGGTTATCGTTTACCTGTCGCTCGGGCTGACTCGGGTGGCGGGACCGATCGCGATCGGATGAAGCCCGCCTATCGAAAATGGCTGCGATGGCTTACCGTTATCGCGCTGGTCGCCGGAATCATCTCGACCTTAAGCTACGGCAGCGGCGCTCATCTGATCGTTCGATACATGGATCCGCCGCTGGGTAGATGGTGGAACGAACATGAGTTTGCGCTGATGATCTTCGCGGCGGCCGCGCTGGGAATGCTCATTGCGATCCGAATCGGCGCGCGGCTTCTCGACGACGCCGCGGCGCGCGGCCGCGCTGCCGTAATTTCGATGATCGCCGGCGCGGTCGTGCTGATTCCGATCGCCCGAGTCGGAGCCGCACTCGGCCAGCTCGGATGGACCGGTGCGAATTCGTTCGACACCTACGCGATGAATTCGGTCGTTGACAAGGTTCTGATCGCGGGCGTTTACTTTCTTAAGGTCCTCTTCTTTGGACTCATAGCCGGACTCGCGATATTCGCGGTCGTCGCGATGGCGGTTTCAATCGCCGCTCCCGCGCAGCGCGAGGCTCCTCAATGAAATCGAAATCCGGAAAAGACAAGGATCTCCGCAAGCTGCCGCTGAGCCGCCGCTCGTTCCTGAAGGGCGCCGCGCTGACCAGCGCCGGCGCTGTCGCTGCCGTCGCCACGCTCGGTCATCTCGCACACGCCGACGTATCCGCGCCGGTACTGCCCGAAGGGGTCGCGGAGCAACTGGGGCCAGGTCCGGTTGATATCGAGCTTAAAATAAACGGCGCGAGTCACCATCTCGCAGTCGAGCCGCGCGTGACTCTCGTGCGCGCTCTGCGCGAGCATCTGGGAATGACCGGCACCAAGCTGGTCTGCGACCGGGGCTCGTGCGGCGCGTGCACCGTTCATCTCGACGGGCAGCCGGTCACGGCGTGCATGATGCTGGCGGTCGATGCGCGTGGCCATGAGATCACGACGATCGAGGGACTTGGAAATCCGGATCGGATGCATCCGGTGCAGGACGCGTTCGTGCATACCGACGCGATGCAGTGCGGGTTCTGCACGCCGGGAATGGTGATGTCGATCGCGGCGGCGCTCGAGCAAAATCCCGCCGCCGACCTGGGCACGATCCGCCATTCAGTTGCCGGAAATATCTGTCGCTGCGGAACCTATCCTCATGTATTCGCGGCCGCAATCAAGGTTGCGCGCGCCAACGGCGGCGCCAAGGGGAATGCGTGATGTCGCGGCGCGTAACGGTGAATCTCGGAATCTCCCAGGCGCCGCGCGAGGTCACCGTCGTGATTCCCGACGATGAGCCGACCCCGTGGCAGCTCGGCGACAAGTTCACAATAGTCGGCGTGGAAACTCCGCGAGTTGACGGTCCGGCCAAAGCCACCGGCACCGCGCATTACACCTACGATATCAACCTGCCCGGGATGCTCTACGGCGCGATTCTGCGCAGCCCGTATCCGCATGCGCATGCGAAGCGCGTGGATCTCTCGGCGGCGCAGCGGCTTGCGGGAGTGCGCGCCGCGCTCCAGATTACCGATGGTGAGCTTCGCTTTGCCGGACAGGAGGTCGCCGCCGTCGCCGCGACGAGTTCGGATATCGCCGCAGACGCGATCCGCCTGATCAAAGTTGACTACGAGCCGCTGCCGTTCGTCGTCGAGATGGACGCCGCAGCGGCATCCGGCGCACCGGGCGTGTTCAGCGGCGCGAACCTGGGCAGCGCAAAAACTTCGAGCGAAGGCGATGTCGAGCGCGGGTTTTCACAGGCCGCGAACCGAATCGAGGCGACCTATACGACTCCGGTCCAGACGCACGTCTCGCTCGAGACCCACGGCGCGGTCGCCCAGTTCGAGGCCCGCGCGCTCACGGTATGGTGCTCGACCCAGGGCGTCTTCTCCGTGCGCGACGACCTGGCGGTGCTGTTCAATCTTCCGCCCGACAAGGTCCGCGTGATCAGCGAATATCTCGGCGGCGGCTTCGGATCGAAATTCGGCGCTACCCCGGACATTGTAATCGCCGCGCGGCTCGCCAAAGAAGCCGGTGCGCCGGTCAAGCTGATGCTCCCGCGTGCCGACGAGCATCTGGCGACCGGGAATCGTCCATGCTCCGAACAGAAAGTCCGCATGGGCGCCGACGCCAAGGGCAAGCTGGTCGCGATCGATCTCGTACAGCGCGGCAGCGGCGGAATCGGTGGCGGCTCGGGCAGCTCCGGTCCGTTCAAGTTGGTCTACCCGTGCGCCAACGTTCGCACTTCCGAAAGCAATGTCTATATGAACACCGGGCCCTCGTCGCCGATGCGCGCGCCCGGATGGCCGCAAGGCACTTTCGCGCTGGAAATGGCGATGGACGAACTGGCGCGCAAGGCCGGGATGGATCGGCTCGAGTTCCGCCGCGCGAACAACACCAATCCTATCCGCGCGATCGAGCTCGAGCTTGGCGCGCGCGCCTTCGGATGGACCCCGGACATCGCGGCGCAAAAAGACGGCGCGGCGAAAAAATCCACCGGACCCGTCCGCCGTGGAACCGGTCTGGCGTGCGCCGCGTGGCATGCGCTCGGAGCCTCGGGGCCGGAGGCGCTCGCGATTGCGCATCGCGACGGCCGCGTCGAGATTCGCTGCGGCACTCAGGATATCGGCACCGGCACGCGCACCGCGCTCGCCGTCGTCGCAGCCGAAGAGCTTGGCCTTCCGATCGCGCAAATCGCAACCGAGATCGGCGACACGCGCTATCCGTTCTCGCTGCCCTCGGGCGGCAGCATGAGCTCGCCGTCGAACACGCCAGCGATCAGGCAGGCGGCGGCGCATCTGAAGGAGAAGCTGTTCAAGATCGCGGCGCCGATGCTCGGTGCGGAGCCCGCGGACCTCGAAGCGCGCGACGGCACAATCCGGGTGCGCTTCGATCCGTCGCGAAAAGTTGCATTTAAAGATTTATGCCGCCGGATTCCCGGCGATTCGATTTCCGCCGGCGGCGACCGGATTCCGAACTACGCTTCTTATCGGCCCGATCAGGCCGGATGCCAGTTTGCCGAGGTCGAAGTCGATACCGAAACCGGAGTGGTCCGCGTCAAGCGCGTGGTCGCGGTCCATGACGCCGGCACGATCATCGATCCGCTGACCTCGCGCAGCCAGATCAATGGCGGCGTGTTGATGGGAATCGGCTTTGCTCTGTTTGAAGACCGCCGGATGGATCCGAATCTCGGGCTGATGATGAATCCGACGATGGACGATTACAAAATGGTCGGCTCGCTCGACGTTCCGCAAATCGACGTGATGTTTCTGGACGTGATAAACGGCGGCACCAACACCGGCGTGCTCGGAATCGGCGAGGTCGCACACGTTGCGAGCGCTGCCGCCGTCGCGTGCGCGGTTAGCGACGCGGTCGGCGCGCCCGTCCGCGAGTTGCCGCTGACGCCGGACAAAATTCTGGCCGCGCTGGGGCATGCGTGATGAACAAGTTCACGATCGTTACCCCCGCCGATCTTGCGCACGCAAGCGCGATGCTCGCCGCCCCGAATCACGGCGCGATTGCGGGCGGGGTTAACGTCGTCGATCTGATGAAGCAGGACATCGCCAGTCACGCCACGTTGGTCAATCTGAAGGGCTTGCCGGAGCTTGAGGGAATCAAGTTTCAGCCTGACGGTTCGATGCGCCTGGGCGCGCTGGTGAAACTGCACGAGGTCGCGACGAATCCCGAGATTCAAAAACGCTTCACCGCGATCTCCGACGCGGCCGGCGAGGCCGCCACGCCGCAGATTCGCAATCTCGGCACGGTCGGCGGCAATCTGTTGCAGCGTCCGCGATGCTGGTATTTCCGCAATCCGCTGACCGTCTGTCTCAAGAAGGGCGGCGACAAGTGTTATTCGATCGGCGGGCTCAATCGCTACCATGCGATCCTGGGGGGCGGCCCGTCGTATATTGTGCATCCCTCGAACCTCGCGCCGGCGCTCGTCGCGTTCGGTGCGAGCGCGCGAATAGTAGGGCCTGCGGGCGACCGCACGGTCGCGCTCGAGAAATTTTTCACGCTGCCCGAAGTCGATCCCAAGCGCGAAAATGATTTGCACGCCGGCGAGATAATCACCGAAGTGATTGTGCCCGCGCCCGCACCCGGCAGCCGCAGCATCTACCTTGAAGTGCGCGAGAAGCAGAGCTTCGACTGGCCGCTGGCGAGCGTAGCGGTCGTGATAGTTCCCAACGGCAAATCGGTTCGCGACGCGCGGATCGTGATGGGCGCCGTCGCTCCGATTCCATGGCGCGCGCCGGATGCCGAGAAAGCGATCATCGGAGCGCCGCTGGATGCCGCTCGTGCGCGCGCCGCCGCCGAAGCAGCGCTGGCGACGGCGCAGCCGATGTCCGACAACGCGTACAAAGTCACGATCGCAAAGGTGATAGTGCGCCGCGCGATATTGTCTGCGGGTGGAATCGCGGAGGTGTAACTACGATGGCGACCGCCATTTCAACTTCATCGCCGCGGCAATTCTGCGGATTGCTCCGCACCAAGACCGCTTACTATCGCACTCCCGACGGCGCGCGGATGTTCGATCCTGAGAGCAATACCGCCTGCTACACCTGCCTGAATACTCAGCGTCCGTACGGCCCCGACGGCGAGCCTGCCGATGCAGACTCCTGCGGCCCGAGCCGCGGATGCTATGAAGAGGAGCGATAACATGGGAGCAGTACAAGCCGAGCAACTGGGATCGGTCGCGACCCGCACGCTTTTCGAGAACGACGACGTGCGCGTGTGGGAAATGGATTTGCAGCCGGGCGAGGTCTGCGGGCTGCATCACCATACGCTCGACTACGTGCTGTTCATTCTCTCGAGCGCGTCGGTCGGCGCGCTGCGCCGCGGCGAGAATCCTCCTGGCGGAAAGCCGCGCGGCTTTCCGCTGCACGCGCGTGCGACCTACTTCGTGCCGGCCGGCGGAATCGAGAGCGCGCACAACGTCGGCACGACGCGCTTTCATGAAGCGCTGTTCGAGCTCAAGCGGCCCGCAAAGCGCGGCGCCGAGCGCCTGGGTTTCGTCGGATGCGAGGCGGTTGCGGGACGCGAGCCGGAACCCGGGACGATTACGATTCTCGATAACGATCGCGCGCGCGTGAGCGAAATCACGCTCGCGCCCGGCGCGGAGAGCGCGATGCGCCGCTACTCGCACGACGCGGTCGCCTACGTCGCCGAGGGCGGCGAGCTCGAAGTCGTCGAGCGCACCGACGACGGCGGCGAGACCACACGCCGCACCGCGACGCCAGCCGGAAGCGTCGCGTGGTATCCGCGCGGCGCGGGGCGCAAATTCCACAACTCCGGCGCGCGCCGCATCCGGCAGGTCCTGGTTGAGTTGAAGTGATACTGTCACCGCGCGGTCGAATGCAAAATGACGTTCAACGAATCATAGGAGGCCACTTGACCGGCTCCGTACATACATCCGGCTTCAGGTTATGAATACACACAATGGCAAGCGATAGTAAGGAAAGTGCGGCGCGGCTTTAGGGCTTGGACTGCCGCGGTTCGCCAAAGTCGATATAGCCACGACCTTGCCTTGATATTGTGCGAGCGCTTGGACTGGGATCCTCTCCGAAGGAAGCCGCTTCTTTGGCAATACCTGCCACCCGCGAATCCGCGTCGTTGCTGAGCGTCTTCAGATTCTGCTGGGCTTCATGGGTCCCCAGGTAAGAAAAAATGACCGCCGCGAGTATGCGCTTGTTTGGCTCATCGCTTTCCGAATCCTTGATCGCGGCGCTCATGGAGTCTGAATCGATGCCAAGAAATTCCTCGGTCTTTGCCGCCTCAATTCTCGCGCAGGGATAGTCGCGCTGAGCCAGATTAAGAGTAGCTCCCGGTGTTGGAGCAGGAGCGGCAATTTGTGGTGGCGTCCATTCTCGGGCGGCTAAAGCGTCCCCACCCGGGCCGGAAGAAATCTCGGCTTGCGTTTGCCCCCCAATCGCAAATTGAGACGTCTTAACTCGCGTTTGTTCCGCAGCACCGCCAACCGCCGGCGCAGGATTGGCCGCCTGAGTGGATGCCTCTTCCAATTCCGAAGAATACGTGGCTAGTCGCGTATCCAGGGACTTGAGGTAGCTCTGGTAATAGTCTTTGTACTGATTCCCTACCTCCGAATAACCGTTGCCCGTCCAGGCGAAAATAAGGGGCCATTTCGCGGCACACCCGAGCTCGCCGAAGCTGAACCCTGTGGCGAACGGCGCCAGATCACCCCAGAGAACCAACTCGTGCCTGCCGTCATGATTAATATCCAGCACGCTGTTCGCAAGATCGTGTGCAACAACACCTGCTGCGGTCGGGTGGTAAAGTTCGAACCCTGTCGGCGTCCTGTCGAAAATGTAGAGTTCAGTGCATCCCCTCCCTGGATCAACCGACACGATCAAAGAGAGGTCCCCGGAGCTGCGCAAATCCGCGAAACGAAACTCACACACGTCAACCGGCGGATTATCTTCGCTCTCGCCAATAGCACGCCCAGTGAAATCCTCTACAGCGTCCAGCGAAGGCGGATTCGACGCGAGATTGTGAGCGCCGTTTACGGACCAATCCGCTGACGCCAATGCGGGCTGCGCAGCCCGTAGGGGCGACGCGAATGTGCAGTATAGAGCAACGCTCAAGGCGATCGAGACTTTCTTGCGCATCGCCGAGTCCACCGCCGATTATTACCTCACGAGTCCGTACTGCGGTAAACCGAGACGACCTACTTCGGCGGCGATCCGGTAAGGGGCTGGACCTCATCCCGATCGATCGTGTGTAAAACTGGTCGTCCCACCGCGCTGAGGGAGATTTGCGCGTCACCGGCTACAGTTCTATTCGAGTCGTGGGTCAGGGTTCGCAAATACTCGACCGCGTCGGGGGTTCCTATATCTCTGAGAACATCAGCTGCAAACTCTCGCTGGTAGGGGTTGTCGCTGTCTGCCCACTTGATCGCATCGCTCATCCCGGCGTCCTTCGAGATACCAAGAAAGCGTTCGATCTTAGCCGCTTCCGCTTCCGTGCAGTCCGAGACGTACGCCGGCGTGGAGGTAGCGGCAGGAGAGGCGGCCGATGGAGACATCTCAGGCGCGGGGACGAACGCCGGGACCCCAAACCCGGCCGATGGGCCGGACGTATGCTCGCTGTTAACCACTACCGGCGAAATCTGACGGACGGAGGCTGGGAGCGCGGGCATCGGACTAACCGCCGACGCATTCCGCTCCCCGGCGGCGGCGATCTGCTCTTTCATCGACGCGAGTTGTTTCTCGTAATACCCGCGGTACTGATTGCTGACGTCGGTATATCCGTTACCGGTCCATGCGTATATCACTGGCCATATGGCCACGCAGTGCATGGCGCCCAAGTACGAGGTGAATTCGGTGCTGACAATCAACTCCTGCTTGCCGTCCCCCCCCAAATCTTGTATTTCGCCGATGTCCGTATGTGGTTGATCAAAAACATAGAGTTCAAACCCCGATGGAGTCTTGTCAACTATCAAAGGGTAGCAGAACCTTCCGTCCGAAGCAGAAGCGACCAGCGATAGGTTGCCTGAATGGCGCAGATCGGCGAACCGGGATGAACACATTCCAAGATCGTTGATTTCCCCATCACGTGTCAGCTTATGCAAGAATGCTAGTATCGCATCGTTAACCGGCGGATTGGTGGCCAGACTGTGCGGCGAACTAACCGACCAATCTGCCGTCGCCAAATCCGGCTGCGCAGCCCACAAAGGTGACACGAATCCACAATACAGAACGACGAGGACCACCATCACGATTTTGTTTGGCATTCTAGAATCCTCCAATACCTAGTTGCTGCAGGAACTGCTTGGAGGTGTTTGGCCGTAAACCAAGCTAACATATTCATCTCCGGTGGTCGTATTGGGATTGACAACCCATTGCCACGTACCATTCATGCAAGTCTTTCCATTCGTGGTTCCGCTACATTGCGGAATCCAATATTGAAACAATATGTTCGTCGGTTTCGCAGCCCAGCCGCCATACTGGAAGACCGCCATCTGCTCAAACTGCAAAGAACTGGAATTAAGTGCCGGCAATCCAGAATATGCCTTGGCTTGCTTCGCAATACTCGTGACGTTCGCGACCTTCGTCTCAAAAATATCATAACCCGTTTCTGCATTCGCTAACCAGTTCCACGCCGTAGTCATCTCTGAACTGGCTTTCTTTACTATCTCCAGTTGATCCATCATAAGACCAATGGCGTAGCCTCCCGAGTACCTGGCGGGCGGGCTTTCAACAGGCCACAAGGTGTTAACATCATACAAAGGCGATGGTGGTGGGGGCGATAAATAAAAGTTGGCGGCTAACGAGAATTGCCTGTAGCTGCTCTCCTGCGACGCGATCAGTTCAAATAAATTTTGCGTGTAGGGAGCCTTAAACGCGCTAAGATCGCTCGTTATCGCGGCGTCACAGATCCCACCTGGAATACCTGAGACGGTCCCTATGAGCTGGGGCGCTCTCGGCGCCGGGAACGATCACGATTCTCGACAACGACCGCGTGCGCGTCAGCGAGATCACGCTCGCGCCCGGCACGGAGAGCGCGATGCGCCGGTACTCGCACGACGCGGTCGCCTACGTCGCCGAGGGCGGCGAGCTCGAAGTCGTCGAGCGCGCCGACGACGGCGGGCGCGATAGCGCGCAGCGTACCGCGATGCCTGCGGGGAGCGTCGCGTGGTATCCGCGCGGGGCGGGGCGCAATTTCCACAACTCCGGCGCGGGCCGCTTTCGGCAGGTGCTGGTGGAATTAAAGTAACGCTTTAGCTTTCGAGAAACGGTGCGCGCGTAGATAGGGCGACGCGCGCCGTTCAACCCCTGCCCAGGACCGCGCGCGGGCGTGTTTCTGCCGCCCGCCTACGGATGATTGGCGCTGGTTCTCTAACGCGTGATAGGGTCACGCGCATGAAAATTCCATCCCTTGCGAAGTCTGCTCCGCTGATTGCCCTGGCCGTGTTGCTGGGCGTGGCCAACCCGGGCCGCGCCGCCGAAGTCAAACCCGGCGAGACTATCACGCAGGCGAACGCCGCGGAGGTTCAGACTCTCGTGAGCCCCGGCACTTATCAGGCGGTGACCAAAGGGATGCAGATGCATATCGTCGCGCCGGGACGAATCGAATGGCCGCCTCCGTACCAGATTGCGACCGAGAAATACTCGCCGCAGGTGCGCCTGGGTCCGGACCGGCGCACGATTATCGGCTACGTCGCGGGGCAGCCGTTTCCGCTGCTCGATCCAAACGATCCCGACGTTGCGACCAAGATCATGTGGAACTCGAATTTCAAGCCGATCGCGACCGACGATTTCGATCTGCGCTATTTCGAGTGCCAGGTGGTTCGCTTCGCGCCCGGAGCGCCGCAGAACGTGATCAACTTTACCGAAGCCGGCCACGTTGCGGGCTACTACGATATCGGCCGCACCGAGGTCGAGCCGTTGCCCGCGGATCCGGATTTCAAAACCACCGGCATCTGGTGGCGAGTCGCCGCGTACCCAACTATCGCTCCCGCCGAGGATCGTGGCAGCGGAGGGATGCGCTATCGCTATTGGGACGCCGACAAAGGCGACGACGCATGGGCCTTTCTGGCGGGTAGCCGGCGAGTGCGCCGCGTCAACGAGACGATTCTGACCTCCTCGCCGGGCCTTTCAACTTGGGATCCCGATCATGCGGGCGGCTTCAACGCCAAGCCCCAGGAATACAACTACAAGTTCCTGGGCGAGCGCGAGATGCTCGCGTGCGTTCACGCGCAGAACTCGCCGGCGCATCCGTGCCCGACCGACGGCGGCGCAACCTCATGTCCCGACGACTGGGAGCTGCGGCATATGTATGTCGTCGAAGTAACGCCGCGTCCCGAACGGACCAGCGGTATCCTGCAATCGAAGACGATCGTCTACGTCAACGGCGAAGCGTGGCTCAACCCTTACATGGACAGCTACGACACCAAGGGCGAGTTGTGGAAAACGCAGATCTACCTCTACACCTATCGCGATCGTCCGGTCCCCGAAGCCAAGGTCGCGATCTATCCCTTCAAGCGCGAGTTCAACGTCGCCGCATCCAGCGCGGACTTGCAATCCGGGATGGTGACGACCTGCTATCTCCCCGGTCCCGACACGCCCGAACGCGAATGCTGGTACATCAACATGGGCGCGGTCGACAAGGCGTTCCTCAGCACCGAGGCGATGGCGAAAGCCGGCCACTAGCATCGTGTGGTGGTGTGTCAGTTGCGCTTGTGGGTGGTGGCGCCGGTAAGTCCGGCGATCACGAACGCGACGGCCAGCTCTTCGGCGGCGCGGCGCGAGGCGCGGCCGGTGCCGACGGCGCGTCCGATCGAGTCCGACAGGCTAAGGACCATCGTGGTCAGGATTTCCGCCTCCGCGCGCGAGGGCTTTAGTGCTGAGCGGATGTGCCGTGTCCATAGCTCGAAGAACGGTCCCAGGCGCGCGCGAACATTCTTGCGCAAACGCCGCCCGCTCAGCCGATTCTGCAGGATAGCGATAAGCGCGCCGCGCTCGTCGACGACATCAAGGTAGGTCGAGATCGCGGCGCGCACCCGTTCCTCGAATGGCGCTTCCGCGTCCATCGCGTCGCCCACCTTGCGGTACATCGAGGCGATTTCCTGATCGAACAGCGCGAGCGCGACTTCCTCCGAGTTCTCGAAGTAGGCGTAGCCGAGTCCCTTGCTGACACCGGCGTGCGCGGCAAGCGATTCCATCGTGAGCGCCTCAAAGCCTTCCTTGACGATGATCCGCGCCGCCGCCTGCAGCAGATGCGCACGGCGCGCCGCGGCAGGCATCCGCGCGGGAGCCTGGCGCTCCGCAGACTTGCCGGCAGATTTTTCGACAGCGGTCACATGAGTCATCGCAAGGATCTTTCCCCCGCCAAATTGCGCATAATCCTTCAGTTGACGGCAGCGTCAATTCAAACTAGATTTCACCCGAGCGCAACTCTGGACGATCAGTGTGCGCATTATAGTCGAAGGAGCCTGCGATGCCCTACGCCCAAGGCCGCACTTTTTACGACGCCGACAGCCACCTGATGGAGCTGAGCGAATGGCTCCCGAAGTACGCCGACCCTGGCGTCCGCGAGCGGATTCGTCCGCTCTACCTGGGCGGAGCGGGCGCCAAGGCTGCCGAGCTTATCGCGCAGGCCAAGGCGCGCGCCGCCGATCCGCGCGCGACGGTCAAGCTCGAAGAAAATGTCATGACGCCCAAAGGATGGCTCGCACTGGGCGCGTTCGACGCGGCCGAGCGCAGCCGCGCGCTCGATCTGATCGGCGTGGACCGGCAACTGGTCTTCCCGACCTTTGCATTTTCGCAGTTTCTCGGCAGCGACGCGGAACTGCTGTGGGGCGGCACGCGCGCGCTCAACCGCGCGATCGCGGACTTCTGCTCGGCCGACCGCCGCCTGATCGCGGTCGGCTCGGTGCCGTGGGGCGAGCGCACCTGCACCGAGGCCGAAGCCGCGCTCGACGCGGGATGCGGCGCGATGCTGGTGAACTCGATGCCGGGCGCCAAGTCGCCGACGCATCCTGATTTTCATCCGCTGTGGGCGATGCTGCAGGAGCGCGGCATTCCCTTCATGTTGCATATCGGCGGAGGCGGCCGCGCGCTGCGCCGCGGGTTCAACGACAACGGACTCGCGCCAACCACCGATTGGCTCGGCGGCGGCGAGAATGTCCGCGCGAAAGACTACATGGTGATCCATCAGACGCCCGAGCAGTTCCTCGCGTGCATGGTGCTCGACGGAATCTTCGAAAAATTTCCCAAGCTGCAAGGCGGGGTGGTCGAGCAGGGCGCGATGTACCTGCCCGCGTTGCTGCGCCGTCTCGATATCTGCCAGCAGAGTTTTCGCAAGACCGAACCCGCGCTGAACCTGCCGCTCAAAGCGTCGGACTATCTGCGCCGGCAGGTTAAGTTCACGCCGTTTCCTAACGAACCAGTCGGCTGGATCATCGAGAATTCGGGACCCGAGATGCTGCTGTTCTCGACCGACTATCCGCATCCGGAAGGGACTAAAGATCCGATCGGCCGCTTCGAAGCGACGATGGGCCAGGTCAGTGAGCAAGCGAAGGAGCGGTTCTACAGCCGCAACTTCGCAGAGATGATGGGTGACGCCGCATGACTTGAGATCACCGCGACGATCTCGGGTTGGGGGGAAACCCTAAGCGATGCGGGCGAGGTTTATTCCTCGCCCGCATCTTAATTTCACGCTAATTTCAATCTGATTGACGGGCGTTCTATTTGATCGCAAGCGCGTTTGGCGGCGACCCGACCCCACCCGGCACGTTGAGCGGTGCGGAAGTCAGGAAGAATTCGTACACGCCGTCGGCCGCGCAATCTTCGGCGAGCGGCTCGAGGTTCCACATCTCGCCAATCGGCATCCCGAAAAACGCCAGCATGTGGAAATGCAGGAACTCCTGGTCGCCGGATTTCGGCAGCGCTTCGAGCGCGGGTGAATCCGACGCGACCGCGGCTAAATGATGCTCCCAGAGCCATCGCGCGACGCGCTGACTGCCCTCGATTCCCGGCACCACGGTCTCGCGTGCCAGTTCCTCTTTGAGTTCGGTGCTGGCGCCCAGGTAGAACTTGGTCCATCCGATGCGAATCAGCAGGATATCGCCGGCGCGCAGCGGAGATTTCTGCGCCGCGAGCGTCGCTTCCAGATCTTCGAGCGGAATCGATTCGGGCTTGGTGTAATCGATCGACTTGCCTACCTTCGCGTAATGCCGCCCGATATCGGCCAGCACTCCGCGTCCCGCGATTCCGCGCCGCGCAAGATTGTCGATGCCGAGGCGCGTGCCGCCACGTCCGGTCATCTCGTGGTCGGGAATTCCGTTGTACGCGCCATGAACAGGATGCTTCACGTGCGCGAGCGCGTCCCATTGCGAAGACGCCTGCGGATAGAAATTGTCGAGATAATCGTCGAGCACGAAATTCGTCGGCGGAGGAAATTCTTTCACGGTATGGCGATGCGCCTGGCGGGTGAACAATGGAGGATTGGGAATATCGATCGGGAGATTGAGCGCGAAGACCTTGCCGGTCTTGATCGACTCCGCCGCGGCGCGCACTCTGCCCGGCGTCAGCAGGTTGATCGTCCCGACCTCGTCCCGGTCACCGAACACTCCCCACGCCGATCCTTCCGGAGCACCCGCGCGAACCGGAAGCTCGTCATAACTCGGGATGCGCGGTTCGTCGGGCGCGGCAGGCCTGACCGCCGGTCGCGGCGCTGACGCGGGCCGGGCCGCGGGTTTCGTCACAATCGCCTTTTTCTGAGGAGCAGACTTCGGCGCCGGTTTGGCGCGAGCCGTTACCTTGATCTGTTTCTTTATGGGCTTCGGAGCAGCCTTTTTCGATTTTACTTTTGCCACTGTCGTCCTCCTGACGGGGGTAGCTCGCGTGTCGTGCAGCCTGAGATTCTTCCTTCTCAATAACAGAGCGGGTGTTAATCTCAAGAGTAGCGGGAAGATTCCCCGAATATTCGAGATTTCGGCTTGTTAGGCAGGTACGCGGATGATAGTTTAACCGTTTGCTCCTTGCTCCAAACTCGGGGCTAGAAACCATAAGGAGGACTGAGCGCTTTGAGGCGCTACGAAACAATTTTTATTCTTCGCCCCGACCAGGGCGAGCCACAAATCAAGGATTCCATCAAGCGCTTCTCGACAATCGTCTCCCAGGGCGGGGGCGAAGTCGTCGAGAACGAAGAGTGGGGGTCGCGCGAGCTTGCCTACCGGATCAAGGGCGAGCGCCGCGGCTACTACATCCGGCTCGATTATCTCTCGGATGGCGCCGTGATGAACGAGGTCGAGCGCAACCTTAAGTTGTCCGACACCGTTTTGCGCTACCTCTCGGTGCTGGTTGACGACAACGCCGACGCGGCCAAGGTGCGCGAGGAGATCGAGACCCGCAACCAGCGTATCGCCGAGGCTCGTGCCGCAGCCGAAGCGCGCGCCGCAGCCTATGCCGCGCAGCAGGCCGAACGCGAGCGTCAGCAGGAAACGCCGGATGCGCCAGAGGAGATGCTGACTGAGGCGGATCCAACCGCGATCGACCCCGAGGGCGGTGGCGACCAGAATTGAGCTTACGGGCCGCGTGACGCGCACCCCGGAGCTTCGCGTAACCCCGGCAGGCACGCCGGTTCTTAACTTCAGCGTCGAGTGTGCCGAGCCGGCCGAAAAGCTCAGCCTCGAAGTGGTGATGACGGGGGAAGCGGCGCGTGAGATTGCCGCGGAGCTGAAGCGCGGCGTCGCGGTCGCGGTGACGGGGCGGTTAAGAGGCGTGGCGGCGCACGCGATCGGGACGGCCGGAATCGAGGTAGTCGCGAGCCGGATCGAGGCTCGCGCACAGGCATAACAGCGGCCGGAACCAGGAGCTTCCTGAGGCCGGCTGCGAAATAGTACTGAAGGAATCGCAATGGCAGACGATAGAATGGATCAAGGCGGCGACCGACCGCGCAATGACGAAGGCTCACGCGGCGGCGGCCGTGGTCCGCGTCCCGACGGAGATCGCGGCGGAGAGCGCGGTGGCGAGGGCCGCGGCGGGATGCGCCGGCGTCCGGGTGGCGGACGGCGCAAGGTATGCCGGTTTTGCGCCGACAAAACTTTGAAGGTCGATTACAAGGACGTGCGCACGCTGGGCAGCTTTATCACCGAAGGCGGCAAGATTGTCCCCAGCCGCACGTCGGGCAATTGCGCCAAGCATCAGCGCCAGCTCGCGATCGCGATCAAACGCGCCCGCGTGCTCGCGCTGCTTCCGTTCTCGACCCTGGGAGTCTGACGGAGCATCCGTGACGCGCAAAGAAATAATCGGGATGACGCGGGCATCCGCGTTGGCTGCGGCGCTGTTTATCGCCGGCGGCCTCATCCCCTTTTTAGGCGCCTTTGCGATGCTGTTGGCGCCGCTTCCGATCCTGCTTTACGCCGTCGGACGTGCGCGCGCCGAGCTGCGCGTCACGATCGCGATCGCGGCGGCTGCCGTGCTGATCGCGATTGCCGGCGGTCTCGAGGGTGCGGGCAGCTATCTGCTGAGTTTCGGGCTGGCGACGATGGTGGTGGCGTGGATGCTCGAACGCCGCCGTCCGTTCGAGATGATCGTGATCGCAGCCGCGAGCGCGATGCTGGTTGCCGCGGCGGTTGCGGCGCTTGCGATGTTCGGTACTCCGGCCGGGATTGCGAACGCGGTCCAGGCGCAGCTTGCGGCCGGGATGACCCACGGACAGGAGACCTATCGCGCGCTGGGGATGCCCAACGCGCTTCCGGCGGACACGCAGGCGGAACTCCTCTCGATAGTGATGCGAATCTCTCCGGCGCTGGCCGCGATGCTGGCGGGGTTCGCGATTTTCGTAAACCTGCGGCTGTTCTGGCGCTGGGGCGGAAAGAACAAACTCGCCTATCCGCTGTTCGCCGATCTGTCCAAGTGGTCGGCGCCGGAATGGCTCATCTGGGGTCTGATCGCGACTGGGTTCGGGATGCTGGCGCCGATCCACGAGATCAGCGATATCGCGCTGAACGGGTTTCTGCTGTTCGCGGCGATCTATTTTTGCCAGGGACTGGCGATCATGGGCTTCTACTTCCAGTCGCTGTCGGTGCCGGTGATCGTCCGCGGCGTGATTTATTTTATTACGATCGTTCAGCCGGTAGTGGCGGCGGTGGTCTGCGTGGCCGGAGTTTTCGATATGTGGATCGATTTTCGCCGGCTCAAGCCGCCGCGTCAGGAAGCCGGCAGCTACGGGGATTTTCTCTAAAAAAGGGCGCGCGAGCGAGGCGCTAACAAGCTATGAATGTGCAACTGATTCTCAACGAAGACGTTCCCAATCTCGGCCGCACCGGCGACGTGGTCAAGGTCCGCGCCGGCTTCGCACGCAACTATCTGCTGCCGCGCGCGCTCGCCGTCGAGGCCAACCCCAGGAATCTGCGCGCCTTCGAGCATCAGAAGGCCACCGCGATGGTCAAGCGGGAGCGGCAGAAGACTCTCTCGATGACGGTCAAGGAGAAGATCGAGGCGATCGTCCTCGAAATCAAGGCGCGCGCCGGAGAAGAGGGCAAGCTGTTTGGCTCGGTTACCAATATCGATATCGAACGCGCGCTGCGCGCCCGCGGCTTCGATCTACAAAGGCGCAAGATCATCCTTCCCGAGCCGATCAAGGCGCTCGGCGATTTCACGGTCCCGATCAAGCTCGACGCGGAGGTTGAGGCGAGCTTGAAGTTACAGGTTGCGGCGGAATGAGGCTTTGCCCGATATGATCAAACTCTACGACTTCCTGTCCTGCCCTTATGGCCAGAAGGTGCGAATCGTGCTGGCCGAAAAGAGTCTCACCTATGACCTGGTGACGGTCGATCTCGCCGGCGCAGAGCATCGCAAGCAGGAGTTCCTGCGGCTCAACCCGTTCGGCCGCGTGCCGGTGCTGGTTGACGACGACACCACGATCTATGACTCGACGATCATCAATGAGTATCTCGAGGACGAATACCCCGAGCCGCCGGTGCTGCCCGCGGTCGGCGCCAGCGCGCTGCGCTCGCGCGCGCGCACGTTCGAGGACTTTGCCGACACCTCCTTTACCCCGCAGGTCGGCCAGTTGATTTCAGAGGTCGCCAAGCCCGAGGCCGAGCGCGACCAGAACCGCATCCAGCGCCTGCATCAGGGCGTCGAGCGCGTGCTCATTTATCTCGAACAGCAGCTCCAGGGACAGCAGTTCCTCGCGGGAGAATTCTCGGTCGCCGATATCGCATTCGCGCCGCGCTTGCTGGTGCTGCCGCATCTCGGGATCGACACGATCGGCAATCATGCGCAGGTTGATGCGTGGCTGAAGCGGATGCTCGAGCGGCCCAGTATCCGCAACCTGGCCGGGCTCGAAGCCGACCCGGTGGCGACCGGCTGATCGAAGAAAGTCCGGGAAGATTTCACCGACTATGCGGGCGGTGCCGGAGCGGTGCCGCCCGCTTGTTTTTCGCCGTATCCGCGAATCGGCCTTCACATGATGCTCTGACCGTTTGATCAGGGTTGATCAGTAAACGCGCTTTGCGTTATTACTCGCCCGACGTGCTCGATCCCGCTATCCAATACCTGCTTGCAATTGCGCTTGCGGCGATTTTCGGCGCATCCGCGGCGGCCAAGTTCGCCGACCTCGATCTGTTCGAGGGCGCGGTCGCCAACTATCGTCTAATGCCCGAATGGCTCGAAAGGCCGGTTGCGTGGACGGTGCCGGTTTGCGAGTCCGCCTGCGCCGCCGGACTTCTATTTGCCGCGACGCGTGTTGACGCCGCTGCCGGATTGATCACGCTGCTGGGAGTGTTCAGCGGCGCGATTGCGCTCAACCTGGCGCGCGGCCGGCGCGATATCGATTGCGGATGCTTCGGGCCCGCGCTCAGGCAGGAGCTTGGCGGATCGCTCCTGGCGCGCAATCTCGGATTGATGGTCGCCGCGTTTCTGCTCGAGCTTCCGGTTGCGCCGCGCACGCTCGAGCCGGTGGATTTCGTGACGATCGCATGCGGCGCCGTCACGCTGATGATTCTTTACCTGAGCGCCAACTACGCTATCGCCAACGCGCCGCGCACCCGCGCGCTCGAGACCCTTTGAGATGTCGCACGCGCTCCTCATATCGCAGGCGGTGCTGTGGATCCTGATGATCGTGATGGCGGGATTGCAGCTCGCGCTGCTGCGCCAGATCGGCGTGCTGCACGAACGGATCGCGCCGATGGGCGCGCTCACGATTGACAAAGGTCCCAAGGAAGGCGAGGCGGCGCCGGTGTTCGAGCTTAACGATCTGCGCCGCCGCCCGTTGATGATCGGCGGTCCCAATGAGCGCGGGCTCGGCACGCTTTTGTTTTTTTTGTCGCCGACCTGTCCGGTATGCAAGAAGATGTTGCCGATTCTGAAGTCCTTCAACGCCTCGGGCGGAAAGAGGTTGCAGATTTTTCTTGCCAGCGACGGCGAGCGCGAAGAACACGAACGGTTTGTGGCCGCGCACAACCTCGGCGATTTTCCGTACGTGCTCTCCCAGGAACTCGGCATGACCTATCGCGTCGCCAAACTGCCTTACGCGGTACTGATCGACGCGGCGGGAATCGTGCGCGCCAAGGGCCTCATCAACACGCGTGAGCATCTGGAGAGCCTGCTCGAAGCCAAAGAACGCGGGGTCGCGTCGATCCAGGAATATCTGCACGCGACGCATCAGCACACGAGTCCGCCAACCACGCCGTCCAGATGAAACCCGGGAGACATCAGTGGTCAATTCTGATCTCGATTTTGCTGATGCTGTCGTTTGGCGGGACGGCTCTCGCTTCGGGCGCAAGTGTGTTCGCCGCGAACTGCGCTGTTTGTCATCAGCCCGACGCGAAGGGCGTTCCGGGAACTTATCCTGCGCTGGCCGGCACTATCGGAAACTACGTTCATTCGCAAACCGGACGCGCGTACCTGGTGCAGGTGGTGTCGTTCGGGATGAACGGAGCGATCGTGTCGGATGGCGCGGAGTACAGCGGGTTCATGCAGCCGTGGCCGCAACTCAGCGACGCGGAGATCGCGGCCGTGCTGAACTATATTCTGACCAGCTTCAATCCAAAAATCCTTCCCGCCGATTTCAAACCTTACACCGCCGCCGAGGTGAGGCATCTGCGCGCGACCCATTTGAGCTTCGACCAGGTGCATGCCGAACGCGAAGCTGTCGTCAAACCCGCGGGCGCCATGATTCCTGTGCCGTCCGCGATGAAGGCGCATTAGCGATGCGGCGCACGCTTGCGATTGCTACCGCCGCATTCGCGGTCGCTCTTGCGGCGCCGCTCGCGTCGCAGGCGGAGTCGCCGGCGGAGATGTACACGCTCAACTGCTGGGGATGCCACGGTGCGGGAGCCAAAGGAATCCCGGGCACGGTGCCGCGCCTTGCGCACTCGATGGGATATTTCTTGCGGATTCCCGAGGGGCGCGCTTATCTGGTGCAGGTGCCCGGAGTCGAGAATTCGGCGCTGGATGACGCGCAGACCGCGATAATCCTCAACTGGATGCTCGATACGTTCAGCCGCGCCGAGCTGCCGCCGGACTTCAAACCTTATACGTCTGCGGAGGTTAAAGCCTATCGAGCGCATCGCCTTGAGAGTGTGATCGATACGCGCAGCGCGCTCGCGAAAAAGCTTGCCGCGCAAGGCTGGAGCATCGCGGCGATGGGCCCGCCCGCTCCGTAGGTGTTGTGGAATCGTCGATGAAGAATTTTCCGGAAAACTTTTTGTGGGGCACCGCTACCGCCGCTCACCAGGTCGAAGGCGGCAACTCGAACAGCGATTGCTGGCTGCTCGAACACGTGAAGCCGACTCCATTTGTTGAGCCGTCGGGCGACGCCTGCGATCAGTATCATCTCTACCGCGACGATATCGCGCTGCTCGCCGGGCTCGGCTTCAACTCGTACCGCTTCAGTATCGAATGGGCGCGGGTCGAACCTGAGCCGGGCGAGTTCTCAGCCGCCGCGCTCGAGCACTACCGGCGCGTCCTCGCCGCCTGCCAGGAGCATCGCATCGCCCCGATGGTGACGTTGCATCACTTCACCAGCCCGCGCTGGATTGCGGCGCAGGGCGGATGGGAAGCTGCCGGGACCGCGGACCGGTTTGCGCGCTACTGCGAGCGCGTTGCCCGCGAGCTGGGCGATTTGATCTCGTCGGCGTGCACGATCAACGAACTCAACTCGGTGCAGATGCTGCAGACGACCGGGCTTATCCCGCCGGACGAGAAGATCGCGCGCTCGCGATGGCGCAGCGCCGCCGCGCGCGTGGCCGGAGTCGCGCCCGAAGAATTCTCCGCGTTCCCTTTCTGCACCCGATCAATTTGCCTCGACGTGATGCTGCGGGCGCATCGGCTTGGCGCGCAGGCGCTGCGCTCGGGCCGCGGCAAGTTTCCGATCGGGATGACGATCGCGATGGAAGAATACGAGGCGGTGCCCGGCGGAGAGGCTCTGCGCGACGCGGCGCTGGCGGCCGAGATGCCTTTCCTTGAAGCAGCGCGGGCGGACGATTTTATCGGGGTGCAGAACTACACCCGGCAGCGTCTCGGACCGAAAGGGCGGCTCGCTCCGGAACCCGGCGCCGAGCTGACCCTGATGGGCTACGAGTTCCGTCCGCAGGCGCTCTCGGCTGCGATTCGGCGCGCGGCCGCGGCAGCGCCGCAGGTTCCTATCATCGTGACCGAAAGCGGAATCGCCGCGGCAGAGGATTCGAGGCGGGTTGCGTTTATCGACGGCGCGCTCGATGGGGTCCTGGGATGTCTCCGTGATGGAATCGACGTGCGAGGATTTTTCTACTGGTCGATGCTGGACAACTACGAATGGCTATTGGGCTACCGACCGACATTCGGCCTGATCGCGGTCGATCGCGCAACCCAGCGGCGAATTGTGCATCCAAGTGCGGAACATCTGGGCCGAATCGCGCGCGCAAATGCGATCGATAATGCCTGACGAAATATAATAGTAACTGACTATAACAGGAGTAGCTAATGAGCACACAGGAACGTTATCAACTGCCGATCGAAGGCCTGGAATGGGCGGTACCCAGCAAGTTCGATTCCGCCTTCAAGTGGGAATACCAGGACGGCAGCGAATCGCTGCGCCGCCTGTATGAGAAAGGCAAGAACTTGCAGTGGAACGCGACCAACCGGATCGACTGGTCGCAGAACCTCGACCCCGAGAATCCGGAAGAGATGCCCGACGAGGCGCTCTCGATCTTTGGCTCGGAAGTCTGGAACCGGATGAACGCGAAAGAGCGCGCTGAGCTGCGCCGCCATGATCAAGCCAACAACCTGTCGCAGTTTCTGCACGGAGAGCAGGGCGCCCTCATCTGCACCGCCAAGATTGTCCAGCAGGTGCCCAATATCGACGCCAAATTCTACGCCGCCACCCAGGTGATCGACGAGGCGCGCCACGTAGAGGTTTACTCGCGCCTGCTGCACGAAAAGTTCGACATCGTGTATCCGATCACGCCACCGCTCAAGTCGCTGCTCGAAGGAATTATCAGCGATTCGCGCTGGGACATGACCTACCTCGGGATGCAGGTGCTGATCGAGGGGCTTGCGCTGGCGGCCTTCGCCGGAATTCGCGATATGGCGAAGAATCCGCTCGCCGCCGCGGTCAATGCCTACGTGATGCAGGACGAGGCGCGCCACGTCGCTTTCGGACGCCTCGCGCTGCGCGAGTATTATCCGCATCTCAGCCAGAAAGAGCGCGACGAGCGGGAGGAGTTCGTGGTCGAGGCGTGCTACACGATGCGCGATCGGTTCAACTCGCAGGATGTTTACGAGCGGCTGGGCCTGCCGGTCAAGGAATGTATCGAGTGGGAGGAGAACTCCGAAGGGATGCAGCAGTTCCGCGCGGGACTGTTCACCCGGATCGTTCCCGCGATCAAGGATATCGGGCTATGGGGCCCCAAGGTGCAGAAGGCTTACGCGGATATGAACGTGCTCTCGTTCGCGGAAATCGATTCGGCGGCGCTGAGCGCTGAAGACGAACGCGTCGCGATCGAGTTCGACAAACGCCGCGATACCGTCTGATCCGCGCGCGTCAATCACTGGATGCGCTCGCAGATGCGGCCGGGGCGGGCCCGACGTAGTCCTGGAGCCAGATGAGGCGGCCGCCCGCGGAATGCACCGTCGTGCCGAGCGCCTGGCAGGATTGCGTATCGCCCGACTTGCATGCGGTCTGCGCGGCGGCAAGCTGCGAATCGACGCGCCAGAAGCCAGGGTCAGGCCAGGTCGTCTGCATATCGGCGCAGGCCAGCTTGTTGCCCGCTGCGCACAACGGCTTCAGTTGCGAGTAGATGACCGCGAGCGATTGGCATACGTGCTGATCGCCGCGGTCGCATTTCTTCGCGGCCAGCGCCTGGCACGAGGGCATGTCGCCTGACTGGCACTTGATAGTGGCCTTCGAGTCCGCGGGACTGACGCAGCTTATCTCGCCGGAGTTGCATTCTCGTAAGATCTCAGCCTTTTGAGCAGCTTCGGGAGACGTGTGCCAGCATCCGGACAGAGCCGCGACAATCGCCGCAAGGAAAATCAGCCCGGTCATCCCGCGCCGCGTGATCCAGATTCGCTCCATATAGATTTGATCGCTTGCGCCGCCCCGGATTTCAAGATGCCGCCATGAAATCTGCGCTGCTCCTCGGTGCGGGTCACCTTGCGGTGGATGGCAGTTTACGGGAGATTGTCGGATGGCGCGCCGGCGGCATCGCGTCCCGATTTCAAATCGGGTCGCGAAGAAGGCGGATCGGCCGCGAAACAACCATCAGGACTACTTATCCATGGGATTGATGCTGACCAGTTGCCGGAAGATGTCGATTGGCGCGATTGCGATTCTGTTCGTCGCCGCCCCGGCCTTCGCTCAAACCAGCCCGACGCCGATTCCGGGGCCCAGGTTGCCACCGGGAGTTCACTTCGCCCCGCCACTTCACCCGATTCCCCCTAACATGCAGCATCGCGTCGAGCCGGAGGCGACCCCGGTGCCGGAATTTCCACCGACGCCAGCCCAGCTCAAGTTTGCTCAGGCATACGTCAAGGCGGTGAATGACGGCGATGCCGCAGCCTTGCGCAAGTTGATCGCGCCCAAAGCGCTGGCCTGCTTCAACCACAAGAACGAGATCTACCTCGACGAATGGATCGATCGCCAGTTGCGGGATCAGATTGCGCCGGCGTACCGGATCACGATCGAGGAACTCGACGCCTCCGACATGGTTAAGACAAACCTGTTCACATTGCCGGTCATGCCGACCCATCAGTTGGATATCAGCACCACGCTTAACGGGAGCGACGTCACGATCGGCAGGCCGATCGCCTATCAGGACGGCCAGTGGTACGAGATCGCGCCGTGCCCGACCGACGTGGGAGTGCGGCATTCCATACAGCGCCAGCAGCACTTCACGTATCAGCAGAAGCAGGCGCAGATGCTTTACAATTCGCTTTCGCCGGCATTCAAAAAGAATCTGTACCAGCTCCTCATCCAGAACCAGACCGGGCAGGCATGCCGGCAGACCAGCGCTCAATTGAAGGTTGATTTGCAGACCGGATGCCGGGTCGCGCAGGTGCTGATGACGGCGATAGAAAAGTCCGGCGTCAAGGAAACGGCGACGCCTCGTGCGTCGATAACCATGGAGCCGCGGCCGACGCCGTCGCCCGCGTCCAAAGGAGCAGCCGATCAGTGAAGCTCGGACTTCATTTGCCACAGATAGGCGCGGCTCACGAGAATCTCGCCGCGGATATTGCCCGGATTGCCGTTCGGGCAGAGGCCGGTGGTTACGCGTCGTTGTGGGTCAGCGATCATTTGCTGACGCCCGCCGCCGGCGCATCGATTTCCGCCGTCGAGATCATGGAGCCGATCGTCACGCTTGCCTACGCCGCCGCGGTGACGAAAACCATCCGCCTCGGAACCAGCGTGATCGTGGTTCCGTACCGCGGCGCCATCCACCTCGCCAAGGAACTCGCTACGCTCGATCTGCTCTCGGGCGGCCGGGTTATCGCGGGTCTGGCCAGCGGATGGCTCGAGCAGGAGTTCCGCGCGCTCGGCGCTCCCTACGAAGCTCGCGGAGCGTACACCGACGAAGCGATCGCCCTGATGCGCGCGTGCTGGGCAAGCGAGGCGCCGGAGTTCGCGGGTGAGTTTTTCAAGCTCTCGGGAATGCGCTTCGGCCCGCGTCCAAGCGCTGGGAAGATTCCGCTATGGATCGGCGGAATCAGCCGCCGCGCGATTCGCCGCGCGCTCGAACTGGGCGACGGATGGCATGGCACCAGAATGAAACCGGAGCAGGTCGCGCTGCGCCTCGGATGGCTGCGCGAAGGCGCCGCGCGTATCGGCCGCGATCTATCAGGCTTCGCGCTGTCGCATCGCGTGTATATCGGCTTCGCCGAAAAATGGACCGAGACCGGAGGCTATGTCGAGGGAATCCTCGCGCCGCCGGCCGAGCTTGCGCAATATCTCAACCGCTACGCGGAGTTGGGAATCGACGAGCTGCTCATCACCCCGCTTGCCGGCACGCGCGCGCTGGACGCGTTTCTCGATCGGTTTGATCGCGAAGTGCGGCCCGCGCTCGGATGATTTTTTTAAATACCGCGCCTTTGATTGCCATAGGCGGCTTGAACACGCCGATTTCAGACTCTAAACTGCCAAATCATCGCGACGCTCTAACATAAGGAAAACCTTCCACACGCCGGCCTTCACAAGAATCGATCTTATGAGTATCGACAAGCACGCCAATCTTCCTCCTGGCGCTATCGTGGTGGCGGCCGAAGGCCAGATCTCGTGCAACCTGGACGGGCAGGCCGCGATCCTGAACCTGAAAAGCGGTGTCTATTACGGCCTCGACGAGGTTGGCGCGACGGTGTGGGACCTGATTGCAAGTCCTCGCCGGGTTGCTGAGATTTGCGACGCGCTGATGCAATCCTACGATGTCGATGCGGCGCAATGCACTCGCGACCTGGCGGCGCTTCTCGGCGAGCTCGAGGATCACGGGCTAATCAAGGTGACCGATGCTGCGGCTGGCTAAATTTGCCCGACTGCCGCGCGGCGAACGCATGCTCCTCGCGCGCGCATGGACCGAAATCGCCATGATGCGCATCGCGACGTGGACGCTGCCGTATTCCCGGGTCCGCGCGATCGTCGTGCGCCGGTCCGCGGCGCATGCGGCCGCTGCCGCAACACCTCCCGAGCGCGAGCGAATCGCACGGGCGATAACCGTCGCGAGCGCCTACGTTCCCGGCGGACGCAATTGCCTGGTGCGCGCGCTCGCGACCGAAGCGATGCTCGGGAGGTTCGGCTACGACGGCGAGCTCAAGATCGGCGTCGCGCATACCGCCGACGGGCAACTTCGTGCGCACGCATGGCTCGAAAGCGCGGGCCGCCCGATTGTCGGAGACTTCGATCTCGACAACTACGTGATGCTGACCGCGAATCGCGCGGGCAAGCCTTCAAAGCATCCGGCCTGAACACAGGCGGATGGGGCCAGGGTCGAATGCGATGAAGATTCGGATTCACGAAGACGTTTTGTGGCGCAAGGTCGGCGACGAAATTCTGATCAGCGATGCCGGCAGTGAGATGATTTTCGGACTCGACGGCGCGGGCGCGCGGATGTGGCAATTGATCGCCGAGGACGGATCGATCGATGCCGCAGTCGCGGTCCTGGCCGCTGAATTTGATGCCGCTCCGGACGCGATCGCGGCCGACCTGAATGCACTGATCCAGGATCTGCTCGCACGCGGATTGGTCGAGGTCGAGCAATCCGCCGATACATCCGCCCACGCGTCACGACATCAGTCCGCGCCGAAACGCCGCGCTTCTCGATGACTGCGCGCGCCGCCAGATGAGCGGAATAGCCGCGATCTTCAATCTCGACGGCGCGCCGGCTGAAGCCGCCGTCCTCGATCGGATGCTTGCCGCGGCTCCCTATCGCGGCCCGGACGGATGCGGCCGCTTCGTCTCCGGACCGCTTGCGCTTGGTCATGCGATGCTCCGTTGCACGCCTGAATCGGAAGCAGAAACGCAACCACTTGCCGATCAGAGCGGACAGATCGTGCTCTCGCTCGACGGGCGGGTTAACAATCGCGATGAACTCTCGCGAGCGTTAACCGACGCGGGTTTCGCGCCGCGCACCGGCACCGACGCGGAGCTCGTGCTGTGCGCCTATCAGGCGTGGGGCGCTGAGGCGCCGCGAAGGATCATCGGAGATTTCGCATTCATTGTCTGGGACGGCGCGCGGCGCCGGATGCTCTGTGCGCGCGACATCTTTGGGGTGCGGGCGTTCTATTACCATCATGGTCAACATGCTTTTCTTTGCGCGTCGGAGCTGCATCAGTTGTTCGCCGATCCGCGCGTGCCGCGCGAGCCCAACGAAGGAATGATAGGAGAAATTGCCGCCCAGATGCCGGCGAATCGCGCGGAGACCATCTTTCGCGGAGTCCTGCGCCTGCCGCCGCGGCACGCGCTGATGGTTTCCGCCGACGGGTTCAGAATCTGGCGCTATTACGATCCCGATACATGCGGCGGAAATCCGTTACCGCACTGACGCTGAGTATGCGGAACATTTCCGCGCGCTGTTCACGGACTCGGTTCGCCAGCGCTTGCGTTGCGTGAAGCGCGTCATGATCGATGTGAGTGGTGGCCTCGATTCGTCGTCGATATTTTGCGCCGCGCTAAAAATTTTGCGCAGTGGAGCAGCGTCCGCGGAAATCGAAGCGGTTTCGCTCGCGCGCCATCCGGATTCCGACGAGACCAGCTACCTTGCCGCAATCGAACGCGAAACCGGTATAAGCGCGACGGTGGTCGATCCGGCCGACGCCGACTATCCGGCGCTCGCCGCGCAGTGCCGCCATTACCTTGACTTGCCCGACTATCCCAATGCCGCGATGGGCGACTACGATTCGCTGATCGCCGCGCGCGGCAATTTCCGCGTCCGGTTGACCGGCGTCGGCGGCGACGAGTGGCTGACCGGAAGCGCCTATGCCTATGCGGATATGCTGCGCCGGTTTCAGTTGGGCGCTATTGCCGCGCGGCTGCGGCTTGATTACGCGCTGGCCCGCAGCGATCCATTTGTTGCGCCTCTCGGGACGCTTCTCATTTCCGGCGTATGGCCATTCATCCCGCGCCGCGCGCGCCTGCTCGCGCGCCATTGGCTGCTCCCCGATGCTCCCCATGCAAACCCGCTCACGCGAGAGTTCGCGCATCGTATCGGCCTGGCCGAGCGGGTCAGGGTCGAAGAACCTGCGCCAAAATTTCCCAACTTCGCGCAGCAGGACATCTACCATACCTTCACCGCCGGATGGCTGGCCCATCCGCTCGAAATGAATGACCGCTGGATGGCGGCGCGCGGCCTCGACGGGCGGCATCCGTTTCTCGATCGCCGCATCTTCGAGTTCGCCCTGGCGATTCCCGAGGCGCAGCGCACCCGCGATGGCGTCGAGCGGTACGTCGTGCGCAATGCCATGCGCGGCCTGCTGCCCGAGGAAATCCGCACGCGCAGGGTCAAAGCGACCTATGCGAGCTGCTTCCCCGGGACGCTGGAGAAAGCCGGCGGTGCGCGAGTTTTCGAATCGATGGAGACCGTTCGGATGGGATGGTTTAACGGCGAATGGCTGACTCAGAGCTACGCCGCGATGATGAGCCTGTATCGGGCTGGTGATCCGCTCTACATGGTTAACGCGCGTCCGTTATGGATGGCGTTCGCGATCGAGTTGTGGTTCAAGAATGTGTTCGTGAAGGCGCACAGCATCGCGCCTGAAAACCCGGTTCGCGCCGTCGCTGGCTGAGCCTCGTCAATTCAATCAGACCGCAAAGGAATGTGAACCGCGATGTCGATGATCCTCGATGAGCACCGCCAGTACCTGTCCGACGAAACCCGGCTCGGGCTGTTCCGCAAAGCGATCAATAAGGTTGTCCGGCCGGGCGACGTGGTGATCGATCTTGGCTGCGGAACCGGGATCCTGGGGATGCTGGCGTGCCAGGCGGGTGCGAAGCGCGTCTACGCGATCGAAGGCGGAGGCATAATCGATCTCGCACGCGAAATCGCTGAGGCCAACGGCTTCGCGGACCGGATCGTTCATGTTCACGGCGCCTCGACGCGCGTGTCGCTGCCGGAGCGCGCCGACGTTCTGCTCGCCGACCAGATCGGGCACTTTGGCTTCGAAGCCGGGGTGCTGGAATTTTTTCGCGACGGCGGCGCCCGGATGCTCAAGCCTGGCGGCCGATCTATTCCGCGCCGCATCGATCAGTGGCTCGCGCCGGTCATGTATCCCGAGGCTCATCGCAACGTCGAGTTCTGGGATACCCGCCGCGCGGGGTTCGATTTCTCGCCTGCGGCTATCGTCGCGCGCAACACCGGCTATCCGCTGGATTTCGAGCGGGTGCGGTTCCTCGGCCGCCCCGCGCGCTTCGCGTCGATCGATCCGCTCGATCCGCCGCGCACCAATAAGGGCGAAGTCGTGCTCAAGATTTCAACTCCCGGTGTATTGCACGGAATCGGCGGATTTTTTTCTTCCGAACTTGCGCCGGGTGTCGTCATGACCAATTCTCCGATAGCCAAAAATGGAATAAGTCGACGCCGCGTATTTTTTCCGATCAAGGCTGCCGTCCGCGTGGCCAAAGGCGACCAGGTCACCGTTACGATGAGCATCACCTACGACCAGATCATGGTCGCCTGGCGCGTCGAGGTCGCCGACAGCAAAGGCGTCGTGCGGGCGCGCTCGAATCACTCCACGCTGCAGGGGATGCTGGTGCCGCTGGAGGATCTGCGCAAAACCCGACCAGACTTCGTCCCATCGCTGACCCCGTGGGGAGCGGCGCGCCGCACAGTAATCGATCTCTTCGACGGTGTCCGCACCGTCGCGGATATCGAGCGCGAACTCTTGGGGCGTCATCCCAAGCTGTTTGCCAACGCAGCCGCAGCGTCACAATTCGTTGCCGAAGTGGTGATCCCCTACGGCGGTGCAGGGCGACTCTCGGGCGCACTTGACGATAAATAAAATCTGATTTGGCGTCTTATAACTAATTGGCAGCCATCCAGCCGAAAATCACCAAAGTCTGTCCGTATCGGTCAGTGTCGCTCCTCATATGCAATCGCAGCCTCTAATAGGCACCAATCAATTGACCGCGCAGTCTGCCTCTGATAAATCACTTCCGACACTGAGGATGGGAGGAGGGGATGATGGTCAAGGCGTCCGGAAAAGCACCGCACGATAAGGCTAAAGCGACCCGCGGCAAACGTCAGTATGTTTCGCCTCGGCTGATCGAGTACGGCGCAATTACCAAGCTCACCGCGATAAACGGGTCGGTATTGCCAATGGATAGCGCTACCGGCTTTATGATGTCGACGCCGCCTTGCCTCTAAGGAATTGGGCCTGTCCAGAGATTTATCAGATTTGAATTGCAACGTCCGGGAAGGGTGGCCGAAACGCCACCCTTTTCGTTTATGAAGCCTTGCGCTGTAATGCGCGGGGAGTTTCCGCAGACCGGTTGCCCGCATTGCGCTATCGAGCCTACGGCTTAAGCTTCGCCTGCGACGTTTCGCTTCCGGAACTCTCGGGCGCAGCGGACGACGAAAATTCCGCACCGCCCGAAGTTCGCATCCGCCTCGGTTCGCGCTCGCCTCGCGCCGTAAACCTGCGCCCGCACGAGTTGCTGTTCACTCGCACGGTGGATCAGCAGCGCCGCTGGCTCGCATGCAGTCGGGTCCGCGACGGTTACCTGCTGCGCTTTTTGTGGAAAGCCGATTTCCACATCAGCCGCGACGGATGTGAGATCGCATGCGTGCGGCGCGCGCCTTGGACGCCGCTCAGTTCCGTGCGCCATTTGCTGCTCGATCAGGTATTTCCGATGGTCCTGAATCTGCGCGGGCGCGAGGCAATTCACGCCACCGCCGTGATGGTGCGCGGTGGCGCGGTTGCGTTTCTCGGACCTGCTGGCGCGGGAAAATCGACTCTGGCCGCAAGCTTCCTCCTGGCGGGTCATCGCGCGCTCGGCGATGATTGCCTGGTGCTCGAAGCCCGGCGCGCGATCCGCGCGGTTCCGGCCTACCCCGGGTTTCGCCTGTGGAATGATTCCGCTCAGGCGCTCGGGACCGATACTTCCGCCGCGATGCCGGTGGCGGCCTACACCGCGAAGGTGCGGATGCTTTCGCGTGAGTGCGGCGCAGACTTTCCCGGAGGTCCGGTCCCGCTCAAGCGAATCTACCGGCTGATTCGCGGACGTTGCGAGCGAAAAAAAATCCGCGTTCCCGCAGTCGAGGCTCTGGCTCCGCGCGACGCGCTGATCGAACTGGTCTCCGCGACGTTCCCGCTCGATGTTCGCGATCAGGGGATGCTCGAGCGCCACTTCCGCGTGATGCAGCGGGTCGCGTCCGAGATCCCGGTGCTCCGCGTCCTGATACCGGATGACTTCGCGGCGCTGCCTGCGGTCCGCCAGGCGATCCTGCGCGACTTGAGTGGCAGCTAGCGCGGCTTCTTGGCTGCGCTTGCGGCGGGTATTCTGAGCTTCGAGAAATGCTGCCTGAAAAGGATCATCGCGGAGCAACTCCTGGTGTTGAAGCGGAGTTGATCCTCGCCGCTATCGCAAATCCTGCGACCGCGGATTCGAGGTCGCGCGCCCGCGCTGCTGCGGACAAAACACTCGACTGGAATGAGCTTCGCCGAATCGCCAATTGGCATGGGGTAATGCCGCTGGTGTATCGGTTCTTCGTTGATCACGCTCCGGGTGCGATGCCGGCCTGCGCGGTTGGGGCATGGCGCGCCGACTATACCGCCAATGCGCTGCGCAATCTGCGCCTGGCTCGCGAACTGGTGCGGATCACGTCGGCAATGGATGCGCGGGGCATCGCATCGATCGCGCTAAAGGGTCCGGCATTGGCGGTTGCCGCCTACCGGAACCTTGCGCTCAGGCAGTTCACTGATCTCGATCTGTTGATCCATGAACACGATCTTCCGCGCGCTGCCGATCTGCTTTCCCAGTCCGGATACCTGCCCCGCCGCTATGAGCGCGATCATCCCAGCGGCGGATTCTTTCACAGCTCGGAAGATGAGTTCGCCAGTGCCGACAGTCACGACCTGGTCGACGTTCACTCGCGCCTGCTGCCGCCATACTTTCCATTCGCGCCCGACGGCGACGCGCTATGGTCGCGAGCGGTTCCTGTCGCAATCGAGGGCGCGGAAATCACGACGCTTGCGCCCGCCGACGCGATGCTGTTTCTCATCGCGCACGCCACCAAGCATGGATGGCCGGTCCTGCGTCCGATTTGCGATGTAGCCGCGCTTGCCGCCAGCGAAGGATTTGATTGGGACGCGGTCGCGGCCGAGGCCGAGCACCTGCGCTGCTCGCGGATGCTCCTGCTCGGCGCGATTCTCGCCGCGGATCTGGCGGATGCCGCCGTGCCAGCGCGGATTTTGTCGGCGGCGCGCGCGGACGCCCGCGTCACCCGGCTGGCACTGCGCGTTGAGGCGCGGATGTTCTCCTCAACCGGTGTGCGCGCGGGACCGTTCAACGAATGGCTCGTTCCCCTGGCCGCAATCGAGGGCGGCGCGCGTCGCGTTCGCTACTGTGCGGATCGCGGACTCCGCCCGACGATCGACGATTGGGAATTTCTGCGGCTTCCGCCGCTGCTGTATCCGCTCTACTGGGCGATTCGGCCGATCCGCCTGGCGGTCCATCATGGGCCGCGCCTGCTGGTACGCCCGCACTTTCCGCACAGAGCAACTACTGCGGACAAATGATCGCGACGCTGGCCCAATTCACCCGCGCTCTGATTCGTGCCGCGCGATGGCGTCTTGCAGGCGCGCTCGCTCTGATGGTCGCGTTTTCACTCACCGAAGGAATCGGCGTCCTGATGCTGTTCCCGTTGCTCCAGGTCGCGGGTCTCGACCTGACCCATCAGGGCGAGGCGGGCCGGATCGCGCGAATCGTCAGCGGCGGATTTGCCGCCGCGGGACTGCGGCCCACGCTCGCGATGCTGCTTGCGATCTTCGTCGTGCTGATAGGCGTGCGCACGATGCTCGGGCGGCTTCAAAGCGTTGCGATCTATGACTCCGAGCAGCGTTTCGAGGTGCGGACGCGGCTCGAGCTCTATCGCTCGATCTCGAATGCGAGCTGGCTCTACCTGTGTCGCAGCCGCACCTCGGACTTTATCCATGCGCTGACGGCGGAACTGTCTCGCGCGGGGCAGGCGGCGTTTCACCTGATGATGCTCGCGGGCGACGTGATTCTGACCAGCCTCTACCTGCTGATCGCGCTTTGGCTGGCGCCCGCGATGACCGCGATAGTCATCGCATGCGCAGCGCTCCTGGCGGCTGCGCTGCGCGGCCGCTCGCGCGCGCTCGAACAGACCGGCCAGGATTTGTCCGCGACCACCAATTTGCTCTTTGCCGTCACTGCCGACCATCTGCAGAATCTCAAAACCGTCAAGGCCTATGGCGCCGAGGCTCGCAACTACGAAATTTTCGCCGGCCTGAGCAACGAGGTCGCGCGAGCCAACGTCGATGCCGAGCGCCAGCAGACTTCCGCCTCGGCATGGTTCGAACTCGGCTCCGCGATAATCCTGGGCGTCGTGCTCTATTTTTCGATTCAGTATCTCGCGGTAGCGCCAGCCGCGCTTTTGATTCTGCTGATCCTGTTCGCGCGTGTGATGCCGCGGTTTCTGGGCGCTCTGCAGAAGTGGCATCTGTTCGTCAACGCGATGCCGGCGTTCGTCAATCTGACCGCGATGCAATCGCGGTTCACCGCCGCCGCCGACGGCGGTCGTGGCGAAACCGCGTCCGAACGCGAGCTGCGCGGCGATATTCGTATCGTCGATGCAACCTTTGCCTACGCTCCGGGCGCGATACCGGTCATCGATCGAATGAATCTCACGATTCCGGCCGGGCAGATCGTCGCGATTGTCGGGCCGTCGGGCGCCGGAAAAAGCACTGTCGCGGATTTGGTGATGGGACTAATAACGCCGGACTCCGGATGCCTGGAGATCGGCGGCGTGCCGCTTGGCGTGGGCGGGTTACGCAAGTGGCGCGAACAGGTAGGCTACGCGACCTCGGATACGTTTCTGTTCCACGATACGATTCGCGCCAACCTGCTATGGGCGCGCCCCGACGCCACCGATGAAGATCTTCACGCCGCGCTCGAGATCGCGGCGGCAGAGGAGTTTGTCGCGGCGACGGCGTTCGGGCTCGACACTATCGTCGGCGATCGCGGCATTGCGCTTTCGCAGGGCGAGCGCCAGCGCCTGTCGCTCGCTCGCGCATGGCTCCGGCATCCGCGCGTCATGGTACTGGACGAAGCGACCAACAGCCTCGATTCCCAAACCGAGGCGCGCGTTCTTGGCGAGATCACACGGCGCCGCGGCGACCTGACCGTGCTGCTAATCGCGCATCGTCTGTCAACCATTCGATGCGCTGATCTGATCTACGTAATCGAAGGCGGACGAATGGTGGAACAGGGCTCCTGGAGCTCGCTGGTCTCGCGCTCCAACGGAAGATTTCGCGCGCTGTGCGACGCGCAAACGCTCATCGCTTGAGAACTCAGTCGGCCACCAGACACGAAGACCTAAAGAAAACAAAGGCCTCTCTTTTAGATCGTCGGGTCTTGGTGACCGACTGATTGATCAATGGCGAAATTCGGTGGTTACCTCGAAGGACACGACCGGGTAGTGCTGGTTAATGACCTTCAGAAGGTCGCGTGGCGGGCCGGACACTTCGGGCCGTGTCCAGGTGATTTCGTACCAGAGCCTGACGTGCTGCGGATCGTCGCTTTGGCTCTGGCGGCGAAACTGGGCGGTGTATCCTTCCGGGATGATCAAGTTTTCCAGATTAATGCTCGACGCGGTTCCGACCTCCGCATTGATCACAAGCATCGCGCGGCGCTCGCGCGGAATTCGGATATCGAGCCACTTGAGCGCCCACAGAGTAACGACCGCCAGTGCCGTCGCCGCGATTCCGAGATAAAGTTGCCCACCACCCAACGCCAGCCCGATCACGGTGGTCGCCCACAGTGTTGCCGCCGTGGTCACTCCGCTGACCAGATCGCCGCGCTTCAAGATCGTTCCGCCGCCGATAAAGCCTACGCCGGTCAGAATGCCGAGCGGCAGCCGCATCAGATCCATCACGCCGTATGAGTCCGCGGTCTTTCCACCAATGGAAAGCAGAATATTGGCCTGGATCATCGCAACCGACGCGGCCAGCGCCACCAGGATCGTGGTCCTGAGACCGGCAGCTTGCCCTCGCACGCCGCGGTCGAAACCGATGATCGCGCCGGCAATCATCGTAAGTACGAGCCGCAGCGCAATATCCTGCCAACTGGGATGCAACGGCATGTTCATCTACGGTAGCCGGCGTTTCTCTTACGGGTGCTGTCCATCTTCCGGGGCTATCGCGAAAGCAGGAGGAGGTGCGGGCGCCGGCGCGAACGTCAAATCTTTCCACGATTGCTGCACATCAATGAACGCGTCGGGAGAGACGCTCACTCTCCCGCGAAAGGGCCAGTCCAGCGCGATGATCAGAATCACCACCAGCGCCATCGAGGTCGCGACCGCGCCAGTGGTAATCAGATGCATCCAGAATTCATGAAAGCCGAACAGATAGGTGTATCCCACGGTCAGCGCCCCGCCCAGGAATATGATCCACCAGATCACTTTCGGAATATGTCCCTGCGCAGCCGAGAGTCTGCTGCTGCGCGCGCTGTAAAGCAGGTTCAGGCTGCGCAGCAATTCGGCCTGGATCACGGCCTCGCCCAGGCTCTTCGGCTGCATCGTAACGATCGCGCTGTGGACTTTCCTAAGCGGCTCCCATCCCTGCGTGGGCAGCTTCCCCGCCTGTTGCTGCGGCCATTCCTGATCGATCACGGTCGTGACGTACACATTGATGTCGCTGCGGATGTCGTCGCCCATGCTCGCCGGCAGCCCCTGGGTATCGCGGTAGATACTGCCGACGCAGTCGGCTTCGCGGTCCACGATATCCACGGCGCTCGCGTATGACTCCCACGTCGCAATCGCGATGAAGGCCAGCAGGACCGCATACGTCACGCTGATGACTGCGACGGTGAAGCCCGTGAGGTCATTGTGCGCGCGGCGAACCTCGATATGCAGCAGCCGATGAAATATCACCAGGCCAAGGCATGCGCTGCCGTCGAGCACCAGCAGGACGATCGATCCCCAGAGCCAGGTGGGAACGCTGTATATAAAATCGAGGATCATTCAGTTCGTCCTTTGCGGATGCGATGCGAGAGGGGGGACTTGAACCCCCACGCCTTGCGGCACTGGATCCTAAGTCCAGCGCGTCTGCCATTCCGCCACTCTCGCGCGAGATTCCCGACTCAGCGGGATTTTAAATTATGGGAAGCACGCAATCTTTTGAAGAGAGTCTTGTCCTTATTCCTATCCTGCTGTCCTGCCACGAGCGGCAACGAGCTTCTCGCCCCTCGGCGACGTCTCCTGGAGACTTGATTCCGCAGCCTCAGCATCGCCTCCAACATCGCTTCGGAGTCCCCCGAGGTGTCCCTATTCTAATTCACGTGAATTTTGTCCATAATAGCTCTATAAGGGCGATGTCGTGTTGACGAGTCACTCAGCGGGCTAGCAACGCGAGATCAAAAAAGGGGGGCGCGATGGCGACGGCGCGGACTATTGTCCGGCGCAAAGCCTGCTTTGCCTTCGTGGCGATGATCGCTGCGGGAGCGGCGGCCGCGCTTATCGCGATTGCCGGGGATCAGCCGATCGCGAGCCTGGTCTTCGGCCAGAGCGATTTCTACAAAAACGCACCCAACTTCGTCAACGGCGCAGGAATGGCGGCGCCGAGCGCGGTTGCGATCGACACGTCCTCGTCACCCAATCACGTGTGGGTCGCAGACACCGCGAACAACCGCGTGCTCGGATGGCACGACGCCGGCGGGTTCATCAGCGGAGCGGCGGCGGATATCGTCATCGGGCAGCCCGACTTCTTGTCGTCGGCGCCCAACCAGGGCGTCTCGCCGGGCGCCAGTACGCTGTCGGCTCCGGCGGGCGTGGGGGTTGACCGCTCGGGCAATCTTTACGTCGGTGACAGCGGGAATAATCGGGTGATGGTGTTCAGCGCACCGCTGGCGGGCTTTTCCAACACTCCGATCGTCGGCGGAGCGGCTGGGGCCGTGTTCGGGCAGGGCGGAGATTTTCAATCCAGCGCCGGATGCGCTGGCGGGCAGGTCTCTGCGGCGACGCTCTGCGAGCCAGAAGGAATCGCGCTCGACGCGGCCGGAAATCTGTTCGTTGCCGACGCCGGGAATAATCGCGTCACGGTCTATTTCACGCCATTTGCTGGCGGCCAGGTGACTCAACCCGCGAATACGGCGGCGAATCTTTTTATTGGACAGAGCGTCGCAAGCGGGTCGGCCTGCAATCAAGACGGCGCCGCCACCGTGTCCACCTTATGTTTCGAGGTTGGCGGCGCTCCGTTCGGCAGCGCCGGCGTCGCGGTGGACGCAGTGGGAGATCTGTTCGCTGCCGATAGCGGGAATGATCGCGCGCTGGAATACACCGGCCCCTTCGGCGCGAAGGAAGCCAACTCGCCCTCTGCGAATCTGGTTTTTTCCGGGAACACTCAAGTGAGCGTTCCCGACGGTATCGCGGTTGATGGCGCCGGCGACCTGTACGTCGCGTGGAATCATGGCAATGAGATCCTGGCCTACGAAGAGGCGGTCGATGGGCCCAACACGCAGCCGAATTTCACTATCGGACCGGGTGAGGGAGATCCGAGCTCGTCGAGTTTGTCGAAACCGGCCGGTCTCGCGATCGATGCCGCCAGCAATCTCTACGCGGCTGATATCGGCGATAATCGTGTGCTCGAATTCAACGAGGGCAGTTCGTTCACGACTACGCAAGCAAGCCGCGAGCTCGGGCAGCCGGATCTCGCGCATGGCGCGGTAAATCGCGTGGACGGTTTCGGACTGGACGCCCCCGGCGGAGTCGCGATCGGAATCGCGGGCGCGCAGACGGCAGTGTACGTCGCCGACACGACAAATAATCGCGTGCTCGGATGGATCGGGCCCTCGTCTCCGGTCATTGGCGCCGCCGATATAGTGCTTGGGCAAGGCGATTTCATCTCGTCGAAGCCCAACGCCGGCGCGGCCGAAAGCGCCGCCACTCTTTCCGCGCCACAGGGCGCCGCGACCGATTCGAGCGGCAATCTGTTCGTCGCGGATTCAGGCAATAACCGCGTGCTCGAGTTCGCCGCGCCATCGGCGGCGTGCAGCCCGTATCCGTGCGTTGATTCCGCGCCGGCGATCATGGTGTTCGGGACCTGTGGCAACTTCAAGGAAAGCGGATGCCCTCCGAATGCAGTCAGCGCTTCGTCTCTGTTCGATCCTTCCGCGGTCGCGTTCGATCACGCGGGCGATTTGTTTATTTCGGATAGCGGCAACTCGCGCGTGCTCGAATTCAATCCGCCGTTCATCGGGGCGCCGGCCGCGATCCGCGTATTCGGCCAGAGCGGCGATTTCTCGACCCACGAATGCAACGGCGGCGGTCCGAGCGCGCTTACACTATGCGCTCCCGGCGCGATTACCGCCGACGGTGCGGGCGATCTGTTCGTGGCCGACACGGAAAACAACCGCGCGCTCGAGTTCGCCGCACCTTTCCCAGACTCACCCCAGGCTAGCGTCGTGTTCGGGCAAAGCGGCAGTTTCACTTCGATCGAGGCGAACTTGGGCGGCGTGTCGGGCGCGACGTTGCACGCGCCCGCCGCAGTCGCGCTCGACTCGCTGGGCGATCTCTATATCGGCGATTCCGGCAACAGCCGCGTGCTGGAGTTCGCTCCGCCGTATAACGGAGCGCCCGCGGCGATCACGGTGTTCGGTCAAAGCACGATGAACTCGATTGGCGCCAACCAGGGAGCCGCGCCGGACGACCTTGATGGTCTCGGACCCGATAGCCTGTCCGGCCCGTCTGCGCTCGCCTTTGACGGCGTCGGCAATCTCTACGTTGCCGACAGCGTGAATAACCGCGTCCTGATGTATCCCAACCCGGCTCCGACGCCAACCCCGACCGTGACCGCTACGATGACGACTACTCCGACGCCATCGCCGACCGTAGCCGTCACTGTCACTGCTACCCTGTCGCCGACCGTGACGGCGACTGCCACGCCGACTGCGACCAAGACCGCGACCGCGACTCCTACCGCAACGCCGACGCCCGTCGCCGAGCGAATCACGATCCATCCGCTGCGCTTGAACTTTGGGAAGGTGAAGCTCGGCGCGTCGCGGGTCAAACAGGTGACGGTGATCAACAAAAAATCGAAACGCGCGGTCGCTGTCATAATCGAAAGCGTTGATCCGGCGCCTGCTCCTTTTACGGTCGCAAATAGGTGCCCGCGCGTGCTCGCCCCCGGCGTGCGATGCACGATCGGCGTGACTTTCGCGCCGCGGGACGCAGGTCGTGACAAGGCCTCGATTGCCATTTCTGACAACGCGAAAGGCTCGCCTCACTCTATCGAGGTTTCGGGAATCGGCAAGTGATACGACGTTCTATGCCACGAAAAGATTGCCGAATTGCCGAAAATTGATTGATTTCGATGGCATCGAGTGTTGCATTCTTGCAACAAGTGATCCTGCATGATACGACACGTCACGTTGGGTTCTAATCGCCTGCATCAGGGGGGAAGCTCTTTGAAGGCGCGACGATAGGCCCTCATTCGCTAACAAATAGTTGATCGGCTCGTCCTGAGGGAGGAAGAATCCGATGTCCTTCGATGCCAAGCCAAAGAATTCTGGCTTTAGCACAGTCTCGATCACGGTAATCGCGGCGGCGCTGATGATCGGTGCGGCTGCGATTGTCAGCACGAACTCGCTACCGGCTACCCAGTCCGCGCAATCGGTACGCACCGTCCAAACCTCGAAGGCCGATGCGGTCAAGAAAATCGCCGGAATGCCGCTGTACTTCGAGCAGAACCAGGGCCAGAGTGACGCGCAGGTTAAGTATCTCGCGCATGCCGGCGACTACACGCTGTTCCTCACCAACGACGCCGCGGTGTTCTCGATTATCGGCGGTGACAAGCGCGGAGTAATCGCGCGTGGAACTCTCGGCGGAGTGACAAACAGCCGCGACAATCGGCCCGCGCCAAAGTTGGTCGAGTCCAACGTGCGAATCCGGCTGCTCGGTGCGAGCGCGCAAGCCTCGGTGGCCGGCGCGGAGCCGCTGCCGGGCAAAGTTAACTACCTGATCGGCAACAACCCGGACAAATGGCATCGCAACGTTCCGACCTTCGGGCGCGTGCGCTACCAGGGCGTCTATCCGGGAATCGATCTCGTCTTCTACGGCACGCCCGACAAGCTTGAGTATGACCTGATCGCCAAACCCGACGCCGATACCAGCAAGATCAAGTTGGCGGTTGAGGGACCAGCGACGACCACGCTAATGCCGTCGGGAGATCTGCAGATCGCGACCGCGGCGGGGAACCTCGTGATGCGCCAGCCTCGCGTTTATCAGCAGGGTGCCGACGGATCGCAGAACCCGATCAATGGCAAGTTCACGGTGGGCAAGGACGGGATCATCGAGGCGGGAATTCCGCGCCGCGAAGTCGGCTTCGATCTCGCCAGCTACGACCGTTCGCAAACTCTCGTGATCGATCCTCAAGTGGTGCCGGATGTTGCCGTGCCGCAGATTCCGTATTCGAGCTACATCGGCGGCTCGGGCGACAGCTACGGACCGATCAACCTCGAGCAGTTCGGCACGATTCCCGGGATAGACGACCTGATCGTGTCTGACCTCGGAATCGATATAGCAGTGGATACGGCGGGTAACGCCTACATGGGGGGAATTGCTTTTTCAAGCAACTACCCGACGAGCTCCGCTGCGTTTCAGAAATCGAACAATGGCGAAAAGACAGGTGACTTCGCGCCGCCCAACGCGAACCCCAACGCGGTCGTATCGAAGTTCGATACCAGTCTGAGCGGAGCGGCGTCGCTGGTCTACTCGACCTATATCGGTGGTTCGGGAGACACCAACGGCGACGATGCGGGCGATGGCAACGGTGATCAGGGCAATGGAATCGTGGTCGATACGGCTGGCAATGCCTACCTGGTCGGACTGACCTATTCGACAAATTTCCCCGGCACTTCGTCGTGCGGATTCACTGTGGGACAGACGAACAATCAGGGCGCGACCAGCGACAACAACGGCTTCGTCGCGCAGATAAACGCTGCCGGTACCAGCGTCAAATCCTGCTACATCAACGGCAGCACCGGCGCACCGGCGATTCGCGTCGCGCTCAGCGGCTCGAATCTTTTCATCGTCGGCGCGACCACCGTCACTAACAAGAGCAAGGTTAACTTTCCAGCTACCACCAGCGCGTATCAGACCACGGGTCCCGATGCGTACGGTAACAGCGCCGCATATTTCATTTCGATGCCAACGAGCCTCGCCTCGATTACCTATGCGAGCTTCTACGGCGGCACCGGCACCGAGACCGGTGGCGAAGCGGCGCTGGCGGTCACGGCGGATGCCTCGGGACATGCCTGGATAACGGGATTAACCTTTTCATCTGATGACGGCGTGTTCCCGCTGGTCAACGAGTTCCAGAGTGCCAACAATGCTGTGAACAATGGCGCTACGAATGCCTTCATCGCGGAGTTCAATCCAGCCGCAAGCAGTACTGCCTCGCTCCCTTACAGCAGTTTTTTCGGCGGAGAAGGCGTCAATACCGATGCCGGCGGCTTTGGCGAACTCGGGACCGGAATCGCCGTGGATGCCGCAGGCGACGTCTTCGTCAGCGGCATCGCGTTTTCGGCGGGGACGGCTCCTGCGGGCCTGAAGACCACCGGCGGCAACCGTGCGACTCCCTACCAGGCGGCCAACAAAGCCGCGACTAATCAGGGAGCCAATGCGTTTGTGGTAAAACTCGATCCGGCGGACAGCGGCGACAACCAGGCGCTCTATGAGACTTACCTGGGCGGATCAGGCACCAGCCTCGATGGGTTTACCGGCTTGGCGCCGGGTGGTGGAGATCTGCCGCTCTCTATGACGATCGACGCGGACGATCATGTGTACATCGCGGGAGCTACCACCTCGACGGACTTTCCGTTGTCGAGCGGTGCGTGCGGTGAATCCAACAATAGCTCAGGTGTCTCGATCGATGGTTTGGTTACGGTTCCGATCACCGCGTTCGTTACCGAACTTAATCCGGCTGGCGGCAGCACTACTGGTTTGGCCTATTCCACGTATTTGAGCGGCTCTGGTATGGCGGACGCCGGAACCGGAATCGCGCTTGATCCGTCAGGCAATATTTTCGTAGGCGGGGTGACCTACTCGAGCGATTTCCCAATCACCTCGAACGCGTTCCAGACCATCAACAACGCTTCAGGGAATCAATCAACCAACGCGTTCATCACGAAGATCGATCCGGCAGGAAGCGTCTGCCCGACGCCGTTCCCGTCGCCAACCGCGACTTCGACCAGCGCGACGCCGACGGCCACCTCGACCAGAACCGCCACTCCGACAGTGACGCCAACGTCGATTCCTCCTACGGCGACGGCAACGCGCACGGCCACCCCGACCGCTACCCGCACGGCCACTCCGACTGCGACCGGCACCGGCACTCCAACCCGTACGGCGACGCCTACCGCGACGGGAACGGCTTCGAGGACCGCGACGCCTACCGCGACGGGCACGGCTTCGAGGACCGCGACACCTACCGCGACGGGAACGGCTTCGAGGACCGCGACACCTACGGCGACTGCGACCCGCACGGCCACGCCAACTGCTACACCAACCGGCACAGCGAGCCGCACGGCAACTCCGACACCAACCACAACCGCGACGGCCACAGGTACGCAAACCTCGACGCCGACAGCGACCGTCACCGCGACGCCCACATCAACCCCGACGCCCGGCGGACCGGTCTTGAGCGTGAGCACCACCTCAATTGACTTCCCCAACCGCGCGGGCGGACGCGGCCGGGCGACGCGTAAGTTCACGGTCACCAACACCGGAACCTCGGCTTTGACCGGCTACGTCAGTCCGCTCGAGGACGACGGCTTCCGCGTGCGCAAGGGCGGTGGCAACTTCGACCTCGCTCCGGGCCAGTCGAAGACCGTGACGGTGGTGTTCGCTCCGCCGCGCGGTAAGACCAGCTACAGCTCGAAGGTCGTGATCACCTCGAACGATCCGAATGATCGGCAATTGAGCGTGCAGCTGACCGGAATTGGCACTCCGGTTCAGAAAGGCGACTGACCTGGTTATCAGGACTGACGATTTACCCTGAAACGGCGAAAGGCCCGGGAGCAATCCCGGGCCTTCGCTTTTGTGCGCCCAGCATGGCGCGTGACTTGGAGGTGAAAGTCCTCTGTGCGAGCAGGCCGCGTCGAGCACTAGCGAAGCGCAAGGGCGTCATCGTGAGATGAGGTCTGGAGGAAGCGCGGAGCAAAGCCGCGAGCCGACGAACAGGAACCGGATACAAGGCGAGGTGGCTCAGGGCGAGCGGGCAAATGACCGCGAAGCTCTATCGGCCAAGGAGTCATCGCGTAGATCCGGCGGTTGTGCGGCGAAGGTCACGGAGCCTTACCTGGGGAGATCTCGCTTTATGCCTGAAAGGGCGACGCGCAGGAGCGCGGAGCGAGAAGTCAGCAGAGGCCGTAGTAGTCAGCGGGATACGGCAGATGCCTCGATGTCCGCGCTGATGAAGGGCCGAACGGAAGGGAGAGCGAAACCGCTGTGAGTCCGAAAGACGCCAGGCGCCAGAAGCCCGAGCAATTGGGGCTGCCGCTGGAAGGTAGAGGTGAAGCCTCGAGGGTCCAGCGCAGCGGTGAAGCGTCGACGCTGACGAACGGAGAGGAGCGCTCGGGAAGCGACCGCCTGATGGAAGCGGTGGTTGCGCGCGGCAACGTCAGGGCGGCGTTGACGCGGGTACGTGAGAACCGGGGCAGCCCCGGAGTCGATGGCATGACGGTGGAAGAACTGCCGCAGTACCTGATGGAGCACTGGCAGGAAGCCCGCGAGCAACTACTCGCTGGAACTTACCAGCCCAAAGCGGTGCTGAGGCGGGAGATTCCCAAGCGCGATGGCGGAGTGCGAGAGCTCGGCATTCCGTGCGTGCTCGACCGGCTCATCCAACAGGCGATACTGCAGGTGCTGCAGCCGCGATTGGACCCCAGCTTCTCGGAGCACTCCTACGGCTTCCGACCGGGGCGCAGCGCGCACGACGCGGTGTTAGCGGCGCAGCGCTATGTGCAGGAAGGACGCCACTGGGTGGTGGACGTGGACCTGGAGAAGTTCTTCGACCGGGTCAACCACGATGTGCTGATGGGAAGACTGGCGCGGCGAATCGATGACTCGCGGCTCCTGCGGCTAATCCGCCGCTATCTCAACGCCGGCCTGATGGCCGACGGGGTAGTGATGGAGCGCACTGAAGGAACGCCGCAGGGAGGACCACTGTCGCCACTGCTGGCGAATCTCCTGCTCGACGAAGTGGACAAGGAGCTGGAGAAACGCGGGCACACGTTCGTGCGCTATGCCGACGACTGCAACGTCTATGTGCGGTCGCGGCGCGCGGGAGAACGGGTGATGGCGGCGCTGGAGCGGATGTACGCCAAGCTCCGACTTAAAGTGAATCGCGAGAAGAGCAAGGTGGAACTCGCGCACAAGCGCAGCCTCTTGAGCTACAGCTTCTGGTACGCCAGGGGCGGCGCGGTGGCATGCCGGGTCGCACCCAAGGCGCTGCGCGCGCTCAAGCAACGCGTGCGGCTGATAACCAGACGCAGCGGCGGACGGAGCATGAGAAGCGTAGTCGCGGAACTGAGGAAGTATCTGCCGGGATGGAAGCAATACTTCCAACTGGCGGACACGCCCAAGACCTTCGCTGACTACGACAAATGGCTCCGCCACCGGCTGCGGGCGCTGCAACTCAAGCAGTGGAAGCGCGGCTCGAAGATCTATACCGAGATGCGCCGCCTCGGACTGTCGGACGCGGTCGCGGCGCAAGCCGCGGCGGTTAACCGACGCTGGTGGCATCGGGCCGCCATGTCGGTCCACGCCGGCCTCACTGCCCGCTACTACGACCGACTTGGAGTACCCAGACTTGCCGATTAACCTCAACCTTCCGAACCGCCGGATGCGGACCCGCATGTCCGGTGGTGTGGCAGGGGAGTAGCGCTGCGGCGCTACCCCCTATGCCGATTTAGGACGCCGATTGCTACATCACATGCGAGGCCGTGCGATGCACCGTCAGCGCGTAGCGAGAGCCCTTGCGCTCGAGCCGCACCCGGGCGCCAAAGGCCGCTGATAGCGTCTTCGAGTTGAGCACTCGCGCGCGCGCACCGGCGGCCAGCACGTGGCCTTTACGCAGCACGATCACGTGCGAGAAGGCGGGCGTGATCTCCTCAACATGATGCGTCACCAGCATCATCGCGGGTGCGGTGCGCCTGCGCGCCATCCGCTCGATGAATTGCAGGAAATGCTCGCGCGCGACCGGATCGAGGCCCGCGCACGGCTCGTCGAGGATCAGCAGCCGTGGCGCGGCCATCAGCGCGCGCCCAATCAGCACGCGCTGGCGCTCGCCCTGCGAAAGATACCCCCACGCGCGCCCGGTCAGTGCATCCGCCTCGACCCGGCGCAGGATCGCGGCGGCAGCGCGGCGGTCGCGCGGCGCGGTCTCGCCCCAGTATCCGATCATCGCGAACTTGCCGGAGAGCACGGCGTCGAGCGCGGTTTCGTTCTCGGGCATGAGTTGCTGGATTGACGAGCTGACCATCCCGATCCGCGTGCGCAGCTCGCGCCAGTCGGCACGGCCGAAAGTCTCGCCCAGGACGCGGATAGTTCCACGTGTGGGCGGCAGGTATCCGGTCAGCGCCCGCAGCATCGAGGTTTTCCCCGAGCCGTTGGCGCCCAGGATCGCCCAGTTCTGTCCGCGCTCGACGCGCCAGTCGATTCCGCCCAGGATCGGCGCATCGCGCTCGATCACCAGCCCCGAGAGTTCGATTATCGGATCAGATTTTTTCATCGCGATCGAACCCGCAGATTACACAGATCGCGCGGATTGGGCATCCCCGCGCCGGCGGAAGAACCGTTTTTTTACGCCAAAAGTGACCGAGGTTTTCAGACCTGTTGTAAAAATATTTGGCTCAAAACGGCGTCTTGCAGGCGATCCCGCGCGCATCTCCCGCAAATTTTATCGCTTCGCATAAAGTCCCTCTGGCGCAAGGGTTTCGCGGCTTGACGGCGAGCCAATTTCGCGGCCGATCCGGCTCGCGGAGAGGGTCACTTATCCCTCTGGATCCGTCCCTAACACTCGTTAGAGTTTTTGCCAGATTTGTTCATGGCTGAACTGTTCAGCCTTATTTATTTTTTTGATTCGCCGCAAAATGCCTCTCGATGGGCAAACACCTCCAGACACGCGCCGGTGGTGACCGCAGATTGGACGCAGGCAAACTGAACCGTCCTTCCACGGTCGATACCGCCGGCGCGCCCGCCGCTCCCGCGCATCCGGGCGGGCAGAACGGGGCCGCGCCCGACTGGATCGAGCTTCTGCCGGCGGGAGTCTTCGACGGCCGCGACGGCCGAGGCCCGTTCCGGGTCGAAGATCCGGCGAACGTGATCGCCGCGACCCGCGCATTGGCGATGGCCGCCGGGCTGCCGATCGACTACGACCATGCGACCGATTTCGGCGCTCCCGCGGGGCGGCCCGCGCCGGCGGCCGGATGGATCGTCGAGTTTGCGGTGCGCGCCGGTGCGGTATGGGGCCGCGTCGAATGGACTGCGCGCGCCGCCGCCGCGATCGCCGCGCGCGAGTATCGCTACGTCTCGCCGGTGTTCCAGTTCGATCGCGCAAACGGCCGCGTGACGCGCCTGCTGCGCGCGGGATTGACCAACAATCCAAACCTTTACCTGACCGCAATCGCCGCGGCGGCAACCCGCGCCGCGAGCCCAGAGGAAAGCATGATGGAAGAGTTCCTGAACAAGCTGCGGGAGATCCTGGGCCTTGATCCTGACGCGGCGCCCGACGATGTGCTGGCCGCCGTGAGCGGTCTCGCCGCCGACGACGACCCCGACGCCGGCGCCGACGCGGCTGCGGCCAACGCGCGGGCGCTGGATCCCGCGCGCTATGTCGCGATCGCGGAGTTCCAGAAGGCGCTGACCGAACTCAATTCGATGCGCGCCGAGCGGGCGCGCGAACGCGCAGCGCAGGCGGTGGATGAAGCGACGCGCGCGGGCAAGCTGGTTCCGGCGCAGCGCGAATGGGCGATAGCCTATTGCGCGGCCGATCCCACGGGCTTCGGTTCCTTCGTTGCTCGGCAGCCCGCGATCCTCGGTGCCGCGCCGGGCTTCGACAGCGAGCCGCCGATGGCTCCCGGAGCATCCGGCGCGCGCACCTCACTGGGAGCGACCGAGCTCGCGATCTGCTCGCAACTGGGCGTCAGCGCCGCCGATTTCGTCCGGCGCAAGAACGGACGCGCGGACTTCCTGAGCCTGATATCCGCCGGCGGCGACCGCTAACAGCAAGGAAAATGGTGCAGACAAATGGCTGGATTGACTAGTTCACGCAACACGCCCGAGCTTTCCGACGGCGCGCGGTTGCGCGTGTTCGGAGTCGAAGCGAACACCAACGTCTACCTGGGCGGGATTCTCGCGCTCGACGCGAACGGTTACGCGGTGCCGGCGTCGGCCACCACCACCACCACCAATGCGCTCAGGATCATCGGCCGCGCCGACAAGGTCGTGGACGGAATTCCCGGAGAGAACGCGATCAACAATCCGGGCGCCGCCGGCGCGATTTCGGTCACCGCGCGCAAGGGCGTGTTTCTCTACGATCAGGATAACTCGATCACGATGGCCGACCTCGGAGCGATCTGTTTCGCGCTCGACGATCACACCCTCACCGCCACCGACCGCGCAAATGGCGCGAGCGTGCAGCAGTACGCCGCCGCGGGGCAGGTGATCGCGCTCGATCCGAGCGGGCAGGTGTGGGTCGATTTCTGGCATCAATCGTCCACAGCCGCGTAACCAGGCGTCAGCCGCAAGAGGAATTGCAATCATGGAAATCAGCGCCGTCAATCTGACCGCATTGTTTACCGGCTTCGACGTGGTCTTTCAGCGCGGATTCGAGAAGCCGCCCTCTTACTACGAGCAAATCGCGAGCGTGGTGCGCTCGGGCTCGCGCCAGACCACCTATCCGTGGCTCGGCCGCACCACTCGCTTTCGCGAATGGCTCGGCGACCGCGTGATCCAGGCGCTCGAGGCGCACACCTACACGATCGTGAACCGCAACTTCGAAGATACCGTCGCGATCGATCGCAACGATATCGAGGACGACACTTACGGCGTCTACGAGCCGATCATCGAGCAGCTCGGCTGGGATACCAAGATGCATCCCGACATGTTGCTGTTCTCGATGCTCAAAACCGCAGTGGCTACTCCCTCCGATGTAACCGGCTACGACGGCCAGCCGTTCTTCTCCGCCGCGCATCCCGTGGGACTGCTCAATCAGTCCGGCGGCACGACAGCGGCGAATATCAATACTTCGGGCACCGGAGCGTACTGGTTCCTGGTCGATGCTTCGCGCGCGATTCGGCCGTTCATTTTCCAGATGCGCCGCGAATACGCAGTCACGCGGATGAACACCGTGACCGACGAGGCGGTCTTCAACCGGCGCGAGTTCCGCTACGGCGTTGACGGACGCGCGAACACCGGCGTCGGGCTGTGGCAGCTCGCATACGCAAGCAATACCGATCTGAGTAATCCGGCCAACTACGGAGCCGTGCGCGCCGCGATGCGCTCATTCACCACTGACGGCGGCGCGCCGTTCGGTGCGCTCTCGGGCCGCGGCGGAGTGTTCCTGGTCGTACCGCCGTCGTTGGAAGAGGTGGCGCGCCAATTACTCAATTCGGAATTCATGGCGGGCGCCGGCGCCAGCGCGAGCGTCGCGACTACCAACATCTGGCGCAACAGCGCAGATTTGATTGTCAGCGAGTATCTGGCCTAAGCCGTGACGCGAATGACTACACATTGTTCCCGGGCCCGCGCGGTGACTCCTCCTCCCGCCGCGCAGGCATCGTCCACGGCCCCCGCAGATCTCGGCACGGCGTCGAGTCTGCGGGGGCGCTCAAACCCGAGCGCATCATTCAGAGGTATCCGAGCGTGAGTTACGCGGCGCCCCAGGACATTATCAATCGCTACCCGAATCGCGATCTGGTTCAGCTCACTAACGAAGATCCTTCGGCTACTACTGTCGACACGGATGCGCTCACGCAAGCGCTCGACGACGCGTCGGCGGAAATCGACAGCTATCTCGAGGCGCGCTTCGCACTACCGCTGACTGATCCGCCGCAGGTGCTCAATCGGCTCGCGGCCGATATCGCGATGTACCGGCTGCAGGCGCTGCGCCCGCTGCACGACCTCGCCGACGCGCGGCGCCGCTACGACGACGCGATCGCGATGCTGACCAAGGTCAGCGCGGGCGAGCTGACTCTCGGCCTCGCAGCCGACAACGCAGAGCCTCCGGTGGCGGGTGCGGCCGAAGAAGTCACCGGACCGCGGCGCGTGTTCAGCCGCGGCCGGCTTCGGGGGTACTAGGCGATGGCTGCGATGCTGGACTTGCCGTGGAACGGCGAAAACTTCGCTCCGCCGACCGCGATCGATATCGCGACGATCGAAATCGCAATCGTCGCGCAACTGGCGGCGCAGATCGCGGGAATCGAAATCGCGCACTATCCCGACCAGCCCGAGTCTTACCGGCTGACGCATCGCGTCGGCGCCGCGCTGGTGCAGTATCTCGGATCCAAGTACGGCACGATGCTGGATATGTCGGCGATTATCCAGGAGCGCGTGATGGAGTTCGGCGTCACGGTGATGATGCGCGACCTCGGATGGAGTTACGGCGCCGAGCCGAGCGGCCCGAGTCCCGGCGCATACTCAGTCATCGAGGCCGTTCGCGCGGCGCTGACCGGCTTTCGCGTCCCCGGATGCCGCCAGATATATCCGCGCGCCGAACGCTTCGTCGAACGAGACAAACAGGGCGGAGTGTGGATCTATATAATCACTTTCGCGCTTTCGACGGTCGCGGTCCAGCCGTCATCCGCCCCAACCTTTCCGCTTTTCATCCGGGGCGTCGCGATGGAAGAGGGCGGCCAGAGCGAGGTCACGCTCGCGCCGGCGTCGTTCACCTCTAATTCGGCAGAGACGATTCAGCTACCTAACGGGAATCTTTCGGCGGTAGTCGTCACCTCCGCGGGCGGCGCGGTTTTGACTCTCGGAATCGATTACTCACTAGACGCCGTAAACGGAGTTATTACCGCACTCGCTGGCGGAGCAATGTCCGCGGGCGAGACGGTGCAAGTCGGATATACATACGGAGATCAGGTGATCGAGGTGGCCGGCGAGACCGTGCCTACGACCTAATTGAATTCGCGGGGCAGCGCCCCGCGCGAGGTAAGAGGACATGTCAGCAAGCTTCCTGCACGGGGTCGAAGTGATCGAGGTCACCACTGGGCCGAATCCAATCAGAGTCGTCAAGTCCGCCGTGATTGGACTAATCGGGACCGCGCCGTCGTGGGCGGTAGCCGCGCCGGCGGCCCCGCCCGCGCCGAATGCTCCGACGCTGGTCAGTTCGGCGCTCGACGCCGCGAACTTCGGCCCGCTCATCCAGGGCTACACGATTCCCTACGCGCTCGCGGCGATCCAGGAGCAGGGGGCAGGCCAGGCGATCGTCATCAACGTATTCGATCCTACTCGCCACTTCACCGCGATCTCGGCACAGGCGATGAGCTTCCCTGCGTCCGGCGCTCAGGTCCTGAATCTCGGGCACATGGGCGTGAGCAGCGTGGTAGTCAAGAACCAGGCCGGCTCGACGATCTATGTCCTCGGAACTGACTATTCGATCGACACCGTCAACGGCGTCATCACGGCGCTGTCGGGTGGCGCGCTGACCGCCGGAGAGGCTGTTAGCGTTTCATTCAACTACGCCGACCCGACCAAGGTGGCGGATGCGGACATAATCGGTGCGGTTACCAGCGGCGTTTATACCGGGATCCAGGCGCTGCAAACCACGTACGGCACGATGGGCTTCTTCGCGAAACTGCTTGCGGCTCCTGGCTACGCACAGAACGAAGATGTTGCGAGTGCGCTGGCGGTGATGGCAAATACGATCCGGGCGATGGCGCTGATCGATTCCGCGCCTTCGACGCCGGTGGCTACTGCGCTCGCCAACCGCGGCGTGGCCGGAAACACATTCGATACTTCGTCGAGCCGCGTGATCTTGTGTTACCCGCAACAGCAGTTTTCTGACGCGGGATTGGTGCCGACTGGAGTAACGCTAAGTTCGGCCGGTACGCCGATTCCCAACCCATATTCGGGAATTTCGGTCGGCCCGTATTCGCAGTGGGTAGCGGGAGCGATTGCAGCCAAAGACCTGTCGAACGGCTATTGGTGGTCGCCTTCCAACACCGAGGTCGAGGGAATTCTTGGCCCCGACGTGAGCATCTACTCATCAATTCTCGATCCTCTTTCGGATTCGAACAATCTGAACGCTCAGGGAATTGTGACGGTGTTCAATGCGTATGGAACCGGGCTGCGAGTATGGGGCAATCGTTCGGCCGCGTATCCAACAGACACCGCGCCGGACAATTTTATCAACGTGCGGCGAACGATGGATGTAATCGAAGAGTCGATTGAGCTTTCGATGCTGCAGTTTATCGACCAGCCGATCTCGAACGCGCTAATCACGGCGATTCTTGCAAGCGTCAACGCGTTTATCCGCAGCCTTATTCAGCGCGGCGCGCTGGTCGCAGGCTCGGCCAGCTACGACCCTTCTGAGAATCCATCAAACCAGGTCGCGGCAGGACAATTGGTTTTCGACATCGACGTGATGCCGCCGCCGCCGGCTGAGCGGCTGACCTTCCAGAGCTATATCGACTCGACCCTGCTGTCTCAGCTTGGGCAGACCAGCCCGCAAACCACGACCGCCTCTGCTACCGCATAGGAGGATCGGCGAATGAATATTCAAATCAATTCACTGACTAATGCGAATATCTATATCGACGGAGTGGGATTGCTCGGCCGCGCCGAGGAAATCCAAATTGCGCATCCCAAGCACAAGATGATCGACTACAAGGGCTTAGGAATGGCTGGAACCGCGGAGCTGTGGGCGGGAGTCGCCAAGCTCGAGTCGAAGATCAAGTGGGCGTCGTTCGACGCAGAGGCGCTGACCTTCGCGGCCAGCCCGTTCACGGCGCATTCCTTCCAGACGCGCGGAAACCTGGAACAGTATACCAGTCAGGGGCGCAGCGCCGAATTGCCGGTGGTCTATCTGATGACCGGAGTGTTCAAGGATGCCGGTGCGCCCGTCTTCAAGCAGCATCAGATGGTCGAAACGACTTCGGCGGTGAGCATTTATCATGCGGAGCTCTACGTCGCAGGGGTTCAGATTTATCTCTACGACGTGTTTGCGAACCTGTACGTCGTCGGCGGGGTCGATCAACTGTCCGATTTCCGCAGCAACCTGGGTGGCTGAGCCGCCGCTCGAAATGACCGCGAGCTTCAAGCGAGGTGAACGATGGCCGAAGAAATGCGAGTGAACGGAGTCGTAGTTGGGATCGGCGATGAAGCGGCGCGCGGCGAGTCGCGAGTCTTCGAACTGCCCTCCGGCAAGCAGGCTCTCGTGCGCAAGGGCTGCGGCCGTGACCTGATGCGTGCGCAGCGCGCGGCAGGGGGAGACGATCCCAACGCGGTAGTGTTCGCATTGGTCGCGGAGCTGGCAGAGATCGGGGGCCAAAAGATCGTGTACGAAGATGTTCTCGCGATGGACCTGGCCGACGTGCTTGCGCTCCAGGCCGAGGTGGTTGGCGAAAATTTTCAGCTCCCTCCGCCGCCGGATTCGCGGGACTGGTCCGATTCGGATTTCCGCTAGCGGACTTGAAAGCGATGGGCTTTGCGGAACTCGAATACTGGACTCGCGCCGTGCGCGATTATGGACGCGGATTGGCCGGCGGCGGAGGGGAAACCGAGCTGGATGTTGAATGACCGCATTTGGGAAAAAGGACGTAGTCAGATGAGTGCGCGACTATTTATAGGCAACCTGAGTTTTCGGTTGAGTGACGAGGAACTGCGCGAGGCTTTCGCGAAGGTCGGAGTCGTCGAACGCGCCGAAGTGGTGCGCGATCGCTTCGATGGGCGTTCGCGCGGCTTCGGCTTCGTCGAGATGGCGCGGATCGAAGACGGCGCAGCGGCGATCCAGAACCTCAACGGCGCCGAGCTGGCAGGCCGTCCGATGCGGGTCGAAGCCGCAACCTCGGTTCGGCGCGACAACCAGGCGGCGTTGGCCGAGCGAACGTACTAACGAACACATTGTGGCTATTCGGAGGAAATGCGTTGTTTGCTGAACTCGGCACAATTCAGTTTGAAGTAGTCGGTTCGCCAGAGGGAATCGAGTCTGAGCGCGGCTATGTATACGCAGAACAGCGGGTAATCGAGGCGCAGCCGCGATTGCAGTGGACCGGAGACAGCCTCGAGCGGCTGTCGTTCGACCTGCTCCTGCACGCGTCAATCGGCAACCCCGAACTTCAGGCGTTTGCGCTGCGCGCGGCGGCCGAAACCCATCAGGCAATGCCGCTGGTGCTGGGCAACGGGACCTTGCGCGGCTACTTCGTGATCGAAACGATCACCACGCGCGCGGCGCAGCTCGATGCCGGCGGCGCTCCGATCGCGCTGCGCATGCGGCTCGGGCTCAAGCAGTGGGCGCTCGATTCGATACTCGATCCGGGAGCGCCGGCCCTGTTGAACTTCACTCCGCTCGGTCTTCTGAGCAGCTCGAGCACCGCGAGTGCGCCGGCCGCGTCGCTATTGCCAGCAGGGCTGAGCGCGCTGCTCGGAAATCCTCTGCCGACGGCTCCTGCCACTGCGGTTCAGCAGCCCGGTGATATTCCCACCGCGGCGATTACCCGTAGCGTGGCGCGGTGACGGCGATGCAGTACATCGCGCATGTCACGCGGGCCGGCGAGCGCTGGGACCTGCTCGCGTGGAGGTTCTACGCGGACGCGACCCGCTTCAATCCGATCATAATGGCCAATCCGCTGGTGCCGATCGAGCCGGTGTTCGAGGCGGGAATTCTGATCCAGGTTCCCATTCTGAGCGCGAGCAATTCTCAGAGCACGGATCTGCCGCCGTGGAAGACTACGTCGTCATCGAACGCAACGGGTTCCATGTCATGAGCGCTGCTATTTCATATTCAGTCCGCGCGCCTCAGTGGATACTCAATTACGCGGGAGTGAATATCTCGGGCGAGATCTCTGCGATGGTGCGCGCGATCAGCTATGTCGATCGTCTCGGTGCGAGGTCGGGCGACCTTTGCGTCGAGGTGGAGGATCACGCACAGCGTTGGCAGGGGCCGTGGTACCCCGCGCTCGGCGACGGTATCGAGGCGTTTCTCGGATACACCGGGGGCCAACTTCTCGAGTGCGGATCCTTTCAGATCGACGACCTGCAACTGTCCGGACCGCCCGACGTTTTTCGGTTAAGGTGTCTGGCGGCGTATGTAACTCCCGCGATGCGCACGCGCAACAGCGCCGCATATGAAGGGCAGACTTTGCTGGCAATCGCGGCGACGATCGCCGGCAAGTATGGACTCGGGCTGGTGAGCGCGCCGGAAATTGAGGATGTTGCGTTCGAGCGCGTGACCCAGCGCGACGAAACGGATCTCGAATTTCTCGCACGGCTTGCGAATGAGTTTGGTTATGACTTTACGGTGCGCGGTGCGCAATTGGTATTCTATGCGCACGCGGCGCTCCAGGCGGCCGCGCCGATCGCGACGATTGGGCGCAGCGATCTCGAGCGATTCGGGTTCAGAAACCGGACCCGGAAGATATATCTGGCGGCGTCCGCCGCGTACTTCGATCCCGCCGGCAAACAACTCATCGCGCAGAACGTGTCGGCGGGCACCGCGACGCCGACTGGCGACACGCTCAAAATAATCGCGCGATGCGAGAATGCGGCGCAGGCTGGCCTGCGCGCGAGTGCGGCACTGAACCGCCATAACCAGGCGTTCTTTGGCGCGCGGCTGGTCGGACCGGGCAATCCGGCGCTTTCGGCGGGATGTAACGTGTTGCTGTCAGGATGGGGAATGCTTGACGGGATCTACCTGATCGAAACCGCGCGTCATCTGCTTGATCGCGAGCGCGGTTACTCGACCGAAATCGAGGCGCTCCGAAGCGTGTGAGGCAGGCAATGGTGCATCATGAGGGTCGCCGCGAGGCGGCGCCGGGCATGTTCCGAGTCGGAATTGTGCAGGAGCAGGACACGGCGCTCGCCCGGGTGCGCGTGACGTTCGCAGATTACGATCAGCTGCGGAGCTGGTGGCTGCCAATCGTCGTGCCCAAGAGTCAGAACGACAAAGCCTACTGGATCCCGGACCTCGGCGAGCAGGTGGTCTGCCTGATGGACGCGCACGATGAAGCCGGCGCGGTCCTGGGCGCAATCTATTCATCTGCCGATGCGACACCGGTCAGCAGCGCCGACAAGTGGCATCTCGGGTTCAAGGATGGCGCGGCGTTTGAGTACGATCGCGCGGCCCACGTGCTGAGTCTTGAATTCACGGACGGCGCGTCGGTCAAATACGACAGCGGTGCGCACGCGCTGACAATCGCGCTGCCGACCGGCGCCATCCTGACGATCGGCGCTGGTACTGCATCGATTGCGATCGATGCGGAGGGGAATGCTCAGGTCACCTCGCCTGCGCAGATTCGCCTCGGGAGTGGCCAGTTGAAAGGGGTTGCGCGACTTGGCGACCAGGTAACTTGTCCCGCGGGTCTCGGATCGATCACCAGTGCCAGCCTGATCGTGGAGGCAGAGTAAGATGAGCGCAGACGCAGTCACGCTGGCGGATATCACCTCGGCGGACTGGTCGCTCAAGCTCGGGGCAATCGGCCAGGTGGTACAAGGCGTTGCCGACGTTGACCAATGCGTTGCGATTATTCTTACCACGCCGCTTGGCAGCGATCCTCTGCGCCCCACATTCGGCTGCGATATCTGGCGCTACATCGACCATCCTATATCTGAGTCGCTGCCCGCGATTGTACGCGAGCTGACCGCGGCGCTGACGCTGTGGGAGCCGCGCATCACGCTGGTGAACGTCAGCGCCGTGCCGGTGCTCGACACCACTACTCAGTCGAACGCGCATCTGAATGTGAGCGTAACCTGGCAACTAAATCTGTCGAAAGCGCCGAGTGCGGGCGCGAATACTACTACTACCACCACAGTGTTGCTGGGCGCGGCGGCGCAGTGAACCGATGATCGCACGTCCATCAATGTGAAGGATATAGACTAATGGCAGCAGGCGTCCCGTCACTTCCGCCCCCGGTATTTGTCGATGATTCCGATGGGCTCGATCCCAATCTGGTGCTCGCCGATATGATCGCGGAGTTTGAGGCGGCTGCAAATCGCACCCTGCAGCCGGCGCAGGTGGAGCGGCTTCTGATCAACCTCTACGCGTATCGCGAGTCACTGGTTCGCAACGCGATCCAGTATGCGGCGAAGCAAAATCTTCTGGCCTTCGCGATCTTTCCGATGATCGACTATTTGGGCCAACTCGTGGGTGTGACCCGACTCCCTGCGCAGAGCGCGGCTACGACGCTCGAGTTCACACTTTCGAGCGTCCTGACCGTCGCAATCACAATCGCGCAAGGCACTTTAGTTGGCACCAGCGACGGCCAATACTCATTTGCGACGACCGCCGCCCTGGTGATTCCCGCCGGTACGCTTTCGAGCACGATAGGCGCGTCGGCAGTGCAGACCGGGGCGGGAGCCAATGGCTATCTGGCCGGGCAGGTCAATGCGCTGCTGGGTCCGAGTGTGACTATCGCCAGTGTCAGCAATACGACGGTAACGTCCGGAGGGTCGTCGCCAGAAACTGACGACCATTTGCGCACCCGGATCCAGGCGGCGCCGAATCAATTCAGCGTCGCGGGACCCGCGGGAGCGTACAGGTTCTTCGCGCTGGGAGTCGATCCTTCAATCGTCGATGCGCAAGTAGTCAGTCCGGCGCCAGGGCAGGTCAACGTCTATATCCTGACCGGACCGGTTACGGTCCAGCCGCAAGGCGCGCCGAATCCGGCAGGAGTCGCGGGAACGCCGCTGCTGGATGAAGTCTCAGCCGCGCTCAGCGCTGATTCGGTGCGGCCCCTGACGGATACAGTGACCGTGCTTGCGGTGACCGAGGTCGATTATCAGATTACCGCGACCGTGACGCTGTACTCAGATGCGGATCCGAACGCCACGATGACTGCCGCGCACGACGCCGCAATTCAGTATGCGCTGGGACTCGCAGCGAAGATTCAGCGCGACATTGTGCCGAGCCAGGTGATCGCGGCGCTTTCGGTTGCGGGTGTCTATGAGGTTACGCTCGCCGCACCTGCATATACGCAGTTGTCGGCGGGCCAATGGGCAAATTGTACCGCGATCTCGCTGACCGAGGCGGTAAGCGGAGAGCATAGCTGAGATACGATGGCAGAACTAACTGCAGCTCCCTCGATAAACGACGTGCGAACGCAGGCGCTGCTGGTGCTGATCGAGCGCTTGTCGGCGTTCGATCTGACGCCGCTATTGATTTATCGAATCGATTCGGTAGTGGACGGAGCACTGGTATTTCTCGCATGGCAGTTCGATATCCTGTCGCCGCTTTGGCAGCTCGTGGCGCCGGTTGCGCTGAGTATCGATACGTTGACCGATATCGATTCGCTCACCGACATCGATACGCTCTCCGGACCCGAGTCGATAGCCGGCGAAGCGTCGCCGAACGCCGCAACTGAGCGCGGACTACTGAAGCTGGCGATCGCGCTGCATCGCGAACGGGGGACACCCGCAACGATCAAGCGGGCGCTGTCATCGCTCGGATGGACCGACGTCGCGATTCAGGAAGGGGAAGCGAGCTGGGGTGGGACGGCATTTCCAAGTTCAGAGGGATGGGCGGTGTTTCGGGTCTTGATCACTCTTGGCCCCGGCGTCGAAGTGCCGGCAGGCGCGGCGCAGAGCGCGATTGCGGCGGTGAATTTCTTTCAGCCAGCGCGCGCGTGGCTCGACTCGCTTTGGTTCGTCGCGGCGCCGGTGCAAGACTCCGCGCCGGCGCCAGCCGACAGCGTGACCCTGGGCGGTATCGCCGAGTATCAAATCGACGCGGCGCCGCCGCCGTCGGATGCGCAACTGTTAATCGCAATCACTGCGGCGCCCTACACCGACGGTTACGGTCCGATCGCCCCAATTTATAACGCACACTATGCGCACAGCGGAATTACTTACGGCGTCAACGAGCCAATCGTTGCGGATCCTGCGCTGATCGTAAACAACGTCGCGACGCTCAACGGAGGTTGAAATGAATAGGCCTTGCGGAACGGTGATGGTGCGGGTGTTCGAGCGCCGCGAATTGCTCTACCAGGAGGAAGGACGGAATTTGTTCGTAAACGCCGGACTGCCGGCGCTTGCGGCTTTGCTTGGCGGCGACACCGCGGGCGAGTTTTGCTCTGTCGTCGGTTTCGGTTCAGGCTCAAATGCTCCGACGGTGAACGATCTCGGGCTGACCGCGCCGGCGTACTACAAACCGATCGACGCGCATTCCGAGGACGGTAATGGAAGCGTGACGTTCAACTGGAGTCTGACTGCTTCTGACACTGGGGCGCAAGGAATTACTATCCAGGAGATCGCTTTGTTCGCGAATCATACTGGTGTCGGAGTTCCGGGTGGAAACGCGCCCACGCCGATTCTCGCGCGTAAAACGCTTAGCCCAATAGTATTCACCTCGGGCATGTCACTTGCGGGAACCTGGACGCTCACTTTCTAGGAGCCCACAAAGGCCGACAGAATCGATCAGGCGAAAGGTTTCCCAGTGAGAGGTTATAGATGGCGACGCTAATAGACAGTCCAGAATTCACCACGAATGAGGTTTACGAAATCCAGGCGACGGATTCCGTCGAAGGGGCGGCGTCAGGCGCAAGCTTTGGAGGTCTGGGGCTCAGCAATCAGCCTCATCAACAGCTGGCGAACCGAACCGCCTATCTGCACGGACGCCAAAACACCAATATCGCGATTATTGGGGTTCTGCAGGCATTTATGGCGGGTTTCACCGGCTCGTTGCAGACGAGTGGCTATCTGATGATCCCGATCACGGATATCAGCCGGGGCGCGGTTGCGGCGCTGATTCAATGGGGATACTACGCGCTGAGCGATCAAAAGATTCCAAATGACCAGGAATTCAACGTCACCTGGCCGATACCCTTTCCCAACGCGATTCTGCTTCCGCCTCTCGCGACCAACGTTTACGCCAGCACCAGCGGGTTCAACACGGTTGCCAGCGTGGTGACCTACAGCCGTAGCGGAGGGACTTTCGTACTCGACGTTCCGGGCGGCACTTCGCTTGGCGCGACCGGTGAACGGAGCAATGGCTTTTCGTGGCTGGCGATAGGGTTCTGAGCAAGTGAGAATAGTGATGAAGCCGATCCTGCGTGCGTTGGCGGTTGCGACCATTTTCGGTGTCGCGATTGTTGCAATTCCCAAAAAGTTAACGGGCCAGAATCTTCCGCCGCCGGGCGCGTATCAGCCGATCCCCGACTATTCGGGCACCAATGCGGGACTGTTGTTTCGTGAGGCGATCAACGATCGTCTTTCGGGTGCGCAGCCTATCTCACCTACGTTCGTGAGTCTGAGCTTCGCGAATCTGCCGGTTGAACAGGACGGTACACTTTTCTACTGCACCGATTGCCAGAAGGCCAGTCCTTGCACCGGGGGCGGTTCGGGGGCATGGGCACAGGGCCAGAACGGTGCGTGGAGCTGCGCCGCGAATGCGGGCACCCTGTCTATGGGCGGCGACGTGACGGGGGCCTCGAGCTCGAGCACGGTCATCACGGTCGAAGGCGGCAAGACTCCCGTCGTCACCAGCGGCGCGAATTCGGCGGCTGGCACGGGCACGGCGGCGGCGCTCAGCGGATTCAACGTCGCCGGCGTTCTCGATTTGACTAATCCTGCGTATGGGGTCGTGTGCTCGGATACTACAGCGAGTGCGACGACTTCAGCGGGCAGCAACACGATCTCAGTAAACGCGATCGGCGATTTCAAGGTCGGCCAGTACGTGAAGCTGGATGCGGCCGGAGCGGCCAACACGATCACGACCCCGACGATCTCGAGCGTAACAAACGACGGCTATACTTACAACTATTTTCCGTACGTGACAGCGACTTATCCGGTTCCCGGATCGACTGTAACCGCAAACGGCAATTGCGAAACCGATGACGGAACGCCAAACAACTCGAATACATCTTGCTCCACTACCTATTGCTACAGCGTTCAGAACATCGGACAGACGGGAATTGGCACGGGACTGAACGGAATGCGATCGGCTGCAAGCGCGGCGGTCTGCGACACCACTGGTCCGGCGAAGTTCTCGGTGATGACGGGAATCATCGTATCTTATTCAGTCAACGCGAATACCGCTGGAACGATTATTCGGCGCTGCACCGGCGCATCGTGCACGCCCTCGAGCATTTATGCGATCATTGGGATTAATCAGTCCCGCGCGCCTTTTACCAGCTATCAGTACCGGGACAACGGGTATCCATACGGTATCGACGAGCAGGGCAGCATCAGCGCGGTCGCGGCGGACCTGAATGCGCAGATCACGGCGATTAGCGGGACCACGGTCACACTTTCGGTTGCGGCTACGCAGGCCCTTACCACGACCATGCGGCATGACAACGCGCCCGCCATGCAGGCGGGAGTCAATGCCTCATACCTTTTCACCGGTCTGGCTGCGAACTATAGCCAGGTCTATCTGCCTGCCTGTGCGGCGCATTACGATTTGTCACAAGCGGTTAGTTTTTGGGGAACCGCGCAGGCGGGAATCACGGGTGCGTCGCGTGCGCCTAACAGCGCGATCTCGAATACGCAGTTCAAATGGGATGGCTCTCCGGGCGGGATCGTATTTAATTTGAACTATGCCGGTAACACGAGCATCGAAAACCTTGGACTGGAAGGACTGACGGGCAACACGCCCGGCACAATGATCGATGTAAATCGATACGGCACCAGCAGTCCATCCACTCAGGGTCCCGGCGCGCCGGCCAGCAACGCGACTACGTATACGACGCCGACCGGGCTCAGGGTGCGTCATGTCGAATGCGGCGTAGTGGGATTGTGCGTGAATCTTGGAGGCACCGAAAACGACGAGAACGCAGTGGTCGACGACCTTCAGTGCTCGACGCCGAATGGAGCCGGCGGCCAAGTGTGCGTATATTCCAATTCCGCGGAGACATATAACGAGGTGTTTTACAACACGGGTTGTCTTGGCCGGGACTACTGCTTCGACTTCGACGACATCGGCTCGTTCGTAATGATGAATACCAACGCAGAGTCATCGGGGATGGTCTACAAGATCGGCACGATCGGGACCTTCGGGAGGACGGAAGGCGGCCAGGAAGAATATGCGCAGATGTTCTTGTACGCGCTTCCATATCCGGGACTGCTGACGATCTCAGACTGGCGGGTGGCGGCAGGAAGTGGGCCGTGGGGTGCGATCATCGCAAACGGGGGTGCGGCAACCTATCTCAATATGTTCTTCGAGCCGGACTCGTCGACGACCAGTAATAATATCGCACTGACTAATAATGCCGCGAATGGATCGACCTTTATCGGAGATCAGTTTGGCCAGCCGCTCAGCAACTATGGAAACTCGCGGGGTACGCTGCCGGCAACACCAGGTCTTATTCCAATCGAGTCCGTTAACGGAGGGGCGATTCCCGAATTCAATTGTATCAACTGCTCGGTTACGGGCCAGACGGTCCCGCCGATCGTCTCGACCGAGCCGAACCAGGCGATGGTTTTCAATTCGTTTCCGACGCCGACCGCGCTCTCCGGCACTGCGGGCACGGCGACCTGTTCTCAGTCGATGCAAGGAACACTCAAGACAGCGACTTGCTATTTGAATGGATACCAGGAGACCGGCCCTTCGCAAACCTTTACATTTCCGACCGCGTTTTCAGCCGCGCCGAACCTGCTGGCGAGTTGCGGGAGCTACAATCCGACGGCGACGGCCTCGATATTGACGCTTCCGGCCAACGCCTCAATGACGGCGGAAACCTGCAATGTTACCGCAATAGGGCAGTAGAAGGCGGTAGATGATCGCCGACGGTACAATCAGCGGCCGGTGCGGTCCGGCAGGATCGCATTGATCATTCGATCCATCGCCATCCCGAGCGAACCCTTGACCAGCAGCACGTCACCGGAGCGCAGGATGCCGCGCACGATCCGAGCCGCGTCGTCGCTGTCGGCGGCGTCGAGCAAATCGCATCGGCTGGAAGTGACTCGCGCCCGGGCCGCGCGCATCTCAGGTCCCACCGCGACGATTACGGCCGCGCTGGAGTCGAGCGCGTGACGAAGCGCGGCGTCATGCGAGGCGGGCGCAAGGGCGCCAAGCTCGAGCATGTCTCCAAGCGCCAGGATGAGGCGTGCGCCGCGTGCGGCTGCAATCTCGCGCGCGGTCTCGATCGCGATGCCCATCGAGGGCGGCTGGGCGTTGTAGCTGTCGTCCAGAACCAGCGCGCCGCGAATTTGAAGCGGCACCATCCGCCGCGCGATCGGCTTCGCGGCGGCGAACACGGCGCCAATCGCTTCCAGCCCGTCGGCGGTAATCGGCGCGGAGCTGATTGCGATGACCGCGGCCATCGCGGCGGCGCAATTAAGTGCGGCGGCGGCGCCGAGCATTTGAATTTCAACGTTCAGGACCGGATTCGCTGTCGATGCAAGCAGGGCGGGATTGATCTCGAGTCTGATTCGCGCGCGCCCGTCGCTTAATGCCGCGCGGTCGGCGACGCGAACGTAGGCGCCGCGGGCGAGGCCGAACGTGATCGCTCGCAGCCGCTCCGGGAGCCGATGAGATAATAGCGCATCATCGGCGGGAACAACTGCGGTGCGCCGCGCAGCGGAGAAGATCGAGGCCTCCTCGTCGGCGATTTCCTCGAGCGTGCCCAGACCCTCGCTATGCTCGATCGCAATGTTCAGCACCGCGGCCGCGTCGGGCTGGACAATCGCGCCGAGCCGCGCGATCTCGCCGCGCGTGTTGGTGCCGCATTCGAGGACTGCGGCGCGATGCTCGGCTGTGAGCATGAAGATCGTCATTGGAACGCCGATCAGATTGTTGAGATTGCCGGGCGTGGCCAGCGTATCGCCGAGGATCGCGCGCGCCGCGGCGGCGGTGAGCTCCTTGGTGGTGGTTTTTCCGGCAGCGCCGCCGATCGTGACGAGCGGAAGATCTCGCGCGGCGCGGATGCGTGCGAGATGAGCGCCCGCGAGGCGCCCGAGCGCGTCGAGCGGGTCGGCGACTTCGATCGAAGCGAGCGCATCTATCGCGCGGCCGGTCTCGACGATCGCGGCGGCAGCGCCGCGCTCGGCGGCGCGTGCGAGATATGCGTGGCCGTCGGCTTCGCCGCGGAGTGCGACGAAGAGCGCGCCGGCTTCGAGCGAGCGGGTGTCGATGCTGACGCTCGAGGCGTGAATCTCCGGTTGCGCGCCGCGCAATACGCCGCCGACCGCGGCGGCGGCCTCGCCGAGGGTGAAGGCGCAATGATTCGCGGGAATCGGAGTCGCCATGATTGGACATTTTGCCGGAATCAACGCCGATGTCCTATCGTTAGCTAAGCGAAGGCGGAGCCGATCGCAGACTTGACAAGAGAGCCTCGTGCGGCGAGCCTCGTGGCATCCGGAATTGAGGCAGGGGGCTGTACAGGAGATGGCATCGGGACAATCAGCGCTGGTCGGCGTGGTGCTGGGCAGCAAGAGCGACTGGGAATTCATGGCGGCGGCGGCCGAGGTCATGACGGAACTTAAAGTACCGCATGAGGTTCGGGTGTTGTCGGCGCATCGCACGCCCGAGCAGACGCTCGAGTATGCGGGCGCGGCGGCGGGACGCGGAATCCGCGTGCTGATCGGCGCGGCGGGCGGGGCGGCGGCGCTGCCTGGGGTGTTGGCGGCGAAAACGATTCTGCCGGTGATCGGGGTGCCGATGCCCGGATGGGCGCTCAACGGAATCGACGCGCTGCTCGCGATTGCGCAGATGCCTAAGGGCGTGCCGGTCGCGACGATGGCGATCGGCAAGCCGGGAGCGGCTAACGCGGGGCTCTACGCGGCGCAGATAATCGCGCTTGGGGATCGCGAGCTGGCCGAGCGCCTGGTTGCGTGGCGCGCCGCGCGTGCGAAAGAGATCCTCGACCAGAAGCTGCCGTAGCGCGGCAAAACTTCGCGCGCCGGATAACCGCATGAGATGATAGGATCAGGTGCGATGCGCAAAAGCGAAATCGACACGCCCGCGCTGATCCTCGACCTCGACGTTGCCGAGGCGAATATCGCCGCGATGGCGGAATACTTTCGAGCGCGTCCGCAGAAGCTTCGGCCGCACTTCAAGACTCCCAAGACGCCCGAGATAGCGCGCCGTCAGCTTGCGGCGGGCGCGATCGGAATCACGGTGGCGAAGCTTGGCGAGGCCGAGGTGCTGGCGCGCGCGGGCCTGGGACCGATTCTGCTCGCCAATCAGATTGCGGGAGCGCAAAAGATCGATCGGTTTTTCACGGTTGCGCGGCAGGTGGAAATTATCGCGACGGTCGAAAGCGAGTTCAACATCCGCGAGCTCGAGCAGGGCGCCGAGCGCGCGGGGCGCGGGGCGGACGTGATAATCGAAGTCGATACCGGGATGCATCGATGCGGCGCCGAGTCGCCCGAGGAGACGGTCGCGCTCGCGCGGCGGATCGCGCGCGGGCGGCTGCGCTACCGCGGGATCATGGGTTACGAGGGGCACGCGGTCCTGATCGCCGATCGCGAAAAGCGCGAGGCGACCGCGCGCGACGCGCTGACTATTTTGAGCCGTCATGTCACCGCGCTGAAGGCGGCGGGATTCGCGCCGGAGATCGTGAGCGCGGGCGGGACCGGTACCTACGATATCGCGGGCGCGTGGCCGGAAGTCACGGAGGTGCAGGCGGGATCGTACGTTTTCATGGATGGGACGTACCGGTTTGTGCGGCCGGATCTCGGGCAGCCGGCGCTCAGCCTTTTGACCACGGTGATCGCGCGGCGCGGTGAGCGCGCCATCACCGACGCGGGGATGAAAGCGCTGACCAATGAATTTGGACCGCCGCGCGGCAAAGATCTGCCGATCAAAGTCGAGCGATTATCGGAAGAGCATGGGCATCTGGCGGCCGGGCACAGCGAGCTTGCGGCGGGGACGAAGCTCGAGCTGATTCCGAGCCACGGCGACACGACGATCAATCTGCACAGCGAGTATTACGTGGTGCGCGGCGACGAAGTGATCGCGATTTGGCCGATCGAAGCGGCGCGAGCTTACCGATAGGGAAGGCGGCGATGAAGCGGTGGAAAGGCAAAACGATTGTGGCGATTGTGCTTGCGCTAGCCGCGGCGATCGGGAGCGGCGGAGCGCGCGCAATCGCGGCGGACGTGAAGACGCTCGGGCGGCTGGATATCGCGCCGGGGGCGGCGGTGATGGCGATCTGTACCGACTCCACCGTGCAGAACGTGCTGAGCGGAGATCTGAACACGCGCAGAGGAAACGGCGCGCCGGTGGTGGTGACGGTGACGGTGAGCGTGCACGTGCTGTCGCCGGGAGTTTCGCTCCAGGACGTATCGCCGGGAGATCCGTCGGTGGCAGGGATGCTCAAAGATATGGGCGCCGAGGTCCCGGCGGTGGGAAATGCCGGTGACACTTCGCCGGACCCATATGCGATCGAGGCGGAGCGCCAGAACACGACGCCTGACGATCCCACCACGGCGCAGTTTCGCAACTATCAGGCTTTCAAGAATGGGATGCATGGCGGGCCTGACACTTATGACGGCCTGCCCGAGAACAAGATTTACGATACCGCGATTATTGCGCGCGCCACGGTTTCAGGATCGCAAAGCGAGCTCAAGGTGGTGGCAGTGGCGCATCCGGGCGACGATATCCGCACCACCAAGAAGCTGGTAGCGGAAGAGATCGCGAATTCGATCCTGCACTGAGCGCCTGCGGGCTAGTTGTCGTTCGATTGCGCGGGCGCCGCGGGTGAAGGCACGGCGGCTGCGGGCGACTGCGGCGTGATCACGGTCTTGAAGGGAATTCCCGAGGACTGCGCCTGCGGATTAGTCTCGGCTTTCGCGGCCGCGGTTGAAGGCGCAGGCGATGCAAGCGGCGACACGGTACTGCCGCCGATCAAGCCGCGCGCGCTGCCCACCACCGCGTCGCGGCGCAGATAGAGCGCGACCGCGAGCACCAGGAGGGCCACGATCAACAACCCGGTCGCGACCGGGCGGCCGCGCGGCGGTTTGCGCTCGCGCGTGCTGGTGACCATCGAAATCGGCTCGGCGATCCGCGCGGTCGGATTGTTTTCGGCACGCTGCACGTCGCGCACGAAACGCGAAGCTACTTCTTCGGGGTCGAGGCCGACGTGGGTCGCGTAGCGGCGCAGGAACGGCAGCAGATACAGCTCATCGGAGACGGTCGCGTAGTCGTCGCTCTCGATCGCGCGGACGTAGTGAGCGGGGATGCGAGTCTCGGCGACGACCTGCTCTGGGGTGAAGCCTCGGGCCTTGCGCGCTTCGGTCAGGTATTGGCCGAGAGTCGCGTCGGCGCCGGGCGGCGCGGCGGCCACACCGGACGGCTTTGCGGCAGATTCTTGTTTCTCGTCAGCCACCACTCACCTGCGCATCCACCTAGTACATTTGTTTCCGGCCAGGCTTCGTCCCGCTTCGGGAATCAACCGCGCGTCAGTTGTTGTCAGGCATCCCGCGTGCACCGACATAAGGAGCGACACCGCCGGACTGGACCTTGAGAAGATTCTGCCGCGCCGATTTCACATAGTCAGGGTCGGGTTTGCCTTCATAGCCAGCTCCCGCGCTGCCGTATTTGATCGCGTCCTGCCAGTTATGCTGCTGAAACGAGAGCATCCCCATGTAGTCATAGGCCATCGAGTAGGTCGGGTAGTAGTTGATTGCGCGCTGAAAATCGTCGGCTGCCGCGATCATCTGGCCGGCCTGATATTCCTTGACTCCGCGCTGGGTGAAAATCTGCGCGGCTAATTGCTTGAGGCTCTGATTGTCGGGGTCATGGCCGAGTGCGGCCTGGATGTCGTTGGCGGCTTCGTCGTAACGTCCGGCCGCGTATGCGGATTGGGCCTGATCTTGCGCGATTGGGGCGCACGACGCGGCAGCCACGGCGATTGCGGCGACGATCAGGAGGGTCAGCGGATGTTTCATGCTCGATTCACCGGGCCCCAGCGTTTCTGCCAGCCAAATAACTACAGACCGCTCGCACGGATTCCAAGTGCCCCCCGGGTGTCTGATACTTAGCGAAGCCAATCGTTGAGGAGGAACTGGAGGCGGCGCTGGGCGCGGCCCGCTCGCAATGGGTGGGCGCGGAGTGGGTTGGATACCGGCGCGGCACGCCTAGATAACCCTCGGCGAGTTCCTCGCGCAGAGGGGCCGGCGCTTTAGCCGGCAGGTTCCACAGCTTGGATTGGCGCAGCGCTGAATCGCGATCCGCGGCGCGCAGCGCTAATCAACTTCCATTGTCACGAGCGTGTCACTTTGGTCTACGAGCGCGAGGCGCGCGCGCTCGATGCTTGGCCAACACCGCGACGATGATATCACGCGCGTGGCGCAGGACGGATTTCTGTTCGTCCGCCGAGACCTCGACGAAGTCAAGTCCTCGGAGCAGGAAAATTCCTTCAACAGCCAGCAGTGCGTGACGGACGTCATGCATATCGCCAGCTTCCGATCGAAGCGGATCGAGCAGTTCGCGGTAATAGCTTCGCACTGGCTCCAGCATGTCAGGGGCGTGCACCAACGCGGTTACGAGAAAAGCAGCCTTTTGCGTTGAGACGTCATCTTCGTCGAGTGCTTCCTCGATATGCGCCAGGACCAGTTCGATCGGCTCGGTCGGCCCGCCGCGGACGCGGCGGTGCACGGCCTCCCGAAAGCGCGCCATTTCCCTTTCGAGCGCTGCGTGCACCAGGTCATCTTTAGTTGCGAAGCTATAGACGAGACCGCCCTTGCTTATACCGGCACGTGCGGCGACGGCGTCGAGCGTGAAACTTCGGCCACCGGATTGAAGAATCACGGCCTCGGCGGCATCTAAAATCCTATCCCGATCGATCTCTTTTTTGCGCCCCAAAATCGACCTCTTGCTTTTCCGACTGCTCAGTCGTATATTTTTCCGACCGGACAGTCGGATTAAAACACGGCGATATGCGCCGTGCAAGATTGTCTTCGAACCCGAGGAGGCGTGATCATGCTGGCTTGTCTCTCCCCCAATGGAATGAACCGCTATGACGGCGCGAGCGCGCCGGACCGGTTGCTGGTCGCCACCTCGAGCGGCGTCACGACGCTGGCTCGCGAATCGTCCGGCGCGTGGCATAAGGACGGCACCGCACTCTCCGGGCTGCGTGCGACGACCTTGACGACCTTGCCGGGCCGGCCCGGCATTTTCGTCGGTACGCATGGCGATGGTGTGCTTTTCAGCGAAGACGGCGCGCGCTGGGAAGAGCGCAATTCCGGCCTCGCCTTCAAGAATGTTTATACCGTCGCGTCGATCGCCGAAGCGGGCGGCATCGCGCTCTATGCCGGGACGCAGCCCGCCGCGCTCTTCAAGAGCCGCGATCTTGGCCAAAGCTGGAGCGAGCTTTCGGCGCTGCGCCAGGTGCCGGGCACCGCATACTGGACCTTCCCGGAGCCGCCGAGCATTGCCCACACCAAGATGATGGCGTTCGATCCGCGCGCGCCGCAGCGCATCTACGCCGCGATCGAGCAAGGCGCGCTGCTCAAGACCGAGGATGGCGGCCAGTCCTGGCGCGAGCTCGCCGATTATTCCAAGCCCGACGACGGCGCCTATCGCGACGTCCATCAGGTGTTGCTGCTGCCGTCGCGGCCCGACACCGTGTTCATGACGACAGGCGTCGGCCTCTATCGGAGCAGCGATGGCGGCGATCACTGGGAGCGGCTGACCGGCGAGGAGTTCCGCCTAGCCTATCCCGACCACATGATGCTGTCGCCCGACGAGAAGATTCTGTTCATGTCGGGCGCGAAGTTCCATCCCGGCTTCTGGATGGGCACGCATGTCGCCGACACCACGATCTTGCGCAGCCGCGATCACGGGCGCAGCTGGGACACCGAGCCGAAGGGCTTCGCCGTGGCGCCCCGCGCCAATATCGAGGCGCTGACCATGGCGTCCTGGCCCGGCGGCTACGAGCTCTTCGTCGGCGACACCGAGGGCGCCGTGCATATGAGCCAGGATGGCGGCGACAGCTGGACCCGCATCGCCGACGAGGTCGGTTGCGTCACCAAGGGCAATCACGCCGCAGCGCTCCGCGGCGAGATCGGGCCCCGCGCCGCTGCGGCGCACTAAGGTCGTGAACCGTCGGGCTAAGAATTTAAGGCGCGCGGCAAAAACGCATGCCGTGCGCGCATCGGGCGCTCACCTTATCTCTCCCTTGCGGAGGCTGTCGATTTTTTCGCGAACCGTTCATTGCCGTCATCCTGAGACGCAGACGAAGGATCTCGGCGAAGCGATTAGTGCAACCAATTGGGGCTATCACACTAATCGCTTCGCGGAGATCCTTCACGGAGCCTGTCCTGAACAACGCCGAAGGAGCAGCCTCCGTTCAGGATGACACACAAGAATTCGGCGTTTATCAACGCTTGGCGCGGCCCTAGAGCCTGTGGACCTTGTGGGCAACGCACCCTCCTCAAATACAGTTGCTCACCTTATCTCTCCCTTGCCGGGCGAGGAATCAGAATCGAACGAGGAACGAGAAGGCGATCCATTGAACAGGGCTAGTTTTTTTCCTTCACATGCGATCACCCTCGCTTTTGGATCCGGGGGCAGAGTTTTCAGCAAGGCGGCGAGATCCTTTTCATTTACCACCAGCACGACGCATCGCGACTGCGACCACACTTGCTTGAGGCGAGCGGCGGTGCCGATGAATCCGTCGCGCTCTTCGGATGGGTCGGCGAACTCTCCGAGCTCGCCCCAGTACTGCACCGGCATCTCGCGAGTCCCGGTATAGAACGGCAGCGCCTGCACATAATGATGGTATGAGCCGAGGATGCATCCGGGACCGAGGTAGGGTGCGATGCCGCGGGCGAGTTCGCGGTAGCTGACGACGGTCGCGGCGGCGTCGCGCGCGCGTTCGGCGATACCGACGGTCAGGAGCATCGCAAGCGCGATCGCGACGACCGCGAATGCGGCGCGGGCGGCATTGCGGGCGAGCAGGTACGCGGCAATAGCGCCCGCCGCGAACGCGGCGGCGATCATCGCGCCGTCGAGCGCGAGGCCGGGTGGTAGCCGACGCGCCGCGAAGTGGAGGCCGACGCATGCGGCGAGCGCCGCGCAGACATTCACGGCGGCGAAGGATCGCATCCAGGCGATACGGCGCTCGTGCGTGATTTCTGAGATGCGCGTAAGGCCATAGCCTGCGAGGAGCGCGAGCGGGGGAAGCGCGGGCAGGATGTAGGAGCCGAGTTTCGAACGTGGAATCGAAAAGAAAATCACGATTACCGCGAACCAGATGACGATCAGGTTAGATCGCGAGCGGATCGCGCTTTCATGGCTACGGCTAATTTCAATCCAGCCGAGCGGAGCAAAAAAGATCCACGGCCACGCGCCGCCGATGATAATTGGAATGAAAAACCACGGACCCCATCCGTGCTCCTGCGAGCTGGTGAAGCGTTCCAGGTGTTCGTGGACGAAGAAGAATTGCAGAAAGCCGGGGTTACGATGCTCGGCCAGGATGAACCACGGCAGCACGATTACGAGATAGATGACAGAGCATGAGATGAACGGGATGCGGCGCAGCTCGCGCGCGCGATGCTCGACCAGAATCCAGATGAGCGCGATCGCGCCGCCCAGCACCAGCGCGACCGGGCCTTTGCTAAGCGTGCCGAGCGCGAGAGTCGCGGCGGCAAGCCACATCCAGCGCCGGCCGGCGCCGGAGCCGAAATCGGGCGCGCGCGATGCGGCGAGAAACGCGCCGATCGCGGCGGTTAAGAAAAATGCGAGCGCCGGATCGAGCGTCGCAAAGCGCGCAAAGGCGAACACCAGAGGTGACAGCGCGAGCGCCATCGCGGCGAGAAGTCCTGTGGCCGCGCCGAACATCGCGTCGCCGATTGCGCAGATGAGAGCGACCTCGCCAACGGTGAACAACGCGGCGGGGAGCCGCACGGCGAACTCGGTCGGACCGAAGGTCCGGATCGCTCCGGCTTCCGCCCAATAGACCAGCGGAGGCTTTTCGAAATAGCGGATGTAATCATTGCGCGGCGTGACGAGGTCGCCGGAAATCGCCATCTCGCGCGCGATTTCGGCATAGCGTCCCTCGTCGGGTTCCCATAGTGCGGGATGTCCGAGTCCGGGCAGGTACAGAATCGTGGCGACGATTGCGGCAAGCGCGATTCGACCTGCTCGGGAGCGCGGCACCATGGTCATGCAGTGTTAAGGCCGAGCGCCGCGTCGTCAACCACTAAGACCTCGGGCGGCCACTAAGGCACGAAGACACGAAGCAGAAAGTATTTCTTCTTTTGTGCCTTAGTGTCTTCGTGGCCGGTCGGAGCCGGTTGGCGTCTTTAACCTCAAGCGTGCGTTTGCCACAATGGCCAGTTAGTGGCGGCAAGCCAAATAAATTCGTTTCACGACACTCCCGCGCGGAGGGCGCCGCAGGCCGGGATGGTCTCGATCGTGATCCCGGTGTTTAACGAGTCGGCCAACCTGGGCGCTCTTTGGACGCGCTTGTTGCCGGTGCTCGAGGGATTGTCGCGTCCGTGGGAAGCGGTATTCATCGATGACGGATCGATCGATGATTCGCTGGTGATTCTGCGCGAGATAGCTCTGGCGCAAGAGGGGCGCGTGCGCGTGGTCGAGCTGGCGCGCAACTTCGGGCAGCATGCGGCGATCCTCGCGGGCTTCAGGCAGGTGCGTGGCGAAGTGATCGTGACGCTCGATGCGGACCTGCAAAATCCGCCGGAGGAAATTCCGCGGCTGCTCGCCGCGATCGACGCGGGCAACGACGTTGTCGGCGGATGGCGCGAGGAGCGGCAAGACGAGAGCTGGCGCAAGTATGCCTCGCGGATGCACAACCGACTGACCTCGGTGATCGTCGGCGTGCCGATGCATGATTACGGATGCATGCTGCGCGCGTACCGGCGGCATATCGTGGATACGGTGGTCGATTGCGACGAGAAGGCGGCGTTTGTGCCGGCGCTGGCGAATTCTTTCGCCAAGCGGGTGACGGAAATCCGCGTGGCACATGCCGAGCGCGCCGAAGGCAAATCGAAATACAATCTTCTCCGGCTGGCGACGCTCAGCCTCAACCTGATCACCGGATTCTCGCTGTTGCCGATCCAGGCGCTGAGCCTCGCGGGAATCGGGATCTTCGTTCTCGACGCGATTCTGGTTGCGGTGCTGGTTCTGCATCGATTGATCTTCGGACCGCAGCAGGAAGGTGCGTTGTGGCTTTTGTTCGCGATCCTGTTTCTGTTCGTCGGCTTGATGTTTCTTGCGTTCGGGTTGATTGGCGAATACGTGGGCAGGATTTATATTGAGGTGCGCCGCCGTCCGACTTACATCGTGCGCGATGTACATGGCGATCATAAGCACGCCGCGCCCGAAGATCGCGGATAAGTTGTGAGCGCGCGCTCCGATCTCGCGGTCAGGGACGCGGTGTGCGTCGTGTTCGCCTATCACGAGATGGGGCACGCGTGCCTGGCGGAGCTGATCGAGCTGGGCGCGCCGATTGCGGCGCTATTGTCGCATCGCGACGATCCTGACGAGGAGATCTGGTGGCGCTCATGCGCGGAACTCGCGGCGCGGCACAAGATCGCGGTGCATTACCCCGACAAGATCGACCCGGAGTGGACCGCGAAGATCGCGGCTATGCGTCCGGCGATCATCTATTCGTTTTCCTATCGGCATCTGATCGCGGAAGAGGTGCTCGGGCTCGCGCCGATGGGCGCGTACAACCTGCATCCTTCGCCGCTTCCGCGTTACCGCGGGCGCGCGCCCGTCAACTGGATGATCGCCAACGGCGAGCGCGAGGCGGGAGTGACGCTGCATCATATGGTCGCGCGCGCGGACGCGGGCGATATCGTCGCGCAGAAAATCGTCGCGATTGAAGACGCTGACACCGCGCTTACGCTCTATCGCAAGCTGGTGCCGGCGGGAGCGGCGATCGTGCGCGAGTGTCATCCGCGGATCGTCGCGGGAACCGCGCCGCGCACGCCGCAGGACCTCGCCGCCGGAAGCTACTTCGGACGGCGGCGGCCGGAAGACGGCAAGATCGATTGGCGATGGCGGGCGCGCCAGGTCTTCAATCTGGTCCGCGCGGTGTCGCATCCCTATCCCGGCGCATTCTGCTACCTTGGCGATCGCAAGCTCTTCATCTGGCAGGCGCGAATTGCAAATGAGAGCGGATCGCGTGGCGAGCCGGGCGAGATAATCGGTGAAGATGCCGGCGGTGCGCTCGAAGTCGCGGCGGGCGAGGGCAGCGTGCTCGTCATCCGCGCCCAGCTCGAAGGCGGCGCGGAAGGCGCAGCGCGCAACGTTGCCGCCGCGCACTTGCTTGAGGGATCGATCGTATTGCGCTCGGAGGCGTCAAGCGTGTCTGGCTGACGCGCGGCTGAGTCGCGTGCGATCGCGATAGGATTGTGCGATGGAAGTGGCGCTCAAGATCGACGTCGATACGCATCAGGGCCTGGGGCAGGGCGTGCCGCGGATGGCCGCGATGCTCGAGCGCGAGGGCGTCGCGGCGAGTTTTTACATCTCGATGGGTCCGGATAACTCGGGGCGCGCGATTGTGCGCGTGCTCAAGAATCGCGGCTTCCTCAAGAAGATGTTTCGGACCAAAGCGGTCTCGATGTACGGTCTGCGAACGGTTCTTTCGGGGACACTTCTGCCGGCGCGGCCGATCGCGCTCGCATACCCTGCGGTGATGCGCGATCTGCGCGCACGAGGCTTCGAGGTCGGCGTGCATGGGTACGATCATGTGCGATGGCAGGATCGGATCGACGCGATTGGAGACAGCGGGGTGCGCGCGGAGCTGCGCGACGCGTTCGAGGCGTTCCGCGCGATCATGGGCGAGCCCGCCAAGGGCTTCGCTGCTCCCGGATGGCGCACCAACGACGCCGCGTCGCTAGCGCTCGAGGCTGAAAACCTCGAGTATCGCAGCGACACGCGGGGCCGCTATCCATTCCGATGCGCGATCGGCGACAAAATTCTCGCCACGCCGGAGATTCCGACAACGCTTCCGACCCTCGACGAAGTGATGGGCCGCGCGGAGCTGTCCGACGACGCGGCGGTGATGCGCTACTACCTCGAACAGTTCATCCCCGACGCGCTGAACGTGCATACGGTTCACGCCGAGACCGAGGGGATGGGGCATCTCGAGAGCTTTCGCGTGATGCTCCGCGCGCTCAAGGAGCGCGGCGCGAAGTTCGTCGCGATGCGCGAGATCGCATCGCGGCTGAATCGCGCCGAGCTGCCGATCTGCGAGATCGTCCGAATCGAGCTGCCGGGCCGCGCAGGCTGGGTAGCGGGGCAGGGGCCTGATCGATCACAGTAGGCCCGTCGTCCCGCTCGCGACGGCAGAGCAGCACCCTCACCCACGCGTCACGATGCTTGCGAAAAGAAACGCAAGCATCGCGCCGCGTCGCCCTCTCCCGGAGGGAGAGGGTATCGGACGAAGAGAGATCCGTGCTCTCGCTATCTGGATTACGGCGTGCGATAAATTTTGGATCGCCAATGCTGGCACTCGCGCGAGATGGCGCGGCTCGACCAGCTTCAGGAGGAACACGAAATTGAAAGATCCATTTAGCGTCGAAGGCAAAGTCACTATCGTCACTGGCGGCGGAACGGGAATCGGCGAGTCGATCGCCAAGGAATTCGCCAGCCGCGGCGCGCCGGTGCTGATCGCGAGCCGCAAGGTTGAGAACCTCGAGAAGGTGCGCGATGAGATTCGCAAAGCCGGCGGCAAATGCGAGATGGTGCAATGCGACGTCCGCGAGCCGGAGCAGTGCGACGCGATGGTGGCGGCGGCGGTCAAGCAGTTCGGGCACCTGGACGTGCTGATCAACAATCACGGCGCGAGTATCGCGAGCTCGACGCTCGATCTTAAGCCCAACGGATGGCGCGCGGTGGTCGGGATCAATCTCGACGGCGCGTTCTTCTGCTCGAAGGCGGCGGCGCGCCAGTTTATCGCCCAGAAATCGCCCGGCTCGATCATCAATATCTCTTCGACCGCCGGAATCGACGGCTCCTCGCACATGCTGCCCTACAGCGCGTCCAAGGCGGGCGTGATCACCCTGACTATCTCGCACGCGAGTGAATGGGGCGACAAGGGAATTCGCGTCAACTGTATCGCGCCCGGCCCGATCGACACGGTCGGCGCCGCGCCGCGGGTGTGGCCGAATCCGAAGGTGAAACAGGCGGTCGCGCGCTCGCGCGCGCTCGGTCGTTTCGGCACGGTCGAGGAAATCGCGTACCCGTGTATCTTCCTGGCCTCGGACGCGTCGAGCTACATGACCGGCTCGCTGCTGGTTATCGACGGCGGAACCTCGCCGCGGATGGCGGAGTAAGCGTCGCGGCGCGCGGGCGTTCGCTAGTCGAACGCCTGCGGGTCGCACTTGAGCGCGAGCTGGCGCAGGTCGCTTTCGTGATCGACGTCCTCGGCCGCCATCGTGCCGAGCGTGTCGGCGATCTCCTGATCGACCGCTTCCCAGTGCATCGCGCACAGGCGTAGCCCCGCCGCGAGCGCCGACAGCATCGAGAGGTCGCCGCCCAGCCGCTCCCAGTTGCTCGAGCCCTCGCGCGGCTGATCCTCGAGCGGTCGCGGCCACATCTCGCGATCGGAAAGGATGTTGCGCAAGATTTTGAAATGCGCCGCTTCCTTTTCTGCCAGCACTTTCAAGTCGGCCGCCATGGCCGGATAAGAGCATCGCGCTGCGTGCCGTCCAAGCCGCGCGATAAGCGCTTCTTTGCGGCCCGCGAGGCCGGCCAATTCGTCGGCCACGCGTTTTTCCGCTGAAGCGGATGATCTGAACTTCGAGAAGATTCCCATCGCTGATGCCATTGTCCCCCGCGTGCCGCTTTCCGTCTTCAGCGACGATCTTGCGGCGTGGTCATTAGCTAGCGGATCGCGGGCCGGGTCATCAAGACGGCGGATCGCCGGAATCCGGTGGCAGCAGCATCCGCACCAGGAACGACTCGCGCCGGAAGAAGCCCATGGTGTGGTACGAATCGCCCAGGCGCAACAGCGCGTAGTCGAGATAGTGCACCAGCTCATGCATCAGGGTGCGCACAAAGGTACGCGGCCGGACGACGTCGTGACGCTGCGCGGTCCGCATCCAGAGGACGATATGCGCAGGCGTGCGCGAGCGCGCGTCGAAGGGATAGAACAGGCCGTGCAATTCGCCGCGCTGATTTCTCGGGCGCACACTGCGCACCTCGACCGCGAGCGGCATCACGGCGGCCATCCGGCAGACCTCGATTGCGACGGCGCGAGTAGCCTCGGCGATCGCGGGCGCGCCGCCCGACTCGAGCGCGCGGCCCAGCGCGGCGACGCTCTCGCGCGCGGAGGCGGTCGCCTCGAAATCGAACTTGCCGATTTCATCGCTGCGCAGGTACGCCCGCTGCGCCAGCGGCGGCATCCGGTAGAAAAATGCAGGCAGCTTGCGCTCGGTGGACGGCGGTTTTTTCGCGGTCGGCATCGCGGACACGCGCGCGCGGCCTTTGCGTGCGCGGCGCGCTTTCGTATCATCATCGAATCCGCACAGCGTTTGCGAGGGGTCATGGAGCTCAAGTCAATAGCAATCGCCAAGCCTTCCGAAGACGTCAACGTGATCGTCGGGCAGTCGCACTTTATCAAGACGGTCGAGGACCTGTTCGAGGCTCTGGTGCAGGCGGTCCCGCAAATTCGCTTCGGCGTCGCGTTCAACGAGGCTTCCGGCCCATGCCTCGTGCGGCATACCGGCACTGATGAGGCGCTCGAGCGCGCGGCTACCGAGGCGGCGCGCGCGATCGGCGCGGGACACATCTTCGTCGTGATGCTCGGCAACGCGTTTCCGGTGAACGTGCTGAATCCGATCAAATCAGTCGCCGAGGTTTGCACGATCTTCTGCGCAAGCGCCAACCCGCTGCGGATCATCGTCGCCGAAGAATCGGGCGCGCGCGGCGTCGTAGGAGTGATCGACGGCGAGCCTCCTAAGGGCGTCGAGAGCGAGGCGGACCAGAAAGAACGCCACGCGATGCTCCGCCGGTTCGGCTACAAGCAGTAGATGCGCAGGAGAAAGTTGCTTCGGAACCGGCGCGCGATTCCGGTATGATCGCAATGCGTGTGGATACGCGGAGGCTGCGATTGCGCGGGTCGCCGGAGGCGCTAGGTGGTTGTGGCTAAGGCTGTTGACAGGCGGGGCGCGAAGAGCCGCAAGAAGCGCGAATGGCGGATCGCAGGATGGCGTGTGCGGACCATCGCGGGCGCGGCGCTCCTGCTGATCATTTTCGCGACCGGCTTCTATCTCGCGCAACTATACGGTGAAATTTCCGCCATGATCGAGCAGCGTCGGGAGGCGCTAAGCAGCGCGATATATTCCGCACCCGCGATAATCCGGCCCGGCGACGATGTCGTCCGCACCGGCCTTATCGATCGCCTGAGTCATCTGAGCTACACGCAGACGACGGCGCCTGCGTCACCCGGCGAGTACTCGCGCACCCCGGGCCTGATCACGATCTACACGCGCTCCTTCAGCCTCGCGGGCGCTGACTATCCGGGCGCGGTCGTGCGTGTCGCGCTTAGCGGCGCTCGAGTCTCGAACGTGATCGACTCGTTCGGAGTGTCCGCACGTTCGGCTGTGCTCGAGCCTGAGGTGATCGGGCGGCTGCTGCCGGGCGTTCCTGCCGAACGCGTAGAGATCGCGCTGGGCGAGATGCCGCAGTACCTGGTGAACGGACTGATCGCGACCGAGGACCGATGGTTTTATTACCATCCGGGAATCGATCCGATTCGCGTGATTGAGGCCGCGTTCGTCGATGTGCGCTCGCATCATCTGGCGCAGGGCGCCAGCACGCTCACGCAGCAGCTTGCGCGCACCTTTATGGATCGGCACGAGCGCAGTTTCAGCCGCAAATTCCGCGAGCTCGCAGTCGCGATCGTGCTCGAGATGCGCTTGGGCAAACGCGAAATTCTCGAGCGCTATATCAATGACGTGCCGATGGGCTCGTACGACGGCACGCCAATCGAGGGTCTGCCGCAGGCCGCGCGCTACTTGTTCAACAAGGACTTGAGAGAGGTGACGCCGGCGGAGGCCGCGACGCTCATCGGGATGATCCAGGCGCCGAGCCTCTACGATCCGCGGCGGCATCCGGATAACTGCCTGGTGCGGCGCAATATCGTCCTCGGCGTCATGAAGAACGCGGGTGTGATCGACGGGGCCGCATATCAGCACGCGCTCGCGGAGCGGATCGACGTGACCAAGCCGCCGGGACTGCGCCGCGCGCCGTACTTTACCGACTTCGTGACGAGCTTCGTCGACAAGATTCCAGGACTTAACGGGCATCTCGAAGGGCTCGAGGTTTACACCACGCTCGACACTGAAATGCAGGCGTTCGGGCAGGAGGCGATCGAGCAGAATCTGGCGCAGCTCGAAAAATCACACAGCAGGCTGCGCCGCGCGGACAAGACGAAGCAGCTCGAAAGTGCGATGGTTGCGCTCGACGCGTCGAGCGGCGCTATTCGCGCGATGGTCGGGGGACGCGATTATTCTTTGAGCCAGTTCAACCGCGCCGCGATGGCCCAGCGCCAGCCCGGCTCCGCGTTCAAGCCGATTGTCTATCTGACCGCGCTCGATCCTTCGCGCGCGCCGTTCTCTCCCGCGATGACGCTGGCGAGCGTCCTGCCCGATCGCCCAATGTCTTTCGGAGGCTGGACCCCGGCCAACTACGAGCGCACTTACCAGGGACAGGTGACGGTCGCCGAGGCGCTATTCGAGTCGCTCAACGTGCCGACGGCGTGGGTGGGGAATCAGCTTGGACCTGCGCGAATAGTGCAGACCGCGCACGAACTGGGAATCCAGGAAGAGCTGCCCGCAGTGCTGCCGATCTCGATCGGCGCGGACGAGACCACGCTGCTCGAGCTGGTCGGCGCGTATCAGGTCTTCGCCAATGCGGGCGCGCAGGACCCGCCGTACGCGGTTGCGGCAGTCGTCGACGCGGCTGGGCACGTGATTTTTCATCATGAAGACGACGAGAATCGCGTCATCAATCCCTCCGTCGCGTACCTGATTACCGGAGCGCTCGAGCAGGTGCTGCGCTACGGCACCGCCGCGTCGGCACAGCGGATGGGACTCAAATTTCCCGCGGCTGGAAAGACCGGCACGACCCAGGATTATCATGACGGATATTTCGTCGGGTACACGCCCGACCTGGTTTGCGGCGTGTGGGTCGGCTTCGACGAGCCGCAGAGCCTCGGGCTGCCGGGCGCGAGCGTGGCGCTGCCGGCGTGGGTGAATTTCATGACTCATGCGGTGCCGGACGACTCGCCGGATTTCGCCGAGCCCTCGGGAATCGTGATGGCCACGATCGATCCGCAAAGCGGCGGCCTGGCGACGCCTGCGTGTCCGCGGGCAATCGCGCTGCCGTTCCTGGTCGGCACCGCGCCGACAACCACGGCGTGTGGCGGCGGCGGAATTCTCGCATCATTACCCGCGGCATTGGGCGGCACGCCGAATCCTCCAGCGGGCACCGCGATGGCTCCGGAAGCCGCTCAGCCGCTCCCGGGTGCGAGTCCGTCACCGGGCGGAATTCGCGGATTCTTTCACAGGCTGTTTCATTGATAATTCAGTAGGGCCGGCGTCTCGCCGGCCTCTTTTGCCTTTTCGATGATCAAGTCGCCGCGATGCGGCGACGACCGCCGAGACGGCGGTCCTACTGACGTTCGCGAGGGGTTCAGCCTGACGCGGTCACTTCTATAGACATCCGGGCTTGGCCGGACATTCCGCTGCCGGTCTGTGGATCGGTCGGAGGCTGCGCGACGCCGTTGCCGTCGATCGCGCGGATACTCACTATGTATTTGCCCGGGGTGATCGGTGCGAAGTGGTATTTCCACACTGTCCAAACATATGACGATTGATTACTCACCAGCTGGGCGTCGCGCCACGACTTGCCGTCATCAACCGAGCCCTGCACGCGCTTTATTCCCGCCGGTCCAGCGAGCGCCCATCCGTAGATATAGGCCGGACCGGCGATCTTGGCGCTACGATCGAACAGCGACTGCATCCCGCCTTCTACGTGTGGCGAGAAAAATCCCGAGTTGACTTTGCGCCACGCGATATTGCTCCATCGGCGCGCTTCCCAATAGCCAGTCGTCGGACGATCGAGAAAATCGAGTTCGGTAATCCACTTCGGCTGCTTCATCCCGTACTTTCCCGGAATGAAAATTCGCACTGGAAAACCATGATCAGGCGGCAGCGGCACGCCGTTCATCATCCAGGGCAGGAAATTCTCGTCGCGGTGCAGTTCGTCAACCGGGAGGCCGGTGTAGTAGCCGTCAGCCGCACGCATCACGACCCAAACCGCGCGCCGGTTGACGCGAGCGCGCTCCAGGAGCGGACGCAGCCGCACGCCGCGCCATCGCGCGTTGCTGATCAGGCCGCCGTCCGGAGGATTACCGATACATTCGAGCGTGAGAGTCTCGTCGATTTGCGGAAGCGATTTGATCTGAGCGTAGGAGAGCGCGAAGGGGTTAGCGACCAGTCCTTTGATACTGAGGCGCCAGGCAGTCGCGTTGACAGGAGGCGTGCTGGAATAGGTAGTGATATAGAACTTCGAGTTTGGCGTCGGACCGCCAAACCTGACGGAGGTGGCCGTGCTCGCGCGAACCAGGCCGTCGAGCCCACCGAGTCCCGCGACAATGATCGTCGCGCCGCTGAGGCCGACGAATCGGCGCCGTGTCAATCGGCTATCCAGAGATGTGAGTTTGCGTGTTTCATGCATGGTAGGAAAGCCGCAACTGACTAATCCCGGCTACTCTGCGGGATTTGGATCGCCGTCCGAACCGGGCGAATCATGATCGGACTCGATGACATCTTCGGTAGCGACGTTAACCCGCGTGGCGGCATCGCCTGAGACATCGGCGAGGCGGCGGGCAACGATGATGAAAGCCGAATGCGCAATCATCCGGAAGAATGGCCGCACGCTCATCCCTTTGACCTGCCAATGGCGCAGCAGCGTCTCGAAGGTCTCGACTTCGCCGAAATCGGCGCGCGCCTGCAGCGCGTCAACGGTGTCTTTGATTTGCAGCGCCGTGGGAACGTAGCAGACCAGCACGCCGCCCGGACGTAATGCGCGGGCGGCGACTTCGAGCGCGCGGCTCGGCTCCGGCAGATCCAGGAACATCCGATCGACGCCGGTTTCTTCGAAGCCGTCGTACAAATCGCGCAGCCTGAGCGTCCAGTTGGGAGCGTCGCCGAAGTAGGCGGCGACGTTGCGCCGCGCGACTGCCGCGAAGTCCTCGCGAACTTCATACGAGATAACGCGGCCCGTGGGACCGACCGCGCGCAGGAGCGCAATAGTCAGTGCTCCCGCTCCGGTGCCGCCTTCGACCACCGTCGCGCCAGGAAAAACGTCGCCCCAGATGAGCAGCGGTCCGGTGTCTTTCGGATAGATGACCTGCGCGGCGCGCGGCAACAGCGGGATCAGATCGGCGTAGGTCGGGCGCAGGACGACGAAGGTCTCGCCGGTCGAGAATTTTACGCGCGAGCCTTCCTCGGTTCCAAAAATCGCGTCGGCGGCGAGCTCACCGCGAATCAGAATTTTCTTGCCCGCGTGCAAAGTCTTCAGGTATCGGCGCCCTTTGCGGTCGATGAAGATCACGGCGTCGCCGGCTTTGAGTTGTGATTCCAAGATGACTTAACGCATATGCGAGAGTGATGCGCTCGCGCAACGGCAGCGGGCATCACCGCTGCCGCTGTCGCCCTGGCCTTTTCGGTGGGTTCGTTTCGCCTCGGACAATTCATCCGAGAAGCGACGCTTGATATTGGGCGGGGACAGCGATGACAATCAGTCAAAGGGGACGTTATATGGGCCGACAGAATATCGTCGCTCTGCTTCGTCTTATCGGATCACTGACGATTGCGACCACAATCGTGGGCATTGCGGGCCTCGCGACGGCGCAGAACGCGACTCCCGTCGCGGCCGCGGCGCCATCTCAACCACGATGCCCTGCCGCGTGGTCGGGTGCCAAAGACAAGCCGGGTCCGGACGCCGTCGCCGCACTCAGCGCGCAACCCGACCTGGCAAGCTCGCTCGACGCTTATCACGTCAAGGACCGGGTGCTCGCGGTCGATATCGATTTGTCCAAACCGGTTGCCACGCTCGATCTGGTGGCGGATAACTCCGGCGACGTCGGGTTCGTCCGAAGCAGCGTGCCCAAGACAATCGAGAACGTTCCAACCGAAGTCACCGAGAACAAACCGTACGACAGATTCCTGCCTTACATGCTGCGCGTTCGCGGGTTAAGCAGGGCGCCCAATCCGCCGCTGCCGGCCGGATGCCCTCCGATCAAGGATAGCGATTCGCGGCCAGACCTTGACGTAGTGCGCGCGATGGCTGCGCGAATCGATTTCCTGGCCGCCGAGCCGAATTGGTTCCCGTCGGGCGATACCGCGGTGATCGAAGGAGTGGGAATAGATATGGAGGGACAAACCTCGGCGCTGGATGTCACCGTCGATGACGGGACGGACAAGGGAGTCAAAGAGCTCGCCTACGTAAAGAGCCGCATCCCAGATTCGTTCGAGGGCGTCCCGGTCGAGACGAGCGTCATAGATGTTGTCGATTTGACCGGTGACGCCCGTGTCTTTGGAGGGGCGGCGTCCGATGGGCATTACGCCTATCCCGCGCAGAAGTGACGGTGTTTTCTGATGTGTCATTCCCGCGCGCGTGGCGTGCATTCGAGGATGGTCACGATAAAGCGTTCGAGGCAGGAGGATCTATGGGAATCGCGCTGATTACAGGATGCAGTTCCGGGATCGGCAAGCTCAGCGCGCTCGAGTTCGCTCGCCGGGGGCATCGCGTGTACGCCTCGATGCGCACGCTCGAAAACGCTGGCTATCTGCGCGCTGAAGCGCAGGCCGAGCGGCTCACGATCGAGACTATCCAGCTCGACGTGACCAACACCGCTTCGGTGAAGGATGCCGTCGCGCAGATCTTCGAGCGCGAGGGTCGTATCGATATCCTCGTCAACAATGCCGGCTTCGGCAGCGCAGGTCCCGTCGAGGATTACGACGATAACGATACCCGGGCAGGTCTTCGAGACTAATTTTTTCGGCGCGGTGCAGGTTACGCGCGCGGTGCTATCTGCGATGCGAGCGCAGCGGTCAGGGACGATCGTCATGGTGAGCTCGATCTCGGGATTGCGGACGTTTCCGTTCATGGCGGTTTACTCGGCGAGCAAGTTCGCGCTCGAGGCGATCAGCAACGGGCTTCGCTACGAGTTGCGGCCGTTCGGGATCCGCGTCGTGCTCATCGAGCCAGGGAATTTCAAAACGCGAGCCGGCACGAACATGTATTATCCCAAAAGTGTGCGTAATGGCGCCAAAGAGGGGACGAGCGACCCGCTCTATGCGCGGATTATCGAGCATCGTTTGAAGACTGGCGCAGCGCTCGCGCTTGGCGACGCGAACGATGTCGCGCGGGTGATCGTCGATGCGGCGGAGGCGAAAAATCCGCAAGCACGATACCTCGTCGGCGGCGACGCGCGAGAACTAGCGGCGCTAAGCCCCGAGGATTTCGAGCGGATGATCGAGGACTCGATCAAACTGCCCGATTGAACGACGATGGCGAGATGGCGCGGAGAAATCCCGAGGCGCTGGGCGTATGCGGCGAGGCTGGATTTCTCGAAACGGGGTTTTCGTGTACAATGTGGTGTTTCGCCGCCTGCCTTGCGCAGGTTGGCAACTCCAATCCTGAGGACGGCTCAAATTCGTTATGGCTGAAAAGAAAGCAAAGACCGCGGAAAAGAGTGGCGAGGTCCAGCACAAGCATCTGTGCCCCAACTGCGGCGCCGAGAGCAAGGCGACCAAGTTCGCCGGCTACGGCCGCAAGGGCTTCTATCTCGTATGCGAAAAGGCTTGCGGTTTCGTTGGCAAGACCCGCTAAGGACACTTGACGATGGGCAGAGCGCGTAAGCGAAAGACCTCGAAGCGCGATAAGTACGCGAGCTTCTCCGAATCCGGCGATGAAGCCGAGGAAGATGCCGATCTTCCCAAGGACGAAGCCGGTCGGCGCAAGATCAAGCGCCAGTATGCCGAGCTTTTGGGAATCCGGATCGAAAAGCTCCGCGGCCGAATCCTGAATCGCGAGCGAATCAACAAGACCATCGAGGGCATCTACTTCATCTGCTCCGGATGCATGAAGGTGTGCCATTCGCTCGATGACGGGCTGACCGAAGATCCCGCGAATCTGAACAACCTGTGCGGCGCATGCAGCAAACTCCAGGCCCAGGCCGCCGCGCAGGCCGCCAAAGAGGCCGCCGCCACGCCTGCACGTCCTGCCCGCCCCTCGCGCGTGCGAAAGAAGCGCGCGGCTGCGAGTTGAGCGCGGGCAGGGTTGTTCACAAGCCGGGGAACAGCTAAACAACTGCGATGTCTTTTCAACTGATTCGTCCCGATATCAACCTTGATTTCGTCGGGAAACGACATTTCTTCGTAATCCTCTCGACCGTGATCAATATTGCGGCCGTGCTGATGTTGATCTTCGTCGGGCTCAACTATGGCGTCGATTTCGTCGGTGGCAGCGTGGTGCAGGTGCAATTCGACAAGTCCACCACCGCCAACGCGATTCGTGAGTCTCTGAAGCCGATGGGATTCGGCGAGATAACCGTCCAGGATTTCGGAGCGTCTGCCGGACATACCTACCTGCTGCGGTTTGAGAAAGTCGCCAATATCGGAAGCCTTGGCCCCAAACTCGAGGGCCAGCTCTCGAAGACGTACGGCCCCAACGGCGCCAAGGTCGTGCGGGTCGAAAGTGTGGGCGCCAAGGTCGGCGGCGATCTGCGCCGGCGCGGCTTTCTGGCGGTCATCTTCGCAACCGCATTCATGGGCGTGTTTATTGCCTTTCAGTTCAGGCATACGAGCTGGAGCTTTGGCGCGGGCGCGGTTATCGCGCTGGTGCATGACGTCCTGGTGGTCTCGCTGGCGCTGGTCATCAGCCAGTTCCAGTTCGATTTGACCACCCTTGCGGCGCTGCTGACGGTTATCGGCTATTCAGTGCATGACACCGTGATCGTGTCGGACCGGATTCGCGAGGACGCGGCCAAGCGCCGGCGCGAACCGATCTCGACGATCATGAATCGTGCGATCAACGAGACCCTGTCGCGCACTCTGCTCACCTCTGGCACCGCGATCGTGGTGTTGATCGCGCTGCTCGCGTTCGGCGGGCCGATCTTGCGTCCGTCCGCATTCACGCTGCTGGTGGGATTTATCACCGGCACTTATTCCTCGATTTATATCGCGGGCCCGGTGGTGCTCTTCTGGGAAGGGCATCATCGCGTGGGTTCGTTGTCTTCTCGCGCGGCTTAAGGCGGGCGGCGGCGCGTCCGGCGAAACATTTCGCCGAGAAAATGCCAGGTGGAAATTGCGCTAAAGACCGGCCGCGGGGCGTACCGGCTTCGGGAAGCCGCGCCGGCTGTGCGCAGCGGCGGCGCGACCGTGCTGACGCTTACGCTCGAGAGCGCAAACGGAATCGAGCGAGTCGCATTCAAATGCGCGATCGCCGACAATCTCGCGCTGGGCGATGATTCCACGGCGATCCTCGCGCGGCTTGCGCCGTGGATCGAGCGCGAGTTCGAGATGACGCGCGAGGCGGCGCTCAAGTCGATCCGCAGCGAGCGCAGGATGCACGAGATCGTCTTCGACGCGGCCAATCGCGGCCCGTTCTGATCAGGCGCGGCGCGGTTTTTCTGCCGCTGCCAGTTGCGATTACAATTGCATGCGATGATCGAAGCGATTCTGTGGGACAACGACGGGGTTCTGGTCGATACCGAGAGCCTTTTCTTCGCCGCGACCCGTGACACGCTGGCGCGCGCCGAGATCATCGTCACGCGCGAAGCGTATATCGACCACGTACTCCGCAGCGGCCGCAGCCTGTTCGACGGCCTGTTGTCGCGAGGATGGGGCACTGCCGAGATCGCCGGGTTGCGTAAAGAGCGCGACGCTCAGTACGCTGAAGTGCTGCGGCGCGCGAATCTCCTTATCGCAGGAGCAGCCGAGACCGTGCGGATGCTTGCGCCGCGTTATCGGATGGCGATCGTGACCAGCTCGCTGCGCGCGCATCTGGAACTGGCGCATCGGCAAAGCGGAATCCTGTCCTTTTTCGAGACCGTGGTTGCGCGTGAGGACTACGGAAAATCGAAGCCAAGTCCCGAGCCCTATTTGACGGCGATGACACGCATGAAGCTCGCGCCGGAGCGTTGCATCGCTGTCGAGGACTCTGAGCGCGGGCTCACCGCGGCGTTGGCCGCCGGCCTGCGCTGTATTATCGCGCCCAATGAGTTGACCCGTGGCGGCGCGTTTGACGCGGCTGCCACTATACTGCCTGATATAACCGCATTGCCGCGCGTGTTGGCGCTGATGCAGGGAGACTCATGATGAAGCAGCCTGAAATTCGTCCCGCTCGCGAGTCTGACATTTCAGAGTTGGCCCGACTGGTCGCCGCGCTTGCGGCATATGAAGAAGCGCTGGACGAGCGCGCGCGGTTTGATTGGGATTCGATTCGCCAGGCGCCCGAATGGATGCGCGCGGTGCTGGCACGAGAGCATCACGCGGTCTGGGTCGCCGACGCGGGCGCGGGCCATCTGGCTGGTCATCTGTGGGTCAGGCTCAAGCGGCGGCACGAGGGCGAACGTCCGGCCGAGATCGGATATATCAGTCAGGCTTTTTTGGAAGAGAGCTTTCGAGGACACGGGCTGATGAAGCCGATGCTCGCGGAAGCCTTCGACTGGTTTCGCGCCAAAGGTATCGAGCGGATCACTCTGAGCGTGCTGCATCGCAACTGGCTAGGCGCCGAGGCATGGCATCGCCTCGGTTTTTCGTCATGGCGCGAGGAGCGCATGATGGTCCTGAAATCGCGCTCGGAGTGACGCCGGCGCAAATTCCTTTTTTTGATCGCGTAATCTGATTTCCACATCGCGGCCAAAAGGATGTTATCGGATTAGATAACAGGTCTTCTGGCCGGATTGGTGTGATCCTCTTTAGCTTATCCTGCAATAACTGTTTCCGTTGCGTTTGATGGGATACGGGACGCCACCACGCGGGACGGATTGTCATTCACAAACACATGACCGCGATCTGAGCGACCACGAGCGCTCGGAAGATTTGCCGACCAGCGCCAACGGGACGGTGGTCATAGCCCGCCGCACCGTGCCACTACAAGCTATTGTCCAGATCGATTACTCATTTGGCTGCACCGCGTATTACCTATTGTAGTGTCGGCACGCCTGAAAGAAATTATCTTTCGAATCTGACTAATTTGATATTTCATACTTGACTTTGATTTCCTCTGTACCTATCCTCGCTCCGACTCGCGCGGACAATCTTCAAATACCTATTCGCGTGAGTACTAGTTAATAGTCTCGTTGGCTCTGATGACAGCAGCCCGATTCGATTGGGCGGCCGACGCATTGGTTTGCCCGGCGGGCGGGTTCCGGAGCAGGCGCCAGAGAGAAAAAGCCTGCAAGCAGGCGCGCGTGCGCCTCGCGTGGTGGAGAATCATGGGAGCAAAGAGTTTTGTAGTGGCTTTGATCGGGTTGGGGATAGTGGCCTTCGGCGTCTCGAATGCCGGCGCGCAGGTAACCCCGGTGATTGCGTCGTGTAGCTATTACGTCGCGCTGACCGGTTCTGACAGTTCGGCGGGCACGCAAGCCTCGCCATTCCGCACCATTCAGCACTCGGTGAATTCTTTGGGCTCGGCCGGCGGTACCATCTGTATCGAGGATGCCGGCCCGTATGCTGAAGCGGTCACACTGTCAGCTTCGGGAACCGCGGGCAGATGGCTCGCAATCCGCGGGATCGCGGCGGCGCGAGCGGAAATCTCGCCACCGAGCAGCGGTTCCTTCGCCATCAATATCAATTCGCAATCGTACATTGCGATCGAGCACGTTCAGATCAACGGTGGCGAAATTGGAATCGTGTCGTCGGGCGGTGGAAGCCATTGGTACGTCGGCGACGACGAGATCGAGAACGCGAGTGGAAGCGGCGTTCAATTGAACAACGGCGACTACCTGACCATCGTGGGAAGCCTGGTGCATAACAACGCCGCGACGTGGAGCAACGACGGTTCCGGCATTTCAGTGTACGAACCGACTCAACTCGATAGCTCCGCGGGAACGCACGTCTATATCGGCGCGAACTTCGTCTACGACAATTCCAATCCTTCGGGAGGAACCGACGGCAACGGCATCCTGCTCGATTCGTTCGCCGATTCCGGATTTACCGCTTCTTCGCTGATCGAGAACAATGTCGGCTACAGCAACGCGAGCGCTTGCATCAAAGTGTACGCCAATGGCGGCGCACCAACGCTGATACGGAATAATACCTGCTACAAGAATCAGCAATTGATAACGCAGTATACCTGGCGCGGAGAGATCTCTCTCGAATACTCGGACGATGTAACTACAGTGAACAATATCTTGTGGTTTGACCCGACGGCGGATTCGAGCAACTCGGCCTATCTCGACGGGGGCGATTCAGGCCCCGCCAACGTCGCGGTGTCGAACTTGTCTTACGGAGGTTCCGGGTCATCGAATCCCGACTTGGTGAGTCCGCCATCCAATATGCGACTGCAGTCCGGCAGCCCCGCGATTGGATCCGGGACCACCGCTTATGGAATCCCAACCCTCGATATAACCGGCGCGGCCAGATCAACCAAATCGGTTGATATCGGCGCGTATGCTTTCGGTGCGGCCTCTGCGACGCCCACTCCTGCGGCGACGGTGACTCCGACACCGGTCGCCACACCTACCGCACGACCTACTGCCACTGCTACTCAGGCTCCGACCCCGACGCCTACTCGAACACCCTTTGGACGGGGGCATCGACGGTAGGCGACGGATATGGTTACGGCGCCAGCCTTGGAGCGCTCGGTTCGGGAGGAGAGCCGGTTGTATTACGAAGACCTCTAAAGGGCAAAGTGGCAGGGAGGAGTGGCGTCGAACCGCTCCTCCCTTTCTGGCCCCCTGTGGCGGATCACATGGTTTGGCACCGGCGGATCACATAGTTTGGCACCGACAGGATCGGGGCAAGAGCGCAAGATGGCCGCGGGAAAAGAGCAGGTTTAGACCGGTCAGGGGCATTAGCTACGCTACTTTTAGTGAGGCACCCATAGAGCCATTCAGTCGGGAATTATCTTGAGGCCGGGAGCGATGCGGAAGCCGTTCGCGCGAAGGAAATCGGCGTCAGATTGACGCATCGGCGCGCCTTCCTCGACTGGCCGGAGAGCGTCATCGTTCGAATCTCGCAACCATTCGGTTTCCGGCTGCTCTAGCTTTTTGCGGAGTCTCATTCTCACCCATTCTGGATCCCAACCGAGCGCGGCGCAAACCTCCGCGAACGAGACGGGCGCTTGGTAATCCTGGTCGAATAGCCAGAGGCGCGCAGCCGCAGCCCGCCGCCCGCGAAGGCTTTTCGGATGGCGGCCGATGCCGTTGCGCGAGTCATCGAGTGCGCCTTCAAGAACCGCTCGGAACAAGCGCCGGACCGACGCGGTTTCGATATTCCCGCGGGCCGCGCCACTATTCGCGACCAGCGGGCTGTGAAACCTCCCCACTTCCCTGCGTCAGAAGTTTCGGCGCGCGCGATGAGCTTGCTCGCTCTCCATCATGTCCCAGAGCTCGCGGCTGTGCTGGCGAAGCACCGACATGAGTTCCTTGAAATCCGTCCCTGGTCCCGCCTGGATGTTCGGCGCGTAGTTAATTGTCACGTTCCCGCCGGCGCCAGAGCCTCCAGAGCGACCAGGCGCATACGATGACGCCCCGATACCCGGCGATATGCGAGGCGCGACGCGTGGCCCGGCGAACGCGGCGCCCGCGAGCATCGGCGAGAGCGTCAATGGCACCGCCAGCGCGATCGCGCGTGAGACGCGAGTCATCGCCGCGAGCGCCGGCGCCGGTTTCATTGAATCCGCGATCGTCTCGATGATGCGGACGTGATGGAGCTGCGTGAGCGGTCCGGCTTTCGCCGGCGAGAACGGGAGGTAAGACCGGATTTTGTCGGCGACATGAGAAATCGCCTTCTCGGCCCATACCGCCCCGGCCATAATTCCGCGTCCGATCTCTTTCACGATATGCACGCCGGCGGCGTACATCGCTGAACCGAGCTTTTCGATAGCGCTCCAATGTTTATAAAGCTCGTAGATCGCGACCGAGAGCGCCGCAACGCCGATGATGAGAAGGCCGATGGGGTTCGCATCCATCGCCGCGTTGACCAGCCATTGCGCCGCCGACCAAACCTTCGTCGCGATCGATGTTAGTCTCACTGCTCTCGAGAATGCGGCGACAGCCGGTACAAAGCTAGCGAAGCCCATCAGCGCGCCCGACGCGATCGCCAGACCACCGCCGAGCAACAATACCGAGGAGGCCACCGCTGCCGAGAGAGCCGCGAATTTCACCCACGCCGGATGCGCCGACATTATGCCGGTTGACCAAGTTACCACTTCCGTCAAATAGGTCACGAGCTTTCCGGCCGGTCCCATCAACTGATTGCCTATCGCGGTTTTGAAGTCCTCCCAAGCCGCTGCGGCTCTTCCTATCTGAATGTCCCATCCGGCGCTGCGTGCTGAGAATGCCGCATCGAGCGCTCCCTGTGAATGTCCGAGCGCCTCGACGGTGGCTTTGTATTCCTTGGTTTTGTCAAGCAGCAAAGCCACACCACGAATTGACCGCTCGGAAAATCCGAGCGCGTGAAGGCGGCGACCCTCCTCTACGGCGCTCAGCCCCTTCATAGTGTCGCCGATGCGGGCAACGGTTTTCTGTAAGTCGATTCCGCCTTGCGCCGTCTGTGTGACGTAACTTGCGAGCTTGCCTCCAGTTTGGATCTTGCTGACCAGCTCCTCAAATGCGGTGCCAGCTTCGGCGCCATGCAGATTCAGATTGAGAACGGCGAGCGCGCCGGCCATATCGTTGAAGGAAATGCCGGCGGTCTTCGCGAGCGGGATTGCGTACTGCATCGCGTTCGATACTTCCGAAATATCGTGGAACGCATACTGAGTTTGCAGCTTCGTCATCGTATCCGCGAAGGCAGCCATCTGCATCTGCGCATTCTTGGTCTTGTCGCCGAAGTCCTGATAGACCGTGGTCATCAGCCGGGTCGTCGGCTCGAGCTGTGATTGCGCGTCGGCGAGCGATCGAGTGGTAGCGATCGTCAACTTGCTTGCGATAGTCATCGCGGCGAGCGCCTGCGTATGGTTGAGCATATTCGACCGCGCGATGTAGTACGCCTCACCTTCCTGGACCGCGGAGAGCCCCGACGCCACCGACGCTTTTTGCATTGCCTCCTTCACCTGGACCAGGTGCGCCGCTGTGGCGACGCCGTCATTCAGCGACGTCGCGACATGGGTGATCTCAGTCTGCATCGCGGCTGAGGCAGTCACGAAACTACGCATCGCGAGCAACCCGGCACCGCCGATCGCAGCCATGCCGCCGCCAATCAGCGCGAGGTTGGTCCCGGCTTCGCGCCACCTGGCGGTGTTCGCAACCGACTCGTTGAGCTTCTTGATATTCCCTTCGATATTCTTCAGGACCGGAGAGACATAATCGGTCGCCGAGAACTTGAAGCCGAAGAGAAATTCGCGAACGGTTGACATGGGTTAGCTCCGTCGCATCCAGGATGTCCGGTCGGAAGTTCTCTGTGTTTCCTCTACGAGTCGCTCGATCGAAAGCTTGAACTGTTCGGTGCCGCGGATGGCCGATGCAAAATTTTTGCGGAAGCCCGGTGTCATCTTCAGAAGGCCGACGCCGACGAACTCATCATCGCTGGGAGCGAGCGGGATTTCATTGAGGCGCCGGACGGCCGCGATAGACGCGGCGAGCGGGACCGCCAGACTCTCCAGCTCGGCGACCAGCGCCGCCACGCCGCTTCGCACGCATAGCCCCGCCGGTACCCATTTGCGATCGCTCATGATTCCACCGCTGAACCTTTTAAGTCAGAACATACAACCATAAGGAGAACCGACGTATGGGGCAGCGGCAGCCTTGAACGACGCGATCGCACCGCCCCATGGCTCGGCTGCACTCGATTGCTGAAATCCCGCCGCGTAGGAACCAGTCGCGGACGAAATATAAATTCCGCAAATCTTCAAGTGTCGGAAGAATCAAAATACCCTCAGGGGATTTTGATCGGCGGTCGCCGCCCTGCGCGGCGCGATCGCCATGAATCTTCGCTTCGGCTAGAATCTCGCCGGCGCGGCGCTCGGAGCGCATCCGCAGTTCGGACGCGAGGATCGCCATTTCGGAGTCTTTGGCGGCGGAAGCGTAGGCGCGCAGCGCAGTCGCCTTGTCGCGAATCGACTTGGCTTCGTACACGGTGATGAGACATCCTCCGACGAACGTCTGTCCACTGGTTTCAGTGACCAGCGCGTTGCCAGAGCTTCCGGCCGTGGCACTTGAGCACCACCACATGTCCACGTAGCCGTCGATCCGTGTGTTAGGCACTTCCTGCCATGTGCAGGGATTTACCCCACCGGTGGTGTTCGCGATGCTCGTAATTCGGATCCCCGTGCCGCCGTTGTTGAGCAACCCGAGGAACACGAACGCCTCGCCGCCCGAAGTGGCCGGAGTCGGGAGATTGATCGTGTTGCCAGTTTGATTTTCGGTGCACGCGGTATCGGAGACGGTAATAGTGGCGCGCGCGGGACGCGCGAGGCCGAGCACTAGAAAGATGGCCAGTATAATTTTTCGTTTCATTCCTGGTCGCTCATGATTTCACCGCTGGAGCGCTGCTCACAACACTCACCTCGTTTGAAAAATCGGGCGGCACGCCAGCGCGGCGGCGGGCTCAACACCGCCACGCTGGCGCCGCGAGCGCGTCGGAACGCCGCCCTGCGCTCGACCATCTCCTGCGGACGACGCCCTCATGGCACCCGATTGCCTGGCACCGCATGAAACCGCGGCCTATCCGCGGCCGATGACCAATCGAGCGCCGGTTCGCAGGGAGACATCTATTCCGCAGCCGGGCGCGCCGGTTCCAGTGCGGGTGAGTTGGCCTGTTGGTACTCACCAGTCGGCGCCAGCAGGGCTTCCAGCGCAAGCAAAGCGAACGCGGCGGCGCGCGAAAGATTCTCCATCGCGCTGTCGCCCATCGGATCGGCGCTGTAGGCCTTTAACGCCTTCCGTGAATTTGCGGCGTGGGTCTTAGGATCGGCGTCCGGGTCGAACTCGTTGAGCTCGCCCATCCGTTCGACTTCCTTGCCTACGCGAGTTGGCGCGTTGACCAACGCGCGCGCGCCGTGGGCGGAGACCGTATCGTCGAACGAACGATCCGCGTAAGCAACCGCCAAGTCTCGTGGATCGACCGAGAGAGCACGCGCCATCCGCGCAATCCGTGCGCCTTGGGCCGTCACCGGCCGTGCAGCCTGGGCCATTTTTTTGTGTAGCTTGTGCGCTGTAAAACCGTCCTCGCTGAGGCCTAACGAGCGACAGATTTTGCGTTCTTGATTGTTGAGCATGGTACAGACCTTCATCCCATCGTCGCGGGCGTCCTTAGAAAATCGCCGTATAAAGCTCCGCAAGGGCGATCGCGGCCTCGCCATCGATCGCGCCGCCGGTGACCAACATTCTGCCGTCGGCAAGCAACGCCATCGCATGGCCGCTGCGGCCCGAGCTGAGGCGCGTCGCCACGGTGCTGAAAGTAAGAGTGCTTGGGCTGAAAATTTCCGCCGAATCCAGAAATCCGCCGCCCGTGGTCTGGCCGCCAACGACCAACACGACCCCGCTTCCGCGTCGCATCGCCGCGTGGGCGTAGCGCGCGCTATTCAGGTTCCCAACAGGCGTGAACGCGCCGGTTGCCGGGTTGAACATCTCGGCAGTCGCGAGCGCGTTGCCGTCCATGTCCTGACCACCGCAGACCAGGACGCGCCCATCCGCCAGTGGCGTCGCGGTCGCGGACTTTCGCGACGCCAGCATCATACCAGTCCCAGTATTTTTCATTTCGACTTGGCCTCCATCCCAAAACGCAACGTGCACGTTGCGGATTCGGCCCTCAGACCGATTTTTCGGTCCTGCCTTACCTCAGCGACCGCCGCCATCTAGACGGTCCGCCAGCGCCGGCAGTTTCGGAAATTGCCCGAGCCAGGTATCCTTCTTGCTCCATCCGGCCGGCTGCATGTGCTCACGAATCAAGGTCCGATGAAGGCGCCCGGCCGTGGTAGAAATCGCGTGAAAGTCCGCGCCGAGTACACGCGCATCCGGCGCGATCAGCGCCATCGCACCGTCGATCTCGATTCCTGTGTAGCCGCGCGCGACCAGCTGCGCCCGGATCGCTTGGATCGCGGCAACGCCGACAGGCGCGGCCGGCTCGGCATCCACGATCCGATCGAGCTGGCGCTCCAAGTCCCGCGCCGCGGCGCGCACGCCGTCGGTGTCGCTGCACTCGATCAGGCGCTCGACACGCCGCGCGAACTCGATAACCCGGTTATCGCGTTCACGCCGCGCCGCGGCCGTCTTCAAATCGCGCGAATACGCGCGTTCGATCACGTGCTGCGCCAGCCCGACCGGTGTGTGCATCGGGTCGGTCACGATTTCGAGCGCGCGCGTCTTTGCGTCTTTCGCCGCGCCATTGTGTTCAGCAGCCATGGTTTTTTTTCGCCTCATTGTTTTCTTCGCCGTTTAGAAATTTCTGTTCATTGATCGCGATCGCAATATCATCGAGCGCAGCGCGCAGCGCTGCGCCGTAGCGCACATCGGGCTTCGGGACCGGCCGTTCAAGCAGTAGCCGTTCGAGATGTTCGATGCGGATGGTGATGCGCTCCTCGGTAGCTCGAAGCTCGCTCCCGAGCCATTCACGCAACTTGGCCGACGATGCTCCGGCGATTTTCGTCACCGGCTTCGCTCGCTTTATTTCGCCGGCGATCACCGCAGACCTCGCTCGCGGGCCTCGTTCAGTGGGACGAGGTTTGCTTCCGCGTATGCGCGGAGCGCGAACTGACGCGACTCAAACGACTCTCCCGCTGGCAGCGCGGGAGCTGACCCGTCGAAGGGTTCGGCCAGCCATGCAAGCTTTTCGCCTTCGGTCATATGCGCCGGGTCGGGTTCCACCGGATTTGTCTTCAACCATTTGTCGAGTGAAATTTGTGAGCCTCGGGCCATTATCGTTCCTCCGCGTTTTGGCCCGAGCGATTCCCAGGCTTCGCGCGGGCGGTTTAACTCAAGCAAAAAAAATGGACCGTCAACTTTCATTGCCAGTGACCGATTTGTAAATCGGGCCGAACTTGACGAATGCTTCGGCAAACTTTTTGCGGCGATCACCGAGATAGAAAATTGCCGATGGAAATGGCGCCGGCTGGAGGCTCGGCCGGAAGCGCAGGCGCCCGCGGATAAAGCAGACTGGTGCGCTTTCGAGCATCGCGAACCATCCGGTATCGGTGCGCGCAGCCAAAAGCGCGACCGCCTCGGTCATGGTGCCGCCTTTCCATGCGCCGACTAGATGTTCGACCCAGGCGGGGACCGCGCCGCCATACGGCGGATTCATGAAAATTCGCCCGTCCCACGGCTGCACGAGGCCATCATCAGTAGGCGTGAAGTGCTTTCCGGCCGGGACGTTGGCCTTTGGACCGTGAGCTTCGGCGCATGGGTCGAGGTCAATCTCGCCGAGCAGCTTGACCGTGGCTTCGAGGATTTCCGGCGGCGTCAGGTACTCATCGGACTCGGAAGAAAACGCCTGATCGATAAACCCGCGCGTACCCATCTTGCCGCTGCGCTCGCGCAGCCGCGTGATCTTCGCCTCGAACTCGCGCACCGGAAGCCGCGCGATCCGCTGCCATTTTGAGGACTCGTCGCGGCTGATTCCCAGATCGGCGAGCGTCGGCAGGCTCAATGTCGTCTCTGACGACCTTGATCGTCGTTGATCTCCTCCGCGCAGGCGAACGTCACCGCTGGCCTTGGCGGTAATCAATATCTCGCCGGCGCGCCGTTCGGAGCGCATCCGCAGCTCGGACGCGAGGATTTCCATTTCATGGTCTTTCGCCGAAGCGGCGTAGGCGCGCAGCGCAGTCGCCTTATCGCGGATCGATTTCGCTTCGTCAACACGAGTCGCGCGTTCAAGCATCGCGCGCGCATCCAAGTAGCCCGGTAAAAGGCCGATCGGAGCTGGAAGGTTCGCCCGCGATTTCGCGGCAACGCTCATGCCTCACCCCGGCGTTCTGCGGCGACGCGATCGCGCCAACCTTGCAACGCGCCGATGACGACTGCGGCGTGAGCCTGGTCCAACCAGGACAACTCGCGGATGCCGGAAACCCGTTCGGAGAATCGGCAGAGAGCGTGCTCGCTCGAATCGCGCAGCACGCCGAGGTCGCGCAGCTCTAGCCACAAAGCCCGAATCAAACGAGCCTGCGCCGAATCGGCGAGCCGCGCGCGCCCCGCGCGCTTGCCCGCCGTCTTCTCGAACCCGAGCCGGCGCATTTCATCGAGCACGGCGCGGCGGCGCTCGCCATCAAGACCGGCGGCGGACCGCGCCCCCGTCACGCGCTCCAGCAAATCGCGATAGAGCGAATCGTCGAGGCCGAGCGCCTTCGCGCCTGTGTGGATCGCCGCGAGTTCCGAGCGGCGATGCCCCTCTTCGACCGCCAGATGTCGCCCTGATGTTTTTGCGGCCGTCATCCGTCGGCCTGCCTGATTACCAGCGTGCTGCCATCTGGCTTACGCACTACCACGGCCCACGGGCCGAACCTGACGATCCGATCTCCGAGCTGGAGCGATTGGCGCATCTTGGCGCGGAAGATCTCGGGCTTCCAACCCGACCAGCTTGCCGCTCGCTCATTGATTGAGATTTCATATTCAATTTCCGCTGGCGGCGGATTGAGATTCGCACCGCAACGCCAGCAGCTCTCCGATGGCGCGGCTTCAAACCCGGCGACAAATCTCTCCATCTCGCTGAAAAGCGATTCCAGGGACCTGACCTCGGCCTCGGCGGCATCCTTTCGTGATGGGCCGACCATGCGCAGCAGCGTCGCGAATCGATGCGCGATCGCAACCCGGATTTCGCCGCGCCGGCCGCGCGCTTCTGGCGGACTCGTACTAGCCATTTCCATTGGGAGCCTCGCGCGCGCTGAGCCATTTCTCCAGGTCAGACAAACGGTATCTGACGTTTGGTTTTCTGCCGCTTTTTCTGCCGCTTCCGATATCTATAAATGCGGGACCGTCCCCTGAGCGTCTGAGCTTGTAGAGGCTGGACTCGCTGATGCCGAGGAGTTGGGCAACCGCGCGCGGCTTCAGCAGCCTCGTGGGCGCCGACTCTCCTCCACCCTGGGTGTGATTATTTTCGTCGCTCATAACGGTGCCTCGATAGATTGCGCACGGCCCGTCGCGGATAAGTTGTAGTCCAGCAGGCTTCCGTCGTCACAAACGATGGGAGGCAACGGACCGCGGTCCTGCACCAGCTCGAAAATCATCTGGCCGTCACCATGACTGCCGTTGCGCGGCGTGAAGACAACCCTGATGATTCGCTGAAGCCGCAGACCGGCAATATACCGAACGCAATTCGTTCGTCCGGCGATCGCGACGCCCGCTAACTCCGCGATCGTGAAGCGGCGAAGAATACGGGCCGCGCGCCAGATACGCGCGCGCGCCGTGCTCATCAGCCGGCGCCGACTATCGTCCGTTAGCCATCTGATACTCATGCTGCGGCCCTCCGCGATTGCGCAGCCGCCAACGATTCCTGTCCCGGCCAATCCGTAGCTATGACGCGATCGTGCCCGCGCCGCCGCGCATTGCGCTCGAGCGCCGCGAGCATCACCACGATCCGGCGAATAGAACCATGCCCCGCTGCATGCAGCCGCCCGACAGTTTCATCAGTGACTTGAAGTTCGCAGAGCGAATCCGCCAGTGCGCGCGCATCCTCAATCGAGGGCGGCTTGAACTCAACGACGTGAAGCAGGCGCCCCCAGATTTGCTCGCGATGACGCAAGCGTCGCGCAAACGATTCGACGCCAATCAGCATGATCGGCGCGCCGCTCTGGTCGTGAATCGCGCGCAGCAATTCGAGGCATCGCGGATCGCGAAGCGCGTCGCATTCGTCGATAATCAGCAAACGCGGTTCGTTCTGAAGGCTTCGGACAATACCCTCGAAAAGTGGCTGCGAACGGTGCGCCGGGCGAAGCCCAAAATGCGCGCCGAGCGCCACGAGCATCGAGTGCATAGTCCAGTAATCGAGCGCGCGCTCGTAAATCGCATTCCCAAAGGTTGCCGCATGCGCAGCGGCGAAAGTTTTGCCAGCTCCGCTACGTCCGACGAGCAAAGCCATCCCAGGCAAGCCGCGGCTGCGGGTCAGCAGATCCCGCGCCGCGACAACGGTTTCCTTCAAGCCAGCCAACGGCACTATTGAAAATCGCATCACGCGCACCTCGACAATTCGCCACGCGCGATCATGGCCTTTATTTCGGGGAGGCCGGCGGCGAGCCCGACGAATAGCGCGTCATCCTCGGTCCAGGAATCGCGCGGCGCGGCCATCAGCGCCCGAAAGCGCGTGACCGCGAGATCAACTTCGCCATCGAGATCCAATTCAGGGCCGCCGAGATCTTTCATGATGCGCGAATATTCGGCGTCGATTTCGGCGCGATCGGAATACTCAATCGGCGCGGGCGCCGGATGATCGAGCGATTCAATCTGCGCGAGTGCGCGAGAGGCGGCATCAAGCGCGGGCGTCACATAATCGTCGTGCGGAATTTCGGGAGTGCCCGCGCCATCGCGGACCGCCGACAAAATCGCCTCGCCGAGCGGAGTGCGGTAGTTGCCCAGCAGCGCGCGCGATTCTTTGCGGACCGCGTTTATCCGCTGGCGCTGGATTGCTTTCGCCGCGAGTGCGACATCGCGCCGCCGCGCGCCGAGCCGATCGACATTCTCGGCGACGCAGATAAAATCGCGCGCGCCTTGGTCTGCCGTGAGGACGACAATCCGGCCGAGATCGTAATGCCGCGCGGCCCAGACGGGCCGTCCGATCCAGGCGCCGAGCTCCGGGGCACAAAAGAGGGCGCCGTCGATCCGCAATCCGGCCTTCCCCACCGTCCGCACCGCGCCGTCCATCAAAAGCGCCGACAGCGCCCCCACGTCTGAGATTCGATTCACGCGTCCGCCACCCGCGATCCAATCGGCGAGACGGTGATTCGGCGTGCGTCCGGCAATTGCAGTATTGCCGAAGATTTCCGCGAGCCACTTGTCGAGCGCGGCTTCCAGGTCCGCGTCAGTCATCCTGACGTCCAGAAGATCGGCTTCGGTTTTGCCGCGACGATCTTTCAGCGAGACCCGGTCGCGCATCTGCTGGCGATGTGCCACGTTATGACCGGTGAAACCTTCGAAGAGTCCGAAGACGCGCTGGATATAGCGCACGGAAGATTCGACGAACGGCTTCAAGTCGCCGCGATATGGCGCTTCAGTCGATTCGAACTCGACGCCTAGATCCGCCAGGAACCCGCGCATCCGGGCCGAGGTGAACCCTGCACCGAAATCAGTGCGCACGCATTTCGGTACGCCGATCGTCGTCATCACTTTGACGAATAGGCGCGCAGTCGAGTCGGTAGATTCCGACGGTGCGATAACCGTCCATCGCATCCGCGTGAAAACATCCGTGAGAATAATCACCTGGCGTCGGCCGGAGAGAGTCAGAATGTCGCAAGGCGAGCCGTCGAGCTCGACCTTCTGCAGGAACTCGGTGATTCCCGCCGAGCGGTCGCCGAAGGCCGCGCCGAAACGGCCAGGAGCGCGATTGGCCTCCTGCACATATGCGCGTTCGACCTGGCGCTCACGCCGGAAGACCTGCAGGAAGCGCAGGACTTGCGCGCGCGACGGTGCGCGTTCGCCGAACTCGGCACGGGCGCCGAGAGTGATTTGATTGATGCTCGCGCGGTTTGAGTATTTGAGATCGCGCGCAACGAGCCATGCGCTAATGTCCGGATGCGCGGCGAGATAGGCGCGCGGCCTCGCGATAACGGCCGGTAGCAGCATGCCGCCCGGCCGCGAGGTTTCGGGACACCGATGATATTTAGGTGCCAAGCCGCGCAAGCCGTCACGTTTGTAGGCAGTGAACCAACGCGAAAGCGTGCGCGCGCTCACCTTCGGAAGAAGTCGAAGGCTCGTAACTGAAATCTTGATGTTGCTGATCTTAAGCGCCGTCACGAATGCCGCGTGATTTTCGCGTTTCGAAAGCTCGGCGCGCTCGGGCCACTCGCGGCGCCGTTCCAGCAGCTCAGCGCGGGCGACGGCGATTGCAACGGCGCGTTCCGGCAATTTGGAAAGGCCGAGCACGCGGTCCGTTATGGGCGCCGCCGGAATATTAGCTGCCGCGCTCGAAAGTTTCTTTCCGGCGGCGGCTCGATCGCACGGATCGAGAAAAGGTAACAGCTCGGAAAGCGAAGTCGGCCGATCGCCGATATCCTTTTTAGCGCGTTGCATGAGCCGACAAAATGCGGTTCGGCGGCGCTCCGGCGATCCTTTTTGAAAACTCGGGAGGGCGAAAACTTCCGGGCGCAACGTCGTTGACGTAGGCGATGTCGTCGTGCACTTTGACGGAAGGTAACGCACGGGGCGAGTCTAGCCAATTGTTCATGAAAAAGCAACGACGGACCAAAAGGCTAGATCCTCCGATAGGCAGTAACGAGTCCGGATGGAATGAGGCGCTAGGACCGCCAATCGGAATATCAGCCTTTTCATATCGTCTCGGATTGGTTGTAGCCCGGGAATTTCGGAGCGCGGCTGAGTTCGCCAAAGCGGCGGGAGTATCGCCCCATGCCGTGAGTCATTGGCTGCGCGGGCGCAGAGAACCGAGCCGCGATAACCTGGTCAAGCTTGCCGCGGCGGCAAAGGTCTCGGTCGGTTGGCTTGCGGCAGGCGAAGGAAAGACCCGACCTTCACTACTTCCACCCGAAGGCTTCCGTCTGCCGGCCGGCCCCGCACCGCATCTCGCCTTCAGTGTTGAACTGTGGAGACAACTTTCGGACGGCGTTCATGGAGTCCCGTGGTTGGGAAGGGTGAAAGACGACGCGATGGAACCTACCTTGCACAATGGCGACTTCATCCTCTATGAGCCGCTGGAGTCTGATCCCACGGCCGTCGCAAACCCGAACGGTATTTATTTTCTTGAAGGTTGGGAGATCCGACGAATCGAATGGCGCGTAACAGAGCAGGTCGGGGTCATTAGTTGTGATAATCCAGCTTACCATGCGAGCACTCGAATTTTGCCTTTCAAAAAAATCCATTTGAAAGGCAAAATTTTATGGCGTGCGGGCCGAATCTGATGTAACGCCGATGTAACGCTTCGAATACGAGTTTTTTCGGCGCGTGCGGGTCTAAATAGTTGAAATCCCTATCTTTTTCGCAAGCGTTACATCTCGCGCGTGAGTTTGGCACCGGCGTTACACAATGAGAGATTTAGCGCGCGTTGCCTAATCTCAGCATCAAATAGCTGCTGCGGTTTTCGGATCACCGTTACAGCCGTCGGAAAACTGCTATCGGCGGTAGGACCAGGCGCGGAAAAATTGCTTCTGAGAACGCTTAAGTCCGCGTCAAATCAACCTTTTCGAGCCGGTCCCAAATCCCTAGACCTCCCGACAAGTCCCTAATCTTCCCGCGTTTTTCGGCTCGATTGCCCGGTGCCAAACCATGTGATCCAGCACACCCCCGCTGACCTGTTGGATAGGCGCCATTTACCTTGACAGATCCACACATTTATCCTATCTAGACTAATTGGGTCGGGTATTGCTGAGGTGGTGGAACATAACCTCCGTTGCGGTTGACCGACGTTATCGCAGTGCTTATAGTGGACTCAGCAGGTCCACTAATTGGATCATCGATTCGCGAGTCGCGAATCCGATAGAGAATCGTCAATGGCAGGGTGATGGTTAAGACTCCCATATATATGGACAATCACGCGACCACGCCGTGCGATCGCAGGGTGTTGGACGCGATGCTGCCGTATTTCACTGAGAAGTTCGGCAATGCGGCCAGCCGCAATCACAGCTTCGGCTGGGAAGCGGAAGAGGGCGTTTTTAAGGCGCGCGAACAGATCGCGACCCTGGTCGGCGCGAAGTCGAAGGAAATCATTTTCACCAGCGGCGCGACCGAGTCCGACAACCTGGCGATCAAGGGCGTGCTCGAGTTCTACAAAGATAAGGGCAACCACATCATCACCTGTGTCACCGAGCACAAGGCGGTGCTCGACAGTTGTCGTGCGCTCGAACGCCAGGGCAAAGCTGTGGTTACCTACCTTCCGGTGGATAAATACGGAATGGTCGATCCCGACGCGGTGCGGCGTGCGATTACCGACAAGACCGTGCTCATCTCGATCATGTACGCGAACAACGAGATTGGCACGATTCATCCGGTGCGCGAGATCGGCAAGATCGCCAAGGAAAAGGGCATCGTGTTCCATTGCGACGCGGTGCAGGCGGTCGGCAAGATTCCGGTGGACGTGGAAAAAGACGGAATCGATTTGCTCGCGATGAGCGGGCACAAGATTTACGGCCCCAAAGGGATCGGCGCGCTCTACGTCCGTTCGAAGGGACCGCGCGTGCGGCTTAGCCCGATTATCGACGGTGGCGGGCATGAGCGCGGGATGCGCTCGGGCACGCTGAACGTCACCGGGATCGTCGGCTTCGGCGCGGCGTGCGAAATCTCGGGCAAGGAAATGGCCGATGAAGCGGCGCGCCTGAGCGAACTTAGAAACCGGCTCCAGGCGGGCATCTTCGAGCGGCTGGACGAAGTTTATGTGAACGGCCATCCGACTGAGAGGCTGCCGGGAAATCTGAACGTCAGTTTCGCGTATGTCGAAGGCGAATCGCTGCTGATGGGAATCAGCGATATCGCGGTGAGCTCGGGCTCGGCCTGCACCTCGGCGACGCTGGAGCCCTCGTACGTGATTCGCGCGCTCGGAATCAACGAGGAGCTGGCGCATAGCTCGATCCGGTTTGGAATCGGCCGCTTCAACACTGCCGATGAAGTCGATTATGTGTCGGACCGGGTGAGCAAAGAAGTCAAGCGGCTGCGCGAGATGTCGCCGCTATACGAGATGGCGAAAGACGGAATCGATCTCAAATCGGTGCAGTGGAAATCGTAAGCATTAGCGCGGAGACAAATCATGGCATATTCAGACAAGGTTCTCGATCATTATAACAATCCGCGCAACGTCGGCAGCTTCGCCAAGGACGACCTGAGCGTCGGTACCGGCGTGGTTGGCGCGCCCGAGTGCGGCGACGTGATGAAGCTGCAGCTCAAGATCAGCGACGACGGCGTAATCCAAGACGCCAAGTTCAAGACCTTCGGATGCGGCAGCGCGATTGCGAGTTCGAGCTACGTCACCGAACTGGTCAAGGGCAAAAAGATCGACGAGGCGATGGCGATCAAGAACACCGTCATCGTGAAGGAGCTCAATCTGCCCCCGGTCAAGATTCATTGCTCGGTGCTGGCCGAAGACGCGATCAAGGCCGCGATCACCGACTGGAAGAAGCGCAAGGGCCAGGTTGACGCGTCGGCTGAAAAGGTGAACGAGGGCTGATGGCTGAGGTTGCGCACCGAGGTTTCGCACGATGATTTCGCTGTCTGAAAACGCGGTCCACAAGATCAAGACGCTGGTCGCCGACAAGGGCGCCGAGGCCGGACTGCGCGTGAAAGTCGTTGGCGGCGGATGCTCGGGGTTGTCGTACCGGATGGAAATCGACGCGGCCAAAGAGCGCGACAAAATTTTCGAGCGCGATGGCGCCAAGCTGATCGTGGACAAGAAAAGTTTCCTCTACCTCAACGGTTCCGAACTCGACTATGCCGAGGAGCTGATGGCCTCGGGTTTTCGGGTGGTTAATCCAAACGCCAAACGAAGTTGCGGATGTGGCGAGTCGTTCGTGGTGTGAACGAGGGGATGCGGCGGCGTAACGATGATCGAATGCCCGTCATGCGGACGGCGGCAAGAGCCCCGGCTGGTTTGCGAAAGCTGTTCGACGCCGCTCGGCGTTGAATTGGATTGTTTCGCGGCGCTGGGGCTGCCCAAGAAGCTCGCGATCGAGCCGGGCGCGCTCGAACGCGTCTATCACGATCGGAGCCGCCAGATTCATCCCGACCGATTCGCGCAGGCCCCCGTGCGCGCGCGCGACGCGAGCCTGCGCTCGACCGCGCTGCTGACCCGCAGCTACCGGACCTTGCGCGATCCGGTCACCCGTGGGCTCTACTGGCTCGAGATGCGCGGCGAGAAGCTCTCTGACGACAACAAGCAGGTGCCGCCCGAGATCGCCGAAACCGTCTTCGATGTCCAGGAGCAGCTAGCAATGCTACGCGAGGCGGCTCGCACCGATCCCGCGCGCGCCCAGGTTCTTGCCGAGGACCTTGAGGCCCGGCGCGCGGCTCTACTGAATGTCATGAATGACTACCAGATCGCCCTGCGCGGCAATTTCGTGCTATGGGATCTGGGCCGCTCTAATGCAAAGGAATTGGCCACCGAGCTCAAACTGATTCTCTCGAATATCGCGTATCTGCATACGCTGCTGCGCGATGTTGACTTCGGTCTCGGGAATTTGAAGGCGGCCTGAGGCGATGGCGCAAATTCTCGGAATCGATCTCGGCACCACCAACAGCCTGATCGCGCGGATGGAAGACGGCGTACCTCGAGTGATCGCCGATCCTGAAACCGGCGCGGCGCTGCTACCCTCGGTGGTTGCGATCGCCCCTGACGGCGCAGTACACACCGGCGCCCGCGCGATTGAGCTCGAGCCGCATCTCACCACTCAGAAAGACAAAACGGTCAGCGCGGTCGGGTTTCCGGGCGGCGAACATGGCGCAGTGATTCGATCGGTCAAGCGCTACATGGGCCTGGGCGGCGCCGACATTGCCCCCGAAGATCGCGCGCGCTATGCGTTCGCCGATCTGTCGGGTCCGGTGGTGCGCTTCCAGGTCGGTAAACGGACCCTAACGCCGCCGCAGATTTCGGCCGAGATTCTTCGCGCGCTTAAGGAGCGCGCCGAACGCGCGACCGGAGAAGCGGTCGACCGCGTCGTCATCACGGTGCCCGCGTACTTCAACGACGGCCAGCGCCAGGCGACCAAGGACGCGGGCCGCCTCGCAGGCCTCGAGGTCGTGCGACTGGTGAACGAACCCACCGCGGCGTCGCTCGCATACGGATTGGGCAAGCTCGCCGAAGGCAACGTTGCGGTTTACGATCTCGGCGGCGGTACGTTTGACATTTCAATTCTGAGCATTAAGCAGGGGATCTTCGAGGTCCTTGCCACCAACGGCGATACCCATCTCGGCGGCGACGATATCGACCGCGCGATCGTCGATTGGATGCTGGCAGACCTTCCCGAGGAGATTATTCGTGACCGCCACGTATGGAACAGCGCTCGTAGCGCCGCCGAGACAGCGAAGCAGCGTCTGACCGAATCAGCGAGCACGGAGGTCATGCTCGAACTGAGTGGGCATCGCGTCAAGAAGACTCTCACGCGCGCCGAGCTCGAAAAAATCGCGGAGCCGCTGGTCGCACGCACGCTCGAGCGATGCAAAATGGCGCTCAAGGATGCGAAGCTTTCGCCTGCCGATGTCAACGCGATCGTGCTGGTCGGAGGATCGACCCGGATGCCGATCGTGCGCGAGCGCGTGCGCGATCTGTTCGGACGCGAGCCGCTTTGCTCGATCGATCCCGATGAAGTCGTCGCCCTCGGCGCGGCGATCCAGGCCAGCGTCCTGATGGGCAAGCAGGGCGACATGCTGTTGCTCGACGTGGTGCCGCTGTCGCTCGGAATCGAGACGATGGGCGGCGTGATGGAAAGGCTGATTCATCGCAACACCACAATTCCGACCAGCGTGACCGAGATGTTCACCACCGCGGTGGACAATCAGACGCACGTCAACGTGCACGTGGTGCAGGGCGAGCGCGAGCTTGCGGCCGACTGCCGGAGCCTTGCGCGGTTCAAGCTCGGGCCGATTGATCCACAGCCTGCCGGGTTACCCCGTATCGCCGTCACTTTCCTCATCGACGCAAACGGGATACTAAATGTCAGCGCCCGCGACGAGCGCACCGGCCGCGAGCATTCGGTTGATGTCAAGCCCTCGTACGGTTTGAACGACGAGGAAATCGAACGGATGCTCGAGGAGGCGATCGATCTCGGCGAGCAGGATCTCGAGCAGCGGCTCCTGATCGTGGCTCGCAACGACGCCGAGCAAATTCTGGCGGCACTTGGAAAGCAGCTCGGCGAATATTCGCATCTGATCGATGCCGGGGAGCGCGCGCGGTTGGCGGCGGCGGCGGAGAAGCTGGAGGCGGCGCGTGTCGGACAGGATCGCGAGCTCATCTCAAATCTGGTTGAAGAGCTGAACGAGCTAAGCACGCCGTTTGCGGGCCGGATCATGGATGCGGCGATCAAGACCGCGCTCGAGAAGAAGTCGGTCGAGCAGGTGTCGTAGCCGGGGAGAATGAACGTATGGCGACGGGACTGAAATGGGATCAGGCCGAGGAATTGGCCGAAGTACTGGCCGAGAATCATCCGGGGCTGAATCCGCTCGACGCGAGGTTCGTAGATCTACGGCAGTGGGTAATCGATCTGGACGAATTTGGCGACGATCCGCAGGGATCGACTGAAGCGAAGCTGGAAGCAATCCAGATGGCGTGGAGCGAAATCTACCAGGAACAGAACGAAGACGAGTGAATAGACGCGCGGGGACGAGCGTCTGAATAAATCGAGGAGGTGTGGGGTGGTGGAAGCAGCAAGTGAAGGCTTGAGGACGGACAAGGGAGAGAAGATGCAGGAGAAGGAGACACTTGACGAAAAGCTGCCGGGGCTGTTCGAGCCCGACACGCTTTTGCCGATCCAGTATTTCGAGGCGATGCGCAAGAAGCATCTGCTCGAGGGCGAGAAGCGGCTCATCCTGAGCGTGCTCGAAGACGCGATCGAGTGCTTCATGAAGTGCATCGACTCGGCCACGAACAAGGGCCAGCGGTTGTTCCGCGAAGCCGACGAGTGGATCGCCCACGAAGACAAGCGTTGGGTTTTTTCGTTCGACAACGTCTGCGACATGCTCGACATCAACCCCGAGTACATGCGCGTGGGCCTGCGCAAGTGGAAAGAGAAGAAGATCGTCGCGATCGAGCGCCGGCGTCTGGCGCTCGAGGCCGAAGCGGCCTACGCGCTGGCGAATCCCGCGCCGATAGCGGTCGAGTTGCCGCAAGCCGCGCCAGTGCAGCACGCGCCGGTCGCGAAACTAGCTCCCAAAGCGGGCCAGCCGGCCGCGTCGAATCATCACAAGCGGGTGCATCGCGTCCACGCGTCGCACAACGCGGTGACGGCGAAGCTCCGCAAGGCACACGCCTAAACGGGAGCGCGCGCGCGAGGCTCGATAATCCCGCGCCGCAACAGCGGTGCGGAAGAAAGCAGGGCGGTCCTGTAAGGGACCGCCTTTGCGTTTTTGTGCGCCCAGCATGGCGCGTGACTTGGAGGTGAAAGTCCTCTGTGCGAGCAGGCCGCGTCGAGCACTAGCGAAGCGCAAGGGCGTCATCGTGAGATGAGGTCTGGAGGAAGCGCGGAGCAAAGCCGCGAGCCGACGAACAGGAACCGGATACAAGGCGAGGTGGCTCAGGGCGAGCGGGCAAATGACCGCGAAGCTCTATCGGCCAAGGAGTCATCGCGTAGATCCGGCGGTTGTGCGGCGAAGGTCACGGAGCCTTACCTGGGGAGATCTCGCTTTATGCCTGAAAGGGCGACGCGCAGGAGCGCGGAGCGAGAAGTCAGCAGAGGCCGTAGTAGTCAGCGGGATACGGCAGATGCCTCGATGTCCGCGCTGATGAAGGGCCGAACGGAAGGGAGAGCGAAACCGCTGTGAGTCCGAAAGACGCCAGGCGCCAGAAGCCCGAGCAATTGGGGCTGCCGCTGGAAGGTAGAGGTGAAGCCTCGAGGGTCCAGCGCAGCGGTGAAGCGTTGACGCTGACGAACGGAGAGGAGCGCTCGGGAAGCGACCGCCTGATGGAAGCGGTGGTTGCGCGCGGCAACGTCAGGGCGGCGTTGACGCGGGTACGTGAGAACCGGGGCAGCCCCGGAGTCGATGGCATGACGGTGGAAGAACTGCCGCAGTACCTGATGGAGCACTGGCAGGAAGCCCGCGAGCAACTACTCGCTGGAACTTACCAGCCCAAAGCGGTGCTGAGGCGGGAGATTCCCAAGCGCGATGGCGGAGTGCGAGAGCTCGGCATTCCGTGCGTGCTCGACCGGCTCATCCAACAGGCGATACTGCAGGTGCTGCAGCCGCGATTGGACCCCAGCTTCTCGGAGCACTCCTACGGCTTCCGACCGGGGCGCAGCGCGCACGACGCGGTGTTAGCGGCGCAGCGCTATGTGCAGGAAGGACGCCACTGGGTGGTGGACGTGGACCTGGAGAAGTTCTTCGACCGGGTCAACCACGATGTGCTGATGGGAAGACTGGCGCGGCGAATCGATGACTCGCGGCTCCTGCGGCTAATCCGCCGCTATCTCAACGCCGGCCTGATGGCCGACGGGGTAGTGATGGAGCGCACTGAAGGAACGCCGCAGGGAGGACCACTGTCGCCACTGCTGGCGAATCTCCTGCTCGACGAAGTGGACAAGGAGCTGGAGAAACGCGGGCACACGTTCGTGCGCTATGCCGACGACTGCAACGTCTATGTGCGGTCGCGGCGCGCGGGAGAACGGGTGATGGCGGCGCTGGAGCGGATGTACGCCAAGCTCCGACTTAAAGTGAATCGCGAGAAGAGCAAGGTGGAACTCGCGCACAAGCGCAGCCTCTTGAGCTACAGCTTCTGGTACGCCAGGGGCGGCGCGGTGGCATGCCGGGTCGCACCCAAGGCGCTGCGCGCGCTCAAGCAACGCGTGCGGCTGATAACCAGACGCAGCGGCGGACGGAGCATGAGAAGCGTAGTCGCGGAACTGAGGAAGTATCTGCCGGGATGGAAGCAATACTTCCAACTGGCGGACACGCCCAAGACCTTCGCTGACTACGACAAATGGCTCCGCCACCGGCTGCGGGCGCTGCAACTCAAGCAGTGGAAGCGCGGCTCGAAGATCTATACCGAGATGCGCCGCCTCGGACTGTCGGACGCGGTCGCGGCGCAAGCCGCGGCGGTTAACCGACGCTGGTGGCATCGGGCCGCCATGTCGGTCCACGCCGGCCTCACTGCCCGCTACTACGACCGACTTGGAGTACCCAGACTTGCCGATTAACCTCAACCTTCCGAACCGCCGGATGCGGACCCGCATGTCCGGTGGTGTGGCAGGGGAGTAGCGCTGCGGCGCTACCCCCTATGCCGATTTAGGACGCCGGAAACGATGCTGATCTTTTATTCCCGCGTGCGTGGCTTGTGCGCGTGAGGAACCCCGGATTGCGCTCATCCGCCGCTACTCGCGATTTCCGATTATTCCTCTCGAGTGACCGGTCCGATCAATTTGAAGTAGATGATTGTGCCGGTGAGGCCGCCGTGAGGTTTCAGTGCGTAGCCGGGGATGATGCCCACGCGCTGAAATCCGATGCCCTCATAGAGTCCCGCGGCGCCGCCGTCGTCGGCGGTGTCTAGGACCAGGAGTGTGCGGCCGCGCTCGACGGCGACGCGCTCGGCCTCGAGCATCAGGCTTCGCGCAACGCCGCGGCCGCGATGGCTGACGCGGGTCATCAGCTTGACGATCTCGGCACGATGCGGCTGGTTCGGCGGCGTGGCCAGGTCCAGCGTCACCGTGCCGATCAGATCGTCGCCTTCCCATGCGCCCAGTACCACGCGTCCACCTGACGCCGCCCGAACAAGCGAATTCTTCCAGAAGTCAAGGGCGACGTCGCGCGCCAGTGGGTGCATGAAGCTGACGGATCCGCCATTAGCCACCACTTCAATAAGAATGTCGGAGAGAGTTGCGATGACTTTGGGATTGTCCGTGAGCGGGGCGAGATGCACGGCTGAGGTCATCGTCTAGCTCCTGGCAACCGCGACGAGATAAGTGCAGGCATTCGGCGACTCGTTGGCGAATGTAGTAGCGTTTGCCAGTGGCCCGCAAGAGAAGCTGCAATGTTGCACCGGTCTACACGCGCGCCTAGGGTCATAAGTCCGCGATGCCGCTGCGTACCAAAATTGAGTGTCCCGAATGCGAGGCTGACCTGATCGTCAAGCGGGGCGGCGTATGTCCGAACTGCGGAGCGCAGATCACCGCGCACGTCGCGCGCGTGCAGAAGCGCGAGCGGCGGATCGAGCAGGTAGTCGCGATAGTGGCGACCGCGCTGGTGCTCGGACTCTTCCTGGTGACCAGCGGGGTGAGCCTGCTCGAAGGAATCGCGGTGTATGCGGGTGTTGGCGCCGCGATGTACTACATCGCGCGGCGCACCTTCGTCTAGCATCACGTTTACGAAATCAGATTCAATTCGTAGGGCGCGTCGCGACCGTCTTCGCGGATCGCTTCCTTAAAGTCCGTTCATTACCGTCGCGTAACGAAATTCTTGTCGCGATTTCGTTCACGGCAGCGTCTAAAGAGCAGGAGGTTGAAAATCATGAAAGCCAAGACGACTATTCTGGCGGCGCTGTTTGGATTCGCGATGTTCGCGGCGCCCGCCGTTGCCTCTGCTCATCCGCGTCCCGCGTGGCGGCGTGCCGAGTTGGCCCAACGCTTCGAGACCATGGGACCGACGCGACGCTACCTGTTCATGCGCGAGCATCCGTATCTCGCGCGGCATCGCTTCGAGCTCACGCAACCCTACGCGTATGGCAACGGATATGTGCCACCCGCCAACTATCGTTACTAAGCCGGTCGGTTTGTTAGGGATGAATGGGGCGTCCGTGATGCGCGGGCGCCCCGTTTCTTTGGCGGCCGATTCTGAACAAAGCGTTATGGAAACGAGTAATAACCAATTGTTAAACCCCTTTGCGGGTGCCAGGACGCAAGCGCGACCTATCGCCGAATCGGCGAGGGCGAGAAGTACATCCGCACTGGGCGGTTTCTATTCGCAGCGCGATGGCATTGTTGATGCTCTCAATCTAAGCAGAGGCAGATGAACATGAAATCCAAATCGCGACTTTTCGCGGCCATGATTGCGCTGTCGATATTCGCTGCGCCGGCGGCCGCATACGCCGGCAAACCGTATCGCGAAACGGCAGCTCGCGCCGCGGCCGCTCGTGTCTCCGCGTCGCGTAACGCGTCGTTCGCCGCGCGAAACCAGTCGCGTGCGATTGCGCCGCGCAATTTTTCTTTTGCCCGTAACTTTCAGGCTGCGCCGACCAACCGCGGCAACCGCGTGATCTTCGATCGGAGCAACTGGGAGCGCAACGCGGCGTTGAACAACTATGCGAGCCAATACGCGAATCAGCCGCGCGGCTATTACAACAACTACGCGGCCCCAATACCGATCGGCAGTAACTGCCAGCTTGGCGGCGTGAACAACTATCCTTCCGCGTACGGCGAGCAGGGTTATGGTTACGGCCAAACCGGAATCGGACAACCGGCGCTAGCGTCATATCGCGGCCGTCTGCTCGCGCAAAAGGCAAGCCTGCTGGCGCAGCTAAACTCGGCCAGCAGCTTCATGGAGCGTCCGTATCTTCGCGAGCAGCTTGCCGAAGTGAACAAGAAGCTCGGAGCAGTGGACTCGAGGATGGGTATCACCGGCCGCGGATACGAAGGCGCGCAGTATGGTGGATACAACGGGTATCAGCAGGCCAGCCCGCTCGCGGCATTGACGAGCTTCGGCGGCAACGGATACGGCGGTTATGGACAGCAGGGCGGACTCGCGTCAGCGCTGCCGATGCTGGGTAACTACATCCGCTAAGCTCAAAACCAACCCGGAGCCTCGGACGTGGGTCAGCGTCTGAGCTTCGGTCCTGGCGCCCGGCTCACTCCCAGCCGGGCGCCTTTTTCTGCGCTATCGATCAGCCGGACTTGCGCCAGGCCTCGCCCAGGCGCTCGATCGCACGCAGCACGTTTGTCCGGCGCTCTTCGGGCGCTTTCGAAAACGAAGAGAACTGCAGCGCGCTGGCGGTGATCCCCGCGCGTTCGTATTCTCTAAGGCGCCTGGCGCATTTCTCAGGCGTGCCGAAGACGAAGATCTTTTCGACCATCCCGTCCGGAATCGATTCGAGCGCTTTCTTGCGATCGCCCGCTGCCCACGCGTCGAACGCGATACCCGCCTCCTTCTCGTAGCCGATCTCCTTGAAGAACTTGTTGTACTGCGGAACGGTCACGTACGCGGTGAGCGCGCGCCGGAACATCGCGCGAACGGTCGCTTCGTCTTCATCAACGGCGCAGATGATCCGGCATGCGACGTCGAGCTTGGCCGGATCCTTGCCGGCAGTGCGCATCGCGGTGCGCGTCTCCTCGAGCATCGGGGGCAGAGTCTCGGGCGTAATGAAGTTGACAATCACGCCGTCGCCGATCTCTCCGGCGATTCGCAGCATCTGCGCGCCCTGTGCGCCGATGTAGATCGGAGGCGGATTGTCGAACGGAATATCGAGCCGGAAGCCGTTCATTTTGATCATCTTGCCGGCCATCGTGACTTTCTCGCCGCGAAAGATCGCGCGCAGCGCATCGACCGTCTCGCGAATCATCGTGACCGGCTTGCGAAACGGCACGTTCATCCAGTTCTCCATGATATTCGGCGTCGAGATGCCCAGACCAAGCACGAAGCGGCCGCCGGTCAGCAGTTGCGTCGTGACTGCCGACATCGCGATCAGCGCCGCTGGCCGGCTGAAGACCGGAACGATCGCGCTGCCGAAACGCATCTTGTCAGAAAGCATCGCGGCCGCCGTGATCGGCGAGAACGCGTCGGTCGAAAATGATTCGTACGACCACGCCTCGGTGTAGCCGCAGCGGTCGGCGGTGCGGACCAGATCCTTGAAGTGAGTATTCGAAAACGGGTCGAACGGAATTGTGATTCCAAGCTTCATCATGATGAGTACTTCTCCAGCGACTCGAATCTAGCGCACGCGGCGGGCAATCTGAAGCCAATAAACGATCGGTTAATTATTCGCCGCCAGCCGCGCTGGCGGCCTCGGTTATGCCGAGAGATTCAGCACCTCGGCCAGATGCATCGGGCGCCGGCCGGGGCACAGATGGCGAATCTGCGTGCGGCACGAGAAACCGTCCGCGATGATGATGGCGGCATCGGGACTACTTCGAATTACGGGGCCGAGTACGCGCTCTCCGGCCGCGCGCGAGACTGCGTAGTGCTCGGCGCTGTAGCCGAACGCGCCCGCCATCCCGCAGCATCCGGCGTCGAGGACGTTGAGCTCGAGCCCGTCAACGCGCGCGAGAATCGAGGCCTCGGCGCCGACACCCGCGAGCGCCTGCTGATGGCAATGTCCGTGCAAGAGCGCGTTTGCAGCGATCGCGGGCGGTGCGAAACCTGGAGCCTCGCGCGCGAGAAATTCGCCGAGCAGCATCGAGCGCTCGGCCAGCGCGGCGGCGCGTGCGTCGTTTGGGAACATCGACGGCAGCTCGTCGCGAAAAGTCAGAATACAGCTCGGCTCGAGGCCGATAATTGGAGCGCCGCGCGCGGCCGCCGGCGCGAGAACGTCTAGCGCGTGCGTGAGATAGCGCTTCGCGCGATCGAGCATCCCCTGGTCATAAAGCGGACGCCCGCAGCATATGTCGCGCGCGGGAATCGTGACGCGAAACCCGGCGCGCTCGAGAACTTCGACTGCTGCGATCGCGACCTGTGGTTCGAAGAAATTGTTGAACGTATCGGCAAACAGAATGACCTCGCGCGCATCCGCGGACGCAGCGATCGCCGAACGCCGCGCCGCGAACCACGATCGGAAGGTAAGCGGGGCGAAGCGCGGCAGCTCGCGCTCGGGATGGATTCCCAGCGCGCGGCGGGCGATCGCTCCGGTGATGGGTGCATTCGCGAGAGCATTGACCAGTTGCGGCGCGATCTCCGCCGCGCGCGCGAACTCATGCATCCGGCCGAAAAAATGTGCGGCGAGCGGGCGGCGGTGTTCGGAATAGTAGTGCGAGAAAAATTCTGCACGATACGCCGCCATGTCGATCGATGACGGGCACTCGCCCTTGCACGCTTTGCACGCAAGGCACAGGTCGAGGGCCTCCTTGAGAGCGGGATCGGTAAAGCCGCCCGGCAGGGTGTCGCCGGCCAGCGCCTCGAGGATTATTCGCGCGCGGCCTCGCGTGGAATGCTTCTCCTCGCGCGTGGCCATGTACGACGGGCACATCGCGCCGGCGTCGGTCTTGCGGCATTTTCCGATTCCGACACACTTGAGCGCTGCGCCGGCGAGTCCGCCTTCGCTGGCGAAATCGAAGTGCGTTGCGACGGCGCGCGGATTCCATCCGGCGCCCTGTTTGAGATGCGAATCGAGCGGATGCGGATCGACGATCACGCCGGGGTTCATCCGCAAGTCGGGGTCGAACGCACGTTTGAAGTCGCCAAACGCGTCGATGAGATCGCGCGGATACATCGCCTGCAGAAGCTCCGAGCGGGCGATTCCGTCGCCATGCTCGCCCGAGAGCGAGCCGCCGAGCTCGGCGACGATCGCGCCGAGATCTTCCATCGCGGCGCGGAACACCCGCACACCGGTCGCGCTCGCGAGGTCGAAGCTGATTCGCGCGTGAACGCATCCTTCGCCGAAATGGCCGTAGTAGGTCGCCGCGATCAGCGAATGCTTCTGCAGCATCGCGTCGAAGCGGCGCAGGTACGCACCGAGCTTCGTCGGTGCGACGGCCGCGTCTTCCGCGCCGGGCCAGGTTCGAGGCCGTCCGGCGATGTAAGCGCTCGAGCCGAGACCGGACTCGCGGATCTTCCACACCGACGATTGCTCGCCGGCGTCGGTCAGAAGCGTCGCGCCAGTTGACGCGCCGATTCGCCGCGCCTCGGTGAGCATGGTCTCGGCACGGCCACGCGCTTCGTCAGCGGTTGCTCCGCCGAGTTCGACGACCAGGAAGGCGCGTCCGTCGGGCAGGAACTTTACGCCCGGCATTCTTTTTTGGCGCGCGAAATCGGGCAGGTTGTGATCGAAGCCCTCGAGCGCTTCCGGCCGATGCGCCAGCATCCAGGGCATCTGATCGGCCGCGCGAAATACGTCGTCGAAACCGAGCACCAGCACCGCGACTCTTTTGGGCCGCGTCACGACGCGCAGCGCGGCGCCGGTCGTGATTGCGCACGTGCCTTCGGAGCCGACGAGGGCCCGCGCGAGGTTGAAGCCGCGCTCGGGCAGAAGCTCGTCGAGGTTGTAGCCGGAGACGCGGCGCGGGATTTGCGGATAGTGCGCGCGCACAGAATCGGCGTTGCGATCGCGTATCGCGAGCATCGCGCGGACGAGTTCCTCGACGCGATCGCCACGCGCAAGAGCGGTCGCGATCGCGGCGTCGTCCATCGCACCGGCGAGAGCCAGCTCAGTTCCATCGTAGAGAATCGCGTCGAGCGTCTCGAGGTTATCGACGGTTTTGCCGTACGCGGCGGAGTGCGCACCGCACGAGTTATTGCCGATCATCCCGCCGATCGTGCATCGATCCTTGGTCGAGGGATCGGGCGCGAAGAACAAACCCTGCGGAGCGAGTGCGGCGTTCAGATCGCTCTGCACGACGCCGGGCTCGACGATCGCACGGCCGCGCGCCGCGTCGATCGTGACGATGCGATTCATGTACTTCGAGAAATCCAGCACCAGCGCCGCGTTGGCCGCCTGCCCGGCAAGGCTGGTGCCGCCTCCGCGCGCGAGGATCGGCATCGCGTTCTCGCGCGCGACCGCGAGCGCGCCGGCTACGTCGCCCTTGTTGCGTGGAGCGATCACGCCGATCGGAATCTGGCGGTAGTTCGAGGCGTCGGTTGAATAGGCGGCGAGCGTGCCGATATCGAAGCGCACATCGCCCTCGACGACCGAGGCGAGTTTGCGTTCGAGTGCTTTGCTCGCGGGCGTCATCGCGAGGTTCAGTCTATCGCGACGACGCGATGCGCGAACATCGGTGCGCTAGAGATCTATATCCTTCAAGCCGGTGCGCGGCGCGCCGACCAGCGCGGCCATGTTGCCCTCGGGCGCTTCGTTCTCGTGCATCAGTTGATGGCTATGCCCGATGTCTTCGAACTTGAAAGTCTCGGCGAGGCACGGATCGATCTTGCGATCGATCACGAGTTGATTGAACGCGTATGACTGCTCGTCGTTGGCGAAATGCGATCCCTGGAACCGTTTCTGGCGCATCCACAGGTAGCGCAGATCGGCGACCGCGTTGTAGCCGGTCGTGCCCGCGCAAATTACGACCATCCCCCCGGTGTCGCAGACGAAGATCGAGGTCGGGACGGTGTCCTCACCTGGATGCTCGAAAACGATCTTCGGATTTCTGCGCTCGCCGACGATATCCCAAATCGCTTTGCCGAAACTGCGGCATTCGGCGGCCCACTTGTTATACGCCGCGGTGTCGGTCCAATGCGGCATCAGGCCCCAATGCGAAAAATTCTTGCGGTTGATGCATCCCTTGGCGCCCAGCTTCATGCAGAAGTCGACCTTCTTGTCGTTGCCGACCACGCCGACCGGGATCCCGCCCTCGGCTTTGACGATCTGTATCGCCATCGAGCCGAGCCCGCCCGACGCGCCCCAGATTAGCACGACGTCGTTCTTGTGGACGACGTTGGGCTGCCAGCCCATCAGCATGCGATAGGTTGTCGCACCGACCAGCGTCGGCGCCGCCGCTTCTTCCCACGTCAGGTGCTTTGCCTTGGGCATGCACTGATGCGCCTGTACGCGGGTGAATTGGGCAAAGCTGCCGAAGTTGGTTTCGTAGCCCCAGATTTTGTACGACGGGTCGTACATCGGATCTTCATTGTTGCGCACCGCGGGGCAATCGCGATCCCACGTGCCGCAATGGATCACAACCCGGTCGCCGAGCTTTACGCTCTTCACGTCCTTGCCGAGCGCATACACGATGCCCGAGGCGTCGCTGCCGCCGATGTGGAAATCATGATGGTCGTACTTGGACTTGTTGCGCGCCGCGATCACGTCGATCGGGCTGCCCAGCGCGGCCCACACGTTGTTGCGGTTGATCCCGGCCGCCATCACGTAGACCAGCACCTCGTCGGGCCGCAGCTCCGGCACCGCGATCTTCTCGATCTTGAACGCGTGCTTGGGATGCCCGAAGCGATCCGCGCGGATTACCTGCGCGTACATGTGCGACGGAATGTGTCCCAGTGGTGGCACTTCGCCGAATTCGTAGATTTGCTTGTGGCTCATATTTTTAGTTTACCGTCTGCGTGTCGGCCCGTCCTTTCGGTTCGCGAGTCCAACCCCAGAAGGAGATCCGTAACCATAGGGGCGAACAGAATACGTATCTGTTTGGCGCGCCTTTGACAACTGCCAACCGTACACTCGTTAGGCAGCCGGCGCGGCACGACTTGATTATATCGGTTGACGCGTAGGTCGCAATTCCATAAAAAAACGGACGCGGCTATGCTCGATCAGGACGGTCAAAATTCGGGCATGGCCATCCGCATAAAGACCCGCGCGCGCATAAAAATATAGCTTTAACCACACAATCCGAGGGAGCCGAAAGCCAGACCCATATGGCGGTGCGCAAAATCGAGCACGGACACTACTTCGAAGACTTCGAAGTCGGTCATCTATACAAGCATCACTGGGGACGCACGATCACCGAAGGCGACAATTCCTTCTTTTCGTCGGTCACGATGAATGCCAACCCCATCTACTTCAACGCCGAGTACGCCAAGTCGTTGGGCTACAAAGGCGTGGTCGTCAATCATCTGCTGGTGATGAACGTCGTGTTCGGGCTTTCGGTCGAGGACCTGAGCGAGCGCGCGATCGCGCATCTTGGCTACGAAGGGATGAAGTATCTCGCCACGGTCTATCCGGGTGATACTCTCACCTCGGAGTCGCTGGTGGTCTCCAAGCGCGACAGCTCGCGGCCCGACCGCGGCATCGTCAAGTTTCGCACGACAGGTCACAATCAGCGCGGCGAAAAGGTGCTCGAGTACGAGCGTCCGGTTTTGATTCGCAAGCGCAACGTCAAAGCGGAGTAGGTTACAACGATGGCGCTGGTTACGCCCGAACATGAAGAGATTCGCCGCTCGGTGCGCGAGTTCGTCAACGCCGAGGTCAGGCCGATCGCGAACGACCTCGATCGCGAGAACAAGGAAATCCCCGAGCACATTCTGAAGAAGATGGCCGAGCTCGGCTACTTCGGCGTCATCTTTCCCGTCAACGACGGCGGACTCGGACTAGATTACATTTCGATGGCGATCGTCACCGAGGAACTCTCGCGCGGCTGGCTCTCAGTCGGCTCGGTGATGACCCGCAACATCATCACCGGCACGCTCATCAGCGCCAACGGGACGCCCGATCAGAAAAAACGCTTCCTGCCAAAAATCGCGCGCGGCGAGACTCTCACCGCCGCCGCTTTCACCGAGCCTGATTCGGGCAGCGACACGGCGTCATTCAAAACCCGCGCGGTCAAGGATGGCGACGGCTATCTGATCAAGGGCTCGAAGATGTGGTGCACGTTCGCGAATCGCGCGCACATGCTGACCGTGATGACACGCACCGATCCTGACCTGTCCAAGCGCCACAAGGGGCTTTCGCTGATCCTGTACGAGAAGGAACCGGGCGACAACTTCGCTCCTCCGCAGCTTACCGGCTCGCCGATTCCGACCATCGGCTACCACGGGATGCGCTCCTACGCGCTGCAGTTCGACGACGCGTATGCGCCGGCGGCAAACCTAATCGGTGGACAGGAAGGACGCGGCTTCTATCAACTGATGGCCAGCTACGAAGCTGCGCGCATCCAGACTGCCGCGCGCGGCGTCGGCGTGGCGCAGGCGGCGTTCGAGACCGCGGTCAAGTACGCCAAGCAGCGCACCCAGTTCGGCCAGCCGATCGGCGACTTCCAGGTGATTCGGCATAAGCTTGCGCACATGGCGGTCGAGATCGAAGCAGGACGCCAGCTCTGCTATTTTGCAGCGTCGCAGAAAGACACCGGCAAGCGTTGCGACTACGAAGCCGGACTGGCCAAGGCGTTCGCCGCCGAGATGGCGGAGCGCGTGACGCGCGAGGCGATGCAGGTGCATGGCGGGTATGGCTACTCGATGGAGTTCGAGGCGCAGCGCTTCTGGCGCGACGCGCGAGTGCTGTCGATCTTCGAGGGCACCAGCGAAATCCAGTACGAAGTAATCGGCCGCCGGATCATGGAGCAGAACTAAGTAATTGCAATGAGTATCACCGGCGACAATAGCTATTACGAAGACTTCGTCGTGGGCGACACGCTCGAGCATCAGCGCGGCCGCACCATCACCGAGGCCGACAATCACATCTTCACCTCGATGGTGATGAACACGGCTGAGCTTCACTTCAACCAGGACATGGTCGATAAGGATCCGAAGACCTTCTACAACGGCCGGCGCGTGGTGTACGGCGGCGTCGTGCTCGCATTCACGGTGGGGCTCGCGTCCGAGGACACCAGCGAGAACGCAATCGCCGAAGTCGAGATGGATAACGGAAAGCATACCAACCCGGTCTTCCACGGCGACACGATCTACGCTCGTTCCACGGTGCTCGAGAAGCGCGATTCCGATCGTCCTAACGCGGGACTGGTGAAGTTCAAGCTCGAAGGGTTCAAGCCCGACGGCACGGTCGTGGTGGAAATCGATCGCACTGTTCTGGTGAAGAAGAAATCGCATTATCTCAAGAAAGCCTGACGCGCGACTGAGTAATCGCGCACACGGATTTTCCGCAGGAGTGGAATTACATGTACGTATTGGACAACGGCACCCGCTTCGTCATCCCGCGCACTGAGATGACTTATCCCGGCCACAGCATGAAGCTGCATCAGAACGCGGCCGACCCGGTGAAGTCTCCGGTCGATCACGTGATGGCGGATTTCGAGGACGCGTGTCCTTACGAGTTCAAGGGGCCCAAGAGCCGCGCCGTGATGGTCGAGGCGCTGACCACGCTCGACTTCGGAAAGAAGGTGGTGACGGTCCGTCCGAACAATATCCACTCGAAGTTCTTCAAAGACGATATGGAAGCGATCATGCTCGGCGCTCCCAACCGCTTCCACGGCATCATGCTGCCCAAGACCCGTGGGGCCGAGGAGATCAAGCAGGTCTCAAAGCTGCTCGATGATCTGGAAAAGCGCGGCGGATGGAAGTATCGCGTGCAGATCGAGTCGCTGATCGAGACGCCGCACGCGCTGGTGCACGCTTACGACATTGCGATGGCGTCGGATCGGATGGCGGGGCTGGTGTTCGGAATCGCGGATTTTGCCGCGAACCTGGGAATTCGCGATATCGTCGAGAATCAGAACATCAACTTTCTATACTCGAAGCAGGCGGTGGTAGTCGCAGCAAAGGCGGCGGGGCTGCACGCGGTCGACAACGTCTTTCTGCGCCTGTGGAAGAACACCGACGCGCCCGAGCGCATCGCGCAACTGAAGGGAGAGCTGCGCGCGAAGAACGTGGGCGCGGCAAACCTCGGGATGGACGGAACTTGGGTGATCCATCCGCAGCAGGCCGAGATTGCCAATGCCTGCTTCACGCCGACTGCGGAGCAGGTCGAGGATGCGCGCCGCGTGATCAAGCTCTACCACGAGAAGGGCGGCGGCTCGATGGCGGATCCCAAGACCGGCGAGATGATCGACGAAGCGACGATCAAGATCGCGCTGATGGATATGGCCAAGGGCGCGCAAGCCGGCCAGGTGAGCGATGCCGAGCTTCGCGAATGGTCCGCCAAGAGCCGCGACATCACAGGCTACGACATCTTGGAGCTCATGCGCCGCGTCGCATAGCAGGCAGAGCAGCACCCTCACCCGCGCGTCACGGCGATTGCAAAAAAGAGCAGTCGCCGCGCCGCGCCGCCCTCTCCCGGGGGGAGAAGGTATTTCAGATCGCGACGCGCGGCATTTTGCTCCTACCGATTCCCTCTCCCTCCGGGAGAGGGTGCCGCGAAGCGGCGGGTGAGGGTGCTGCTCTGCCTTCCGCTTGTTTGTCCCGCTGCTATTGAACGCGGCGTTGTAGCCGTTCACGCGCGCGCCTGCGGATGTGTTATTGATCGGCGTAAATCCGCTTACGGGAGTGACCGTCGATGCCTTCCAAGAATCTAATTGCTGATAGCCCGCGCGACGCGGGACTCGATAACGCAAAAGTAGATGCGCTGTTCGAGCGCGCACAGCGCGAAATAAAGGAGGGGTTGCTGCCTTCTGTCCAGATCGCGATCGCGCGTAACGGAAAAATCGGCGCGATGCGCACCTACGGGCACGCGGTTCAGGGCGGAGCGGACAAGCCCGCCACCAACGACACGCTCTACACCATCTTCTCCTGCACCAAGGCGATCATGTCCGCGGCTGCGTGGATTCTTATCGGTGAAGGCAAGCTCAACCCCGCGGAGCGAGTGTCGGCGATCATCCCCGAGTTCGCCAGCAACGGCAAAGAAGCGATCACCGTCGAGCAGGTTCTGCTCCACGTCGGCGGGTTTCCCAACGCGCCTTATCCGCAGGACGAATGGCTCGATCGCAAGAAGCGCGTCGAGCGTTTCGCCAAGTGGCGGCTCGAATGGCCGGTCGGCAGCAAATTTGAATATCATCCGACCTCCGGCTTCTGGGTGATCGCAGAGATAATCGAGCGGCGCACGGGGAAGGACTTCCGCGAATTCGTGCGCGAGCGGATCGCGCTGCCGCTTGGAATACCGGAGATGCGCGTCGGGCTGCCGCGCGAATCCCACGACCGCGTCGCCGAGCTTTGCTATGTGGGTGAAGCGATGACCGACGCGGAGCGAAAAGAGCTCGGGCTGCCGGAGATGCCGGAGACGGAAGTTACTGAGGAAGCGATCCTCGGATTCAACCGCGCCAACGTGCGCGAAGCTGGCGTGCCCGGCGGCGGTGGAATCATGACGGCGGGCGATCTCGCGCTCTTCTACCAGGGACTGTTGCACAATCGCGATACCAAGGGCGCGCCGATCTGGAAGCCGGAAGCACTGAAGGATGCGCTGCGCGTGCGCTCGGGCGACTACAAGGATCCAATCTTCGGCGTGCCGGTAAATCGCGCGCTCGGAGTGGTGATTGCCGGTGGCGACGGACGCGCGAACTATCGCGGCTTCGGCAGGACCAACTCCGCGCTTGCATTCGGACACGGCGGCGCAGGCGGACAAATTGGATGGGCCGATCCAGCGACGGGAATTTCGATCGGATACTGCACCAACGGTTTCGATCGCAACGACATGCGCCAGGCGCGGCGCGGCACCGCGATCTCGAGCCTCGCGGCGGTGTGCGCAGGGTAAGGGCGATGCTGACGATCCGGAAAGCTGACGCTCGCGGCCACACGCTGATCGACTGGCTCGACAGCCATCACACGTTTTCGTTCGGAGACTATTACGATCCGGCGGCTATGGGATTTTCCGTGCTGCGCGTGATCAACGATGACGTCGTGGCGGCCAGCGGCGGCTTCCCTACGCATCCGCATAACAACATGGAGATCGTGACCTGGGTGCTCTCCGGCGCGCTCGAGCATCGCGACAGCCTTGGCAACGGCTCCGTCATCCGGCCCGGCGACGCGCAGCGGATGACCGCGGGGACGGGAGTCACCCACAGCGAGTTCAACGCGTCGAAGACCGAGCCGGTTCATTTTCTGCAGATGTGGCTGCTTCCCGATCAGCGCGGTCTCGCGCCCAGCTACGAACAGCGCAACTTCGCCGAATCGGAGCGCCGCGGCAGGATGCGGCTCGTCGCTTCGCCTGACGGCGCGGATGGATCGGTCACGATTCATCAGGGCGCGCGACTTTACGACGGAGTCCTGGGCGCAGGCGAGTCGATCGCTCATCCGCTGGACAGCAAGCGCAAGGGATGGCTTCACGTCGCGCGCGGCGCGGTCAAAGTAAATGACGCGACGCTCAAGGCCGGTGACGGCGCGGCGATCGAAAATGAATCCGGGCTGAAGCTGGCGGCATCTGAAAATTCGGAAGTGCTGCTGTTCGATCTACCCTAGCCATGGAAGATGCCGCGCGGCCCTGTGAGGCGCCCGGCTCCAACGGAGCGAGACGCCCGCCTTCGCGGCGAAGCGCGGCGCGGCGATCCATCGCCAGGTCGGCGCCGCATAAATGATTAGCTGAGCGGGTAGCGGAATTCGTCGAACATTTCGCGCCATCGAGCTTGTACCTGCGGCCGCCATTGCTCGGCCGATCGCACTTGCGGGCGCGGCCGCTCGGCAAAGTACGCGCTCACCTTCGGCAACATCGCGGAGGAATCGCCAAGCGCCAGGCGATCGTACACCAGCGCGATTGAGCCGCACGGATCCGCAATCAGATCTTCGTAGCGGAGAGTCGTGTAGCGGCCGGATGGCAAGCTCGCCAGCGCGCTTTGAAGCTTTCGTTCCAACGCTATACGCGTTTCAAAAATCCTGTCGATCAGTAACTCCTGCGCGAGTGATGCGGTCAGCGCGTAGCGCTTCCACATGCTTTGCCAAAGCCTCAGGTTCGAAGCAAAAACCGCGCAAGGCTCGCGCACCAGCCGGATAAACATCGCGCCGGGCAGCAGCGTGGCAAGCCTGCGAACTCGAAACGAGTTGGCGGGAGATTTGAGCAGCAGCCGCTTATCGGTACCGCGCGCGTATGCCGTCGCTCTCAAAATCCAGGTCATCGTTTCGTTCCATCCAAGCTGCTGTGCGTGATCGAACTGGTCTGGATCGCAAAGTTCCTCGAACCGCTCGAGTGCGCCGGGAAACATGAAGGCTTCGTAGGGCGAGACCGCTCCCATGCAGAGCAGGGCGAACTCTTCCTCCTGCGGCGAGGAAGGCGAAACGCTCATGTCGCCGGCCGGACGGATGACTCGATTCTCGCCGCGCGCGCGATGCGCCGTGAGCAGGAATTGATGCGGGTTGAAGCACTGGTAAGTGCTGGGAGCCGCAAAGCGATCATCCAGCGCCAGCAGCTCATGCAGCAAAGTCGTTCCGCTGCGCCAATATCCAACCAGAAACAGCGGTAGCCGCGGGCTTACCTGGTCCAGGACGCGCGCGTAGATCCGCGCCTGAAGAGTATCGAGCGCCGACAGTGCGCCTCCGGCAAGATAGAAGCGCAGCGCGAGGCCGCGATCGATCGGCTGGGGGTTGCGGCTGCGGATGCCGCGCCATGCCCCGGCGTTCAAGTTGAATACCGGCCGGGTCCATGCGCGTGCGCTCATGGACTATTCGGCCTCGGGCCGCGGCCGAGCGCGGCGCCGAAGCGCCGCTGGATCTCTTCGAGCAATTCCATCGCGACGGCGGAATGCGCGGAGGCGTAGCGTGATTCCTCCGGGTCTTTGACCGTGTCGAAAAGCTCGATCCGGCCGGAAGGAAAATACCAGACGAGATGATAGGGCGCGGAGTCCGCCGCGATCGCTCCCTCGGCGGGGCGGTGAAACGGACTCGACCGAACCAGATACATCGAGAAGGCTGTCTGCCGTTTCGAGTCAGCCGGTGCTCCGCCGATCAGCGGATGACCGTCCGTCGCGGGCGGTATGTCGATGCCGAGTAATTTGAGCAGCGTCGGTGCGATATCGGTGAGGTCACCTTCCTGCGTCTCGGTGTAGCCGCGGCTCTGGCCGGGCAGCGAAATCAGCAGGGGGATGTGGGTTTCCGTGTAACGCAGATCCGGCGACATGTGCGTCCACCATCCGCCGGTAAAGTTCTCACCGTGATCGGAAGTCACGATCAGGATCGTATTCGCGCCGCGATGGCTTGCCGCCATCCAGTCAAGGAACTGCCCGAGAGCGTTGTCGCAATCGGCGATGTCTTCGTCGTAGCGGCGCCGCAGCAAATCGACTCGGGGCTGCATCGCCGGCGGATACTGCGCTGGCGGCGTTCGCCAGAAGTATTGCGCTTGAGTGGTAAATTCCGATCCCCGTTGAAACTTGCCCTGGAAGCCCGGGCCGGTCACGTAAGGAGCATGCGGCGGAAAAATGTGAATCCACAGCATGTAGGGCGCTTGCGTGCCCCGAATAAAATCGCGGGCCGAGCGGAAGACCGCGCGCGGCTCGACCCACGGCTGCTGGTTGAAACGGCCGAAGCATCCGAAATTCCTGAACAGATCATCAACCACAAGATGGTTGACCGCGTCGAACAGGACGCTATTCCGTAGCTGCATCAGGAAGGTCCCCGGGAAAAACCACGGGGTCATCGGCGGCCACGGCAGGCTCGAAAAGGAATCTGCGAGACGCAAGGTCAGCGGATGCGCCGCCGGATTGGTGACGATCGCGGCGGTCGCGTATCCGTGGCTGCGCAGGATCCAGGCGAGGTTGTTCTGGCGAAGGCGGCCGGGGACATGTCCATTCAACTGGAAGACTCGATTAGTCAGCGGATACTGTCCGGTCAAAATCGACGCGACCGCGGGAGTGGTAAAATCCGCAGTCGAAAAGAAATTGACGAAGTTATAGCTGTGCTGGGCCAGGCGCTCGAATTGCGGTGTAGTCGGAAGCCCGTAACCGTAGAGCGACATATCCTGCGCGCCGAGCGCGTCGAAGCTGATCAGCACCACGTCGGGTTTCGCCGAAGCGCTTTCATCCAAGGGCCGCGGCGGCGGCAGCGGATCAAAGCCGCGCCATCCGAAGCCGCCGATCAGAACGGGGATCAGCAGCACAGCACAGACGGCCAATATGCCCTGCGCCGATTGGTTGAGGCGGTTCAGCACGGAGAAGGTGTGATGCCAGCCGACGATCGTGATTAACGTGATCGCGGCCACGATCAGGGCCGCCTGCGCGACGACACTCGCGATCGGGCTAATCGCCGTGGCTGGAAGATTGAGCAACTGAAGGCAGCACAGGATCGCGATCACGACTGTGAGCATCCCGGCGCAATTAGTCTCGGCCCGAACATCCGACAGCTTGAGAGCGCGAGCCGCCCAGAGGGCAAGCGCGAGAAATCCCGCGCATAGCGCTTCGAGCAACAGTAGCGCCGTCAGCTCGAGTGACACTTCGGAAACCGCGCCCGTCACCGACAGGTACACGATCATCGCAGGCAACGCTCTGAAGATGACGATTGGCGCGAGAAACAGGACCGTGGGCACCGCAAGACTGCGGAACATCAACCACCACCGTCCGCGCATGAGGGACTTAGCTCCTGACTCCGGGTTCGGCGCGATCGGGATCGATTCCTTTCCATCGATTGCGGATGGATTTGACGAGCTTTTTGATTTCGTTGCGGCAATAGAAAAGGAACGAAAGAAAGATCGACGCGAGCGGGGCGAGAACCTGCCATAGAAATCCGCCGGCGTTCGGATCGATATAGGCCCAGCATTCGCCGCGCCATGACAGCACCAGCATCAGCGCGATTGCAACCGTTAACATCGCAGGCGAGAGCCGCGCGGTTGCAGGAATCTCGGTAGCAGATTCTTCCATTTGAAGCAGACTCGCGGATTTACTTTCGCACTTCCAGCCGGGCCTTCGCCAGCCGGATTCAGCGTGCCCTGCGGATGATGCCGCTATGACGCCGCGCGGCCACGCGCAGCGGGCGTGAGCCGAGCGCGCGCAGGTAGGCTCTGACGGCCTTTTCCAATCCGATATAGATGGCGTCGGAAATCAGTGCGTGGCCGATCGAGGTCTCGTCGAGGTTCGGAAGCGCCTTCACGTAGGCCGGAATATTCGCGAGGTTCAAATCGTGTCCCGCATTCACTCCCAGGCCGACGCGATGCGCGGCGCGCCCGGCCTCGCGATGCAGCGCGAGAATCTTGCGGCCCGCGGCGGTTCCGAAGGCATGCGCGTAGGGACCGGTGTAGAGCTCGACGCGATCAGCGCCCAGCTCCCGCGCGCGTAACGCGGCGTCGGAGTCGGCTTCGATAAACAGGCTGGTGCGAATTCCACACGCGCGCAGCCGCTCCAGCACGTCGCGCAGCCACTCGACGCCCGAGGCAAGATTCCATCCGGCATTCGAGGTAATGACGCCCGGCGGATCTGGCACCATCGTGCACTGCGTAGGCCGCACCTCCGTCACCAGGTCAAGGAACTCGGGACCAGGGTAGCCTTCGATATTGAATTCGACCTGCTTGAATTCCGCGGCGAGCATCGCGGACAGATCGAGGACGTCCCGGGTGGTGATGTGGCGCGCGTCGGGGCGCGGATGCACCGTGATACCGTGGCATCCGGCGCCGATCGCGACGCGCGCGGCCTCGAGCACGCTCGGCCGATCGCCGCCACGCGAGTTGCGCAGCACCGCGATCTTGTTGACGTTGACGCTCAGCTTGATCATCGCAGCAACTTCACTCGAATAGGCTCCGCGAGGCAACTGCGCGTGCGAGCTTCGTAGCATGACGCTTCGGGATTTCTCGGGCAGGGCTCGAAATGATGGGATGAGCTTTCGTTGCGCGATGCGGTGTCGGCGCGCGTTTGCTAGGATCGCGATTGAGCTTGCCACGATGATTCTTTTGACCGCCGCTGAAAGCCGGGAACTCGATCGGCTTAGCCAGACAAAATACGGCGTCGATTCGTACGCGCTGATGACGCGCGCCGGCGAGGCGGTCGCCGACAAGCTTATCGCGCGGTTTTCCGACGCGGCTCGCGCGGGCGTTCTGGCCATATGCGGCAAGGGCAACAACGGCGGCGATGCGATGGTGGCGGCGCGGCGGCTGGGTCAGCGCGGAGTTCAGGTTCGAGTCGCGCTGCTCGGATCGAGCCGCGATCTGAAGGGCGACGCTCTGCGTGCGCATGACGAGTTGCTCGCCGCGGGCGGCGCGATCGTTCAGGCGCAGGACGAAGCGGAACTCGAAGCGGCGTTCGGCGCGCGGCCGGGCGCGATCGTCGATGGGATCTTCGGTACCGGGCTTAACGCTCCCGTGCGCGGAGTTGCTCGCGCCGCGATCGAGCGGATGAACGCAATTGGCGCGCCGATCGTCGCCGTCGACATCGCGTCGGGAGTCGATTCCGACAGCGGCGCGATCATGGGCGCTGCGGTGCGGGCCGCGCTCACCGTCACCTTCGGCTATCCGAAGTTCGGACACGTTTCCTATCCCGGCGCGGAGCATTGCGGAGAGCTCGAGATCGCGGAGATCGGATTCGCGGCCGAGGCGATCCGCGAGATCGCGCCGCGCGGGCGGTTCTATCAAACCGCCGACGCGCGCGCTCATCTGAAGCCGCGCGCGGTCGATGCGAACAAGGGAAATTTCGGGCATCCGATCATTATCGCCGGCAGCCGCGGAAAATCCGGCGCAGCGATCCTCGCGTCGCGCGCCGCGCTGCGCACTGGAGCCGGACTGGTGACGGCGGCAATTCCCGAATCGATTCAAGCGATCGTCGCCGGCGCGCAGGCGGAGTTGATGACCGAAGCGATCGCCGAACGCGAGGGACACTTTGCGGGCATCGCGGCGTCGGCGACACTGGCGCATCTGATCGCGGGCAAGAGCGCGATCGTTTTCGGTCCCGGCGCGGGAATGAATGATGACACCAAGGACCTTCTTACGTGGTTGCTGCGCGAGGGGGCATCGCCCACGCGTCCGATGCTGATCGACGCCGACGGATTGAACGCTCTGGCGGCGCTCGGACCCGCGAATGCGGCCGGAGCCGCAGGGCCGATCGTGCTGACGCCGCATCCGGGCGAGATGGCGCGGCTGCTCGGCTCGAGCGCGGCCGAGATCAACACGAATCGAATCGGCGTGGCGACGAAGCTGGCCAAACTCACCGGCGCGAGCGTGCTGCTGAAGGGCGCGCGCTCGGTCGTCGCCGACGCGAGCGGCAGGGTGACGGTCAATTCGAGCGGCAACCCCGGGATGGCGACGCCGGGGATGGGCGATGCGCTCTCGGGAATCGTTGGCGCGCTGATGGCGGCCAAGATGGATCCGTTCGAGGCGCTGGCGCTGGGCGTGTTCCTGCATGGCCACGCGGCCGACCGCGTCGCGAAACGAATCGGGGCGGTCGGATATATCGCCGACGATCTGATCGCAGAGCTTCCGGCGGCGCGTGCGTCGCTCGTCGGCTGAGCGCGGTAAGAATTCCATCGCACCTCGACGGCGTTTGATCCCGGCGCGGGTGCAAGCGTCGCGCGGCGCAACAGGACGATCACGTCGGTGCCGTCGAGCGTGGTCGGATTGCTCTTGATCGCGATCACGTAACTCTGCCGCAGCCGCTCGGGCATGCTGCGATACATCGAGCTCCAGCAGATCAGATAGTTCGGCAAGTCGGGATCGCTCCCGTGCACGATCGGGATATTCATGCCGCTGTAGAATGCGATGTCGTAGTCGAGCGCGCCGAGGTAGCCGACACGCTCGTGGCCGATGGTGTTGATTATCTGCATCGTGAAGCCGCGCAGCGAGAGCGTGTTCGCGATCGCAGGGACGACAACCAGGTTCGCGGCGAGCGCGATGCATCCGGTTGCGGCCGCGGTCGCGCCGATCAGGCGGGCGAGCGAGTCGGGCTTGCGCCATAGATAGAAGCCCAGCACCTCGACCGCGAGCGGAATCATCATTGCGGAAAACCATCGCTCGCGCACGGCGGCCTGCAGCGCGGGCACGAAACCGGGGGCGCTGATTCCCCAGAACGCCATGAAGTAGCGCATCTCGCCGGGAGCAATTGCCAGAACCGCCAGGCTCACGATCGCGAGCGCTCCCGCGGAGACCAGCGCGCCGCCCGCGGTCCATCCGGCGAAAGTGGTGAAGGATTGGCTGCCGTCAGGATGGCAAAGCGCGGCCTTCAGATAGATCGCGAGAATCGTCGCGAGGGCTGGATAGACGGCGAGCAGGTACACGCCGCGTTTGCTGGTCGCGAGGTTATAGAAGATCAGCACCGCGATGAACCAGGTCACGAGGTAGGTGAGCCGCGGGGTCGTCGCGAGCGGCCGGCGGATCGATTGGATCGCGGCGACGGCGAGCAGGATGGTCCACGGCAGGAAGCCCATGATGAGCGCGAGCTCGACATAGATAAACGGATGCGCGTGGCCCTGGTGAAAGTTTGCGCCGCCGACGAAGCGGACCAGATTTTCGCCGAGAAGCTGCTTGCGCACGAAGCTCATGCCGCCGATATAGATCGCCGCCGCGTACCATCCGCCGCCGATAACCGCGACGATGATCGCGCCGCGGACGAGCCTAAGCGATCGCAACAGGTCCCATCGCCGCTCGATGGTCATCCATACGAGCGCGACCAATCCGGGCAGCACGAGACCGACGGGACCCTTGGCCAAAACCGCGAACGCGATCGCAAGGTACAGGCCTATCCAGCGCCGGGTCAGGCCTTCGGCGATCATGATGAATTCAAAAAATGCGAGGGTGAGAAAAAACGTGAGCGTCATATCGACGCGCGAACCCGTCCCGGCTTGCAGATATTGCACGGTCGTTCCGAGAATCAGCGCGGCAAGAAGCGCGATCGTTGAGTCGTAGAGCCGGCGCACGTATCCGTAGCACGCGAGCATTCCGGCAATCGCGAAGATCGCCGAGGGCAGGCGCACCGTGAAGGCGGTGACCGCGCCGGCCGCGAGCGAGAAAATCGCGGCAACCCAGTGCATCAGCAGCGGCTTGGACGGAAGCTCGACGCCCGCGCGCATCGGCAGGATGATCCCGCCGCCGTGCACGATATCGAACACCGTCACCGCCTCGCGCGGCTCGCCCTTGGTATAGAGCGGATAGCCGCCAAGGTTGACGAGGTAGAGCAGTGCGCCGACGGCGAGCAGAAGCGGGATCGCGATGCGCGGATGCGAGACAGCGGCGAGGAAACGGATCGCGGGCGATGATTCAGTGCCGGGCGTTTCGGAATGAGGCGGCTGATTCCCGCGCGCCATGATCTCGGGGACGACGGGGCGCGCGATCTCTTGGTCATCATTCATCAAGGCGATTGCATTTCCAAGCAGCCGAGGTCCGACTAACATACCGGCAGCGGCATCGCCGCGCGAGGTTTCGCCGCGAGAGCGAAAGTTGCGGAGACGAACGGGAGTTAATCATTATGAGACTACAGGACAAGGTGGCGATTGTTACAGGATGCGCGCGTGAGCGCGGAATCGGGCGCGCGATTGCGATGCGGCTGGCGCGCGAGGGCGCGCACGTGGTGGCGGGCGACTACTGCCGCTCGATTCCGGAATATCCCGACGCGAAGTTCGGGCAGATGGAAGAGCTGGAAGGACTCGCCACCGAGATTCGCAAGCTCGGACGCAAATCGATTGCGGTGCGCGTCGATGTCACTGACGAAGCGGAAGTATCCGCGATGGCCGAGGCGGCGATGAAGGAATTTGGCCGCGTCGATATTCTGTGCAACAACGCGGGCGGCGGAGTCGGCGGCGGACCGGTGATTCAGCAGACGCTCGATTCGTGGAACAAGACCGTCGCGATCAACCTGACCGGCACGTTCCTGTGCGCCAAGCACGTCGCGCCCAAGATCATCGCGGGCGGACAAGGCGGCAGAATAATCAACACCGCGTCGATCGCGGGCAAGCGCGGCGGACCGATGATGGCGGCGTACAGCGCAGCCAAGCACGGCGTGATCGGGCTCACGCGCAGCCTCGCGCTCGAGCTCGGGCAATTCGGAATAACGGTGAACGCGGTGTGCCCCGGCTTCGTCGAGACGCAGCTCTTCGAGGGGCTCATCAACATGGTCGGCTCGACCCGGCACATGAACCGCGAACAGGTGCTGAAGACCTTCGTGGCGCAGGTGCCGATGGGCAGGATGGAGACCGGAGACGACGTGGCCGACGTGGTCGCGTTTCTCGCGTCGCCGGACGGCGGCTACATGACGGCGCAGGCGCTCAATATCTGCGGCGGTGTCGAGTGGCATTGAGCCGCGCGATATAATCACGCTATGCCCGTGGCGAATCACGATACCGCTGATGGCGGCGCGATCGTCCTGATCGTCGAGAGCGGCTCCGCGCACGAGACCAAAGCGTGGGGGCGGCGGCTCGCGTCGGTGCTCGAAGGCGGCGAGCTGCTCGGGCTTATCGGCGAGCTCGGCGCGGGCAAGACCTGTTTCGTAAAGGGGCTCGCGCGCGGGCTGCATCTGGACGAGCAGGAAATCCTGAGCCCGACCTTCACGATGATCCAGGAGCATCCGGGGCGCTTGCCGCTGTTCCATATCGACCTTTACCGGCTCGATTCCGCGGGCGTCGATGACCTTGGGCTGCGCGAGTACCTGTTCTCGGAGGGAGTCGCGGCGGTCGAATGGTTCGAGCGGTTGAATGAGGCGAGCGAGCTCGAGCATCTGGAGGTGCGAATAACCTACGCGAGTGCGAGCGTGCGCCGAATCGAGTTCAAGGCGGCGGACGATCGCCATCGCGAGGTCCTTGCACGTCTGCGAGCGCGCTTTGCATGAGCGAGAACGGCGTCTGGCGAGGTTCGAGACACGGTGGCTTCGATCTGGTTGGGTTTGTTTTTTCGGTAGTCGAAAAACCGCGTCAAAAACGGCGAATTTGCGGGGAAATAGCTGGATTTTTTGGTCAAATCCGCGATGGGTTCGTTTGGTAAATTTTGCAAATCGCGAAACCCTGCTTTCGCCGAAGATACGCCACGTCGCACGAGCGCAGATTTCGAATGACCATCCGCAATAGACCATAATTCTAGTCTTTGATAGGATTGGTCGATGCCGGCGAGGAGGGTCGAGTTCAAAGAATCGGTAATCGATGATCTTCGAGCACTCGGCCGCGTGCGGAGCCGCGCTGTAATGAAAGCGGCAACGGAGCGGCTGGGAGCTGACCCGCTTTCGACCACTCGGCATCTGAAAATCCTGCGGCCGAATCCCGTGGCACATCGGGAGCTGAGATTGTTCGGTCGTTACCGGGTGTTGTTCACCCTCGACGAGGCTGAAGCGCTCGTCACGGTCGTGCTGGTCGGCGAGAAGCGAGGAGATTCCCTGTTCGTGCAGGGCGAGAGGTTTACTGCACATGAAGGTCGTTCCACTGAGTGAAGCTAAGGCCAAACTGAGCCGTTACGCACAACTTTGTCACGATGAACCGGTGGTGGTGACGGTCAACGGGAGACCTTCGTTTCAACTGGTCCCGTTGGAAGAGGACGATGATCTGATCGACCGCTTGATCGAGAATCATCCGGGATTCGCGAAGCTGCTTGAGCGGCGTCTGCGCGAGCCTAACGTCTCCGCCGATGCGGCATCGCGTCGTCTGGCGGCAAAGACCTCGCCAAAGACACGAAGTCCTATTGGTGCGAGCAGATCGCGCAGAAAGCCAATCCCCACGGCGAAGTAGCGCAATGCGCGAGCGGCCAGCGCCGGGTTTATCCGCGGGCGGAGGACACGCGCGTATGTAGACAGCGTCCACATGCGATACTTCGCATGTCGGGGCGAAAAAAATAAGGCTGAACTGTTCAGCCTTGTAAAATTCCGAAAAATGGTTTATGGGGCTTCGCAAAAAGTGCCCGGATTGGCAGGAGAATTTCATGGCGTCGGCTGCGGACGGCCTACAGCAAAATAATTGCGCGCGGCCCGATCGCTCGAATCGGCTCAGAGCGTCGGGCTGGGCGACGCGGTCGGAGGAGTGCGGTGCTGCATCCTCCGATCGCGCAAAGCATCAGAGCCAGCATCAGGTTACGCGTCGTGGCGCGGGCGGGAAGCATCGCAGTGGCAATGTAAACAGGAAGACAATCAAGCGCGCAAGTCTGTGAACGGGCTGCGGGCCGGCCTCAGTGTCATTCCCGCGCGTCGCCGTCGCGCGCGCGGGAATGGCACGCTTAACGTCGGAGCTACATGATTTTCAAAATGATTAACTATCGTCTCGCACGGGCGATGTAGCGCGAGACTTCGGGTATGCGAGTTCGCCACTCGAGGCCAGATCTGAACTTCTGACCTGACGGAGCGAGTTATTGCGCTGCGCCAAAGGCCTCCACGACTTGGCGCACCCATGCGCTCTCATCGGTTCCCCGCGCCTGGGGATGCGAGGCCACCACTACTCTAGGAGCAGAATAAGCTGCATCACGAAGAGAACCAATGTTTTTGACTCCAAGTCCGCGAGCAGATTGAACTTTCTCGGGGACAAATCCTAAGTCCCTAAGAAAAGGCTTTGGCCAATCAGATCCGGTCGAAAAAAGTATCCGCCTTGGTCTGTACGATTCGATCTCCGTCTTGAGCAGCTTGATGCAGCAGTCAAATTGGGGAGCGCAAAGAACCGGTTCAGGATTCCCACCATCGGCAGGATTGATCTTATATAGATTCGTCCACACGAGATGCGAGGGCCAAGCGTCGTCGTCGGTGTTAGCGACATTGAGGTTAGCAACGACTTGTTTGAGCGTTCTCCAGAATGCCGGGCGAGCTGTACTGTAGGGTTTTGTCGTCCACCCGTTCTGACGCCATATACTCCGCGCTTCCTCCATGCACCATTGGTCGGTGACCCAGCGCATCGGGCACGGATGTCCATTTGGAGAGGGGCCAGCGAAGGCCCGAATGACAGAATCGATGAACCTTTCGTCTAAATCCGAGCGACGCCACTCACCGGCCATTGCTCCATTTGGAGCCTGTCCGACAACCATCAGCGCACGTTCCGGGAGATATGCCTGACCTATCATTGCTAGCGATCCAGAGACTTCCTGGTCGGCGGGCAGTTCCTTACTTGCCTTCACAGCTTCTGCCATACGGCGCAGCCAATCGATCTCGGGTTTCCGTCGCTCTTTAAGGTCCTGCAAGTTTTTATTTTCGTCCACGACAATTCTCCTATTTCAGCGGAATCATCAGAAAGAACTCGCCTTCACCCGAGAGGCTCACGGGGCTGGAAGCCGATCCTCGCCGGCTGACTGGCTGTCGAATCGCCGTTAACAAATGCGTACAGGTCCGAGAGCGTCAAGGCGCCATTTGGCTGGGTATCAACTCCGGATCGTACCAACCATTTTCGCGACTCATCGCGTGTGAGTGGCGAAAACTCGACTGCGGAAAGGCATCTGCCGTGTCTCGTGACGGCAGGGTTGAGTTTTCCAAGTTCGTCGTTGGTTGTGATGAGGAATAAGACTCTTAGTCCTTGCCCCAACAATCCTTCGGTGGTGTTCAGAAGCCTGGAGAGCGCCTGTCCCACGCTGTGTTTTGCGTCGATCGAAAGCAACTCGCCGGTGTCCTCCATTACCAGCAGCCGCCATCGGTTTTCATCTTCGGCGTCTTCAAGGATCAGGTGGAGCAGATACGATGGGTTGCCAAGGAGCGCTTCAGGATCGGTGATGTAGTAAATGTCACACCATCGTTTCCACTCCTGAGCCAGCGCCCGAATCGCGTAGGTTTTGCCCGTCCCGGGTTTACCGTGCCAGAGTATCAACCGTCCGCCTTTAAGGTCCTCGCCAGCCAAATCCATCAAGTGGCTGAGTTTTACAGTGGTAGTGGCAGCGTAATTCTCCGAGATGTCCTGCCATTGGACCGCGTCGAGAAACCGATCGTTTGAGTCAGGTACAGGTGAGCAGTTGCGCCAGAAAGAGACGCGTACTCGCGAACTCTGCTCCTTTTCTTCTTTGCATTCGAACCTCGTAATGAACTCCTGCGCGATCTCACGCGCGGCTTTTAACTCTCGCGCCGCGACTTCAACGTCCAGGCGTCCCGTCGGTCCTTGGTCGATGTGAACCAAGGTGTGTCCGTACTGGAGCAGGACCTCTTTCGAGCCGAGGCTCTCCGCCCAATACAGGATCCGGTCACCAAAGGATTCGGGAAAGGATTCGGGACTCAGGCCCACGCTCATGCCTACGGTTTGCCTTGTGCGATAGGTCATACCTCCTTCCGCGACGGCAGCTTCGAATTCAACACGGAGCGGATTGCGCTCCTCCAACATGATTCGCATCAAGCGAGCGTCGTCGCTTTCCTCGCGATATCGGATTTCACGTTGCACTTGGGTTGCTCTCATGTATATGACCTCCTGAACCATCCAATTTACCGCGCCTGCAGGTCAGCCGTTGTCCGTATGCCGAATCGAGCGCCGCTTGTACACCCACATCGTTGAACTTGCAAAACTTTTGCAGGCGACAGAGAAATCCTTTAGTTCCAATGGGTTTTTCGTGTGCTAGAAGCGGTCGAGAAACCGGGATTTCCTTCGGCGTCGCTCAGGACAGGCTCTCGCGCGGCAGCCACGCGCGGGAATGACATCCTGAGGCCTGTCGTCCCGCGATGGCGGTCCCCGGACCGGCGGATGGACATTGGAGGCGCCGGGCCTATCGTCAGAGGTTGACGGCCGGCGAGACGCCTGCCTTCTCAAAACAAGATTGAGTCTTAAGTGGCACAGGCTTTCGCCTGTGGTCCGCACCGGCTGAAGCCGGTGCCACTTTTTATCCAGCGCGAGCGCGAGGTCTTGGGCGCGCTCGGACTATCTGGAATTTGAAACTGACCCACTATCAGGAGGCGCTAGGGCTGGTTTGCGGGCGGGTTTCCGCACATAATGCTAGATCACCCCGAAAAGCTGGGGCAAAGGCGCAATTCGCTTGGCTCTCATCGTACAAAAATATGGTGGAACTTCGGTCGGCTCGGTCGATCGAATCAAGGCGGTCGCCGAACGCGTGGCGCGCGGACGCCGCGCCGGCGACGGCATGGTCGTGGTCGTGTCGGCGATGGCGGGAGAGACTAATCGGCTGTTCAGTCTCGCGTCAGAACTGAGCGACACGCCGGATCCGCGCGAGACCGATGCGCTGGTCGCGACGGGCGAGCAGGTCTCTGCCGCGCTCCTGGCGATCCGGCTGCGCGCGATGGGGCTGCCGGCGATTTCGTTTCTGGGCGATCAGTTGAAGATCGCGACCGATTCGAATCATGGGCGGGCGCGGATCAAATCGATCGAATGCGGCCGGGTCGAAAAAGAACTCGGCAACGGCAATGTGATCGTGGTCGCGGGCTACCAGGGCGTCGATTCCAATGGCGATATCACGACCCTCGGGCGCGGAGCGTCGGACCTGACCGCGGTTGCGCTCGCGGCGGCGCTGAAAGCGGACGCGTGCGAAATCTATACTGACGTTGACGGCGTCTACACGGCCGATCCGAATATCTGCAAGAACGCGAAAAAGCTCAAGCGCATCTCTTACGACGAGATGCTGGAGATGGCTGCCCTCGGCGCGAAGGTGCTGCAAGGACGTTCGGTGGAATTGGCGCGGCGCTACAATGTTCCGATCGTGGTGTTATCAAGTTTTGCGGAAGGTGAGGGAACCTGGGTGGGACAAGAGGATCGATCGATGGAAGACGTGCTTGTTTCCGGCGTCACGCTCGACCAGAACCAGAGCAAAATAACGATCGCGGGTGTGGCCGACCGGCCCGGCCTCGCGGCGAAGATTTTCGGTCCGATCGCGGGGGCTGGAATCGTGGTCGATATGATTATCCAGAACGCCAGCGAGGACGGCCGCACCGACATGACGTTCACCGTCGGGCGCGACGACCTGCGCCGGGCGCTCGAGCTGGTGAAAAAAATCGCGGGCGAGATCGGCGCGGCGGGTGTGCGCCACGAGGAGCAGGTGGCGAAGGTCTCGATCGTCGGCGTCGGGATGCGCACGCATGCGGGAGTCGCGGCGCGGATGTTCGAGGTGCTGGCGACCGAGCGGGTTAATATCGAGATGATTGCGACCTCGGAGATCAAAGTCTCGGTCGTGGTGAACGCGAAGTATGGAGAACTGGCGATGCGCGCGTTGCACGACGCGTTCGTAGGCGGCGGCACCAGCGCGGTCAAGGCGGAGTCACTTTAGGCGATGGCGGTTGCAAAACATATCCAGGTTTACGACACCACTTTGCGCGACGGTTGCCAGTCAGAGGACGTCTCGCTCACGATTGCGGATAAGGTTCAGATCGCGCAGCGGCTGGACGACATGGGGTTCGACTATATCGAGGGCGGATGGCCGGGCTCGAACGATCGTGACGCGGCGTTCTTTGGCGAGGTCAAGAAGGTCCGGCTGAAGCATGCGAAGATCGCGGCGTTCGGATCGACGCGGCGCGCGGGCGTGCGCGCGGCGCAGGATCGCAACCTGATGCTGCTGCTGCGCGCCGAGACTCCGGTTGCGACCATCGTGGGCAAGACCTGGGATTTCCACGTGCGCGAGGCGCTGCGAATCTCCGAGGCGCAGAACCTCGAAATCCTCAACGACTCGATCGCGTTTTTGAAAAAGCACGTTGACGAGGCGATCTTCGACGCCGAGCATTTCTTCGACGGCTACTTTTCGAATCCGGAATTTGCGATTGCGTGCCTCAAGGCGGTCGATGAAGCCAAGGCCGATATCATCTGCCTGTGCGACACCAACGGCGGACGCCTGCCGCATGAAATCGACGCCGCGATCAAAGCGGCGCGCGCGGCGGTCAGCTGCCCGATCGCGATTCATTGCCATAACGATTCCGAGGTTGCGGTCGCGAACACGCTGGCCGGAGTCGAGGCGGGTGCGACGCAGGTGCAGGGCACCATCAACGGCGTGGGCGAGCGATGCGGCAACGCCAACCTGGTTTCGATTATCGCCAACCTGCAACTGAAGCTCGGCTACAACTGCGTCCCGCAGGCGAAGCTGAAGCATCTGCGGGAGCTCTCGATGCTGGTGTACGAGCTCGCGAATATCTCGCCGTTCGCGCGCCAGCCTTACGTCGGACGCAGCGCGTTCGCGCACAAGGCGGGGCTGCATGCGTCGGGAATCCAGCGCAACACGCATACCTACGAACATATCGAGCCGGAAAGCGTCGGCAACGATCGGCGGGTGCTGCTCTCTGAGCTGTCCGGCCGCGCGAATCTGATCTACAAGGCGCGCGAATTTGGAATCGAGCTCGACCCGGCCAACGACAAGATCGAGCCGTTGCTCGACGAGCTCAAGCGGCTCGAAGGCGCGGGCTATGTCTTCGACGGCGCCGACGCGTCGTTCGAATTGCTGATGCTGCGCAAGCTCGGCCGGGCGAAGGATCACTTCGAGTTCGTGAGCTTCCGCGTGTTCGACGACAAGTGGCATGAGGACCAGGCGCCGTTCAGCGAAGCAGTGGTCGTGATCGAAGGGCCCGACGGCGTGCGCACGCGCAACGCAGCGATCGGCAACGGTCCGGTAAACGCGCTCGATTCCGCGCTGCGCAGCGCGCTGGTGCCGTACTATCCGAACCTGGCGACGATGCATCTGGCGGACTACAAAGTTCGGGTGCTCGACAACGGCCGCGGCACCGCGGCGCGGGTGCGCGTGCTGATCGAATCCACCGACGGCAAACGCCGATGGGGAACCGTCGGGCTGTCGGACAACGTGGTCGAGGCGAGCTGGCAGGCGCTGGTTGATTCGGTCGAGTACAAGCTGCACAAGGATAACGCGAAGCCGCGTAGTCGCGCGCACGCGAAATCAAACGGCGCGATGCCGCGGGCGGCGCGCGCGGGAGCCGGCGCTGCCGACAAGACTTCTTAGGGCGCGCCGCAGCGTCCGGGGAGAATCGCGATGGGTATGATCAGCCGCATGCGCGAGGATATTCGGGTCGTGTTCGAGCGCGACCCCGCAGCGCGTACCACGGTCGAAGTGGTGCTTGCCTATCCGGGTCTGCACGCAATCTGGTTCCATCATCTTGCGCACTGGATCTGGGAGCATCACCTGAAGCTGCTCGCGCGGCTGGTGAGCGAGTTCTCGCGCTGGATGACGGGGATCGAGATTCATCCGGGCGCGAAAGTAGGGCGGCGCCTGTTTATCGATCACGGGATGGGCGTGGTGGTCGGAGAGACCGCGGAGATTGGCGAAGACGTGTTGATCTACCAGGGCGTCACGCTCGGAGGCACCAGCCTGAAAAAGGAAAAACGCCATCCGACGATCGAAGATCACGTGATGATCAGCGCCGGCGCATCGGTGATCGGGCCGGTGAGAATCGGGCGCGGCAGCAGGATCGGCGCGGGCGCGGTGGTGGTCTCGTCGGCGCCGCCGTACTCGACGATCGTCGGAATTCCGGGCAAGGTGATCGAGGGCGACAGCGCGCGCCACGAAGTTGCGGAACTCGAGCACGGCAAGCTGCCCGACCCGGTCGCGCGCGCGATCAACGGACTGGTCGAGAAGCTCAACCGGATCGGCGTGCGAATCGAGGAAGTCGAAGAGCGGCAGGATTGCCTCGAGGACAAAGTTGGCGAGCATCATCCGCCCGACCGCACCGCGGCGATCGGCGGCAAAGATCGCTGAACGACCTCAATCGCGGCTTTCGATTTCGCGCATGAAACGCCGCCAGATTTCCCGGCCAATTTCGTCGTAAGCGATCATCGCGCGCACCAGCTCTCGCAGCGGCCGCTGCGGCATCAGCTGTTCGGGCAACAGCGGATCGAGATTGATGTGCCGGATAGCCTCGCGGCCGAGCAGCAAGGTTTCTACCGCCGCCCCCGTAAGCGGCAGTCGCGCGACTTTTGATTGGCTTACATCGAGGGCACTCAGCAACGCATCGTATGAGCGTTCGATTGCGGCGGTGTCCCACAGTTGGACGGCGCGCGCGCTCGCAGCGTCGTCAAAGTCGCTCAGCCCGACGACGATCGCGTCGCGATGCAGCCCCAGCGCGGCCAGATGCGCGCGCAGCTCGGCTACCGAGTCGCGCAGATTCGCCGGTCGAATCCATAAGCCGGAGCTGAACTCACGAAAGCCGCGCAGACGCAGCGCCTGCTCGTGCCGGCGAATCGCGGCGCGGTCGCTGCGCGCGATCTCCGCGCCATAAACGCCAACCCATCCGCCCGGCCACGGCCGGACGAGGTCGGCGACGCGCTTCCACTTGCGGACCTCGAGGCGCATCGTCTCGCCCGGCGCGCCCAGGCGGTAGCGTCCGCGGCTCGAATTGACCGCCGCCCCCTGATCGACCAGCCGCATCAGCGCCATCCGCAGATTCTGCGCGGAGAACCCGAATGCCGCGCCGGCCGCGAGCACGGCGCGTGCCGAGATCTCGCGCGGGGCGCGATTGGAAAGAAAATCGAGCACGAGCGCGCGCGCGGTTAGCGGACGTTCGGGGTTATAACCGCTATTTGCAATTACCGCCATATTTTGTTACATTCTATTCCCATGGCGATGATGTTCAAAGCGAGCAACGTATTTTCTCCCGACGAATTGCTGATGCTCAAGCGCAAATCCGATTTGCGCGGCGGATGGATCGTGCTGCACGCGTGGGCGGTGATTTTCGCCGCGATGGCGATGTTCGCGATATGGCCGAATCCGCTCACCTTCATCGCCGCGGTGCTGATAATCGGCGCGCGCCAGTTGGGGCTTGCGATCCTGATGCATGATGCGGCGCACGGATTGCTGTTCACCAATATTCCCCTGAACGATTGGGTGGGCGCGTGGCTATGCGGCGATCCGCAGATGTCCGACATGTACGCGTATCGGAAATATCATGTGCTGCATCATCGGTTTACGCAGCAGCCGAATGATCCGGACCTCGCCTTGGGCGCGCCGTTTCCGATCACGCGTGCGAGTTTCTGGCGCAAGACGATTCGCGATTTGACCGGGCAGACCGCATACAAGCAGCGCTCGGCCGCGCTGCGCCGCGCGTTTCGCAAGAGCGATCCCGCGATGACGGTCAAATCGCAGTTCGGGCAGGGACTCACGCGGTTCGGCGGATTTTTCATCACCAACGCGATTCTGTTCGCGATTCTCGCGCTGGCGGGGCATCCGTGGTTTTTCCTTACGCTGTGGATCCTGCCGCTTATGACCTTCAATCAATTCATCACGCGAGTCCGCAGTATCGCGGAGCATTCGATGCTGACGGATAACGACGATCCGATGCGCAACACGCGCACGACTCACGCGAACTGGCTCGAGCGCGCGCTGATCGCGCCGTACTTTGTGAACTACCATCTCGAGCATCACCTGCTGATGGCGGTGCCGTGCTACAACCTGCCGAAGGCGCACGCGCTGATGCTCGCGAAGGGCTACGGACCGCAAATGGAACTCGAGCCGGGCTACCTGGCGGTGCTGACACGCGCGGCCTCGCGCGCGGATGCTCCGTCGCTGCGCGCGGCCGCTTAGCCGATTCAACCTACAGCGTGTGGCCGAAGCCTGCGGCCATGGTGTATTCGTTGGGCGCGTGAATCAGCTTGCCGGTCACGAAGCGGGCGAAAGACAGCGCCGAGAGATCGGCGGTCTTGCTTTTGCCCTCGACGATCAACTCGGCCATCGCGGCGCCGACCGCGGGCGAGGTCTTGAAGCCGGTGCCGCTGAATCCCGCCGCTACGTAGAGGCCCGGAACTTCCGCGATCGGGCCGATTGCGGCGCGCGCGTCGGGCGTCACGTCGTAGATTCCCGCGTGGCCGCGGACGTATGGCGCATCCTTGAGCGCCGGGATCCTTGCGGTCAGGCGCGCGCGCACGGCCTCGACAAATTCCGCATCGTTGGTTTCATTGAATGAATCGGGATCGGTCGGCGCGTCCGGACTGAGCGCGCCCAGCCCCGCCATCGTCAAGTCGTCGCCGTGCGGGCGAAAATAGCTGCCTGCTATCGTGTCGATAAAGATGCTGTGGCGCAGAGTCGGCGGCTTGCGGAAGAAGGCAATCTGCGCGCGTTCGGGCTTGATGCCGAGCTTCAGTCCGAAGGGAGCCAGCAGAGTATCGGTCCACGGTCCGGTGACGAGGCAGACGAAATCCGCGGCGTGCGTCTTGCCGCTGCGGTCGGTCACTCCGGCCATGCGCCCGGCATTTACCGCGAGGGCAGCGATAGCGGTGTTGAGCTGAAACGTCGCACCGAGTTTTTCCGCCGCCGCCGCGAACGCCTCGGTCGTCGCGACGGGATCAGCGTAGCCGCTGCGAGGTTCATACGCGGCCAGGCCGACGTCGTTGACGCGCACGGCGGGCTCGATCTTGCGCAACTGATCGCGATCGACGAGTTCGGTCTCGACGCCGAGCGATTTCAGCATCGCGACGTTCGCACGCAATTTGTCCGCATTTTCCGGAGCGACCACGACCGCAAAGCCAGTCCGCACGAAACCGCAACGCCCGCCGACCATACGCGCCCAGTTCTCGAAATACGCGAGGCTCTTCCACGCCAGGTCCGCCTCGGGAGCGAACGAATAATGCATCCGCACCAGCGCGCCCGATCGCGCGGACATCCCGGCGCAGATGGGGCCTTTGTCGAAGACGGTGACCTCTGCGCCAAGTTGCGCGAGATGGAACGCAAGACTGCATCCCACCACGCCCGCTCCAACCACGATGACACGAGGCCCACTTCCAGCTTGAGGCATCCAGGCTAACTCCCGCCGCGAACGTCTTTTGCAACTGGGCGCGGTGATATAAAGTTAATTACTTCGCGGCGACCGTATCAAACTAATCATGTCGATTTATCTGGACCATAACGCGGGCTCGCCGATTCGGCCCGAGGCGGGACAGGCCGCGCTCAGGATGCTCGCGCGAGCCGACGGCAATCCTGCGTCGGTGCATCGCGCGGGGCAGCGGGCGCGTCGCGCGCTCGAGGATGCTCGCGCGCAGGTGGCGAGGCTTGTGGGCGCCGAGCCGCGCGGGATTGTCTTCACCAGCGGCGGAACCGAGTCGAACAATTTAGCGATTGCGGGCGCGCTCAAGCTCGCGGGAAATCGACGGCGCGTGATCACGTCGGCGATGGAGCATTCGTCGATCCTGGCGGTGCTCGCCGAGCTCGAGCGCGGCGGTGCCGAGGTCGTGCGGATTGCGCCGGATCTCGACGGACGGATTTCGCCTGATGCGGTTATCGAGGCGCTCGACGAAACGACCGCTCTGGTCACGCTTGGGTTGGTCAATGCCGAAGTGGGTTCGATTCTCGAAGCTCGGCCGATCGCGGCGGCCGCCGCGCGTGTCGGTGCGATGTTTCATCTCGATGCGGCGCAGGCCGCGGGCCGGATCGCTATGGATGTGCGCGAGCTCGGTTGCGATCTGATGACGCTCAGCGCGCACAAGATCGGCGGCGCGGCGGGAGCGGGCGCGCTGTATATTCGCGGCGGCGCAGCGATCGCACCTGCGATGCTCGGCGGACCGCAGGAAGCCGCGATGCGCGCGGGAACGCCGAACCTGATCGGCGCGGTCGCGTTTGGCGCTGCTGCCGAGGCCTGCGGTATCGTGCTCGAGCCTGAGCGCGCGCGAATCGCGGCGCTTGCGGCGTCGATGCTCGCGGAGTTGTTCGACGCGATTCCTGGTTTGCGGCTCAATGGTCCTTGCGACGGGCGCGTTGCCAATACGATCAATCTGACTTTTCCGCGCGTGCTCGGCGAGAGCATGCTGATTGCGCTCGACCTCGAAGGGGTCGAAGTCTCGATGGGATCGGCCTGTGCGGCCGGCGCGGTCGAGCCCTCGCATGTGCTGCTCGCGATGGGGCGCAGCGCGGCCGAGGCGCGCAGCTCTTTGCGCATCAGTCTCGGATGGAGCACGACGGCCGAAGAGATCGCGCAGGCGTGTGCGATCATCGCGCGTGTATGGCGCCGGGTGTCGCGAGCCGAGCCGATCGCGGCGGGCGCGATCGAGGCGTCGCGATGAGCGCGCGGGTCCTGGTCGCGATGTCCGGCGGAGTGGACAGCTCGGTGGCTGCCGCGATCCTGCACGAGCAGGGTTACGACGTGGTCGGGGTCGCGATGCGGCTTGCGCCGGAGACCGAGACTCGCGCGGCGCGAACTCGTGCGACCTGCTGCTCTTACGAAGATTTCGAGGATGCGCGGCGGGTCGCGGAGCGGATGGATTTTCCGTTCTATGTGATTGATCTGCAGGCCGAGTTTGGCGCGCGTGTGATCGATAACTTTGTCGGAGAATATCTCGCCGGGCGCACGCCGAATCCGTGCGTGATGTGTAATCGCGAGATCAAGTTTGACCGGCTGTGGGAGCGGGCGCGGGCGCTCGATGCCGAATTTGTCGCGACTGGACATTACGCACAGATTGAGCGCGACGGCGCGGGCCGGTTTCATCTGCTGCGCGCCGCCGATTCGTCTAAAGATCAATCGTACTTTCTGTTCTCGCTCGCGCAGGATGAACTTTCGCGCACGATGTTCCCGCTGGGCGCGATGACCAAAACCGAGGTTCGCGCGCGCGCGCGGGCGCTCGGCCTCGCAAACGCTGACAAGCCTGATAGCCAGGAGATCTGCTTTGTGCCTGACGGCGACTATGCGAGCTTCGTCGAGCGGCGCGCCTCGAAATTGAACGGAGCAATTCGTCCGGGGAAAATTCTCGACGCCGAAGGCAACGCGCTCGCGAATCATGCGGGGATGCATCGTTTTACCGTCGGACAGCGGCGCGGACTCGGGATCGCATCGGGAGAGGCGCTCTATGTGCGCGAAATTCGCGCCGCATCGGGCGACGTGATCGTCGCACCGCGCGCGGGACTTGGCGCCCGCGGCCTGGTGGCGCGTGAGGTCAGCATGGTCGATCCGACGACGGGTCGTTCGGGTCCGGTGGCCGCCGAAGTGAAGATACGCTATCGGCATCCCGCGCTGCCGGCGACGCTCACGCTGGATTCGTCGCGCGGCGCCGAAGTTCGTTTCGCGGGCGGCGGTCCGGCGGTGACTCCCGGGCAGGCGTGCGTGTTTTATCGCGGCGACGAAGTGCTGGGCGGCGGCTTTATCGAGCGCGCGATCGAAGGATGACGGTGCGGCAATCATGACCGGGGTGACGCCCATGAAATTCGCGATCGCGACGCTCGGCTGCAAGGTCAATCACTATGACTCGGCCATCATCGAATCGCGCCTGGGTGCGCGTGGGATGGCGCGCCGCGACTTTTCCGAAGTCGCCGACGTTTATGTGATCAACACCTGCACCATCACCGACCGAGCCGACTCCGAGAGCCTGAAACTCGCGCGGCGGGCGCGCAGGCTCAATCCTTCCGCGCGAATCGTGATGACCGGATGCTTTGCGCAGGCGAATCCGCAGGCGTTGGCGCGTGCGGTCGAAGTCGATGCGGTCGTGGGCCTCGGGAGGCTCGATGATCTTGAGCGCGCCGTGGCTCATGGAGCCGATGAGCGCGTGATGGTCACGAATCTGCGCAAGGAGCGCGCGCCGATCGAGCTGGGCGCGGTCGCGCTCGAAGGGCAGACGCGGGCGTTTTTGAAGCTGCAGGAAGGATGCGACCAGTTCTGCAGCTTCTGTATCGTGCCGACTTCGCGCGGAACTTCGCGCAGCGTCGAGCCGCGCCGGATTATCGCGGCGCTGGACGAGCTGCACGCGCGCGGCTTCAAGGAAGTGACGCTCTCGGGAGTGCATCTGGGCGGCTACGGCAAGGATCTTGATCCCGCGGTCGAGCTTGCGGACCTGCTCGAGATGATCGCGGAACGCTCGCCGATAAACCGAATCAGGGTGAGTTCGCTTGATCCCGAGGAACTGAGCGACCGGATTATCGCGATCGTCGCGGCGAGTCCGAAGTTCTGCCCGCATCTGCATCTGCCGCTGCAATCGGGCGAGAATGAAATTCTTTCGCGGATGCGCCGGCGCTATGACCGCGAGTTCTATCGCGGACGGGTCGAGCGGGTGCTCGCGGCGATGCCCGACGCGGCGATCGGCACCGATCTGATCGTCGGCTTTCCGGGCGAGAGTGCGGAGCAGTTCGAATCTGCGCGAAGCTTTATCGAGTCGCTGCCGCTTGCTTACTTTCACGTGTTTCCGTATTCGGTCAGGGCCGGAACCACCGCGGCGAAGCTGCCGGGCAAGGTCGGGCCGGCGGAGATCAAGCGGCGCGCGCAAGTGATGCGCGCGATGGGCGAGGGCAAGCGGGCGAATTTCGCGCGCCGCTTCATCGGAACAAGAGTTAATGTATTACTTGAAGAACGCGCCGCCAGCGGCGCTTTGTCAGGATACACCCGCAATTATATCCGGGTGCTGACCACGGGTCCGGACGCGCTGGTGAATCACGAAGTCGAGGTGGAGGCGTCGCTTGCCGATGCGGCTCAACTGGTGGGGCAGATTGTTCGGGCGCGCGGAGAAGACCGTATCTCCGCCCGCGCCGCAACCGTCGCCTGAGTCCGGGCGCTCGGGCCTGGAGGAGAACGTTGGTTACACGTTCGTGCGCCCCGAATTGCTGGAGATCGCGCTGACTCATCCGAGCGCCGCGATCGGCTCTGACGCGCATTACGAACGGCTCGAATTTCTGGGCGACGCGGTGCTGGACCTGGCGATCGCGGACCTGCTGATGCGCCAGTTTCCGGCGGCCAAGGAGGGTCCGCTCTCGAAGCTGCGCGCGTCGATCGTCAATGCGCGCACTCTGGCGCTGAAGGCGCAATCGATCGAATTGGGAAGCTTGCTGAAGCTTGGCAAGGGCGAGGAGAAAAGCGGCGGACGCGAGAAGGTTTCAATTCTTGCGGCTGCGTTCGAAGCGATGATCGGTGCAATCTACACGGACGGCGGGCTGGCGCCCGCGCAGCGCGTGGTCGAGCGGCTGTTCGAGCACGACGTGGGCGGACCCTCGGCCGAGCGCGACTACAAAACCGAACTTCAGGAGATCGCGTACCGCCGTTTTCGCGCGCAGCCGATTTATGAACTGGTCGCGGCGCAGGGACCGGATCATGCCAAACGCTTCACCACCAGGATTAAAATCGCCGGGCGCGACCTCGGCATAGGCGAGGGCGGCAGCAAAAAGCAGAGCGAGCAGTCCGCCGCGCGCCAGGCGCTCGGCCGGCTCGAACAGGAATCCAGTGACCGACACGGGCAATGAGCATCGCGCGGGCTTCGTCGCGTTGGGCGGACGTTCCAACGTCGGAAAGTCCACGCTGCTTAACCGGATGGTTGGCCACAAGGTCGCGATCGTCACGCCGCGTCCGCAGACCACGCGCGCGCGGATTCTCGGCGTGCGCACCGACCCCGATGCGCAATTCCTGTTCCTCGATACGCCTGGAATCCACGAGTCGCCCAAGGAACTTAACCGGCGGATGGTCGATAACGCGCGCCGCGCGCTCGGCGAGGGCGAAGTGGTTCTGGGCGTGGTCGAAGCCGCGGGCAGGCTCGATTCGCGCGATCGCGCGGCGCTGCTCGAGCTTGCGAAGCTGGGTGCGCCGCTGGTGATCGTGATCAACAAGGTTGATACGCAGCCGCGCGAGAATCTGCTGCCGCTGATCGAGGAGATTCATGGCGAGTTTCCCGCCTGCGAGATCGTGCCGGTGAGCGCGCTGCGCGGCGAGAATATCGAGGAGCTGCTCGCGACCGTCAAAGCGATGCTGCCCAAGAGTCCGGCGCTGATGCCCGAGGACGAGTACACCGATCAGACCGAGCGGATGATCGCGGCGGAAGTGATCCGCGAGAAGATTTTTTTGAAAATGCGCCAGGAGATCCCGTTCTCGAGCGCGGTGCGGATCGAAAACTTCGTTGAGGAGAGCGAACGCAACCTCAAACGGATCTCGGCTGTGATCGTGATCGAGCGCGAGTCGCACAAAGGGATGCTTATCGGCGCGGGCGGGCGCACGCTCAAGGAGATCGGCACGGCGGCGCGCCTCGAGCTGGAAAAACTGCTCGGCGCGCGCGTGTTCCTGGAAATGCTGGTCAGAGTGGAGCCAAATTGGACGCTCGACCCGCGCAAGATGGCGGAGTTCGGATTGTGAGTCCGCGCGCCGCGAAATCCGCAAGCCCAGAGGGCCGCGAAGCTCGCGCGGGCCGGAGCTTTGGGGCAGGCCTGCCGACGGTGGTGCTGGTGGGGCGCGCGAACGCCGGCAAATCGACGCTGTTTAACCGAATTGCGAAAGGCTCGCGCGCGATCACGAGTCCGATTCCCGGGACTACGCGCGATCTGAATTTCGCGCGCGCCTCGTTCGACGATCGCGAGTTTGTCGTTATCGATAGCGGCGGGCTCGAGCTCGGCGGACGCGAAACGATGTCCGAGCGGCTGGTCGCGGAAGCTCTTGGCGCGGTCGGCGTGGCCGACGTGGTGGTGTTCATCTTCGACGGGCGCGCGGGGCTGAGCGACGCCGACAAAGAGGCGCTCGCACTGGTGCGTGAAACCGGCTGTCCGCTGATAATCGCGGTCAACAAGATTGACGATCCGCGCAACGAATCCGCCGCGATCGATTTCTACGAGGTCGGCGCCGAGCGGTTGTTCCTGATCTCGGCCGCGCACGGCGGAGGTGTAGCCGATCTGCTCGAGGAGATCGTCGTGCGGCTGCCGGCGCTCGAATCCGGCGCGGCCGCCGCGGGGCCGGATCTGCGGCTTGCGCTGGTCGGCCGTCCCAACGTCGGAAAATCTTCGCTGCTTAATCGCCTGTCCGGCTTCGAGCGCGCGATCGTCGATTCGACTCCCGGCACCACACGCGACCCGGTCGATGTGCGCCTCAGTGCCGAGGGCCGCGAGGTTCTGTTGATCGACACGGCGGGAATCCGCCGTCCGACCAAAGTCGAGGGCGAGCTGGAGCATCATTCGGTCGGCCGCGCGATCGAGACGATCCGCCGCGCCGAAGTGGTGCTGCTGGTGATCGACGCGACCGAGGGGATTACCGATCAGGATGCGCGGCTGGCGCGGCTGGTCGATACCAACGACCGCGCGATGGTCCTCATCTGCAACAAGTGGGACGCGGCAGCGGCGCTGGGGCGCAAGGTCGCGGCGTTCGTGCGCGATGCCCACGAGCGGTTTCCGTTCCTGGCGTACGCGACGCTGGTGTTCACCTCGGCGCTGACGGGCGACGGTGTGCGCGACATTATACCCGCGGCGATCAAGGCGGGAGATTCGTGGCGCGCGACGTTCCAGACCTCGGCGCTCAACCGGACCCTGGCGCGCGCGATGGAAGCGATGGATCCGCCACTGGTCGGGCGTCGGCGGCTCAACCTGATGTATGTGACGCAGGTGGCGAGCGCGCCGCCGCGCATCCGGTTCTTTGCCAACGTCGAGCGCGAGATTCCGGCGCATTACATCCGCTTCCTGGAGTCGCGCTTTCGCACCGCGTTGGGCCTCGTCGGCACTCCGCTGCGCCTGGAATTCCGGCGCACGGGCCGCACCTTTGTCGAGGCGGGACGCACGCGGGCGCCCGACTCGCGCGGGCGGTCCAAGCGGCGCTAGCGCGATTGTTGAAAAGGTGACGCGGCGCGGGTTTCACCGCGATCCGCGGCTCCGCTATATTAGTCGCTCAATTCAAGGCAATTCGCCGTGATTCTGATACTCGATTTTGGAAGCCAATACACGCAGCTAATCGCGCGCCGCGTGCGCGAGGCGCGGGTGTATTGCGAAATTCATCCGTTCAATTTCCCGGTGGAAAAAATCCGCGCGCTGAACCCGCGCGGGATCATCTTGTCGGGCGGACCGGCGAGCCTCTACGAAGACGAGGCGCCGGATATTTCAGACGAAGTCCTGAACCTCGGATGCCCGGTGCTCGGAATCTGCTATGGCCTGTACGTGATCGCGCAGCATCTGGGCTCGCGCAGCGTGGGTTCGCATGCGCGCGAGTTCGGCCGCGCGACTCTGGTGATCGACGAGCCCGATGAATTGTTCGAGGGACTTGCGGGCCGGGAGCATCAGGTGTGGATGAGCCACGGCGACCGGGTCGAGTCGATTGGGCCGGCGCTGCGGCCGATCGCGCATAGCGACAATTCTCCGTATGCGGCCATGCGCACCACCGACGGAAAGATGCGCGCGATCCAGTTTCATCCCGAGGTCGTGCACACGCCGAGCGGCGCGCAAATCCTGCGCAACTTCGTGCTCAAGATCTGCGGCGAGCCCGGCGACTGGACCACCGCGAATATTGTCGAGACCAAGCTCGCGGAAGTTCGCGCGCAGGTCGGCGCGGCGGACAGAGTGATCATGGGACTTTCGGGCGGCGTCGATTCATCGGTCGCGGCCGCGCTGATTCATCGCGCGATCGGCGACCGCCTGATGAGCGTGTTTGTCGATACGGGGCTCTCGCGCGCGGGCGAGCGCGAGCGGATGGAAAATGTCTTCGCGCGCCAGCTCGGGATCGCGCTCAAGGTCGTCAACGCGTCCAAAATATTTATCGAGCGGCTTGCCGGCGTACTCGATCCCGAGCAGAAGCGCCGGATTATAGGGCATACGTTTATCGAGGTGTTCGACAAAGAGGCGCAGGCTATTGGCGGTGCGAGATTTCTCGGGCAGGGCACGCTCTATCCCGACGTGATCGAGTCGGTCTCGTTCAAGGGACCGTCGGCCGTTATCAAGAGCCATCACAATGTTGGTGGGCTTCCCGAATCGATGAAGCTCGAACTGGTCGAGCCGCTGCGGCTGTTGTTCAAAGATGAAGTGCGCGGAGTCGGGCGCGAGCTTGGCCTTGCGCCGGAGATCGTGGACCGCGAGCCGTTTCCCGGTCCGGGACTGGCGGTGCGGATCGTTGGCGACGTGACCCGCGAGCGGCTGGAACTCTTGCGCCGTGCCGATGCGATCGTGATGGAAGAAACCGCAGCCGCGGATCTGAACGCTCGTCTATGGCAGGGCTTCGCCGTGTTGCTGCCGCTCAAGACTGTCGGAGTCATGGGCGACGGGCGAACTTACGAAAGCGTGATTGCGATTCGCGCGGTCGAGTCGCTTGACGGGATGACCGCGGACTGGGCGCGGCTCGACCCGGAGTTCCTGGCGCGGCTGTCCTCGCGAATTACCAACGAAACTCGCGGCGTCAATCGAGTCGTGTACGACATCACCTCGAAACCGCCCGCCACGATCGAATGGGAGTAGCTTGTGACCGTTCGCACCCGTTTCGCGCCGAGCCCGACCGGCTCGTTGCACATCGGTAACGTCCGCTCGGGACTGTTCGCGTACCTGTACGCGCGGCACAATCGCGGCAAGTTTATTCTTCGGATTGACGACACCGACCGCGAGCGCTCGACGCAGGAATCCCTCGAAGAAATTCTGATCGACCTGAAATGGCTCGGAATGGAATGGGACGAAGGCCCGCCAGATCCGGAGTATTTCCAGACTGGCCGAGCTGTGCGCCATCTTCAATGCGCCGTGAAACTGCTCAGCGAGGGCAAGGCTTACCCTTGCTACTGTACCGCGGAAGAACTGGATGCCAAACGGAAAATCGCTGAGAGGGAAAGACGCAAGCCCGTCTACGATCGGAAGTGTCGGGGGCTCGATTTTCCTCGCGATCTTCCGCTTCCCGACCGTGCTGCGGGGAAAAGCTATACGATCCGCTTCGCGATGCCCGAAACCGGACAGACCGTAGTCGATGATCTTGTGAAGGGCCGCCTCATTTTTGAAAACTCTGAACTCGACGATTTGATTATAGTTCGATCCAATGGCACGCCTGTGTACAACTTTGCATCTATCGTCAACGATTGCGATTTGTCTATCACTCACGTGGCGCGTGGTGACGATCACGTACCGAATACTCCTCGACAAATTCAAATGGCGTATGCGCTCGGGTTCACACCCCCGGCATTCGCTCATCTCCCACAGGTGACAGGACCCGACGGATCTCCGCTCTCCAAACGTCACGGCGCGACGTCGGTGCGCGCGTATCGCGAAGGTGGGTATTTTCCTGAGGCGATGCTCAACTACCTGGCGCGGCTTGGATGGTCGCATGGCGACCAGGAAATTTTCTCGAAGGACGAACTGGTCGAGTATTTCGATTTCGCCGAGTGCGGGAAATCGCCCGGCGTGTTCAACACCGACAAGCTCCTGTGGCTGAACTTTCATTATCTCAAAGCGCGGCCGGTTGCGCAGTTGGCGCGCGAGGTCAAGCCGTTCATCGAGCAGCGTGGAATCACGATTCCCGGCGATGACGCGTGGCTTGAAAAGATGGTGGCGACGCTGCGCGAGCGGGCGAAAACGCTCGTCGAGCTGGTCAACTTCGCGAGCTTCTATCTGAACGACAAGATCGAGATCGATCCAAAGGCCGCCGCCAAGTTCCTGAAGCCTGAAATTCTTGAGCCACTGGCGGTGCTTGCGAATGAACTGGACGCGCTCAGCGGCGACTTCACTGAAGCGGCGATCCAGACCGTGTTCGAAGGCGTGCTCGCGAAATATGGAATGAAGCTTGGCCAGCTCGCGCAGCCGGTGCGGGTCGCGATCACCGGCGGGACAGTGAGTCCCGGCATCTACGAGGTGATCGGCGTGCTCGGCAAGCGGCGCACCGTTGAGCGGCTTCGGGCAGCCGCCGCATCAATCGCTCCTGCCTGACGGCGTGCGATGAAGCCCGGCAAGAACGACAAGCGCCGGTCGATCGCTCCGCCGGGTCTCGAGGGCGTAGCGATGGATTCTGCTGCGGTCGAGTCTTTGCGCGGTGACGAATGTTTCGAGCGCAAGACTATCGACGGCGCGGCGCTGAGCATGGCCTCCGCGCGCGGTGTCGCGTTCGACACCTGCGTCATCAGCCGCGCCGCGCTGGATGATTCGAAGCTCGCGCGGCTGCGGATCGTCGATGTCAGGGTGGAGAAATCCAATCTCGCCAATTCCGATTGGACCAGGGCACGCCTGAGCCGCGTTGAGATAACTGGATCGCGTCTCACCGGCTTGAATTTGAGCGAGGCTGAATTGCGCGACCTGGTCATGAAGGGCTGCAAGGCGGATTTTCTGCGCTGCGGCTCGGCAAAGCTCGCGGGCGTCAAGTTCATGGACAGCAATCTGTGCGAGGCCGACTTCCAGGATGCGAATCTGGAATTCGTCACTTTCGCTGGATGCGACCTGAGCCGGGCCGATTTTACGGGCGCGAAGTTTCGCGAGGTTGACCTGGGCGGCGCGAAGATCGATGGACTCAAAATCGAACCGGAGCAGTTGCGCGGCGTCACGATCGACGCCTCTCAGGCGATGTTCGTGATCGCGCTGCTGGGGATCGAAATCCGGTGAACGACGCGATCGCTCGACCCGAGGCCGCGCGGGGAGTAGCGTAAATCTGCCATGAGTATCCTTATTCCATATGTCGTCGAGCAGACCGGCCGCGGCGAGCGTTCCTACGATATCTATTCGCGCTTGCTGAAGGACCGGATCGTTTTTATGGGCGGACAAGTCACCGACGATCTCGCGAACCTGGTGACCGCGCAGCTTTTGTTCCTGGAATCCGAGGATCCCGAACGCGAGATTAATATGTACATCAACTCGCCCGGAGGCTCGGTCACGGCGGGCCTGGCGATTTACGATACGATGCAGTTCGTGAAGCCTCCTGTTTCTACGCTGTGCGTGGGACAGGCTGCCAGCATGGGATCGCTGCTGCTGACGGCCGGAGCCAAGGGTAAACGCTACGCGCTGCCGCACAGCAGGATTCTGATCCATCAGCCGCACGGCGGCTTCGAAGGACAGGCGGCGGATATCGAAATCCAGGCGCGCGAGACGCTGCGGATTCGCGAGCTGCTCAACGAGATCCTGTCCAAGCACACCGGACAGCCGGTCAAAAAGATCGAAAAGGACACCGACCGCGACAACTTCATGTCCTCGGCGGAAGCGGTCGAGTACGGGCTGATCGATGAAGTAATAACGGGGCGCAACGCCAAGATCGCGCAGGCCTGAATAGTGTCCGCTCGCTGACCAAAGGAAGGCTGCGATGGCGGCAAAAATGAAGTGCGTCAAGTGCCGCCCCGAAGTCAACACGCCGAAGCATTGCAAACGCCCGATTCATTTCGAGAAAGCCGCAGGCGCTGAGAAGCTGGTCTGCTGAATGGGCGCGGACTGTGCCACCGCGAAGTTCCGGCGCATTGCGGCGCTCCGATGATCGAGGCTCGCGCTTAGTTCTGCTTAATCCTCGTCCGTCAGACGAGAGTCAACCAATAAAATCGGCGGCGCGCGTTGGGTCACGCTGGACGTGACTTTGAGCTTCGCGTTTAATTTAGCCACGGTCCGCGTGCGCCTTGCGGGCCATCCAAAGATAGAATGCCCGAATCGCTGCGAAAACTTCTTGCGACGCATCGGCTCGAGATCGCGCTGATCGTCGCGATTGGTTTCCTCGCGCTCAGCGCGCATATCAGCGACGCGCCGTTGATCGATTGGGACGAGGCGACCTATGCCGAAGTCGCGCACGAGGCGGTACAGAATCACGACTACCTGAACCTCACCTGGAACGGCGATCCGTATCTCAAGAAACCGCCGATGCTATTCTGGATGATCGCGTTGTCGTTCAACACTTTTCGCGAGGGCGAGATTGCGGCGCGCGTGCCCTCGATGCTGCTCGGGACCCTGACGATGGTGCTGCTATATCTCGCGGCCAGCGCGGTGGCCGGACGTGGCGCGGGTGTTCTGGCCGCGCTGGTGCCGTTGGGCTTTTATTTCTTTGTCGCGCGCGGTGGACGCGAGGCCGCAACCGACGCTCCGCTGCTGTTTTTCATGACGCTTTCGATATTTGCGATCGCCAGGGCGCGGGCGCATCGCGCGTGGATGATTCTCGCCGGAGCGGCGTGCGGATTTGCGATCTTGAGCAAAGGATTGGCGGGCGTGATCGCGGCGATAGTCGCGATCGGCGCGGTCGCGATGATTCCCGCTTATCGCGAGCTCGGCGCGCAGGGACTTGCGATGTTTTTCGCGTCCGCAGCGATAGTCGCCGTGCCGTGGTACCTGTACACGGCGATAGCGAATCAGTCGGCGTTCTGGTCGGTGTTCGTCGGGCAGGAAACGCTCGCGCGGGTGACCTCGCACCTCGAGGACCATCGGCGCGATGTCGGATTCACGATAGATACGCTCGGTCGCGAGGTCATGTGGCTTTGGCCGCTCCTGATTCCATCCGCGATACTCGGGATTGATAATCTGCGCGCGGGGGTTCGCGCCGCACTCAAACGGATTCCACCAGAGGTCGCCGTGTGGGCGCTGTGGTTCGCGATCGCCACAGCCGCGGCGTGCGCAGTGCAGACCAGACTGCCATGGTACATCCTTCCCGCGCTGATGCCGATCGCGCTGCTCGCGGGCAGCGCATTGGGTGCCGCGCTCGACGCCAAAGGGCCGGGAACGCTAACGCGATACGCGGCCGTGCTGAGCCTCGTCGTAATCGCGGCGATGACTCCCGCGCGATGGGCGAAAATCAATGATGGTTTCCGCCTGCAGCGCGAGCGCAGTTTGCCGAGCTACATGATGGCAATGCGGGCGCGGAACCTGGCGCGCGAGCGCTTGGGTGGTGAACTGTATTTTGCCGGAATCAGCTTGCCGACGATGGTCTACTACAGCGGTCTCAAGTGCCATTTCGTCGCACCCGCGCCAAGTGCGGGCGTCGAGCTGATTTCCGACGAAGGCGGACCGCCGCGCGTCGGATTTCATGATCTGGTGCTGCTGGACCCTGATGGAGCCGCGGTGGTGGTATCAAACTACGACCGCGAATGGCGCATAAGCGTAACCGGCGACGCCCCCGTCGATCGAGGCCGGCATCGGCATATAGCTCGGATGCCGCCGGGCGCTATTGCGGAGCGGAAAATCTCTGACTGATTCGGCGGCGCGATTAGCGCATCTGCAACATCGAGTTGTAGCGCTGATACATTCGACGTGCGCAGCCGGATGTGGACTTGCGCGTATTGCCGGATCTTCGCTGCCGGCCGTATGGATTGCGTTGGCGCGCCGATTGCTTCTGACCTCGCATGCCTTGCGGCGGCCACGCCGCGAGGTCGATGCGCTGACTCACCTCCACCGTGGCGCGGGGCGATCGCCTCGCTCCGCGTCACGGACTTTCATCCTTGGCGCAGCTAGAGCGGCTGCTTGTGCTTTCGGCCGTTTGACGTGGACTTTCGTCCGACGTTCCGGGAAAATCGAAGTTCGACCAACCACGCGCGCGACTGCGGATCGCGCCAGGGGAGGAGAGAATGCAGGTTCGAGATTTTCTGCGGCTACGGAGCACCGCGCGAGGGTTCCTGTATGCCGCATCGGCGATGCTGGCCATGGTTGCGTGGGCATCGCCAGGGTGGGCGGGGCAATCGCTGTGGGTCGCCAACAACGCGTCGATAAATATCGAGCAGTTTCAGCATCGGCAGCTCGTAAGCACCGGCCTTCCGCGTCCGAACCTGATTGGATTGCTGCAGAATCCACTCGGGATTTCCTTTGATCGAAAAGGCAATCTGTGGACGACGACGGGCAACACTCAGGTCCAGGAAATCACCGCGAAGCAGCTGGTTAAGTTTGGAAAGAAATCCAACCCGCCTCCTGCCGTCACGATTACCAGTTCATCGTTCCGGAATCTGGTCGGGAGCAATTTCGACCACGCCGGGGACTTGTGGATCGCGGACGCATCCGGCGCAATCTACGAACTCAGCGCCGCGCAACTGCAAGCGGGGAGCGCCGATCTCACGCCCGCGATCACTCTCACCGCGAGCGGGGATTTCGAATCGCCACAGTTTGTCGCCTTCGACAAAGCGGGGGACCTGTGGGTTTCGGATGAGGTCGCGAGCGCGGTCTTCGAATTTACTCCGGACCAGCTGGCCACGGGCGGAAACCAGGTTCCGCGCGTGATCACCGACGGGCTCGCGGCGCCTGGAGAGCTGGCGTTCGACCACAAAAAGAATCTGTGGGTCACGAACTTCGATAACTCGACCGTAGTCGAATATTCGAAAACCGATCTCGCGACCATCACCAATCCTGCGCCCGAAATCGCAATTACCAGCCCCAACAATATCTTGAACGGGGCGTGGGGACTGGCATTCGATGTCAGCGGGGATATGTGGGTTGCAAATTACACTACCGGTTCGATCATGAAATTTGGTCCGGTGCAGCTCACCAACAAGAATTCGCAACGCCCCAAGATATTTCTGGGCGGCGCCAACAACTTCTCCTATCAGATCACTTTCGGTCCCGCGTCATGATCGAATTAAGGCTGTCAAATAAGGTTGAAACTCTTTGAAGGGGGAGCGGATGGATCACGATATCCAGTGGGACACGCCCACCGAGCATCACGTTCACGGCGGCGACTACTTCGGCACCGCGCACGGTTCCAAGTAAAAATCGCTCAAAAACGGGATTTTGGTGGGCAGGGAGTGAATCGAACACTCGACACGAAGATTTTCAGTCTTCTGCTCTACCGACTGAGCTACCTGCCCACCGTTTCGCACCAGCCACGAACGATCATTCGTACCGGTACTCTGCCGCGCATGCAACCGTCGGGGATGCCGCCAGGCTCGCGCTAGCGCGATAGCTGGGCGCATCGCGCTTCGACGAAATCGAGCACCTTTGCTTCCAGACTCACGCCGTCGAGGCGATCGATCTCCTGTACGCCGGTCGGGCTGGTGACGTTCACCTCGGTCAGGTAGTCGCCGATTATGTCGAGCCCGACGAAGTACAGGCCGTCGCGCGCAAGCCGCGGCTTCAGCATCGCGCAGATCTCCCGGTCGCGGGCGGTGATCGGCGCTTTAACGCAAGTGCCGCCGACGTGGATGTTGCCGCGATGCTCGTCCTCGCGCGGAACTCTGAGCGTCGCGCCGAGCGGTTCGCCGTCGAGCACGATCAGGCGCTTGTCGCCGGCGCGGACCTCGGGCAGGTAGCGCTGCGCCATGATCGGATGGGACTCGAAATTGGTGATCAATTCGAGAATCGCGCCCAGGTTGCGATCCGCGGTATGCACGAAAAACACGCCTTGGCCGCCGTGTCCGTCCAGCGGCTTGACGATCATCTCGCCGCCCTGTTCGGCCATGAACTTGCGCAGCAGCGCGGAATCATAGGTGACAATCGTGGGCGGAATCGCGCCGGGAAAGTTAAGCGCGTACAGCTTCTCGTTCGCCTCGCGCAGTCCCGACGGATGGTTGAGCACGAAGGTGCGGCGCGGGTCAGCCAGGCCGAGCAGCATCGTCGCGTAGAGGTAGTTCGCGTCGGCGGGCGGATCCTTGCGCATCCAGACCGCGGCGAAATGCTCGATCGCGTAGTCGCCAGCTTCGTCGAGAAAACGATAGTGCGGCGTCCCGCGCATCACCTCGCAGCGCCGCGCGCGCATCCTGGTTTGAGGGCCGCGCGCGTAAAGATCACGCAGGCCGAGGAAATAAATCTCGTGCCCCCGGCGCAATGCCTCAAGCATGAAGACGAACGTGGTGTCCTTGTCGACCAGAACGTTCTCGAGCGGGTCCATTATGAACGCGAACTTATGCGGCACGCGTGAGTATCCTCCGTGGAGATCTATTATACCCCGCGCGCGAGGAATTGCCCCGCGATCGCGAGTGCTGCCAGCGCCGCGGTCTCGCTGCGCAGCCGGGCCGGGCCGAGTCCGGCGGCGACAAATCCGGCCTCCGATGCTTCCGCCAGCTCGTTCGCGTCGAAATCGCCCTCCGGTCCGATTGCGATCAGCATCGCGCGCGGCTTGATGCGATCGAGAGCCTCGCCGATTGGCTCCGCGCCTGCCGAGCAGATGAGTCTGAGAGTTTCCCGCGGCGCGTCACGAATCAAGCCGCGGAAATCGATCACCTTACGCACCCGCATCGGCGGCGCGAGCATGCTCTGCTTGCAGGCCGCGACCGCGAGCCTGTTCCATCTTGCGTGCCGTTCAGCGCCGGGGGTGCGGACCAGCCCGCGCGCGCAGACAACCGGCCACAACTCGGTCGCACCCAGCTCGGCCGCCTTTTCAACGATAAAGTCCATCCGCGGACCCTTGATGATCGCCTGTGCGAGGATAAGCCGTTGACGCTGCGGCGACTGCCGTGTTGCGAGGACTCGAAGCTCGGCGCCGTCGCCCAAGTAGCGTTCCAGGCTCGCGGAATACTCCAACCCAGCGGCGCCGATGAGGGTGATCGTTTCGCCGGGTGTGATTCGCATCACGTCGCGCATATGATGCGCCTCGGTCCCCGTCACCCGCACGCTGCCGTCGGCGGCTGGCGTGGCATCGATCGCGAAACGTGGCGGAGTTTTCATCGCGCAAATCTCAGCGTGGTCCATCCGCGGCTGCGCGTCTCGGAGACCGGCCGGACCAGCTTGCGGTATACGCCAATCACGCCGCGCGATTCGCTGACGAGAATTCCTCCGAGAACCAGGTGGCCGCGGGGCGCCAGTCTGCGCACCAGATCGGGCGCCATCTCGATTAGCACGCCTGCCAGGATATTCGCGATCACGAGATCGAAGCGTCCGCGCACCGAATGCAGCGGAATCGCCGAGAAACGGATCGTGCGGCTGGCGCCGTTCAGATCCGCATTGTCGCGTGCGTTCTCGAGCGCGTCGGGGTCGATGTCGATCGCGACGACGCGGGTTGCTCCGCGCATCTTCAGCGCGATTGCCAGCAGGCCCGAGCCGGTGCCCACATCGAGCGCGCTCCCAATCCCGCCGCGGCCGGAGCTTATCTCCTCGATTGCGCGCAGAGCGCCCGCGGTCGAGGGATGATGACCGGTGCCGAAGGCGCGCGCCGGCTTGATCACGATGCTGGTGCGCCGCGGCTCGGACTTGTGCTCCCACGGCGGCACGATCAAAAGCGTCCGTCCAATGCGGAACGGACGAAAGCGATGCTGCCACATCGTGGCCCACCCGGGATCGATAATTCTGCGCGCTGGAATTCCACGTTCGCCGGCCGCGAGCATCCCCGCCTCGCGCATCGCGAGCCGAAGCCGCGTAAGCTCGCGCGGCGCAAGCTGATTGAAGAATGCCTCGAGCGTGACCACCGCGCGCGGCCGCTGGTTCGGCCGCGCCATCTCCGCGACCGCGCATCCGAGCGAGCCATTGGCAAAGAGGAATCCCGCCGCCTCGTCGGCCATCGCAGCCGGAGTGCGAAACGCGGCCTTGGTGTATGCTCGAGCGATGGATTTGGCCTGAGTCATCGGAACCGCAGGTGATTTTACGCGAGATCGAGCCGCGATGGGATTGCCGGCTGTGGAGATACGCCGCCGCGGCGATTGCCGATCCTCCGCGAGACTGCGTAAGATTCTTCTATCAGATGGCAATTGCAGGACTCACACGATGAGCGCGCGGGTGCTGAATATCGGACATCGCGGCGCCAGCAAGGCATTTCCGGAAAACACGCTCGCCGCATTTCGCGGCGCCTGCGATGCGGGCGCGCACCTGTGCGAGCTTGACGTGCAGCTAAGCCGCGACGGCGCGGTGGTCGTGATTCACGACGATACCGTCGATCGAACCACCAACGGATGTGGCGCGGTCGCCGATCTGACGCTTGCGGAACTCAAGTCCCTGGACGCCGGCCGGGGCGAGCGGATTCCCACTCTCGAAGAGGTTTTCGCGGCGACGGCGGGACGCTGCGGCCTGAACGTCGAGCTGAAAATTGCCGGACTCGAGCCGCAGGTCGCCGCGATCATGCGCAAATGCAACGCGGTCAAGACCTCGATGGTTTCGAGTTTTCAATGGCGCGCGCTCGAGGCGATGCGCACGCTCGCGCCGGAGATCCGCCTGGGAGTGCTGGCGGAAAAGAACCTGGACAGGATGCTCGAGGCGGCGCAGCGGATGCATGCCTATGCAATCAATCCGCGTTACGATCTTGTCACCCGTGACCTCTGCGGGGCGGCGCACGAGCACGGCTTCAAAGTCCTGGCGTGGACGGTGGACGTGCCCGAGGCGATGCGCATTCTGATCGACGCGGGCGTCGATGGTATCATGACCAACTATCCCGACCGGATGCGGTCGGTGCTGGGCACCTGATGGGACGAATCGGCGAAGATAAGATCGAGGAAGTTCGCACGCGCGCCGATATCGTAGAGATTGTCGGCGCGCACGTCCGCCTGCGCCGCACTGGCCGCAACTTCACCGGTCTGTGCCCGTTCCATCAGGAAAAGACGCCGTCGTTTTCGGTCAACGCCGAGCGTGGATTTTTTCATTGCTTCGGATGCGGCGCCGGCGGCACGGTTTTCAACTTCATCATGAAGGTGGAAGGGCTGACGTTTCCCGAGGCGGTGCGTCAGGTCGCGCATCGATACGGAATCGAGATTCCCGAGAGCGAAAATTTCGGCGGCCCGAGCGTCTCGGAGCGCGACGGGCTCTATCGTGCGAATCAATTTGCCGCGGATTTTTTTGAACGCGCGCTGTGGAAGAGCGAAGAAGGGGAGCGCGCACGCGCGTATCTGGAAGCGCGCGGAATCACCGCGGCGACCGCGCGCGCGTTCAAAATCGGCTTCACTCCCGCTGAGCCGGTGTGGCTCGCGCGCGCGCTCGAGAAACGCGGACTCGCAGACTGTGGCCTCAAGCTCGGCCTGCTCAAACGCGATCCTGCCGGAACGCACGATATGTTCCGGGCGCGCGTGATGTTCCCGATTCGCGACGTGCAGGGGCGCGTTGCGGCGTTCGGGGGCAGGGTGCTCGACGACAGGCAGCCGAAATATCTGAACTCGCCGGAATCGCCGCTGTATTCAAAAACCCGCACGCTCTATGGACTGTACGAGGCGCGCCAGACGATCACGGCGAGAGATCGCGCGATCCTGGTCGAGGGCTACGTCGATGCGATCATGCTCGCGCAGTCCGGCTTCAAGGAAGTAGTGGCGGGATGCGGCACCGCGCTTACTGTCGAGCAGTTGCGGATGCTGAGCCGCCACACGCATAACGTGCTCGCATGCTTCGACGGCGACAACGCAGGGCGCAAGGCATCGGTCCGCGCGCTCGAAATTTTCCTGCAAGCGGGTTTGCTCGGGCGCGGAATTTTCATTCCGGCGGGATTTGATCCTGATACATTCATCCGCGAGCAGGGCGCAGAAAGCTTCGCGCGGCTGGCGGATTCCGCCGAGCTTCTGATCGATTATTTTCTTCAAGCGCAGGCCCAAGAAGCTGGCCGCTCGCTTGCCGCCCGTGCGCAGGCGGCAGAGAGGGTCGCGGCCGTGCTCAGGATGGTCACGAACAATTTCGAGTTCGACATGCTCGCGCGAAAAGCGGCTCCACTGCTTGGCGTCGGTGAAGAACTCCTGCGCCGCGAGGCACGTCGGCCCGCAGCGGCTTCGCCGCGCGCGCCGGGTGCACGTCCAGCCGTGAGTGCGCCGGCGCTGCGTGCGGCGGACGCGGGCAGCCGCGCGGAAATTGGACTGGTCGCGATTGCGCTGCTGCATCCGGTGCTCCGCGCGGAGATTGCGGTGGCGGCGCCCGAGCAGAACTATGCGGATGCAGATCTCGCGCAAGCCCTGATGGAAGTATGCACGCGCGACGAGCCGCATCAGGCACTGGTCGGATGGGCGGCGGAGCGGCTTACCGGAGAGCAGCAATCCGCGATCGCGGCGATGGCGATAAGCGATTTTATCGAGAATCGCGATCAGGCGCGCGCGCTCGCCGGCGACTACCTGGCGGCGCTTGCACGCCGCCGCCGCGGGCGCGAAGTGGAATCGCTAAGGCGCAGCGCGCGCGCGTCATCCGACTCGCGCGAGGGTGACGATCAGGCGGCAGCGGCGGCGCAAGCGGTGATTTCGCTCCGGCGGGAATCCGAAACCGGGCGATGAAGCAATGGCCGGAGGCATCAACCAACTTTGCGCGTGCCACTTAAAACCTCCGGCGCGAATTGGTAGCATCAAGGGTCGCTCGATGCATTTTCAAGGGCCCATAGCTCAGCCAGGTTCAGAGCTGCCGGCTCATAACCGGCTGGTCCCAGGTTCAAATCCTGGTGGGCCCATCTCATTACCGATGGAGTTATTTTCAACGCCGAACGCGCATGCGCGAGCACTCGCGCGCGCGCATTGGAGGACGAATTGCGCGAAGAGATAGCGCGGCTGATGGACTTGCAAGTCCTCGACCGCCAGCTGCAAGAACTCGAACTCTCGCTGGCGGAAGTCGCCGGACGGGTGGAGCAACTGCGCGCCGAAACCGAAAAGAACCAGGCTGAGCTTCAGCGCCTTACCGAGGAAGATCAGCAGGTTGCCGCCGCGCGCAAGCGACTCGAAAAAGAACTGGCCGAAGGCGAAGCGCGGATCCGGAACAAGCGGATGCGCCTGAATATCGTGCGCACCGACAAAGAGCTGCAGGCGGTCACGCACGAGGTCGATTCGCTCAAGGAAACCAACCAGAAAATGGAAGCCGATCTGGTGGCGTTGAACGACGCGGTCGGAGCGCGCGCCACGCGAATCAAGGAACTGGGCGAGGTCGTCGCAAGCGGACGCTCTGAGCTGGCCGCCGCTGAGAAGGAGATCGCAGAGCGGGTCGAGGATCTGAAGGCCTCGATCACCGCGCAGCGCGGCGAGCGCGACAAGGCCGCCGGCTCGATCACTCCCGCTCTGCTGTCGCGCTACACGATGCTGTTTGCGCGGCGCGCGGGCCTTGCGGTTGCGATGGTGAAGCCGCTGGCGAAGGACGGCAAGTGCAGCGGATGCCAGCGGCTGCTGCCACCACAGCTCTACAACGAGATCCAGAAGCCCAAGCAGATCCAGATCTATTCCTGTCCCAACTGCCAGCGAATTCTGTTTTACGAGGCTCCGCCTGCGCCGCCCGAAGAGTGACCGCGCCCGAGGCGACTGGCGTGTGACGCGCTGCTAAAATCACGCCGCCGGAGTGAGTCGGGCGATCGCTCTCCGCAAGGAGAGAGGAAAGTCCGGGCTCCATAGGGCAGGATGGCCGCTAACGGCGGCGCGGAGCGATCCGCGGAAAGTGGCACAGAAAACAGACCGCCCGAAAGGGCAAGGGTGAAATGGCGGGGTAAGAGCCCACCGGCGCGCGAGTAATCGCGCGCGCATGCCAAACCCCATCCGGAGCAAGACCAAATAGGAGGGTGAGCGGCCCGCTCATAGCCCTCGGGTATGGTCGCACGAGCGCACGGGCAACCGGGCGCCTAGAGGAATGATCGCCGCCCGCAAGGGTACAGAACCCGGCTTACAGACTCACTCCGGTTCTATTCCTCGCTTATCGATTTAGCCGCGATCTCGACCGCGCGCAAAATTTCCGTGCCGCCGGTGATATAGCTTGCGACCAACGCCAGCGCGCGCAGATCGGGAACGCCGACGCCAAGCTCGGGAGCGACTGAAAGTTCAACTCCCGCCGGAAGCTCACGCCCGAACTCCGTAACCCTTGCGATTTGCGCGAGAGTCCGGACGCGGTACCGCGCCAAGTCCCGCGCGAGCGCGATACATCCCGGCCGATTCGCGCAGGCGGCGCCGAGCGGCGCAATTGCCTCCAGATGCATGAGCGCGCGGCGTGGATTGAGCGCGGCCTGCTGCCATGAATGCTCGTCGAGAAACCGGTTGATAACGATCGCGGAGAGATGGAGCTTTTCGCGCTTCATCTCGCCGATAAGATCGCGCGCCTGGCGCAGTCGATCTTCCTCGGCCGTTGTCACCATCACGAACCGCACCGCCGGCGAGCGCATCAGCGCCTCGGTCTTGCGCAGCCGATCCACCACCGCGTTGACGGTCTCGGACGCGGCGGCGAAGAACTCGGCGATAGTTGAAAGCACGTTGCCGCCGGCAAAACGCTCGAGCTCGCGCATCACGAAGCGCGCCGCATTGCTCGCGACCTTCACCGCCAGCCATCCCGCGGAAAGCGACGGCGTGAACAGCCAGCGCGCGGTGCGCGAATCGAGCAGGCGGGTGAACCTTGCCGGCGCCTCCAGGAACTCGAATGCATGCGCGGCCGGAGGAGTATCGACGATCTCGAGCGCGAAGTCGCCGCTCTGATGAAGATCGTAAAGTTGTTGCAGCGCGGCGAAAGCCTCTGCCCCGGCGAACTCCGCCGACAGGCTCTGATAAAACGGATTGTTCAGGATCCGTTTGCGGGCCGCCGGATCGGTGGCGAAGCGCTCAACGATTCCGTCCCACACGCCTTTCGCGTCGAGCATCATCGCAGAGAGCGGCAGGGCCGGGTCCAGGCCGGCGCCGCGCAGATGACGCGCCGAGAGCCGCGCAGGACTGCCGCCCAGCTTCGCCACGCCCAGCGCGTCGCGCAGTCGCCGGGCGGGATCAACGGTGATAAGAGCGCACTCGAGGTTCGCCTGCGCGCCCGCAATTCCAAGCGCGGCGGCGACCGTGGTCTTTCCGACTCCGCCGGTGCCGAGCACAATCACAATCGACCCTTGCTTGAGAAGATCTTTCAACAACCGGCCCCGAGGAGATCCAAATCGCGCACACAATAGCAGGCCCGCCGCGCGGACGCATCGCGCAGCCGTTGTCGTCGCCACTCCGGGGGTGCGTTTCGCTGAGCCGGCGACAAGTTTAGAATCCTGGGCATGGATGGAAGCATCGCACTGCTTGCCGGCCTCGTGATCGGCACACTTGTCGGATGGCTGATTAGCCGCTCTGGCACGGCGGCGGCCGTCGCAACCGCCGAGCAGGAGCGCAAATCGCATGAATCGCTCGCCGGCGAGGTTAAAGAGCTGCGCGAGCATCTTGCGGCGGCGCGCGATGAGAAAATGGAAGCGGAAACCGAACTCCGCAACGCCAGGGAAAGAGTTGCGCAGGAGCGCGGCCTGCTCGACGACGCAAAGACCAAGCTCACCGACACGTTCCAGGCGCTCGCGGCGCAGGCCCTGCGTCAAAGCAGCGAAGGCTTCCTGCGGCTGGCGACGGAGCGACTCGGCGTGGTCAGCACCGCGGCGACCAGCGATGCCGAAGCGCGCAAAAAGGAAATCGAGACGCTGGTTAAGCCGCTCGGTGAGTCGCTCGCGGCGATGAACTCGCAGATCCAGGCGCTCGAAAAGGCGCGCAGCTTCGCGTACGGAGAACTCGGCAATCAGGTGAAATCGCTCATCACCACGCAGACCGAGCTGCGCTCGGAGACAGCGAATCTGGTCAAGGCGCTGCGCGCTCCGCAGGTCCGCGGCCGATGGGGCGAGGTCCAGCTCAAGCGCGTGGTGGAATTGGCCGGGATGCTCGAGCGCTGCGATTTCTTTCAACAGGAAACTGTCGAGACCGACAACGGACGGCTGCGTCCCGACCTGCGTGTGCAGCTTCCCGGCAGCAGAAGCATCATCGTGGACGCGAAAACTCCGCTGCAGGCATACCTCGACGCGCTCGAAGCTCCCACGGACGAATTGCGTACCGCCAAGCTCAAGGAACATGCGCGTCAGGTTCGCGATCACATGGGGAAGCTGGAAGCGAAGGCCTATTGGGAGCAATTCGAGCCGGCGCCGCAGTTCGTGGTGATGTTCCTGCCGGGCGAGACATTTTTCAGCGCCGCGCTCGAGCAGGATCCTTCTCTGATCGAGGCGGGCAGAGATCGGGTGATCCTCGCGACGCCGACCACGCTAATCGCCCTGCTGCGCGCCGTCGCCTACGGATGGATGCAGCAGGAGACGGCGGAGAATGCGGATCGGATAAGGATTCTCGGACGCGATCTCTATGAACGGCTGGCGACGGTAGTCGAGTTCCTCGACAACGTCGGGACGCACCTGGGCCGTTCGATCGACGCCTTCAACAAAGCGGTGGGTTCGTTTGAGATGCGGGTTGCGCCCGCAGCGCGCCGATTCAAGGAGCTCGGGGTCGCGAGCGACAAGGAACTCCAGCTAAATCCGATCGACAAGATTCCCCGCCAGGTGGATGAAACTCCTACACTGCCTTTCCCGACCGAGCCGATTGAAAACTGAGTGCGGCGATTCTATGCGGCCGTTGCTGCGCGCAGTTGCTGTTCGTAGTAATTGGCCAGCCGCTCGAGCATCGCGGCCCCGTCGCCCGAGAACGACGAGCCGTGCATGATCGCGAGTGTCCGCGGCGCGAGCGCCGCGAGCTTGCGCACGGTCGGTGCGGCGCTCGGAGTGAGCGCGGTGAACGGCAGAATCTTCTCGACCTCGACCGAGGTTGCGGCGATATCGCGATCGGTCACCGCGGCGGGCTCGCCGAGCTGGGTGAACAAATCGCTGGTAAACAGCGAGCGGGTGGTTTCCTCGAAAACCAGACCCGCGTCCCAACAGTGCGGCAGATGCGGCGTATCGATTCGACGCACGATTTTGCCGCCGAGGTCGAGCTGTTCGCCGTCGGCCAGCGCGCGCGGTGGGCGTATCGCGGTGTCGTTCAGCCAGATATTGCAGCCGACGCGGCCATGCGCCGCGGTGGCCATGGGAGCCGCTCCGAGCCACTCGTTCATCGAACCGCATTCGTCGGATTCGACGTGGCTGAAGGTAATCCAGCGCAGGCGCTGCAGATCGATAACCCGCGACACGGCCGCGGAAACCGACGGAAACAGCGCGCGCTGGCCACAGTGGAACAGAAGCGGCTGGTCGGCGTCGATCAGGAACTGGTTGAAGGTCAGGCCGACGCCGGCAACGCCGGGAATGAAGGTGGCAAAGCGATAAATCCGATCGGCGATTTCATCGACTTTGGTTTCCATCGCAAACACCTCGTGAGTTTTATTCCTGCTCCTCGTCGCTCGGCGCAGGAGGTTTGAGCTGCGAGCGCTGGCTGCCCGCGGCGATCCATCCCTGGACCTCGCGCCGCTCGCGCTTGAGAAAATCAGCGATCGCTTTGCGCAAACCTGGATGAGCGACGTAATGCATGCTCCGCGTGAGCGCGGGATCAAAGCCGCGCAGCCATTTGTATTCGCCCCCGGCGCCCGGCTCGAAGCGGGTGAGCCCGCGCGCGATCGCATACTCGATTCCCGCGTAGTAGCAGACCTCGAAGTGAAGGAAGCGGACGTCGCGAAAGCATCCCCAGTAGCGCCCGTAGAGCACGCCGGCCTTCTCCAGGCAGATCGCGCCCGCGACAATTTCCGCGCCGTCGTAGGCCGCGATAAAGCTCAAGTTTCGCTTGAAGTTTTTGCGCAGGAGGCCGAAGAACTCTTCGGTCAGATACTGCCGGCCCCAATAGAGCTTTTCGATCGTCGAAAGATAGACCTGGTACATCACGGGGAACAGCGCGTCGGGAATCTCGTCGCCATGATGGACCCGAACCTTGATTCCCGCGTCCGCTACCGCCGCGCGTTCGTGGCGGACCGCGCTGCGCCGCTTGTGCTTGAGCCGCGCTAGATAATCGTCGAAGGTTTTGAAGCCGCTATTTCGCCAGTGATACTGGTAGCCCCAGCGCTCGAGGAATCCCGCCTGCGCGAGCGAGGACGCCTCATCGTCGGCGCAGAAATTAACATGCACGGACGAGAGCTTGTTCTCGTCGCACAGCGTCGCGAGCGCGCCAGCCATGACCCGGGTCATCACGGCTCGGTCCGTTCCCGGCGCGGTGAGAAGCCTGCGCCCGGTATGAGGGGTGAACGGGACGCCGACCACCAGCTTCGGATAGTAGTCGATTCCCGCACGCGCGGCCGCGTCGGCCCATCCGTGATCGAACACGAACTCGCCCATGCTGTGCGATTTGAGGTAGAGCGGACACGCCGCGGCGATCCGTCCGGCGCCGCGCTCACGCATCACGATATGGTACGGAGCCCATCCGGACTTGCGCGTCGCGGAGCCCGAGCGCTCCATCGCGGCCATCCAGTCCCATTCGAGGAACGGAGAATCGTCCGGCGAAAGGATTGCGTCCCATTCGGCGCGCGGGATCTTTTCGATCCCCTCGACGACCTTGAGTTCCAGATGTTCGGCTGAGTCGTTCATCGCATCCACAAGTTTATGCCAGGCGAAAGCGTAACAATCGCGGGCCGATTAGCAAACCGAATTGCGCAACCAGGCACTCCCTAAGATAGTGGTTAATTTGATATTCTATGAAGTGTGGGAACGCTCCCGCGGCGAACGCAAGATGGACACCAAGCTGCAACCGCTACCAATCGCGCGGCAGATCGCAAAAGCGCGAGTCGGCGACGACGGCGCGGGCGGCGACGATTCGCGCAACACCGGCGGCGGCACTGTCACCGAGCGGCGAACCAAAACCCGCGCGAAGACGGCCAAGCCGCCGCTGTACAAGGTGATCCTGCTCAATGACGATTACACGCCGATGGAATTCGTGGTCGAAGTTTTGAAGGCGGTCTTTCATCGTCCGCATGCCGAAGCCACCCGCATTATGCTGCACGTGCATCAGAATGGGATGGGCGTGGCGGGCGTGTATCCGTTCGAGGTTGCGGAGACCAAGGTTCACACGGTCGAAGAGCTGGCGCGCCAGGCCGAATATCCCCTCAAGTGCGTGATGGAAAAGGAGTAGTAGCCGGGTCCGAGACGGCGTTAAAACCAGATGCCTCCATCCAATAACATAATGATCAGCCGCGAGCTTCAGGTAACCCTGCAACTCGCGATGACCGAAGCCTCCAATCGTCGCCACGAGTACGTCTGCCTGGAACATCTGCTCTACGCGATGATCCATGACGTTACCGCGAGCAATATCTTACAGCGCTGCGGCGCAAACCTCGACGCGCTCAAGCGCAAGCTCGAACGCTACCTTAACGACCAGGTCGAGCCGATGCCGCCGGGCGAGAACGCGGCGCCGCGCTACGCGCTGGGCGTTCAGCGCGCGTTGCAGCGCGCCGCGGTGCATACACAATCGGCTGGACGCAACGAAATCAACGGCGCGAGCGTGCTGGTCGCGATGTTCCAGGAGGCGGAATCGCCTGCGCTGTTCTTCCTGCAAGAGCAGGGCGTAACCCGCTTCGACGTGATCAATTTCATCTCGCACGGAGTTTCCAAGGTCGGCGAAGACGAGCTGCGCGACGCGGGCGGCGTTGACGAAGAAGCAGAAGAGGAAGACGACACGCACGGCGAAGGCGAGGGCGACGAAGAGGGCGAGCGTAAACTCTCGCCGTCCAAGGCGCTTCTGACCTATGCGGTAAACCTGACCGAGCGCGCGGCCGCGGGAAAGATCGATCCGCTGGTAGGGCGCAAGAACGAGCTCGAACGCGCGATTCACGTGCTGCTGCGCCGGCGCAAGAACAATCCCGTCTTCGTCGGCGAGGCTGGCGTCGGTAAAACCGCTCTGGCGGAAGGCTTGGCGCTGGCGATTCATCACGGCGAGGTGCCGCAGGCGCTCAAGGGCGTCGAGCTATACGGACTCGACATGGGCGCATTGCTTGCTGGCACGCGCTTTCGCGGCGACTTCGAACAGCGGCTCAAGGCGGTCATCAAAGCGGTCGCGGGGAATCCCAAGCGCGTGCTGTTTATCGACGAGATTCACACGATCGTCGGCGCCGGTGCGGCTTCGGGCTCGACGATGGACGCGTCGAATCTGCTCAAGCCCGCGCTCGCTTCGGGCGAACTGCGATGCATCGGATCGACGACCTATCAGGAGTACAAGCGCTCGTTTGATCGCGACAAGGCGCTGGCACGGCGCTTCCAGCGGATCGACGTGCTCGAGCCGACGCAGGAAGAGGCGATCCAGATTATCGAGGGACTTAAGTCCTACTACGAAAAGCATCACAACGTGCGCTATACCGGACCCGCGATCAGGTTGGCGGTCGAGCTCAGCAGCCGCTACATCAACGATCGCTTCCTGCCGGACAAGGCGATCGACGTGATGGACGAAGCCGGTGTCGCGGGCCATCTGCGCGGCAAGGGCGCGCCCGAGCCGGTGACGGTGGGAGTGCGCGATGTCGAGCGAACGATCGCGCGGATGGCGAAAATTCCGGAGCGCACCGTCTCTGCGACCGATCGCACGCGCTTACAGAGCCTTGGCGAAGAGCTGAAGCAGGCGGTGTTCGGACAGGACCAGGCGATCGACGCGGTTGCGCGTGCGATCAAGCTCGCGCGCTCGGGGCTCAGTCATCCCGACCGTCCGGTCGGCGCGTTTCTATTCGCGGGACCGACGGGCGTCGGCAAGACCGAAGTCGCGCGCCAGCTTGCCAAGGTGATGGGCGTCGAGTTCATCCGCTTCGACATGTCTGAATACATGGAGCGGCACACGGTCTCGCGGCTGATCGGCGCGCCGCCGGGATACGTCGGCTTCGACCAGGGCGGGCTGCTGACGGACTCGATCAACAAGACGCCGCATTGCGTGCTGCTGCTGGACGAGATCGAAAAAGCGCATCCGGACCTGTTCAATATTCTGTTGCAGGTGATGGATCATGCGACGCTGACTGACAACAACGGCCGCAAGGCGGATTTTCGCAACGTGATCCTTGTGATGACGACCAACGCCGGCGCGCAAGAACTCGCGCGCGGCACGATTGGATTCAGCGGCGGCGTCGGGATGGGCAATCCGAAGTCGGTGCTCGAGCGGATGTTCAGTCCCGAGTTCCGAAACCGGCTCTCGGCGACGATCGAATTTGCGCCGCTGTCTCCTCCGATTATCGAGCAGGTAGTCGAGAAGTTTCTGGGCGAGTTGCAGGATCGTCTCGACAAGCAGAAGGTCATGCTCGACGCGACCGCCTCCGCGAAGAAATGGCTCTCGGAACGCGGCTACGACCCGCGTTTCGGCGCGCGTCCGCTGGGCAGGCTGATCGAAAACGAGATCGCGCGCGTGCTCGCCGACGACGTGCTGTTCGGCAAGCTGACCAAGGGCGGCAAGGTCACGGTTGACGTAATCGACGACAAGCTGACGTTCGAGTACAGCGATCTGCCGATCAAGCATCCCGCGCCGGTCGGGTAGGGCGTCCTCGCAAACCGGATAGATCCGAGCCGAACGTGGCACACGCTTTAGCCTGTGCCACGAAATCAAGGGGCCAGATCCAATTCGTAGGGGCGCGTCGGGACGCGCCCGTCTTCGATCTATTTCACGTTATGGTGCGAGCGTCTTTGCCGATTATCGTTGGATGCAGCCACTGGGGGCCGCCGAGTTCAGGATGATCGATATTGTAGTGCAGGCCGCGCGACTCGTCGCGCGCCATCGCGGAGCGCACGATCAGTTCCGCGATCGTGACCAGGTTTCGCAGCTCGATCAGGTCGGAATCGATGATGTGATCCCAGTAGTAGCTGTGAATCTCTTCCTTGAGTAATTCGATTCGGCGCAGCGCGCGCTCCAGGCGGCGGTCGCTGCGCACGATCCCGACGTAGTTCCACATCAGGCGCCGGATCTCGTCCCAGCTCTGCGTGATCAGCACGCGCTCCTCGCTCCGGATCGCACGGCCGGGATCCCATTCGGGAAACTCCGGCGGCACTCCGCCCGCGCTCTCGAGCATCCGCCGTGCGGCGGCCGCAGCGCGACGGCCCATCACCGCTGCTTCAAGCAGCGAGTTCGAGGCGAGCCGATTCGCGCCATGCAGTCCGGTCATCGCTACTTCGCCCGCGGCGTAGAGGCGCGGAATCGCAGTCGCGGCGTCGAGGTCGGTGATCACGCCGCCGCACATATAATGCGCGGCCGGAACCACCGGAATCGGTTCTTTGGTCAGATCAAATCCGTAGCTGAGGCATCGTTGATAGATGTTGGGAAAGCGCTCGCGGATGAACCCGGCGTCGCGATGACTCAGATCCAGATAAACGCAATCGAGGCCGTGGCGCTTCATCTCGGAATCGATCGCGCGGGCGACGATATCGCGCGGCGCCAGCTCCGCGTCGGCGGTGTAGCTCTTCATGAACGGCGTGCCGTCGGGGAGCTTCAGGATCGCGCCCTCGCCGCGCAGCGCCTCCGAGATCAGAAATGATTTGGCGGCAGGATGGAATAGGCAGGTCGGATGAAACTGGTAGAACTCGAGGTTTGCAACCGCCGCACCCGCCCGATAAGCCATCGCAACGCCGTCGCCCGACGCGATGTCGGGATTGGTCGTGTACAGATAAACCTTGCCCGCGCCGCCGGTGGCGAGCAGCGTTGCGCGCGCGAGAATTTTCCTGATCGTGCCGCTGGTCCTGTCGTACGCGTACACGCCCCAGCATGATCCCGGCCGTCCGGCCGACGGGCTCTCGACCAGGAGGTTGATCGCGACATGATTTTCGAGCGTGCGGATATTGCCGCGGGCGCGCGCAGCCTCGGTCAGCGCGCGCATGATCTCCTGCCCGGTCAGGTCTTGCGCGTGCAGGACCCGGCGATGGCTATGGCCGCCCTCGCGTCCGAGATCGTATTCGTCTTCGCCGCCGTGCTCGATTCGGGTGAAGCGGGTGCCGAAGCGAATCAGATCGCGCACCACTTCGGGACCGTCGCGCACGATACTCTCGACCGCGGCGGGATCGCACAGCCCCGCTCCCGCGCGCAAAGTGTCGGCGACGTGCGACTCGAAGGAGTCATCGACGCTCCGCACGCTCGCGATTCCGCCTTGCGCGTAATTGGTGTTGGCCTCGGTGCTGCCGGCCTTGGTGAGAACGGTGACCGAGCCGGATTCAGAGGCGGCGAGGGCGAACATCAGGCCCGCGATTCCGCCGCCGATTACGAGATAGTCGGTGCTGAACTGGCGTTGCATCAGAGGTGCGGTGCGGCGCGGCCAAAGCGGCGCGTTACGTGCGTATGATTCGACGCTACGTTATGGGTGCTTTGGCAGTCAATATGGTTTTCGACAAAGCGAATTGCTCCGGTTTGAGGATTGCCATATCCTCAAACAGAAGCCTCGCTTCGCGCAGGCCGCGGGCCAAGCCGTGGAACTCACGACTCCCAATCTGCTGACGCTGTTTCGAATCGCGACCGTTCCGGTCCTGGTGTGGCTATTGACGTTCACCGGGCCGGTGCCTTCTGCGATCGCGGCGGGAGTGTTCTTTCTCGCCACCATCTCGGATTTCTTCGACGGCTATCTCGCGCGCAGCTACAACTCGGTTACCGCGCTCGGGAAATTTCTCGATCCGATGGCCGACAAGCTGGTCGTGACCGCAGTGTTGATCATGCTCTGCGCGATGCCGAGGCTACCGCACGTGCCGGGCTGGATCGTCGCGGTGCTGGTCGCGCGCGAGTTCGCGGTGACGGGGCTGCGCGCAGTCGCGGCGGTGGAAGGGATGGTGCTGGCGGCGGAGCAGCTCGGGAAATACAAGATGTCGCTGCAGGCGATTGCGATTCACGGCTTGCTGATCAACTACACCTACTTTCACGTGGATTGCTTCGCGTTCGGGATGTTCGTGCTGTGGATCTCTTTGGTAGTGAGCCTCTGGTCGGGCGTGGACTACTACGTCAAGGTATTGCGCGCGCTGCGGCCGCGCGTGATTGCGGCATCGTCGAAGCGGGCAACGGGTTGATTGACACGGCGCGTCGCGCCCGATAAACGAATAAATCCGGCCTTCAAGAAACGGCGAGCGGGTGTAGCTCAGTTGGTAGAGCG